>NZ_CP134147.1:152500-1352500 GCF_032163505.1 Streptococcus parasanguinis
ATAACAAATCATCTAATTTATCCGCTAATTTTTGTTGCTTGCTTGGATACAAATGAGAGTATGTATCTATTGTTGTAGTTATAGAAGCATGTCCTAATCTTTCTTTTACGACAAGATAATCTTCTCCTTGGTTTATTAGTAGGGAAGCATGTGAATGCCTGAAGTCATGAATTCTTATTTTTTTTAAAGAACTATCTCTTTGTAATATTTTTTTATATTGTTTTTCGATTGAATCCTTAGTTATCGTAATCGGGCTATTTTGAAATATCTGTAGATCATCTAGGTTGGTTGTAAATTCTTTTAATCTTTCATGCTGTGTTTGCCTCCATTCTTCTAGTGTCTCCACTAGTTTGGTGTTCATGATGATTCTTCGGGTTCCAGCTTTTGTCTTTGTACTACTAATGTGTTCTTCACCTTTTTTAACGTATATTGATTTACTTACATGGATTGTATTTGTAGAAAACTCTATGTCCTTCCACGTTAGAGCAAGAGCTTCTCCGAGTCTTAGACCAGTAAAAAATAGAACTGTGAATAGTAATTTTATATTGTATTCATCGTTGCTAAATAGTGTTAAGAAATGCTTAAATTCTTTTACTGTCCAGAAATTTAATTTTACTTTTTCTATGGGTAATTTTTTCAGTAATCCTACGGGATGTTCCTTGTAAAATCCCTTTCTTAATCCAACATCCAGAATTTTCTTTAGTAAAATTATAATTTTATTAATAGTGTTTGGACTTAGCTTCTTTTCTGAGTTTTGAGTATTTTTATCTCTTAGATGTTCTCTGAATTGATAGATATCTTCATAAGTTAATTTAGCTACATCATCAACTTTTTCAAAATAGTTTTTTATATGCCTGTTATAGTTGTTTTCTTGTGTATCTATATAGCTTTGTTTTCTGTTGTTTATTCTATCCTCTTCTTTTAAGAGATCATAAAGGATATCAATTGATATTTTTGAGTTGAAACTTTTTTCTTTAAGTTCGACACTTCGTAAGTATTGTTCGGCCTCCAATGCTTCTTTTTTAGTTTTGAATCCTTTTCTTACAATTCTACGTTGTTTTAGAGATATTGGATTTATACCATTGGAAACATCAACAATCCAAGTTCCGTCTCTACTTTTACGTAAAGCCATAAGCTACGCTTCTTTCTGGAGTTCAATTCCTAATAGTTCTTCTGCGACACTGGCTGGAATTGTACCAATCCTTTTGTTATCGTAGATGTTAAAACCACGATTCACTAATAGTAATTTGCCGGTATGGATAATCTTTCTTGCAGTTCCTGGAGCAAATCCAAGTTCGATAAGGTCATCTTTTGTTACAGTTTTAATCATGTGATCTCCTTTTCTAATTAGATTAAGTAAGGGGAGGATTAACTCCCCTTGTCTGATATTTATTTTTGTTTTACATCTACTAAATGGATAGCATCTGCCTTGTAATACATTGTCGAACTAATCATAGTAGCTTGTAAATTGTCAAATGTAACTGGTACTTCATCCATTGCTTGGATATAGTCATTATCAACCAAGGCATCTGGATTGTCTACTGAGACTTGGGTTGATTTCTTTTTGAATTGTCCATCCTTAATTGTTACATTGTATTTCCAACCAATGATTCTATCGGTATTAAAACGTCTTTCGCTACCATCTCGGTTTTTGATAATTTCTCCGTTTGCATCTGCTCGGACTTCCGTTTCAAATTTTGGAATAACTTCATCCAATTCAAATTTTGTTCCAATGTTATTAAAATTCCAGTCATTTTGTGAAAGCATTTTTGCCATAATTAATTTCTCCTTTTGATATTTTCTTTGATTGTGGGGATCAAATCCTCTCTTTTAAAGAGAATTGCCCTTTCTATTAATCCACTTGCTAAATCTGGTGGATATTCCATATTGTTGAGTGCGAGATAGTTAGATTTCTCATACTCATGCAGTAAGTTATTGTCGTATAGAAATTTATACGCTTTTAGAATAGCTCCAGAACCTTTATAGGTAAACCATTCTAATTTTTGTTCTAGTTCTGTTTTTGGTTTTGAAATAATGATAGAGACAGGTTTTGAGTGACCTAAAAACTTTTCCCAAGATCTCAAGGGTTTTGAGAAGTGACTATCACTATAGAACCTCACTTTTTCTTTGAGATATCCCTTGGTAAAGTTGAGAAGATCTATTTCCGAATGCAACCATTCTTGAATGAAGTAGTGAGCTTTTTCTTTCCTAAGTTCTAACTCAGTTCTTATCCAATTTTCTATATACCGCTTGCTGATACCGAGCTTCTCAGCTCGTTCTAAGCGTTTATCGTAAATTCTAAGTCTTTCATCATCATTGGGTTTTCTCAAATATAAGGTCTGGCCGATTGTTTCATCTCCGTAGGTATTGTAGTAGGTACTTTTTCCATATATAAAGCGTTTCTTCTGACAAATCTTTAGAAGCTGATTAGGAGTGAAATAGGGTGTTTCATTAAAATCATCTATTGCAATATCAATTCGTCTTACTGAAAATTGATTGTAATTGTAGTAGAGGTTGTTCAGAAACTGTCTTTCGGACAGACTATTTGGATCTAATACCATATCTCTATAGAACTCGAGTGCCTGTCCTGACATGACAAGCATGTAGGACGACTCTTTCGCTCCATAGTAGATACGGATATTTCCATAATGAAGCTGGCTATCATAGTTATAGTATTTAAGGCTCCCTATATTCTCAATAAATAGGTCATAGTCAAGAAATAGAATGTCTTCGATTATTTCTCTTGGCGAAAATTCAGTCTTGTCAAACTGAATTTGAATCCAGTCAAATACAGAACGTAAATGTTCATTTTTTGCCATAGATTTTGATTCAACTTTTTGCCTAATTTTGCCACCCTTAAAATCTCCAAAACCCTTGGTAATACTGAATTCTTTCGATGGTACACCTAACTTGCAGAGGGTGGTGTTACTACACACCCTATCGGTCAAAAATGGTCCGTCCGCATCTACGCTCATTTTCGGCTTTCTGCCTCATGGCTCAGCCGAAAACTCGCTATTAGCGGAACCTATTTTTTGACCTCTTGTTAACAAACCCTAGTAAGCCGGTTTGCATCGACTCTTCAATATCTTGGATTTTCTTTTTTAGGTTGGAATTCTCAATTTTTATCAGTCGCATTTCTCGCTTAAATTCCTGTTTTAAGGCGCTCAGTTCATCGTAGAGCTCATCTATTACTTGGTTTAGGGATTCATGTTCATTGTCTGCTAGACTCCCAAATACGGCTTGTATAGCCTCTTTTAGACCTATTTCAAGTTTTAGTTTAGCTAACTTTTGAAATTGTCTAAGGTCTTCGTCTGTAAAATCATAGGCAACTGTATAACTTAATTGATGAGTTCTGGGATTTCTACTGATAGGAACTTTAATTTTCTTAAATTCCTTGCCACTTATCTCTTTAATCAGTTGAATCCAATTTTTAAGAGTAGAGGTAGAGTTTAGGCCAGAAATTTGATTGACTAACTCTTTATTGGTCATCTTTTTGTGAAACCTCCGAAATTTTCTTGTGCAACTGAAGAGTTTTCTGTGGTATAATTGTTACATAATATGTTTTGATCTTGGAACGAACGGCACATTTGTTTCAAGATTTTTTATTTTGTCGAATCCTACCTCCTTTATTAAAATTTTTTAAATCGACTACTAGTTACATACGCTTTTACCTCCTTTTATGCTATAATATTCTCAATGGAATATTCAATCTCAAAATAAATATTCCTTATGGAATAATTCTATTTTATACCGTTTAGAATATTTTGTCAAGCTAAAATATACGAATAAGAATATCTATAGGAGAATTATGTATACAGAGGATTATAAATTTTCAGAGAGGTTAAAAACTCTCAGAAAATCAAAAAAGTTAACTCAAGTACAAATATCGGAATTAATTGGAGTTCAACAAGGGACATATTCTCGGTGGGAGAATGGAACGTTAGAACCAGGATTAGAATTCGTTGTGAAATTAGCAAATATCTTTGGGACTACTACAGATTATTTGCTGGGACAAAAACCTTATTCAATTATCAGTAGTTTACCTCTAGAACAATTAGATCTTACCAATATTGCAAACTTTTCAAAGGATGAGTTTGATATTTTGAAACATTCAATAGCAGTTTCGGTGGCAAGAAATAAAATAAAGGCAACAGAACTAAAAGATAGAGTTATAGAAAAAAATCAGTTGTCAGAAAAAGATGCAGAACTTTTGAATAAGATTTTTGAAGAAGTTAAAACTTATTGGGAAAATTAGGAGGACGCTAGTCTTCAAAATTCCCTCCCAAAATGTGTCCAAAATATTGACAGAATTCTAGCTTTTCATTATAGTTCTTATGGAACTTTTTTTCTACAACAAAATAGGCTCCATAATATCCATAGGGGATTTACCCACTACAAATAGTATAGAGCCGGTTTTATTAATGTCCTGCATTTCCTAATAAGTTAACCATGACAACACCAATGATAATCAAAATTAAACCGATAATGCTATAAACATTTAGTGTTTCTTTGAAAATCATTACTGCGATAGAGGCTGTCAAAACTAAACCGACAGCTGACCATGTTGCATAAGCTATTCCTAAAGGAATTTTTTGCATTGCTAGTGAGAGGAAATAGAAACAAACGCCATAGCTAAGTAGGGCAGAAACGGTTGGAATAGGCTTTGTAAAACCGTCTGATAATTTCAAAAGGTTAGTTCCCAATATCTCTCCTACAATGGCGATAAAAAGATAAAAGTATGACATGTCTTTAACCTCCTATATGTCATGTTTTTGCTCTAAGAGCTATTATAGCTATCCGTTTTTTATAAATCTTGGCACAAGTCATGAGAATTTGTAGTAAAACTGTGGCAGACACTTTTTCAGAACCAATAGCTGATAAGTTTAGTATATCATAAGATAAATTTTAAAAAAAGTCTTGATTTATTTCAATGTCTTGCGTGGTCTCGATTTTACTGGTAAAATTACTTTTAAGAACTTTAAAAAAGAGGTTTCTATATTTGACAAAACAATGACTTGTTGTCCCGAATGTGGGCATCCTTTGGAGAAAAAATTTTTAAAAGATGAGGGAGATATTCCTTATTGTTCACAATGTGCGAGTTTTCGTTTTCCAGTCTTTAATACAGCAATTAGTGCGATTTTATTTAATGAAAAACATGATAAGATTCTCTTGATTAAGCAATATGACATGGCTGAGCATATTTTGCTAGCTGGTTATGTGTCTAATGATATTCACAACCAATTTCTACAATCATTAAAGGCAATTAATTTAGCCTCTCTTATTACGGATATGGGTAATAAAATTGCACAAAACTAGTCCAAAACTCTTTTTAATAAGGAGTATACTTTCTAGCATTTTATAGTTACTAAAAAGTATCTAAACTTTGGAAGTGATACTAAGTTTTAAAAAATATTATGGAAAAAAAGCTTATAAAATCAATATTTCTGAGATTTAAAACTAATAATATTAGACTCAAAATCCAGTGTCCGCAAGGACGTGCCGGTTCGACCCCGGCCGCCGGTATAGATTAAAAAGGAGTTTTACTCCTTTTTTTGTTTATTTTTTTTCTTTTTTGTGATATAATTAACCGGTAAAGTTTCTTTTAATGAATTAGAAGGAGTTAATTTTGTCTGAAGTTGCAAACAAAATCGATCGATTTTTAAATTCTATTTTATTGTTATCAGAAAATCAGCATGAGATTTTAGTTGGTTCTTGTACAAGTGGTGTTTCATTAACCAACACTCAGGAACATATCTTGATGCTGGTTGCTGATGAAGCTCTAACCAATTCTGTCTTAGCTAAGAAATTGAATGTCAGTCAGGCTGCTATCACGAAGGCCGTGAAGCCCTTATTAAGTCAGGGGATGCTGGAGACTTATCGAGATGAAAATGATGCTCGGGTTCTCTATTATCGCTTAACTGAGATTGGTAAGCCAATTGCATTAGAGCATCAGCACCACCATCAGCATACCCTTCACACTTATGAGGATGTTTTGTCGAAGTTTACCAAGAATGAGCAAGGGGTTATTTCGCGGTTTTTAGATTTATTGGAAGAGGAGTTATAGTTTGAGGTATATTACGGTTTCAAATTTATCGTTCTATTATGATCGAGAACCGGTTTTAGAAGGGATCAATTACTACTTAGATAGTGGAGAGTTTGTTACGCTGACTGGTGAGAATGGGGCTGCTAAGTCAACCTTGATTAAGGCTAGCCTTGGCATCTTACAGCCCAAGGTTGGGACTGTTGAGATTTCAAAGACGAATGTTAAGGGAAAGAAGTTAAGGATTGCTTATTTGCCGCAACAAATTGCTAGTTTTAATGCAGGGTTTCCAAGTACGGTCTATGAATTTGTGAAATCAGGTCGGTATCCTCGTAAAGGATGGTTTCGAAAGTTGAATGAGCACGATGAAAAACATATTCTGAAGAGTTTGGAATCTGTTGGGATGCTGGAGTTCAAGGATCGGGCGATTGGTTCTTTGTCTGGTGGTCAGAAACAGCGTGCTGTCATTGCTCGGATGTTTGCTTCAGATCCGGATATCTTTGTTTTAGATGAACCTACGACAGGGATGGATGCGACGACAAAGAGTGATTTTTATGAGTTGATGCATCACAGTGCGCATCACCATCAAAAATCTGTTTTGATGATTACGCATGATCCTGAAGAGGTTAGCCAATTTGCGGATCGGAATATTCATTTGGTTCGTGACCAAAGCTCTCCTTGGAGATGTTTTAATGTCCATGATACTGAAGGGGAGGGTGACCATGCTTGATTTATTCCAGTATGATTTTATGCAACGGGCCTTGTTGGCTATGGTTGCCATGAGTCTTTTTTCTCCTGTATTAGGGATTTTCTTGATTTTAAGACGGCAGAGTCTTATGAGTGATACGCTAAGTCACGTCTCTCTTGCGGGTGTCGCTTTTGGGCTTTTCCTTGGGATCTCTCCAACGCTCTCGACTATGATCATTGTCATTATTGCTGCGGTTTTTCTTGAGTATTTGCGGACCTTATTTAAGGACTTTATGGAGATCGGGACGGCAATTTTAATGTCCACAGGTCTTGCCCTAGCTTTGGTACTGATGCGTGGTGGTGGGAAGAGCTCGATGAGTTTGGATCAATACTTGTTCGGTTCTACCCTAACCATTACGGATGAACAGGTGATTGCCTTGTTTGTGATTGCTTTTGTTGTATTAGTGTTGACGGCCTTATTCTTGCGTCCTATGTATATTTTGACCTTTGATGAAGATACGGCCTTTGTAGATGGCCTTCCGGTCCGGACCATGTCCATTTTATTTAATGTGGTAACGGGGGTTGCTATCGCCTTAATGATTCCTGCAGCAGGATCGTTATTGGTTTCAACCATCATGGTCTTACCGGCTAGTATTGCGCTGAAATTAGGGAAGAACTTCCGTGGGGTCATGCTGATTGCGGTCATCATTGGTTTTATCGGGATGTTTAGTGGGTTGATTTTGTCTTATATTGCAGATACACCAGCGAGTGCCAGCATCACGCTTTTATTTGTGGCACTGTTCTTGCTTGTGAATCTTGGATCACGTTTGAGGAAATAGATATGAACTTTAAAAAATTTGGTTGGTTATTGTTAGTGGCTTTAACACTTGTTTTGACAGCTTGTGGCAAAAGTCAGAGTCAAAATGGGAAATTAAAAGTGATGACCACTTTTTATCCTGTTTATGATTTTACAAAAAATATTGTCGGAGATGAAGGAACGGTAGACCTGCTCATTGGAGCGGGATCAGAGCCTCATGAATATGAATTGTCTGCTAAGGGGCGGGCTATGATTCAAGATTCGGATGTTTTCGTCTATGAAAATGAAAATATGGAAACGTGGGTTCCAAATCTTTTGAAATCAATGAAGGATAAGAAAACCAAAGTGATCGATGCTACCAAGGGCATGGTCTTGCTTCCTGGATTGGAAGAGGAACATGAACACGAAGGGGGCGAAGAACACCATCATGAATATGATCCTCACCTTTGGCTCTCTCCACATCGTGCCATGAAGATGGTAGAGTCGATTCGTGATCAATTGGTGGCAGCTTATCCAGATAAGAAAAAGACGTTTGAGAAAAATGCCCAAGCCTATCTAAAGAAATTACAGGCCTTGGATCAAGCTTATCAGGATGGATTGAAAGATGCGAAACAAAAGAATTTTGTAACCCAACACGCGGCTTTCCGTTACTTGGCCTTGGATTATGGCTTAAACCAGGTGGCCATTTCAGGGATTTCACCTGATAGCGAGCCTTCTGCTGCACGATTGCGTGAATTGACAGAGTATATCAAGAAAAATGAGATCAAGGTCATTTACTTTGAGGAAAATGCTTCTAAGTCCTTGGCGAAAACCTTGTCTTCTGAAGCTGGTGTTGAGTTGGCTGTCTTAAATCCTTTGGAAAGCCTGACGGATCAAGAAATGAAAGATGGCGAAGACTACGTGTCTGTTATGAAGGAGAATCTGAAGGCGCTAGAGAAAACAACGTCACAAGCTGGTAAGGATATTCAACCGGAACATGAGGAAGATGCTAAGACAGTTCAAAAGGGCTATTTCGAGGATAGTCAAGTGAAGGATCGTAGCTTGGAAAATTATGCGGGTGATTGGAAATCAGTTTATCCATACTTGCAAGATGGAACTTTGGATCAGGTCTTTGATTATAAGGCAAAATTAAATCCAACTATGACGGCTGCTGAGTATAAGGAATATTATACCAAGGGTTACCAAACAGATATTGATCGGATTAAGATTGATAAGGATTCAATGGAGTTTTATCAAAAAGGATCTTCTAAGAAATATACCTATAAATACGTAGGTAAGCACATTTTGACTTATAAGAAGGGAAATCGTGGTGTTCGTTATCTCTTTGAAGCGAAAGAGAGCGATGCGGGAGACTTCAAATATGTTCAATTTAGTGACCATGAAATTACTCCGGCAAAGGCAGCTCACTTCCACATTTTCCATGGAGGAAAGAGTCAAGAAGCGCTTTATGATGAGTTAGAAAATTGGCCAACGTATTATCCTTCCAACTTATCTGGTTTAGAAGTGGCACAGGAAATGCTGGCTCATTAAGAGCTGTATCAAAAGAGAGACTAGGACTGATTATCCCGGTCTCTTTTTGATTAAAAATGGGGAGCAAAGCTTGTCAAATGCTTGAAAATACGTTACAATGAAAGGGCTTTAAATTAAAAAATGTATGGGGAATTTTAAATGAAAAAAGTTGGTGCAATTCTTGTGAGTTTTCTCAGTGTGGTCCTGTTGATAGCTTGTTCGCAACAGGGAACGAGCAAAAAATCAACCACTTCCTCTAGTCAAACGACGACCTCTTCTGAAGTCAAAAAGACGGATGCTTCTAGTTCGGAAGTGAAGGAGAAAGAAAAAAAAGAAGAGAAAAAAGAAGTGAAGAAAATGGATCTTGAAGCGATTGCCAATGGAGACTACAGCAGTATTGCTGGTGTCTGGCAAGATGATAAGGGAAACAAGCTGGTCTTTAACGACAAAGGGTTGGTCTCGCAAGAGTTAGAGGGCTATGGAGCTTCTTTGACGGATTACGGAACCGCCTCAGAAGGCATTTATGGTGGGCGTGATGGAGGCTTCTTGTTGGAGTATATTCCTGCAGGAGTGACCATTGGTGATCAGGTCGATGATCAAGGACAAGTCGTCTTTAAGGACACATCAGATGCCTCTAAAAACCGCTTGTGGTCAGGTGTTGGTATCGCTAGTTTTGGGGAACAAGGCTCGATCTACTATCATGTAGGAGATGAATAATGGAAAAACAGAGGCTGGGACAAAAGTCCTAGCCTCTCAATTATTTTTGGATTGTCGAGCAAGACGCAGTGGTTGAGTGGGCTCTACTACGCTGATTTCATCAGCTTTTACAGCCCTACTAAACTGTGCGGAGGTGGGATGACGAAATCGAATTCTAACGAATTACCGATTTCTGTCCCACTCTCTTTTTCTTATGTATGTGGGGGAAGCCAAGAAAGCTCAAATTGGAGCAATTGGGCTTCAAGGAGATCTTGATGGGAAACCTCTTGTTTTTCTTTGCCATCTAATAGGGCTTTTTGGATGAAATAGGCGCCTGCAGTGTGTGAGTTGGCGCAAATCTTGAGCTCTTGCTTGGGAAGATGGAGAAGGACTTCTTTAAAGAGAGGGAGTCCCAGATCATAGATTGGTTTTCCTGGGCAGGTTGGATAGAGCCCAAGGGCTGACCAGATGTACCAAGCAGATAGACTACCATTGTCCTCATCACCTGGATAGGCTTGGAAATTTTGATGGAAAGCTTGGGAACGGATCTGGTGGATCAGGAGATTGGTGTATTCGGGATGAAGGCTGTGACGGAAGAGGTAGGGAATGTGAAAGCTGGGTTGATTGGAGATGGCGATCTGCCCAAATGGGGCTTGGGCCATTTCACTCATTTCGTGGATTTCATAGCCATATCCTCTTACGTCAAATTGAGGTTTTTGATTGGCCAGATCCAGCAGTCGTTGGGTGAAGGCTTTTTTACCGCCCATTAGCTCTATCAGGCCGGAGAAGTCGTGTAAGGCTCCAAAAGTAGCCTGGGTTGCAGAACATTCTGCATAATCTCCTCCCCAGCTGGTAGGAGAGAAGGGTTCTTTAAAGTTTCCATTAGTGGATCGCGCCCTCATGAAGCCCATTTGGGCATCATACAATGTCCGGTAGGAGAGGCTGGAAGCAGCATAGCGAGCGGCTGTTTCTGTATGCCCCAAGTGCTTGGCAACGGTAGCAATGCAAAAATCACTATAAGCATAATCTAGGCTGTGGCTCACACTTTCGTGAAAATCATCGGGTAGGTAGCCAAGGGCCTTGTAGCTTTCATTGCCATGGCGGCCAAAATGTTGAGTGGGGTCTATTTTTTGGGCCGTCTGGAGCATAGCTGTCAGCATGTTTTCATGTAGGTCTGGTGCGATCCCTTTTGTGACAGCATCCGCAAAGACGCCATCGATGAGGGTACCTGGCATCATTCCTCGTTCATCTGGGGCCAACCATTTTGGTAGAAAACCAGTATCCTTGTAAGTATTTAAAAATCCTTCGAGAAAGTGACGGTAGTAATCGGGGTAGACAAGACTAAAGAGCGGAAAAGAGGTCCGAAAGAGGTCCCAAAAACCGACATTCGTATAAGCTTTTCCTGGTTTGATTTCATTATGAGTAACATCCAGGTGCCAGTCATTTCCCTCGGTATCTGTTTCATAAAAGGTTTGAGGGAAAAGGAGGAGTCGGTACAGGCAATGGTCGAAAAAGGCTTGGTCACGCCCTCCAGCATCTTTTACTTCAATTCGTTTTAGCAGCTGATTCCATTGATCGGCTGCTTCTTTTTTAGCTTCCTCTAGGGAAAGGTGGGGAAGATGACTGTGAGCCATGTCTTGGGACAGATAAGAAGTTCCTAATTGGACGGTCACTTCCTTGCTAGCAAAGGTCAGAAAAAGATCTTGATCGATGTGAGTGACGTTCTCAATCGGCTGGCTAAATTGCCACTGGAGATAGAAAGAGTAGGAAGTATCTGCGGTATGGGCCTGATCCAGAATGTGGAAGTGGCAGGTTTGGTCTGTCAGAGTCAAGTCCTCTAGTTCCTTTGCTGCATGAAAGCAGAGAGTCAGCTTTTCTGGTGCTCGAAAGCGCATGACAGCCCCGTAGCGGCTTGGAACCAGCTCGCTTTGAATCTGATAACGTTCCGAAAAAATCCGAAGGTAGTGGGGCTGGAAAATAGCTTCTTTCATCGAATAACTGCTTTGGCGACGGAAGAGGTCGGAACTTGCAATATCTCCTGTGATGGGCGTGATGAGGCACCAAGCGTAGTCTCCTATCCAAGGACTAGGCTGGTGGGTGAGACGAAATCCCTGAAAAATAGGGAGATTGGGGTTGAAAAACCAAGCCCCTTGTTCGTGTGTCGTCTGAGGAAGGAAGTAGTTCATCCCAAAAGGGACTCCTGTATAAGGGAGGGTGTTTCCGTGGGAATAGTGAGGATGATTATCGCTTCCCCAGCGGGTATCGATGGTTTGGCAATGTGTGCGCATCTTGTCTCCTTTTTCTTCATCAACCTTAAATGATCTGTGTTTTTCTTGGAACACGCGGTGGTATTTTCTTCATTGTATCAAAGTGTTGTCAAATATGATAGCGTTTTTATCAAATGGAAAATTTAGTAGAAAAAGGGCTATAGTTTGCGTATGTATTTCCCTTTTGAAATCTTTTATACTGAATAGGAAAGAATCGATACGTGTGAGGAAAATAAATGACCTATTCAAAAGAAATTGTGCGAGAATGGTTGGATCAAGTGGCTGAGCGAGCTAAGGAGTACCCTGAGTGGGTGGATGTCTTTGAACGTTGTTATACAGACACTTTGGACAATACAGTTGAAATTTTAGAAGATGGTTCAACCTTTGTGTTAACAGGGGACATCCCAGCTATGTGGTTGCGTGACTCGACGGCTCAATTGAGGCCCTATCTTCATGTGGCAAAAAGAGACCCTCGTTTGCGTCAGACCATTGCTGGTTTGGTCAAACGCCAGATGACCTTGATTCTCAAAGATCCCTATGCCAACTCTTTTAATATTGAGGAGAACTGGAAAGGCCATCACGAGACTGACCATACAGATCTCAATGGCTGGATTTGGGAGCGCAAGTATGAGGTGGATTCGCTGTGCTATCCCTTGCAGTTGGCTTACCTCCTTTGGAAGGAAACTGGTGAGACTAGCCAATTTGATGAAACCTTTATCACTGCGACCAAGGAAATCCTTCATCTCTGGGCAGTGGAACAAGACCACAAGAACTCCCCTTATCGCTTCGTTCGGGATACAGATCGTAAGGAAGATACGCTGGTAAATGACGGCTTTGGTCCTGACTTTGCTGTGACAGGGATGACCTGGTCAGCCTTTCGTCCAAGTGATGACTGCTGTCAGTATAGTTACTTGATTCCGTCCAATATGTTCGCAGTCGTTGTCTTGGGTTATGTCCAAGAAATCTTTGCAGCATTGAATCTAGTTGATAGTGAGAGTGTCATTGCAGATGCCAAACGCCTCCAAGCGGAGATTCAAGAAGGGATCGAAAACTACGCCTACACTACTAACAGTAAGGGCGAGAAGATCTATGCCTTTGAGGTAGACGGTTTGGGAAATGCTAGCATCATGGATGATCCAAACGTGCCAAGCTTGTTGGCAGCTCCTTATCTTGGCTACTGCGCGATCGACGATGAGGTCTACCAAGCTACTCGTCGGACGATTTTGAGCCCTGAAAATCCATACTTCTATGAAGGGAAGTACGCAAGCGGACTCGGAAGTTCTCATACCTTCTATCGCTATATCTGGCCGATTGCTTTATCCATCCAAGGATTGACAACGACAGATAAAGCTGAGAAGAAATTCTTGCTGGATCAGTTGGTTGCCTGCGATGGTGGAACAGGTGTCATGCACGAAAGTTTCCACGTGGATGATCCAACCAAATATTCGCGTGAATGGTTCTCTTGGGCCAACATGATGTTCTGTGAATTGGTCTTGGATTACTTGGATATTCGCTAATGAGCTGTCGCTTAACAGATTCTGGGAAAGAATCAAAAATATATTTTTAAATTTAAGTTAGAATGAGGTTTTACTCATGGAAAATGTTGTTGTACATATCATCTCTCACAGCCACTGGGATCGTGAGTGGTATCTACCTTTTGAAAGCCACAGGATGCAATTGGTGGAACTGTTTGACAATCTCTTTGATCTTTTTGAAAATGATCCGGAGTTCAAAAGTTTCCACTTAGATGGACAAACCATTGTCCTTGACGACTATTTAGAAATTCGCCCTGAAAACCGCGACAAGGTGCAACGTTATATCGACGAGGGCAAGCTCAAGATTGGTCCTTTCTATATCTTGCAGGATGATTACCTGATCTCCAGTGAAGCCAACGTCCGCAATACCTTGATTGGACAGGCTGAATGCGCTAAATGGGGCAAATCCACTCAGATTGGTTACTTCCCAGATACCTTTGGAAATATGGGGCAAGCACCTCAAATTCTTCAAAAATCAGGTATCCACGTAGCAGCCTTTGGTCGTGGAGTCAAACCAATCGGATTTGACAACCAAGTCCTCGAAGATGAGCAGTTTACCTCTCAATTTTCTGAAATGTACTGGCAAGGGGCGGATGGTAGTCGCGTACTCGGTATTCTTTTTGCCAACTGGTACAGTAATGGGAATGAAATTCCAGTGGATAAAGATGAGGCTTTAGCTTTTTGGAAACAAAAATTGGCAGATGTTCGTGACTATGCCTCCACCAACCAATGGTTGATGATGAACGGTTGTGACCACCAACCCGTTCAACGGAACTTGAGTGAAGCTATTCGCGTGGCCAATGAACTCTTCCCTGACGTGACCTTTATTCATAGCTCTTTTGATGAATATGTTCAAGCAGTGGAAAGTGCGCTTCCTGAGCAATTATCTACGGTTACGGGAGAATTGACCAGTCAGGAAACCGATGGTTGGTACACACTGGCAAATACGTCTTCCTCTCGGATTTATCTCAAGCAAGCCTTCCAAGAAAACAGCAACTTGCTGGAGCAAGTGGTGGAACCTTTGACCATCATTACTGGTGGTCACAACCACAAGGATCAATTGACCTATGCCTGGAAGACACTCTTACAAAATGCGCCACACGATAGTATATGTGGATGTAGCGTAGATGATGTTCACCGTGAGATGGAAGTTCGTTTTGCCAAGGTCAATCAAGTCGGAAACTTTGTCAAGACCAACCTTCTCAACGAATGGAAAGGTAAACTAGCAGCTCAAAAAGCCCAGAGTGAGCACCTCTTTACGGTCATCAATACTGGCTTGCATAATAAGGTGGACACCGTCAGCACGATTGTCGATGTTGCGGTTTGTCCATTTAAGGAATTGCATCCGACAGAAGGCTTCAAGAAAATGGCCGCTTTGAGCTTGCCAGACTACCACGTAGAAGATTTAGAGGGGCATCTTGTAGAAGCAGAGATTGAGGACTTGGGAGCAAGCTTTGGCTATACCCTGCCTAAGGATAAATTCCGTCAACCCTATATTGCACGTCAAGTGCGCGTGACGGTTCCAGTTCACCTAGCGCCTCTTTCTTGGACCACCTTCCAGCTCTTAGAAGGCAAAGCACCTCATCATGATGGTCTGTTCCAAAATGGGGTGATCGATACGCCATTTGTAACCCTTAGTATCGATGATGGCTTGACCCTCTATGATAAAACGACCAATGAGGCTTATGAGGATTTCCTTCGCTTTGAAGATCGTGGGGATATCGGAAATGAATATATCTACTTCCAACCAAAAGGAACCGAACCGATCTATGCGGAGTTAACAGCTTATGAGGTCTTGGAAAACAATGCTCGCTATGCCAAAATCTTGCTCAAGCATGACTTGACGATCCCGGTTAGCGCGGATGAACAATTGGATGCGGAGCAAAGAGGCATTATCGAGTTTATGAACCGCAAGGCAAGTCGCTCAGAAGAGCTGACAACGATCCCTCTTGAAACGGAGATGACCATCTTTGTAGATGATCCACAAATTCGCTTCAAGACGCGCTTTACCAATACTGCCAAGGATCACCGCATCCGTCTTCTGGTCAAGACTCACAATACACGTCCAAGCAACGATTCTGAAAGTATCTATGAGGTTGTGACACGGCCAAATAAACCGGCTGCTTCTTGGGAAAATCCTGAAAATCCTCAACACCAGCAAGCTTTCGTCAGCTTGTATGATGACGTCAAAGGGGTAACAGTGGCCAATAAAGGATTGCATGAATACGAAATCCTTGGAGACGATACGATAGCTGTAACACTTCTCCGTGCTTCCGGTGAACTTGGTGACTGGGGCTATTTCCCAACACCAGAAGCACAATGTTTGCGGAACTTTGAGGTTGAATATGCAGTAGAATGCCATCAAGCTCAGGGGCGTTTCTCAGCCTTTCGTCGTGCCAAAGCTTTGCAGACACCGATGACCAGCCTTCAAGTTGAAAAACAAGAAGGAAGTGTAGCAGCGTCTGGTAGCTTACTCAAGCATACAGCCTTGACGCATCCTCAGGTTTGTCCAACAGCCTTTAAGGTAGCAGAAAATGAAGAAGGTTACATCCTTCGCTATTACAACATGAGCCAAGAAAATGTGCGCGTGTCAGAAGGACAACAAACGGTTGTCGATCTTCTGGAACAACCGTATCCGGTCCATACAGGTTTATTGGCACCGCAAGAAATCCGGACAGAATGGATTAAAAAAGAAGAAGTATAGCTGGTTGCAGCTGAAGAAACAATAAAAGGAAAGGAGGAGCGAAAAAGTAAGAACCAACTGCTGACTCGCTCCTTTTTACAGGTAAAAGCAATGACCATTGCAACGATTGATATCGGAGGGACTGGGATTAAGTTTGCTAGTCTCACTCCGGATGGAAAGATTTTAGATAAGGCCAGCACCCCAACTCCAGAAACTCTAGAAGATTTGCTAGCTTGGCTGGACCAGCGATTGTCAGAACGTGACTACCGTGGGATTGCTATGAGTGTGCCAGGGGCTGTTAACCAAGAAACAGGGGTAATTGAAGGGATCAGTGCCATTCCTTATATCCATGGTTTTTCATGGTATGAGGCCCTTTCTCATCACAAGCTACCTGTCCATCTAGAAAATGATGCCAACTGTGTTGGACTGAGTGAATTGCTGGCGCATCCTGAGATTGAAAATGCAGCCTGTGTCGTGATTGGTACCGGAATCGGTGGAGCCATGATTATCAATGGCAAGCTTCACCGTGGACGTCATGGCTTGGGCGGTGAGTTTGGCTACATGACAACTATCGAGCCTGCAGAAAAGCTCAATAACTGGTCACAACTCGCTTCTACAGGAAACATGGTTCGCTATGTGATTGAAAAATCAGGTCAGTCTGACTGGGATGGACGTAAGGTCTACCAAGAGGCTGCAGCCGGCAATGCCCTTTGCCAGGAAGCCATTGAGCGCATGAATCGTAATCTTGCTCAAGGACTGCTCAATATCCAGTATCTCATTGACCCAGATGTGATTAGCCTAGGTGGCTCTATCAGTCAAAACCCAGATTTTATCAAAGGGGTGCAAAAAGCAGTAGACATCTTTGTGGAAAGATATGAAGAATATACAATTGCTCCAGTGATTCAAGCTTGCACCTATCAGGCAGATGCCAATCTCTACGGTGCCCTTGTCAACTGGTTACAGGAGGAAAACCAATGGTAAGTTTTACAGGACTTAGTCCCAAACAAGCCCAAGCTGTTGAAGTATTAAACAATCACATTTCTCTACCAGATGTAGAGGTGGCGGTCGCTCAGTCTGACCAAGCTTCTATCTCTATCAAGGGTGAGAATGGGCAGTATCAACTGACCTACCGCAAACCTCATCAACTCTACCGCGCCTTGTCTGTGCTAGCAACAGCTTTAGCAGAAGGAGACAAAGTAGAGATTGAAGAACAGGCGGCTTATGAAGATTTGGCCTATATGGCCGACTGTTCGCGCAACGCCGTGCTCAATGTCGCATCAGCCAAACAGATGATTGAACTCTTGGCTCTGATGGGTTATTCAACCTTTGAGCTCTATATGGAGGACACCTATCAGATTGAGGGGCAACCTTACTTTGGTTATTTCCGTGGAGCCTACTCAGCTGAAGAGTTACAGGAAATCGAAGACTATGCCCAGCAGTTTGACATGACCTTTGTCCCATGCATCCAGACCTTGGCTCATTTATCAGCCTTTGTTAAATGGGGGGTTAAGGAAGTCCAGCAACTCCGCGATGTAGAGGATATTCTCCTCATCGGTGAAGAAAAAGTCTACGACCTGATTGACGGTATGTTTGCGACGTTATCTAAATTACAAACTCGCAAGGTCAACATCGGGATGGACGAAGCTCACTTGGTCGGTTTGGGTCGTTATCTTATCTTGAACGGTATTGTGGATCGGAGTCTCCTTATGTGCCAACATTTGGAGCGCGTGCTGGATATTGCAGACAAGTATGGTTTCCACTGCCAGATGTGGAGTGATATGTTCTTCAAGCTTATGTCAGCAGATGGCCAGTACGACCGTGAGGTAGAAATTCCAGAAGAAACACGAGTTTATTTAGACCGTCTTAAAGACCGTGTGACCTTGGTTTACTGGGATTATTATCAGGATAGCGAGGAAAAATACAACCGAAACTTCCGTAATCACCATAAGATTAGTCAGGATATTGCCTTTGCTGGTGGTGCCTGGAAGTGGATTGGTTTTACGCCCCACAACCATTTCAGTCGCCTCGTCGCTCTTGAAGCCAATAAAGCCTGCCGTGCTAATCAGATCAAGGAAGTCATTGTGACGGGCTGGGGGGACAATGGTGGTGAAACAGCCCAGTTCTCGATTCTCCCAAGTTTACAAATTTGGGCAGAACTCAGCTATTGCAATGATTTAGAGCGTCTTTCAGCTCACTTTAAGACCAATACAGGCCTATCCGTTGAGGACTTTATGCAGCTGGATCTGGCCAACCTCTTGCCAGACCTACCAGACAATCTCAGTGGGATTAACCCTAACCGCTATGTCTTTTATCAGGATGTTCTTTGCCCAATTCTTGACAAGCACATGACACCTGAACAGGACAAGCCACACTTTGCCCAAGCAGCTGAGATTCTTTCTGACATTAAAGAAAAAGCGGGCGTCTACGCTTATCTCTTTGAAACTCAGGCACAGTTGAATGCTATTTTAAGTAGCAAGGTCGATGTAGGACGACGCATCCGTGAGGCCTATCACGCAGGTGATAAAGAGAGCTTGCAACAAATCGCTCAGGAAGAATTGCCAAAACTCAGAAGCCAGATTGAACACTTCCATGACCTCTTTAGTCACCAATGGTTGAAAGAAAACAAGGTCTTCGGCTTGGATACCGTAGATATCCGTATGGGTGGACTCTTGCAACGCATCAAGCGAGCAGAAAGTCGGATTGAAAACTACCTAGCTGGTTCCATCACATGTATCGATGAACTAGAAGAAGAGATCTTACCATTCAACGATTTCTACGGGGATCAGGACTTCGCAGCCACAACAGCTAATCAATGGCACACCATTGCGACAGCTTCGACCATTTATACAACGTAAAAAATGCCAAGTTGGATGACAGGTATCTCATCCACGGTGGGATAGGAGTAGAAGAGGAACTGTCTTTACGACCACCCTTTTCTACTCTTTTTTAAAGCTATGTCATAAATTTGTAGAATTTTTTCTATAATTAGGAGTTTGAAAATGTAAATGGGCTATCTTATAATAGGTGATGTAAACGCTACCAAAGTAAATAAACACGCTCAAGGCTCAAAGGGGGGAGTTAAATGAAAAAGTTTGTAAGGACTCTGAGAGAAAATTTCATTTTTCTTTTAATGGTCTTACCTGGTGCAGCGTGGTTAATCTTATTCTTCTATATTCCGGTTTTTGGGAATATCGTAGCATTTAAGGACTATCATATTACGGGAGAGGGCTTCATTGACAGTGTCATGAAGAGTAAGTGGGTTGGCTTTGACAACTTCAAGTTCCTCTTTAGTTCCAAAGATGCCTACATTATTACAAGAAACACGGTATTGTACAACTTAGGATTCATCTTCTTAGGATTGATTGTTTCCGTTGGGATCGCCATCATCTTTAGTGAGTTGAGATCAAAAAGAGTGGTCAAGGTGCTTCAAACCTCCATGCTCTTCCCATACTTCCTATCATGGGTTATCATCAGCTTCTTCACCGATGCCTTCCTTAACGTGGACAAAGGATTGGTCAACCACATCTTAACTTCATTTGGTATGAAAGCCATCAATTTCTACTCGGAATTGTGGATCTGGCCAGCGCTTCTCCTCTTCTTAGGAATCTGGAAAGGCTTTGGTTATAGTAGTGTCATGTACTATGCAACCATCATGGGAATTGACCCAACTTACTATGAAGCAGCGACTGTGGATGGTGCGTCTAAGTGGCAACGCATTCGCAACATCACCATTCCTCAGTTGTCTTCCTTGATTACGGTTTTGACTATTCTTGCAGTCGGAAATATCTTCCGCGCAGATTTCGGTCTTTTCTACCAAATCCCGCATAATGCTGGAGCGCTCTATAGTGTGACCAACGTTATTGATGTTTATGTCTACAACGGTTTGACCAAGTCAGGGGATATCGGGATGACAGCAGCAGCCGGTCTTTACCAATCGGTAGTCGGTTTGGTTCTTGTTTTAATCTCAAATATCATTGCCCGTCGCATTGATAAGAATGCCGCTCTCTTCTAGAAAGGAGGATCGTATGAAAAAATCAACCATTCAAAAAGAAAAAATTGATAATGTCGGGATCCATTCTTTCAGTAAGAAGAGCAACTTCTTCTTTACCTTGTTGTTGACCTTGGTCGGATTGACCTGTGTGCTTCCCTTCATCTTCGTTGTCATGATCTCTTTGACTGACGAACAAAGTTTGGCAGTCCATGGCTTCCAATTCTGGCCAGCAAAATTTGGATTTGATGGTTACCTCTTCTTGGTACAGTTCAAAGACAAAATCTTGCAAGCCCTCTTCATTACCTTGTTTGTGACCATTGTGGGAACAGCATGTAATGTCTTTATCACCACAACCTATGCTTACGCAATCTCACGGAGTACCTTTAAATACCGCAAGTTCTTTACCGTATTTTCACTCCTTAGTATGCTCTTTAGTGCAGGGTTGGTTCCAAGCTACATTGTGACCACTCAACTCTTGCAATTGGGTGATACCATCGGGGCTTTGATTATCCCAATGTTGCTCAGTCCATTTAACATCATCTTGATGCGGACCTTCTTTAAACGGACCATTCCAGAAGCTATCCTTGAATCCGCTCGGATCGATGGGGCAAGTGAAACACGGATCTTCTTCCAAATCTGCTTGCCATTGTCTCTACCAGGGATTGCGACTATCAGTTTGTTCACTGCTTTAGGGTTCTGGAACGACTGGTTCAATGCCCTCCTCTATATTAAGAGTGACAACCTTTACCCATTGCAATACCTCTTGATGCAAATCCAAAACAATATGGATTACATCGCTAAAAACGTCGGGGTATCCGGCCAATTGGCAGGAGCTGTACAATCCATCCCACGGGAAACAGGACGTATGGCCATGGTGGTTGTGGCAACAGTGCCAATCGCCATTCTCTATCCATTCTTCCAACGCTACTTTGTAAAAGGCTTGACCATCGGTGGTGTGAAAGAATAACATCGTTCATTGAAAATCAGCAGGATTTTCAACTCATAACTTAGTCTAAAAAGAAAATAACATAAAGGAGATTTTTCTTATGAAAAATTGGAAAAAATACGCGTTAGCATCTGCTAGTGTCATCGCTCTTGGAGCTACTCTTGCTGCTTGTGGAAACCTTACAGGGAACAACAAGAAGTCAGCAACAACTGAAGACGGTAAACCAATCATCAAGATGTACCAAATCGGTGATAAACCAGATAACTTGGATGTTCTTCTTAAAAATGCCAACAAGATCATTGAAAAGAAAGTTGGCGCAAAATTGGATATCCAATATCTTGGTTGGGGTGACTACGCACAAAAAATGAACGTTATCATCTCATCTGGTGAAAACTATGATATTGCCTTTGCTAATAACTACGTTATCAACGCTCAAAAAGGTGCTTATGCTGACTTGACAGAATTGTACAAGAAAGAAGGAAAAGACCTTTACAAAGCACTTGACCCAGCTTACATCAAAGGGAACACTGTAAATGGCAAGATCTATGCTGTTCCAGTAGCAGCCAACGTTGCATCTTCTCAAAACTTTGCCTTCAACGGACCACTTGTTGAAAAATATGGTATCGACATCTCAAACGTCAAAGACTATGCTTCTCTTGAACCAGTCTTGAAAGCCATTAAAGAAAAAGATCCAAACGTTGTTCCATTTGCCATGAACAAGAGCTACGGTGGACCTTCAGATGACTTCGACTATGTAGCTGTTGATGGACTTCCATTCGTTGTTGACTTGAAAGGTGATACTACGAAGATCGTTGACCGTTACACAATCCCTCGTTATGTAGAAAACTTGAAGACTCTTCATAAATACTACGAAGCAGGATACATTCCAAAAGACGTAGCTACAAGCGATACTGGTTATGATCTTTCTCAAGATACATGGTTGGTTCGTGAAGAAACAGTAGGACCAGCTGACTACGGCAATAGCTTGCTTTCTCGTGTAGCAAACCGTAAGATCGACATCAAACCATTTACTGAACTTTACAAGAAGAACAATACCACTCAAGTAGCTAACTTTGTTATCTCAAACAACTCTAAGAACAAAGAAAAAGCTATGGAAGTGTTGAACCTCTTGAACACTGATCCAGAACTCTTGAACGGACTTGTTTATGGACCAGAAGGCAAGAACTGGGAAAAAGTACCAGGTAAAGAAAACCGTGTCAAAGTCTTGGATGGCTACAACGGAAACACTCACATGTCTGGATGGAACACTGGTAACAACTGGATTCTTTACATCAACGAAAACGTAACAGATGAACAAATTGCACAATCTAAGAAAGATTTGGAAACTGCAAAAGAATCTCCAGCACTTGGCTTCATCTTTAACACAGATAAAGTGAAATCAGAAATCACTGCTCTTACAAATACTTT
Source organism: Streptococcus parasanguinis (assembly GCF_032163505.1). Lineage (NCBI taxonomy): Bacteria > Bacillati > Bacillota > Bacilli > Lactobacillales > Streptococcaceae > Streptococcus > Streptococcus parasanguinis. The sequence goes on from NZ_CP134147.1 coordinate 175,100, forward strand.
GAACCAATTCGCAGGTGCGATCAATACTGGTACAGTGGATCCTGAAGTAGAAGTTCCTAAGATGCTTGAAAAATTGAAATCAGAAGGTGCTTACCAAAAAGTGCTTGACGAAATGCAAAAACAATACGACGAATTCCTTGCTTCTAAAAAATAAGAACAGGTAGTGCGAAAAGGCTTTGGAGGAATCTCCAGAGCCTTTTTAATCCTTTATGAAAATGAACCCTGGAAATGAAAATCAATATTTCAATTTACTAATGTAAATGCGGGAAAGCGTTTTATTTTTATGGTATAATAGAATGACTAATTGGAAAAGAGGCTGAATGATGGGGAAAATCATCGAGTTCATTTTTACGAGAGTCTATGTTGCCATGCTGGTAACAGGGATTTTTTGGGTCTTGACGATCTGTGGGGGCATCCTTCTAGGAGTAGGACCAGCCAGTGCCACTATCATGAGCCTCTATGCGGAAAATGGCATGACCTACAAGGACTATCATTGGTCACGCGCTTGGGAACTCTTCAAAGAAAATCTGGTTCCGGCCAATCAAGTTTTTTACACCTTCTTTGCCATTGAAGGAATCCTCCTCTATGGCATGTACCTCATGATCCAGATTCCTCACTTAAATTTCTTCCAAATTTTGGTTCTTCTGTTTAATCTAGTTTTCCTCTTGGTTGCGCCTCTAGCTTACGCTGTTTATTTGAAATTGCAAGTGCATTTTGCTCTCTCTTATGCCAACAGTATCAAGCTCAGTTTGATCGGAATGTTGCTGGACATTCGTCCAGTTCTTAAGCTCATCCTTGGAACAGCACTACTTGGTGTCATTAGCTATTATATGCCAGCCCTTCTCTTTTTTGTCTTGATCGGCGTCTGGCATTTCTTTGTCAATGATATCTTTGACCCTGTTTATCAAAATATCCACGAAAAATTGGTATCCTAACGATGAAAAAAATCTGGTTAAGTACGCTTTTAAAATTCTACGCCTATGTCATGGTGGTCATTTTGACCATTATGGGTCTCGTCGTAGCGGGGATCTCTTGGAAAAACCAGCAAGCTGAAGCCGATCGGATCGCCCAACGGGTCTTGACTGAAGTCGTGACGGATCTCGAGACCTCTTATCAGCGGGTCACACAAGAAGGGCGTAGTCTCGTTGAAAACCCTGCAAAATTAGAAGGGGTTTATCGCTATTTTACCTTGTCACCATCGGAGTATGAGACTTGGCGATTGAATGCCCAGTTTCCTTCTTATATCCAATTGTCCCTACATAAGAATATTGACAGTCTCTATTTGAGCAATAAAAACATCGAGGGTATCGATGTCACCTTGTCGGATTACAAGACAGTATTTGTCTCTACCCGGCAATCGAAGGGGGGTAAGCAAGTTTCCGCGGACCATTACAAGGCTCCTGCGACAGCCATTCCGGTTCCTTTGACAGATCCGACTACGGGTGCTGGAGTTGGGATTGCTTATATTACTCTGGACCAGGAAATTTTGACGGCAGCGATTGACAATGCTAGAGGAGATCTACCGGTTGCTGTGCGGATCTTCACGCCCTTTGGGAAAGAAATGTACCATGAAGGGGATAAGGAGCAAGCAAAAGATGTTAAATGGCAAACCCGTAGCACGATCTATGGCTACAAGGTGGATGTAGTCGTTTCTGAAAGTTATTTGGTCAAGAAGGGTCTAGCTAACCTGACCACTTTTCTCTCCATTGCTTTCCTGATTTTCTTGATCCTGTACTTGTTATTACGGCAGATTTTCAAAAATTACCGGCGTCAAGTCCTCGATTTGGTCGATACCATGAATCAGATCAGTCAAGGCGATAGTGAACGTCGGATTGATACTTCGACGAAGGACCAAGAACTTTTGGTCATTGGTAATATGATCAATACCATGTTAGACAATATGGACAAGAACATTCGGGATATCTACCAGTTGCAGCTCAGCCAAAAAGATGCCAATATGCGGGCCCTACAAGCCCAGATCAATCCCCATTTCATGTACAATACACTGGAATTTATCCGGATGTATGCCGTCATGCAAGAGCAGGATGAATTGGGTGATATTATCTATGAGTTTAGTAGTCTCTTGCGCAATAATATCTCAGATGAGCGAGTGACGACGGTTGAAAATGAGCTCGAATTTTGTCGCAAATACAGCTACCTCTGCATGGTACGTTATCCCAAATCGATCGCCTATGGCTTTAAGATCGATCCAGGTTTGGAAAAAATGAAGATTCCAAAATTCACCATCCAGCCTTTGGTCGAGAACTATTTTGCACATGGAGTGGATCACAAACGCAAGGACAATGTGATTAGTGTCAAAGTCTTGCAAGGAGAAGGGCAAGTCATGATTCTAGTTACTGATAATGGGCGCGGGATGGAAGAAGAACAGCTAGAAAGCATTCAAGAGATACTAGCCAATCGCAATCCACGCTCAGAAATCGAAGAAAAGAGTGGGCGGCAGTCCATCGGAATTATCAATGTTCATGAACGCATGCTACTCTATTTTGGAGATCGCTACCATATCCAAGTCTTCTCCCAACCTCACCATGGAGTGACCTATACGATAACCATTCAAGATGAATAAAGGAGACAGAATGTACAAAGTCTTATTAGTAGACGATGAGTATATGATTACAGAAGGGTTAAAAAAATTAATCCCCTTTGACCACTGGAATATGGAAGTGGTCGCAACTGCTGAAGATGCAGACCAGGCCCTTGATTATGTGCGAGAACATCCGGTGGATGTGGTGATCACGGATGTCAATATGCCTGGAAAGACCGGACTTCAGATGATTGCTGAGATGAAGGATTTGATGCCAGATGCTGCTTTTATCATTATGTCAGGCTATCAGGATTTTGAATATGTCAAAACAGCCCTCAATTTGCGCGTGGCAGACTACCTGCTCAAACCGGTCAATAAGGTGGAGATGGGCAATATCCTAGAAAAAATCCAGCACCAAATCCAGCAACCAAGCCAAGAGTTGGCCAACCGCTTGATTCACGATGACATCTCTGAGGAAGAGTTTTGTCGGTATATCGCAGGCCGGAATTCACTGTGGATTGGGATTGCTAAGGAGAAAAAAGGTTTTATCAGCTCGTCTTACCAAGTTCTCGGGCAAAATCTTCAACTCTTTATCTCAGATCAAGAAGAAGAAGCCATGATTGAGAAGGCCTTTGAGCCACCTTATAAGGAGCACTTTCATCAATTTAAGGACCTAGTGGAGCGGAGTCTCTTTTATGGAGCGACCCCTCTCAATCAAGATGAAGAGGTCTTCCATTACTACGAGCCGGCCTACCGGGTGATCATGCAAGGAAATATCCAACAGATCTTAGAAGAACTGGACTGGTTGGAAAAAATGATCCTTGAGAAGACACCCAAGGTTTCGCTGACCAAGCAACTCTTTATCCAATTTTTGATGGATGTCTTTCATTTGTTTGAATACCTACAAGGAGATGATTTGGCCGATGTGGTCAAGAAAGTCCAAGAAGCTGCTACCTTTAGAGAGATGATTAGCTTTATCCAGGAAGAATTGTCCCGTTTCTTATCCCACTATCGGATGAACGAAAATGTAGCGAGTGTCCTCCAAGTGATTAGCCGTGATTACCAAAAAGAGCTGTCGCTCAAGGACATCAGTCAGGCTCTCTTTATCAATCCAGTCTATTTAGGCCAATTGATTAAACGAGAAACCAATGCAACGTTCGCAGAACTCCTCAACAAACAGCGGATTAAGGCTGCCCAGCAGCTCCTCTTATCGACCAATGATAGTATTGAAGATATCTGCTACAAGGTCGGTTACAGTAATGTTGGCTATTTCTACAAGGTTTTTCGCAAACTCTGTGGAAAATCGCCTAAAACTTATCGCTTACAAGTCATGACAGAGCATACAGAAGATGAGTAAAAGGCTGAGACAAATCGTCTCAGCCTTTTAATTGAAGATAAAATCTTCTTAGAAACTTTCCTTAGGAGAGTACATAACAGAAGGTTAGGGACTCTAAAGCTAAGTTTTGAGTATTTTTTTATTTGACAAAAATAAGTAGACGGTGTATACTTTATAAAAAGTAGACAACGTATACTTCGATAAGGGAAGGTGGTCAAATGAAACGGAATACGGAAGAACTGAAAGAAAAGTTAATTTCGGTCGGCATTGAAGAAATCAGAACTAACGGGATTGACCGGATGTCTATGCGTACAATAGCTCAAAAATGTGGGGTGACTCATGGAGCTCCCTATAAGCATTTTGGAAGTAAAGATAGATATATTCAAGTTGTTATGGAACACTTATCAATGTTCTTTTTGAAAAATATGATACTTGGAATTGATACTTCCATAGATGCAATAACTCAACTAACTCTGATGGGCTGTAACTTTGTAAGGTTTGCCCAAGAGGAAACCTATCTATTTGAAGCATTATTTATCAAATTTCCATATAACTATATGGAGTTGTTCCAGGAAACTATTTCAGTCAACTCCTCTTTACCAGGATTTGAACATTTTAAGTCGGTAGCGTTAAGACTTAAAGATGAGGAAAATCTTTCTAGTGGTGACGCAGAAATTTTGATCCATTTTTGGAGTTTTATTGCTGGTTTGGCTCTATTGGTAAGGAGTCCTGTTGGAGAAAGCTTTAAAGAAAATGATGTTCAAAAGACCGTCAGAACGATGCTTGATATTTATATAAAAGGAGATAGCTGATGAATGTTTTAATAATCTATTCACATCCGAATGAAACAAGTTATAATGCATCAATCCTTCAAACTGTGCAAAAGCATTTAGCACCAGAGCATAGAGTTAAAATAGTAGACTTATATAAAGAAAACTTTGATCCGGTTTTACGTTTTGATGAAAGGCATAAAAGGAGAGATTTACAGCATAATGAAGATATGAAACCATATAGAGATTTATTGAGTTGGGCGGATCAGTTGATTTTTATTTTCCCTACTTGGTGGAGTGGAATGCCAGCTATTTTAAAAGGTTTTATTGATCGTGTTTTTGTTGCAGGTTTTGCTTATCAGAATGGACCTCGAGGTCCGGTGGGGCAACTAGATGGAAAAGCGTGGATCATTACGACGCATAATACGCCAAAAATTTTTCTTCCTTTTTCTCAAGACTACGCAAAGGTTCTAAAATCTCAAATCTTGAAACCCTGTGGTATTAAACCGGTTAAAATGACACAAGTTACACGAGTGGAGTATATGAGTGATCGTCAACGGAAAGAAGAACTCGAAAAAATCGTACAGATAGCCAAAAGGATATAAAAACGTGCGTTACAAGTCATGACAGAGCATACAGAAGATGAGTAAAAAGGCTGAGACGATTTGTCTCAGCCTTTTTACTTTGTATTTTAAGTCCTTTGTATCTTGATTTTCCCAACCAGCAGCTCAGCTTCGATGGTGATTTCTGTAAGTTGGCTCCAGTCGATTTTTTCTTGGTCAACGTGAAATAGAAGGGGGGTCATGGCGAGGAACGCCTGGCGTTCTTCAGGAGTTAAACTCTTGGTAAGGCTGACCGTTTCGGATGAGAGGAACTGGCAGTGGTCTTCAAAATGCTCCAAAATTTCCTGGTTGGAGTAAGATTGCTTGGTCAATTGATCTTGGGCCAACTGACGAATTTCTTTTAGATGAGAAGAGGTTGGGACGACCTTAATGATCACCCCTTCTGTCTTTAAGACACGTTCAAATTCAGCGTAATTAGCCGGGGAGAAGATGTCCAAAATGACCTCCATACTCTTAGATTGAATGGGTAAATGAGCCAAATCTCCTACAAACCAATTGACCTTCCAGCTAGCATCACTCTTGGCAGCTAGTTGTACGGATTCCTTTGAAAGATCAAATGCATAGAAAGTAGCTTGGGGATAAGCTTCTTGTAGTTTTCGGGAGTAATAACCTTCTCCGCAACCGATATCTAGAATCTTGCCATCACAAGTCGGAATTTTTTGTCCGATCGCTGTTAGAATCGGCTCATAAAACCCTGCTTCTAAGATCAGCTGGCGATTTTGGAAATTTTCTTTGTCATAGTCCTTTGATTGCTTGTTCTGGGGAGCCAGGTTAACATAGCCAAATTTCGCCAAATCAAAGGAATGGGCCTTGGGACATTTAAAACTAGTACCCACAAGTTCTAGGTCCAATTGACAGATGGGACAGGCAAAGGCAGTGGCTGTTTGAAATCGTTGTAATTTTGGTTTGATCGGTGTATTCATATTAGTAGTGTAACAAAAGAGCCTCTAGATAGCAACTGATGCTTTAATGGGACTAAGTCACACTTTTTTAACGGTTCTACGCGGAATTGAGTGGACCTTGAGTTTCTTTATCTAATTTTGTCCACTGGATTGTTCAGGACGGTTTTCAATTCTGGACAATATTTACTTGTCTCAAATTCAATGATCTCATATTGAGCAATCTTATTTTGATAGAATGGATCGTGTGCAATGATTTCTTGGACAGCATCTTTATTTTTTGCTCTCATGAGAATGATACCGCCGGTCCTTGGATTTTTTCTTCCAGATGCGATAAAATGACCTTCTGTATAATACTGATTTAAAAAATCTATGTGTTTTTCTAAGAATTTTTCAACTTCATCAAGGGGCTTGATATAGGTAAGATTTACAATAAACATAAGTGACTCCTTTAAAATAAATGATAAATAGATTATAATACTTTACAAACTACCTGAATAGTAGGCACATTTTTGTAAGGAGAAAAAATGTTAACAAATAAAAATTGGAACTGTAGTATGTCTCGAGTCTTAGATGTGGTTGGTGGGAAATGGAGGATGAATATATTATGGGTTATAAACAAGCATAAGAAAGTTCGTTTCAATCAATTGAGAAGAGAAGTTGAAGGGATTACAACTATCAGTTTGACACGTGGATTAGATGTTTTAATAGAGCTCCAATTGATTGAGAAATATGATTATGAGTCTCTGCCTCTTCATACAGGATATGAGCTGACAGAAAAAGGGAAATCACTGATGCCGATTTTAAAGGACTTGAATCAATGGGGAAAAGAATGGTTGCATTAAATTTTCTTCTTTTTGTCACTTTCATCTTGCCACTTAGGTTCTCATTTTGACCGCTTATCCCAAAAGGCCGTTTTTTAAACGGCTTTTTTGCTAGACTGATATTGTCAAAAAGGAGAGAGAACATGATATTACAAGCTAAAAACATCAGTAAACGGTATGGAAATCATCTAGCGGTTGATCATATTCACCTACAGTTTGAAAAGGGAACGTTTAATGCGATTCTAGGACCAAATGGGGCGGGGAAATCAACGACGATTTCCATGTTGATTGGTTTGAAACAACCAACGCAAGGCGACATTATTTATGAACCCGGTACTAAAATTGGTGTGGTCTTCCAAACCAGTGTTTTAGATGAGATGCTGACGGTTAGGGAAAATCTGACCATTCGTGCCAGACAGTACAAAGGCCTAAAACCAAATCGTGTGTCTGATCTTATTGATCGACTAGGCCTGTCAGCTTTCCAAAAGCAGAAATATGGGACGCTTTCAGGCGGCCAAAAGCGTCGGGTTGACATTGCGCGTGCTCTACTGCACGGCCCAGATCTTCTGTTCTTAGATGAGCCAACGACAGGTTTAGACATTCAAACCCGGAAGTCTATTTGGGATTTGCTCTATCAATTGCAGAGAGAAGAGGGAATGACTGTTGTATTGACCACACATTATCTTGACGAAGCAGATGAAGCTGATCAAATTTATATTGTAGACCATGGGAAAGTGATTGCTCAAGGATCGGCACTAGATATTAAAAGCCAGTATGCTACTAATATCTTAAAGATTCGTTTCAAGGAGAGACAGCAGATAGAAAGTCTCAAATCTTCGGGAATGTCAGTAGAGCAACAAAGTCAATTGGAGTATGTTCTTCAACCCGAGAGTGAAAGGGAAGCCATTGATTACCTGGTACAAGTTAGAGATAAATTAGCCCATTTTGAGTTTCGTCCAGGGACTATGGATGATGCCTTTATTGCACTAACAGGAAGGGAGGTTCGCTAATGCTAGCCTTACTAAAGCGAAATTTTTTATTGTATTTTAGGAATCGTTCAGGTGTTTTCTTCTCCTTGTTGGGAGCCTTGATTTCCTTTATTCTCTATATTATTTTTCTTCAAAAAAATCTAACAGATGCCTGGGCTCAGCTTCCCAATAGTGCTCCTATGTTAAATAATTGGTTAATGAGTGGGACGCTGGCTGTGACAGGGATTACGACAAGTCTGGCTGCCCTGACTCAGTTAGTAAAGGACCGTGAACATCAAGTAGATCAGGATCTTTATTTATCGGATCAAGGAAAGTGGCGGTTAGCATTTTCGTATCTAACGAGTGCAATCATCATTTCTTTTTCCATGCAGATCCTTATGTATGTGCTGATGTGTGGCTATTTTAGAGAAGTTCCAACCTTATCTCTATTACCTGAAGTGCTCCTCATTATGCTCCTTAGTAGCCTACTTTCTAGCTTAGTGAACGTCATTTTTGTTTATTTTTTCCAATCAGTAGACAGTCTTGGGAAGTTTTCGACCATAGTGGGTACAGCTTCTGGTTTTTTGGTAGGGACTTATGTTCCTTTGGGGGTTCTACCTAATTTTGCTCAACTACTAATGAAATGTACCCCAGCTACTTATATTGCTGCACTTTATCGACAAGTCCTCATGAAAGAAGCATTAAGTGAGACCTTTAAAGGTCAAGATAAGCTTCTTCAAGAGTTTCAAGAAAAAATGGGTGTTCAGCTCAAATGGCAAACTTTATTGACAAAGGAACAAACATACCTTATAGTGTTAGGAGGTATTCTTCTAGCTTTGGGGATTTGGATTTCCTTGGCAAAAAGATCGAGTAAAAGAAAGTAAGTGAGAATTGGAGTAGGAATGAAGATTCGTTTTGAGGAAAAACAAGATATCCCAGAAAACGACCCCTGTGTGGTCATTCAAGCCAAGCAATTATCTGATCAAGCACGAGAGGTGATGGAGTATCTCGAACAATTTTCGACAGTGAATCAAGTAGTGATCCCTATCAAAACAGATGATCATTTGATCATGGTGAAAATTGATGACATTATTCTAGCTGAGATTGATAAGAATCAGCTCACCATTTATACGACAGACAAAACGTTCACCATCAGAGATACTTTGATAAATTTTCAACATCGGATTAATCGTCGTAATTTTTTACAGATATCACGCCACGCTGTGATGAATATCGACCATTTAGAATCGCTATCGGATAGTTTTTCAGGCAATATGATGGCTAAACTGACACGTGGAGTAAAATCAAGTGTCAGTCGGAAATATGTCAAATCCTTGATGGATTATTTAGGGGTATAGGAGAAAGTGATGAAACGAGTTATAGCTTATTTTGTATCTGGTATGAGGACAGGATCCTTCTTTTATTTGTGTTTGGTGTTATTATCCCATGTCTATCCCAACATCGTCTATCCCGCTGTAAATGTCCGCAACATCCTAGCGATATTTTTGATGAGTGGGACAATGGGCATCTTGACCTTCATTCTTGAGGAAGAAGAGTTTTTGACCTATAGTTTGCGTGTGGCTTTGCATTTAGTTGTGACAGCTGCCATCTTAGCATTAACCTACTTGTTTTTTGGCTGGGGGACAGCCTTACGGAGCCCGATTCCTTGGTTGATCTTTCTAGCCATTTACGGCCTGATCTGGCTGTACCAGATTTGGCAACTCCATAAAAAAACTCAACGAATCAACCAAGCTTTGTTGCATCGCAGAAAAGGGAAATAGTCTCAGAAAAAAGTGTATAAGAAAACCACGAAGTTCATACGAAACTTCGTGGTTTTACTTTCTTAATAAGTCAAAACAAAGTATTTTTTCTTACCGCGACGGATAACGGTCAATTCATTTTCTAATTTATCGCTATCGCTCAAGACATAGTCAAGGTCTTGGATGCGTTCGCCATTGACGTAGATCGCTCCATTTTGAACATCTTCGCGGGCTTGGCGTTTAGAATTCACTACACCAGCTGTGACCAAGAGTTCTACAATGTTGAGGTTGTCTTCTGCTTGGACCTGGTAGTTTGGCACACCACGAAGGCCTTGTTTGAGTTCTTTGACAGAAAGGTTTTTGATGTTTCCTGCAAAGAGTTGTTCCGTGATGTTGAGGGCTTCCTTGTAAGCTTCTTCACCGTGAACGAGGGTGACCACTTCACGCGCCAAGATCTTTTGAGCCAAACGTTCATGAGGAGCAGCCTCAAACTGCTTACGGATCTCTTCGATCTCGTCCAGTGACAAGAAAGTGAAGATCTTCAAGAAGCGCACAGCGTCGGCGTCCATCACATTCATCCAGAATTGGTACATTTCGTATGGAGATGTTTTGTCTGCATTGAGCCAGACGGCATTGCCTTCTGATTTACCGAATTTCTTACCAGTTGCATCTGTGATCAAAGGCACAGTCATAACATGACCAGTTTTATCTGCCTTACGACGCATCAACTCAGTACCAGCTGTCATGTTTCCCCATTGGTCAGATCCACCGATTTGAAGGGTGACATTGTGTTCTTGGTTGAGGACGTAGAAGTCGTAGCCTTGCATGATTTGGTAGGCAAACTCTGTGTAAGAAATCCCTGTCTCAATCCGTTTTTTAACAGATTCTTTACTCATCATAGCATTGACCGTAAAGTATTTTCCAACATCTCGAAGGAAGTCAATAAAGCTAATGCTTCCGAACCAATCGTAGTTGTTGACCATTTCGGCTTTGTTGTCACCATTTTCAAAATCGAGGAAACGAGACAATTGCCCTTGAATGGAGCGAACCCATTCTTGAACAGTTTCTTTTGTTTGGAGACTACGCTCAGCATCTTTGAAGGACGGATCTCCAATGAGACCAGTCGCACCGCCAACGAGCGCGTAAGGTTTGTGGCCTGCTAGTTGAAGGCGACGGCTCGTTAAGATGGCAACCAAGTGACCAAGGTGAAGGCTGTCAGCAGTTGGATCATAACCAGTATAATAAGAAACCTGACCTTCTTCCAGTGCTTTGCGCAAGGCTTCTTCATCCGTCGTTTGAAATACCAAACCACGCTCTTTTAGCTCATCAAAAATGTGCATGTGTCTTTTCTCCTTTATAAGTTTATTCATTTCTCTATTCTACCATAAACCACGGAAATGGCAATGCTTTCCGTCATTTTCTTGTCCTTACTCAAGAAGATTGAACGAGGATTTCTACGCTCTTGTGATTGAAAACAAAGGGGCTAATCTGCTATAATATAGGGAACAAGGAGAAAGAATCAGTGAATCAATTAAAAGAGAAGCTGCAAGAGTTTTGGAAGAAAGTCCAAAAATTCTTTGCAAAGATGTATACAGAAACTCCGAATAAGGAAAAAAATGAAGAAAGTGGCTGGTCTGTCGGCGATATTTTTGCGACCTTTTTGAGGACGCTCAAACTCTTGTGGGATGTGATGATCGCCTTATTTGTGTGCCTCTTTTTATTTGGCGCAGGGATCGGGATTGGTTATGCAGCAAGCCTCTTTAGCAATGTTAAGGTTCCAAAGACAGAAGAACTAGTCCAGCAGGTTCGCAATGTCAGCAGTGTTTCAAAACTGACCTATTCCGATAAGAGCCTGATTGCAGAAGTGGACAGTGATTTGATCCGCACGCCGGTAGCTGGAGATGCCATTTCCGACAATGTCAAAAAGGCTGTGATCGCTACTGAGGATGAGAACTTTGAAAGCCACAAGGGGGTTGTACCCAAAGCTGTTCTTCGGGCGACGCTTGGATCTGTAGCCGGTGTCGGTTCCTCTAGTGGGGGATCGACCTTAACCCAGCAGTTGATCAAACAGCAAGTCGTAGGAGATGCTCCAACCTTTACTCGTAAGGCGACAGAGATTGTCGATGCTCTAGCTTTAGAGAGGGGAATGGATAAAAACGAAATCCTAACCACCTACTTAAACGTCTCGCCTTTTGGACGAAACAATCGGGGACAAAATATTGCAGGTGTGGAAGCCGCAGCTCAAGGGATCTTTGGCGTCTCTGCGAAAGACTTGTCTGTTCCACAAGCAGCCTTTATCGCTGGCTTGCCACAGAGTCCGATTGTCTACTCACCTTATGCTGCAGACGGAAGCCTAAAGAGCAAGGAGAATCTCGAGTTAGGTTTGGCGCGTGCCAAAGATGTTTTGTTCAATATGTACCGGACGGGAGCCTTATCGAAAAAAGACTACGAAACCTATGCTCAGTACGACTTGACCAAAGACTTCATTGCTCCAGATGGCATCGAGAAAACACCGCATGACTACCTCTACTTCCAAGCAATGGAAGAAGCAAAAGAGGCCATGTATGATTACTTGATCAAGCGAGACAATGTCACCAAGCAAGACCTGAAAAATAATGAAACCGTCAAGGCTTATCAAGAATTAGCTGAGAGTGAGTTGCGCGAAGGTGGTTACACTATCCAAACCACTATTAACAAACCGGTTCACAATGCGATGCAGGCTGCAGTCGCGAATTTTGGAAGCGTCTTGGATGATGGAACGGGACTGGTAGAAGTTGGGAATGTCCTGATGGACAACCGAACGGGTGCTGTTTTAGGATTTATCGGTGGTCGGAATTTTGATGGTAACCAAAACAACCATGCCTTTGATACAGAACGTTCCCCAGGATCTACTATCAAGCCACTGTTGGCCTATGGTATTGCCATCGACCAAGGCTTGATGGGAAGCAATAGCATCCTTTCTAACTACCCGACTAATTTCTCAAGTGGTGAGCCAATCATGCACGTGGATAGCCGAGGGACAGGCATGATGGATCTCCGTGAGGCCCTCAATACCTCATGGAATATTCCAGCTTACTGGACTTACCGGACCCTTCGTGAAAAGGGTGTGGATGTCCCATCCTACATGAAGAAAATGGGCTATGATATCCCTGAATATGGCATTGAGAGTCTGCCAATGGGGGGAGGAATTGAGGTCACTGTTGCCCAACATACCAATGGTTTCCAAACCATTGCTAACAATGGGAACTACCTCAAACGCTACATGGTAGAGCAAATCATTGATCGAGATGGGGATGTAGTATACAAGCACGAGGCAGATCCTGTTCGTGTTTACTCTCCAGCGACGGCAACGATTATGCAGGATCTCTTGCGCGGGGTTATTACGTCTGGTGCTACAACGACCTTTAAGTCACGGATTAGCCAAGTCAATCCAACGCTGGCAGGTGCTGACTGGATTGGAAAAACCGGTACCACTAACTCAAATGGGGATATGTGGCTCATGCTGTCCACCCCTAATGTTTCTTTAGGAGGTTGGATTGGCCATGACAACAATGCTTCTATGCAGACCTTGACTGGATACAACAACAATGCCCAATACATGGCGCAGTTGGCAAATGCGATCTACCAAGCAGATCCAAGTCTCTTCGGAATTCAGGATAAATTCACTCTCGATAAGAGTGTGATCCGCTCTGAAGTGCTCAAATCGACTGGTGAAAGACCGGGTCGCGTCAATGTCAATGGCCGGGATATCGATGTGAGCGGTCAAATGGTGACGAGCCTTTGGGCCAAAAACGGAGCGCCAACCACTCAATACCGCTTTGCCATCGGGGGATCGGATAGCGATTACCAAAGTGCTTGGGCAGCGATTCTCGGTAATAGCAGTGGAAATCAGTCCAATAATAAGAACAATTCGACAACCAATAGTTCATCAAGCAATAGTTCAAATCGAAATAGTTCCAATCGCGGCAATCGACGCTAGTCTGATCCAGTAGAAAAACTAGAGAAAGCCTTGATTTTTGGAGCAAAAAACGATATAATAGTGATAACTAATTTGTCGTGTGCTTTATTTGAAATATTGTCCAAATAAGAGCTTACAGCAGTTAAATCTTACTTGAATAAGTCGATTTAGCTGCTCTTTTTGTGCCTATTTTTCAGGAAAACCCTAGTTTGTTACACAAATTTAATTTTTCTAAAAATTACAAAAAGCGACGAATAAGGTGAAGAGACAGTTCTTCACGTGATGCAAATCACAAAATTGTAGTTAAAACCGGATAGGTGGTAGGAGTGATGTTACCAAGCTATCCTAGTATAGAAAAAGGAGCTAAAAACTTTGGCAGGACATGACGTTCAATACGGGAAACATCGGACCCGTCGTAGTTTTTCAAGAATCAAAGAGGTTCTTGATTTACCAAACTTGATTGAAATCCAGACAGACTCATTCAAAGATTTCTTGGATCATGGCTTGAAGGAAGTATTTGAAGATGTGCTTCCAATCTCAAACTTCACGGATACAATGGAATTGGAATTTGTGGGTTATGAAATCCGCGAACCCAAGTATTCGCTTGAAGAAGCGCGCATTCACGATGCCAGCTACTCAGCACCAATCTTTGTGACCTTCCGTTTGGTCAACAAAGAAACAGGTGAAATCAAGACCCAAGAAGTTTTCTTTGGTGATTTCCCAATCATGACTGAAATGGGAACCTTCATCATCAATGGTGGAGAACGGATTATCGTATCTCAGTTGGTCCGCTCACCAGGTGTCTACTTCAATGATAAGGTGGACAAGAATGGTAAGATTGGCTATGGATCAACAGTTATCCCTAACCGTGGAGCTTGGTTAGAGCTTGAAACTGACTCAAAAGACATCGCCTACACGCGCATCGACCGCACACGTAAAATTCCATTTACAACGCTTGTGCGTGCTCTTGGATTCTCTGGAGATGATGAAATTATCGATATCTTTGGGGACAGCGAATTGGTTCGCAACACCATCGAAAAAGATATTCACAAAAATCCAATGGATTCGCGGACAGATGAAGCCCTCAAAGAAATCTACGAGCGTCTTCGTCCAGGTGAACCAAAAACAGCGGAAAGCTCACGTAGCTTGTTGGTAGCCCGTTTCTTTGATCCACGTCGTTATGACTTGGCACCAGTTGGTCGCTACAAGATCAACAAGAAACTCAATATCAAGAACCGCTTGTTGAATCAAACAATCGCAGAACCATTGGTGGATGCTGAAACAGGAGAAATCCTTGTAGAAGCTGGTACTGTCATGACGCGCGATGTCATCGACAGCATCTCAGAACAATTGGATAATGGTTTGAACAAAATCACCTACATTCCAAATGATGCTGCTGTTTTGACAGAACCGGTTGAATTGCAAAAATTCAAAGTTGTCGCTCCAACAGATCCAGACCGTGTTGTCACCATCATCGGGAATGCGAATCCATCTGACAAAGTACGCATTGTAACTCCAGCAGATATCTTGGCAGAGATGAGCTATTTCTTGAACCTTGCAGAAGGACTTGGCCGTGTAGATGATATCGACCACCTTGGAAACCGTCGGATTCGTGCCGTTGGTGAATTGCTTGCCAATCAAGTGCGTCTTGGACTTTCACGGATGGAACGAAACGTTCGCGAACGGATGTCTGTACAAGATAACGATGTCTTGACACCACAACAAATTATTAACATTCGTCCCGTAACTGCAGCGATCAAAGAATTCTTTGGGTCTTCACAGTTGTCCCAGTTCATGGACCAACACAACCCACTTTCTGAGTTGTCTCACAAACGTCGTTTGTCTGCCTTAGGGCCTGGTGGTTTGACACGTGACCGTGCCGGATATGAAGTGCGTGACGTGCACTATACCCACTATGGTCGTATGTGTCCAATCGAAACACCTGAAGGACCAAACATCGGTTTGATCAACAACTTGTCTTCATACGGACACTTGAACAAATATGGTTTCATCCAAACGCCATACCGGAAAGTGGATCGTGAAAAAGGTGTAGTGACCAACGAAATCGTTTGGTTGACAGCCGATGAAGAAGATGAGTACATCGTCGCGCAGGCCAACTCTAAGTTGAACGAAAAGGGTGGCTTTGCTGAGCCGATCGTTATGGGACGTCACCGTGGTAACAACCAAGAGTTCCCATCTGATCAAGTCGACTACATGGACGTGTCTCCAAAACAAGTAGTTGCCGTTGCGACAGCATGTATTCCTTTCTTGGAAAACGATGACTCCAACCGTGCCCTCATGGGTGCCAACATGCAACGTCAGGCTGTTCCATTGATTGATCCAAAAGCCCCTTATGTGGGTACTGGTATGGAATACCAAGCAGCCCATGACTCAGGTGCTGCAGTTATTGCACAACATGGTGGTAAGGTTACCTATGCAGATGCGGATAAGGTGGAAGTCCGTCGGGAAGATGGTTCTTTGGACGTCTACCATGTTCAAAAATTCCGTCGTTCAAACTCCGGTACAGCTTACAACCAACGTACTCTGGTTAAAGTTGGTGAAACCGTTGAAAAAGGCGACTTTATCGCTGATGGTCCATCGATGGAAAAAGGGGAAATGGCCCTTGGTCAAAACCCAATCGTCGCTTACATGACTTGGGAAGGGTATAACTTCGAGGATGCTGTTATCATGAGCGAACGCTTGGTGAAAGAAGATGTCTACACATCTGTTCACTTGGAAGAATTCGAATCAGAAACACGCGATACCAAGTTAGGCCCTGAAGAAATTACCCGTGAAATTCCAAACGTCGGGGAAGATGCTCTTCGTGACTTGGATGAAACAGGTATTATCCGTATTGGTGCTGAGGTTAAAGAAGGCGATATCCTTGTCGGTAAGGTAACACCGAAAGGTGAAAAAGACCTTTCTGCCGAAGAACGTCTCCTTCACGCTATCTTTGGGGATAAATCTCGTGAAGTGCGTGATACATCACTCCGTGTACCTCACGGTGGAGATGGAGTCGTTCGCGATGTTAAGATCTTTACCCGTGCAAACGGTGATGAATTACAATCTGGTGTCAACATGTTGGTTCGTGTTTACATTGCACAAAAACGCAAGATCCGCGTCGGAGATAAGATGGCCGGTCGTCACGGAAACAAAGGGGTTGTGTCTCGTATTGTTCCAGTTGAAGATATGCCTTACCTTCCAGACGGTACACCGGTTGATATCATGTTGAACCCTCTTGGGGTGCCATCACGTATGAATATCGGTCAGGTTATGGAACTTCACCTTGGTATGGCAGCTCGTAACTTGGGTATTCACATCGCAACACCAGTCTTTGATGGAGCAAGCTCAGAAGATCTCTGGGATACTGTGAAAGAAGCTGGTATGGATAGCGATGCCAAGACGATTCTTTACGATGGACGTACTGGTGAGCCGTTTGACAACCGTGTCTCTGTCGGTGTCATGTACATGATCAAGCTTCACCACATGGTTGATGATAAACTCCATGCCCGTTCAGTCGGACCATACTCAATGGTTACCCAACAACCACTCGGAGGGAAAGCTCAGTTTGGTGGACAACGTTTCGGGGAAATGGAAGTGTGGGCCCTTGAGGCTTATGGTGCATCAAATGTCCTTCAAGAAATCTTGACATACAAGTCAGATGATGTTAACGGACGTTTGAAAGCTTATGAAGCGATTACCAAAGGTAAACCAATTCCAAAACCAGGTGTACCAGAATCCTTCCGCGTTCTTGTCAAAGAATTGCAATCACTTGGTCTTGACATGCGTGTCTTGGACGAAGATGATCAAGAAGTGGAACTTCGTGACCTTGATGAAGGGGAAGACGATGATGTGATTCATGTGGATGACCTTGAAAAAGCACGCGAAAAAGCAGCAAAGGAAGCAAAAGCAGCCTTTGATGCCGAAGAATCAGAAAAATAATCAGTAAAAATGATTGTCCTGTGAGCAACCAATGCTTCTAGCAGGATGATTCGATAACAAGATACAGACACAAGGAGGTGGCAAGAAAGTTTCCTTTCTTCCTCCACCTAAGCTGTATCCAAATAAAACAAGTATGAAAACAAGGAAAGGTAAGAAATAGTGGTTGATGTAAATCGTTTTAAAAGTATGCAAATCACCCTAGCTTCTCCAAGCAAGGTCCGTTCATGGTCTTATGGAGAGGTCAAGAAACCTGAAACAATCAACTACCGTACATTGAAACCAGAACGCGAAGGTCTCTTTGATGAAGTCATCTTTGGACCTACAAAAGACTGGGAATGTGCGTGTGGGAAATACAAACGAATCCGTTACAAAGGGATCGTTTGTGACCGCTGTGGTGTGGAAGTAACACGTGCCAAGGTTCGTCGCGAACGCATGGGACACATCGAATTGAAAGCACCTGTGTCACACATCTGGTACTTCAAAGGCATCCCTTCTCGTATGGGGTTGACCTTGGACATGAGTCCTCGTGCCCTTGAAGAAGTCATCTACTTCGCAGCTTACGTGGTGATCGATCCAAAAGATACACCACTTGAGCACAAGTCCATCATGACAGAGCGTGAATACCGTGAACGCTTGCGCGAATACGGACCAGGTTCTTTTGTAGCTAAGATGGGGGCAGAAGCGATCCAAGACCTCTTGAAACAAGTGGATTTGGAAGCTGAAATTGCTGTCTTGAAGGAAGAATTGAAGACTGCAACTGGTCAAAAACGTGTGAAGGCAGTTCGCCGTTTGGATGTCTTAGATGCCTTCTACAAATCTGGCAACAAGCCAGAATGGATGGTTCTCAACATCCTTCCCGTTATTCCACCAGATCTTCGTCCGATGGTCCAATTGGATGGTGGCCGTTTTGCTGCCTCTGACTTGAATGATCTTTACCGTCGTGTGATTAACCGGAACAACCGTTTGGCACGTTTGCTTGAGTTGAATGCCCCTGGTATCATCGTGCAAAACGAAAAACGGATGCTCCAAGAAGCCGTTGATGCTTTGATCGACAACGGTCGTCGTGGTCGTCCGATCACAGGACCAGGTAGTCGTCCACTGAAATCTTTGAGCCATATGCTCAAAGGGAAACAAGGACGCTTCCGTCAAAACTTGCTCGGTAAACGGGTGGACTTCTCAGGACGTTCCGTTATCGCCGTTGGTCCAACTCTTAAGATGTACCAATGTGGTGTGCCACGTGAAATGGCCATCGAGCTCTTTAAACCATTTGTCATGCGTGAAATCGTTGCGCGTGACATCGTGCAAAACGTAAAAGCCGCTAAACGCTTGGTCGAACGTGGAGATGAACGTATCTGGGATATCTTGGAAGAAGTCATCAAAGAACACCCAGTTCTCTTGAACCGCGCACCGACCCTTCACCGTTTGGGGATCCAAGCCTTTGAACCTGTCTTGATTGACGGGAAAGCCCTTCGCTTGCACCCCCTTGTCTGTGAAGCCTACAATGCCGACTTCGATGGAGACCAAATGGCCATCCACGTACCGCTTTCAGAAGAAGCTCAAGCAGAAGCTCGTATCTTGATGTTGGCTGCTGAGCATATCTTGAACCCTAAAGATGGTAAACCAGTCGTTACGCCATCTCAGGATATGGTATTGGGGAACTACTACCTCACTATGGAAGAAGCTGGTCGTGAAGGAGAAGGCATGGTCTTCAAAGACCGTGATGAAGCGGTCATGGCTCTTCGCAATGGCTATGTTCACTTGCATACACGTGTCGGAATTGCGACAGATAGCTTGAACAAACCATGGACAGAAGCGCAACAACACAAGATTCTCTTGACAACTGTTGGTAAGATCCTCTTTAACGATATCATGCCTGCAGAGCTTCCATATCTTCAAGAGCCAAATAATGCCAACTTGACAGAAGGCGTTCCAGCTAAGTATTTCTTGGAGCCTGGTCAAGATGTCAAAGCAGCGATTGAGAAATTGGAATTAAACGTTCCATTCAAGAAGAAAAATCTTGGAAATATCATCGCAGAAATCTTCAAACGCTTCCGTACAACCGAAACATCTGCTTTCTTGGACCGCTTGAAAGACTTGGGTTACCATCACTCAACCCTTGCTGGTTTGACAGTGGGGATTGCCGATATTCCGGTCGTTGAAGATAAGGCAGAAATCATTGAAGAATCTCACAAACGTGTGGAACAAATCACCAAACAATTCCGTCGTGGTTTGATCACAGATGACGAACGCTACAATGCTGTTACAGCTGAATGGCGTGCAGCCCGTGAGAAATTGGAAAAACGCTTGGTGGATAACCAAGATCCGAAGAACCCAATCGTTATGATGATGGACTCTGGAGCCCGTGGTAACATCTCAAACTTCTCGCAACTTGCCGGTATGCGTGGTTTGATGGCCGCTCCAAACGGACGGATCATGGAATTGCCAATCCTGTCAAACTTCCGCGAAGGTTTGTCAGTACTCGAAATGTTCTTCTCAACTCACGGTGCCCGTAAAGGGATGACCGATACGGCCCTTAAGACAGCCGACTCAGGTTACTTGACTCGTCGTTTGGTTGACGTTGCCCAAGACGTCATTATTCGTGAAGATGACTGTGGAACAGACCGTGGACTTGTGATCCGTGCCATTACTGATGGTAAGGAAATGATCGAGCCACTCGAAGAACGCTTGACTGGTCGTTATACCAAGAAATCTGTTAAACATCCTGAAACAGGTGAAGTCATCGTTGGTCCAGATACCTTGATCTCAGAAGACCTAGCACGTGAAATTGTTCATGCTGGTGTGGAAGAAGTCACTATCCGCTCTGTCTTTACATGTAACACCCGCCATGGTGTCTGCCGTCACTGTTATGGTATCAACTTGGCGACTGGTGATGCGGTTGAAGTGGGTGAAGCAGTCGGAACCATCGCTGCCCAATCTATCGGGGAACCTGGTACACAGTTGACCATGCGTACCTTCCACACGGGTGGGGTTGCCTCAAATACCGATATCACTCAAGGTCTTCCTCGTGTCCAAGAAATCTTTGAAGCCCGCAATCCAAAAGGGGAAGCGGTCATCACTGAGGTCAAAGGGGAAGTCACAGCGATCGAAGAAGATGCTTCTACACGGACCAAGAAAGTCTTTGTTAGCGGAGCAACTGGTGAAGGTGAATACGTTGTCCCTTACACTGCCCGCATGAAAGTCGAAGTAGGAGATCAAGTCTCTCGTGGTGCGGCTCTGACAGAAGGGTCTATCCAACCAAAACGTCTCCTTGCCGTTCGTGATGTCTTGTCGGTTGAAACTTACCTTCTTGCGGAAGTACAAAAAGTATACCGTAGCCAAGGGGTAGAAATCGGCGACAAACACATCGAGGTAATGGTTCGTCAAATGATCCGTAAAGTACGTGTCATGGATCCAGGAGATACAGACCTTCTCATGGGTACGCTTATGGACATTACAGACTTTACAGATGCTAATAAGGATGTCCTTATCTCTGGTGGAGTTCCTGCGACTGCTCGTCCAGTCCTTATGGGAATCACCAAAGCCTCTCTTGAAACCAACAGTTTCTTGTCAGCTGCTTCCTTCCAAGAAACCACTCGTGTTCTTACTGACGCAGCGATCCGTGGTAAGAAAGACCATCTCCTTGGACTTAAGGAAAATGTTATCATTGGTAAGATTATTCCTGCAGGTACAGGGATGGCTCGTTACCGTAACTTGGAACCACAAGCGATTAACGAAGTTGAAATCATCGAAGAAGTGCCAGTAACAGATGGAACAGTCGATGAAGTTCAAACAGCTGAAGTCGTAGAAGAATAAGAAAAAAAGTCGGAACTACATGTTCCGGCTTTTTTTTGAAAAAATTATAAAAATTTATTATTTGAAAAATAATTGTATAATTATTGATTTATTTTTTTACCAAAAATATTAGCCCGGTAGAAGTCGTGCTGTAAATACTTACAATTAGTGATTATATGGATATGTATTCTAAATACCAAAATAATAAAATGACTAACTATTAGTAATTTCTTTATAAAACCCAAAAACGGTTTGACATTTAAAGTCATTGGCGGTAGAATGGAAAAAGATGTACACAAATTAAAAAAATGTCGAATTACATGTATGTCAACGGGGGAAGTTTATGGGAAAATTGAAAATTATGGTTGTGTTTGGGACGCGACCGGAGGCCATTAAAATGGCCCCTTTGGTGTTGGAGTTGCAAAAGCAGAGGGAGACCATTGAGACCATTACGGTGGTCACTGCCCAGCACCGTCAAATGCTGGACCAGGTTTTAGAAACCTTTAACATCGTACCTGATTACGATTTGGATATTATGGGGAAAAGCCAGACCTTATTAGACATTACCTCTAAAATTCTGAATCAATTAGATCCAGTTATCAAAAAAGAAAAGCCAGATATGGTGCTCGTCCATGGAGATACGACCACTACCTTTGCGGCGAGTTTGGTTGCCTTTTACAATCAAGTCCGCATTGGTCACGTCGAAGCTGGTTTGAGAACCTTTGATAAATATTCTCCGTATCCAGAAGAGATGAACCGTCAAATGACGGATGATCTAGCGGATCTGTATTTTGCGCCGACTGGCGAAAGTAAGGCCAATCTCTTAAAAGAAAATCATCCGGAATCCTCTATTGTGGTGACAGGAAATACTGCTATTGATGCACTGAAACTCACGGTTCAAGAGAACTATCATCACGAAGTACTGGATCAATTAGATCCAGCTAAAAAAATCATCCTTGTCACCATGCATCGAAGAGAAAATCAAGGAGCTCCCATGAGAGCGGTCTTTGGAGCTCTGAGAGAAATGGTGGATCAAGAACCGGATATTGAAGTGGTTTACCCAGTGCACCTTAGTCCAGCGGTACAAGAGGCGGCAAACGATCTATTAGGAGATCATGATCGGATCCATCTCATTGCACCTTTAGATGTGCTTGACTTCCACAACTTGGCTTCGAGAAGTTACTTTATCATGTCGGATTCAGGTGGGGTACAAGAAGAAGCACCATCATTGGGGAAACCGGTATTGGTATTGCGTGATACAACAGAACGCCCAGAAGGGGTCAAAGCAGGAACTTTGAAATTAGTTGGTACGGATCCTGCCGTCGTCAAATCCACGATGACGGAGCTCTTAACCAACGAACATCTTTATCTAGAAATGGCAAATGCCCGAAATCCTTATGGAGATGGAAGAGCTTCTGAGCGAATCGTGCAAGCTATTAAACATTACTTTGGCCAGGGAGATGCTGCTGAAGAATTTCATGAGGGAGAGAAAGAATAAATGAAAAAAACGGAAAAGTTAAGTAGATGGTTGCTAATTTTGATTGTTTTCGAAGTACTTCTTTTACTTTACTGCTTGTTTTTTGCAAGAGAGATTCTGATTGAAGAAGGATTATTCTTTGTTTTAGGATTATTTTCTGCTATTGTTTTATCAGATTTGTTGTTGACATGGACCATCCTGTTGTCATTTGCCCTAGGGATTGTCTTTTTGGTGGCGGGTGTTGTCTATATCCCATTTCATCAAGCCTTGCTTCTGCTCTTTAGTTTTCCAATCTTGATTGGAATTTTGACCCAAATTCGCTACCACCTCTTTAAAGAGATTGCAAAAGTGAAGGATCAAGAGCCAGAAGCTTACGCAGATTACCGTAACCGCATCGCTTCTTATGGTGGGGAAACCAATGATACGATTCAAGCCTTACTCATTCACTGGTCGCACGAGGAATTGTTCTTCCAATTGCAACCGAGAGAGTACAATCGGACCTTGAACCAAATCAACTATTTGGTAACGCATCATCTAAAGCCAAATGAAAGCTTGTATTATGTATCAGATGGTAATTTCTTGATCTTATCTTCTGATAGCGAGCGGGATCTGAAGAGCGATTATATGACAGTCTTAAAACCACAGTTGGAAGGACTGGTGTTCCAAGGAGAAGATGGGGTGCAAGCCATCCAATTTCAGTCCGGCTTTCTTGTAGTGGATCAATCAAATCGCACCAAATACCATCGCTATAAAGAAATGATTCGTTACTTAAAACGTCAACTTGAAACAGATATTATTGTGGAATATTAGGAGGAAAACATGTCTCTTACAAATATATTTTTTAATATAGCTGTAGGCATTAGTGTATTTTTTGCCTTGTGCTTTATTGTATTATTTGTAGCTTATACGGTGATTTACCGCCGTGTCAATAAAAACTTTAAGGCGGTGGACCATGATTAGTCAAATTGTGATGATTATTGCCTTGATTTCGATTTGGCTGTCCTTAGCCTGGGGCCTAGTAATCCTCTTTTCAGCCGTTCATTTTTGGTTTAAACACAGTGATTTTCGTGTCAATACGGATCCGCTTCCTTATTATCCAAAAGTGACGATCGTCGTACCTGCCCATAATGAGGATGTGGTTATTGCACAGACAGCCAAAGCGATCCTTGATTTGAACTACCCACATGATCGTGTAGAATTACTACTGTTTGCGGATAATTGTTCCGATCGCACTTATGAAGAGTGTTTGGCAGTTAAAGCATTGCCAGAGTATGCAGGACGTGATTTGACCATCATCAATCGCAGTGGGACAGGTGGGAAAGCCGGTGTGTTAAATGACGCTTTGGCCATGGCGACCGGAGACTATATCTGTGTCTATGATGCAGATGCCATGCCTGAAAAGAATGCTCTTTATTTCCTTGTGAAAGAAGTGCTCAAAGATCCAGAGCGTCATGTGGCTTCTTTTGGTCGCAATAAAACGCGGAATGCCGGTCAAAACTTCTTGACCCGCTGTATCAACCAAGAAATTGTCGTCACCCAACGGGTTCACCATGTAGGCATGTGGCATCTCTTTAAGATTGGACGGATTCCAGGAACCAACTTCATTATTCAAACTGAATTTGTCAAGAGTATTGGGGGATGGAAAAACGGTGCCTTAACAGAGGATACGGATATTTCCTTTAAGATTATGCAAAGTGGGAAGTTGATTGCTCTAGCCTATAATTCAGAAGCTTTTCAACAAGAGCCGGAAACTCTGAAGAGTTATTATATGCAACGGAAACGTTGGGCCAAAGGGAATTATGAAGTGGTTCTTTCTAACTTCAAGCATTTATTTGGTAAGGGAAATTGGCGCGTGAAGTTAGAAGTGACCAACTATTCCTGTATCTTCTTCTGGTTCAATGCAGCTATCGTGTTATCAGACTTGATCTTTTTTGCCAATATTCTGGCCATGTGTCTCCATACAGTGTTGCCAGGCGTGCAAATTCCATTTGCCTTTGATTCAGAAAATATCTATATTGCGCAATTGATGTTGTTCAATTGGATCTTGATGATTGGGCTCTACTTACTTCAGATTAATGTGGCTCTTGCCTCACAATTTGGTCAAGCAACTACCAAGCAAATTTGGTTGGCCTTAGCTGCCTACTTCACCTATTCTCAACTGTTTATCATTGTATCGATTGATGCCATCTCTTCGATTGTGATGGACAAACTATTGCACCGGAAAGAAACTAAATGGGTTAAAACAAAACGATTCGCAGGATAGGAGAAATTATGAATACGAAAAAGATGAGATATGTATGGTTTCTAGTCATCCTTTGCATTTTCTGTTTGACCTTATTTTTAGCGAGAACGAGAAGTAAAGTGGAGATGCGAAATCGAATTTATCATCAGTGGAATGAGCATTTTGTTGTTTCAAAAGGGAAAGAATCCTATGTTCGAACCACCAATGATAGCAATCAAACGGTGGTTTTATCCGAAGCGCAAAGTTATGGAATGCTCATTACTGTTGCGGCTGCTAAAAAAGGACAGGCCCAACAAGCAGACTTTGACCGACTCTATCACTATTATCTAAATCATCGCTTGGAAGGTACCCAATTGATGTCTTGGAAACAAACCATCAGAAATGGAAAAGCAAAGGATGAGGACCATAACGCCACAGATGGAGATCTCTATATTGCCTATGCTCTTCTAAAAGCTGCTCAGCAATGGCCAAAGCAAGCCAAAGACTACCAGGCTCAAGCCAAAGCGATTTTAGAAGATATTCTCGCACACAACTACAATGAAGAAACCGGTGTGTTAACGGTGGGAAATTGGGCCAATCAGGATTCGGAATTCTATCATTTGATGCGGACGTCTGATACACTGCCAGCGCAATTCCAGATCTTTTATGAAGTGACAAAAGATTCGAAGTGGTTGGACATCAAAGAAAAGATGTTGCAGCAACTCCAAACGATCAGCTCCCAAACAAAAACAGGTTTACTACCTGATTTCATCTGGGTAGATGAGCAAGGGACTCGCGTAGCGGATCCCAAGACGATTGAATCCAAGTATGATGGAGCCTACTCGTATAATGCTTGTCGCCTTCCATATAACCTTGTTCAAAGTAAGGATGCAACCAGTCAAAAATTGGTGAAAAAGATGCTTAACTTTTTCAAGAGTCAAAGAAACCTGTACGCGGGTTATGACTTGAAAGGAAAGGCCTTGAACAATCATCAGGCAGCAAGTTTTTTGGCACCGATAGTCTATGCTTCTGAACACGAAAAAGGCTATCTGAAGTTGGTGCAACAGAATAAGTATATCTTCACACAAGATCTACCTCTGAACAACTATTATGATGCAACCATGACAACCATGATTGCACTTGAATTGTTCTAAATACTTGAGAAGAGAGAGTTCCCAAGATGGCTCGTCATTTTGTTGGGACTCTCTTTTTTGATTCTCGAAAAAGGGACCCAAGAGAAATCAAGTAGTCTATTTTTGAAAAATAACTGTGAAAATCGCCTGAGAATACCTGAAAAATTATGCTCTGAGCAGAAAACTTTTATTCTCAAAGGATTTTCTATATAATAGAAGATACAAAGGATGGAAGAGTTTATGTATCGAGTGATTGAAATGTATGGGGACTGTGAACCCTGGTGGTTTTTAGAAGGTTGGGAAGAAGATATTGTCAGTAGTCGGAAGTTTGAAGACTATTACCAGGCTTTGAAATACTACAAGCAGAAATGGTTAGAGTTGAATGCACACTTTCCAAGTTATAAGAGTCGGAGTGATCTCATGACGATCTTTTGGGATACCAACGAGCAAGAGTGGTGTGAGGACTGCAGTGATGATGTGCAGTTTTTCCACTCGATAGTTCTGCTAGAAGACGAGCACAAAATCCCTAAAAGCAAGCTCCGTCCAGGTTACGAAAAGGAAAAAGGAATCCGCAAACATCGTTCTTGTCAATATACACTCGATTCAAAAAAGGGGACAACCCTGTCATAAGAGATATTTAGAAGATTTTTTAGAGCTATCTAGAAAGTCTTCTTTTTTTGTCTTCTTTTTCGAATAGTATAAGTGAGAGGAGGAACTATGGTTCAAGAAATTGCAAAAAAATTGATTCGTATGGGAAAAAAAGAAGAAGCCCAGGATCTCTACTTTATCCCTCGGAGAGAGGAGTACCAGGTTTTTATGAGGGTTGGAGATGAGAGGCGCTTTGTACAATCCTTCCCTTTTGAGGAGATGACGGCTATGATCAGCCACTTTAAGTTCGTAGCAGGCATGAACGTGGGAGAAAAAAGGCGGAGCCAGCTAGGGTCGTGTGATTACCCTCTGGAGGATGGGCTGGTTTCGATTCGCTTGTCGACGGTGGGGGATTATCGTGGCTATGAAAGCTTGGTTATTCGGCTCTTGCATGATGAGGAACGCGAATTGCGTTTTTGGTTTGATCAGCTACCTGAGTTGAAGAAGAAATTGGCTGGTCGTGGGCTCTATCTCTTTGCGGGCCCTGTTGGTTCGGGAAAGACCACTCTCATGCATGCTTTGGCGCAAGAGTGCTTTGCGGACCAGCAAGTCATGTCCATTGAGGATCCTGTCGAGATCAAGCAGGATAATATGTTACAGCTTCAGCTGAACGACCAGATCGGCATGACCTATGACAACCTGATCAAACTCTCCTTACGTCATCGGCCGGACCTTCTCATCATTGGGGAAATTCGAGATAAGGAAACAGCTCGTGCAGTCGTACGAGCTAGTTTGACAGGGGTCACAGTCTTCTCTACTATTCATGCCAAGAGCGTTCGAGGTGTTTATGAGAGGCTCTTAGAGCTTGGAGTGAGTGAGGAAGAGCTCAAGATTGTTTTACAAGGTATTTGCTACCAACGATTAATTGCAGGAGGAGGTGTTGTCGATTTTGCGACGGAAAACTACCAAGAACACTCAGCCAGCCGCTGGAACCAACAAATGGATCTCTTGGCTCAATCGGGATATATCCAGCTGGCTCAGGCACAAGCCGAAAAAATTATCTACAACTAAACAAAAGCAAATCATTGAATTGTTTTTGAATCTTTATTCGAGTGGTTTTCATCTGTCTGAGATTGTTGATTTTTTGGATCGTTCCCACCTAGTAGAGAGTCATTTGGTCTCCCAGATGCGAGCAGATCTCTCTCGGGGTCGGAGTTTTTCAGAGATGATGGCGGGGATCGGTTTTTCAGATGCGGTCACGACGCAGCTGTCTCTCGCTGAGCTCCATGGAAATCTTGCATTGAGCTTGGAGAAAATCAGTGCTTACCTAGAAAATATGCGCAAGGTCAAGAAAAAGTTGATCGAAGTTAGCACTTATCCTCTTATCTTACTTGGGTTTTTAATTTTGATTATGCTAGGCCTGCGCAATTATTTGCTCCCTCAAATGGATGCACAAAATATTGGTACGCAATTGATCAGTTCCTTTCCCCAACTCTTTTTGGCGCTCGTAGCGGGGATAGTGGTTCTCTTCTTATTCAGCTTTCTCTATTATCGAAAATCTAGCAAGATCAAAGTTTTTAGAAGCTTGTCCCATCTTCCTTTCGGGAAAGGCATGATTCAAGCTTATTTGACAGCCTATTATGCCAGAGAATGGGGCAATCTGATTGGGCAAGGATTGGAGCTGTCTCAGATTTTTACCATGATGCAGGAGCAAAAATCCCAGCTTTTCCAAGAGATTGGAAGAGACTTAGTTCTTTCTTTAGACCGCGGTCAATCCTTTTCAGAGACGGTCGGGGGATATTCTTTTTTCAAAAAAGAATTGCCGCTTATGATTGAATATGGTGAGGTCAAATCAAAGCTTGGAAGTGAGCTAGAGATCTACGCTGAAAAAACATGGGAAGACTTCTTTCGTCGGGTCCACAAGGCCATGAATGTGATACAACCCTTGGTCTTTGTCTTTGTAGCTCTTGTGATTGTCTTACTTTACGCAGCCATGTTGCTGCCGATTTATCAAAATATGGAGGTTCATTTATGAAAAAATTAAAAACATATAAGGTAAAAGCTTTTACGCTGATTGAAATGTTGGTGGTCTTATTGATCATCAGTGTGCTCTTATTGCTCTTTGTGCCGAATTTGACCAAGCAAAAAGACTCTGTGAAAGAGACAGGCAATGCAGCCGTTGTCAAGGTGGTCGAAAGTCAGGCTGAATTGTACGAGCTCAATCATACCAATGACCAAGCCACTCTATCAAAGCTAATTGCTGATGGAAATATTACCAACAAACAAGCAGAATCTTATCGTGCCTATTATGCGAAAAATAGTGGAGAAACTCGTGCGGTTGCAGATTAAGGCCTTCACCTTGGTGGAGACCCTTTTGACCTTGATGATCGTCAGTTTTATCTATCTGGGCTTATCGGGATCGATCAGGACGAGCTTTCAGCAGGTGGAAGAAAAAGTATTTTTTGCAGAGTTTGAACACCTCTATCAAGAAAGTCAGAAGATAGCACTGGCAAGGCAAACGGAATTGGATGTTGAAGTGACTGCAAGGAAGATTCAAACGCCCTACCAGACAGTGGAGATTCCTGATTCTGTCATTTTGCAAGATCCTAAAACCATTCGTTTAGACCGTGCAGGTGGCAATTCATCCCTGGCCAATGTTCACTTTCAGACACAGAGAGGAGTGGTGACCTATCAACTGTCGCTTGGAAATGGGAAAATTAAAAAAAGCATCCGTTCCCGCTAGTATTCTCATAGAATCTTTGGTAGCCTTGGGTTTATTTGCCATGATTACGACCTTATTGTTAGGGGAGATCCGGCGTTCGCGTAGGGAGCGACTAGCGGATTTCAAAGAGGTAGAGGTCTTATCTGTCGCTCAAATGGCACTTCAGACAGGGCAAAATCATCTGGAGGCCAATGGTATTCAAGTTCAAGTCGAAAAAGATGCCGATCAACTCACGGTCTATCATCAAGGAAAGGTGGTACTGCATGTGGAATAAAGGTAAGGTCAAGGCCTTTACCCTGCTCGAAGCCTTGGTCGCTCTCTTGGTCCTTAGTGGGGGTGTGTTGGTCTTTCAAGGCTTGACTAAGCTCCTGCATGCTGAATTGGACTACCAAGCACACCAAAAGCAGGAGGAATGGATACTTTTTCAGCAACAATTGCAGGTGGAATTGGACCGGAGTCATTTTGAAAAAGTAGCGGACAATCATATCTACTTGGTTCAGGATCAAAAACCAATTGCTATTGGCCAATCTAAAGGAGATGATATCCGAAAAACAGATGATAAGGGCAGAGGCTATCAGCCTATGATTTCAGGGGTTCGCTCTAGCCAAATTTGGCAGGAGGGAGAGCTCCTTCATCTGCGGTTGAATTTTGAAGAAGGTCTAGAAAGGGAGTATGTCTACCATGTGGTACCAGCGATACAAAATGAAAAAAGTTAAGGCTGGTGTCTTGCTTTACGCTCTCTTGATGGCAGCGATTTTTAGTCTCTTGCTTCAGTTTTACCTGCATCGTCAGGTTGCGGAAAGACGGATCTTAAAGACGAGTCAAGATCGTCTACGGGCCTATGCTTTGGTGCAATTGGCTCTTGAAAAGAGAAAGAGTGATGAGAAGACATCAGAGATTCATTTAAAGTCTGGAGTTGTTCAGCTACAGCAGGACACTGGTTTTCTTCATGCTCAGGCTAAGATGAATGGCGAAAGCTATGAGTTTGTCCTTCCTGTAAGGGAAGAAAAGGAAAACAAGAAGAGTCAAAAA
Source organism: Streptococcus parasanguinis (assembly GCF_032163505.1). Classification (NCBI taxonomy): domain Bacteria; kingdom Bacillati; phylum Bacillota; class Bacilli; order Lactobacillales; family Streptococcaceae; genus Streptococcus; species Streptococcus parasanguinis. The sequence continues at coordinate 205,687 of NZ_CP134147.1, forward strand.
GAAAAGAAGACACAGAAAGATAAGGAGAAGGCAGAGACCGAAACGCCTTCTGAAGAGACGCCAAACGAGACCAAGGAACCATCAGAAAATAGCGAAAAAGACTAATTTTTGGTATGATAGGGTGCGGAGGAAATCATGAATTTCGAAAAAATTGAACAAGCCTATACCTATCTATTAGAAAACACTCAAAGTATTCAAAATGAATTGTCGACCAACTTTTATGACGCCTTGATTGAACAAAATGCCATGTATTTGGATGGCAAGACAGATCTAGACATTGTTAAAAACAATAGCAAAAAATTAAAAGAACTAGGTTTGAGTAAGGAAGAATGGCGCAGAGCCTACCAATTCCTTTTTATGAAAGCTGCTCAGACAGAGCCTTTACAAGCGAATCACCAGTTCACACCAGATGCGATTGGTTTTATCATTACATTTTTGATCGATCAGTTGGCTAAAAGCGACCAACTGGATGTCTTAGAAGTGGGAAGTGGAACCGGAAATCTCGCTGAGACTATTGTCAACAATAGCCGTCTCACGATTGATTACTTAGGATTGGAAGTAGATGATCTCTTGATTGATCTATCTGCTAGTATCGCAGATGTGATGGAGTCCAGTGTTGTCTTTGCACAAGGCGATGCGGTTCGCCCACAAGTTTTGAAAGAAAGTGACTTGATCGTCAGTGATCTTCCAATTGGTTATTATCCAGATGATGCGATTGCACAGCGCTATCAGGTAGCGAGCTCCGAAGGCCATACCTATGCTCATCACCTTATGATGGAACAGGCTCTGAAATACCTGAAACCTCAAGGAGTAGCCATCTTTTTAGCTCCAAACAACCTCTTGACGAGCTCTCAGAGTGATCTGTTGAAAGCTTGGCTAACAGACAAGGCTCAACTCCTTGCCATGCTGACCTTGCCAGAATCTCTTTTTTCAAATCCGGCATATGCTAAGACGATTTTCGTCCTACGGAAACAAGAAGAAGAGTCTGTTCAGCCCTTTGTCTATCCGTTTACCGATCTCCAGGATCAAGACCAGGTGGTTCACTTTATGGAAAGTTTCCAAAACTGGTTAAAGGATAGTGAAATTTGATCAAAGATCTGATATAATAGAGGAAGTGAAAACGCTTAATGAGGTGAATATATGTCGAAAACAATTTCTATTAATGCAGGAAGCTCTAGTTTGAAATGGCAATTGTACCAAATGCCAGAGGAAACTGTTCTTGCAAAAGGGTTGATTGAACGGATCGGTTTGAAGGATTCTATTTCAACCGTTAAATTTGATGGACGCTCTGAAAAACAAGTATTAGATATCCAGGACCATACACAAGCTGTAAAAATTTTGTTGGATGATTTGATTCGCTTTGATATTATCAAATCCTACGATGAGATTACAGGTGTGGGCCACCGCGTCGTCGCTGGTGGAGAATACTTCAAGGATTCTGCTTTGGTAGATGACGAAGTCCTTCGAAAAGTAGAAGAATTGTCTTTGTTAGCACCTCTTCATAATCCTGCAAATGCAGCTGGAATTCGTGCCTTTAGAGAGATTTGTCCAAATATTACCAGTGTTGTGGTATTTGATACTTCTTTCCATACAACCATGCCGGAAAAAGCTTATCGTTACCCTCTTCCAACTAAATATTACACAGAAAATAAGGTTCGTAAATATGGCGCTCATGGAACCAGTCATCAGTATGTAGCTGGTGAAGCTGCTAAACTTCTTGGAAAACCATTAGAAGAATTGAAATTGATCACCTGCCACGTTGGAAATGGTGTATCTGTTACAGCGGTTGACAAGGGAATCTCTGTCGATACCTCAATGGGCTTCACCCCTCTAGGTGGTGTCATGATGGGAACCCGTACAGGGGATCTTGATCCAGCGATTATTCCTTACTTGATGGAACATACAGAGGATTTCAGTAAGCCTGAAGATATTAGCCGCATCCTCAATCGTGAATCAGGTCTTCTGGGTGTTTCTGAATCTTCTAGCGACATGCGGGATATCCATACAGCGATGCACAATGGAGACGAAAAAGCTAAATTGGCTTACGATATCTTTATCGATCGTTTGCAAAAATACATCGGTCAATACTTGGCTGTTTTGAATGGTGCAGATGCCATCATCTTTACAGCAGGAATCGGTGAAAATGCAGTAAACGTTCGTTCTTCTATTATCAATGGAATCAGCTGGTTTGGCTGCAAGGTCGACCCTGAAAAGAACGTCTTTGGAGTTGTCGGAGATATTTCCACAGATGATTCCCGTGTGAAGGTATTGGTGATTCCAACTGATGAAGAGTTGGTGATTGCGCGTGACGTTGAACGTTTCAAAAATCAGTAAACTGAAATAAAGAGAGAAGGCTGAAGGCGAAAGTCCCAGTCTTCTTATTTTATACAAGAAAGAGGTTGTCCATTGAAAAATATACAGTCTTTTGTTCGAAAGCACCCATTATGTAAGAATGCCCTCTGGCTCCTTCTTTTTGTGCCCTTATTCTTCCTCTCACAATTTCCCCTCATCACTATGGTTTATTCCCTTCAAGAAGGAATGGATGCAAGGTGGATCACTATCCTCACTCTCATGGTGACAGTGGCAGTGCTCTTTGTTTTTTATAAGGTCATCAAGATGAGCCCTCTGGAGAACTTAGATGTTCGGGTCATTACCTGGCCGGCTTTGGGGAGAAATTTTCTTTTTCTTCTCTTGTTGATGGCTAATAATCTGCTCGCCTATCCCTTGTTGAAACAAGAGGCAGGTGGTACAACAGCAAACCAAGCGGCTCTGAATGAGCTGCAATCTCATGCTCCTTTTCTTGCTATGGGAATGGTCGTGATCCTTGTCGCTCCGATTCTAGAAGAGCTACTTTGTCGGGCCATTATCCCTCGTTTGATCTTTCGAGGAGCAGAACCGATCGGTTACTTAGCCGGTGCTCTCTTTTTTACTTATTTGCATGGACCGAGCGCCTTGGGGGAATGGGTAGCCTACGGAGGTATGTCTTTGATCTTAACTTGGGTGGCTTATCGCTACCAGCGGATCGAGTACAGTATTTGCCTCCATATGACCTTGAATGCGCTAGCTTATTATTATCCTGCTGTATTCCTCCTTTGTTTATTGCCGGTATCGAGAGTTTTCTTCCATGATAAATTATGATAAAATGGTAGGTACCAATGAGTTTTGATGCAGAACCATCCTACAGAAGGTCAGATAAAATCAGAAATCCGTATGGAGAGTAGACTCAGGGGTTTAGAACACTTATTCTAGCCTCTTTTGTTCGCAAGCATGCTGTAGGAAGGGAATCGAAGGAGAACGAAAATGATTGATAATAAATGGCTGAGTGGCCAAGGGACCCTTCTTTGTGGGATCTTAAATGTCACTCCGGATTCATTTTCTGATGGCGGTAAGTATACGAGTGTGGATGCAGCCGTGCAGCAGGCGAGAAAACTGATCCAAGAAGGAGCTCAGATCCTCGATATCGGGGGAGAATCAACCAGACCAGGTAGTCATTATGTAGAGATCCAAGAAGAGATTGACCGCGTGGTTCCAGTGATTAAAGCCATTCGGAAAGAAAGTGATGTCTTGATTTCAGTGGATACCTGGAAGTCCCAGGTGGCGGCGGCGGCGCTCGAAGCTGGGGCTGATATTGTCAACGATATTACGGGTTTTCTTGGAGATCCTAAGATGGCTGCTGTCGTCGCGGAGCATGAAACGAGCGCAGTTCTCATGTTTAATCCAGTGATGGCAAGACCGCATCATCCAAGTTCCACTATCTTTCCAAGTTTTGGTTTCGAACCAGTCTTTTCAGAGCAAGAGCTTCAACAGATGGCTCAAGAACCGATTCAAGACGTGATGTGGACCTTCTTTGACCGCTCGCTTGCGGTAGCGAAAGCAGCTGGTGTCCAGACGGATCGTATTATGTTGGATCCTGGGATCGGTTTTGGTTTGACCAAGCGAGAGAACTTACTCTTATTACAAGAACTTGGGACGATTCACCAAAAGGGGTATCCGATCTTTCTAGGGGTCTCCCGCAAACGCTTTGTGGTCAACATTATTGAGGAGGCTGGATTTGAGACAGATCCTGCAACGGAGACTGGTTTTTGGAATCGGGACCTGGCTTCGAGCCATTTGACGAGTATTGCAGCCAGTCAAGGAGTCGAAGTGGTGCGGGTGCATGATATTCCCCTTCACAAGATGGCAGCCAGTCTGGGGCAAGCCATTTTCCAAGCCCAAGAGGCAGCAGATACCAATTTAAAACAATACAAGTAAATGAAGACAAAAGAACATCAGTTGGATCTTCGTTGGCTAGAAGCCTATCGTTCACAAGATCCACATTTCGGCTTGGAGCGCATGGAAGCTCTCTTGGCTTTGAGAGGAAATCCTCACCTAGACTGTCGGGTCATTCATGTTGCGGGGACCAATGGCAAAGGCTCTGCCATTGCTACCTTGTCCCAACTCTTGAGGCAGGCAGGTTTACGAGTTGGAGTCTTTACCTCTCCTTATCTGATCCATTACAATGACCAAATCACCATTAATGGCGAAGCCATTTCGGATCGAGACCTGCAAACCTACCTGGATCGTTACCAGCAGCTCCTGCAAGCTGAACAATCAAGGGCTATCTTTCAAGGCTTGACGGAATTTGAAGTGATGACGGCCATCGCCTATGATTATTTTGATCACGAGGAGCTGGATTATGTGATCATGGAAGTCGGTATGGGGGGACGACTAGACAGTACCAATGTCTGTCAGCCTGTTCTGACTGCGATCACTTCGATTGGCTTGGATCATGTCGCCCTTCTTGGGCCAGATCTGGCTTCCATCGCCCGTGAAAAGGCAGGCATCATTAAGCCAGGAATTCCTCTGGTTCTAGGGAAATTAGAAGCAGAAGCCAGCCAAGTCATTGAAGGTATTGCGATTCAGAAGCAGGCACCGATAACAGCCTATGACAGAGATTACCAAGTTGAGCTAGAAGCCTCTTGTCTATCAGGCCAATCATTTTCTTATCACAGTTCTAAAAGAGAAAAAGCCTCTTATCAAGTAGCGCTCTTAGGTCATCACCAGGCCAGAAATGCAGCTCTCGCGATTAGTATCTGTGATATACTTTTTGAAAGAGCAGGGCGTGAACTCTTGTCAAGAGAGTTAGTGGATGAGGCCTTGCATCAAGTCGTCTGGCCTGGCCGGATGGAAGTGGTCTCACAAAATCCCATGATCTTGCTAGATGGGGCCCATAACCCCCACGCCGTTGCGCCTTTAATCGCAAGTCTTCGGGAACTTTTCCCAAGTCAAAAAAAGACCATTCTTTTTACCTGCATCCGGACCAAAGCTTTAGAAGAGATGCTCATTCAGTGGCAGGAACTGGAAAATAGTCGCTTGATCCTCACAACCTTTGAAGATCCAAGAGCCTATTCTCAAGAAGAGATAAGAGCTGCTGCGAAAAAGCATCAGCTTGAGGAAGTCAACTGGCAAGAGTTTCTACAAAACTGGCAAGCAAAAGGCGATGAGCTCCTCATTGTAACGGGGTCGCTCTACTTCCTTAGCAAGGTACGACCTTATTTATTAAAAACAGAAAAATCCAACTAGGAGATGATATGGATACAAAGAAAATTGAAGAAGCAGTGAAAATGATCATCGAGGCAGTCGGTGAAGATGAGAACCGTGAGGGACTTCAGGAAACGCCGACCCGCATTGCCAAGATGTACCAAGAAATCTTTGCAGGACTAGGGCAGACAGCAGAAGAGCACCTGTCTAAATCATTTGAAATCATTGATAACAATATGGTGGTCGAGAAGGATATCTTCTTCCATTCCATGTGTGAGCATCACTTTTTACCATTTTATGGAAAAGTGCACATTGCCTACATTCCAAATGGCCGTGTGGCTGGGCTTTCCAAACTGGCTCGTACGGTTGAAGTTTATGCTAAAAAGCCACAGATTCAGGAACGTTTGACGGTAGAAATCGCAGATGCCTTGATGGAATATCTTGGAGCACAAGGAGCCCTTGTCTGGGTAGAAGCAGAGCATATGTGTATGAACATGCGTGGTGTCCGTAAACCTGGGACCGCTACAGTGACAACTGCTGCGCGTGGACTGCTTGCGACAGATAAAGACTTAAAAAATGAAGCCTATAAACTCATGGGCCACTAATGGCTGGCTATAAGAGGTGAACAGAGTGGATCAATTACGGATCAAGGACTTAGAGGTATACGCCTATCACGGTGTTTTTCCAGCAGAAAAAGAATTAGGACAACGCTTTGTCCTAGACCTATGGATAGATTATGAGATGACTCGCGCTGCCCGCACAGGTGATTTGGAAGCTTCGATCCATTACGGGATCTTGGCGGAACAGTTGACCGAGTGGATGCAGGTAGAAAAGATCGATCTGATTGAAACGGTGGCCTTTCAGTTGGTGCAAAAGATTTTTGAAAGCTATGCCTTTGTAGAAAAAGTTCGTCTGGAGTTGAAAAAGCCCTGGGCTCCTGTTCCCTTGCCATTAGAGACTTGTTCGGTGACAATCGAACGGGAGAAAAAACGGGCCTTTATTGGGCTTGGCACCAATATGGGAGATAAACAACTGCAACTAGAGACGGCGCTAGAAAAAATCAAGGATCGAGGCATTCGTCTTCTTCAGACATCCACAAGGATTGAAACAGAACCTTGGGGAGGGGTGGAGCAGGACACCTTTTTGAATCAGGTGGCAGAGGTTGAAACCTGGATGACCCCAGAGGATTTACTAGAGACCTTACTTGCCATTGAGCAGGAAATGGGGCGTGTCCGTGAGATCAAGTGGGGGCCACGTGTGATCGATCTAGATCTGCTCTATATGGAGGACACCATTTGTTACAGTCCAAACTTGATCTTGCCGCATCCTTATGTGGCAGAACGTGCCTTTGTCCTAGAGTCTTTGAATGAAATTGCTCCTCATTTTGTGGACCCTGTTCAAAGAAAGCCCATTCGCCAATTATGGGAGGCTGTCAAATAGTCTCTCTTCTTTGCATCATAATAAAAAACAATCCCTGTTCGAGGGATTGTTGAGAGCGTAGAGAAACGAATCTTTAATAAAATTTAATCAATTCTTTAAAAATTATACTCGTTATAGTTATTCAATCATATTCTGAAACTTTCAGCCGTGAGAAAAGTGCCTGAAACGACTCAGTTTCAGGCACTCGGAATTATTGAGAGTAAAACAGTTCGGGGAACTGTTTTAGCCTGAGCCTAAAAATTGAAAAGCGAAGGGGCTCAATAATTAGTCATGGAACTTCATAGAAGTTCGCTGACGTCCGTACTCACCTAAGGAAAGTTTTTTAAGAAGACTTTGTCTTCAATCTGAACAATTCCTAGAGCAGGGATTGTTTTTGTTTGTCTGAGTTTATTTACGATATAAGCGATCGTATTGGTAGACAGGATCCATGGTGACGTTGATACCGAGCTTGCGAAGGACGTTCTTGTCTTCGTCTGTCAGCATCACGGTTGAATGGGCTTCGCTGCCTTTCAACTTGCCTAATTCTTGCATAGCAAGCTTAGCGTCTTCATTGGTCATAGCTGTAATGGCTAGGGCAATGAGGATCTCGTTTGAGTGAAGACGAGGGTTACGGCTACCCAAATGATTGATCTTCAAGCCTTGGATAGGTTGGACGTATTCTGGCTCGATTAATTTGGTTTCTTTATCAATATGCGCCAATTTCTTGATCGCATTGATCAAGAGGGCTGCGGTTGGGCCAAAGAGATCAGAGGTTTTTCCGGTTACCATCTCGCCGTTTGGCAATTCAAGGGCCAAGGCTGGCTCACCTGTTTCTTCTTCTTTTTGGCGGGCAAGCACGGTCACTTTCCGATCATTTGGAGTAATGCCCAAATCATTCATCAAGAGCTCAATCTTCTTGACAGCCCCTTCACCGACACGTTCAGCTTTGACATCCAAGATAGTTTGGTAATAGCGACGGATGATTTCTTGTTGGGAAGCTTCAATCGCAGCGTCATTGTCCACAATGGCAAAGCCAACCATGTTGACGCCCATGTCTGTTGGAGAAGCGTAAGGAGAGGTTCCTAAGATGCGTTCCAACATGCGCTTCAAGACAGGGAAGATTTCGATATCGCGGTTGTAATTGACCGTCGTTTCCCCGTAGGTTTGGAGGTGGAAGGGATCGATCATATTGACATCGTCTAGATCTGCAGTCGCTGCTTCATAAGCCAAGTTGACTGGGTGGTGCAAAGGAAGATTCCATACTGGGAAGGTTTCAAACTTAGCATAACCTGATTTGATCCCATTTAATTGGTCATGGTACATATTGGACATACAAGTTGCCAGCTTACCAGAACCAGGGCCAGGAGCTGTCACAACGACCAAATTGCGACTAGTTTTGATGTAGTCGTTTTTCCCCATCCCTTCAGGAGAGATGATGTGGTCCATATCAGTCGGATAGCCCTTGATCGGATAGTGTAGATAAGAGGCGATCCCGCTCTTGTCCAGTTGTTTGCGAAAGGCATCTGCTGCAGCTTGTCCAGCATATTGGGTGATGACGACAGAGCCTACAAAGATCCCCAATTCATTGAATTTGTCGATCAAACGCAGTACTTCTTGGTCATAAGAAATTCCTAGATCCCCACGGGCTTTTGAGTGCTCAATGTTGTTGGCGTTGATGGCAATGACAATTTCCACCTGGTCGCGCAATTCTTGTAGCAGCTTGATCTTATTGTCTGGTTCGTATCCAGGGAGGACACGAGCAGCGTGAAAGTCTTCTAACATCTTACCACCAAATTCAAGGTAGAGCTTGCCATCGAATTGGTTGATCCGCTCAATAATGTGGTCACGTTGCAAGTTCAAATACTTTTCAGAACTAAAAGCTTGTTTTTTCATGTAAAACTCCTGTATATAAGGGAAGGGTCTGCCACACGAATCCAAGGATGAGTGTTCCGTTCCCTACCATTTCATTCTTTCATATTATATCAGAAAACAGATGGAAGATAAAATATTCTAAGATACTTTCCTAAGGAGAGTGCGGATGCCAAGGGACTCAATGGTGACTCACGCTGGAAAGTTTCAAAGAGAACTTTGTTTTTCCTCTAAAAAAGCCCCTTACGGGGCTTCAGATCGATGCTACTTAATAGTGCTTGATCAAATCAACTGTAGAGCGATCCAATTTCTTAACCAATGCTTGCAAGAAGGCTTGCGCTTGTAAGAAATCATCCATGGCATAGAGGGTTTGGTGAGAGTGGATGTAACGTGCACAGACACCAATGGTGGTTGATGGGACTCCACCATTCTTCAAGTGTGCTGCACCTGCATCGGTACCACCTTTGGCACAATAGTATTGGAATTTGATGCCTGCTTCTTCAGCAGTAGTGAGCAAGAAATCTTTCATATTTGGTAGCATGATGTGACCTGGATCGTAGAAGCGAAGCAGTGTTCCTTCCCCAATCGCACCTTGGTCTCCAAAGACATCGGCTGCTGGCGAACAGTCTACCGCAAGGAAGATTTCAGGATCAAATTTAGTAGTTGAAGTGTGAGCTCCACGAAGTCCCACTTCTTCTTGAACGTTGGCCCCTACATAGAGTTCGTTGTTTAAGGCTTGTCCAGAAAGGCTCTTAGCCAATTCGCTGACCATCAAGACGCCGTAGCGGTTATCCCATGCTTTGGAGATGACGTTTTTACCATTAGCAGTGAGAATCGCAGAGCTGTCTGGGACCAAAGTATCTCCAGGACGGACCCCATAGCTTTCAGCTTCGGCTTTAGAGCTAAAGCCTGCATCAAAGACGATGTCGCTAATGGCAGGTACGGTTGGTCCACCTGTTCCACGTGTCAAATGAGGAGGAACAGATCCTGAAATAGCAGGGTATTCACGTCCGTCGCGTGTAAAGAGTTTGAAGCGTTGGCTGCTGACGACCATCGGATTCCAACCTCCGATTGGGACAACACGGAAAGTTCCGTCAGCTTTGATTTCGCTGATCATAAAACCAACTTCGTCCATGTGGGCAGCTACTAAGATACGAGGAGCATCGGCAGCTGTTGAATGTTTGACCCCAAAGATCCCACCGAGACCATCTGTCACGATTTCGTCCACATGAGGGGTCAATTGTTGGCGCAAATAATCCCGTACAGGAGCTTCATGACCTGAGATAGCAGGGATTTCAGTTACTTCTTTGATTTTAGAAAATAAATCAGTCATAGGTTACCTTCTTTCTGATGCTATTTTAACACTTTTTCTACAAGGATGGTAGCGTTATTATGGAAATCAATCTCAAAAAGCAGAGGGAGAGATCCAGCCTAGACCGTTGTCCCTCTGCTTATTTTGTGTTACAATAGGCACTATGAAAGCTAAAAAAATTATTTTGTCTAGTCTGGCTGTAGCAAGTGCAGGAGCTCTTGCGGCCGGTGTTTATAAAATCGCCAAAGATCAAAAGCGTCTCCGTACCCAAGAAGAGTTGGTAGCAGAAGTACGGGAGCAAATGGAAGCCATGGGGACGATTGCGACCCTGTATGTGGAACTCTACGAGTCTAGTGAAGAACGCTTAGTAGGAGGCGTCATTTTTGAAGATGAGCGCCATTACCGCTTTGTCTATGAGGACGGTCTCTTGCATTATGAAGAGGAAAAACTATGATTACACCAAATTCTCTAGAAGAAATTGCTTCTTATGTAGAGCAAGATGGCAAGAAAGTGTTTGTCTTTTCAGCAGATTGGTGTGGGGATTGTCGTTACCTCAAGCCTTTTTTGCCGGAGATTGAAGCTGAAAATCCCGAATTTACCTTTATCTTGATTGACCGAGATGCCTATATGGATCTGGCGAAAGTCTGGGATGTTTATGGGATCCCAAGTTTGGTGGTTCTGGAAAAGGATAAGGAAATCGGTCGGTTTGTCAATCGGGATCGAAAAACCAAGGCGCAGCTTACAGCATTCTTAGCAGGATTAAAATAGGAGAAAAACATGATTGTAACATACAACAAAGAACAAGTCGGCGATGTCTTGATGCTGACCTTGAAAAATAGTGGAGAAGCAAAGCTCGCGGTGGAGAGAAAAGGAAAAGTGGCTCGCGTTTACCGTGAGGACAAGCAAGAAACCGTTGCCTGGAATATTTTTGATGCCTCATCTTTCTTCGCCATCGAAGGCAAGGGCCAAGTCTTTTTGACAGATGAGCAAGTAGCTCGTTTGAATCAAGAATTGGAAAGAGAAGGCTTCGCAGAACGTTTGGTCAATGATCGGGAACCAAAATTTGTGGTGGGAGAAATCCTTGAAATGGTAGCCCATCCAGATAGTGACCACTTGAATATCTGCCAAGTAGCAGTTGGACCAGATAAGACGGTTCAGATCGTAGCTGGAGCTCCAAATGCGCGAGTGGGTCTCAAGACCATTGTCGCTCTTCCAGGTGCCATGATGCCGGATGGTAGCTTGATTTTCCCAGGGGCCCTTCGTGGAGAAAAAAGCTATGGGATGATGTGCAGTCCGCGCGAATTGCACTTGCCAAATGCTCCTCAAAAACGAGGCATTATTGAATTGGATGACGCAGAAGTAGCAGGGACACCTTTTGATCCTGCTCGTCACTGGCACGAATAAAGAGAAGAATCTAGGATGTTTTGGATCCTAGATTTTTTTGATTTTGGTTTGTCACCTCCATTTTTTGAAATTTTTTCGAATAAATAGATAGGAGGTAAATGATGTATAATAAAGTTATTTTAATCGGTCGCCTAGTAGCGGCCCCAGAATTGCATAAAACCAGCACAGACAAATCCGTTGCCCGAGTGACCGTTGCGGTCAATCGTCGCTACAAGGACCAAAACGGGGAGCGAGAGACTGATTTTGTCAATGTCGTTGTCTGGGGGAAATTGGCTGAAACCATGGCTAGTTATGCTAGCAAAGGGAGCCTGATCTCTTTGGATGGAGAGATTCGGACGCGCCGCTACGAGAAAAATGGAGTTATGCAGTATGTGACAGAGGTCCTCTGCCAAAGTTTTCAGTTGCTAGAGAGCCGCGCTCAGCGAGCGATGCGTGAAAATGGTGGAACGGGAGATTTAGCCGATATCATCTTAGAAGAGGAAGATCTTCCCTTTTAGGATCAAAAAAGAAAGCTGGTTCGTTTATAGACCAGCTTTTTTGATACTTGCTAGGGATTTTATTCGGGAACGACTCTTTTAAAAATAAATCAAAAATATGCATCTGTACAATAAAAGCCAGCACTTTTCTTGAAAAAGTAGTAAAATAAAGTAATATATATTCAAAATTTTCAGAAAAGGAACGGAGTTTGAAGAGGAAAGAAGAAAGAAAAGAACTGTTAAAATGGCTGATAAAACGGGTTCTACTGGTGATTCCAGTGGCCTGCCTCCTCTTGTGGATCTATGCTGTTTGTCAAACCAGTAGCATCAAGGATCAGACCAAGATTGGTGTCACCTATATGACCATGAACAATGAGTTCTATAAAAGTATTCATTCGGAAATTAGTCGGATTGCCGATGAGAGAGGGGCTCTTGTATCTGTTCGAGATCCGGAATTGGATGAAAAAAGGCAGAGCCAGCAGATCGATGATTTTTGCGCTCAAAAAGTAAATGTGATTGTGATTAATCCGGTCAAAGGGGATAGTCAGCCGATTTTAAGGGCTCTTAAAAAAGCTAGAAAACAAGGAATTAAGATCATTGCAGTTGATACCCAGCTCAAGCATTTTAAGCCGGATGCCAGCATTGTCTCCGACAACTACCAAGCAGGAGTCTTGATTGCGAAAGAGTTGATGAAACGCTCTTCAAATGCTCGGATCCTTCTCTTGGAGCACAAAGGGACTGTTTCGGCAGATACGCGGATTCAGGGATTTAAGGATACCATCAAAGGACATGGATCTTATGAGATCATCTCGGAACTAGAAACCAAGGGTCAGACGGAGATCGCCATGCCCGCTGTCCGTAAGTTCTTGCAGTCAGGGGGGAATGTTGATACCCTAGTTGCCCTGAATGACCGATCGGCTATAGGAGCTTTAGCGGCGATCAAGGAGCAAGGAATCACCCATTCCATTGCGATTTATGGGATTGATGGCTCACCAGATATGAAAGCCTTGCTGCACTCGACAGATGATGTCGTAGGAACCGTTGCCCAGTCTCCTTTGAAGATGGGAGACCGCGTGATGGAGGTCATCCAAGATATGACGGCTGGGAAGAGCTACCAAAAAGAAATAACCATTCCGGTTCAGATGATGACAAAGGAAAACATCGATCAATTTGATGTGAATGGGTGGCAGTAATGAGAAAATTTAGAGGTGTGAGATACAGTTTGGCCATTCTGATGGTCGTGAATTTTATCGCTGTGATGCTCAACAGTATCATCTATCTTCAAGCAACCAATTATATCATTGCTCAACGACAAGCTTCCCTATTAGTAGAACGCTTAGAGCGCATTCCTTTTGCGCCCTCTACAACTTTTTGGTTGTCTGCACTCTTATTTGCTGGGATTGCCTTGATTTCCATGAGTCGTTATCGGTCTCAAACGAGTCGATGGTCCATTTTTGATAAGTGGAACATTCTGGAGATCCTCCTGATGTTGCTCTTGATGTGGGTCCAAAATGTAGCTTATAACGGGCTGATTCTCTTGGTTTTTGCGGATATCTTCTATGGTTCCAAAGAGTTGAATACCAAGCGAGACCGCAAGTATTGGTTTGCTTTTATCCTAGTGAGTTTCTTGATGCTCCTCGTGACCAATTCAGACGTCTTTTCCCTTTTCTTTCCGATTCCTTCTCTTGATGTCTATATTCATTTTTACCCTGCCTCTATCCGAATCCTAGCCTTTTTCATGAAGAATTCCCTCTATGCCTTGAATATGGTGCTCTTTATTATTTCGCTTTTATTCTATATTATGAATGTTCTTGCAGAAAACCACGAGGTTGAAGAAGAGTTGGCCATGGTTTCGAAGGTCAATACGGAGTTGAATAACTATATGGCCTTGTCTGAGAAGATTGCAGAAGATCGGGAGCGTAAGCGGATTGCTCGGGAGATTCACGATACCTTGGGGCACGCGCTAACAGGGATCTCAGCCGGTTTAGATGCTGTCGGAGTCTTGATTGATATCGATCCCAATCGGGCAAAGGAGCAAGTGAAAAGCGTATCAGAAGTTGTCCGTGAAGGGATTCAAGATGTGAGGGGCTCTCTCAACCGTCTTAGACCGGGAGCTCTTGAGGGACGGACCCTCAAAGATGCTTTAGAAAAGACGATCCGCGAGTATCAGGCGCTTTCAAACTTGCAGGTTGATTTACACTATGAATGGATTGATGTCGATATGGATGTCATGATTGAGGATACGATCTTTCGTGTCATCCAAGAGTCCATGACCAATGCGGTTCGCCACGGCCATGCCAGTCAGATGAGTCTTCATTTTTTTGAGGACGAAGAAGATTATCTGATCGAGTTGCAGGACAATGGGGGTGGGTTTGAAACCTTGACCTATGGCTATGGGCTCAAGCAGATGATGGAACGAATTTCTATCCTAGGAGGACAGATTCAATTTGAAAGCCGCGATGGATTTTTCACGCACGTCAGTTTACCGAAATATAAAGAAGGGAGATAGAGATGGTGATAAAAGTAATGGTGGCAGATGACCAGGCCTTGATTCGAGAATCTCTGAAAATTATTTTGTCAGCCCACCCCGATATCGAAGTGGTGGCCACAGTGGAAGATGGGAATCACGTCTTGTCTAGCATTCCACAGACACATCCTGACCTGATCTTAATGGATATTCGGATGCCAGGCATGGATGGGGTTTTGGCAACAAAAGAAGTCAAAGAGCACTATCCGGATATCAAAATTATTATTTTAACGACCTTTGACGATGATGAATTTATCTATAGTGCACTCAAGTATGGTGCTTCAGGTTATCTTTTAAAGGGAGCCTCGACAGAGGAACTCTATGAAGCGATTAAGGTGGTGTATCAAGGCGGAGCAATGATCAACCCGAATATCGCTAGTAAAGTCTTTCAAATTTTCTCACAAATGGCCAAAACCAACTTCTCTATTGCTGTAGATGAGGACAATGTCAAGGATTTGAGCACAACAGAATGGCGCATTATCCAAGAAGTTGGCTATGGGGAGTCCAATAAAGAAATTGCGGCCAAACTCTTCTTGTCAGAAGGAACCGTGCGCAATTACTTATCAACGATTTTGGCGAAATTAAACCTACGAGATCGAACGCAATTAGCGATCTGGTCAGTCCAAACAGGAGTGACGAGACGTGATTTTTCTAAAGGAAATACAGAATGAAATTGAAGCGAAAGCATCTTTGTTGGGGGATTGGTCTCCTTGTTGTGCTCTGTGTGAGCGCAGGTTTTTATTGGTGGAAACAGCAACCGACCGTACTCCATATCGGCGTTTATGCAGGTTCTAGCTGGGATGTGCCGACCAGTCAACGTTCCCATGCCTTGGATCGTGCGATTCAAAAATTTGAAAAATCCCATCCCCACGTCCGTGTAGAGTATGAAAACGGGATTCCGCAGTCAGATTATTCAGACTGGCTCTCTGAAAAGATTGTCTCAGGAAAGACGCCAGATGTGTTTATGGTCTCTGAGCAAGATCTTACCTTATTAGCAGCGCGAGGAGTGCTAGAAAAGTTAAACGGCTATATGGATCGAAAAGATCAAGCTGCCTTTTATCCTGTTGCCTTTGAATCGGGTGTCTATCAGGGGCAAACCTATGCCTTACCTTATGAAAGCAATCCGATTTTGATGTGTGTCAATAAAGATCTCTTGGATAAAGAAGGCATCGCGGTTCCCAAAGAAGGTTGGACCCTTGAAGAGTTCTATACGATTTGCAAGAAACTAACCAAGGATACCAATGGGGATGGGCAATTGGACCAATTTGGAAGTACAGAATACACCTGGAAAGAAGCCTTAGCGGCAAATGGAGGTCATCTCTTCCAGGGTGGCATGCTCAAGCTGACAGCTCCAGAAGTCAAAGAGTCTCTGACTTTTCTGCAAAAATTGGAAGATCTAAATAAAAATTACAAGGTGAGTTCTAAAGATTTTGACCAGGGAAAAGTCGCCTTCTATCCCATGACCTTGGCCCAATATCGGACCTATAAACCTTATCCCTACCACGTTTCTAAATATTCAAACTTCACCTGGACCTGTATCCCGATGCCTGCTAAGTCAAAAACGACCAAGGCAACCTTGGTCACGACGACTTCTTTTGCTATGTCGGCTCGAAGTTCTCATTCCAAGTTGTCTTGGGAATTGATGCAACTCTTAACAGAGGATCCAGAAATTCAACAAACTCTCTTTGCCCAATCCCAGGGGATCTCTGTCATGCCACAGGTAGTCAAGAGTCGCTCTAGTAAAGACCTTTTGCAGGTAGATGATTTTGGGACGGATTCCTTGACCAATCAGACCTTGAACCGCATTATGGAACAAGCTGTTGAAAGTAGTCCGAAAAATGTCTCAAAAGAGGTGTTAGAAAAGTTAGATTACTTGATTGGCAATGCCTTGCGCGATCAAGATGTTGAGAACCGCTTGCCTCAAATTCAGAGGGAGATTGAAAGTAGTCTACAGGTAGGAGTTTAGAGTAAAATAAGATGGCATTTTGTCAAGTGACAGATGTCATTTTTTTATTGCTAAATGTCATATTAGGAATGTGACATTTGACAATGTAAAAACGCTTTCAAATAATCTACAATAGAGTCAAATAAAGGAGGCGTAGCAAAATGAAATACCTCGTTTTGGTCAGTCATGGTGGACTGGCAGAAGGTCTAAAGACATCACTAGCCATGTTTGCTGGTGATAAGATGGATCAAGTCATCGCAGTTGGACTCAAAGAAGGAAAATCGGTCGATGACTTCGCAGTTGATTTCAGAGAGAGCATTTCAGGATTGACAGCTGATGATTCTGTTTTGGTCTTGGCAGATATCGTAGGTGGTAGTCCATTAACCACTGCAGCCACGGTTCTAGAAGAAGCTGGAAAGCTCGATGGAGCCTTGATCCTTGGTGGGATGAACCTCACCATGGCCTTGACGGCAGTTGTGATGAAGGATGTGTTGGATGGAGACGATTTGTCAGCTACCATCTTATCAGAAGCACGATCTGCACTACAGCCTTTTGAAGTTTCAGCTACTAGTGCTGAAGAAGATGATGACGATATTTAATAGGGAGGTACCTTATGGTAGTAACATTTGTACGGATTGATGATCGCATGATTCACGGTCAGACAGTCACACGCTGGGCAAAAGAAAAACCATGTGATGGTTTGATTGCCGTAAACGATGCAGCAGCATCAAACAAGGTTTTGATCCAAGCTTACAAAGGCGCATCAGACAAGAAAACCTTTGTATGGACAAAGGAAGCCTTTAAGGAAAAATCAGCAAAAGTAACAGAATCAGATAGTCGTTACTTCTTAATCACCAAAAATCCAATCGATATGAAGGAAATTTTGGTCGACCAAGGGTTTGTCCCAGGTGATGTCAAAGAAATCATTGTTGGCCCTGCAAATGATCGTCCTGGAGCTGTGAAATTGGGAAATAACCAATCCATCACTCAGGAAGAAGCAGAAGCCTTCCAAGCCATTCAAGCAGCAGGCTACAAGGTGAAATTCCAATTGTTGCCAGATGTTTCCATCGGGTATTGGGATGATTTCAAATCAAAATTTGGTTTTTAAAACTAACAGTCTGATCTGTTAGGTAAATAAATTTACAAACAAAAGGAGCGTTTGTTATGACAATTTCATGGATTCAAGCAATCTTGCTTGGTATTTTCGCCAGCTTGTCTTCAATGCCTGGTATGGGAGGTTCCAGTATCGGGAACTATACACTCGGTCGTCCTTTGATCGGTGGGTTGATTTCAGGTTTAATTCTTGGAGATGTGACAACCGGTATTATGGTCGGGGTTGCCCTTCAAGTCGTTTATATCGCCTTGGTAACACCTGGTGGTACCGTATCTGCCGATGTGCGTGCCATCTCTTACATCGGTGTTCCTCTTGCTATCTTGTTTGTGCATGCTAATAACATCACAGATGAAGCAGGAATCGCCGCAGCTGCAGCTCCAATCGGTGCAGCCGTTGGGACAATTGGTACAGTTCTTTTCTACGGTACCGCTACTATGAACTTGGTTTGGCAACACATTGGTTGGAAAGCCGTTGAAGAAGGAAACTTCAAAAAACTCTACGCAGTTGACTGGGTTTACCCTTGGATCTCTCACTTCCTCTTCTCTTTCCTTCCAACAATGATTATCACCAAATACGGTGAAAACATGGTTGATTTGATGAAACAATACCTTCCTATGGATGGTTACTGGATGAAAGCCCTCTTTACAGTCGGTGCTCTTCTCCCATGTGTCGGTATTGCCATCTTGTTGAAACAAATTGTTACAGAAGCAACTGACTTCATTCCATTCTTTGTTGGATTTACCTTGGCAAAATCTCTCGGATTGAACTTGGTATCCAGTGCCGTTGTTTCATTAATCTTTGCAGTAATCTACTATGAACTTGAAGTGATCAAATCGATGAAAGCTGCTCCAGCCGGAGTGGTGGACCTAGACGATGATGAGGAGGATATTTAAAATGGCTGATAGAAAGAAAATTTCAAAGAAAACATTAGCAAAAGCATTCCATCATTGGTATTATGGTCATTTGACTTGTTTCTCTCAAGAACATATGCAAACCTTCGGGTACTTGACTTCTATGCTTCCAATCGTAGAAGAAATGTATGACACAAAAGAAGAACAAAAGGATGCTATGCAAACCTATACGGCCTTCTTCAACACTGAACCACAACTTGGATCTCTTGTTGTAGGGATCACAGCTGGTTTGGAAGAAGCGCGTGCAAACGGAGATGCAGTGGATGGCGAAACCATCAACGGTATGCGTGCCGGTTTGATGGGACCAATCGCTGGTATTGGTGACTCATTGGTTGTTGGTACCTTGATCCCAGTTCTCTTGGGGATTGCCCTTGGACTTTCTAAAGGTGGTAACGTCGCTGGTGCCCTCTTCTACATCGTCGTATGGAACCTCTTAGTCTACTTTGGTATGCGCTTTGCCTTCTTCAAAGGTTACCAATTAGGGGATAAAGCCGTTGAATTCCTTGTAGGACCAAAAGGACAAGCTCTTCGTAAAGCGATCAGCGTCGTCGGTGGTATGGTTATCGGTGCCGTAGCAGCTACTTGGGTATCTGTTACAACAGCCCTTCAATTCAAGAATTCTGAAGGAAAAGTCTTCTTGAACATCCAAGAAAAGATCGATGGTGTTTATCCAGGTCTCTTGACAGCAGCCTTCATCACTCTTTGCTGGTGGTTGATGTCTAAGAAAAAAATTTCACCAAACAAAGTTATGTTACTTCTCGTTGTAGTGGCTTTGATCGGTGTTGCCCTTGGTATCTTTGACCCACATCTTAAATACTAAGGTAAAAAAACGAATTTGCTAGTAGGAGTTTTTGAGAATGAAGTGAATGGACCTCCTTTACTTGCACTTCATTCTCAATTTTTATCAGGAGGAATCCCATGGTTACAAAACAAGAACTTGTCAATGGATATGAAACAGAAATCAAGTACCAACGCCACATGCTTGAAAACCTTGGTCGTTGGTTCAGCTTACTCTTTATCATTGCCAGTATTGGTGTGGTATTGATCTATCTCTTTCACAAAAGTTTCCTTCCACTCTTGATCCTCGGGATTTTACTAGCCTTGATTGGAATTTTAGGCATGATTGTTTTTGGATATGGCATCTACCGCGGGCGGATCAATCTTCAAAAAGTGATCGATGATTTCAATCAAAAATTGACAATTTTAAATTGAAATTTTAGAAACATCTCATCTATTTTTGAGGTGTTTTTTTCTTGACTATTTCTGACCAAGTGATACAATAGAAACATAAGTTAGCACTTACGTATAGAGAGTGCTAAAAACACGTATGGAGGAATGAACATGTTAAAACCATTAGGAGACCGTGTGGTCTTAAAAGTAGAAGAAAAAGAACAGACTGTTGGAGGTTTTGTCCTCGCAGGTGCGAGCAAGGCCGATACAAAAACAGCTGAAGTGGTTGCCGTTGGTGAAGGTGTGCGTACCCTAAGTGGTGAACTCATCGCTCCAGCTGTAAAAGCAGGAGACCACGTTTTGGTTGAAAGCCATGCAGGAATTGAAGTGAAAGATGGGGAAGAAACCTACACCATCGTTGGAACAGCAAACATTCTTGCAATTGTAGAGTAAGAGAAGAAAGAGGTAAGAGAAATGGCAAAAGATATTAAATTTTCATCTGATGCACGTTCTGCAATGGTCCGTGGTGTCGATGTCTTAGCAGATACAGTGAAAGTTACGTTGGGCCCTAAAGGGCGCAATGTGGTTCTTGAAAAATCATTTGGTTCACCCTTGATCACAAATGATGGGGTGACCATCGCAAAAGAAATTGAATTGGAAGACCATTTTGAAAATATGGGTGCTAAATTGGTGTCAGAAGTGGCTTCTAAGACCAATGATATCGCAGGTGACGGTACAACGACCGCAACGGTCTTGACTCAAGCTATCGTCCGTGAAGGGATCAAAAACGTCACTGCAGGTGCTAACCCAATTGGCATCCGCCGTGGGATCGAGACCGCTGTTGCAACAGCAGTAGAAGCTTTGAAAAACAATGCGATTCCAGTATCGAGCAAGGAAGCGATTGCTCAAGTAGCTGCTGTGTCTTCTCGTTCTGAAAAAGTCGGTGAGTACATCTCTGAAGCCATGGAAAAAGTTGGCAAAGATGGGGTCATCACCATTGAAGAGTCTCGTGGAATGGAAACCGAGCTTGAAGTGGTTGAAGGCATGCAGTTTGACCGTGGTTACCTCTCACAATACATGGTCACTGATAATGAAAAAATGGTGGCAGATCTTGAAAATCCATACATTTTGATCACTGACAAAAAGATCTCAAACATCCAAGAAATCTTGCCATTGTTGGAAAGCATTCTTCAAAGCAACCGTCCACTCTTGATCATCGCAGATGATGTAGATGGCGAAGCTCTTCCAACACTTGTCTTGAACAAGATCCGCGGTACCTTTAATGTCGTAGCTGTTAAGGCACCAGGATTTGGTGATCGCCGCAAAGCCATGCTAGAAGATATCGCTATCTTGACAGGTGGAACTGTTATCACAGAAGATCTCGGTCTTGAATTGAAAGATGCAACCATTGAAGCCCTTGGTCAAGCAGCTAAAGTTTCAGTCGATAAAGACAGTACTGTCATTGTCGAAGGTTCTGGTAACCCAGAAGCGATCGCTAACCGTGTTGCGGTCATCAAGTCACAAATCGAAACCACAACCTCTGAATTTGACCGTGAAAAATTACAAGAACGTTTGGCTAAATTGTCTGGTGGCGTTGCCGTAATCAAGGTTGGTGCTGCAACAGAAACAGAATTGAAAGAAATGAAACTCCGTATCGAAGATGCCCTTAATGCGACTCGCGCAGCCGTTGAAGAAGGGATCGTTGCCGGAGGTGGTACAGCTCTTGTCAATGTCATCTCTGCAGTCGCAGCCCTTGAATTAGAAGGGGATGAAGCAACAGGACGCAATATCGTTCTTCGTGCTTTGGAAGAACCCGTGCGCCAAATTGCCCACAATGCCGGTTACGAAGGATCTATTGTGATTGATCGCTTGAAAAATGCCGAAGTCGGAACAGGTTTCAATGCTGCAACAGGTGAATGGGTGAATATGATTGATGCAGGAATCATCGACCCAGTGAAGGTGAGCCGTTCAGCCCTTCAAAACGCCGCTTCCGTAGCGAGTCTGATCTTGACGACCGAAGCAGTCGTAGCCAACAAACCAGAACCAGCAGCCCCAGCAGGACCAGGAATGGATCCAAGCATGATGGGGGGGATGATGTAAGACACGTAGCCTAATGGGTGCTGAAGCACCTCATTAGGCTACGGCAAGCATCATGGTGCCTTGCCGAAGTGTCTTACTAAGAAAATAAAGAAGGCGTTATCGGCCTTCTTTATTTTCTGTCGTAACCTGATACCCATGATTGGTTCTAAAGCACGAATCATTTGACGCCAGCCGCTATTGTGCGGTCTGGCTAATCGTCTTACTAGCTCAAAGAGAGTGGAACAGAAATCGGTAATTCGTTAGAATTCGATTTCGTTGTCCCACCTCCGCACAGTTGAGTAGGGCTGTAAAAGCTGATGAAATCAGCGTAGTAGAGCCCACTCAACCACTGCGTCTTGCTCGACAATCCAAAAATAATTGAGAGGCTAGGACTTTTGTCCCAGCCTCTTTTTATCGTGCTTTGGGATTTTCATTTGTTATGGAATAATATTTTTATTTTAAATTTTGTAACAGAAATGATAAATACTAATTAAAGAGGACTTGCGTAGATGCTTGGGAATCAAGCATTTGCGGTGTTTTCAGGCAGAGGGATATTTGCCAACAAATTGCAATACAAATTAACTGATTTTGTAATAATTCTAGTGTATACTAGTAAGAGTAGATCACAGGTCTACATTGTTGCAAGGGGAGAACTTCCCACATACATGTCTATTGACAATAAAACTTGATCGTAATATCGCTGTTAGTAAAATGAGAGTTTGAACATAGCATAGATTTTATCGACCTTTTTCATATTAAAAAATATTTTTCAAATTCCCCTTGCGCAAGCTCTTCCGGATTCCTCCGGGAGAGTTTTTTTGTTAAGGAGAAAAGGTAGAAGGGCTATTAAGTCTCTTTTGAAAGAGTGGCTCAGCAGGCATCATTTATGGTAAAATAGAACATATTCGTAGAGGGGAAGGAGTGAGGACTTTGTTGAAGATTTTTGTGTTAGAAGATGAATGGATCCAACAATCGCGTATCGAAGCGGTCTTGCAGGATCTCATCCGTCAAAAATTCTTGCAATGCAAAGCGCCAGAAGTGTTTGGGAAGTCAAGCCAGTTGCTGGATGCTATCACAGAGAGAGGCGCCCATCACCTATTCTTTTTAGATATCGAGATTAAAGGTGAGGAGAAAAAAGGTCTGGAGATCGCAAAAGAGATTCGTAAGAAAGACCCCCATGCGACCATTGTCTTTGTCACCACTCACTCTGAATTCATGCCCATTACCTTTCAGTACAAAGTAGCTGCCTTGGATTTTATCGATAAAACGCTGAGTGAGGAAGAGTTCAAAGAGAGAATCAGCTCAGCCATCGACTATACCTTGGAGCAAGCTGGGACCACGATTGCGCAAGATGCCTTTACGTTTGAGAGTGCGATGGCGCGTGTACAAGTTCCTTTTAATAAGATTTTGTATGTTGAAACGTCTCCAGCCATTCACAAGGTCATTTTACACACCCAGGAAGAGCGCTTGGAATTTTACGCTAGTATTGCCGATATCGAAAAAGCAGATCCCCGCTTGTATCGGTGCCACCGCTCCTTTGTGGTGAATCCGCAAAATATTACGAAGATTGATAAAGAAGCCAAGAAAGCTTTTTTTGAAAATGGAGACAATTGCTTGATCTCACGGACCAAGTATAGAGGCTTACTGGAAGCTTTGAAAAAATAGAGGGAGAAAGAATTGCTGTTAGATATTCTAATGTCTTACCTAAAGTTCTTCGTCAGCATGCTGATCTATCGTCATATCAGTAGACAAGAGTTCACCTTGCGCTGGCTCTTTTTGTGCCCCTTCTTCTTTGCAATTATCTTTACCCTTGTGCCACCGGTAGGCTTTTTTGGCTATTTCTTAGTATTTATTGCCTATAGTTTCTATCGAAATCGTAACATACGACACCTTTTGAATATTTTTTACGGGCTCTACCCGGTTGTCATGGAGAGTCTCATTGGGCGCCTCCTAGCCTTTTATGTCTTTCCGATGCTCGGGATTGTACTTGTTCATGAGGCATCTGTCAGCTGGTATGATGCTCTACTTGAATTGTTGGTCTTTCCTGTTTATATAGGAATCACTAAATTGTTAAAACTAGATTTTACAGATTTGAAAGTAGGGTTTCAACGGCAGTATTTTAATCGTTTCTTACTCCCAATGAATCTTTCCATGTTTGTGTATTTGCTCAGTGTTGTAGGTCTGGTGGTTTTTGAGGATGCTATTCCTCATGCAGATGCTTTACGGGAACAGTTAAATAGTATTTATCTGATTTTGTTTTTTGTGATGCTCTTGTATTTCAATGCAGTGTCCAAAGAACGATTGAAACAAGAGATTCTAGAGCAAAAAGATAGGCAACTGCAGGAGTTAGCCACCTATAGCCAACACGTCGAAATGCTCTATGGGGAGATTCGTGCCTTTCGTCATGATTACCTGAATATTTTAACCAGTCTCAAGTTAAGTATTGAGCATGAAGATCTCAATGCGATCAGGGAAGTCTATGAGAATGTTCTTCGAGAGAGTGGCCAACAATTTTACGATAGCAAGTTTGATATTGCCAAACTCAGTCACATTGAAAATCCAGCTGTAAAAAGTGTTCTGTCCGCAAAATTATTGGAGGCTCAAAACAAAGGGATTGGGATCTCTGTCGAGATCGATGAACCTGTTCGAGATTTATTCATCGAGGTTTTAGATTTCATCACCTTCTTATCCATCCTTTGTGACAATGCTATCGAAGCGAGTCTTGAATCAGAGGACCCCCAGCTGACTCTTGCCATGCTCCAGGAGACGAACTCCCTTATTTTAATAGTTGAAAATAGTACAAAAGCTGAAAAAATAGATCTGGCGAGAATTTTTGAAAAAGACTACTCGAGTAAAGGAGAGGGCCGCGGTCTTGGATTGTACAAGATCCAACAATTACTGGAAAAGTATCCCAAAACGACAGTGTCTACCAAGAGTTCAAACTACCGATTTACCCAAAGCCTGACCTTTTGGAAGGAATAATGGAAGAGAGAGTGGGACAGAAATCGGTCATTCGTTAGAATTCGATTTCGTCGTCCCACCTCCGCACAGTTGAGTAGGGCTGTAAAAGCTGATGAAATCAGCGTAGTAGAGCCCACTCAACCACTGCGTCTTGCTCGACAATCCAAAAATAATTGAGAGGCTAGGACTTTTGTCCCAGCCTCTTTTTTGACCATTCACGACGATTTTCTGACCGATTCTGACAGAGAGCCACAAAGCCTGCCTCTTTGAAGTATACTGTACACAAGATCAATAAGAAAAGAGGGATCGTATGTTTCAGGTCGCATCTATTACAAAATCATTTAAGGAGAAGACAGTATTAAAAGGGGTGTCTTTTTCGATAGAAGAAGGAGACAAAATTGCCTTGCTAGGAAATAATGGGGCAGGTAAAAGCACCCTGTTCAATATTATCGCTGGACAGCTCCAGGCCGATTCGGGGACGATAAAGACTTCGCTTGATTTTCAAAGAGAAATTGGGATGATGCCTCAGGGGGATCTGCTCATCGAGGATCTAACCCTTGCTGAATTCGTCGAATTAAAAAGCCGGATGAATCAGCTGAAGCAGGCTGATATCAATGGACTCTTAGAAATGGTCGAATTAAGAGAATCAAGAGAGCAGATGGTAGGAAGTCTTTCCGGTGGTCAAAAGAGACGCTTGTCCTTGTTGGTAACTATTTTGAATCATCCAAAGTTGATTTTTTTAGATGAGCCAACGACTGGCATGGACTTGGAAGCAGTGGATAATTTTTGGAAATTGCTGGAGCAGCAAGAGTTTACATCTGTTGTGGTGACCCATGATTTCAACCAAATTGATGCCTTTTTTACAAAAGTCTTGATTTTAAAAGATGGTCGAATTGCTGCCACAAAGTCTGTTGAGGACATTCACCAGGCTGGTCAAACCATTGAGCAGTATTTCCGAGAAGAGATGAATAAAGGAGGGGAACAAGCATGAAAAAGATTCAATTAAAACAAGTTTTACGAAATAAGCGCTTTGTATTATTCACCATTATTTTACCCATAGGCTGGTATATCTTCTTTGATCAGCTTCAAAAAGGAGTTTCGCCAAGTATTTTATTAGGTATTGCCGTATTTATCGGGGTCATTGGCAATAGCCTTGCAACTTTTAGTAAGCGTATCGCCTCAGATATTGGGTTTTATTCTTTTGAATCCCACTTTACAAGCTATAGTGTCAAGAACTATTTATGGGATCAATCGATCGTACAACTGATTCTGAACAGCTTGATCTTTTTAGCAGTACTAGTAGTTGCTGTTCTAGGTTTTCACTTTCCAGTGACGACTAGCCTGTTGGTGCAATTTTTCCTCTTATCCTTGATGGGGATATACTTTAGCGTGATTGGCTTTGTTCTTGGGGTAAGAGTAGATGCCAAGACGATTGATACCATTGGCTTTCCTGTCATTATTTTGGCTGCTATGACCATTATTCCCTTTGATACGCTTGGCGCAAGTGGAGGATTTATGGACCTGGTTGGCAAGCTACAACGGGCTTTCCCGGGCTATTATTATACAAAGCTGATCCAAGATTTGACCGAGAAACAAACGATCGATGTCTCTCAATTGGCGCTCTTTGTTGCTGTATTTGGATTGAATTTGCTATTTTTCTATCTGCTCGTACCCAAAGGGAAAATGGGGAACTAAGAACAGTTAAATAAGAAAATGAGTAGGAGTTACCCCTACTCATTTTCTTATTATAAATCCATGATTTCTTTTTTCTTTTGGTCAAATTCATCCTGAGATAGAATGCCTGCATCTAAAAGTGATTTTAACTTTGTCAGCATCTCTATTTGTTCGTCAAAAGTCATCGTCGGCTTGCTTGCTCTGTCATCTAATTGTTGAGCTATATTCATTCCAAAGATCATTCCAGGGCCATCTCCGAGACCATGCTGTTCAATTCCCGAAGCGATCTTTTGTTGGGCTGCAATATTAGATGATTTCTGTGATACATCATCATATGCTTTTAAGTTCATCTTATTGGATGAAAATTGTTTTACTAACTCCTTAGATTCAGGTGAGAATTCGATATTTGCAATAGCTACTTTTATAATTTCAAAACCAAAACGTTCTTTCCAAGTTCCAGCATATTGATTATCACAAGCTACTTGGTTTGCTAGAACTGTTGCTTGTGATGGTAATTGTGAAATTCGGTAAGTAGTAGATAGAGAATTTAGAGCTACAATAAAAGATTGTAAAAATTCAGTTACAATTTGGGACCTCGCTTGCAGGCTATCAAACGTATAATAACTAACATTTGCAGGAAGAAAGTTGCGGACAAATCGTTCTGCATCTGTAATTTGAATAGAGAATGTACCGAATGCTCGCACTTCTAAGTCAGCTCCATAAAACAAATCGTTATACATAACGGGTCCGCGGGTTCCGAATTTAATATCCCGGATCTCTCGTAAATTTACAAAAGAAATCTGTTTTTGTTGATCACTCTGGCCACCAAAACCAACACGGTTTACTACATTATCGAAAAGTGATTTTTTTATTCCGTCACCATTAAAGATACTATTTTCTCCATTTTGGTATTCGTATCCACCTGGTTTAGTAATGATTTCCTCGATTCCGGATTGGCTAAAGATAAAAGCGGCTGTATTCTCTGGGACAAAAATTTTAGAACCATTGGAGATAACGCCTACAGATCCCTTATTATTAACCCCTCTACCGTTGTTGTTTTCCTGAAGAATACCAGGGCTTACTGCTGTATGTTCGTCAAAAGCTTGAACTGTAATGATTTCTTTCCACTGATCAGCAAATGTACCACCAATTGAATCTGTTACTGCTTTAATAAATCCCATTTGTTACTCTCCTATAGATTTTGTTCCATATCGCAATATGAGCATCTTACTGTTTGTTTAGCTAATCCTGACAAAGGAGCTCCGCAAAAAGTACACTTTGTGGTGATTCTTTCAGGCTCTTTCTCTTTAATTCCTAATCCTGTTTTAAAGACGTTAAAAGTATCTTTTAGAGTTTCAGCTAAAACATCTAGTCCAAACAGGCTACTATCTCCTAACTTATCAAAATTACTTGTATCTCCTGTTACAAGCTTAATTAAATTGGAAGCCCATTTGTCGGTATCTTTAGCGTTATCGAACCCAAAAACGACTTGGCCTCCATTGTAGTATATTTCTAAGCGTTTTGATCCATTTACTTTACAGACCGAAACCTGTGGTTTTCCCTCGAACAATTTGATTTGATTAATAGGAATCAATTGTTGACTTTTCTTTCCTCCAAAGATTCCTTTTTTAATATGGACTAAATTTAGATTTGTCAAAATCAATTCGTCTGTTAAAGTGGTTGAGTTCCCAAAACAAACGTGGTCGCTGTGCATTATCATAAATTCATGAGGTAATAGTTGATAATCCATTTTTTTCTCCCCTATAGAGCAAATTTGTTTTAAATGAATGTTCATAAAAAACCGACCCCAGGGACCGGTTTTCCTTGGAAATTAGAAGATTCTCTTGCTTAGCTAGCTGCTAATTGATCAACCAACTCTTTGAGAGAGTCTCTGTATTCTTTAAGAAATTGGACAATATGCTCTTTTCCTTGAATTGGAGAGTTCTTTAATGCACCATATTGTTTTTTCTGATCTTCCATTGATTGAGTTAAAGATTTTTTCTGTTCTTCAAAAGAAGCATCATCGCCTAGGCCTTTTTCCTTATACACAGCTTCACATTGATCAAAATAATCTTGTATAATCTTTTCATACATTATCAAGTAATCCTCATAGGTTTTGATGGATTCGATTGTTTGATCAGATGTATCCTGAGGGTCAAATTTGTCAACACCCAATTTTTCTTTTGCTTTATCTATGATCCCTTTCTTTTCGGAAGTGCTAGAAGTAGCTTCTGTTTTATCTTCTTTTGATGACGAGTGTAGTTTTGAAATAGAGCTACAAGCCATTAAAGTTGAGATAGTTAATAGTGAAATTCCCAAACCTAAAACTTTACCTGTTTTTTTCATAAAAAAACTCCTTTTTCATTTATATGGTTATTATATCATATTACACACCGGGAAGAAAACCCTTTCACTAGAAAAAGATGAATTCATTTTTTACGTTTAATAAGATCGGTTGAACAAGGTAAACGTTTTTTGATTTGATAGCTACAATCAAGTTAGTCGAATATTTGTAAATGGTATTCGTTCGTCAAGTACTTGGATAGGTTTTGCCAATCTTCTTCCTTAAATTTACAAAAATTGACGAAGAGTTTTACGGTATGGTGCTCTGTGTCAATGATCGTATTAGATTTTGAGAGATTTTCTAGTGCAGTATTTTCCCTCAGCTGAAATTCGATAAAATAACTCTTACTATTTTGGTGATCGGGGTCACTAACGTCAGCCACTTTATAGGCTGCACTCACCAAATCTTCCTTGGGGATAAAGATATCTTTTGTCAGGATCACTCCCTGATAAGCATGGATCCCATCAGAAGTCAGTTCAAAAGCGATCTGACGGCTAGTCAGTCTTTTGATCCCAGCAATGGTTGCATAGATCGCAATTAGAAATAAAAGGATCTGAATGAGGGTGACGAAACTGACTTTGGGAATTCCCTCAAAACCTAGGAGCGATAAAAAAGCTAAGTGGATAAAGAGCGCACAGGCAAAAGCCAAAAAGCCATATCCGACATATTTTGAATAATAGATTTTCATTTTGGACTCCTTACATTTTAAATGCTATGAAAACTCGGAATTTCAAGTACCCTTATCATAGCGGATTCGGTGAAGAACTGTCAATTGTTTGGTAGGGTTCAAAGGTGGTTTTTATTTTAAATGGAATAACAATGGTGCAGAATGATTTAACTTCGTAGGCTACATTATAGTATCTAAAAAAGTGAGCTAAATACTCTTAAGACAAGCAAAAAAGCCTTGGTTCTCAAGGCTTTTTGTGCATAAAAAATGCCCCCTACATGGATTTGTAAGAACTTTTCATATTGAAAATAAACAAAAATGTTGAAATATAGCTGATTTTAGGGAAATACTTTTAGGTATTTTCAATGTCAGGATTTAAAAATGGGGCAAAAGCGGGGCAAAAACGAATGACTCGTATTTTGTTTGAAAACCTATAATACCTAATGATTATGCTATTCTAGATATATAGTTTTGTTATAAATAAATGTCAGTGCGAGATCAAATTGGAGAATAAAATGGAAAAACAAATTTCTACGTAGAATGGAATGCGAAAAAGTGATAATTAAAGAGACGAAAAAGCTGAGAATATGATTTCCCAGCTTTTTTGAATGCGATAGAAATAGCAACTAGACTATTTACGAAAGGCCTCAATAATGTAGGTGAAGCCAGTAACTAAAAATGAAAAGGCAATGACATAAACGACAAAGACACCTGTAGCCACTGGATTGAACAGAATCACTAGACCTAGTAAAAATTCAAGCAAGGCTACCCACGTGATATTGCTACCAATAATAGGGAAAATCAATCCTAGACGATTGCCTTTAAAGAAAGCAATAATGGCTTCTACAATTAACCAAATTCCTACAATGGTCGGAATGACGACCGGCAGGGTCACAAAGCCATAAGCAACGAGGTAAAGAGCTAAGAGAAGACTAACAAATCCTTGGAAAAGATAAAAAGGTGAGCGAAGCTCTTTTGGTGCAGAGAAATAGCCTAAAATAGCTGCTATAGAAGAAACCAGTAAACCAAATGAAATCCACCAGCTGTAAGCAACAAGATTAGCTACTGGGTTTGTAAATAGGAAAAGTCCTAAAAGGACAAAAACAACTCCTGCAAGGAATAGCAGTAAACGATTAGAAAATTTCATTTCAATACCCCCTATATAGTATAGTTTCTAATAAAACTATTGTACTTATTTTTATAGAAAATGTCAATAAAATAAATAAACAATTTGGAAGTTTCAGTCTGACTTACAAAAAGAAAAGGAGTTTTCACTCCTTTTCACAGATTGAAGACAAAGTCCTTATAAAAGTGTCTTCTAAAGATTTTAACTTCAATCTGAAGCGAGGTTATCCTCGCTTTTTCTATTTATCAAACAATTCCTTATTTTCAATTAAGAGTTCTAGTGGAGATTTATCCCTTGCTTCAATAAAACCAGGTTCATATTGGTTATGAAGTGTTCTTTTCTGAGAAGTTGGATCAATATACAACTCATCTCCATCTTCTGTGTATAGTTGGTTGCCTCTTGTTAAGTAAAGTAAATCCTCTAAGTACTGTCCATCAGTTTCTAGAAAATCTTCGATGTATTTGACAGCTTTTAAAATCTCACTTACTTTATCAGAGTATTCATTAGATTCAAGAACACTCTTTTCTAACTCAATCTCTTTACTAGTTCCAAATAGTTGGGTTGGAGTTGCATTAAAATATTCTGCTATCTTATCCAAATTTGCAAAGGTAGGATAGCTTTTTTGTTTTTCGTAATCAGAGATGTCTGGAAAGATTGCTCATAAAAAAATGTGGGGCAAATGATGGGGCAAATCAGTTATAGACAAGCAAAAAAGCCTTATAAATCAAGGCTTTTTCCTGTTGATTTAGATGCCCCCTGCATGGATTTGGAAAGGATTTTCATATTGAGAGTAATTAAAAATATTGAAATATAAGTGATTTTAGGGAAGTACTTTTAGGTATTTCCAATGTCATGATTTAAAAATGGGGCAAAAACGAATGACTCTCATTTGGTTTGAAAACCTATAATATCTAATGATTATGCTATACTAGAAATATAGTGTTGTTATCAATAAATATCAGTGCGAGACTAATCGGAGGATAAAATGGAAAAACAAATTAATGAAAAAATTATCGAAATGGATAGGGAATATCCCTTTTTATTTTGCTTTAAATCAGATTTTTGGATGGAATAGTAGATGATAAGACAAAATATCTTTGAACATACAAAAAGACAAACGCCAAAAATGACGTCTGTCTACGTTCTGAGGTAGCCTTTAGGCTCCCTTTTTTCTTAGAAAATACCGATGAGTAATTGCATGCCAAGACTAGTCAGGATGATAGCAATCCAGCAAAGGGCTCCAAGAAGAATGGATTTTCCACTGGATTTGATCATAGCAACGAGGTTAGTTTTGAGACCAATAGCACTCATAGCCATGATGATGAGGAATTTGGAGAGCTGTTTGAGAGGTGAAAAGAAGCTATTGCTAACACCAAAAGAAGTAAGGACGGTAGTTAGCAGAGAAGCTAGGATGAAGTAGAGAATGAAAACGGGGAAGATTTTTTTAAGCTTTACTCCTTGGTTGTTGTCTTGTTGACGGCTTTGCCAATAGGAGAGGAAGAGAGTAATAGGGATAATAGCTAAGGTACGAGTCAGTTTGACAATGGTTGCAGATTCTAGAGTATTGGTATGATACAGACTATCCCAGGCGCTAGCTGTGGCTGTTACAGAGGAAGTATCGTTGACCGCAGTACCCGCAAAGAGAGCAAAACCTTCGTTGGAGAGATGGAGCCAAGAACCTAGAGTTGGAAAGATAAGAGCTGCCAAGACATTGAAGAAAAAGATAACAGAAATGGCTTGGGCTACTTCTTTTTCCTTGGCGTGAATAACAGGAGCAGTCGCTGCAATGGCAGAACCGCCACAGATAGAAGAGCCTACCCCAATCAAGGTAGCTAGCTTTGTATCCATGTTAAAAAATCGTTGGAAAAAGAAAGCAATAATTAAAGCGATAGAAATAGTCGAAAGGATGACAGGAAGGGAAGATTTTCCAACTGCGAAAACTTGAGAGATATTGAGTCCAAAACCAAGTAAGATAACAGCATACTGAAGCAATTTTTTGGAGCTATAAGTCAAACCAGCATCCAGTTGTTTATAGGGAGTGAGAAAGGGGTAGAGAATCATTCCGATAAAAATGGCGAAAACAGGTGCTCCCACAACAGGCAGAAAGCCTCCTAAAACCCAAGAGATGATAGAAATGATCAGACAGGCTAACAGTCCTGCCCAATTTTTTGATAGAAATGACATAAAAACCTCCGAAAATAAATACTTCTTATTATAATCTTATCTGTCAGAAAAGTAAAATAGAAAGTAGGAATAAGGTTGTAAATTAACGGAATTTTGCGGTCAGAGAGCTTTTGTAGTTTAATAGATATATGTTCTTTGATCAATAAGGATGCAAATGTGGCATATGTTATTGAAAAAAATGAATTTGATGAGCCTGGATATGTGAAGTAATTATGTGAGATAAGAAAATAAATAAGAGAGTTGAAAATGTACTGCACCCCAAAAGTTAGACAGAAAAAATCTAACTTTTGGGATCAGTACATATCCTCGCTTTTTTTAATCTAATAGGTCCTTATTTTCAATTAAGAGTTCTAGTGGAGATTTATCCCTTGCTTCAATAAAACCAGGTTCATATTGGTTATGAAGTGTTCTTTTCTGAGAAGTTGGATCAATATACAACTCATCTCCATCTTCTGTGTATAGTTGGTTGCCTCTTGTTAAGTAAAGTAAATCCTCTAAGTACTGTCCATCAGTTTCTAGAAAATCTTCGATGTATTTGACAGCTTTTAAAATCTCACTTACTTTATCAGAGTATTCATTAGATTCAAGAACACTCTTTTCTAACTCAATCTCTTTACTAGTTCCAAATAGTTGGGTTGGAGTTGCATTAAAATATTCTGCTATCTTATCCAAATTTGCAAAGGTAGGATAGCTTTTTTGTTTTTCGTAATCAGAGATGTCTGGAAAGATTGCTCATAAAAAAATGTGGGGCAAATGATGGGGCAAATCAGTTATAGACAAACAAAAAAGCCTTGTAAATCAAGGCTTTTTCCTGTTGTATGTAGATGCCCCCTACAGGGCTCGAACCTGTGACCCATAGATTAAGAGTCTACTGCTCTACCAACTGAGCTAAGGAGGCAAATATAAAAAGCTGTATTGGTGCCGATACTTCACGATTTGTATTGAACCCGCGCAATTAAGCAGGTGGGCAACTCGCTCTGACTTAGCTGCTTCCGCGTGAAACGGCCTGCATACTGCCAGAAGTCTTTTGTTTCCCTAATAATACAAAAAATAGTCGGTCAACACTTAAGTGTGAAGTCGTACACCACAGCGTTTCTATATGTATATGATACCACATTTTGAAAATATTTCAAGGAAAAATCTCAATTTTTTGAAACCGATGTCACTTTTTCTTAAATTGATCAATCTTCTCCTTGGTGGCTCCGAGAGCACGCTCGTACTTGCCATTTTCATTGGGAATAAAGTAGGAAGCGTGTTTGAGCTTGTCTGGCAAGTAGTCCTGATTGACCCAGTTGCCAGGGTAGTTGTGAGGGTATTTATAGTTTTGCGCATTTCCCAGTTCCTTGCTTCCAGCATAATGACCATCGCGGAGGTGGCGAGGAATAGGAAGGTTGCCAGAACTTCTAAGATCAGCCAGCGCCTTGTCCATTGCGACGTAGGCTGAGTTGGATTTAGGCGAAAGGGCTAGATCGATGACAATATTGGCGATGAGAATGCGAGCCTCAGGAAAGCCGATGCGCTCAGCTGCTTGAAGGGCTGTTACCGTATGAATCTGCGCATCTGGATTGGCCAGACCGATGTCCTCATAAGCGATAACAGTCAAGCGACGAGCGAGGCTGGGTAGATCTCCGGCTTCGATCAAACGAGCGGCGTAGTGGAGACTAGCATCGACATCCGAACCACGGATAGATTTTTGCAGAGCAGAGAGCACGTCGTAGTGGCCGTCTCCATCTTTGTCCATAGTGATGTAGCTGCGCTGGAGGCTGTTTTCCATGATCTCTAGCGTAATATGGCGGATCCCTTCTGCATTTTCAGAGGTCGACAGCACAGCCAGATCGAGAGAATTAAAGGCAGAGCGAAGATCTCCATTGGTTGAGGTAGCGATGAAATCCAAAGCGTCCTCATCGAGCACGACTGGAAAATCAAAGCCACGCTCGGGATCATCCAGCGCCGTTTTTAGAGCTTGCTTGACCTCCTCCGTCGTCAACGGTTCCAGCTCAAAGATTTGTACGCGGCTACGAATAGCGGGTGTGACAGAGAAAAAGGGATTTTCAGTCGTTGCACCGATCATGATGACCAGACCGCTTTCGAGCAAAGGCAGGAGAAAATCTTGCTTGGTTTTATCGAGGCGATGGATTTCGTCCAAGAGCAGGACCAAGCCACCAGAAAATTTGGCCTCCTCTGCGATTTCTTGTAGGCGTTTTTTACTGTCAACCGTTGCATTAAAAGTCCGAAAGGCATACTTAGTCGTTCCTGCGATCGCAGAAGCAATACTGGTCTTTCCGATCCCCGGAGGTCCATAGAGAATCATAGAGGACAGACGATTGGCCTCGACCATGCGACGAATGATTTTGCCTTCTCCAACCAGGTGCTGTTGACCGATGACTTGATCGATCGTTCGTGGTCGCATACGGAGTGCGAGATTGTCGGGCATTTCCTTCTCCTTTCTAGCTTTGTCTCCTTTCAAAGAGACGGTTTTTATGGTAAGATTGTAGTAACTATTGTATCATATTCCGCTCTAAGAGTGGGAAATTAGAAAGAGGACGCTATGTCTAAATACGGATTTTTGGATGTTTTAGAAGAGGAGATGGACAAGGTTTTTCCTTTTGATTTTGAGATCAATTGGGATAAGAAAAACCATGCGGTAGAAGTGGCTTTTCTCTTGGAAGCGCAAAACACAGGCGGGGTTGCACTGGTTGATGAAGCTGGCGAAGAATCTGACGAGGATATCTTCTTTGAAGAAGCCGTGCTCTTCTACAATCCAGCCAAGTCTCATGTGGAGGAAGATGCCTATTTAACAGCGATTCCTTATGAGCCTAAAAAAGGCTTGTCTCGTGAGTTTCTAGCCTATTTTGCGACTTTCCTCCGAGATACAGCCGAGCTGGCCTTGGATGAGCTCATGGATTTCTTAGCAGACGAAGAAGCAGAGAGCTTTGAGATCGTCTGGAACCAAGAAGTTTTTGAAGAAGGAAAAGTTGGCCTAGAAGAAAGCACCTTTTATCCCTATCCGAGATATTAGGAGGGAAAGCTCATGCTTGAGGATTGCTTAGAAGAGCGGTTCGAATTTACGGGTTGTAAAATTACCTTGATTTGTGAGGGGCAAATTTTGACCATCTTGCGCGATGATAAAGAAACGATTCCTTACCCCAATATGTGGGACTTGCCAGGTGGTGGTCGGGAAGGAAATGAGACACCTTTTGAGTGTGTGGCGCGTGAGGTTTATGAGGAATTGAATATTCAACTGTCGAAAGAGGAAGTGATATGGTCCGAGATCTATCCTGGCATCTTGGATGAGAAGAAACAGTTCGTTTTTCTAGTTGGCAATCTAGCCCAAGAAGAGTTTGAACACATTGACTTTGGAGATGAGGGACAGGGCTATAAGTTAGTGAGCTTTGAAGAGTTTTTAACTTCAGATCGTGTTGTTCCCCAATTGCAAGAACGGGTGAGAGATTATGTGGAGAAGAAATTAGGATGAAGCGTAGTAAAAATATCAACATGTTTCTCATGGATGGAGAAGTTACTGGTATAATCAAATGTACCTTGTCCAATTGGACAGGTGTGATCTATAAAATTCCACGCATTCAATTATCAGATTTAAAATCACGTGACGAAATGAAGCAAAGTGGCATTTATTTCTTATTTGGTCGTGATGAAAATAAGCAAAAGGATGTTACCTATATTGGGCAGGCGACGAATCGCAAAAATGGTGAAGGTGTCCTTTTACGTGTTCAGGAACATACTCGTGATAACCATGCAGATTATTTTAATGATGTGATTATTTTGACGACGCAGAATATTTCCTTTGGTCCCACAGAAATTAGTTACTTGGAAAATAAATTTACACAACTAGCAAAGGACGCGGGGCGCTTTATTGTCAAAAATGGGAATGAGCCCAATTCTGGGAATGTAACAGAAGAAAAGCAGTCTGAGTTGGATGAGGTTGTAGAAAATACTTTGATGATTGTAGGAACCTTAGGGTACCGAGTGTTTGTTCCTATGACCAAGAAAACAGATCAGAATGTTTCTAATGAAAATTCAACTCATCTCTATTTGAAGCGAAAAACAAAGAAATCAAATCGAATGATTGAAGCTATCTGCGAACAGACTTCGGAAGGTTTTGTTGTTTTAGAAGGCAGTCAAGTGGATGAGGTTGATTCACCCGCAATACCAGCAAGTCTAAAAGAATTGCGTAAGGAATTAATCAAATCAAATGTGATTAAAGATGGTGTTTTACAAGAAAAACAACTGTTCTCCAGTCCATCTTACGCAGCCGCTTTTGTACTAGGCATGAATACGAATGGTCGAACGGATTGGAAAAATAAGGACGGTAAGACTTTAAAAGAATTAGAAGAAACAATGGATTGTTAAGGAGAATCAAATGGAAACATGGCAAGAGTTAAAAGTTACAGTGAAGCGTGAGGGTGAGGAACTAGTCTCCAACCTCTTGATCGAGTTAGGCGCCCAAGGGGTAGCAATCGAAGACAGCATGGATTATGTGGGAAATGTCGACCGCTTTGGTGAGATTTTTCCTGATGTCGAGCAGCAAGAAGAAATTGTGGTGACCGCCTACTACCCGGAGACGGTCGATGTAGCTGCGGTTGAAGCGGACTTGCAGGCTCGCTTAGCAGAATTGACAGACTTTATGGATCTGGGTGAGGTCAAGATGGGGACGACTGCTCTAGCTGAGGAAGATTGGGCCGACAACTGGAAGAAATACTATGAACCAGCTCGCATTACCCATGACTTGACCATCGTGCCGTCATGGACGGACTATGAGGCGACTGCGGGAGAAAAGATTATCAAGCTGGACCCTGGTATGGCCTTTGGAACTGGGACCCACCCAACAACCAAGATGAGCCTCTTTGCCTTGGAGCAGGTTCTTCGTGGTGGCGAAACAGTGCTGGATGTGGGGACAGGTTCCGGTGTTCTCTCTATTGCTAGCTCACTCCTAGGTGCCAAGGAAATCTTCGCCTATGACTTAGATGATGTAGCGGTTCGGGTCGCTCAGGAAAATATTGAACTCAACCCGGGAATGGAAAACATCCATGTAGCTCCAGGCGATTTGCTGAAAGGCGTGGAGATTGAGGCAGATGTCATCGTGGCCAACATCTTGGCGGATATTCTTATCCATCTGACAGATGATGCTTATCGTTTGGTCAAGGACGAAGGTTACCTGATCATGAGTGGAATTATCAAGGACAAATGGGACATGGTACGTGAGTCGGCTGAGTCAGCTGGATTTTTCCTTGAAACCCACATGATCCAAGGGGAATGGAATGCCTGCGTCTTCAAGAAGACCAAGGATATCTCCGGTGTGATTGGAGGCTAGCATGCAGCAGTATTTTGTAAAAGGTTTGGCTAGCTCACCTGTCACTATCGAGGACAAGGAGACCAGCAAGCACATGTTTCAGGTCATGCGCTTGAAAGAGGATGACGAAGTTACACTAGTTTTTGATGATGGGATCAAGCGCTTGGCGCGCGTGGTCAATGTAGAAACCCGTCATTTGGAACTAATCGAGGAATTAGCAGACAATGTGGAACTGCCAGTCCAAGTGACCATCGCATCAGGCTTCCCCAAGGGAGACAAGCTGGAGTTTATCACTCAAAAAGTAACAGAACTGGGTGCTAGTCAGATATGGGCCTTTCCTGCAGACTGGTCAGTCGCCAAATGGGACGGCAAGAAATTGGGCAAAAAGGTCGAGAAGCTAGAAAAAATCGCCCTTGGAGCAGCAGAACAAAGCAAGCGGAATCTTGTTCCAAGCATTACCCTTTTTGAGAAAAAGGCAGACTTTCTAGCCCAACTGGACCAGTTTGACTCTATCGTAGTGGCTTATGAAGAGTCAGCCAAAGAAGGAGAGGCAGCAGCTTTACTTCAGTCGCTGACCGGAATAGAAGCTGGAAGCAAACTGCTCTTTATCTTTGGACCAGAGGGTGGCCTCTCTCCTGCAGAAATTGAAAGTTTTGCAGCCAAAGGAGCAGTCCTTGCAGGACTTGGACCTCGGATTTTACGAGCAGAAACAGCCCCACTCTATGCTCTCAGCGCTGTGAGTGTTGTTACAGAATTAATGAACTAACGAAGTGAAGGAATCGCTTCGTTAGTTTTTTTACAAAAATTTTTACGAATGATGAAAGCAAGATGGATCCCAGAATGATCTTCGAGTAGTAACCGTATATTAAAGTAGCTTCATTGGTTCCCATCTGCTTCTAAAAGTGTTAAAATAGTATCCAAGAAACTGGAGAAAACGAATGCCAAAAGAAGAGAATTTAACTGGGGACCAAGTCGTTGCCCTTACAAAAAAATATTTATCACCTGAGGATGTTGCTTTTGTGCAAAAGGCTTTGGTCTATGCAGTTGATTGCCATAGTGGTCAATTCCGTCAGTCTGGTGAGCCTTATATCATTCACCCGATTCAAGTGGCAGGAATCCTTGCTAAGCTGAAACTGGATGCTGTGACGGTAGCCTGTGGCTTTTTGCATGATGTCGTGGAGGATACGGATGCAACCTTAGATGATTTAGAGCGCGAATTTGGTCATGACGTGCGTGTGATCGTCGATGGGGTGACCAAGCTCGGGAAGGTCAAGTACAAGTCCCACGAAGAGCAGTTGGCTGAAAATCATCGAAAGATGCTCATGGCCATGTCTCAAGATATTCGTGTAATCTTGGTCAAATTAGCTGACCGCTTGCATAATATGCGTACCCTCAAGCATTTGCGCAAAGATAAGCAAGAACGCATTTCGCGTGAGACCATGGAGATCTATGCGCCACTGGCCCACCGTCTCGGGATTTCCAGTGTCAAGTGGGAGCTTGAAGATTTGTCTTTCCGTTATTTGAATGAGACAGAATTCTACAAGATTTCTCATATGATGAAGGAAAAACGTCGCGAGCGAGAAGAGTTGGTGGAAGAAGTCGTCCACAAGATTGAGACCTATGCTGGGGAACGCCATTTGCATGGAAAAATTTATGGCCGACCAAAGCATATCTACTCGATCTACCGCAAGATGCAGGATAAGAAGAAGCGCTTTGATGAAATCTATGACTTGATTGCCATCCGCTGTATCCTGGATACTCCAAGCGATGTCTATGCCATGCTAGGCTACATCCATGAGCTCTGGAAGCCAATGCCAGGGCGTTTTAAGGACTATATTGCCAACCGGAAGGCCAATGGCTACCAGTCCATCCATACGACTGTCTACGGCCCTAAAGGACCGATTGAATTCCAGATCCGAACCAAGGAAATGCACGAAGTCGCTGAGTACGGGGTTGCGGCTCACTGGGCCTATAAAAAAGGCATCAAAGGTCAAGTCAACAGTAAGGAATCTGCTATTGGGATGAACTGGATCAAGGAGATGATGGAGCTCCAAGACCAGTCAGGCGATGCCAAGGAATTCGTAGAAAATGTAAAAGAAGACATCCTGGCAGAAGAGATTTACGTCTTCACTCCAGACGGAACCGTGCGCTCGCTTCCCAAAGATTCCGGACCGATCGATTTTGCCTATGAGATCCACACCAAGGTTGGGGAAAAAGCGATTGGTGCCAAGGTCAATGGCCGGATGGTGCCCCTCAATACCAAACTTCGGACAGGAGATCAGGTGGAGATTATCACCAATGCCAATTCCTTTGGTCCGAGTCGTGACTGGTTGACCCTTGTTAAAACTAGCAAGGCGCGCAACAAGATCCGTCAATTCTTTAAAAATCAAGACAAGGAATTGTCGATTAACCGTGGCCGTGACCTCTTGATGGCCCAATTCCACGAGCATGACTTGGTAGCCAATAAGTTCATGGATAAAAAGCACATGGACAAAGTGCTACAAAAATCAAGCTATAAGACAGAAGAAGCCTTGTTTGCGGCGATTGGTTTTGGAGAGATTGGGGCTATTACCATCTTTAACCGCTTGACGGAGGATGAGCGCCGAGAAGAAGAGCGGGCCAAGGCACGCGCAGAAGCAGAAGAGCTGGTCAAAGGTGGCGAGGTCAAGGTTGAAAATAAAAAAGACACCTTGAAGGTCCGTCATGAAGGTGGCGTGGTTATCCAAGGAGCTTCTGGACTCTTGATTCGGATTGCTAAGTGCTGTAACCCAGTTCCAGGCGATGAAATTGTCGGCTACATCACCAAAGGACGTGGTGTCGCGATTCACCGCCGAGACTGCATGAATCTTCGCGCTCAAGACAACTACGAGCAACGCTTGATTGATGTAGAATGGGAAGATAACAACACGACTAAAGACTACATCGCCCATATCGATATTTATGGACTCAACCGTGCCGGACTTCTTAACGATGTACTCCAAGTCCTCTCCAATACAGCTAAGATGATCTCAACTGTCAATGCCCAACCAACCAAAGACATGAAATTTGCCAATATCCACATTTCCTTTGGGATTCCGAACCTATCGATGTTGACAACGGTTGTGGATAAGATTAAGAGTGTGCCGGAGGTTTACTCTGTTAAGCGTACCAACGGCTAATCGGCTACTCAGTTATCTTTTATAGCTTCGTTAGCTCGCCTTGCTGTCTTGCTCTAAAAGCAACTGAACAGCCGTTGTTTTTCAGCTAGTCTGCCTGCGTCTCGCTGCCTTGTCTGAAGTTGATGTTCTTTGAAGGTTAGTAGTGAATGCCAAATAGATTTATAAAATAGGATAATCAAATGAAATTAGTGATTCAACGGGTTAAGAGTGCCTCAGTTTCCATTGATGGTCAAGTCTACAATGCGATCCAGCAAGGCTTGTTGCTCCTAGTGGGAGTGGGGCCTGAGGATGACCAGAAGGATTTGGATTATGCGGTCCGCAAGGTATCGCAGATGCGGATTTTCTCAGATGAGGAAGATAAGATGAATCTTTCGGTCAAAGATATCCAAGGGGAAATCTTATCGATCTCTCAATTTACCCTCTTTGCGGATACCAAAAAAGGCAACCGTCCTGCTTTTACAGGGGCTGCCAAGCCAGATATGGCCAGTCAGTTATATGATGCCTTTAATGATCAATTAGAAAAAGAAGTCCCTGTCAAACGAGGGATCTTTGGGGCCGATATGGCGATTGAATTGATCAATGATGGTCCAGTGACGATTTTGTTAGATACAAAAAATCCATAAGTAAGAAAACATGCAGTCGGATTAGACTGCATGTTTTTCAATATAGAGTTGTTGGGCGATCACTTGGTTGATAGAAATTTCTTGTCCATGGATGACTAAGTGATAGAGGCCTGTGTAGTCATCATATCGTTGAAACGCGATAGTATCCCCAATCTGGAGATGGATCTGGTCTAAGAATTTTAACAATTCATAGGTGTCATGGACCCTTTGCAGAATATAGAGACCAGGTTGGATCGCTTCGCTGAGACGGTCTTGGTAGGCTTCGACAAGCCTTTCGCCTTTCTTTGGAATTGTCCCACCGTGAGGGCAGGTCTTAGGAGTTCCAAGCATGTGATCCAGCTGGTCAATGAAATGTTCAGAAACGGTATGCTCGAGAACTTCTGCCTCTTCATGGACTTCTTCAGTTGTATAGTCAAGTTTTTCCAGAAGAAATACTTCGATCAAGCGGTGCTTGCGGTAGAGATCAGAGACCAACTGCGATCCTAGATCCGTTAGCAAATACCCACGAGACTTGTCCTTCACCAAGAGACCCTCTGAGATCATGCGCTTAATCATCTCGGTCACAGCGGGTGGAGAGACCTGCATGCGACTCGCGATTTCCTTGTTGCTAATTTTTTCTACTTCTGTGCCAATTTCATAAATGCACTTGAGGTAATCTTCTTTGTTTGGTGTCATGCTTTCCTCTTTTCTTCGCTCACTTCTAGTATATCAAAAATATCCTCAAAAACGCTAGTGGAGTAATGAGAATTGTCTCAAGCTCCAAAAGATGGTAGTATAGTAGCATAGAAAGGACGGCACTATGAACAGACGGGAATTAGTGAGATTAGGCTGGAGAGAGAGTAGTTTAGCCTATCTAGAGAAGCACTTGCAGGGATTGAAAGATCCACAAGCCTACCAAGAACAATACCAGTCTGTCTTTTTCTTTGCCAGTCCTCTGTTTCAAAACATGTGGTTTCAAGAGATCAAAGATCTAACGGAAACGGCTGCCCAAGACTTGCTGAGGGGAGTCATGAAAATTCTTCTTATGCCAAGTGACCTGTCCGGAACTTGTGAAGAAACAGCCTTTCTTCTGAGTAGGATGTCTCCAGATTGTCCGCCAGGTTCCGACTTTTGGAAGGCTTTTTCACACGTCGTGCAAATCGCCTTTGAAAAGGATCCCTTAGCAGATCAGTCGGGAGATCAGCTCTTGAAACGCCAGGTTCACCAGTTACGCTACCTACTTTCAAGTTACCAAGCCCAATGGATTCGGACGCATAAGGCCAGAGCTGGACAGACTGACGAGGAGGCCTTACAAGCTTACATACAAAAGGCTAGAGCGGTCACGGTGGATGCTTATGCGGCTGCCCGCCTTCACAATAAGGTCTCCCTAGGGCCAGATGGTCACCTTCATTATCCATCAGGGGCCTCCCAACAAGTCAATTTCAAGGTCTTGTTAAATTTTCATACGGAGTATATTCTCGATCAAGCCGGGCGTTTTCTCAATGAAGTCGATCCAGTAGAAGTTTCTGAAAATGGCATTGTCAATGGGGCTAGTTTTAACTACGGGCTGGCTAGGGGACGGACCCATAAGGACTTAGATATTGACCCCGTCAAAGCTTGGGACCCAGCCTTTCGGAAGCAGGTC
The DNA here is from genome assembly GCF_032163505.1 of Streptococcus parasanguinis. Taxonomy (NCBI): domain Bacteria; kingdom Bacillati; phylum Bacillota; class Bacilli; order Lactobacillales; family Streptococcaceae; genus Streptococcus; species Streptococcus parasanguinis. The sequence goes on from NZ_CP134147.1 coordinate 249,102, forward strand.
CTTTATCGTCAAGGTGTTCGCTATCTAGCCCCTAAAAATGATCGCAGTGTCGAAGGCTACTGGAGTCGAAAAGGGGTCTTTGCACAAGGAGGCAAGAGCTACAAGCAACAAGTGGCACAGCGCGTGCGGAGTTTCCTCAGAGGCATCCCTCGCTTACGCTGGCGCGTCCTCCTACAGAATGGACTTCATCGGATTTTATAGCAATGGAAAAGAGGTCGCAGACCTCTTTTTTCATTTATCCAAGCGCATTGACGGCTTCGATTGCAGCGTCGTAATTTGGTTCGCTGTTGATATTTTCTAGGTATTCAACGTAAGTAACCTTGTTATCCGCATCTAAGACCAAGACAGCACGCGCAAGTAGGTGCCATTCATTGATCAAGAGGCCGTATGCTTTCCCGAAGGAATGGTCGTAGTAGTCTGAGAGCATGATGGCATTGTCGAGCCCTTCAGCAGCGCACCATTTACCTTGAGCAAAAGGAAGGTCGACAGAGACCGTCAAGACGACAGTGTCTTCCATATCCGATAAGGTTTGATTGAAGTGACGTGTTTGAGTGGAACAGATACCAGTGTCAATAGATGGGATGATGCTGAGGACTTTTTTCTTGCCAGCGAAATCAGCTAAAGATTTCTTCTCAAGAGCTGGAGTGATCAATGAAAAATCATGGGCCATTTCCCCTACTTGAAGTTGAGATCCGGTAAAGGTCACAGGGTTTCCTAAAAATGTTGCCATAAAAAGACTCCTTTTTTGTTTTTATTGTACCGCAATACCGGTGGAGGGACCACTGATTTGTTTAGAAATCTGAATGGTCTACTGACTCAATCCTTCTGCGATCTTGTCTAAGTTCCACTTCATCATGCTGTAGTAGCTATCGCCCTTTTCTCCTCCTTTGGCAATCGAGTCAGTGAAGATCTTTGCATAGATCGGGATATTGGTATCCTTAGACACAGTTTTCATAGGACGCTCATCGACACTGGATTCGACAAAGAGGGCCGGTACTTTGGTTTGCCGGAGCTTTTCTACCAGCGTTTTGATTTGGTCAGGTGTCCCTTCTTCTTCCGTATTGATTTCCCAGATATAGGCAGATGGGACGCCGTAGGCTTTGGAGAAGTACTTGAAGCAGCCTTCACTGGTTACAATCATCTTCTTCTCTTCTGGGATATTGTTGAATTTTTGTTTGGCTTCTTGGTCGAGCTTACTAAGTTTTTCAGTATAGGCTGCTAGATTTTTTTCGTAGAAGTCCTTATTTTTGGGATCTTTTGCGATCAATTGTTTGGCAATGTTTTTAGCGTAGAGGATCCCGTTTTCGAGATTGAGCCAAGCGTGAGGGTCTTCTTTTCCAGCTTGGTTTTGGCCTTCCAAGTAGATGACGTCGACTCCGTCGCTAGCTGCGAAATAGTCTTTGTTTTCAACTTTATTGGCATTTTTGACCAATTTAGTAAACCAAGCATTGCCACCGGTTTCGAGGTTGATCCCGTTGTAGAAGATGAGGTCTGCTTGCGAAGTCTTTTTGACATCTTCTGGAAGCGGTTCGTACTCGTGAGGATCTTTGCCGACAGGAACGATACTGTGCAGATCGATCTTATCCTCAGCAATATTTTTAGTTATATCTGCAAGGATTGAATTGGTGGTGACCACTTTCAATTTACCAGAAGCTCCAGAAGAAGAGCCTTTGCTACAGGCCAACAGACCAAATAAGAGCGCCACAAAGAGGGCGAGGATAGAAGCGGTTTTTTTCATGTGTTTCTCCTTTAATGAGATGAAAGAGCGTGCTTATTCTTTCTCTGCTTAGGAGCGATAAAGAAGCTGATGAGAAAGAAGACAGCAGAAGTGAGGACAATACAAGACCCGACGGCGATGTTTAAGCTATAGCCAATAAAGAGTCCCAGGATGGATGCAAGAGCACCTAATCCGGATGAAAGGAGCATCATGGACCAGAGACTATTGGTATAGAGATAGGCCGTCGCAGCGGGTGTAATGAGCATGGCGACGATGAGAATGGTTCCGACACTCTGCATAGCAGTGACAGAAACCAAGGTCAAGAGCACCATAAGGAGGTAGTGATAGACCTTGACCCGGACGCCCATGGATTGAGCCAGAACAGGATCAAAAGATGTGAGCAGTAAGGGTCGAAAGAGTAGGACAATCACCAGCAAGACCGCAGCACCAACACCGATGGTTATCCACATATCCCGGTCTTGGACGGCCAAGATATTCCCAAAGAGGATGTGGAAAAGGTCGGTGGAACTTTTAGCGACTCCAATCAGGATGACTCCTAAGGCGAGGAAAGAAGAAAAGGTAATCCCAATTGCAGTGTCGCTCTTGATGATGGAGTTGCTCTTGATATAGGTGATAAGGACGGACGCCAGGAGGCCAAAGACAATAGCGCCAATAAAGAAATTGATGCCCAGGATAAAGGAGAGAGCCACACCAGGAAGAACTGCGTGTGAGATAGCGTCTCCCATGAGAGACATGCCTCTTAAAATAATGAAGCATCCAACGGCTCCAGCGACAATCCCGATGGCGATGGCTGTGATCAGGGCATTCTGTAAGAAGTGGAATTGCTGTAATCCATCGATAAATTCTGTAATCATCCGACGCCACCTCCTATAAAGAGTTCATGCCCATAGGCTGCATGCAGATTTTCTTTGGTAAAGGTTTCCTCTGTTTTCCCAAATGCAATCAGTTTACGATGAAGGAGGAGGACCTGGTCGAAATAAGCTGGGACCTTGCTGAGGTCGTGATGGACGATCAGAATGGTCTTGCCTTCTTGTTTCAAGGTCTGGAGGGTCTGCATGATGATGTCTTCGCTGACAGAGTCAATCCCTGCGAAGGGCTCATCCAAAAAAATGACATCCGCTTCTTGGACCAAGCAGCGGGCGATCAGCACCCGTTGGAATTGCCCTCCTGAAAGCTGGCCGATCTGGCGATCCGCTAGATCAAGAAGATTGACAAGTTTCAAGGCATTTTCCACTTTTTGGAGATCTTCTTTGCTTTTTCTCTTGAAGATAGAAAGGTGGGGATAAAGACCCAGTGAGATGCACTCTCTCACCGTGATGGGAAAGTGGAAATCAATAGCGGATTTCTGTTCGACGTAGGCCACCCGTTGAAGAACTTGGCTGAGATCTTTTTGATCGAGCTGGACCTTTCCCGCATGAGGGAGAAGTCCTAGCATGGCCTTGATTAGGGTTGATTTTCCAGCCCCATTGGGGCCAAGAATGCCTAGGATGGTTGGACCCTGGATGGTGAGGGAAAGATCCTCCAAGGCCAGTGTTTGCTGGTAAGCAACACTGAGATGTTCAATTTGAATCATGATTTTGCTCCTTTACCATTAATATACATGAATAAAAAAATTAAGTCAAGTTAATTTTTGAAATAATTATACACGAATAAAAAGTTAAGTCAAGTTAATTTTTAAAATAATTCAACTTAAATCTCTTGAAATCATTGAAAAAAGTTCCTATTTTTGATAAGGTTATTACAAAAGAATGAAAGCGAGAAGATCATGGTACGTTTACAAGATGATTTTTATGATTACGTCAATGGGGCATGGGCTGAGACAGCTGTGATTCCAGATGACAAACCGTCAACCGGTGGTTTTATGGACTTGATCCAAGATATCGAAAACTTGATGTTGGATATTACCGGAAAATGGCAAAGAGGAGAAGAATTGCCTGAAGATAGCATTCTGCAAAACTTTGTCAAATACCACAAAATGGTGGCAGATTTTGATGCACGGGAAGCAGCTGGTGTGGCTCCAGCTATGCCCTTGATCAACGAAATCAAGGCCTTATCTTCCTTTGAAGACTATACCAGCAAGTTGGGCACCTATGAGCTAGCTGGCAAACCAAATCTCTTGCCATTTAGCGTGTCACCAGACTTTATGAATGCCCAAATGAATGTCTTGTGGGGAGAAGCACTCGGTTTGATTTTGCCTGATACAACCTACTATGAAGAAGACAATGAAAAAGGACCAGAGTTATTAGCTGTTTGGCGTCAAATGGTTGAAAAACTCTTGGCAAAATTCGATTTCTCAGAGGAAGAAATCAAAGATATCCTAGATAAGGTCATTGCGGCTGATGCAGAATTGGCCAAATATGTCTTGTCAAACGAAGAAAAATCAGAGTACAACAAACTCTACCATCCTTATGAATGGGCAGATTTCAAGGCCTTGGTTCCAGAATTGCCACTCGATACTTTCTTTACAGAAGTGATCGGACAAACGCCAGATACTATCATCGTGCCAGAAGAGCGTTTCTGGAAGGAATTCGCACCAACATTCTACTCAGCAGCCAACTGGGAAACCCTTCATGCTAAATTGAAACTCGGCGCAGCTCTTTCTTGGACTTCCTTCTTGACCGAAGAAATCCGTGTCCTGTCTGGTGAATATGGACGGACCATCACAGGGACACCAGAAGCACGTCCGAAAGAAAAGGCAGCTTTGGCTTTGGCAGAAGGACCTTATAGCCAAGCGCTTGGGCTCTGGTATGCGGGCGAAAAGTTCTCACCAGAAGCAAAAGCAGATGTAGAGCACAAAGTAGCGACCATGATTGAGGTCTACAAGGATCGTCTTGAAAAAGCAGACTGGCTCGCTCCTGAAACCCGCGAAAAAGCCATTGTCAAACTCAATGTCATCACACCGCATATCGGCTACCCTGAAAAATTACCAGAAACATACGCCAAAAAGATCATCGACGAGAGCAAAAACTTGGTAGAAAATGCCCAAAAATTGGCTCAAATTTCCATTGCCCATACTTGGAGCAAGTGGAACCAACCAGTCGATCGGAGCGAATGGCACATGCCAGCTAATATGGTCAATGCCTACTATGATCCGCAACAAAACCAAATCGTCTTCCCAGCAGCGATTTTACAAGCACCTTTCTATGACCTTCACCAATCATCATCAGCCAACTACGGCGGAATCGGTGCAGTCATTGCCCATGAAATCTCCCACGCCTTTGACACCAATGGAGCATCCTTTGATGAGCACGGTAGCTTGAAAGACTGGTGGAAGCCAGAAGATTACGAAGCCTTTACCGCTCGGACTCAAAAAGTCATCGATCAGTTTGAAGGACAAGACTCTTACGGTGCCAAGATCAACGGGAAATTGACCGTTTCTGAAAACGTAGCAGACCTCGGTGGTATCGCTGCAGCCCTTGAAGCCGCTAAGAAAGAGGAAGATTTCTCAGCAGAAGAATTCTTCACCAACTTTGCTCGCATCTGGCGCATGAAAGCTCGGACAGAGTACATGCAACTCCTCGCAAGTGTCGATGTCCACGCACCAGGAAAACTCCGCACCAATGTCCAATTACCAAACTTTGACGAATTCTTTGAAACCTTTGATGTCAAAGAAGGCGACGGCATGTGGCGCGCACCAGAAGATCGTGTGATCATTTGGTAAATCAAGATACTAAGCCCGTAAAAAAAGCGAGAAGAAAATAGGAGATTGACCATGTGGGCCATGCCCACCAGGCAATCTCTCTTTTTCTCGACGCTTTTAGGGCGAGTTCAATTTCGCGATACTAGTTTTGTTGATCAAAGGAAGTAGTCTCAACTTCAGTTAAGCGATTGATTTTCTTGATTGCTCGTGAAAAAAATAAAAATCCCCAGAGTTAAGTTTCAACCTACTGAAACTAGCTTTGGGGATTTTTGATAATAAGATACATCAAATAAAAATGAAACGCTTCCAATGACTGCGTGAACAGATAAATTTAATTGATTGGAGCCTTGTATAATTCTTTGAATTTCATAGAAATAAATGCTACTATGGGTGTGAACTAAATAAATTTTAAAGGAGCAGACTATGAGAAATTTTGCAAGTCCGTCACGTTACATTCAAGGGGAAAATGCCTTGTTTGAAAATGCGCAATCTATTTCAGAATTAGGGACTCACCCTGTTTTACTATGTGATTCAGTGGTTTATGATATCGTAGGGAAACGTTTTGAAGAATACCTTGGTCAAAATGGGCTTACGGTTTTGCCAGTCTTCTTTAATGGAGAAGCTTCTGACAACGAAATCAATCGTGTGGTTAGTCTGGCAGAAGAAAATGGCTGTGATTTGGTCATTGGACTTGGTGGAGGAAAGACCATCGATAGTGCAAAAGCTATTGCTGATCTTCTAAAATCACCAGTTGTGATTGCTCCGACCATCGCCTCTACAGATGCTCCCGTTTCCGCCTTGTCGGTTATCTATACGGATGAGGGTGCCTTTGAGCGCTATATCTTCTATTCTAAGAACCCAGAATTGGTCTTGGTGGATAGCAAAGTCATCTCTCAAGCACCAAAACGTTTGCTCGCTTCTGGAATCGCAGATGGATTAGCGACTTGGGTCGAAGCGCGTGCGGTAATGCAAGCCAATGGAAAAACCATGTTGGGTCAACGACAAACCTTAGCGGGTGTCGCCATTGCACAACGTTGTGAAGAAACCTTATTTGCTGATGGACTCCAAGCCATGGCTGCTTGTGAAGCCAAAGTCGTAACCCCTGCTCTTGAAAACATCATTGAAGCCAATACCCTTCTTAGTGGTATTGGGTTTGAAAGTGGTGGGTTAGCAGCTGCCCATGCCATCCATAATGGCTTTACAGCCCTTACTGGGGACATCCACCATTTGACTCACGGTGAAAAAGTAGCCTACGGAACGTTAGTTCAATTGTTCTTAGAAAACCGTCCGAAGGAAGAATTGAATAAATACATTCGTTTCTATCAACAAATCGGTATGCCAACCACTCTGAAAGAAATGCATCTTGAAACTGCAAGTTATGAAGATCTTCTCAAGGTTGGCCAACAGGCCACCATCGAAGGAGAAACCATCCATCAAATGCCATTTGAAGTGAAGGCTTCTGATATTGCCCAAGCCATCGTAGCAGTAGATGCCTACGTTCAAGGTTTAGACTAAATCAATATCTGTCATTCACAGATAATGTAGACAAACTGATTTTTTACATCAAACAAACTAATGGATGCCTAAAAAATTAAAATTAGATACTTTTTAAGGCTCATTAAAAAATGCTTAGGAACTTTCCGCCGTGAGAAAAGTGCTAGAAACACGATTGTTTCTAGCACTCGGGAGTTTTGGAACTTTAGGTCCAAAACTAAGTCATGGAACTTCTTCGAAGTTCGCTGACGTCCGTACTCACCTAAGGAAAGTTTCTAAGATGACTTTGTCGACAAACCAAGAACTCCCATACCTTATGGTAATGGGAGTTCTTTTTCTATTTTCTTCTTTTTGGATCGGTTTGTTTAAAGATCAGGTATAAAATTCCGGCAGGCAGGAAGCAGAAGAGCCACATAACATCGAGTCCCTTGCTTTTACTGCTAGAGGTCGTTGTTTTAGACTCACTTACGGCCACTCCCGCTTTAATACTTGGAGATACCTGTTGCAAGCCGTTCTGAACGACTAGGCGGTTGTCTTCCAGTTTAAGGGCTGGCTTCGTCCCCTTCTTAACGGTCGCATAGAAGTCTTGCTTCAAGTGAATTGTCTTCCCGTCGATGGTATGATCGCCTGCAGAAAGGATTTTTTTATACTGGTAGTCTGCGAACATTTTCTCAGCCAAGGTATTCCCGATTTGATTGCGGTAACTTTCGGCGATCTCGACATCGTAGTTTCCAACCCCCAAAATGACTTCGATAATCCGCTGTTTCCCCCGCTTGGTTGTCGCGGTGTAGTTGTAGTCAGCAGTCGGGCTGGATCCAGTTTTGAGTCCATCTGTTCCTTTAAGGGCGAACTTTCCACCTTCGAGGGAAGTATTGTAGTTATCATAGCTTTGCTCGTAGGGGGTACCTTCCATGATGGTAGTATGAGCTTGCTTGGTGTATTCCAACATTTCTGGCAGGTCGTTTACGATGTGATAAGCCAGAATAGACATGTCCCGCGCTGTAATTTCGTTATTGGCATTGACATCGTAGCGCTGAGGATTGTAGTAGCCCTGAAGGACCGAAATCATCGCCCCATTTGGATTGTGCCATTTTGTATGGCTCATCCCCATTTCTTGTGCGTACTGATTCATTAAGTCCAAAAACTTATCGGGATCATTGTCAGTGACGGCGTTGGCGAGCATAATCACGGCCGCACTAGAAGATGGAACAAAGAGCATCTTGATCAATTCAGATACCTTGTAGTCAACACCAGCTACAATAGGTGAGTTACTTAACAGATTGTTTTCCGAGATGGCTTGGTCTGCCTCTGTTGCTGTGACCACGGTATCATATTTGATCTTGCCTTCCTTAAGGGCCCGAAAGACCACATAGGCACTCATGAGTTTGGCCATGCTTCCGGAGTCCCGGACCGTGTCGATATTGTCTCCGTACAAAATGGCTCCAGTATTGGCGTCGATGACGATGTCAGCCTTAGGCTTGTAAAAATCGTCCAATACCAGTCCAGCATCAGCTGCGATTTTCATGACATCTTCTTGCTGGTAGATGTCGTCCGCAAAGGCAGTGGAAATAGGGCCTAATGTCAAGACTCCTACAAGGAGGGACAAGAGGCTGTGTTTTAGTCGTTTGTGTAAATGTCTCACATAATTCATAGATTCCATTATATCATACAGGCCAGGGATTCAACTTGAAAAAATTTTAGAAAAAGTAGAAATTGAAAAAATAAAGGAAAAATAGAATAATTTCGCAGTAAAAGCGTTTACATTTCCCTAGAAAGTGCTATAATTTAAATTGAGTATAACATTTTTTACAATGAGGTGATTTATATGAACAAAGGGAAGGTACTCTTAGCTACCAGCGCTCTGCTTTTATCAGCTGGTGTACTGGCAGCCTGCTCAGGAGGGAAATCTAGTAGCTCTGGTGGTCAGACATTTAGCTATGTCTATACCCAGGATCCGGATACCTTAGACTACTCGATTTCCAATAAAAAATCGACTTCCGAGTTTACAGGAAATGCGATAGATGGCTTGTTGGAAGTGGACAAGTACGGGAACTTGATCCCATCGCTTGCTAAAGACTGGACTGTTTCCAAGGATGGCTTGACCTATACTTATAAACTCCGTAAAGGGGTCAAATGGATGACTTCTGAAGGGGAAGAATATGGAGGAGAGGTTAAGGCCCAAGACTTTGTGACAGGTCTCAAACACGCGGCAGATAAGAAATCACAAGCGATTTACTTGGTCCAAAAATCTGTCAAAGGTTTGGATGATTATGTTTCAGGGAAGACATCTGATTTCTCAACTGTTGGTGTGAAAGCTATTGACGATTACACCGTTCAATATACCTTGAGCCAACCAGAAAGTTTCTGGAATTCCAAGACTACGATGGGGATCTTGATGCCGGTCAATGAAGAATTCCTGAAATCTAAAGGAGATGACTATGGTCAAGGAACTTCTCCATCTAGTATCCTCTACTGCGGTCCTTATTTGATCAAATCTATCACTTCTAAATCTTCTGCGATATTGGAAAAGAACCCAACATACTGGGATGCGGATAATGTTAAGATCAGTAAAGTCAAGCTGACCTATTATGATGGACAAGACTCAGAATCCTTGATTCGTGGGTTTGATAACGGCGACTATACAGTTGCCCGTGTTTTCCCAAATGGTTCTAACTATAAGAGTGTAGAGAAGAAGCATAAGGACGACATTGTCTATACTGACCAAGGTTCCTCTACCTACAATCTTTCCTTCAACATTGACCGTCAGGCTTATGAAATCACAAAGAAGACCACGGATGCTCAAAAGACTTCAACTAAGAAAGCAATCTTAAATAAAGACTTCCGTCAAGCCATTATGTTTGCCTTCAACCGCAAGGCTTATGTAGCGCAAACTAACGGGGAAGCGGGTGCCAATAAGGTGATCCGTAATACCTTTACGCCACCAAACTTTGTCCAAATCGATGGCAAACAATTTGGTGATGCAGTAGAAAAAGACTTAGAAGCTTATGGGGATGAATGGAAAGGGGTCTCTGTCGCAGATGGAAAAGACACCCTCTACAATCCAACCAAGGCCAAAGAAGAGTTTGCCAAAGCCAAGGCAGATTTGCAGGCTCAAGGAGTTGAATTCCCAATTCATTTAGACCTTCCAACTTCTTCAACTTATACAGAAGGGATCAAACAAGCTCAATCCTTTAAACAGTCAGTTGAATCTACACTAGGAGCAGAAAATATTGTCATCGATTTGAATATGATTTCTGAAGATGATCTGCAACGGGTTACCTACTTTGCTGAAAGTGCTTCGCAACAAGACTGGGATTTGAACAATAACTTGGGTTGGGGACCAGACTATACGGACCCATCTTCTTACATCGATATCACTAGTGGTAAATCCGGCGAAAACGCCAATTCTTACTTTGGATTCGATGCTGGTACGGATAATGCAGCCGCAAAAGCAGCTGGTTTTGATGAATATGATCAATTGATCGAAGATGCGCACAATGAAACCAAAGATGTGAACAAGCGTTACGAAAAATATGCTGCCGCTCAAGCTTGGTTGACCGATAGTGCCCTCTTGATTCCGATTCATTCGGATGGAGCTTCTCCAGTCGTTCGTAAGACTGTACCATACTCTGCAGCCTTTGCTTGGACAGGCCACAAGGGTCAATCCTTCAACTATAAATATTTAGAAGTTCAAGACAAGGTCGTATCGGCTAAAGACTACGACAAAGCGCGTGATCAATGGAAGAAAGAAAAAGAAAAATCCAATAAAAAAGCGCAAGAAGAACTTGAAAAGCATGTGAAATAGACTTTTCTTGAAGAAAACAGGAAAGACAGGTCCCGTATGGGACCTGTCTTTTTCTTTGTCTGAACCTTTAAAAATCGCCTAAAAATGGTATAATAGGAGCATCACGAAAATTGGAGAGACGCTATGAGTTTTTACAATCATAAAGAAATCGAGCCTAAGTGGCAAAAATACTGGGCTGACCATCACACCTTTAAGACAGGAACAGATGCTTCAAAACCTAAGTTTTATGCATTGGACATGTTCCCTTATCCATCTGGAGCGGGTCTTCACGTAGGACACCCAGAAGGCTACACAGCAACAGATATCCTTAGCCGTTTCAAACGTGCGCAAGGTTACAATGTCCTTCACCCAATGGGATGGGATGCTTTTGGTTTGCCTGCTGAGCAATACGCTATGGATACAGGGAATGACCCAGCGGAATTCACAGCAGAAAACATCGCTAACTTCAAACGCCAAATCAATGCGCTTGGCTTCTCTTACGACTGGGACCGTGAAGTCAATACGACAGATCCAAACTACTACAAGTGGACGCAATGGATCTTCACTAAGCTTTACGAAAAAGGTTTGGCTTATGAAGCTGAAGTACCAGTAAACTGGGTTGAGGAACTAGGAACAGCTATCGCTAACGAAGAAGTTCTTCCAGATGGAACCTCTGAGCGTGGTGGCTATCCAGTTGTCCGCAAACCAATGCGCCAATGGATGCTTAAAATCACTGCCTATGCGGAACGTTTGCTCAACGACTTGGATGACCTTGACTGGCCAGAGTCTATCAAGGACATGCAACGCAACTGGATTGGTAAATCAACTGGTGCCAATGTCACCTTCAAAGTAAAAGGGACTGACAAGGAATTCACAGTCTTTACGACTCGTCCAGATACTCTTTTCGGTGCGACCTTCACTGTTTTGGCGCCTGAACATGAACTAGTAGATGACATCACGACACCTGAACAAGCTGAAGTTGTAGCGGACTACAAACACCAAGCTAGCCTTAAATCAGACTTAGCTCGTACTGACCTTGCTAAGGAAAAAACAGGGGTTTGGACTGGTGCTTATGCCATCAACCCTGTCAATGGTAAAGAAATCCCAATCTGGATTGCCGACTATGTTCTTTCTAGTTATGGAACAGGTGCCGTTATGGCCGTACCTGCCCACGATGAGCGTGACTGGGAATTTGCTAACCAGTTTGGTCTTCCAATCGTAGAAGTGCTGGAAGGTGGAAATGTAGCAGAAGCTGCCTATACTGAAGATGGACTTCACGTCAACTCTGACTTCCTAGATGGACTTAACAAAGAAGAAGCGATTGCTAAAATCGTGTCTTGGCTAGAAGAAAAAGGCTTTGGTCAAGAAAAGGTTACCTACCGTCTCCGCGACTGGCTCTTTAGCCGTCAACGTTACTGGGGTGAACCAATCCCAATCATTCATTGGGAAGATGGAACTTCAACAGCTGTTCCAGAAAGTGAACTCCCACTTGTCTTGCCAGTAACCAAGGACATTCGCCCTTCAGGTACTGGTGAAAGCCCATTGGCTAACTTGACAGACTGGCTGGAAGTCACCCGCGAAGATGGTGTCAAAGGTCGTCGTGAGACGAATACGATGCCACAATGGGCTGGTTCAAGCTGGTACTACCTCCGCTATATCGATCCACACAACACTGAGAAATTGGCTGACGAGGACCTCCTCAAACAATGGTTGCCAGTCGATATCTACGTAGGTGGTGCAGAACACGCTGTTCTTCACTTGCTTTACGCTCGTTTCTGGCATAAATTCCTCTATGACCTTGGTGTTGTACCGACTAAAGAGCCATTCCAAAAACTCTTTAACCAAGGAATGATCTTGGGAACTAGCTACCGTGACCACCGTGGAGCTCTTGTAGCGACTGACAAGGTTGAAAAACGTGATGGTTCCTTCTTCCATGTGGAAACAGGAGAAGAGTTGGAGCAAGCACCAGCTAAGATGTCTAAATCCCTCAAGAATGTGGTCAACCCAGACGATGTGGTGGAACAATACGGTGCCGATACCCTTCGTGTCTATGAAATGTTCATGGGACCACTTGACGCTTCCATCGCTTGGTCTGAAGAAGGATTGGAAGGAAGCCGTAAATTCCTCGACCGTGTTTACCGTTTGATTACAAGTAAAGAAATCGTTGCGGAAAACAATGGCGCTCTAGACAAGGTTTACAACGAAACTGTTAAAGCTGTTACAGAGCAAATCGAGTCTATGAAGTTCAACACAGCTATTGCCCAACTCATGGTCTTTGTCAATGCTGCCAACAAGGAAGACAAACTTTATGTAGACTACGCCAAAGGCTTTATCCAATTGATTGCCCCATTTGCGCCTCACTTAGCAGAAGAACTCTGGCAAACAGTCGCAGCAACCGGTGAGTCAATCTCTTACGTAGCTTGGCCAACATGGGACGAAAGCAAATTGATTGAAGACGAAATCGAAATCGTCGTTCAAATCAAAGGAAAAGTCCGTGCTAAACTCATGGTCGCAAAAGACCTGTCACGCGAAGAATTGCAAGAAGTCGCTCTGGCTGACGAAAAAGTCAAATCAGAGATTGATGGCAAAGAAATCGTGAAAGTGATTAGTGTCCCTAATAAACTCGTTAATATCGTTGTTAAATAACCAGTTTATTAGCCCTATCTGCCACCTTCAATAGTCCACTGGACTATTGAAGCCAACTAAATTGGTTAGTATCGTTGTGAAATAAAAATAAATCCTTCGGAGCTTAGCTCTGGAGGATTTTTGTGAAAAGGCAAAGAGTCGGTTTGAAAATAGTTGTTGGTTGGATGCGTGATATCAAAAAAGCTTCGGTAGGAAGAAACCTACCGAAGCTTTTTAACAAATTTCATTCTGCATTACAGTGAACATATGTAAAACTCAGTGTTGTTTTACAAGGAGTTTAAATGTTTCTCTTCTTCCAAGGAAAATGTTATTTCTATATCGAAATAGTTGACAGATGTAACGAACGGTGATACAATGACTGTGATATTTCGGTATAGAAATAAAAAGGAGACAAAATGGACAAGATGCAAGGGGGCTACCAAGCTTTACAGATACGCTTGTTGAACGGGCGACTTTTTCAAAAACTCTTGAGCAAGGAACCAGATGCCCAATACCGAAGTGAACAGGGGAAAATTTTAACGATTTTGTGGAAGCAAGAGTTGGGGTGCGCTACTGCGACCGATATCGCTCTTGCGACGGGTCTAGCCAATAATACATTGACCAGCATGGTTAAGAAATTGGAAGAACAAGGCTTGGTTACGATTCAACCTTGTACGCAGGATAAAAGGAAAAAATATATTTCTTTGACAGACCTCGGTTGGGCACAAAAGGAAATTGGGGATCGTGTTAGTAAGGAACTGGGTGAGATTTTCTATCAAGGATTTTCGGATCAAGAAATCCGAGAATTTGAGGAGTATCAAGAGCGCATTATCTCAAATCTAAAAGCTAAAGAGAATGACATCTAAGGAAAGGAAGTAACAGTTATGATTGGTATTACAGGGGTAACAGGGAAATTAGGTTCTTATGTGGCTAATCTTGCCTATAAGAAGGGAATCGCTTCAGTCCATCTAGCACGAAGCCCAGAGCGTGCAAAGATCAATGCGTCAGCGGAAATTCGTAAAATAGTGTATGCCAATACACCAGAGGTGGTTGAGGCCTTAAAGGGTATTGATATCTTGTTGATGGTTTCTGCTCGGGAAAATCCAGAGCGTGTCAAGGAACACAAGGACTTTTTAGATGCTGCAAAGCTAGCAGGAGTAGAGCATATCGTCTATACCTCCTTTTATGGGGCAGATGAGAAGGCAACTTTCACCTTGTCTCGAGATCATGCCCAGACGGAAGCCTATATCAAGGAGTTAGGGTTCACCTACACTTTTTTGAGAGATAATTTTTACTTGGACTTCCTGATTGATATGGCGCTTGAAAATGGAGAGATTCGTGGTCCTGCAGGCAGTGGTCTTGTGTCAGCTGTTGCCCGTAAGGACACATCTAGGGTTGCAGCAGAAATTCTTTTAAATCCTAAGGAGTGGGAAAATCAAACCTTGAATCTGACAGGGCCAGAGGATCTTTCCATGGAAGAAATCGTAGCGCTTCTCTCAAAAGAGACCGGTGACACCATCGCGTATGTGGATGAAACAGTAGAAGAAGCTTATGAGTCACGGAAAAAATGGCCAGCACAAACTTGGGAGTACGATGCCTGGGTCAGCACCTATACAGCGATTAAAGCTGGGGAACAAGCTGGGGTTTCAACAGATATCGAAAAAATTCTAGGACATCCGGCAAGTAGCCTATTGGATACTCTTAGAGACAGAAAACTTATTGAGGAAGAATATGATTGAATATAAAAATGTAGCCTTGCGCTACACGGATAAGGACATTTTAAAAGATGTCAATCTCCGTATTGAAGCTGGAGAATTTATGGTCCTCGTAGGCCCTTCAGGATCTGGAAAAACCACCATGATCAAGATGATTAACCGTCTTTTGGAGCCAACTGATGGCAATATCTATATGGATGGAAAACGCATCAAGGACTATGATGAACGCGAATTACGTCTTTCTACTGGTTATGTGCTTCAAGCCATTGCTCTATTTCCTAATTTGACAGTTGCGGAAAATATCGCTCTCATTCCTGAGATGAAGGGCTGGGGCAAGGAGCGAGTGGCTTCCAAAACAGTCGAACTTTTAGAAAAAGTAGGCCTTCCAGCTTCTGATTACGCTGATCGCAAACCCCATGAGCTGTCTGGTGGGGAGCAACAACGGATTGGGATTGTGCGGGCTATCATTGCAGAGCCGAGAATCTTACTCATGGACGAACCTTTTTCAGCCTTGGATGCCATCTCTCGCAAGCAGTTGCAGGCTCTTACCAAAGAATTGCACAAAGAATTCGGTATGACCACTATTTTTGTGACCCATGACACAGACGAGGCCTTGAAATTAGGCGATCGGATTGCGGTGCTACAAGAAGGAGAAATTGTGCAGGTGGCAGATTCTGAGACCATTCTAGCCCAGCCAGCTAACGACTTTGTGGCAGATTTATTTGGAGGTGCTCACCATGTCTAAACTACTTGCAACCTTTCAAGAACGTTTTGGAGACTGGCTCACTGCACTGGGGCAACATTTGCAACTGTCATTACTGACCTTACTCCTTGCGATTTTTCTGGCTGTCCCTCTGGCTATTTATTTAAGTACACGCAAGAGAGCCAGCAACTGGGTTTTACAGGTGGCTGGGATCTTCCAGACCATTCCTTCCATGGCCCTTTTGGGGCTCTTCATTCCCATCATGGGAATTGGAACACTTCCGGCCTTGACAGCTCTCGTCATCTATGCCATTTTCCCCATCCTCCAAAATACCATCACCGGTTTGCAGGGGATTGACCCAAGTCTTGAAGAAGCGGGAATCGCCTTTGGGATGACCAAGTGGGAGCGACTCAAGAAGTTTGAGATTCCCTTGGCCATGCCCGTCATCATGTCTGGGATTCGGACAGCAGCTGTGATGATTATCGGGACGGCTACCCTAGCTGCCTTGATTGGAGCAGGGGGACTCGGTTCCTTTATCCTTCTAGGGATTGACCGCAATAATGCCAGTCTGATTTTAATCGGTGCCCTGTCTTCTGCCTTCTTGGCCATCGCCTTTAACCTTCTTCTCAAATGGATGGAAAAGGCCAAATTGCGGACCATCTTTGCGGCTTTTGCGGTAATGGTTATCGGATTGGGAGCTAGCTATACACCAAGTCTTCTTCCCAAACCGGAAAAAGAAAACCTGGTTATTGCTGGGAAGTTGGGTCCTGAACCGGAAATTCTAGCCAATATGTACAAGATTTTGATCGAAGAAAACACGGACATGACAGTGACTGTTAAACCAAATTTTGGAAAAACCACCTTCCTCTTTGAAGCTCTGAAAAAAGGGGATATTGCTATCTATCCAGAGTTTACAGGGACCGTGACCGAAAGTCTCCTCAAGCCGGCGCCGCAAGTCGGCCATGATCCAGAAGCAGTCTATCGAGCGGCTCGAGATGGGATCAAGAAACAAGACGACCTGGCCTTGCTCAAACCCATGGCTTATCAGAATACCTATGCTGTCGCGGTGCCTAAGAAAATTGCCCAAGAGTATGGCCTCAAGACCATTTCAGATTTGAAAAAGGTGGAAGGACAACTCAAGGCAGGCTTTACCTTGGAGTTTAATGACCGAGAGGACGGGAACAAGGGCTTGCAGAAGGTTTACGGACTCCATCTACAAGTCTCCACCATGGAGCCAGCCCTTCGCTACCAGGCGATCCAGTCCGGTGACATCCAGATCACAGATGCTTACTCAACGGATGCCGAGCTGGCTCGCTATGACCTGGTGGTCCTTGAAGATGATAAGCAACTCTTCCCACCTTATCAAGGGGCGCCCCTCATGAAAGAAGCTCTTCTTAAGAAACATCCAGAATTGGAAGGCATTCTAAACAAGTTAGCTGGTAAAATCACAGCAGAGCAAATGAGCCAGATGAACTACCAAGTCGGAGTAGAAGGCAAGTCAGCTAATCAAGTGGCACGTGACTTTTTGGTAAAAGAAAGGGTTATTAAAAATTAACAAATAATTCTCAAGTCTTCGCACTTGAGGATTTTTTAATAGAAAGCAATTTTAACCCTTTCAGCAAGCTTTTGTTATAGAGGGGGAGACCTTCTCTTAAAAAACTCTCCATTGAGTCTGGCTTGAAATTGTGTTACAATAAGCCTTGAAGATGAATGAAAGAATATGGAAATAAGCATGAAAATAAGACCAGTGATTGGAATTACAGGAAATGAAAGACCCTTCCCAGATGATCCAGACGCGAACATGAGCTATGCGGCGACTGGTTTTGTCGAAGCGGTCAAAGAGGCAGGAGGGATTCCCTTGATCTTGCCGATTGGAGATGCGGCCTTGGCCAAAGACTACATATCGATGATTGATAAGCTCATCATCACCGGTGGACAAAATGTCTTGCCCAAGTTTTACGGAGAAGAAATCACCATCGACAGTGATGACTACCTCTTGAAACGCGATCTCTTTGAGTTGGCCTTGATTGAAGAAGCGCGTGCGGCTAAAAAAGCTATCTTTACCGTTTGCCGTGGGACCCAGCTCTATAATGTCGCTCTAGGGGGAACTCTGTATCAAGATATTGAACACCACTGGCAGGACAATCCAGGTCAGTACACCAGTCAAGAGTTGGTGACCAAGGATCAGACGGTCCTGCAAGAGATCTATGGTAAGACCAGTCGCATCAATTCTTTCCATCATCAAAGTATTAAAGACTTGGCAGATGGCTTAGAAGTAATCGCGCGGGATCCTAAAGATGACATCATAGAAGCCGTTCAATCCACAGATGAGAGCCGTTTCCTCGGAGTTCAGTGGCATCCAGAACTACGTTTTGACAAGAGCCCAGCAGATCGCAAGCTCTTTGAATATGTCGTGACTCAATTATAAAGAGGACCAGCTCCCTTAGGAATTTTTCCTAAGGGGCTTTTTCTTTAATCTGCGTAAGAAAGACTGTAAATTGTGCCTAGGTTTTGGAGGAGGATGCGCTACAATAGAGCTAGTAGAATGAGGAGGATTAGGACATGTATCAATTTCCAAAGGATTTTTTATGGGGGAGTTCGACCTCGGGGCCTCAAACAGAAGGACGTCTAGCCCAGGATGGAAAGGGAGACAATCTCTGGGATTACTGGTATAGGGTCGAGCCCAACCGCTTTTATCAAGGGCAAGGACCAGAGAAAACATCGACTTTTTATGAACACTGGGAAGAAGATCTGGACCTCTTGTTAGAAACCGGCCACACGGCCTTTCGAACCTCTATCCAGTGGTCACGTATTTTCCCAGAAGGACGAGGGGAGATCAATCAAGCAGGTGTTGATTTCTACCGCCGTGTCTTTGAAAAGATTAAAGAAAAAGGGATTCACCTCTTGGTCAACCTCTATCATTTTGATTTACCGATGGCTCTTCAAGAGCAAGGGGATGGTTGGGAAAAAAAAGAAACCGCCTATGCTTACCAGGAATATGCGCGTTTTTGTTTCAAGACCTATGGAGATCTGGTCGATCAGTGGATCACCTTTAATGAACCTATTGTCCCTGTAGAATTTGGTTATTTTTATGATGCCCATTTTCCTCATAAGGTAGACGCAGCAGCAGCTGTTAAAGTAGCCTACCACACCCAGCTAGCAAGCTCTCTAGCAGTTAAGGCCTGTCATGAGGTGGATCCTAATTACCGTATCGGGATTGTGCTCAATTTGACACCAGCCTATCCTCGGAGCCAGCATCCAGAAGATGTGAAAGCTGCGCGTATTGCCGAGCTCTTTCAAGCCAAATCTTTTTTAGATCCATCTGTTCTTGGTCATTATCCTGAAGAATTAGTGGAGATCCTACGGGAGCGCGATCTCTTACCGGATTATGATCCCTTTGAATTGCGCTTGATCGAGGAAAATACGGTGGATTACCTAGGGGTTAACTATTACCAACCACTCCGTGTGGCGGCTCCTCGTTATGCTCCAAATCCAGCATCTCCCCTACTCTTTGAACAATTTTATGAACCCTATGTCATGCCAGGTCGCAAGATCAATCCCCACCGAGGTTGGGAAATCTATGAGCAAGGCTTGTATGACATTGCCCAAAATATCAAGGAAAACTATGGCAATATCGAGTGGATCCTGACCGAAAACGGGATGGGAGTTGAAGGAGAGGAAAAATTTCGCAAGGATGGAGTGATCCAAGACGATTACCGGATTGACTTTGTCAAAGACCATCTTCGCGAGCTCCACCGGGCTATTCAAGATGGTGCCAACTGTAAAGGCTATCTGATCTGGACCTTTATTGACTGCTGGTCATGGCTCAATGGCTACAAGAACCGCTATGGTTTAGTTGAGTTGGAGCTCGAAAGTCAAAAACGAACCCTCAAAAAATCTGGTCATTGGTTCCGTAAGTTGAGTCAGCGGAATGGATTTGAAGAGTAGAAAAAGCAACCTATCAACCAAGATGTTGATAGGTTTTTCTTAACCCTCCCTTAACTAGACCAATTTTCTTGAATTTCCTAGTTGACAAACTGGAAGAAACATTGTATACTGACTCCGCTGGTTGCTTTTTGGTCAAATTAGACTAGACCAATTTTAAAGTAACTGAGAAATCGACCATGGGTCGTTTGACTAAGTAAAGGGGAAAGTATAGCAAGGCTATATCGTAAAAACTATGTGCGGAATCGTTGGTGTTGTAGGAAATACAAATGCTACTGATATTTTGATTCAAGGACTTGAAAAACTCGAATACCGAGGCTATGACTCTGCGGGTGTTTTTCTGGCTAGTGAAGGCAAGAGCCAATTGGTAAAGGCAGTTGGCCGTATTGCAGAATTGTCAACTAAGGCGGAAGGTGTCGAAGGGACAGCTGGGATTGGACATACCCGTTGGGCCACTCATGGAAAACCAACTGAGGACAATGCTCACCCACACCGCTCTGAAACAGGTCGCTTTGTGTTGGTCCACAATGGGGTGATTGAAAACTACCTTGAAATCAAGGAAGAATACCTAGCCGGTCACCATTTCAAGGGGCAAACAGATACAGAAATCGCCGCCCACTTGATCGGAAAATTTGCTGAAGAAGATGGCTTGTCTACGCTCGAAGCCTTCAAAAAAGCCCTCCACATCATCCGTGGGGCCTATGCTTTTGCTTTGATGGATGCGGAAGATCCAAGCACCATCTATGTGGCAAAAAATAAATCACCACTCTTGATCGGTCTTGGCGATGGTTACAATATGGTCTGCTCTGATGCCATGGCCATGATTCGTGAAACCAACCAATACATGGAAATCCATGACCAAGAGTTGGTCATTGTCAAGGCTGATAGCGTTGAAGTGCAAGACTATGATGGAAACGTCAAAGAACGGGCTAGCTACACGGCTGAACTTGACCTTTCTGATATTGGAAAAGGGACTTACCCATACTACATGCTCAAGGAAATCGATGAGCAACCAACTGTCATGCGTAAGTTGATCCAAGCCTATACAGATGAATCTGGTCAAGTAGTAGTAGACCCAGCTATTATCAAGGCTGTTCAAGAAGCAGACCGCATCTATATCCTTGCGGCTGGTACCTCTTACCATGCTGGATTTGCGTCTAAAAAAATGTTGGAAGAGTTGACGGATACCCCAGTAGAACTCGGTATTTCATCTGAGTGGGGGTATGGTATGCCACTTCTCAGCAAGAAACCACTCTTCATCTTTATCAGCCAATCTGGTGAAACAGCCGATAGCCGCCAAGTATTGGTCAAAGCCAATGAAATGGGCATTCCAAGCTTGACAGTGACCAATGTTCCAGGTTCAACTCTTTCACGTGAAGCAGACATGACCATGTTGCTCCATGCTGGTCCTGAAATTGCGGTAGCTTCTTCTAAGGCTTATACGGCTCAAATCGCAGCCCTTGCCTTTCTGGCGAAAGCTGTTGGGGAAGCTAATGGCAATGAGAAGGCCAAAGCCTTTGATTTGGTGCACGAATTGTCTATCGTTGCCCAATCGATCGAATCAACCCTTTCAGAAAAAGAAGTGATCGATGAAAAAGTTCGTGGCTTGTTGGAAACAACCCGCAATGCTTTCTATATCGGACGTGGCCAAGATTACTATGTTGCCATGGAAGCCAGTCTGAAATTAAAAGAAATTTCTTACATCCAATGTGAAGGCTTCGCTGCGGGTGAGTTGAAACACGGTACCATCGCTCTGATCGAAGAGGGTACACCGGTCATCGCCCTCTTGTCAGATCCAGTCCTAGCCAGCCACACACGTGGGAACATCCAAGAAGTGGCAGCACGTGGGGCCCATGTTTTAACCATTGCAGAAGAAAATGTCGCTAAAGAGACAGATGATTTGGTCTTGACAGCGGTTCACCCTTACCTCTCTCCAATCTCAATGGTGGTGCCAACCCAATTGATTGCCTACTTTGCAACCCTTCATCGTGGGCTCGATGTTGATAAACCACGAAACCTTGCTAAGTCTGTAACCGTTGAATAAAATTATCTATATAGAAAAAAACATCCTCGTTAGGTTTTTCCTAGCGAGGATGTTTGCTTTATTTGTCAAAACCTTGCAAGGCTTTGAGGCGTTCTTCTGTTTGTCCCTTGGCATCTAGTTTTTTACCTTGGTAAACAGCAGATTCCCATGATCCATACATTGGATTTGGGAAGATGATGAATTTTTCACCAAATTCTTTTTGCAATTCGTCCAATTTCTTGTCGCGATCAGCTTCAGAGGTCTTGGAAAAATCTGCAAAGTCAACCAGGTTGTCCCCGAAGAGCAAGACAAGATTGGTCTTTTCTTGTACAGCTTGGCGACGGCCTTCTTTTGATTTGACGCCATCTTCTAAGAACATGAGGTGGTCACGTCCTTGAACAGGAATGCCTTCTTTTTCAAGGTTCTTGATGGTATCATCTACTTGAGAGGTTGTACGGTCAGAAATGTAGTAGATTTGAACCCCGTTTTGATCCGCATATTGAAGAAAATCTTTGGCACCTGGCACCGCTTTTGCGGCTGCTTTTTTCACCCAAACATCCCAATCTTTAGGATTGAAGGCCGTACCATCTTTGACGTTTTGAACTTGGTAAGGGCTGTTGTCTAAAACAGTTTCGTCCAAATCCAAGACGATGGAATAAGGCTTATCAGAAGGAGTTTGGAGGATCTCTTTCAAACGGTCAGTAGCGACATTGTAGCCTTGTAAATACAAAGCCTTGGTTTCTGCTGCCTTTTGGTACCAGAGAACAGACATGGTATTTTCTTGTGAGCGCTGCTGATCATAGGTCATCGTCACCTGATTTTTAGTGCTACTTGCTTTTGTCTCTTGCGTTTTAGTGGTGTTGCTTCCACAACTCGTCAGTAAAATGACAGAAGCAAGAGCAGAAACGATGGTAAAGGTGGTTTTTGTTGTTTTCATAAACCGTACACTCCTTAAAATTATTCTATAAAAATTATACTCCTTTCAATCTTGCCTGACAAGAAAGAGAAGAAGGTGTCTAGGAATCGGTGAAAAGAAAAAAGAAGGAAAAACGCTGCTATGAAAGGTTTCTTCGCCTCAACATATGCTATTTTTTCCTTTAAAAGAAGGGATATAGTTTTCTGCTATAACCGGATCAAGAAAAGATCAAAGCATCCCTTTTCTTCTAAAATGAAACAATAAAGAAAGATACTCGCAAGTCCCTATTTTCAAGGGCTTGCGTTTTTTTGATGCCTTTCTCAATAAAGAAATTTTAAGGCCTTGATAGGGAAAATATATTAGTCAGCTACTTTTTGAGGTGATATCATGGTTACAAATTCCAGAAGGAAAGCAGTCAGTCTTTCTGTTGGAGAAATATTGAGGAGGATGTACAGTATGAGTAAAAAAGAATTGGTTCTTCGTGCCATTCGAGGCGAAACAGTAGAGCGAATCCCTGTAGGATTTTGGCTCCATTATGTGACCCAAGAAGAAAAAGAATTGGGTCTAGACAATCCGGCTGTAGTAGAAAAAAGTATTAAGGGCCACCAACACTATGTAGAAGAAATTTCACCTGATTTTGTCAAGATCATGAGTGATGGCTTCTTCCGCTATCCGAGTGCTCTTTATTCGAGAGAGATCCAATCGATCCGAGAATTGAAGGATATTCAACCGATTGGAGAGCATCATCCATGGATTGAAAAACAAATCGAGGTGGTCAAGGAAATTTGTTCTCATTTCCATGAAGAGATTGCTTCTTTCTACAATATCTTCTCGCCCATTTCTTATTTGAAACGCTGGTTCCGTACGGACCAATCTCGTGGAGACCAAGTGATTGCAGACTTTATCAAGGAAGATCCAGAAACTTTAGCTCATGTCCTTGACGTGATTGCAGGAGACATCGCTACTTTAAGTCGTCGCTTGATCCAAGAAGCAGGTATTGAAGGTATTTACTTTTCAACCCAGCAGATCCAAGATGAGCGTGTGACAGATGAAGAATACCGCAAGTTCATTGAGCCTAGCAGCATCGCTGTCCTAGAAGCAGCCAATGAAGCTGGAGGCATCAATATCCTTCATATTTGTGGTTTTGAAGGGGCCAGCAATGAAGTGGAGCTCTTCAAGGATTATCCAGCTCAAGTCATTAACTGGGCGACCCATCATGAAGGTCTGAGCCTAGCCGCAGGTCGTAAACTTTTCGGCGATCGTGCCGTTTTGGGTGGCTTTGTCAACGGCAAAAAAGGCTTGCTCTATCAAGGGGAACGAGAAGCTATTGAGCAAGAAACGCGTCGCTTGGTGGCTGAAGCCGGAAGTCGTGGTTTGATCCTTGGAGCAGACTGTACCGTACCAGATGATTTCCAATTGGAACGCTTAGATTGGGTGCGTCAAGCAGCTGTATTGTAAGAAGAAAGGAGAGGGAGATGAAAAAGATCAGTGGATGGTGCATCCTGGTAACCGTTTTGTTTTTGCTTTTAGGGCTTAGTAAAGTCGCTCTTGCAAGTAGTCAGGGGAAAGCAAAGAAAGATCCAGATATGGCAAGACTGGAGAAAATTCCAGCCCATAGTCTCTCCCTCCTTCGCCCGTCTGATCTAGCAGGAATTCTTCTTCTCGAAGATCAGTGATAAAAAAAGATGAAGAGCTTGATAAAAAATATATATTAGTCAAAGCATCATTGAAGTGATAAGATAACAAACAAGAAAAGATAGAACGAGGTAAGAACATGTCATCAAAAAGAGAATTAGTGTTAAAAGCTTTCAAAGGAGAAGCAGTTGACCGTGTGCCAGTTGGATTTTGGCATCATTTTACAACAGAAGAAGAATGGTTGAAAGGATTTTCTAATCCGGAAATTATTGAAAAAAACCTCAATGGCCATAAAAACTTCCTTCACAAGGTCAAACCAGACTTTGTCAAACTCATGAGTGATGGTTACTTTGCTTATCCAAACCCAGCCATTCACAAAGGCCTTGAAAATATCTCTGACTTAGCAGGGATTGAACCACTCGGAGCAGATCATCCATGGATCACAGAGCAAGTAGAGCTGGTTAAAAAAATCCGTGCCGGTTTTGAAGAAGACATTGTGGCTATCTACAATATCTTTGCTCCGGTGACCTACTTCAAATGGTTGGTCGGAGAAGTTTCAGGAGGAGATGACTTGATCGCAAACTTCATCGATCAAGATGCAGCAACTCTTAAAAAAGTATTGGATACAATTGGCCAAGACATTGCAAGTTTGAGCCAACGAATTATTAAAGAAGCAGGAGCAGACGGGATCTACCTCAGTGTTCAAAGTATCCAAGATGCGCGAGTTACACAAGAAGTTTATAAAAACATTATTGCACCGAGTGAACTCCATGTCTTAGAGGCAGCCAATGAAGCCGGTGGCGTAAATATTCTTCATATCTGTGGCTACGAAGGAGCCCGCAATGATATCCATCTCTTCACAGACTACCCAGCCCAAGTCATTAACTGGGCAGTCGGACCAGAAGGCATCAGCCTAGCAGAAGGACGCGAAATCTTCGGTGGACGCACGGTTCTTGGTGGTTTTGAAAATGGCAAAAATGGTCTTCTCTACACAGGAGACAAGGTTGCGATCCAAGCAGAAACCAAACGCATCATCGCAGAAACAGGAACCACAGGCTTGGTCATTGGTGCCGATTGTACGATTCCAAGTGACATTGATGAAGAACGAATCGAATGGGTTCGTGAAGCTGCAGCAGAATAAGGAAAATAGAAAAAGGGAGAACAAAGTATGAGTAAAAAAACATGGATTATCGGTGGGGTGGCAGTTCTTGCCATTGCAGGTGCAACCATTCTTGGACGGAGCTTGAACCATGCAAACGACAGCAAAGGCTCAACAGGATCTAACAAGGTAACAACCTTGAAAGTAGCCCACACTCAAAACTATGTACCGTATGATTTCGTTGATGAAAAAGGAGAATCAGATGGCTATGAAGTAGCCGTTCTCAAAGCCATTGACGAAAAACTACCAGACTACAAGTTTGAGTACACTGGAACAAGTGATGACGATCTCTTGATCGGTCTAGAATCTGGTAAATACGATATCGGAACCAAAGGAGCTTGGTATACCGAAGAACGTGCCAAGAAATTTATCATTCCAAAAGAACCAATCGGTGCAAGTATCATCGGATTTACCGTCCGGAAAGAAGATGCGAATAAATACAAGAACATCGATGACTTCGCTAAAGAAAAAGGAAAATTGGTTCCAATTTCACCACAAAATGCACAATGGAATGTTATTAAAGAATACAATGAAAAGCATAAGGACCAACAAATCGAATTAACAGCTGCGGAATCTTTCAAAGTCGCAGATGCTTATGCTTGGGTTCTTGAAGGACGTTACGATGCCTTCTTTGACATCAAACTTTCCTTTGAAAAAGCTGTCACAGATAAAGATGGTTCTTACCACCAATATGCGGACAAACTTAGCTGGTTTGCCTACAAAGGAATTCCAACTTACCCATTGATCCATAAGGATAAGAAAAACGAAAAATTTGCGGAAGCATACAGCAAGGCTATCAAAGAATTGGAAAAAGATGGGACACTTGCTAAATTGTCGAAAAAATATTTCGGTGAAGATGTCTTCAGTTATGTAGATAAAGAGAAATAAGATGGAACTGGGTGCGCATAGCCCCAGCTTCCTTATTTCTATACGGATACAGAAAGGAAAAGAAACATGGTCTCATACGACATTTCCAAGGTTTGGTCATTTCTTCCAACCTTGGTCCAAGCTCTACCAGCGACCCTAGCTTTGATGGTTTTAACGACGGTTCTCGGTTCTGCATTTGGCTTGGTTTTGACCTGGGCACAAGTATCAGAAGATAAGGTAGGAGCAGGTCTGGCAAAAGGTTATGTCTTTACCTTGCGTTGTACCCCTCCGATTGTCTTGCTCTTTTTGGTCTTTTATGGACTGCCCCAATTTTTGAACTGGTGGTTGGGCATTGACATTGACCACTGGTCCAAGTTTGTCTTTGTCCTTGTTGCCATGTTTCTTCTCTTTGCTGCGATGATCTCTGAGGTCTTCAAGGCAGCCTATTTGGCCATTCCAAAAGGTCAGATGGAAGCGGGCTTGAGTATTGGCTTGACGCCGGCTCAAACCATTTGGCGGATTGTCCTTCCTCAAGCCTTTCGCGTGGCTCTTCCAAATATGACAACTGCCATCTTGAACCTCATGCGCGATGCCGCTTTGGCTTATACCATTGGCTTTATCGATATCATGGGAGCAGGCAACAACTTGATCAGCCGCAATCTTGGGAATTATTCCCTCGAAACATATACAGCTGTCGCAGTGATCTACTGGGGAATTGCCCTTGTGATCTCCTTCTCCGCTCAACTCCTTGAGAAACGACTCAGTGTAACAGAAAGGTAGCTTATGGATTTCAATTTTATTAGTAAAGCATTTCTAGCCACCTTGGGTGGTGTTCCAGTGACCCTTCTGATCATGGTCGTATCAATTCTTTTGAGTTTCTTTCCAGCCCTCTTTTTGGCACTCGGTCAGATTTATAAGGTCAAAGGTGTTCGCAGTTTCTCAGTGATTTACTTAGCTTTTATCCGCGCGACACCTCCGATTCTCTTGATTCTCTTCTTTTATAGTCTCTTTCCCAGTCTCTTAAATAGCTTTTTTAAGAGTATTGGTAGTCACTTTAATGTCTTTGAGATCAATCCCATTTACTATGCCTTTATCATCTTTAGCTTGATGACAACGGGGAGTCTTGCTGAAATTCTACGGTCAGCCATTCTGACGGTGGATAAGGGCCAGCTAGAAGCAGCGCAAGCCATTGGTTTGACTAATCGCCAAGCCTACATCCGCATTGTTTTTCCACAAGCCTTGCGTTCAGCCCTTCCCAATTTGTGTAACTTGGTTATCAACTTGGTCAAAGGAACCTCCCTTGTCTTTGTCATGACCATCAAGGATATCACCGCCATTGCCAAGGTCGAAGCCTCTTATGGCTATCAATATTTTGAATCCTATCTAGTGATTTTTATTCTTTATATTGTCATTTGTGGGGTGATTCAATGGGGATTCAATCGCTTAGAAAAACGCCTGACACTCGCATAGAAGAAGGAGAAATGAAAAGATGTTAGAAGTAGAACACGTATCGAAAAAATTTAAGGACCACCAGGTCCTGGTAGATGTCAATCTCAAGGTCAACCAAGGGGATGTCGTCGTTATTTTGGGTCCATCTGGATCAGGAAAAACAACCTTCCTTCGCTGCCTTAACCACTTGGAAAAGGCAGATACAGGGCACCTCACCCTAGGTGGAAAAGAGTACGACCTCTCAAAACTCAGCAAAAAAGAGATTCTAGAAATCCGCCAAAAGACAGCCTTTGTCTTCCAGCATTATAATCTCTTTGCCAACAAAACAGCGCTTGAAAATATCTTAGAAGGACTGGTTGTAGCTCGTAAGATTCCAAAAGAAGAAGCCATCCAACGGGCAGAATCAGCCCTTGAAAAAGTTGGTCTTCTTGCTTATAAGGATTACTATCCTTCTCAATTGTCAGGTGGCCAGCAGCAACGGATCGGAATCGCGCGTGCCATCGCAGTGAAACCAGACGTGATCTTGCTGGACGAGCCGACTTCAGCGCTAGACCCAGAGTTGGTCGGTGACGTCTTAGATGTCATGAAGCAATTGGCCCAAGAAGGAGTGACCATGGTTGTCGTAACCCATGAGATGGGCTTTGCGCGTGATGTGGCCAACCACGTCATCTTTATGGATGGCGGACACATCATCGAAGAAAACGAACCCCATGAATTCTTCAACAGTCCAAAAGAAGAGCGAACCAAACAATTCCTTTCACGGATTTTATCCGACGCCACTTATAGCGTTGAATACATGATTTAACAGGAGACACACCCAGTAAGGGTGTGTTTTTTAGGATCTGGAAAAAATTTTTAAAAATTGGGTCATTTTTTAAAAATCATTACGAATAATATAAGTGAGAGGGAAATATGACTGATAAAAAACAACGATTTGTACTACTATTCTTACTGACTTTGTTTCTAGGAGGTTGCAGTCTTTTTACGGATAAAGCTGCTGAGAGAAGGGAAATGATTCAGATTGCAGAAAGCACGAAAATGGAGCGAGCGATAAAACACTTGTTAATCAGTATCGATCCTAAAGCTTTCACTTCAGAAGGAGTCATTCACTCCTATACCCTGATAAAAGGTGAATTGGAATACAATCCAATGGGAGGGATGAATGTCTATCTTGTGATCAATGGCGATAAAAAGTTAACGATCGATACGACTGTTCAAATGGAAGATTCAGGACAGTTCGGAGCAGGTAGTTACGGTATTTCAGCAAAATTAGATGATCTGTTAAGTAAAGCAGAAGAGACTGGAAAATAGACTCAATTAGGTAAATACCCCTAATATAGGTAAATAGAAACATTTCTGTATCAAAACCAATATGTTACATTAATAGCTAGTGCTTGTAACGATTTGGCAACATTTTTTAACAAAAGTAACATTTCAGGTATGAATAGAATTTTGTATAATAAATTCTAAGAAACCTGAAGAAAGAATGGGAAGAAGATGAAAAAAAGTAAATTTATTGTATTAGTTATGATACTATTTGGTTTAAGTTTGGGAGGTTGTAGCTTTTTTAATGGACAATCTGCCAAGAAACAAGAAATGATTCAAATCGCAGAGAGTAAGAAGATGAAAGTGGCGATTGAAAATATGTTGAAAAAATTAGATCCTAAAGCTCTTACTCCAGAAGGAAAAATAAAATCATATAAAATCTCTAAAGATGATTTAGATTATAATCCGATGGGAGGGCTATTAGTAAAAATAGTTATAAATAATGATGAAAAATTAGTTTTAAGCACAACTATACAAGAGGACGCTACAACAGGGAAATATGAAGAGACCTATTTTGGGGAAACAGAGGAGTTAAGTGATTTATTAGATAAGGAGTGATAATGGCTAATAATTTAAATTTCAATGATCAACAAAATGTTAAAGCTGCTCTACTTGAATACGAAAAAGATGTCAAAATAAATGGAAAGTTTAAAATTGGGACGAAGAAAGACGAATACATTGGTAATGTTGCCCATATTTATGATAACGTAAATGACAATGAGGAGCAGGTCTTCGTTCTTACTAATAATGGCCAAGGCGCGCAACAAAATGCAGTCCCCTATACTGCTTCTGATGAAGCGCGTGCCCAAATCCATGACGTGACTGTCTTGATGAAGGGATCTGAAACTGAAATAAGTACACAAAAATTACTCCATGATACATATACGGATTGGGTAAAGACAGATTTGCCAGCAGCTTCCAATATTTTGAACCCTGGTGGTGCAAGCGAGTATGCAACAGAATATGCGAAGAATTATGCGCGAGATAAGGCTAAAGATGGTTTTAACAATGCTGTAGAAGCTTTTGAAGATGCAATTATTCCTACATCTGTTAATCTTCCACCGGAGGCCACTCCCTTAGGTAGGTTCATACAAAAAGCGATGGACAATCCTGTCAGCAATTTCATACAGGAAAAAGCATCAGATGCGGTCGGCTTTTTTGCAGAAAGAACAGCCGAAGAACAGGTTAAATTTCCTGCTTTAATGGGAGCTGCTTTTTTAAAAAAATACAATGATGAAAACGGTAATTTCCCGCCTCCGCAGTTTAAAGATGCTGCAGCTCATTTGAAAGAGGTGATCCGAAAATACCCTAATGCCAAGATCGATCTATACGGTCACTCTCTGGGGTCTATGAATATTCAGTATGCGCTTGCCTGTTTGACGGAAGAGGAAGCTTCTCATATTGGGACCGTCCATCTATACAATGGCCCTAATGCCTATTCCATCTTAACACCCGAGCAAAAAGCGCGCATAGATTCGCTGAAGTACAAAATCTATAACCACATTGACCATAAAGATTTGGTTAGCTTGGGCTATCAGGATTCTGGAAGCAAGGAATCCAGTGGGATTGTCAAGCACCTCAAAACTAAGAATTTGAAAAATACTGGCCTGCAGCACATGATGCATGGTTATATCTATGATAAGGATGGGAATTTGGTTCTTGAAAAGGGAACGGAAGCCATCACTCGCAAGGAAATCATTGAAGAGCGGATGAAGGTTTACTATCGCTTAAAGGATAAATTGCAAAAAACAGGTGGTGGACTGAGCTCAAGTGAACGGATCTATTTGGATGCTTTGCAGGCGCGCTTGGCTTCTGATGAGCTGATTCGAGTAGTGGATGAAGGGCTGGAGCAAGCTCAGAAATCTAAGGTACAACTGGATACAGATTTAGAAGCTTTGGAGAAAGTATTACAGACCGTTCCGAAAGGCTTCATTCTCAATCTTGCGGAAGTAGAAGAGGCTTATGCACAGGCTGGTGCAACAAGGCAAACAGTTGTCACTGAAGTAAGAGAAAGGTTCGACAACCGTTTGGCTGCATATCAGTCCTTATCGAATGAATTCCATACATTAAACGAGCAAGTGAATGCAGGAATTGAGCTCTTAAAAGCAAAAGATCAAGAAATAGCAGGAGAAATGAACCAGTGGGAACAACTAGCTTATTAATTTCATCTACTTTTTCGAAAAAGGAAAAGAAACTGGATCACTTGGAAAGAGAGTTTCAAAAAGCGCGCTTGGAGCTAGATGAAAAGCGTTGTCTAGTGGAAAGAAAACAGCAGCTCTTCACCCAGATGCTGGAAGAAGAGTATGCGATGGCAGCTTCCTTCTTACAAGAGCAGGAAGTTGATAACAGTTGTGGATGGGAGTCCCTCCATCGCTGTATAGAAGAGTATGATCTCGAAGCTAGAGAAGCTGCACAAGTAGCCTTAAAACAGATCGAAATCGAGGAAGAAAATTTATGGCAATCCTACAGGAAAGATAGACGTCAACTGGAAGAGGAGTTTGAACAAGATAAAGTTTCATAGTATAGAAGAGGAGGAAGTATGGGTGATAGTCCAGTCAAAGATTTCTTTGATTTAGATATGAAAGATAAGATGAAGATCATCGAAAGCCGAAAGAAACTTGAAAAAGATTTAATCCGGGTTGTCTATGCGCCCGTTTTATTGACCTGCAAGGCAGGAGTTGAGAAACGTTACAATGATGGCTTGACTGCGATTGCAACAGTAGCCGAAGAAGACGTCCAGGTCGTTGGAAAGCAACTGGATCAGTCCATGGTGGGTCAATTTGCTAAAAATGTACAGACGGTTATTCAAGAAAAAGCTGGTAAATTTAAATCTATCTAGCCAAGAACTTCTATTTAAATATGGAATCTGGAGTGACTCCAGATTTTTTTAATAAATTTAAAAAATTATGTAAAAAAGTGTTGACAAAGAATTCAGTCTGCGCTATAATAATTTATGTAAACAAAAAGAGGTTGAAAAAGCCTACTGGTTTACAAGATCAATAGTGGAAAGGAGATGGTGATATGCTATTTCCAGAATTAAGACAACTAATTGATAAAAGGAAAAATAGAAACTGTTAGCCTGTAGGGCTATTATTAAATAAATGAATTAAAATTATGTAAACAATCAAACAGCAGCCAATTGGTCTGCTAATTTTCAAGAATGAATTAAAATTATGTAAATTAGAGGTATACAATATGAACAACAACTTTAACAATATGGATGATCTTTTCAATCAACTAATGGGAAACATGGGTGGTTTTCGTTCTGAAAGCCGTCGCTACATGATCAACGGTCGTGAAGTGACACCAGAAGAATTCGCTATTTACCGCCAAACTGGTCAACTTCCAAATGAAGGAAGTGAGCAAGTGCAACACCATCAAGGTAAAGGAATGAAACAAGATGGGATCCTTGCAAAACTTGGTCGTAACTTGACCGAAGAAGCTCGTGAAGGAAAATTGGATCCGGTCATCGGACGTAATAAAGAAATTCAAGAAACTGCTGAAATCTTGTCTCGTCGTACCAAGAACAACCCTGTCCTTGTAGGGGATGCCGGTGTTGGTAAAACAGCAGTTGTAGAAGGTTTGGCACAAGCTATTGTGAACGGGGATGTTCCAGCGGCTATCAAAAACAAAGAAATCATCTCGATTGATATTTCTGGTCTAGAAGCTGGTACGCAATACCGTGGTAGCTTTGAAGAAAATATTCAAAATCTGATCCAAGAAGTCAAAGCTATGGGAAATGTTATTCTCTTCTTTGATGAAATCCATCAAATCCTTGGTGCAGGTAGCACAGGTGATGGTCAAGGCTCTAAAGGTCTTGCGGATATCATCAAACCTGCTCTTTCACGTGGGGAATTGACAGTCATTGGGGCAACTACTCAAGATGAATACCGTAACACCATCTTGAAGAATGCAGCTCTTGCTCGTCGTTTCAACGAAGTGAAAGTCAATGCTCCATCAGCTGAAGATACTTTCAAGATTCTCCAAGGGATCCGTGATCTTTATGAAAAACACCACAATGTCATCTTGCCAGATGAAGTTTTGAAAGCAGCGGTTGATTATTCGATCCAATACATTCCACAACGTAGCTTGCCTGATAAGGCCATTGACTTGGTCGATGTGACAGCTGCTCACTTGGCAGCCCAACATCCAGTAACAGATGTCCATGCTGTGGAACATGAAATTGAAGAAGAAAAAGCTAAACAAGAAGCTGCAGCTGCTAAAGAAGATTACGAAGCAGCTCTTAATGCAAAAGTTCGTATCGAAGAACTTGAAAAGAAAATTGAAAACCATACGGAAGACCATAAAGTAACAGCAACAATCAACGATGTGGCCGAATCTGTAGAACGGATGACGGGTATTCCAGTGTCACAAATGGGTGCAACTGATATCGAACGTTTGAAAGATATGGGTCACCGTTTGCAAACCAAGGTTATCGGTCAAGATAAAGCCGTTGAAGCAGTGGCACGTGCTATCCGTCGGAACCGTGCAGGATTTGACGAAGGTAACCGCCCAATCGGTAGCTTCCTCTTTGTAGGTCCTACTGGTGTTGGTAAGACTGAGTTGGCTAAACAATTGGCTCTTGATATGTTCGGAACCAAAGATGCGATCATCCGTTTGGACATGTCAGAATATAGCGACCGCACAGCCGTTTCTAAATTGATTGGTACAACTGCTGGTTATGTTGGTTACGATGACAATAGCAATACTTTGACAGAACGTGTTCGCCGTAACCCTTACTCAATCGTCCTTCTCGATGAAATTGAAAAGGCTGACCCTCAAGTGATCACACTTCTTCTCCAAGTTTTGGATGATGGTCGTTTGACTGATGGTCAAGGGAACACTGTAAACTTCAAGAACACTGTGATTATCGCCACTTCAAACGCTGGCTTTGGTTACGAAGCCAACTTGACAGAAGATGCGGATAAACCAGAACTCATGGATCGTTTGAAACCTTACTTCCGTCCAGAATTCTTGAACCGTTTCAACGCTGTCATTGAATTCTCACACTTGAGCAAGGAAGACCTTTCTAAGATTGTTGATTTGATGTTGGTAGATGTCAATAAGACCCTTTCTAAGAAAGAAATCGACTTGGCAGTGAGCGATGCAGCCAAAGAATATATGACTGAAGAAGGTTATGATGAAGTGATGGGAGTTCGTCCACTCCGTCGGGTAGTTGAACAACAAATCCGTGACAAAGTCACAGACTTCCACTTGGATAACTTGGATGCTAAACATCTTGAAGCAGACATGGAAGATGGTGTCCTTGTGATTAGAGAAAAAGACACAAAGAAGGAAGAAAACACTGATAAACAAGCAGACTAAGGCGAATTAGTTTGTGAAAAATAGAGGCTGCTATCATATAGCAGTCTTTATTTTTTCTTCCCACCTGGGGGAAATTATTCGCCGTATAAGGCCAAAATCCTCCTATTTGGGGTGGAAAAACATCAATAATTAGTGAAATTAATCCAATTTGAGCAAAATTATTAATAAATAAAGAAAATAAGTATATAATCTATACAAGAATAAAATTTGAGGAATGGAAGTAAGATGAGCAATACAATTGATATCTACTCAACTCCCGAATACAGAAAAGTGGAAGCCGTTGTTCAACTGATGGTTGACGGTCGCTTGACGAGCTATCGTGTCGCAACTGAAACAAACATCAGCAAAATGAGCTTGGCGACTTTGACGAAGGGAACGAGTAAAATCAAAAATATTACCTATCAAACGGCTTTGGCCTTGATTGATTGGTATGATGAGAATCATGAAAAGTATGGCATTACGATTGACTAGTCAGTAGCCCACTTTTCGTGGTTTTTTTCTTTTTCAGCAAAACTTGCCTCCTCTCTGAGACTGGAGTCTGATTTTACTTGAAGAGGATGGGAAAACTTGAAAAGACGGGCGAAATTTGATATAGTATAGCATATATGAAAATTAAAGGAGAAACATATGCAAGGCGGAAGTTTGCTAATTATGCTCGTTCTTATGGTCGGTTTGATGTACTTCATGAGCCGTAGCCAAAAGAAACAGTACCAAAAACGGATGGAAAGTTTGAATAAACTTCAAAAAGGAAATGAAGTCATCACGATTGGTGGCTTGTACGGAACCATCGATGAAGTCGATACAGACCGCAAGACCGTTGTCTTGGATGTTGATGGTGTCTACCTGACCTTTGAATTGGGAGCGATCAAAACAGTTCTTCCTGTATCAGAAGGAATCTCAGCTACTGCGACAGAAGGTGCTAGCTCAGATGCTGATTCAGCCATCGAAGAATAATCATCAAAGAAGAGGCAAGGGCCTCTTTTTTGGTGGGCAAATAGGACGATGTGATGAAGGAAAGTCCTGCTGGTTCAAAAAAGAGGCCAGAGTCCCTATTTTATGGGGATTTATGGTATAATGAAGCGATAAATATTGAAATAGGTAGAAAAACATGTTTCGTTTTAAGAAAAAAGAAAAAATCGAGATACCTTTAGAAGTCCCGAAACACATTGGGATCATTATGGATGGCAATGGTCGCTGGGCGAAAAAGCGGATGCAACCGCGCGTCTTCGGTCATAAGGCAGGGATGGAAGCTCTCCAAGAAGTGACGATTGCAGCAAAAAATATGGGGGTTCAGGTCTTGACGGTCTATGCCTTTTCTACGGAAAACTGGACACGCCCTGAAGATGAAGTCAAGTTCATCATGCACTTGCCGGTCGAGTTTTATGATCGTTTCGTCCCCGAATTGCATCGCAACAATGTCAAGATTCAAATGATCGGTGATACCAAGAAATTACCAAAAGAAACGCTAGAGGCTTTGGAAAGAGCAGAAGCGATGACCCATCTCAATACAGGCTTGATCCTGAATTTCGCACTCAATTATGGTGGACGTGCTGAGATCACTCAGGCAGTGAAGCAGATCGCCCAAGAAGTCTTGGATGCGAAGTTCAGTCCAGAAGATATCACAGAAGAGATGATCGCAGATTCTCTCTATACCGAGAGTTTGCCACGCGTCCTAAGGGACCCGGATTTGATTATCCGTACCAGCGGAGAGATCCGTTTGAGTAATTTCCTCCCTTGGCAGGCTGCATACAGTGAGTTGTATTTCACAGATGTGATGTGGCCAGATTTTGGAGAGGAAGCACTACGAAGTGCCATAGTAGAATATAGCCATCGCCATCGGAGATTTGGTGGTGTTTAGGAGAAGATGATGACGAAAGATTTACAAAAACGTGTGATTTTTGGAGGAATTGCCCTGCTCTTTTTCATTCCAACAGTAATGGTTGGAGGGGTGTTCTTCCAGATTGTGATTGGCTTGATCGCCATGCTAGGGGTTCATGAATTGCTCAAGATGAAGGGGCTTGAGACAGCGACCTTTGAAGGAGCGCTAGCCATGTTAGCGGCCTTTGTCCTGACGTTGCCGATCGAGGACTACCTCCCTTACCTTCCAGCAGATGGCAATATGATTGCTTATGGTTTGGTTGTCTTGATTCTCATGGGAACAACTGTTCTTGCTCAGAATTACAATTATGAAGATGTGGTCTATCCCATTGCGTCTAGCTTTTATGTTGGACTTGGTTTCCATTCCTTAGTAGATGCGCGAATTGCTGGTATTGATAAGGTTCTTTTAGCCCTCTTTATTGTTTGGGCGACAGATTCCGGTGCCTATTTAGTAGGAAGTCGGTTTGGGAAACGCAAGCTCATGCCTGCGGTTTCTCCTAATAAAACGATTGAAGGCAGTCTTGGGGGAATCTTGTCTGCAGTTGCGGTAACTGTGATCTATATGATCGTGGATCGTTCTGTGGCGGGTGGACATGGTTTTCTTGCTATGATCTTCTTTACCATCCTCTTTAGTATCGCAGGTCAGTTTGGAGATCTGGTAGAGAGTGCGATTAAACGCCACTTCGGTGTGAAAGATTCTGGGAAATTTATTCCAGGACATGGCGGTGTTCTAGACCGTTTTGATAGTTTGATTTTTGTCTTTCCCTTGATGCATTTCTTGGGCTTGTTCTAAGACAGAAGAGATAGAAAGGAAACCACGTATAGAACGATGCAGTTTATTGCCTTTATTGTTATTTTTGGAGTGATCGTTCTCGTTCACGAGTTTGGTCATTTCTATTTTGCAAAAAAATCGGGCATCCTGGTGCGAGAATTCTCGATCGGGATGGGTCCAAAGATCTTTGCCCATATTGGTCAAGATGGAACAGCCTATACGATTCGCATTCTACCTTTAGGTGGCTATGTTCGGATGGCTGGCTGGGGTGAGGATACAACTGAGATTAAAACCGGAACGCCTGTCAGCTTGACGCTAAATGAGGCTGGTAAGGTCGTCCGGATCAATCTTTCAGGAAAGAATCTGGATCAGACAGCCCTTCCCATGAATGTTACCCAGTTTGACTTTGAAGACAAACTGGAAATT
The DNA here is from genome assembly GCF_032163505.1 of Streptococcus parasanguinis. NCBI lineage: Bacteria > Bacillati > Bacillota > Bacilli > Lactobacillales > Streptococcaceae > Streptococcus > Streptococcus parasanguinis. The sequence goes on from NZ_CP134147.1 coordinate 286,522, forward strand.
ACGGGCTTGGTTCTCGATGAGACTAAGACTTATGATGTCGATCATGATGCGACCATTGTTGAGGAAGATGGGACAGAAGTGCGGATTGCGCCGAGAGATGTTCAGTATCAGAATGCCAGCATTTGGGGACGGTTGATCACCAACTTTGCGGGTCCTATGAACAACTTTATCCTCAGTATTGTCGTCTACTCACTTCTAGCCTTTATGCGCGGTGGTGCGATTGACTACTACAGCAACAATGTTCAGGTGGCACCCGATGGGGCGCTGGCTAAGGTCGGTGTCAAAAGCAACGTTCAGATCCTTCAAGTTAACAACGATACCGTTAGCAACTGGGATGAGCTGACTGATGCTGTCGAGAAAGCAACCAAGGACAGCAAGACGGCTCCTGAATTGACCCTGAAAGTCAAAACAGACGGCCAAGAAAAAGAAGTTAAAGTAAAGCCAACCAAGTCAGGGAATCGTTACTATCTGGGTGTGACAAATGGCCTCAAGACAGGATTTGTGGATAAACTCTTGTCTGGTTTTACAGATACCTGGAATACAGCGACACGGATTTTGGGAGCTTTGAAAGATATCATTTTCCACTTTAGTCTCAATAAACTGGGTGGTCCGGTTGCCATCTACAATGCCAGCTCACAAGCTGCTCAATTAGGAATTCCAGCAGTCTTGTCTCTTATGGCCATGCTCTCTATTAATATTGGGATCTTCAATCTAATCCCGATTCCCGCTTTGGATGGAGGAAAAATCTTGATCAATTTGATCGAGGTCGTCCGGAGAAAGCCACTGAAACAAGAAGTAGAAACCTATATGACGCTTGCAGGTGTAGCTGTAATGGTTATTTTGATGATTGCTGTCACCTGGAATGATATTATGAAATTATTTTTGAAATAGAAAAGGATATTGTCCATGAAACAAAGTAAAATGTTGATTCCAACGCTTCGCGAAATGCCAAGCGATGCCCAAGTCATTAGCCATGCTTTGATGTTGCGTGCAGGATATGTTCGCCAAGTATCAGCTGGTGTCTATTCTTATCTGCCATTAGCAAATCGAGTGATTGAAAAAGCAAAAGGCATCATGCGCCAAGAATTCGAAAAAATTGGAGCAGTAGAAATGCTTGCTCCAGCCCTTTTGAGTGCGGATCTCTGGCGTGAATCTGGTCGTTACGAAACTTACGGGGAAGACCTCTATAAGTTGAAAAACCGTGAAGGCTCTGACTTTATCTTAGGTCCAACTCACGAAGAAACCTTTACCGCTATTGTGCGCGACTCAGTAAAATCTTACAAACAATTGCCGTTGAATCTCTACCAAATTCAACCAAAATACCGCGATGAAAAACGCCCACGGAACGGTCTTCTTCGGACCCGTGAGTTCATTATGAAAGATGGTTATAGCTTCCATGCGAACTACGATAGCTTGGATGTCACTTATGATGAATACAAGGCAGCTTATGAGCGGATCTTCACACGCAGTGGCATCGACTACAAAGCCATCATCGGTGATGGTGGTGCCATGGGCGGAAAAGATAGCCAAGAGTTTATGGCTGTTACACCTGCTCGTACAGACTTGGATCGTTGGGTTGTTTTAGACAAATCAGTGGCTTCCTTTGATGAGATCCCAGCAGAAGTCCAAGAAGAAATCAAAGCAGAATTGCTCAAATGGATGGTTTCTGGGGAAGATACCATTGCCTATTCAAGTGAATCAACCTATGCTGCCAACTTGGAAATGGCTACCAATGAATACAAACCAAGCAACCGTGTTGTAGCGGAAGAAGAAGTAAAACGCGTAGAAACGCCAGGTGTCAAATCCATTGATGAAGTGGCAGCCTTCTTGAATGTTCCAGAAGAAGCGACTATCAAGACTTTGGTTTACATTGCAGATGAAGAGCCAGTTGTTGCCCTTCTTGTAGGCAATGATCAGCTCAATGAAGTGAAGTTGAAAAACCACCTCGGCGCAGATTTCTTTGAACCTGCAACCGAAGTGGAAGTGAAAGAATTATTAGGAGCTGATTTTGGCTCTCTCGGTCCAGTTGATCTTCCTGAAAATGTTAAGATTATCGCAGACCGCAAGGTACAAGACAGCCGTAATGCAGTAGTCGGTGCCAATGAAACAGGCTACCACTTGATTGGTGTCAACCCAGGACGTGACTTTACTGCAGAATACGTGGATATTCGTGAAGTTCGTGAAGGCGAAATCTCACCAGATGGGAAAGGGGTCTTGAACTTTGCACGTGGGATCGAAATCGGTCACATTTTCAAACTCGGCACACGCTACTCAGCTAGCATGGGAGCAGATGTCTTGGACGAAAACGGTCGTGCAGTTCCAATCATCATGGGCTGCTACGGAATCGGTGTCAGCCGTCTTCTTTCAGCTGTTATGGAGCAACATGCACGCCTCTTTGTCAATAAGACTCCAAAAGGGGAATACCGTTACGCTTGGGGAATTAACTTCCCTAAAGAATTGGCGCCATTTGATGTGCATTTGATTCCAGTCAATGTCAAGGATGAAGCAAGTCTTGCTTTGACCAATAGGATTGAAGAAGCCTTGGTTAATAAAGGTTACGAAGTCTTGGTGGATGACCGAAATGAGCGAGCTGGTGTCAAATTCAGCGATAGTGATTTGATTGGGCTTCCAATTCGTGTCACAGTTGGTAAAAAAGCAGCAGAAGGTATCGTAGAAGTGAAAATCAAAGCAACAGGAGATACCATCGAAGTTCATGCGGACAATCTCCTTGAAACCCTTTCAATCTTGAACAAATAAGAAAAAGCTTTCTGAGCTCTCACCAGTGTGGTGATGAAACTCAGGAAGCTCTATTTATTTTTCTTCTTTGAGGCCTTGATCTTTGAAATAGGTAAAGAGATCTTGAGGTTTGCCATTGAGGTATTTCTTGAACTCAGCTGTTTCTTCCTCCCCTTGATCCCCGTAGATGGAAGCAAACTCATCTTTCTTGATTTTTGAGAAGTCAGCTTGTAAGACCTTGGCATAGGATTGTTTATCTTTCGAAATTTGAATGCGGAAGCTAAGACCAGGCTTGCCATTTAAGCTTTTATAGATATCGCTATGTTCTAATTCTTCTTGGTAGATTTCCTTTAACTCGGAAAGATCCATGTCTTGCAAATCTGAGGAAATGGGTTCAAAACTAAGAAAAGTAAAAGAGACAATTTCATCTTTTTTGTAGCCGATTTGAATTTTGTTTTGATGGTGATCGTTAAGTTCTGTGGAGAAAGTTTTGGTTCGAACGTTCTCTTCTTTTTCTTTTTTCACTTGGGAAGTGCTTTGGCTAGATGTTGTTGAAGCTTTTCCTTTTTCTGCTTGGCCCTGGCTACATGCAGTGAGGGCTAGGAGGCAGATAGAGGTCAATAATATTTTTTTCATAGAAACTCCTTATAGGTTAATGGTGTTCGATCTTGTATGAAACAAGTTTTGAACAGGTTTCATTATACCATAAAAGTTTTAAAAATGAAAAAATATACAAAAATCTTCAAAATTTGCTTTTAAAAACACCTAAAATCAACAATTTTTATCTATGTGTTGAGTTAATGTAAAAGGACAGAGTGTCTTCTTTTCTTTCCAGAAATAATACTAGTTGGAGACTACTGGGGCAAGGAATTCAGAAAATATATTACAGGTTTGTGACAAAATGTTACACAATTGTAACAAAGTTACAATGTTTTATCAGTTAGCCCTCTAAACTTGACATTCTGGCAATATTTCATTAAGATATTTTTAAGTAAATAATACAAAAAGGGAGCAAAAGGTAAAATATACAGTTATCTGGCATTTTACTAATTCGTACTAAAATGTATTGTTTATGAAAAAAATATAAGGGTATCAGCCCAAAAGGAGAAACATATGGCTCAAATTAAATTAACTCCAGAAGAACTACGTCAATCAGCACAACGCTATGCACAAGGTTCTCAAGAAATCGATCAAATCCTTAACACTTTGACTCATGAACAACAAGTCATCGACGCAAACTGGGATGGATCTGCATTTGATAGCTTTGAAGCACAATTCAACGAATTGTCTCCAAAAATCAAACAATTCGCTCAATTGTTGGAAGACATCAACGCTCAATTGATCAAAGTTGCTGATATCGTTGAACAAACTGACCAAGATATCGCTGCACAAATCCACTAAGATAGTCTTGGAGGTGATCTTACTTCTTGTAGGTAGATCACCCTTTTGTCTTTTGATATATAGAAAATAGGGGTTAGATTCTTAATTCCTAACCCCTATTTTGTATCTATGAATTAGAAAAAGGAAAAGGTATGGAAGTTAAAAATAAAAAATGGTTAAAATACATCGGTCAGAGTGCAGTTGTGCTCCTTTTGATGGGATCTGTAGTGGGTCTTTATACGACGGTTCAAAAGGACCAAAAGCAAAACGAAGCCAAGACCGTACAAACGACAGAAAACACCAAGCTTAATATTGCGGTTGTCAATGAAGACAAAGCGGTCAAACTGAATGATAAAGAATACAACCTTGGGGCTAGCTATGTAAAGAATATCGAACGGGATAATTCGCAAAACTGGTCTGTACTCCCTCGTGGAGCCGCTGAGTCAGGGCTTGCAGATGGCAAGTACCAGTTGATGATTGTCATTCCAAGTGACTTCTCAGAGAAGGTCTTGGAAGTGAATGCGGTTAATGCAGAGAAGACCACGGTGACGTATAAGGTCAATGCGGCTGGAAATTCTCAGGTTGAAAACGAGGCCAATAAAGTCGCTAAAGATATCGTTTCAGACTTGAATAGCCAGTTGGTTGATATGTATATGGTCAGCATTTTGAGCAACCTTTATACAGCTCAGAAGAACGTGGAAACAAGTAACAAAATTCAATCTACCAACATTGGTTCATACCGAAGCAACTTGCTGGATTCGGCTTTAGATTCGAAGAATATCTTTCCAAGTCTCTATAGCTTGTCTACGTCTTCTGTCGAGTCGAACAATGCTTTGAAGACAGTCCTTGAGTCTTATACACAGGCTTTTGATCAATTGACCCAATCTCAGGATCAGTACGGTCAAAACTTCGACACATTGATCAAACAACGCTCTGAGGACAAGATCAGCCATGAAGAGTTCATGAACCAGCTGATGTCTATGAACCAGTCTGTTGTCAGTGAAAAGACCCAAGAGTTGTATAAGAATCTACAACAAAACCAAGAAGCAATTACCAAACAATTGAGTCAACCAACTGAAACAGAAGGAGATGCTTCAGGTACCAAGACTTATGCAGGCTTGACAAAAGATGTGAATGATCGTGTGGCAGACCTCGAAAAAGGGATCAAGGCAGAACGCGACAAATTAGATGAGCACGAAAAGAACATCGAGTCTTCTGTAAAAACGAAGATCCTTGACTACTATGGTCTAAAAGAAGGAGACAAAGTCACTCTTCGTACCTTGCTTGGAAAACCAAAAATCGAAACTATCAGCAAGGCTCGAGATAAAGCGGATGATGACATTCGTCAAGCGATTGAAAAACTTCCGTCTTTAGACCCTGCTAGTCTTAATCTGAATAAGTATGGGAATCTCAACGCAGCGATTAATTTTGATAGTGCTTTTGCTGGAACGAAGGCGCAAGCAAAAGGGAATGCCGATGAATTAAAACGATTGGCTGCAGAAGTGGATGCCAAATCAACGGTAGTTGCGGATGTCCTCAATGCTAAATCTGGAAAACAGAAGGTTAGCATCCAAGTGCCAGCAGGAGTCAAGGTTGATACTTGGACCTATGATGGACATACTTATGCAGGTAGCGGCGAGCAGGAAGTCGAACTGAAAGATGGCAAACAAATTCAAATTCACCTCGCTGAAGATGGGGGAACTATGCCAAGCACGATTGATGTTGAAGTTCTTGTGAATGGAGTTTCTTCAACCAGTGTGACCGTATCTGCAGAAGATTTGAAAACAGCTGTCGCCAACTATGCATCGAAAGCTAGTGAAATCGCCTTGGATTATCAACGCGCAGGAGCATTGATCGATGCCTACTATCCAGAAGATGAAAAGGGAGATCGTCATTCGCTCTATGATCCAATCGAAGATATGGATTTGACAAACGCTTTGGTCGACATCGTGAAGGCTGCTGTTTCAAGTAACATGAAGGACTACCGTAAGAGTATTGAAACGGATGAATCTGGGGATGCAACGAAGAGTGTGAAAGCCCAGTTAGATGGTACACTCCAACAGTTGCAAGACTTGGGACCACAATTGCAGGCCAATCTTCAAGCGATCGAAAACACCAACAAGGATCTAACCCAAAATATCAACGATCAATTGACGCAATATGCAGAGCTTCAAAAACGTTTAGAAGAGATCTCAAAATCACAAGAAACAGTGACACAGGCTCAAACCAAGACCGATGCAGATTTGTCAGCCCTTGGTTCTGAATACACGTCATTATTGAGCTCGACAGAAGGCGTTAAGAGCTCATCTCGTAGCAATGTAGAAGCTGCTAACTCTACCAATGAAATCTTTAGTCAATTGAACAAAGAATTGGAAAAAGCCCAAGGCAATACAGAGAAATTGTCTAGCAATGCGGAAAGTTTGATGGGTGAATTCGACAAGGAATTGTCTGAAAACGGGAACTTCGTCGAAGCCTTCCGTAAGGTCTTCAACAATGCCTATGAAAACGGAGTGCCGAATGAAGTCTTGCTTGACTTCTTGTCAAATCCAGTTGCAGAGAAATCGTCTTCTGTGAAAGCGACCATCAACGTCTACCGTCCATTTATCTGGATCTTTATGTTGGAAGTCTTGAGCCTCTTTACAGCTTATCTTTTTGCGACTCAGCCAATCATCCGTAAGGTTAAGGATCGTTTCAAATTGGATCGCTTGCAAGAATCAGATCTCTTGTCTGTCGGTGTCCTTGTGGGACTTTCTCTCATCCTTGGACTGGTGATCGGAATGATTTCAAGTATTCAACTCTCTGTTGGTCGTGAATATGTACCTTCATGGGTATTCTTAGCGGTTCTAGCAAGCTTTGTCTTGGTACAACTGCAATACCTTCTCTTGAAACACTTCCGTGTGATTGGAATGGGACTGGCCTTCTTCATGTTGATCAGCTATGTCTACCTATCAAGTGCGATCGGAACGACCGCGACCTTGTCAGGCCTTCCAGCACTGGTGAAAAATGTTAACCTCCTTTCTATTTTAGAAGGACAGTTTGCGGGTTACTTTGATGGACAAACAGCCGGTATCGGCGTCTTCTTCGGATTGTTGGTCTTCTTCGGACTTTTGGCGGTTGCCAATATCTTCATTCCAAAGAAGTTTACTCAAACAAAGGAAATTGAATCAAGCTTATGAAAAAAATGATGTATCTTCTCTTTGTCTTTAGTCTCATTCCAGTAGTTGCTGTTTCTGCAGATGATTTTATTGATAATCGTCTGCAGGTCAACAACTCACGTCTTGAGACAGAGCAGGAAAAGACACTTGGGGGCCAATTGGATGCGACTGAGTCTCTTTTCAATGAGAAGGATCAGAAAAAATTAGCAGATGAAAAACGCAAGCAAGAGAAACAATTGACCGATTCAGACGGCCAGTTGTTTTCTGCTATAAAGGGAAAGAAAAAAACGGGGCCTGAAGCGGACCTGTTCCAGCCTGAAAATCAAAAATTATCTAAATTCGAGTCCAATGTGGAGGACAATTCGGCCAGCTTGTCGGATTATATTCCAGCCTTGCAAATGCTGGCTTGGAGTGCTCTTCTCTTTGGGATTGCTGGCTATATTTCCTATCGAATCTATAGAAAAGAGGCCTAAATGGACCAACATATCAATGTCACCTTCCGTATGAATGGTGCAAGCCATGACCTCCGAATCCCAACGCGGATGGAGGTGCGACGCTTGATTCGGGAATTGGATCAGATCTTTGGGTCTGCCATGGAGCCTAGAAGCAAGTATCAGTTGCGCGTGGTAAATAAAGGCATCTTGCTAGATGAAGGCAAGGTGGTACAAGAGTATCCGATCACGAGTGGTGATCTGATCGAGATTGAGGAGTGGTAAGGTGAAAGAAGAACAATTTACACTGGAAGAACAAGTCTTCCGTTTTGAAAAAGAAGACACGAGCTGGCAGCTGGACCTTAAGCGTTCAGAAGTGGATAGCCAGGATTTACGCAATTTATGGATTTTGGATCTCCATCATCCCTTGTTTTTAGAGCAAAGTATGACAGCGGATCAAGACCAGATTCATCTGACCTATCAGACAGATGCTCTGGGCTTGAGTGCAGAAGAAATCCAGGCATTACCGGTTTCAGACCGTCTGCGTCTAGCTATCAATGTCTTGGATTTGGCGCCAGCCTTGGAGCTTCCAGTGACCTTTATGTTGCATCCCATCAATTTGTTTGTGACCAAGGATGCGCAAGTCAAGATCGCTTACCGCGGGGTTCCGGGAATGATGGTGCCACGCAAGTGGGATCAGGTTGAGTTCTTGCGTCAGGCCAAGTGCTATGCGGTCACTCTTTTTGGGGACTGGGATTTCATGGAGCTCTATCAAGGCACGCTTGAATTAGAAGATCTGCCAGATTTCTTGGTGGAAATCCGTGATGCCGCTAGCTTAGAAGAGATGAAAGCTCTCTTAGAGAAAGCCTACCAAGAACGCAAGGAAGAGGAAGAAAAAACCTTGACCTTGGTTTCAAGCCGTCAACACCGAATCTTTAAGTTGGCAACAGTATGGCTTTCAGCTGTAGTGGCCCTCTTACTCTTGCCTTTGATTTATTTGGTCTTTTTCCAAGCACCCTTTAAAGAAAAGTTGCTTCAAGCGGATACAGCTTTTCTTAAAGTAGACTACACCGGTGTGATCGATGAGTTGGAAGGAGTAGCTCCAAGCAGTCTTCCAACGACACAGAAATATGAGTTGGCAACGTCTTATTTGCAAGGCTTGAATTTCTCAGAGGATCAAAAGAAGGTCATCCTCAATAACGTCACGCTCAAGTCAGATAGCCTCTATCTCCACTACTGGATCTATATCGGACGTCATGACTTTACCCAAGCGCTGGATACAGCCAAGCGGATCGACGATTCAGACTTGATTATCTATGCCCTTCGTAAAGAAATCAAGGCGACACGTGATAGCGAAAAACTCTCTGGTGAACAGCGCGAGAAGAAACTCTCTGAGCTTGAGGGCGAATACAAGAAATACTGGGATGCCCGCTCTAAACTCTTGGAAGCAGAGACAGATGAAACCAAATCTTCCACTAGCAGCTCAACAACAGCTTCATCTACAGAAGGCTCCTCAACAGAAAGTTCGTCTTCTACAACTGCAAGCTCGACTGAGTCTAGCGACCACAAGGAGTAGTCTATGAAAAAACGTATCATACTCTATAAAAAAGGTTTTCGCTATGAGCTAGCGCTAGAAGAGGGGAAAACAGCGACCGTATCGAATCAAGAAACAGCTCAGTTGACCCTGGCTTCGCAAGAAAATCCCCTTCATTTCCAATGGAGTCAAGGAGAAATCTTCTACCAGTATGGGGAAGATAAGGGCGTGCTTGAAAATAGCAAAATCCTTGGGGATGTGGTCTGCTACTTAGCGACAGGAGAAGTCCATACCTATGAGCTGCTCGACAAGGAAGAAATCCTGGTAGCAGATGAGCAAGGTGCGGATGTGCGCTTGCACTATCCAGTGCGCTTTCTCCTTGTGAAAAAAGACCAGACCTGGGCTTGTCAGCTCCTATCAGGAAAACTCTACCATAACCACAAACTCGTCACTGAAGCGACGTTTCCACTGGCTTTTGGGGATGAGCTGGCTATTGAAGATGTGACCTTTAAGCTCTATCCGGAAGAATTTGGCGTGGAAGGGACTGTCGAAGTGAGTCCTTATCTGGTGCCTCGCTTGCATTCGCGTTACGACTTATACAAGGACTACCCAGAGTACCACCGGTCTCCGCGGATCATCTACCGGAGCTCAGAAGACAAGATCCTGATCAATCCTCCGGGTGCGGAACCCCAAAAACCTTCCGATGAACTCTTGAAGTTGATCATGCCCCCCCTCATCATGGTTGGGGTGACCCTCTTGATCACCATTTTCCAACCGCGGGGGCTCTATATCATCGCGACGGTATCCATGTCTGTGGTCAGTGTGATCTTTTCAGTACAAGGATTTTTCAAGAATCGTAAGAAATATAAAGAAGATAAGAAAGAGCGCGTGGAGCTCTACCATCTCTATCTCAAGGACAAGGCCAAGGACTTGGAACAGCTATCTCGGAAACAGCGAGAAGGCATGTTTTACCATTTCCCGGCGATTGCAGACTTGACTAAGATGGTCAAACGCTATGACTCGCGGATCTACGAAAAAACACCGCTTCATTTTGACTTTTTGGCCTATCGTTTGGGCTTGGGCAAGGTTCCAACCAGCTATGAGCTCAAATATGGTCAGGAAGAACGCAGTGGGAAGAAAGATGTCTTGGAAGAAGAAGGCTACGCCCTGTTCCAAGTTCATCAAAAAATCGACAATCTTCCGATTGTAGCCAGCCTCAATCGGGGTCCCGTAGGGTATGTCGGCCCTCGTCCCATCGTGCTCGAGCAGTTGCAACTCCTCGTTGCCCAATTGGCTGTCTTTCACTCTTACCATGATCTGACCATTATTCCGATCATTCCAGAAGAAGAAAAAGAAAACTGGGATTGGATGCGCTGGTTGCCTCATGCGACCCTACAAGACATGAATGTCCGTAGCTTTGTCTACAATCAGAGGACACGTGATCAGGTCTTGAACAGTCTCAACCAGATCCTCAAGCTCCGCAAGGCGCAAAAAGAGGAAGAAAAAGCCAATGATACCAAGATCTTCCACCCGCACTATGTGGTCCTCATCACCGATGAGACTTTGATTTTGGACCATGTCAGCATGGAGTTCTTCCGTGAGGATCCGACAGAGCTCGGCTGCTCCATCATCTATGTGGCAGACGTGCTCTCATCTCTTTCTGAAAATATCCAAACCGTTATCTCTATCAAGGACCGCAACCAAGGGCAATTGCTCTTGCAAGAAGGGGTTCTTCGGGAACTCGACTTCCAATTGGATCACTTCCCTGAAGGTTATGACAAGGAAGCCATCTCGCGTGGCCTAGCCCCTCTTAAGCATATCCAACAGCTCAAGAGCTCAATTCCAGACTCGGTGACCTTCCTTGAAATGTACCAAGCGGAAACTTTCAATGACCTTAAGGTCTTGAGTCGTTGGGAGAGCCATGCCCCTTACCAAAGTTTGGCCGTGCCGATCGGTCTGCGCGGGAAGGACGATTTGGTCTATCTCAATCTCCATGAAAAAGCTCATGGCCCCCACGGTTTGATCGCAGGGACAACCGGTTCTGGTAAGTCTGAAACCATTCAGTCTTATATCCTGAGCCTTGCTGTCAACTTCCACCCCCACGATGTGGCTTTCCTTCTCATCGACTACAAGGGTGGGGGAATGGCCAACCTCTTCAAGGATCTGCCTCACTTGCTTGGGACCATCACCAACTTGGATGGTGCCCAGTCTATGCGGGCCTTGGCCTCTATCAATGCGGAGATCCATCGTCGGGAGCGCCTCTTTGGCCAATATGGGGTCAACCATATCAACCAATACCAAAAGAAATTTAAACTGGGTGAAGCGACAGAACCGCTTCCTCACCTCTTCTTGATCAGTGACGAGTTCGCCGAACTCAAGGTCAACCAACCAGACTTCATCAAGGAATTGGTCTCTATCGCGCGTGTCGGGCGTTCCCTCGGGGTACACTTGATCCTTGCGACGCAAAAACCTTCTGGGGTCGTGGATGACCAGATCTGGTCCAACTCCCGCTTCAAGCTAGCCCTCAAGGTGGCAGACCGTGGAGACTCTATGGAGATGCTGCGGACAGCAGATGCGGCTGAGATCACCCAGACCGGTCGGGCCTACCTCCAAGTCGGGAATAACGAAGTCTATGAACTCTTCCAAACCGCTTGGTCAGGAGCAGACTACCAGCCTGAGAAGGACCAGCTAGGGATCGAAGACCATACCATCTACTTGATCAATGAACTGGGCCAATACGAAGTCCTTAACCAAGACCTCTCTGGTCTGGATATGGCAGAAGAAATCAAGGAAGTGCCAACAGAGCTGGATGTCATCGTACAGGAAATCAACCACTTGCATCAACAAGAAGGTATCGCAGCTGTGGCCCAACCATGGTTGCCACCGCTCAAAGAGCGGATTACGCTGGATGAGTTGGACAAGGTCGTGCCAATCGAGGCTTGGCAAAAACGGACAGCTCCAAGCGTCCTGATCGGGGTCGCCGATATCCCGCAAGCGCAAAAGCAAGAAGCTGTCGCCATCGATCTGTCAAAAGATGGCAATATCCTCCTTTACGGAAGTCCAGGTACAGGAAAGACGACTTTCCTTCAGACAGTCGCAATGGATCTGGCCCGCAAGCAGAGTCCAGAAAATCTGACCATGTATCTGCTTGATTTCGGAACTAACGGTCTAGCACCCTTGAGCCAATTGCCACATGTGGCCGATAGCCTGCTGCTCGATCAGACGGAGAAAATCCAGAAATTCATCCGGATCATCAACCGCGAGTTGGATCGTCGTAAGAAGCTCCTCTCTGAGCATGGGGTCGGCACCATCGCCCTCTACCGTGAAGTGACCGGTAAGCAAGAGCCAACTATGGTCATCCTCATGGATAGCTATGAGTCCATGAAGGACGAGCCCTATGAGACTGACCTCTTCAAGCTCTTCATGCGGATCTCCCGTGAAGGTCTCAGCATCGGTGTACACTTGATCATCACAGCTAGCCGTCAGAACAACCTACGAGCTCAGCTCTATTCCAACTTCAAGCACCAGCTGACCTTGCCACAAAATGATATCTCTGAAGTCCGCGGTATCGTGGGAGCAACCCCACTGGCGTCTACCATGGAAGACATCAAGGGACGGGCCCTCATGAAACGTGACGAAGTCGATGTCGTCCAATTCGCCCTACCCGTCGCAGGGGACAATGATATCCAAATCATCAACAACCTCCGCGACCAAGTCCAAAGCCTCAAAGAGATGTGGACTGGCCGCACACCAGTAGGCATTCCAATGGTGCCAGATGAGTTGACAGAAGCAGCCTTCTATGGACGTGAGGATGTAGCAGCCTTGCTGGATGAAGGAAAAGTACCACTCGGCTTGGATCTGGAGACAGTTGAACCGGTAACATGGGATCTCAAGAAAGGCAACCTTCTCTATCTGACAGACAAAGAAGAACAAATGACACAATTCGTCAAACAAATTGCTCATAGTAAGCAAAAGGTGATTGTGTTGGTGCCAGCCTACAATGAATTGCCAGAGATGGAAGGTGTGACGATTCTCTCTACGAAGGAAGACTATGTAGCTGGAATCAAGAAAATGGAAGAAAATATCCAATTGAGATTGGAACAGCAGAAATCGCAACATGAAGCAACGATTGTGCTATACAATCAGCTAGAACTTATGAATGATCTAGGTATGGATCTGCAATCTAGTCTAAACTATGTCCTTGAAAAAGGGGCGCGTGCAGGCTATGCTACAGTAGCCATGAGTGGTAGTCAGTTGAATCGAAAAATTGACGAAGTATCAAAATCTATCAAACTCTATAAACAAGCGATCGTGGCCATGCGGATTACAGACCAAAGTGTCCTAAATGTTATCAATCGACCAGTCCGTGAAGAACCACTTGATAGCCAGGTGAACTACTATGTAGAAGATGGATTTGTAAGAAAAGTGAAAGTATTAATGAAATAGAAGGGGGAGGAAATATGGGAAAAGCAGCATTGCAAGCAGACTTAAATAGATGTCTTGGGCAACTGTCAGAAGTAAATGGGAAACTTGGGAAATTAAGAGCAGCATTATCTAATCTACAAGGAGTTTCAACAGCAATAGAGTATGTTTTAGTTAGTGCAGAAAGTATTAAGTCTAATTATCATCTTGCGGGTCATCCATATGATGAAGAAGCCCAAACAGAAAAAAATACAGTAGATAAGGCTGTGGAAAAATATGATGAATATAAACAGAATATGATTTCTAGATTAAGTAGTAAAATTAGTAGTTTAGAATCTGAAGTAGCATCTTTAAGAAGTGGTATAAATATGTTGAGTCAAGCAATTGCTAGATCGAAGGAGGATTAGTATGAGTAATGATGTGATTAAAGTACATGACTTACCGGGGCTTGCTCAATATAGTGAGTCAATAAAACAGTTTTCTCAATCTTTAACAACGGCGACACAGGATACGGCTAGAACATTTAACGTTAAAATAGAAGGATCGGAAGGGGAAGCGATTGCAGCCTTTTTAGGACAACTAAATACTATACAGAATCAGGTTTTCAACCAGATCCCAGCTTTTTTAAATAAATATTCTGCTAATGTTGGGAAATTTAGCTCAGCGGTGTCAGGAGGAGGGTTCACAAAAGAAGCTTGGACAAGCGAGTCTGGTTTATCGACTGTTCAATCAAAATTGACTGGCGAACAAGTGGATAAAGTGTCAGAAGTGGATCAAAAATTGCAATCTGCATTAAATATTGCTACTGATGCATTAGAAGAACCTGAAATTAGTATTTCTTCCGTAAAGAGTGGAGCGATTCTGAGCTTAAATGCAAGTTCATTAACTAGACAGGCGACACATCAACCTTTTCAACTTGCGCATGATCTGTTTAATAAAGACCTTCAAACAACAATTGAAGAAGTTTCTGCATTAAGAGAGATTGTAAATCGGATGAAAATCTTGTTAAACGTATCTCCTAAAGCAGTTTTTGGGGTTATCTCTCGTGGTCAGCCATATTTTATGGAATTTGTAACTAACATAGATGAGGCGAAAGCAATTACGGCTGTTTATGGAGGGAATATTGATGAATTAAATAATGTTAACTTTGATAAAATTAGTGATATTGTATTATTTATAATGTCTGATGGGGTAGCTAAATGGGTTGAAGATAAATCAAGTGATAAGTTAAATTCATTTTTTAACGTTATTGGGAAGAAGGAGCAGAAAGATAGTAGTAATATACTTTCACGAATGGTTGAAGCTCAAAATAATTTAGCTATATCAAACCAGTTGGAAATGGAAATAGAAAATAGTAACAATGGTAAAACATCCAAATTTGAATCTTTGAAGAAAAAAGAAACAGTATTAAATGAACTTATTGGAATCACCAGGGGATTGTATATTGTTGAATTTGGAAAGGGTACTACTCGAGTAAGACCTGGGACAATGGAGACAGAAGTTCCTTACACCCAGACAATTGAGTTTAAGTTTAAAAATTCAGGTGAAATTGAATTTACAACTATTGACTCGTTCTTGGGTGCGAGACGAACATATTCGAGTGACTTCCTTCAAGATGCAAAGACATTAAATAATGAGAAGTACAAAATAAGATTTGCTGAAATTGAACAGCAAAGGAGAGATGCAGGATTGGAATTTGCTAAGAATCTTAGTTTAGCTTTTATAGACGGTTATGTTACAGTAGCGGCTCCAGAGGCTAAGTTCATATTTGATGCACTTAAAACTATCTCATCAGGGGATTACTATGGAGGGGCTACTAAGTTAGTACCTGAGGATGTGAATGGAATTAAAGCAACTAATGCTGGGTTAGCAGCTATTTTGAAAAGTACAATTGATTTTGCTACGACTACAAAAGATTTAAATGAGGATGAACGAAAAGTTCTATTTGAATTGAAGAACAATATTTTAGATAGAGGGGCATGGATGTTTAAATATCGTGGTACAGTAGAGATATCAGCAGATACTTACTATCAATTCAATGTAACTCAGAAAAAAAAGGAATTGGATACTCAAGGTATCACGGGATACATAAGAGAGACTGCTGGAGGCAACCAAGAGGAATATCAGAAAAAAATTGATAAGTTTAGAAAAATATTAGAAACAAAATATGAGAGTGATGATTTTAATGAGAGAACTGGGAAATATGAAATTAAAAGCTACAGTCCAGAGGTTATCCAATATATACTTGGTGAACAAGATATAAAGAGTGAAAATTATTTAACTTTTGAAAAACTTGATAAAGAACAGACAAAAGAACTTGAACATGCTATTAAAGATCTAGATAAATTGTATAATGATAATTCTAATGGCTCCAAATTCTATAATTACTTAGATGAAAAGTATGACAACTACTAAAATAAGAAGGTATAAAGGATGAAAAAAAATGTTAAGAGTAAATTAATTTATTTTGGACTATTTACGATTATCTTTCTAGTTATATTATCTGTTAAACATTCATTTGATAAAAATAAATTATTTCAATACAAGTATTGGATTGCTGATACAGAAATCACAGATTATGAATTTCTTGAAAATGGGGAAGCAATCAGTGTTTCATGGGCTGCGAAAAAGAAAGTGACAGATGAATTAAGAATTCTAGGAGATAAAGTTAAAACAGGCGGTCCGGGTCATGCTGTAGGACAAAAGTTTATTATTTCTCAAGGTGCGAAATTGAAAGCCGAACCGTCAAGAGATATAACGCGTAATAACTTTCCTTATTTAAATCGAAATATACCTAAGGATGGTGAATATTGGCATATTAACGTTTATGATACCTCAAATTCTAAATTAAAAAAGAAAGAATTGGATGTATTTAAAATAACTCGAGAATTTAACAAAAATTATTTTCCGATGTTTATATCGAACTCTCAGAAAATAATCGTTGATGGAGAAAATGAGTATATAACTTTAATAGTTGGTAAAATTGGAGATAAATCTTTTCAGGAACAAAAATTAATTAATTTGAAAACGGGTAAAATAATAGATAATCAGAATGATAAAATTAAAACCCACTCTCTAAGTGTTGGTATTGAATGGCTTGAATCTTTTTCTAAGTTATTTAAAAGTAATGGGTTTGATTTTGAAGATAATAAATTTCATTTTTGGAATGTAGGAAATAACTGGCTCCTAGATACAAAGTATCCAAAAACAAGAAAATTATTATTAAATAATATAGATAACAATTTTATTTATGTTCTCAATCCTAAAAATAGATTAGAAACAACTCTTAATGTTATTAAATTGGCATTTCCATATGGCACAAATATTTTTAAAGATATCACGATACCGGCAGAAAACTCTACAGATAACAAAGAACATGTTGTTCAAAGTGAAGAGGAGTTTTTAAAATATTATAAGATTATAGGAAGATAATTATGGGAAGAAAACGAATATTACCAGAACATATAAGAAGTATTCAAACTAGTTTTGATGATTTGAGTGGTCGTTTAGAAGATAAGAGTGAATCATTGATAGAATCGTCTGCCACTCAAAATTTCTCTTCAGCAACACATGAAGTAAAAACATTAGCTAAAGATTTAGTACCTATCATTCAGTCATTTGATGAGTATTTGAATGCTGTTGCTGATGAATTCTCAAGAGTTGATAATGAAATGGGACATGTTATAGATGGAGGTATGTTGCAGCAGTTTGCAAATAATAAAAGTGAGACAGAAATGTTGGATAAACAACATATTAGTCAAAAAAATATTGACTTCTATAATTCACAATTCAATGATTTTCCAGCATAGCATGCTCTTTTAACGAAAGTAGCTAAACCAACTCTTAAAAAGAGAGAACCACGGTTCTCTCTTTTTCATTCCTTCAACTCTCTCCACCTAGTGACGAACTTGCTCTTCAAACTAATTTTCGGTATGGGTATGATAGTAGAAAATGTTTTTTGAATCTCACTCAATCACAAAAGAAGGGAAATGTTCCATGAAAAAGATGATGGTATTGCTGGCGAGTGTACTTGTTTTAACAGCCTGTGCTCAGCCGAAAAAAGAGGCCAAGGAGGCAACTGCAAGCAAAACGGAGCAAACTACAAAAGCCTCCTCATCTACTAAAGAGGAAAAGGGCTTGAAATTTGTAGTTGCGCCTCAATTTGAAGGAAAGGCATCGGATTTGATGGAACTGGGGAAGAAGTTAGTTAAGGAGCATCCGGAAGTTGGTGATCAAGGGGATATCACTGTATATTATACAGGGAGCACCTATACTGTAGAACAACAGGAATATGCAGTATTTATGTTGGTCAACAAAACGACAATGAATATTGACCATGATGCGACCTTTAAAATTAGCTGGAGTTATGATGGCCACTCGATTTATCAAGATCAAGTAGTCCAGTATAGTCTATCGAACAATCCTAAGTTACCTACCCAATCAGCGACTCTCTTGTTGCTTCCTTTGACGAGCGAACAAAGCTCGATCGTAGAGAAGATATCAGATGAAACGAAGATGAGTCTGAGTATCACAGATATTTTGATGAAGTAGGTGATGGGGATGCCTGATATCAGAATGCTTCTAGTCATTGCTGTGGCTGTTAGTGGATTTCCTTTGTTTGTCGTACTCTTTTTTAGACATTTTTATAGAAGAGAAGTTAGGATTAAGACCCTCTCGTCAAAGAGCGTTGAGGGAGTGGTAGTTGGCTGTAAGAGGACACAAATTGTAGCGGCTCCAATTGTAGAATATAGAGTGGATGGTCAGACCTATCGAAATAGCCTGAAATATTATTGGGTGGTGCGGGCAACACTTCCTTGGAAAACGAATCAAGTGGCTAGCGACATCGATTTGATGGCGCAAAGGATAACCATCTACACCAATTCTACAGACTCAAAGGGTAATCTTTTTCAAGATGTTTTTCCACTGGGATCGACCATGACGGTCTGGTATAATCCAGCCTGTCCAAAAGAATCATACGTTGAACGCTATGGTGGACTAGACAGGCTTTTTAAACGGCAAATGTGGATTGGAATCTGGATGTTAATTTTATTGCCTATTTTAGCAGTTGTGGCCATCATCATGGGGATGAAGTATAAATGATAGATCAGCCCTAACTGAATAAATGACGAAAAGAAATCACCGTCCTATCGGTGATTTTTTTGTCTTCACTTCTCTCTCGAATTAATCCTTAAATTGTGATAAAATAAAGGTTACGAATGTTTTTGACTGGTCTGTTTTTGCTTAGAAGCGGGCCACTCAAAAGCGAGCAAAAGAATCAATATCAAGGGAGAAACAATGTCCAACACCTTTGAAATTTTAATGAATCAGCTGGATATGCCGCTGGAAATGCGATCTTCCAGTGCCTTTTTGCATGCGGAGATTCAAGAAGTCGTGGTGCACAAGGTCAGTCGGGTCTGGGAGTTCCGCTTTGCTTTTGCGGAAATCTTGCCCATTACTTTGTTTAAGGAATTGCGCCAGCGCTTGAAGGACGAATTTTCAAAGACAGGAAACCAGGCGACCTTTACCATCCAAGTGGCCAATCAGGATTTTTCTGCTGATTTATTGCGGGCTTACTACCGGGAGGTTTTTGAGGAAGGACCTTGTGCTAGTCAAGGCTTTAAGGGACTTTACCAAGACTTGCAGGTGCGAGCAGAAGGACAGGAATTGATCATCTCTGGGCCTTCTTCGGTTGATACGGAGCATTTTCGTAAGAACCATTTGCCCAACCTTGCCAAGCAGTTGGAAGCCTTTGGTTTTCCGCATTTCACCTGTCGAGTGGAGTCTGATGAGGAGTTGACAGAGCAAGAAGTGGCGCGCTTTGAGGAGGAAAATGAAAAGATCTTCCAAGCAGCCAATGAAGAGACCTTGCGGGCTATGGAATCCTTGGCCCAGATGGCTCCGCCACCAGCAGTTGAAGAAAAGCCTGCCTTTGATTTCAAGGCTAAGAAAGCTGCGGCTAAACCGAAGCTAGACAAGGCTGAGATCACTCCGATGATCGAGATCACGACAGAAGAGAACCGAATTGTCTTTGAGGGTGTGGTCTTTGACGTGGAGCACAAGGTGACGCGAACTGGTCGGGTTTTGATTAGCTTTAAGATGACTGACTATACCTCGAGTTTTTCCCTTCAGAAATGGGTCAAAAATGAGGAAGAAGCCCAGAAGTTTGACATGATCAAGAAGAACAGCTGGCTTCGGGTGCGGGGAAATATCGAAATGAACAATTTCACGCGCGACTTGACCATGAATGTCCAAGACATCCAGGAAGTTGTGCATTATGCCCGCAAAGACCTGATGCCAGAAGGGGAGCGCCGGGTAGAATTCCACGCGCATACCAATATGTCGACTATGGATGCCCTGCCGGAAGTAGAAGAACTGATCGCTAAGGCAGCTGAGTGGGGCCACAAGGCGGTGGCCATCACCGACCATGGCAATGTGCAGAGTTTCCCGCATGGCTTTAAAGCAGCCAAGAAAGCTGGAATCCAGCTGATCTATGGGATGGAAGCCAATATCGTAGAGGACAAGGTACCTATCACCTATAACGAGGTGGATCTAGACCTCAATGAAGCGACTTATGTGGTCTTTGACGTGGAAACGACGGGACTTTCAGCCATCTACAATGACTTGATCCAGGTCGCTGCTTCTAAAATGTACAAGGGCAATGTCATTGAGGAGTTTGATGAGTTTATCGATCCAGGCCATCCTCTGTCAGCCTTTACGACCCAATTGACAGGGATTACCAATGAGCATGTCCGTGGGGCTAAGCCCTTGGTACAGGTCTTGAAGGAGTTTCAGGCCTTCTGTGAGGGAACGGTTCTCGTCGCCCACAATGCCACCTTTGACGTGGGCTTCATGAATGTCAACTACGAGCGTCATGGTCTTCCTAAGATCACCCAGCCAGTCATCGATACCCTGGAATTTGCCCGCAACCTCTATCCAGATTTTAAACGGCATGGCTTGGGGCCATTGACCAAGCGCTTTGGGGTAGGTTTGGAACACCACCACATGGCCAACTACGATGCGGAAGCGACGGGGCGTCTGCTCTTTATCTTCATCAAAGATGTTGCTGAAAAGCACGGGGTGACTAATCTCAAGGATTTGAATATCGATTTGATCGATGAGAATTCTTATAAGAAGGCCCGAGTCAAGCATGCGACCCTCTATGTCAAGAATCAGACTGGCCTTAAGAACATGTTTAAACTAGTCTCACTTTCTGGGACCAAGTATTTCGAAGGAGTCCCACGAATTCCCAAGACCGTGCTGGACGCCCACCGCGAGGGCTTGATCCTGGGATCGGCTTGTTCTGAAGGAGAGGTCTTTGATGCGGTTGTCTCTCAAGGAGTTGACGCAGCAGTCGAAGTGGCCAAGTATTACGACTTTATCGAGGTTATGCCACCGGCTATCTATGCGCCCCTCATTGCCAAGGAGCAGGTCAAGGACATGGACGAGCTCCAGACCATTATCAAGAGCTTGATCGAAGTGGGAGATCGTCTCGGCAAGCCTGTTCTTGCGACAGGAAATGTCCACTATCTGGAGCCGGAAGATGAGATTTATCGGGAGATCATTGTCCGTAGTCTCGGTCAAGGGGCTATGATCAACCGGACCATTGGGCACGGAGAAGATGCCCAGCCAGCGCCTCTGCCAAAAGCGCATTTTAGAACTACCAATGAAATGCTGGATGAATTCGCCTTTTTGGGAGAAGACTTGGCGCGCAAGATTGTTATTGAAAACACCAATGCACTCGCAGAGACCTTTGAGCCGGTCGAAGTGGTCAAGGGTGACCTCTATACGCCATTTATCGACAAGGCCGAAGAAACGGTTGCGGAATTGACCTATAAGCGAGCCTTTGAGATCTATGGTAATCCACTTCCTGATATTGTCGATTTGCGGATTGAAAAGGAATTGACCTCTATCTTGGGGAATGGTTTTGCCGTGATTTATCTGGCATCGCAAATGCTGGTGCACCGTTCTAATGAGCGGGGCTACCTGGTTGGATCGCGTGGATCTGTTGGATCTAGCTTTGTCGCGACCATGATCGGGATCACTGAGGTCAATCCGCTTTCGCCTCACTATGTTTGCAGCCAGTGCCAGTACAGTGAGTTCATCACAGATGGTTCTTATGGATCTGGTTTTGATATGCCGGACAAGGATTGTCCAAACTGTGGCCACAAGCTCAGCAAAAACGGCCAAGACATTCCCTTTGAGACCTTCCTTGGTTTTGATGGGGACAAGGTACCCGATATCGATTTGAACTTCTCAGGGGAGGATCAGCCGAGTGCCCACTTGGATGTCCGTGATATCTTTGGGGAAGAATACGCCTTCCGGGCAGGAACAGTAGGTACAGTTGCGGCCAAGACTGCCTATGGGTTTGTGAAAGGCTATGAGCGAGACTACGGCAAGTATTACCGGGATGCAGAGGTAGAACGTCTGGCGCAAGGTGCCGCTGGGGTCAAGCGGACGACCGGTCAGCACCCAGGGGGAATCGTCGTTATTCCAAACTATATGGACGTCTATGATTTCACTCCTGTTCAGTACCCAGCAGATGATGTGACAGCTGAATGGCAGACCACTCACTTTAACTTCCATGATATTGATGAGAACGTCCTCAAGCTTGATGTCCTGGGACACGATGATCCGACCATGATTCGCAAGCTCCAGGACTTATCAGGTATTGATCCAAATGATATCCCTATGGATGATCCAGGGGTCATGGCCCTCTTTTCTGGGACAGAAGTGCTAGGGGTGACAGCCGAGCAGATCGGAACACCGACAGGGATGTTGGGGATTCCAGAGTTTGGGACCAACTTTGTTCGGGGCATGGTCGAAGAGACCCATCCGACGACCTTCGCAGAGTTACTTCAGCTTTCTGGTCTGTCTCACGGTACCGACGTGTGGTTGGGAAATGCCCAAGACTTGATCAAGGCGGGCATTGCCGATCTATCGACCGTTATCGGGTGTCGGGACGACATCATGGTTTACCTCATGCACGCGGGACTCAAGCCTAAGATGGCCTTTACCATCATGGAGCGCGTGCGGAAAGGGATGTGGCTCAAGATCTCAGAAGAAGAGCGCAACGGTTACATCCAAGCCATGAAGGAAAACAATGTTCCTGAATGGTACATCGAGTCCTGTGGGAAGATCAAGTACATGTTCCCTAAAGCCCATGCGGCGGCCTATGTTATGATGGCCCTTCGTGTGGCCTACTTTAAGGTGCATCATCCACTTTATTACTACTGTGCTTACTTCTCGATTCGGGCCAAGGCCTTTGACATCAAGACTATGGGGGCAGGCCTTGAGGCCGTGAAAGCGCGGATGAAGGACATTGCTGAAAAACGCAAGAACAACGAAGCTTCTAACGTAGAGATCGATCTCTACACCACCCTTGAGATTGTCAATGAGATGTGGGAGCGCGGCTTCAAGTTTGGCAAGCTAGACCTCTATCGCAGTCAGGCAACAGAATTCTTGATCGATGGAGATACCCTCATTCCGCCATTTGTTGCTATGGATGGTCTGGGAGAGAACGTTGCCAAGCAAATCGTGCGGGCGCGTGAAGAAGGAGAATTCCTCTCTAAGACCGAGCTCCGGAAGCGCGGCGGTGTTTCGTCTACCCTAGTTGAAAAGATGGATGAGATGGGCATTCTTGGCAATATGCCAGAGGATAACCAGTTGAGCCTCTTTGATGATTTGTTCTAGAAACAAAGGAATAGAACATAAAGGTTGACATTTTTGCGGAAGACAAACCAGCTGAAAAAGTCTTTGTCTACAAGCTAGAAGTGGCAGACAATGTGCTGCTCCTTTCCACCGCCATGATCTCAGGAGCGATTGCTCTAGCCGGCTTATTTTCAGCCTTGAAAGATTAACTGATAGCCTCTATTTTCCTGTTGAAAATAGAGGTTTTTCAGTCCTTTCAGATCTGATAAGTGTTTTCTTTGGCACTAGATTGTGTTACAATTTTTAGTGACAAGTGTTTATAACAAGGAAACAGAAAAGATGAAACAGAGGAAATGCGCGTGGCAAGATATTTAGTAGGGCCTTACAACAATAGTTGGAACTTTATGGATGCGATTGAAAAAGCGCAGGATGGGGATACCATCGAGTTTGAAAATGGGTATGTCTTTCAATGGCCGACAAATAAAGTGATCGAGATCGACAAGAACCTTCATTTTGTGGGGCATGTGGTTCCAAATCCAAATGGCAATGGGCGCATGTTTAACAACATCATTGAGGCTTCCTTCCGATTTGTAGAGGGAGCTCAGGTGACATTTGAAGATCTGTGGTTTAAAGTTGGTGGGAATTATACTGCCTTGCTCTTATGGAATAGCTCAGATATCACCTGTAAACAGGTCTATTTTGAAGCAACCACTCCGACAAATAGTGAATTTTTTATCTATATGGATACGCATTCGAAGTTGACACTGGAAGGAGTCGGGATGAAGGTTCCGGAAAAACACCAAAGTGCCATCGGTATGTCCGCTTCGGAATTGACTATTCGCAATTCAACGATTTTTTCTAAGATTGATCTGTCAGAAGGATCTAAATTGACCTTAGAAAATGTCCATATTGAAAAATTTGGGAATAATACGATCCATGCCAAGGACTCAGAAGTGATCGCAAAAAATTCAACGATTACAGGCGGGGATCTGGAAAAGGATTTTCCACCAGTTTGGTTGAGGAATGTCATCTGGGAGTCTGAAAACTGTAAAATTGAGTTGCCTACTGGAACTGGAGTCTGTCTTGACAATAATGTTCAATTCAATTCGGATTCGGATCGTATCACCTCCCTCAATTCATTCAATAGTATGATCCGAGCTCACCAGGCTACATTTACAGAATTTTTATGCGTCTATGAAGAGTCCTTTGCTTCCCTGACTGGAGAAACAACCTTCTTGAATGAGAATGCCGAAACCATTTCATTTGGCGTTTTTGATGATGGTGTGCTGATGGCTGAGCATATGATTTGTCATAAGATTGCGGATCCTAATATACGGCTTCAAGGTGGAGCCTTTGCGAAGGTGGGCACCATGACCTATAAGCAAGGGGATGCGCGTGATCTGACCAAGGAAATTGAGGATGACTGTGATTATCTTGTCGGTAGAGAAGTGGCCAAGGGCAATGCGCAAGTCGTTCCTACGGGACAAGCGACGGATGCAACGGTGGCTCCAACCACCGCAAGAGACTCTGGTCCAGAGAAGAAACAAGATGCTCTTCAAGAACTCAATAGCCTGATTGGTCTTGAAAAAGTCAAACATGAGATCAAGAAAATGATCAACATGGTGGAATTTAACAAGAAACGAATCGCCAGTGGCAAGGCACCTGAAAAGCAAACCTTGCACGCTGCTTTTATGGGAAATCCTGGTACAGGGAAAACCACTGTGGCACGTCTATTGGGACAAGTGCTTTTTGATGCAGGTGTTCTCTCAGGGGAGGAATTCCGTTTCGTGGAAGCAACGGAGTCCGATCTGATCTCTTCGAATATTGGAGGAACGGCTGAACAGACCCAAGCCCTGCTTGAAAAAGCGCGAGGAGGCATCCTCTTTATTGATGAAGCCTATAGCTTGGATAAAAAGGACAGCGGTGCGGACTTTGGGATCGAGGCGATCAATACCATTCTCAAATTTATGGAGGACAATCGTGACGACATCATGATTATCTTTGCCGGCTATACCAAGGAAATGGAGGAGTTCTTAAAGACCAATCCAGGCCTTCGTTCTCGGGTACCAAATAATTTCATCTTTGAAGATTTCACAGGAGATGAGATTGTCCAACTAGGTGAAATGATCCTGAGCAAAGGTGACTACAAACTCGAAGACCGGGATTACTATGCGCGGCATGTTAAACGGGCTTATGATGGCTCGCTAGATAAGAGCAATGGTCGCTGGATCCGTAACCTGGATGAGCAATTGACCAAGACCATGGCAGATCGGGTGGTGGCCCAAGGTTCTGACGATATTGAGACCATCCTCAATAGCGACATCGATGCTGTCCTTAACCAAGGCAAGTATCAAGCAGGAGCCGACAAGGAAGAAGATGGGATGGCTGCCCTCAACCGATTGGTTGGAATTGCTAAGGTGAAAGAGCAAGTTGAACAATTCGTGGCCATGGCTGAGTTCAACCAAAAACGGGCTGAACAAGGTGGCATCGTTGAAGATACGACCTTGCACTCTCTCTTTCTTGGAAACCCCGGTACAGGGAAAACGACTGTGGCCCGCATTTTGGGTAATATCCTCTTCCAAAAGGGGGTTATCAAGCAGAAGAAGTTCATCGAAGTATCCCGGAGCAATCTGGTTGGAGGCTACCAAGGTCAAACAGCCTTGAAGACGCGCGAAGTCCTAGAAAGTGCACTGGGTGGAGTCCTCTTTATCGATGAGGCCTATACGCTCTATACCGGTTTAAATGACGATTTTGGGAAAGAAGCCTTGGACGAAGTCCTCAAATTTATGGAGGACCACCGCCGCGATATCGTTATTATCTTTGCTGGTTACACGAAAGAGATGCACGACTTCTTGCAGGTCAATTCAGGTCTACAAAGCCGGATCCCAACTACATTTGATTTTGAAGACTACAGCCCAGATGAGATCGTGGAGATCGGTTTGTTGGGATTGCGTAAGCAAGGTTACCAGGTCAATGAAGCCCTTTATGGAGAGATTGTGAAAGGGAATTATATGCGTGCCAATGACCATAGTAATGGTCGCTGGGTCCGCAATCTCAATGAAAAACTCTTGCGCCAAGTATCAACTCGGGTAACCCGTGAAGGTAGTACAGACTACAATTCCATTTTGGATCAAGATTTGGAAGCTTTGAGAGAGAATAGCAGTTCAGAGCAACCCCATACCGTGGATGATCAAGGCTATGTTCTTCCTTAAGCTAGAAGGAACAAGAAAAAGGAGGCTGGGACAAAAGTCCTAGCCTCTCAATTATTTTTGGATTGTCGAGCAAGACGCAGTGGTTGAGTGGGCTCTACTACGCTGATTTCATCAGCTTTTACAGCCCTACTCAACTGTGCGGAGGTGGGACGACGAAATCGAATTCTAACGAATTACCGATTTCTGTCCCGCTCTCTTTTTGCATGAACTTATGGTATACTAGGAGGAGATCATACACTTATGAAGGAGAAAAAAATGGTTTTACCAAATTTTAAAGAGAACCTTGAAAAATATGCCAAATTGTTGGTGGCGAACGGTATCAACGTGCAACCTGGTCATACCTTGGTCTTGAACATTGATGTGGAACAAAGAGAATTGGCCCACTTGATTGTGAAGGAAGCCTATGCATTGGGGGCGCACGAAGTGATTGTCCAATGGGCAGATGATTTTACTACCCGGGAAAAATTCCTCCATGCACCGATGGATCGTTTGGACAATGTGCCAGACTATAAGATCGCGGAAATGAACTACCTCTTAGACCACAAGGCTAGTCGTTTGGGTGTGCGCTCGTCTGATCCAGGTGCCTTAAATGGTGTTGATGCAGAGAAGCTTTCTGCCTCTGCCAAGGCCTTGGGTATAGCCATGAAACCAATGCGCATCGCTACTCAATCTAACAAGGTCAGCTGGACCGTGGCTGCAGCAGCAGGTTTAGAATGGGCGAAAAAGGTCTTCCCAAATGCGGCGAGCGATGAAGAAGCAGTGGATCTCCTGTGGGATCAAATCTTCAAGACTTGCCGAGTCTATGAGGAAGATCCAGTCAAGGCTTGGGAAGAGCATGCTGCTATTCTCAAGAGCAAGGCAGATACACTGAATAAGGAACAATTCTCAGCCCTTCATTACACAGCGCCTGGTACAGATTTGACTCTTGGCTTGCCGAAAAACCACGTCTGGGAATCTGCCGGAGCCATCAATGCCCAAGGTGAAAGCTTCTTGCCAAACATGCCGACAGAAGAGGTCTTCACAGCTCCTGACTTCCGTCGCGCAGAAGGCTATGTAACGTCTACAAAACCGCTTAGCTACAATGGAAACATCATCGAAGGCATCAAAGTGACCTTTGAAAGTGGAGAAATCGTAGATATCACAGCAGAAAAAGGCGATCAAGTTATGAAAGATTTGGTCTTCAAAAACAAGGGAGCGCGTGCCTTGGGTGAATGTGCCCTCGTACCAGATCCAAGTCCAATTTCCCAATCAGGCATTACCTTCTTTAACACCCTCTTTGATGAAAATGCCTCTAACCACTTGGCCATCGGAGCAGCCTATGCAACTAGTGTAGAAGGTGGTGCAGAGTTCACAGAAGAAGAACTCGAAGCAGCCGGCCTCAACCGATCAGACGTCCACGTCGACTTCATGATCGGCTCAAGCCAAATGGATATCGACGGTATCCGTGAGGATGGAACACGCGTACCACTCTTCCGTAATGGAGATTGGGCAATTTAAGGAGAAACTATGATTGGAAGTATGTTTGTCGGTCTTTTGATCGGACTTCTAGCTGGAGCTATCACCAATCGTGGCGAACGCATGGGATGTTTTGGGAAAATGTTCCTGGGCTGGATTGGTGCCTTTTTAGGACAATTACTCTTTGGTGCTTGGGGACCAAGCCTAAACGGTACAGCAATTATCCCATCGATTCTCGGTGCCATGATTTTATTAGCCATCTTCTGGGAAAGAGGAAGCTAGGTTTAACTTGCTAAAACAGATAGAGTGGTTGGAAATCTTCCAACCTCTTTTTTAGTCAAAACTTGATCATCAAAGTAAAATCAGGTATGATGGAAGGTATGTTCTGTTATGATTAAATAAGATAATTATGGCTGTGGTAGACTGGTGAAAAGTTAGTTTAGTTTCTCCGTCTAAGAATGAAACAGTATAGAAAGTAAGATCAATCTATGTTTAAACCAGTAAAACTCGAGTATTTGCCGAAAATGAATTTTCGCTATCGTTTGTTAAAAGTAGAGAATGAGTGGTATTTAATGGAAGTCGATCGGCCAATTATGACAAGTTATTTTCTCCCATGGTTTACCTATTTTGTCCCTCATAAAGCCTATCAGCTGACAGAGGATGAAGTACAAACAATAGCTCCAAAAGTGCTTGAAAGAGATAAGAACATACTTTCAAGTCAGACTAAAGCAGGGATTTCAGCTCTTGGTGCTGGTTCCTTAGCAGTTTTACTAGGCAGAGCTTTTCCAATAGAGGATTATTTATATTTTAGCTCCCATCTACTTAATCTAGTGCTAATGATCCTTGTTCTATGTATTGTTATTGGACTTCGTATTTGGCTGAGTACTAGGAAAATAGAGACGGTAATGATAGCTTCTCAAAAAGCTAATAGAATCTATTGTCGCCCCGTAAAATTTAGGATAGTACTAAGAAATCTTTTATTGTTGATAGTTCCTTTGTTTTTGTCAAGTGCAATGATTTACTCAGTTTTGAGTAAAATTAAACCAAATTTAATTGTTCATATGGTCCTATTTATTACTTCATTTATGTATTTAGCATCAGCTATTTTAGGCTTATATGCTCCAGGCGAGGATTATAAGGTAAAAATAAAAAAATAGGAAAAATAATATTCAGTAAGGACTTGTTTCTCTGCTGAAAATTATAACTATCAAGAAAGATCAATCTATGTTTAAACCAGCAAAAATCGAACGGTTGCCCAAAATGAACTTTCGTTACCATTTATTAAAAGTTGATGGAGAGTGGTATTTGATGGAAGTCGATCGGCCGATTATCATTACCTATTTTCTTCCGTGGTTTGTTTATTTTATCCCTCATAAAGCCTATCAACTTACCGAGGATGAAGTAGAAACCATAGCTCCAAAAGTATTTGAACGAGACAAGAAGCGTCAGAGTTTAGTGAATAACAAAATTGGGAAGACATCCCTTGGTCTAGGTGTAACCTCCATGCTATTGGCAAGGGCGTTTCCAATAGAAAAATACCTCAATTTTACCTCTCACTTGCTTAATCTATCCTTGATGATGTTGATTTTAATTTTTGTAGTGGGACTTCGGATTTGGATGGGTAGAGGGGAAGGGATGCAGGAAATTGTGGCAGATAAAACACCTCGAAAAGTGTATTGCTTTCCTGAATATATAAAAAACATACTATTACTTTTAATATATGTAACTTTTCTTATAGTCATGTTCATTGCAGTATGTTATGCAATTTTAATAAACTTTGAGCCCAATTTTATAATACATTTTGGTCTATTAATCTCATCATTTCTGTTTTTTATCTCTGGGAATTTAATTTTTTATTCCCCAATTATCTCTTTCAAAGCTAAAGTCAAGTAGATCCAGTCAAGTGAAATTCAGAAGTAAGAGCAGCGTCCATCTGCTTTTGGACCTTAAAACAATTTTTTAGAAAGGAGCATGTCATGAAAAACGAAAAGAAAGTCGATATTGAGCAGGCGAACAAAGTCTACTTTAAAAGTTTAGCCAATACACGCGCTTCAGCGGCTATGATGATCAATTCGTGGACAGGCGTATTACTGTTCGCATTTGAAATCCTTTGTTTTTATTCGTATGATGTATCGAAAGGTATAAAACCATTTAGTCATTGGTTTTTTGATATCCTTGTCATCTATTGTCTTTACCATATCATTGCATTTTTCTTGTCGTTAATGGGGGCATTTATATATAGAAGACAAGTGTTGTCAACGACTCTACTCTTATTCACCTATGCAGGAATGTTTTTATCGCTCCAAGTCATGGGCTTGCTCATCATTGTTTCTGCTCTGGCAAATAAAGAATTTGAGGTAGGTTTCCCAAAATATGGCTTCATCGTCATTCCTTTTCTTGTGATTTGTACCTTATTGGGCTTTATTTATCATTATTTTTGGCTTAAGAAGCAGTTAAAGATTGGCTTTTCACCAACTAGAACCTTGGGAAATTATTTCGCAAAATCAAGTAGTTACAGTAGCAATGCCCTAACGATCATCTTCGTCTGCTCCATGATAGGAGCGGCCCTTACTGGCTATTATGGAGTGGTGCTAGGAGTATCCGTAAGCATACTATTCAGTTACGCCTTTACTCAGTTGCTGACAGAAGTGGGCTACCTTTTGTATTTGAAAACAAAAAGCAAGGAATACTGGGAGGATGAACCTGAGAATAATCCGACGTTGTGGGATTTACTATGGAATTGGTTGAAAGGCTTCAGTCTGAAAAAAGCTAAACTTCGTATTCCGTTAGAAATAGTGAGCTATCTATTGATAATTGTAGCACTTGATCATTTAGGATATGCTGATGCAAAGGTAAGACGACCAATTTTATTAGTGTGGTTTGTCAGAATGATTACCCTAGGAATCGTCTTGGACTTCTTCATTAGCATAGCGCGTACCATCATGCGTAAGTTTTCGAATAAAAAGCAAGGCAAAAAATAACAAAAAAATACCTAACCGAGAGTTTTCTCAGTTAGGTATTTTTGTCGGTTACGCTATTCTAATATCAAAAGGCCTTCTTTGATTTCAAATGGGTTGTTTGGGTTGATGCGGTCATAGAACATGATGCCGTTGGTGTGGTCGATTTCATGTTGAACGACGATGGAGTTGTAGCCTTTGAGTTTGATGCGTTTCTTTTCCCCATCTTTTGTGAAATACTCAACCGTCACGCGGGCATGTCGAACCACATAGCCTGGGACGTTGCGGTCTACAGAGAGACAGCCTTCCCCATCTCCAAGTGCCGCATCTTGCACAGAATGGGCAACAACCTTTGGATTGTACATGACTTCTTGAAGGCTATAGGCTTCTTTTGGTGGGTTGCCATCGGCATCTTCTGGATTGGGCACCAAAACAGCGATAATGCGTTTCGAGATGTCCAGCTGAGGAGCAGCGAGTCCCACTCCTCCACGGAGGCCAAGTTTTTCAGCCATAACAGGGTCTTGAGAATGGTGCAAGAATTGCATCATTTTTTCACCCAGGATAATTTCCTGATCAGACAAAGGGAAGGTCACATCTTCCGCAACAGCTCGAAGTGTTGGATTTCCTTCGCGGATGATGTCATCCA
Source organism: Streptococcus parasanguinis (assembly GCF_032163505.1). NCBI lineage: Bacteria > Bacillati > Bacillota > Bacilli > Lactobacillales > Streptococcaceae > Streptococcus > Streptococcus parasanguinis. The sequence continues at coordinate 318,098 of NZ_CP134147.1, forward strand.
TATCAATCAAATGGGATGCTCTTGTAACTTTTTCAATTGCTTTCATTGTCTTACTCTCACTTTCTTTCTACCTTCCATGATAACACAAAAGAACGTGAAATTAAAGTTTTCTGTCAGTTGTTTCCGTGTGTTTGATGGACAAGTCGCCCATTCTTTTTTGGTCTAAAATCGTATAGACCCGCCCTTCTCTTTGGATCAACCCCTCGTCAATCATCTGCTTGATCACGCGGCTAAGGTGGCGGTAGCTGATCCCAAAACGCAGGGCCAGTTGATTCATCTTGGGCTTGAGGATCCCGTTTTCATCACCATGTTCCAAAAAATGTGTAGCGAGGCGCTCCTTGACCGAATAATGAAAGTTAGCAGGAGCCAAATAGTTGATCTGGTGCAATTTCTCAGCCAAGGTCTTGGCCGTAGAGCGCAAAAAGGTGGGATCCAGCAGGAGGCGGTCCTTGAAATGCCGAGCAGAGAGCTGGACGACTAGTGAGTCTTGGTCTGTAATGACCGATGTGATACAGACCCGATCGAGCAGGAGCTCAATCTCTCCTAACAGTCCAGGTTTTTCTTGGATTTCAAGGATGGTGTCGCTACCATTTTCAAGACTGTGGACGATCTTGAGCCGACCTTTGAGAAAATAAGGAATGACATCTTGGTCAGAACCCTGGCGGCAGATATACTCTCCAGCCTGATAGAGAACGAGGTCCAGCTGACTAAGACAGTCACCTGGAAAGATCTGATCCAATTGGTAATCAGTGATGATCTCCATGAGTTTCGTAGATGGGGAAATTTTTTTCATCTCAATCTCCTAAAATAGGACAAATGTCCTATTTTTCTCTTTCTAAATTGATTATACTAGGATTCTATTGAAAATACTAGTTTGAATCTTTTCTAAAAAAATAGTAAAGTCAAATGTTACCAGTAAAGTGTAGGAAATAAAAAAATGAAAAAAACAATGGAAAGAATCAGTCTCTTGAGCTTGTCGCTCATGCTGATCTCATCTTTTTCAATTACAGCCGGTTTGCCAGCTATGAAGGCCTATTTTAGCCAATTCGGATATTCAGCAGGCCAGGTGGAACTCTTGGTTTCCCTGCCGGCCTTTGCGGTTGTGGTCATGCTCTTTTTAAATAGCCTGATCGAGCGGTGGATGAGTGAGCGCCAGATGATTGTCGCAGGGCTCTTGCTCTTTTCAACTAGCGGCCTTGTGCCTTTGGTCGTGCAGGACTATCCTCTCATCTTTCTGAGTCGTATTCTCTTTGGTTTGGGGACAGGAATGATCAATGCCAAGGCTATTTCGATTATCAGTGAACGGTACTCAGGCAATGACAAGACTCGGATGCTGGGCTATCGGGGGTCTGCTGAAGTGGTGGGCTCTGCCATCTTGACTTTTATTGTTGGACAACTCTTACCCCTAGGCTGGCCAGCGATCTTTGCCGTATATGGAGGTGGTTACTTGATTTTACTCCTCTATATCCTTTTTGTCCCCTATCCTAAGGGGAAAAAACAGGCTAGCTTGAAGGAGAAAAAGAAAGGTTCCGCACGCCTTCGCTCCCCTCAATGGCGTTTTAGTCTGATGCTAGCCGTGATTGCTGGTATCATCATTTGTTTCAATTCTATCATTAGCCTGCGCGTGCCGGATATCATTGTTGACGCTCGTATGGGAACGGCGACAACAGCTGGAACAGTCCTAAGTCTGATGCAATTGACAGGGATTGTAGCGGGAGTGGGATTTGCTAGTTTGACACATGTTTTCAAAAAGAACTTGCTCATGATCATGTGCTTTGGTTTCGGTCTAGCTTTAGCCTTGATTGGCTTGTCTGGACAGCTGTGGAGCCTGGTTCTAGGAACCCTCTTGGCAGGATTTACCTACAGTACGGGGGTCACCAGTATCTTCTATCACTTATCTGAAAAAATTCCGACTAATCTCCTGAATCTTGCGACCTCGCTTGTCTTGATTGGCTGCAATCTCGGATCAGCCGTCTCTTCTTTCTTCATCCAGTTGGTGACGCCACTAGCTCCTTCCAATCATCTGCTCTTTGTCTGGATTGGTGCTTTGATGCTCCTAACAGGAGTCTTCGCCTCACAATTACTAGCACGAACGAAATGATGGAGAAATCATTTCGTTTTTTTAATTCAATCTATTGCGTCCTGTCACTAGCTCGTGTTATTATAGGAGGAGTGTGAAAAAAAGATTAGTTTAAAGGAAAAAATAATGAAAAGAATCATGGAGAAAGTGAGTATTCTCGCGCTTTCATTTATTTTGACGACCTCGTTTTCGATTTCGAGTGCGCAGTCGGCCATGTTTGCCTATTACAAGGAAATTCCTCACAGCATGATTGAGCTCTTGGTCTCGCTTCCTTCTGCAGGGATCATGGTTTCACTCATTTTCAATAAATGGATTGGGCGACTATTTTCAGAGCGTCAGATGATTGTGATAGGCCTAGTCGCTTACGCTCTATGTGGCTTTATTCCCTTAATCAGTCCAGCTTATCCGGTTGTCTTTTTGTCTCGGATTATTTTCGGGATGGCGGTTGGCTTACTCAATGTTTCTGCCATTGCCATTATCAGTGAGCGCTATAAAGGAAAAGAACGTGTCCAAACACTTGGCATTCGTGGCTCTGCAGAAGTTGTCGGGACAGCAGTTCTGACCTTTGGGGTTAGCCTTTTGATCCGCTTTGGCTGGCAGGCTGCCTTTCTCGTCTATGGAATCAGTATTCCTATCTTGCTCTTGTATCTCTTATTTGTCCCTTATGGTTCGAAAACAGTGGATGCAGAGGAGAAACATCGGAATGATCAAATGACAGCTAGTCAATGGCGGACAGCGCTTGGCCTAGCAGTCGTCGCGGCGTCAATCGTCTTGTCTAATGTCATGATAACCATCCGGATTCCAAGTGTAGTGGAGCAAGTTGGTCATGGCACTGCCCAAACTGCAGGGCTTATTTTAGCAGCTATGCAATTTGTCGGAATCCTTGCAGGATTAGCCTTCTCCCCATTAACCCAGCTCTTCCGCGATCGCTTGTTGGTAGTTTCGGGAGTGGCCTATGGCTTGACCCAACTGTTGATCGGGGTTTCTACCAATCTCTGGATGCTCGCCATTGTGACCATCCTTGCAGGCTTCGCCTACAGTGTAGCTCTTACAACTGTTTATAATGTCTTATCTGATCAGATGCCAGCTGGAGTATTAAGTCAGGCAACATCCATTGCGGTGTTGGGGTGTAGTGCAGGTTCGATCGCAACGACCTTTGTTCTCAGCCTCTTAGGAACTGTCTCCTCAACTCCTGCCTTTATTTTTGGATTTTCTGGTATCCTCATGATCCTGATTTCCTTTTTTAGCCTTTGGATTGTGCGAAAGAGCGGGAAGACATCATGCGGCTAGATAAATTTTTAGTGGATTGTGGCGTGGGGAGTAGGACCGAGGTCAAGCAGCTTCTCAAGCAAAATAAAATCGCAGTGAATGGAAAAAAAGAGACAGCAGGGAAGCTACAGATTGATCCAGACAAGGATCAGGTGACCTTTATGGGGGAAAATCTGGTCCATGAAACCTTTGTGTACTATCTGCTTCATAAACCAGCTGGAGTCATCTCAGCGACTGAAGATGATCACCACCAAACTGTGCTGGATTTATTGGATGAGACAGCCCGTCACAAGGAAGTCTTTCCTGTCGGGCGCCTGGATATCGATACCCATGGCTTGCTCCTTTTGACCAATAATGGCAAGCTCGCTCATGCCATGCTTTCGCCGAAGAAGCATGTGTCGAAGATCTACCGTGCCCAGGTGGATGGGATCATGGATGAGACAGATGTAGCCCGTTTTGAAGCAGGCATTGCCCTCAAAGATTTCACGACTTTGCCTGCGAGATTGCAGATCTTAGAGGTGGATGAGGCCAGCGCCAGTTCCTATGTCGAAATTGAAATTGCAGAAGGAAAATTCCATCAGGTCAAGCGCATGGTCGCTGCCTGTGGCAAGGAAGTGGTGGATTTAGAGCGGATCTCTATGGGTCCTCTAACGCTAGATCCAACTCTTGAATTGGGGGAGTGGCGGAGACTCCAACCTTCTGAACTCAAGTCCCTAGAGGTCTTCGGAGTTCCCTTATAAGCAAAAAACCAAGAGGCTGGGACAAAAGTCCTAGCCTCTCAATTGTATTTGGATTGTCGAGCAAGACGCAGTGGTTGAGTGGGCTTTACTACGCTGATTTCATCAGCTTTTACAGCCCTACTCAACTGTGCGGAGGTGGGACGACGAAATCGAATTCTAACGAATTACCGATTTCTGTCCCACTCTCTATTTTTTTGTATCAAAAAAATGTACTTAAAATACAAAAAAGCATATATAATAGCTTGTCTTCTCAAAGTAAATCGATTATAATGAAAAAAGATGGGTTGTGCATAAAATCACAATATGTAGTGATAATTTTTCGACTCACATACCTTATCTAGTAAACGTAGAAAAAGGAGAAAAATCGTTTATGAAAAAGTGGCTCTATTCTGTTGTGACAACAGTTGCCCTATTTTTACTAGCGGCTTTAGGATTTGCCAAACCCAATAGTCCGGCTAAAGTCCATGCAGATACGATCAATGATGTTGTGACATCTGTAAACATCTCGAAATCAACTGGTGGGGCCATTACAGATCCACTCGGTGTTTGGGAAAGTTTTCAAGTTGAAGCAAACTTTGTGTTGCCAAATGGACGTGTAAAAAAGGGAGATCAGACTGTTATCCAACTTGGAGATGACTTTAAGGTCTTTGAAACGGACACCATCGACCTGCTGGATCAAAGTGGTCAAAAAGTTGCGACAGCAACGGTAGATGATCAAAGAAAAGTCATCACTGTAACCTACACGGATTATCCTGAAAGAATGGCCAATGTGACAGGGAAACTGCGTTTCTTTGCGCGTGTAGACCACCAAGTCGTCAAAGGGCAAAAGACACTTGATTTTACTCTTACGATCGATAAGAAAGTGATTTCAGGTGGGAATATCGATTACAAAGGGGTCAATCCGGGTGAAAATCCTCCTACTCCGGAAGTCTTTAGCAAATGGGGCTGGACCAACTCAGATAATAAATTAAAATTGACCTATACCTTGAACATCAATCAAGGTCACACAGCTCTTCATAATATTGATATTAAAGACCAATTGGCCTTTACAGATGGAAAAATCAAAGCAGATTCTATCAACATCCATACTGGAACTTGGCAGATCGATAACGAAGATGGCGCCTATCACTTAAGAGACACCACAAATGTCACGAAGAATTATTCCCCTGTTGTCAGTGCCGATGGTCGTTCTCTAACGGTTCATATTGGAGATCTAGCTCCAGAACAAGGAATGACGATTCGTTATGATGTTTATTTGGACAAGGTCCCAGCCATCAATACATCCTACAAAAACAATGCTAGCATGACAGCTACAGAAATCAAGGAGCAAAATAAGGTTGCAGATATTCTGTATCAGTTCCTTGATGGAAAATTTAATGGTGAGAAATACTCCTTCACTATTCATAAAAAAGGTGAAAATGGTCAGGCTCTTGCAGGTGCTGTCTTTGCTGTGACAGCAGATGATACAGGTGAGCAAGTGGGAACCATTACGACAGATGAGAATGGTGTTGGCACCATTACTGGTTTGATCAAACAAGCTTATACGGTTAAAGAAATTCAAGCTCCGACAGGCTATGTGCTCTCTGAAAAACCTATCAAGATCAGCAAGGATGATTTTGGAAATGACCTCGCGATTTCTCGTGATGTCGTAAACCAAAAAGAAAAAACAAGCGTTGCTGGTCAAAAGACATGGAATGATAATGATAACCAAGATGGCAAGCGTCCATCAAAAATCACCGTCAACCTCCTAGCAAATGGAGTTAAAGTTGCTTCTAAAGAAGTGAAACCAGATGCTACAGGAACTTGGGCTTATCATTTTGATAATCTCGATGTGGTCGATGATGCTGGCAATGTCATTGCCTACACTGTTTCAGAAGAACCTGTTGAAGGCTATGAAGCGACTATTGAAGGAACCAATATTACCAACAGTCGGACACCAGAAGTTGTTGAGATTCCAGTAACGAAAGTTTGGAAAGACAATGATAACCAAGATGGCGTTCGTCCTGACAAGGTCACTGTTCGTCTCCTTGCAGATGGTACAGAAGTAGCTAGCCAAGAGCTAAGTGCAGCGACTGATTGGAAGACAGTCTTTACCAATCTTCCAAAATACAATCACGGCAAACAAATTGTCTACACAGTCACAGAAGACACAGTAGCCAATTACTCTGCTGCGATTGATGGAACAACCATTACCAATAGCTACAAGCCAGGTAAAACCAGCGTTACTGTTACAAAACGTTGGGAAGACAACAATGACCAAGATGGCAAACGTCCAAGCGCCATTAAGGTACAGCTCTATGCAGATGGCAAAGCTCAAGGAAAAGAAGTGGAACTTTCTGCTAAAAATAACTGGACCCATACCTTTAGCAATTTGCCTCTAAAAGCGAAAGGCAAAGAGATTCAGTACCAAGTGAAAGAAGTTGGGACAGTCAAAGGCTATACTAGTACGGTCGATGACAGTAACAAGGGAAATGTAGTGATCACCAATAGCCGCACACCAGAAGTAACAGAAGTAGCGGTCAAGAAGATCTGGGATGATGCAGACAATAAAGATGATCTTCGTCCTGAAAAAATCACAGTTCGTCTCCTTGCGGATGGTCAAGAAGTAGCTGTAAAAGAAATCACAGCTACTGATAATTGGCAGGCAAGCTTCACGGATCTACCCGTATACAAGGAAGGTAAGAAGATTGCCTACACGATTACAGAGGATCCAGTAGCAGGTTATACAAGCAACATTGATGGTTTCACGGTAACCAACCGTCATACGCCACCAACAACACCTCCTACCACACCACCAAGCACACCGCCAACGACACCGCCTACAACCCCACCAACGACACCGCCAACGACACCGCCTACAACCCCACCAACGACACCGCCAACAACACCTCCTACAACGCCACCGACGACACCACCAACAACGCCGCCAAGCACACCGGAAAAACCAGAAACTCCAACCACACCAAAAGAAGGAAAGAAAAAAATTCTTCCATCAACTGGTGAAGTTGTTGCTTACGGGTTGACCATACTCGGTGCACTCTTAGCAATTTTTGCTTTGGCTTTGCTCTTGCGTGGTAAACGGAAAGAGAAATAAGCTTCATACCGATAAAAGGCAAATATCCCAAAAGATATTTGTCTTTTTGAATAAGTTGCTTGAAGAATGATCCATCAAACTGTCCAAATTCCCAAGGTTCTTTTTAGAAAAGTGAAAAGCTCCTCTCAAAGGAAACATAAGTGTTTGACAGAAAGATGAAATCTTGATAGAATAAGAAGGTCGAATAGACAACTAACTCTTTCTTGGTAGCAGGATATGCCAAACCTGCCACTCGGATAGAGCATAAAGAAAAGGAGCTTATCATGGCAATCTCAAAAGAGAAAAAAAATGAAATCATTGCACAATACGCACGTCACGAAGGTGACACTGGTTCAGTAGAAGTACAAGTTGCTGTCCTTACTTGGGAAATCAACCACTTGAACGAACACATCAAACAACACAAAAAAGACCACGCTACTTACCGTGGTTTGATGAAGAAAATCGGTCGCCGTCGTAACTTGTTGGCTTACCTTCGTACAAACGACGTTAACCGTTACCGTGAGTTGATCAACTCTCTTGGACTTCGTCGTTAATCTGCTCTATTTTCCACTTACGCTGCGTTGTCACCTTGCCTCGATATACTCGAGTATAATCTTCGGCTACGGTTCCTAGCATCGTAAGGTAAAATAGACCAGATCTATCTCCCTTCGGGGAGATTTTTTGTTTTCACCAAGATTTTAGCCCGAGCTCAAAACAGCTCTCTGGATTCAGAGGGCTTTTTTGTTATCTTTTTTCGGACAAGATTCATGATTCTGAGTAAGTCGTTTTATTTGATAGATGTAATTGACAGAGTTACAATAGACACATCTTAAGAAATAGAGGTTATCGATATGATTGATATTACATATCTAGATGGTGCAAAACAAGAAAGAGTCATGCATTTTGATTCCTACGATGAGTTTGAACGCTCCCAACAAGCTTGCTTGATTGGGGTAGCAGATTTTTATCCTGTTGTGAAACTGACCTATAATGGGCATGAATTGGATTACCAAGGGACTTACGGAGATGTCTTCTTCTATTTGATGAAGCAAGATTTGACGCAGTACCAAAACTAAAGGAGAAAGAAAATGGCAAAAGCAATTACAGACGCAACATTTGAAGCAGAAACAAAAGAAGGCTTGGTCTTGGTAGACTTTTGGGCAACCTGGTGTGGTCCATGTCGCATGCAAGCTCCTATTTTAGAAAAATTATCGGAAGAACTTTCGGAAGATGAGTTAAAAATCCTAAAAATGGATGTGGATGAAAATCCAGAAACAGCGCGTGCTTTCGGCATTATGTCCATTCCAACCTTGCTCTTTAAAAAAGATGGGCAGGTTGTTAAACAAGTAGCAGGAGTGCATACCGCAGCACAAATTAAGGCCATTGTGGCAGAGTTGAGTTAAAAAGCAAAAAAGCTAAAGAGGAATGAACCTTCTTTAGCTTTTTTTGAATCTTATTCTCCCAATTCTGCACTGTAAGCAATAATTTGATCGACAGTGTCTGAAAGGAATTGGATGGTATCACGAAGTGGTTTGTCAGTTGAGATATCTGCTCCGATAATCATGGCTGACTCAAGTGGTGTCTTGCTACCGCCTGATTTGAGGAGGTCCAGCCAATCTTTAGCTCCGTTTTCAGAGTTTTTCAAATGCAAGTAACCCGCTGTTGAGATTACTAATCCAGCTGAGTAGGTGTAGCTGTAAAGTCCCATGTAGTAGTGGCTTTGGCGCATCCAGGTCAAAGCCGCATCGTCATCTGTTTCAACAGCGTCTCCCCAGAATTCGGTCAAGACTTCCTTCATGATGCTATTGAGCTTGCTAGCGCCGAAGGTTCCACCTTCTTCAATCAGGGTGTAGACCTTGCGTTGGAAGGCTGCTTCCAGCAAGTGGGTGATGAAGTTGTGGAAGTAGGTGTCTGTCAAACGGTGAGCTAGGGCAAAGCGTTTTTGACGAGGATCGTCAAACTGGTGTTCCAAGTAGTCGCTGAGGAGGAGCTCGTTAAAAGTAGAAGGAGCTTCCACATAGTAGGTCGACATGTGGGCGTTGAAGTAGCTTTGGTTGTTGTCTGAGAAGATGAATTGACCAGAATGTCCGATCTCATGGATCAGGGTATAAACATCGCTCATCCGTCCTGTCCAACTCATCAGGACATAAGGATGGACACGGTATGGATCGGCTGCATAACCACCGGAATCCTTGCCTTCATTGGCAGCAAAGTCGACCCAACGTTCGGTTTGGTAGCGGGCAATTTCGCGGGAATATTCTTCGCCAAGAGGTTCCACAGATTTCATGACCAAATCATAAGCATCATCAATGGTAACATCTGGGTTGAGCGCACTGTCCAAGTCCAACTTCCAATCAGCAAAGGTCATTTTCTCAAGGCCGTTGACCTTGGCCACGTGTTTGAGGAATTTTTGAGCTACTGGAGCGAAGTCCTTCATGATCAGGTCAATCTGACGATCAAACATGGCACGATCCACTTCCTGCTCAGCTAAGAGATAGTCAAATACGGAATCGTAGCCTCGCATATCTGCGATTAGTTTTTCAGATTTGACTTGGGCTAGATAGGTAGCAGCAGCCGTGTTTTGGTGCTTGCGGAGACCTTCTGAGAAGGAACGAAAGGCTTTTTCACGGACTTCCGCATTCTCATGGTTTTGGTAGAAGTTTTCATAGGTGACAAAGCTATTCTTGTAAACTTCTCCATCTACTTCAAAATCAGCCATTTCAAAGTCACCTGCCCGCATCTTGGTATAGATGTCTTGCGGTCCGTAGAAGACTTCACCAAGGTTGGTCAGAGTTTTTTCCACATCAGCTCCCAAGTAGTGAGCTTTTTTGATTTTAGCCTGACGAATGGCAAAAGTGAGGTGAGGGAGTTGTCCCAGACGTTCAAGGACTTCTTCATCCGCTTCTACCAAAGCATCATCAAAGAAGGAAAGTTCAACGCTGGCCCAAGTTTCGAAATCCATCCCTGCTTGGGCAATTTCCGCAAAAGCTTCATCGCTAAAGTCCGTCGTTTGGGGCATAAAGCTGTAGTTGCCAATGTGGCTGAGTTGGATCTGAATTTGTTCAAAGACTGCAAAGGCAGCTTCAAAGTCTTCAAAGGTGTGGAGGTTGCCTTTGTAGTTACGGACAAATTCATTGATTTCTTCACGTGTTTTTTCAATGGCACGCAAGAAGTCTTCCTGGTCTTGGTAGAGGGCTGTGAGGTCCCAGAGTTCGTTCTCAGGAAATTCAGAACGTTTTTTTAATTCCATAGTGTTCTCCTTTTGATCAAATAACTATACTAAGTATATCAGAAAAAAGGGCAGAAACATAGAGGAAGAGGGGAAAATGCTTGTGTAAAAATCTTGAAAAGAGCTGGGAAAACATTTTAGATTAAAATTTCAATTCTAACTACTATATTTAGGTAAGACATGGATTGAAATTTTGCTGATATACTAAGTACATCAGAGTATTGCATTTCATGCAATACTCAACACTAATAGCTATAAAGAATATAAGGATTGTTTGATAATTTTTTGTGGCAATTCTTGTATTCAAAATTTTAGTAAAATGTTGCTAATTAGTGATAGGGGAGGTTATATATGGAAACAAGAGAAGAAATTGTCTCTAAATTAGAACTCATTCGTGAGAATATATTGGGATTTATTCAAGCCCGTTCACGTCAGGTTACACTTGTTAATCAAATGAGAACATCCAAATTGATTCAACAAGATGAATATAACGACAACACATTGTCTCATAAATCCCTCAAGCTTGCTTTTTCAATTATGGTATTTTCAAGTATTTCGATACTATTAGGGGATTTATTGTATGTCATCTTACTTGGTGCTGTGAATCGATTAATCGGAGATATTATCTTTGAAGTATTATTCTTATCAGGATTTTTATTTCTATTGTATCGTCGTATGAAAGGTTCAAAGGATAGCTGGATTTATCCAGCGACACTGATTATGGGAGGGATCTTACTGGTATTCCCTCTACGTTTGCTTTTGACTCCTAATCCTATAACATTAATTCTACTTGGAGTATCAATTGTAGCCACCTATTTCATCATTCAAAATAAGCTGGAACTCATGATTGCGTTTGTGAATAAAGGTATTCGTAATAAAAATGAGCAGCATTTAAGAGATTACCAAGCAGTAGTTGCAGAAAATCAACGATTAGAATTGGCCTATCAGCAAGAGGGACGTTTGATGGAAAATTTCCGGAATCAAGCTGTAGCAATTGGTCAAGGATGGTACCCTAAAGATTATTATGCACTAGATGCAGTGAACTATCTTATTCACGCGTTTAATAATTTCAAAGCAGATAATATAAAGGAAGCAATTAATCTATACGATACATATTTAGACCGTGCAGCCCGTCGAGCCTTTGAGGCAGAGATGATCGAACTTGAAAAAGAGCAGATTATTAATCAAGAACGAATGATCAAGCTTCAAGAACATGCAAATATTTTAAGTGCTAGACAAATTGCAGAAACACAAGAAGCAGCTGCTGCATCACGTGCTGTAGCAAGTGAACTTGAGAATATTCGTTATGGAAGATAAGAAATCCGGGATAAATAGGTAGGGAAGTAAATAGAAGGAATATGATTATGAATAAAACAACAAAGAAAAGTATTGCTATCGGTGCTACTATTATTGCCGCTACTGCTGTAACTTCAGTTGTACAAGCTGAAGAAGCGCCAGTTGCTCAACCTCAGACAGGGACATCAGCAACTGTTTCAAATATTGACCATACTGCTGAGGTTACAAAAGAGGCAGTTGATACAGCAAAAGAGCAAGCTGATGCTGCGGCTAAAACGGTAACAGAACAAGAAAAGGTTGTCAGTGCAGCGGATCAAAAGGCTAAGGAAGCGGAAGCTGCTGAAAAAACGGCAGCAGCAACCTATGAAAAAACAAAAGAAGCTGCGAGGGAAGCAACTCCTGAAAATATTGCAAAAGCTGAAGAAGCCATTAAAACAAAAGAGGCTGGTGTGAAATCAGCTGAAGAAAGTGTAAAAACGGCTGAAGAAGGTGTGAAATCAGCTGAGACAGCAGAAGCCGAATCAGGAAAAAAATATGAAGAGGCTACTAAAAAAATAGAAGATGAAAAAGCAAAAGTCGCATTAGCCAAGGAAGAAGTGAAGAAGGCAGAACAAGCTCTTAATGAGACAACACTGACCAGAGCACAGGAGACAGTGACGATTGCGGGAAATAAACTGAAAGATGCAGAGTCTGTGAATAAAGCCGCTCAAGATGAATTGACTCGTGCAAAAGAATTCGACGCATCCCGTCAAGCTAAAATTGATGAAACAAAATCAGCTCTCGAAAAAGAACGTACTGAAAAGAACGTTCCTGCTCTTGAACAAGGTCTCGCTGATGCAAAAGCTAACGTAGAAGCAAAAGAAAAAGCTCTTGCTGAAACAAAAGCTAAAGCAGGTGTCGCTCAAGCTGAAGTTGATGAAGCTCAAAAAGCACTTGATGCAGCAAACGCCGCTTATCAAGAAAAAGTTGCTAAGTTGAAACAAGACGAAGCTCTCCGTAAAATCTTCGTTCCTGCTGACTATGCAAAACACGATATTAAGGACTACGAATGGTTCATCTCTCATAAAGATGAGTTCATGAAATTGCAACCAGAAATCGACTGGGATGCTTATAGCCAAACAGGCATTGGCTCTAATAAAGAAGTCGTCGATCTTGCAAATCTTACATCAGCTCAACGTAAAGAACTTGCTGAATTTACGGCTCAAATGTTGAATGACCTTAACCAACAATATTGGTCTAAACGCGAACCAGGTAAAACAATAGAACCTCTTCAATTGACAGTAGGTGGTCAAGAAATGGCTGACACTATTGCTCATGGATATTCTAAGTTCTATGCGGATAATGGAGGGACACCAGATAAGTTTAATTTTCTTAAAAATTGGGAACACCTATCTTCAATTCTTGGACAATACGGTGCGGGAGAATCTCTTGGGGGACTTTTACCAGAATGGCATAAAGAAAACTTTGACGGATACACTATGTTAAATATCAAACAAGACATTGCGAGCGCAATCCGTAAAATGATGTTTGCCGATGGTGACCAATCTAACGGTCACACAAAACATTTAATCACACTTCAAGGAACTGGTATTGGTATCGGTATAAGTTCTGGTGCGGTTCACATTTTGTCAACAAGCCGTGCTATGAACGAAGATAAGGCAGACTATATTAGTACTGATGCTGAATACAAATCCTCCCTTACTTCTTCGATTGCAGAGAAAGAACAAGCACTTCAGGCAGCAAAAGATAAGAAAATAGCAGCGGATAAAGCCGTTAAATCTGCTGAAAATGATCTTGCTTCTGCAAAATCAGCTCAAGTTGACGCTCAAACAAAATTGAACGCTGCTCAAAATGCTATTGCTAAAGCTCAAAAAGCATACGATGACGCGCTTGCGGTCAAAGAACAAACTCCAGCAGCTCAAGCTAAAGTAGTTGAAACTGCAAAAGCTCTTGAAACAGCTAAAGATGAACTTGCAACAGCTAAATCAAATCTTGCAAACTTGCAACAAGTTCGTGCACAACGCGAATCTGAATTAAAAGACGCTAAAGCTAAATTGGTTGCTCAAGAAGAAGATCTTAAACTTGCTCTTAAAACAGCAATCGACGCTGAAAACGATTTGAAAGCAAAAGGTCTTGCAACAACTGAAGCTAAAGCTAAAGTTGAACGTGCTAAACAAGCTGTCAAATCAGCAGAACAAGCCGTACAAGACGCAAAAGATTATCTTGAATTGCTCAAGAATGCTCCTACAAAACTTGCTGAAGCTGAAAAAGCACTAACTGAAGCAAAAGCTAAAACAGCTGAAGCTAAAGCAACTCTTGAAACAGAAGTTGCAAAACTTGAAGCTTTGAAAGTAAAAGCGAAAGTGGCTCAAGAAGATTACACTCGCGTCTTCGAAGCTTATCAAAAACTCGTTAAAGCGAAACAATTGGAAGAAGCAATTCGTCTCGAACAAGAACGTATCAAACACGAAGAAGAAACTCGTCGCAACGAACCAGTTCGTCATGAATCCACTCAAAACAAAGTGATGAAGACAATCGTCCCAATCGTAACAGGAACTCCTGGTGCAAACACACCAGTTGCAGCTCAAGAAGAACAAGCAAATATGAAGAAATTGCCATCAACTGGTGGAACTACAAGTACACTTGGACTTATGGGGCTAGCAATGGCAGCTCTAGGTTTTGTTGGATTGAAACGCAAACGCGAATCAAAATAAAAATTCTATTTAGGCTGGGGAAACCCAGCCTAAAATGATATAATTTTAAGAAAAAGATAGTTAAATGGGGAATTTTTTATGAAAAAGGTTATGATTACACTATTAGCAGGTGCATCCGTGCTATCTCTAGTAGCTTGCACGCCCAAACGTTATGAACGCCAAAGCAAACCGAAAACGGCAAGCTCTTCGTCGGTCAAAAAAGAGAAGAAGGATACAGGTCAAAAGCACTATCAAGAGGTATTAGATCGCTATAAGTCTTATGCGGTTGCCATTCATACTAAGGACAAAACAGCTTTACAAAATGAACTGAAGAAGATCGAAGCAACTTCAGAAGAATATGCGTATGTCTTTAACCTTCAAACACTTGGGAGTACCAATGAGTGGCAATATGCTTTTGATGATCTTAATCGTGATGGTAATGACGAACTGCTGATAGGGGATGGCAAAACGATTGCTGCTGTGTATTATTTGAAAGATAACCAGCCAACCTTGCTCCATGTAGCCTATGTAGCTTCTGCAGGTGGCTATCGCTCCAGCTTAGATGTTTTTGACAATGGACAAATCGTCTACGCCACTTGGCAATCCCTTAATCCAGAAATGGAATTAACCCTTTATTCACTAGGAAAAGGGGAAGCCAAGGAAGAAAAGAAAGCAACCATTCAAATCGGTGGGAAGGAAACAGCAGAACAAGCTCTTGGGATTTCAGCTAAGAAGTTGGATCTCAGTAAGCTGGACTGGAAAAATTTTGAAGGTTCAGGGGATTCCAAATCAACAGCGAAAGCAGAAGAGAAAAAATCGGAAAGCTTCCAAGTACAAGTCAGTGTGTCGGATCTCCGTATTCGAAAAGAGCCCTCAACCTCAGCTCCCTCTGCAGGAATGATCGCAAAAGGTATTCACACCATCACGGAAACCGTAGAGGCAGATGGTCATACCTGGGGCAAATTGGAATCTGGACAAGGCTGGATTGCCCTTGACTATACAACGCGTGTGGATGGTTCTAAATCAGCAAGCACAAGTAAGAAAAGCAGTGGAATGAATATTCAAGAAATTCAGAACGGTGATTTTTCAAGTATTGCAGGGACCTGGAGAAATGGGAAAGGAATGAGTGTAACATTTGATGATAACGGTATATCAAAGATAAATGGTGCACCAACAGATCAGGTTGTAGACCGCTTTAATCATGAATTTGGATACTTAAGTAGTAGTGTTCATTCAACTGCCCCAGCTGGTGCTTCAGCAATGAGTTTTTTCCCAGCAGGTCAAGAGTTTCCTGCATCATTAAAATATGGAAATTTTTCTGTTGATAATAGTAAGGATATTATTTATTGGGGTCAGAATGTTATTTCAGATCAAAGCGACTTGTTCTATAAGGAAGACTAAAAAAGGTTAGAAAAACAAAAAATTATATTTGCTAGTGGTCTCTTCATTGATACTGAGTAAATAGATTTCCTTTGATAGACTAGGATAAAAAAATAGGAGATATTGTGAAAAAATTTATTATTTTATTCTTAACAGTTGGTTCGGTAATTTCCCTAGCAGCCTGCGCCCCAAAACGCTATGAGCGTAAGCACAGTCCAGTAGGAGCTTCATCGGTCAAAAAATCATCTGACAAGGCGCAAGAAAAAGAACAGTCAGAAGAAGCTAAGTCAGATGAGCATGATAAAGAAGCCATTGGGACCTTGTCAAAAGCGGACCAAGCGGATATCTACTCGATCATTGAAAACAGTGCGTCTTTGACCTATTCACTTCAGGTGCAACCGACTCGCTTGCTAGAGTTGAACAATGATCACGGTGCGGTTGATGGTTACCCGCAAGACATGTTCATTGATTACTACAATACCTACACGCCGGGAACCTATAATCTGCAAGATGTCATTGATAAATTGAATGCAGAAGAGACATCGGACTCTATCCGCAGTCTGTCACAAGACAAGCTGATCCAACTGACAAACGAAAAGAAGGACGGCTGGCTCTATTCGACAAAAGACAAGGCCTTCTACGAAATTGTACCTGGTGGTCGTGGAGGAGCGATGCCACCGATGGAAATCCCTTCGCCTGATGAATGGGTGGTCAATGAAGATTCAGTTGAAGTGACAACGACTATCCAAGGTACTTCCGATCCATACAGACGTTTTGTCTTGAAACGTAACAATAAGAACTACAAGGGTGGAAGCCATAAAACACGCTTTTATGTCGACAGTACAGAATTCGCAAAATCGTAAAAATAATCAAAAGCTATATCCAGCTCTAAAATTTTTATATAGAACTTGCTGAAGAATCAAAGAAAAAGGCCCTCAAAGCCTTTTTCTTTTGGGCTTGAATATGTTAAAATAAAAGGTATACGTGCTTGGATACAAAGATGAGGATATAACATACAGATAGGCTGTTGAAATTCCTATCTCGTTGAGTTGCTTGACGCCTTGGTATCTTGAGTAACTGAACCCGGCCGAAAAGCTGTGTAAAAAAGATAAACTGTCTTGTCTTCATCGAAGACTTCGTCAGTTTCCTATTTTTACTTTGCTTTTGGCGGCCTAAGTATCTTGATAGTTGAACACGGGCTAAATTCCTAGTGAAAAAGATAGATTTCCTAGTGTGCGTGGCACACTGCGCCAATCTCCTATTTTCATACGGGATTCTTCACGCCCTTTGTATCCTGATGAACTGAATTTTGGCCTCATTTCTTAGGAAAAAAGATAAGCTTCCTAGCACTCATCGAGTGCGGTGTCACCTTCCTATTTTTCTACAGAAATGTTCGGCAAGCCGAACCGTCCAAAATATCTTGATCTTTGTAGGCAAGTCGTATAATTTTATCAATCCAAAGGGGATTACAATGACAAAACAAGTGTTTCAAACGACTTTTGCGGGTCGTGAGTTAATCGTAGAGACTGGTCAGGTTGCCAAGCAAGCAAATGGCGCTGTTGTCGTACGTTACGGTGAGTCAACTGTCTTGACGGCAGCTGTCATGTCTAAGAAGATGGCAACTGGGGATTTCTTCCCACTTCAAGTCAACTACGAAGAAAAAATGTATGCGGCTGGGAAGTTTCCTGGTGGCTTTATGAAACGGGAAGGACGTCCTTCAACAGATGCGACTTTGACAGCGCGTTTGATCGACCGTCCAATCCGTCCTATGTTTGCGGAAGGCTTCCGTAACGAAGTGCAGGTGATTAACACAGTACTTTCTTACGATGAAAATGCCTCTGCACCAATGGCAGCCATGTTTGGTTCATCATTGGCCTTGTCTATCTCAGATATTCCATTTGACGGACCAATCGCTGGAGTACAAGTAGGTTATGTGGATGGGGAGATCGTCATCAACCCAACGCAAGAACAAGCTGAGCGCTCGCTTCTTGAATTGACAGTAGCTGGTACCAAACACGCTATCAACATGGTAGAGTCTGGCGCTAAAGAATTGTCAGAAGAAATCATGTTGGAAGCTCTTCTGAAAGGGCACGAAGCTGTTAAAGAATTGATTGCCTTCCAAGAAGAAATCGTAGCAGCAGTTGGGAAAGAAAAAGCAGAAGTAGAATTGCTTCATGTAGATGCTGACTTGCAAGCTGAAATCATCGCAGCCTACAACAGCGACCTTCAAAAAGCTGTTCAAGTTGAAGAAAAATTGGCGCGTGAAGCTGCAACTCAAGCAGTGAAAGATCAAGTAACAGCAGTTTACGAAGAAAAATATGCAGACCACGAAGAATTTGACCGCATCATGCGGGATGTGGCTGAAATCTTGGAACAAATGGAACACGCAGAAGTGCGCCGTTTGATCACAGAAGACAAGGTACGTCCTGACGGTCGTAAGGTTGATGAAATCCGTCTTTTGGATGCACAAGTCGACTACCTTCCCCGCGTACATGGTTCAGGCCTCTTTACTCGTGGACAAACGCAAGCCCTTTCTGTTTTGACCTTGGCACCAATGGGTGAAACGCAAATCATCGATGGTTTGGATCCAGAGTACAAGAAACGCTTTATGCACCACTATAACTTCCCACAATACTCTGTAGGGGAAACTGGACGTTACGGTGCACCTGGTCGTCGTGAAATTGGTCACGGTGCTCTTGGGGAGCGTGCTCTTGCTCAAGTCTTGCCAAGCTTGGAAGAATTCCCATATGCGATTCGTTTGGTAGCAGAAGTTTTGGAATCAAACGGTTCTTCATCTCAAGCCTCTATCTGTGCGGGAACACTTGCCCTTATGGCGGGTGGTGTGCCAATCAAGGCGCCAGTAGCAGGTATTGCAATGGGTCTCATTTCTGATGGAAATAACTATACAGTATTGACAGATATCCAAGGTTTGGAAGACCACTTTGGCGACATGGACTTCAAGGTCGCAGGTACGCGTGACGGGATTACAGCCCTTCAGATGGATATCAAGATCCAAGGGATTACTGCAGAAATCTTGACGGAGGCTCTTGCCCAAGCCAAGAAAGCTCGTTTTGAAATCCTTGATGTGATCGAAGCAACCATTCCAGAAGTTCGTCCAGAATTGGCGCCAACTGCTCCGAAAATTGATACCATCAAGATTGATGTGGACAAGATTAAGATTGTCATCGGTAAGGGTGGAGAAACCATCGATAAGATCATCGCTGAAACAGGCGTTAAGATTGATATCGACGAAGAAGGTAACGTATCTATCTACTCGAGCGACCAAGCTGCCATTAACCGTGCTAAAGAAATCATTGCAGGCTTGGTTCGTGAAGCCAAAGTGGACGAAGTCTACCATGCTAAAGTGGTTCGGATCGAGAAATTTGGTGCTTTTGTCAACCTCTTTGACAAGACGGATGCCCTCGTTCATATCTCTGAAATGGCTTGGACGCGCACCAATCGTGTCGAAGACTTGGTAGCCATCGGTGATGAAGTCGATGTGAAGATTATAAAGATTGACGAAAAAGGTCGTGTTGATGCTTCTATGAAAGCTCTTCTCCCTCGTCCGCCAAAAGCAGAAAACAGCGAGGAAAAAGGTGAAAAAACTCATCGCCATGGCGATCGTCCTCGTCACCACAATAAAGACCACAAACCTAAAAAAGACTTTACTATTACACAAAAAGATTCAGAATAATCATTAGAAAAGGAGGAGCACGGTATGGGATGGTGGCGTGAAACCATCGATATTGTAAAAGAAAATGACCCAGCAGCGCGTACCTCGCTGGAGGTCCTTTTGACCTATCCGGGCGTCAAAGCACTGGCAGCTCACCGTGTTTCCCACTTTTTGTGGAATCATGGCTTTAAGCTCTTGGCGCGGATGCATAGTCAGTTCTGGCGTTTTTGGACCCAGATTGAAATCCATCCAGGAGCGACCATTGCTTCTGGTGTCTTTATCGACCATGGAGCGGGCCTCGTTATCGGGGAAACGGCCATTGTTGAAAAAGGCGTCATGCTCTACCACGGGGTGACCCTTGGGGGAACAGGGAAGGATGTCGGTAAACGCCATCCAACGGTTCGTGAAGGAGCCTTGGTCTCCGCTCATGCTCAGGTCATCGGTCCGATTGAGATTGGGGCCAAGGCCAAAGTAGGAGCGGGAGCGGTCGTGGTCTCCGATGTACCGAGTGATGTGACCGTTGTCGGAATCCCTGCTAAAATTGTTCGTGTTCACGGTAAGAAGGATGAGCCAGTCATTCACCAAGAAGAAGAAAAACGCGAATACTACATGAACAAGCTGGAGCATGCCAAGGAAGCCAGTCATCGGTCTTCGAGTTTGTAAGGAGATCGCTACGTGATTCACTCAACCCATACATTGAATGACCACCAACTACTGGAAGCAAAGGCCCTTATTGCCATCTGTCAGAAGTATGACGGAACTTTTCGGGATCCTTATCTCTCCAATATGCTCAATTTTGATCCCGATATGCCCGCCTTTTTCCTTTATTATGAAAAAGGTGAACTTGTTGGCCTATTAACGGTTTATGCAGATGACCCAGATGTGGAAGTAGCGATTCTGGTCCACCCCAATCATCGTCGTCAAGGCATTGC
The DNA here is from genome assembly GCF_032163505.1 of Streptococcus parasanguinis. Taxonomy (NCBI): domain Bacteria; kingdom Bacillati; phylum Bacillota; class Bacilli; order Lactobacillales; family Streptococcaceae; genus Streptococcus; species Streptococcus parasanguinis. The sequence goes on from NZ_CP134147.1 coordinate 338,463, forward strand.
GCGGGCTTTGTATAGAAGTTTTGAGACAGAAACGGCATCTTATCCCATTGAGTCTGTGACTTTTCAGACAGAGCGTGTTTTTCTAGAGCGCCATCCTGATTTTGTCAACAACTGGGGACTGGTCGAGGATGAAGAGACAGAAACCTGGTTAGGTAAGGATAGAAGACCTTATCCGTTGGCAACTGTTTCCAATCTGGACGTTTTGTTAGCAGATCGTTCGTATCAGGATCAAATTAGTCAGTTGAAATTTCAGGCATTTTCAGAGGAACATGAATCTAGAGAAGTTGTGGATAGATATGTCGCTAAAGCTCTGAAGGATCCAGAAAGTCGCCTATATATTTTATTAAAAAACGGTCAGGTTATTGGAACTTGTACAGTTGATTTATCGAGTAATACGAATTACCTCTATGGTTTAGCAATAGCCGAACTTGAACGTGGCAAAGGCTATGGGAGCTACCTGGCAAAATCCCTTGTCAACCAACTCATTGAGCAAAATGACAAGGCCTTTCAGATTGCCGTGGAAGACAGCAATGTAGGTGCCAAACGTTTGTATGAAAAGATTGGCTTTGTCAAACAGACTCAGGTGGTTTATCTAGATAGGAAAGAGTGAATAAATGTTACTAGAAGAATTTGAAAATGTACCTGCTGTTATCGAGCCAACTGACCGAAGCCTTCTTAGTAGTGGAGAAATCTGTGATACTATAATTCTGTCTTTTAATGGAGAAATCCTTAAACGAGTAAAGCAGATAGACGGAGTCTATGAAGGTGGCTATCTTACCAACCTAAATGGCAAATTTTCATGGTATATCTATGAAGTAGATGGACTTAAACTTGCAGTTGCTATGGCTACTATTGGAGCTCCAATGGTTGTGGGTTTCTTAGAAGAACTCAAAGCGAGAGGCTTTAAGAACTTTATCGTTTTGGGCTCTTGCGGAGTTCTAGATCAGTCTATTCAAGCAGATAAAATTATTATACCAAGTTCAGCTTTACGTGATGAAGGTACTAGTTATCACTATGCTCCAGCAAGTGATGAAATTTCTTATGATGAAGTGCTTCTCTCAACTCTGGAGAACGCTTTGAACAAATCTGGTATTGATCACATTCGGACTAAAGCTTGGACGACAGATGCCTTCTACCGTGAAACAGCTGCTAAGGTTAAACGAAGACTTGCAGCAGGAGCGAAAGTTGTAGATATGGAAGCTTCGGCTATCATGGCTTGGGCTCAATATCGACAAGCCAAGGTCTATCAATTTTTCTACACGGCTGACTATGTGGATCATCACAATCATGAATGGGATGCTAGACGTGAAGATAGAAAAGCAGATGCTATGACTTTCTTTAAGATTGCTGTCGATATTGCGTTAGAGTTGGAAAAATGAGAATATAGATTCAAAAGCTAGAAACAGAAAGGAAATGAAGCGTGTTAAAAATTTATGACACCATGTCTCGTGATTTGCGAGAATTTGTCCCAATCGAAGAAGGAAAGGTCCGCATGTATGTTTGTGGGCCAACAGTTTACAACTATATCCACGTTGGGAATGCCCGTTCAACGGTAGCCTTTGACACGATTCGTCGCTATTTTGAGTATCGTGGCTACGAGGTTAACTACATTTCCAACTTTACAGATGTGGATGATAAGATTATCAACCGTGCTAAAGAAGAAGGCATTAGTCCTCAGGAAGTGGCAGACAAGTACATTGCGGCTTTTCGTGAAGACGTGACGGCTCTCGGGGTCAAACCTGCAACCCGCCACCCTCGTGTGGTCGAGTTTATGGACGACATCATTCGCTTTGTCGCTGATTTGATCGAAAAAGGCTATGCCTACGAGAGCCAAGGGGATGTTTATTTCCGTGTGGAAAAATCTCACAACTATGCTAAGTTAGCCAATAAAACTTTGGAAGACCTAGAGCTAGGCGCTTCTGGTCGGACAGATGAGGAAACTGCTCGCAAGGAAAATCCAGTCGACTTTGCCCTTTGGAAAGCTGCGAAGCCGGGTGAAGTTTCTTGGGACAGCCCTTGGGGACCTGGTCGTCCTGGCTGGCACATCGAGTGTTCAGTCATGTCAACGGGGATTTTAGGCGATACCATTGATATCCATGGTGGTGGAGCTGACCTTGAGTTTCCACACCATACCAATGAAATTGCCCAGTCTGAAGCCAAAACAGGCAAAACTTTTGCCAACTACTGGATGCACAATGGCTTTGTCAATATCGACAATGTCAAGATGTCCAAGTCCTTAGGTAACTTCATTACTGTGCATGATGCATTGAAGACCATCGACGGCCAAGTCCTTCGCTTCTTCTTTGCGACCCAGCACTACCGCAAGCCCATTAACTTCACAGAAAAAGCGGTACGCGATGCGGAGACCAACCTCAAGTATTTGAAAAATACCTATGAGCAACCGTTCACAGGAGAAGTGGATCCAGCAGACTTGCAAGGCTTTGTGGACAAGTTTATCGCGGCGATGGATGAAGATATCAATGCAGCGAACGGAATTACTGTCGTCTTTGAATTGACCAAATGGATCAATTCAGGTCACTACAACCAAGACGTTAAGGATGCCTTGACCAAGATGCTAGAAGTCTTTGGAGTGGTCTTTGTCGAGGAAGTCTTGGATGCAGATATTGAAGCCTTGATCGCGGAACGTCAAGAAGCGCGGGCTAAGAAAGATTTTGCGCGAGCAGATGCCATTCGCGATGAATTGGCTGCGCAAAGAATCAAGCTCTTGGATACAAAAGAAGGTGTAAGGTGGACACGTGATTGATGTCAATCTAATCAATGGAATCGCCCTGGCCTTTGAGGGAGATGCGGTCTATTCCATGTATATTCGTAAGCACCTGATTTTTCAAGGGATGACCAAGCCTAATAAACTTCACCAAGCTGCAACCCGCTACGTCTCTGCCAAGGCCCAGGCTAGTCTGATTGCGATGATGTTGGAAGAAGAGCTTTTGACAGAGAAAGAAGTCGAGATCTATAAGCGCGGTCGCAATACCAATAGCCATACCAAGGCAAAAAATGCAGATGTCGTGACCTATCGCATGTCGACGGGTTTTGAAGCGGTCATGGGTTACCTGCATCTGATGGATGAAATCAACCGCTTAGAGGAATTGGTAGCTTGGTGTATCCAAAAAGTGGAAGAAGGAACAAAATAGTGAAAAATATCAGAGAGTGGTTCCCTCAGGCAGAGGTGACGGAACACCCCAATCCACCAGCTGGTTATGTAGCCATTCCTCTGCAGGCCCAGCAATGGTTGCTACTGAAGGAAGAAGAGCTAACCGAACGAGAGAAACAATTGATTGCCTGGTTGGGCAGTGAGGAAGATTTTGCCCCCAACCCTTGGTACCAATACTTGATTGATGGAAAGGGAGAAGCCCCTCAAGTCATTAAAAAAATGCAACTTGTCTATTGCCACCTCTCGCACTCGACAGCGGAAGGGACGGCTTCCTGGTTAGAGATGATGCAGACGCTTTTGCCCAACTTTCGGGCAGTCTTGCAACTGAGTGGACAGGACTATGTACTCATTCTAGATCAAGAGCAGTCGCTGACTGTGGCTGATATCTTAAAAGATACCGTCTCTGCCATGGAGTATGATTTTAATATTCGCTTATCCATCATGGTCGGGCAGGTATGGACCGAGTCAAAAGCTGGGAAAGTATCCCCGGTCATCCGAGCAGAACGGGCAGCCTTTCGAGCCTGGATCCGAGAAGGGCATCAAGGTGTTTACCGCTTTTCTCAACTCTACCTATGGGGAATTGAGCAGGCAGATTTGGATCTCCATCCTATCAAAGAACGCTTGCATCAGTTGATTGGGAGTCAAGACCAGTTGCAGGATATCATTGTTGCCCTCTGGGACAACGGGGCAGTTGTAACCAAGGCGGCCCAGCAACTTTATCTCCATCGCAATTCCCTTCAATACAAGATTGACAAGTGGGAGGAGTTGACGGGTCTCCAGTTGAAAAATCTGACCGATCTAGCCCTGTGCTATCATTTGGTCTTACAAGATGTGATTTAAACGGAATCAAATCCAGAGTTTTGTGCAACTTGCACAAAACTCTTTTTCTTTTTTGTGAGATCTGCCATAGCATTGTAAAGCGTTTTCATTTACAATAGAACTATAAAAATCAAAGGAGTACCATCATGGTAGAATTAAATCTTAAAAATATTTACAAAAAATATCCCAACAGCGAACACTATTCAGTTGAAGACTTTAACTTGGACATCAAAGACAAAGAGTTTATCGTTTTCGTAGGTCCTTCAGGATGTGGTAAATCAACAACTCTTCGTATGATCGCTGGTCTTGAAGATATCACAGAAGGTGAATGTTCCATCGATGGTACTGTTGTAAATAACGTAGCACCTAAAGACCGTGACATCGCCATGGTATTCCAAAACTACGCTCTTTACCCACACATGACTGTGTACGATAACATGGCATTTGGTTTGAAATTGCGTAAATACAGCAAGGAAGATATCGACAAACGTGTACAAGAAGCAGCTGAAATCCTTGGCTTGAAAGAATTCTTGGATCGTAAACCAGCTGACCTTTCTGGTGGTCAACGTCAACGTGTGGCTATGGGACGTGCCATTGTCCGTGATGCAAAAGTGTTCTTGATGGACGAACCTTTGTCAAACTTGGATGCGAAACTTCGTGTATCCATGCGTGCTGAAATCGCGAAAATCCACCGCCGTATCGGAGCTACAACCATCTACGTAACTCACGACCAAACAGAAGCGATGACACTTGCTGACCGTATCGTTATCATGTCTGCGACTAAAAACCCAGCTGGTACTGGTACAATTGGACGTGTGGAACAAATTGGTTCTCCGCAAGAAGTGTACAAGAACCCTGTTAACAAATTCGTAGCTGGATTCATCGGAAGCCCTGCCATGAACTTCATTAACGTCAAGTTGGAAGGTGGCTACATCGTTACTAACGGCTTGAATTTGAAAGTTCCAGAAGGTGCTTTGAAAGTCTTGAAAGAAAAAGGCTATGATGGTAAAGAATTGATCTTTGGTATCCGTCCAGAAGACGTGAATACAGAAGCTGCTTTCCTTGAAACTTTCCCAGAATCAGTCGTGAAAGCAACCATCTCTGTATCTGAGTTGCTTGGTTCTGAATCACACTTGTACTGCCAAGTTGGTGACAACGAATTCATCGCGAAAGTGGATGCGCGTGACTATCTTGGAACTGGTGAAACCATCGAGCTTGGATTTGACTTGAACAAAGCTCACTTCTTCGACAAAGAAACTGAAAAGACAGTATACTAATATCTACTGACACTATAGAGACTGAAACGATTTGTCTCGGTCTCTTTCATTTTAAGGAGACAAGACATGGAAAAAGATTGGTGGAAGGGGAAGGTCGCTTACCAGATTTACCCAAAAAGCTTTAAGGACAGCAATGGCGATGGTGTTGGTGATTTAAAAGGAATCACGGAAAAACTCGATTACCTTCAACAGTTGGGGATTGATATTCTCTGGTTATCGCCTGTTTACAAGAGCCCTTTTATTGATCAGGGATATGATATTTCCGATTATTATGCCATTGACCCCCTTTTTGGGAGCATGGAAGATATGGAAGAGTTGATTGCGGAAGGTAAGAAGCGAGGAATTTCTATCATTATGGACTTGGTGGTTAACCATTGCTCCAGTCATCACGAGTGGTTCCAAAAGGCTTTAGCGGATCCAGATGGCCCTTATGCGGATTACTTTTATTTTATCGAAAGTGACAAAGAACCCAACAACTGGGAAAGTTACTTTGGGGGCAGTGTTTGGGAGCCGGTTCCTGGCACCAACAAATACTATCTTCATTCTTTCCACAAGGATCAGCCTGATCTCAATTGGCAAAACCCTGTCTTGCGCGAAGAAATTTACAGGATGATCAATTGGTGGTTGGACAAGGGAATCGCGGGCTTTAGGATCGATGCTATTATCAATATCAAAAAAGATCTAGAATGGCGTTCGCTTCCGTCTGATCGCGAAAATGGCTTGGTCCCAGTACTGGAGTCTCTAGTGAATGCCCAATCGATTGAACCTTTCTTGCAAGAGTTAAAGGAGCGAACCTTCGCCAAGTACAATGCTTTCACTGTAGGAGAAGTTTTCAATGAAACCGATGAAGAATTGCATTTCTTCATTGGAAAAGACGGTGTCTTTTCTTCTATCTTTGACTTCAAGCAAACCTGCTTGGGGCAGGAAGGAAAGGGCTGGTTTGACCATACTCTTCCAACAGCAGATGAACTCAAGGAAAGTATTTTCCAAGCCTATGAGCGCGCGGATAGCATTGGGATCCTCTCTACCATTATCGAGAATCATGACGAACCTCGTGGTGTGTCCCACTATATCGCGGAAGGTCCAGTAAACGATACCAGTAAAAAAGCCCTGGGAACCATTCAAATCTTGCGCAAGGGAATTCCTTTTATCTATCAAGGCCAAGAAATTGGAATGGAAAACCAAATCTTTGAATCGGTGGAGGATTTTGATGATATCGCGACTATCAATGGCTACCATGTGGCTAAAGAAGCTGGTTTGAGCGAGGAAGAAGCCTTAGCAGTTATCGCCAAATACAGCCGGGATAATGCACGGACACCCATGCAGTGGTCAAGAGAGCCAGGTCTGGGCTTTAGCGATGGGCCAGCCTGGTTGATCAGTCCAAAACCAGATGTTGCCATCAATGTGGAAGATCAGGAAAAGGATCCCAATTCCATCTTGAATTATTATCGGCAGCTGACCGCCTTGTACCGCCATCCCCTATACGGAAATACCATTCGGTTTGGAGATATGATCCCGGCTTATCGGGACCGTGAAAACATCATTGCTTTCGAACGCCGTGGGGACAAGCGTCTCTTGGTGATTAGCAATTTCCAAAATCGTGAGGCCACCCTGGAGTTGCCAGCTACGATTAAAACGGTCATTTTAAATAACACTGCAGGACTATTCCAAGAAGGAAATCAAGTGCTAGAATTGACCCCTTACCAAACGCTTGTGTTGGAATTGGTGGAATAAGGAGAATCTTTGCATCAGTGTTAGGATTTAATGTAGAATAGTATGTTCATTAAATATTCTGGAGAAATTTACAAAAGTTTTCTATACTTTAGAATCAGTCAAGTATAAACTGAAGCTTTCCGCTGTGAGAAAAGTGTTTGAAACATTATTGTTTCAAACACTCGGGAGTTTTGAGATCTTAGGCTCAAAACTAAGTCATGGAACTTCGAAGAAGTTCGCTGACGTCCGTACTCACCTAAGGAAAGTTTTGAAAGATATTTTATCTCCAGAAAGAACCTTCGCAGATGCGAAGGTTCTTTTCATGTCATCCAAGTCTAAAGCTGGAACTTACTCAACTTCTTTCTTTTTCAAGAGGAGGAAGCCTCCGCTTACAGCTAACAAGAAGCCTGAAAGAATGAAGTGTGCAGTTGTGTCTTCTCCAGTTTGTGGCAATTGTGCCTTGGCTGGACTTTCTTGGAAGCTTTGTCCTACTTGGTAAGTCAAGGCTTGCACGCTTTCTCCATTTTCAGTTGTCGTTTCTTTTTGTGGAAGGAGCACTTTAGGAGTGTCCTTCTTGGCTAAGATTGGCTGTGGATTGCTTGTTTGGTTATGAATTGGAACCACTACTTGATCTGGTTCTTTAGCTGGAACGTAATCCATCAAACTTGCCAACTTGCTGCCAAAGATCGCATTGGTTACCCAGCGGAAGAAGTGGACAGGGTGTTGACGGTTGGTTGGATTTCCTGCATAGACAAAGAGTGGTTGTCCCATGAGTTCTCCAGAGATCGCCATGACTTTGTTGGCTAGAACATCGTTATGTGGCCACCAGCCAGCAATGTAGTAGTCGCTCGGAGCGATACTCATCAAGGTTTTGAAATGCTCTGGAACCTTTTCAATCCAGTTTCCTGAGTTGGAGTAGAAGAGGGTATTCTTCTTGTATCCGCTGGTCAATGGATCCTGATCATCAATGATCGCTTTCATCAAGCCTTCGTAGTCGCTACCGCCTTTTAATTTTTCAGCGTCAAATCCTGTAAGAACTCCCAATTTTTCCAATTTTTGCATGGCTTCCCCACCAATGACAAGGGTTGGTTTCTTACCAAAAATGGAAGCGTCGAAGCGGTTGCTTTCCAAAATAACAACATCCGCTTCTTCTGGAGTATTGACGATTTGGAAGCCTAATTTTTCAAGGACTAGACTAGTATGAGCAGAAGCATCTACTCCAGCCCAATTATAGTGGTAGTTTGGAGAGTAGACCTTCATCGGTTTCAAGGTTGGTCCGCTTGGCACCTTGTAGAGGGCATCCCCATAAATGGCATAGTTTGGTAGGAGCGAAGCAAAGGTATCGCGGTCAACGATGTAGCCATCATCTGTTAGGTAGACGGATTTTCCTTGTGCAATAGCCTGGTTGACAGCTTTAACGGCACTGGCTGAGGTATTTGCGATTACATAGTAAGGAGCTTTTGGATCGATCTCAGAAGTACGAGTGGCGCGGGTGGTGGTGACTTCTCCTAATTTTCCGTTGAAAAGACCATCCGCAAAGACAGGTTCGGACTTGAACCCTCTCATATCTGGGAAGTTGACCAGCAACTCTGCGTACATAGCAGCCCAGGCAGATTCGTTGGAACCCTTGTAGAGAATGTGGTTAGCATAGCCACGTTTGGCTTGGGCCATGTCAATGACTAAGTCCCCTTTTTTATAGTTGCCAATATCTTCTTTGAGTTCCTTGACGAGGACACCATTGCGTTTGAAGTAGTCGATCATATTGAAGGCTTCTTGGGCATCGTTGTCTTTGTCGAGGCTCATTGGGATGACGTAGTAGTCTGGGAAGAATTTCGGACGACCATTTTTCACACGTCCAACGATTTCTCCATTTGGGCCGACCAGTTCATTTTCGGCTTTTGGATCTTCGGTTTTATTGAGACCGCGCAGGTAGAAGTTGAGACGCATCTCAAGGAGACGGTCCGGATCTTGGTTGAGGAAGTCAATCCCTCCTAGGACAGCATTGCGACCTGCTTTGTAGGATTCTTCATTTCCTTCCGGAATTTCGATGGTATGGCCTAAGATACCATGGTAGACAGCATAAACTCCTGTATAGCCAGAGAAGGAGTCATCCCAGCCATCGCCCCAATCCAGTTTTGGAATGATGTAACTATTGTATTTAGAATTGGCAACTCCTGCCCGTCCCATATGATGGGCATTTTCTAGCATCAGGTCTGACAGAAGATCGTATTCAAAGTTCGGATCATGTGGTGGCGTTGCAGGTTCGATTAAGAATTCTTTGACAAAACCGTGTAAGTCGTAGAGAGCAATCGGATTCCACTTGTTGATCATTTGGATAACCGTGCGAACTTCCGGATTTGTTTGGTAGCTGGCATCCCGGTTTGGATCGAGCCCGTTTGCTAGGGCCCGCAGGTTGAGAGCATCCCCATCTGGGTTTTCCGTGAAGTCAAATAAGAAAATGAATTTATTGAGCAAGCTTGGAATATCTAGCGTGACAGTTTTAGCATTTCCAGCTTCATCTGTAGTGTTAAAGGTCACCTTTTCCTTGGTCGCAAAGGTATTGAAGAGGCCTGTGATGATATCAATGCCTGGCTGTTCATCTGCGTGGGTGTTGTGGACTAAGACAGGTAATTTGTAATCCAAGGTCTTGTCTTTTAGTGCGGCCAGCATTTCGCTTGGCTTGGTCAAGGCTGTAGGGTTGGTACTAGACAGGTAGTGATCGATGCTGGCTTGGTCCTTGCTCACGATCCCCATCTTCATATCCCGTCCTTGGGCACTCTTGCCAAGGGTTTCCAGCTGCACTAAACGATCGGGTTTCGCTTCTTCCTTGGATTTTTCGATGGCAGCCAGCATCTCTTCATGCGTATGGTAGTCTTGGTAAGGTCGAAAAACAAGGGTCTTATTGATGGTCACACCCAAGTCTGCATTGGTCCCGACTAGTTCATGGTTGCCGATGTAGTTGCGATAAGTCCGGCGAATATTATTTGGGCTACGAAGACTGAGATCTTCACCAAAGAGATCCTGCACGTCAATGTGGAGATCCAGATCATTGCCGTTTGCGGTCTCTGTGATGGTAAGGAATGGATCCTTGCTCAGTGTTCCTGTCTCCATATCCCAAGTTTTCCACTCAGAGAGAGGCTTATTGTCTAAGGTCCAGTTGATCTTGCCAGCAGCTTGAGCTTTTTCTTGGACTTTGTCATCAATCGTACTCTTTTCAGAGAGATAAATGGTGCTATCAGCCAATCGTGTCGCTTGGTCAGCGGTCGTTGTCGCACGGTTAGTGACTGGACTAGGGGTTGGAGCAACTTCTGTAGTAGAAGCCACATCAGAAGTCGCTGCTGGTTCCGCAGAAGTGGCAGTGACTGCGGTGTCTTCTTTTTCAGCTACAGAAGGACTGGTCGTCTCGGCTGTCACAGGTGGCTCAGAAGTAGGTGTCGCTTCAAGGACTGTGCTCGGTTCTGTTTGAGGCGTTTCTACGCTATCGGCTGAAGCTTGGCCATGACCGATAACAGAAAGCAAGACAGCCGCTGAGAGGCTGAGTGTTGTAGTGTACAAATGTTTCTTATACGAAGACTTCATATAGAAGACCCTCCTTAAAAAGTTATTTTCCAGTTCTAGTATACCATTTTAGGAAAGCGTTTACAACAATTGCCCTAATAAAAAAGCCTTTGCATCTTGCAAGGGCTTCTTTGTCTATTCTGTCTCCTTATGAAATTGTTGGTAAAAATCAACCTTGACCTGGATAAAAGTTTCTAAGTCTCTTAAGAGTTGGAGCAAGGTGGCACGTGTTTCGAATTCTTCACGGGTCTTAGGAAGAGGACGTTCACGGAAGATCGCCAAATACTGACTAATATCATCTAGAAGATCTTGGGCAGGATTTTTCTGGCTTAACTGTTGGGCCGTTTTCTTAAATAGTTGTGCCAGGATTATGCTTTCACTCGCTGCTAACTGACAACGGTTGACGTTTTCTGCCATATCCCGCAGGATATCGTTTTGCCGCTTGCGCATTTCGAAGTAGTGAATATGGTAGTTGGTTTGGTGAAAGAGGTGGTTGGAATGGTCCAGATAGACTAGATTCAAAGCGTCTTTTAGAATACCATCCAACTCCTTAATCAAGCGAGCATCATTGCGACCATCTCCTTTACCAAGAAATTCCGCAAAACGACTAAGGATCTTCTTTAGTTGGTCTTCGACAACATTATGGTAATGATCGATCGCTCCCTGATTAGAAGGCATATAGAGATTGGCCAGCAGGGCAAAGCTGGTCCCTATCAAAAAGAGAGCAAGTTCATTGAGCAAGAGCCCCCAGGAAGTAGACTGCTCAATCAAGAGATGGGTGACCAGCACCGTACTTGGCGTGATGCCGATCTGCCAACCCAATAAAAAGGCACAAGGGACATAAAGAGCGATAAAGACTCCCAATGCCCAGAGGTTGAACCCTAATAAAGAAAAGGCGAGACTTCCGATAGCAAGGGCCAGTAAGGTCGACATAAAGCGCTGGTAGGCCTGCTTGATGGTACTGCGACGCGTATCAGAGATACTCAAGATGGCAATGACGCCAGCTGAGATGGCATAGGTCAAGCCCAGAGCATAAGCCAGGGCCGCTGCTAAACAGGTGGCCAAGGTGAGTTTGATGGTTCGTTGAAAAAGAGGCATGGCTTCCTTTCTATTTTGCTGGTTTCGATGAGATAGAGTTGATTTCATTATATCATGAATTGGCCTCTTCCTCCTTTCTTGTGGTATACTAGTTCTATGGAAAATAACGATATCGTATACGGTGTCCACGCAGTCACCGAGGCTTTACAAGCCAATACAGGCAATAAATTATATATTCAAGAAGACCTCCGAGGAAAAAATGTCGACAAAATCAAGGCCTTAGCAGCTGAGAAAAAAGTGTCGATTTCTTGGACGCCAAAGAAAACCCTGCAGGAAATGACGGAAGGAGCTGTTCACCAAGGCTTCGTTCTCCGTGTGGCAGCCTTTGCTTACACAGACTTGGCAGCGATTCTGAAACAGACAGCCCAAGAAGAGAACCCACTTTTATTGATTCTCGATGGTTTGACAGATCCACACAATCTTGGATCTATCTTACGGACAGCTGATGCGACCAATGTCTCAGGCGTCATCATTCCTAAGCACCGTGCAGTCGGGGTAACTCCAGTGGTTTCAAAAACTTCTACCGGAGCGGTGGAACACATTCCCATTGCGCGTGTGACCAATCTCAGTCAAACTCTAGACAAGCTAAAGGAAGAGGGCTTCTGGATCTTTGGGACTGACATGAACGGCACGCCATCTCACCAGTGGAATACGGCTGGCAAGTTAGCCTTGATCATTGGCAATGAAGGAAAAGGGATCTCGGCCAACATCAAAAAACAAGTCGATGAGATGATCACCATTCCTATGAATGGTCATGTGCAAAGCCTCAATGCCAGCGTGGCAGCAGCTATCCTTATGTATGAGGTCTTTCGCAATCGACTATAATTCTAGAAAGGCAATGATATGAAACGAAAAATCTTATTGGTTGACGGCTACAATATGATTGCCTTTTGGCAGGAGACCCGCCAGCTCTTTCAAAAAAGTGAGCTCGATGCAGCCCGCAATATCCTCCTGCAAAAACTGAGCCACTATGCTAGCTTTGAGGGGATCGAAGTCATCTGTGTCTTTGATGCCCAGTATATGCCAGGAGTGCGGCAGACCTATGAGGAGTTCAATGTTCAGGTGGTCTTTACCGGTGAGGATGAGACGGCAGATGACTATATCGAGCGCTTGGCGGCAGAGCTTAACACGCCCCTCCACCAAGTATCGGTAGCGACCAGTGACTTAAATGAGCAATGGACCGTCTTTGCTCAAGGGGCCCTTCGGGTATCTGCCAGAGAGTTAGAAAAACGGGTCGCAGTCGTCAAAGGAAACCTCAATCAGGCGCAGCGAGTGGTCAACGATCAAAAACCACCCATGCGACCGCTCGATCACCAAGTATTGCGACAATTACAAGAAATGATGGGAGACAAGTAATGACATTTGCTATTTTAACCGATTCGACCGCAGATTTAGACCAGAACTGGGCCAAGGAACATCAGGTGACCATTCTTGGGTTGACCATTGAGTTAGATGGGACGGTTTACCAGACAGTAGGCCAAGCTCAATTGACCAGCCCGGAGCTTTTAGAAGCCATGAAAAATGGGGCCAAACCGACAACCAGTCAGGTCAATGTGGGCCAATTTCAGGAAACCTTTAAACAATTTGCCAAAGAAGGAAAAGATCTGCTTTATGTGGCCTTTTCATCAGTCTTATCTGGGACCTATCAGAGTGCAGTCATGGCACGAGACCTGGTTTTAGAAGACTACCCGGAAGCCGTGATCGAGATTGTCGATCAGAAGGCTGCTGGGATTGGAGAGGGTTATCTGGTCATGCGAGCAGTAGCTGCGCGTGATGCAGGTCGTTCATTAGCAGAAGCCAAAGAAGAAATCATGGACCTAGCGCCAAAACTGCGGACTTATTTCCTAGTTGATGACCTCTACCACCTCATGCGTGGCGGCCGTCTCTCAAAAAGTGCCGCGATCATGGGAAGTTTGGCCAGCATCAAACCCATTCTCTGGATAGATGCGGAAGGGAAATTAGTCCCTATTAGCAAGGTTCGGGGACGCAAAAAAGCTGTCCGGGAATTACTGGAGCTGATCAAAGCAGATATCGGTGAAAGCACAGCCTTGGTATCTTATACCAACGATCTAGAAGGAGCCGAAGCACTGAAGCAAGAAATGCTTGCGCTTGAAGGCATCGATGAAGTTCTCGTGATGCCTCTTGGACCGGTTATTTCAGCCCACGTCGGCCCGAATTCCTTGATCGGATTTGTCATTGGAAAAGAAAATCGCAAATAATTTTCCAAATCGGTTGACTTTTATCTTAGAATTTTGATACAATAGTAGGCGGTATTGTTTACCCCATTTGTAAGGCCCCGGAACCTTTCAAATAACTTGCGGACCGGAACATCCGCCCTGTAAACAAAAACGACATTCATATAGGAGAAATCATGAACAAAACTACATTCATGGCTAAACCAGGCCAAGTAGAACGCAAATGGTACGTTGTTGACGCAACTGATGTACCTCTTGGACGCCTTTCAGCAGTTGTTGCTAGCGTGCTTCGCGGAAAAAACAAACCAACATTCACACCTCACACTGATACAGGTGACTTCGTAATCGTTATCAATGCTGAAAAAGTTAAATTGACTGGTAAAAAAGCAACTGATAAGATCTACTACACTCACTCAAACCACCCAGGTGGATTGAAATCAATCTCTGCTGGTGAACTTCGTTCTAAAAATGCAGTACGTTTGATCGAGAAATCAGTTAAAGGTATGCTTCCACACAATACTCTTGGCCGCGCTCAAGGTATGAAATTGAAAGTATTCGTTGGAGCTGAGCACACTCACGCTGCACAACAACCAGAAGTTCTTGATATTTCAGGACTTATCTAAGGAAAGGAACAATAAAGTATGTCACAAGCACAATATGCAGGTACTGGACGTCGTAAAAACGCTGTTGCACGCGTTCGCCTTGTTCCAGGAACTGGTAAAATCACTGTTAACAAAAAAGATGTTGAAGAGTACATCCCACACGCTGACCTTCGTCTTGTAATCAACCAACCATTCGCAGTTACTTCAACTGCAGGTTCATACGACGTTTTCGTTAACGTTGTAGGTGGTGGATACGCTGGTCAAGCAGGAGCTATCCGTCACGGTATCGCTCGTGCCCTTCTTCAAGTAGACCCAGACTTCCGCGATTCATTGAAACGCGCAGGACTTCTTACACGTGACTCACGTAAAGTTGAACGTAAGAAACCAGGTCTTAAGAAAGCTCGTAAAGCTTCACAATTCTCAAAACGTTAATCAAAACGATTATATCAACGTTTCGAAACACTTCATGGTTCACACCATGGAGTGTTTTTTTGATGATTTTTAGGAAAATTCACACCACTTTTCACACCAAATTCACACCATTATTTATTTAGGGAGCGATAAGCAATCTCTCCAACAGCCATTGGGATTACGTTTGAAGTGTTGACATAAGTCTTAGTTGTAATCGTATCACTATGAGTGAGTGCTTCAGAAATAGCTTCCATAGAGGTTCCAGCCTGTTTAGCGAGTGTAGCTCCTGTATGTCGTAATTTATGAGGGGTTGCATGTGTGAGTTCTGGATGACGACGCTTAACAGATTTCATCTTGTTGTTAAGATAATCAGCATGGAGACAACTGTTTACATTTCCCTTTGTATCAATATACGTAAAAACATACTGTTCAGGAGTTTGCATGATGTTAAATGAAGCCAGTTCAGATTTTTGTTGCTTCTTCCAAGAATTTAACAAGTCGGTAAGTTCTTGTGGAATCGAAAAAATCGTCTTTTTATTCCCTTTAGTTGACTTTCGATTTTTATATCGATCTAAGGCTTGAAGCAATTGAATTTGTTGATTTTTGAAATCAATATGTTTCCATTGCAAAGCGTAGCTCTCTGACTTTCTATCTCCTAAAAAGAAGGTAGTATAGAACAAAACATAGTCTTTGAATAGAATTTTTTCAGTCTCCAAATCCTTTTCAAAAGCTGTAAACCATGCTTGAAGTTCTTCTTGAGATAGATATAAATCTTCATCTTTTTTAGATTCCTGTAGCTTGATTTTCTTAGTGGCTTTGATACGGCTTATAGTTTTTGATAGGCGATTAGTTTCGATATACTCTAATTCTTCTGCCCAGTCAAAGATAGAGTTAACGTAGCTCCTGATAACTTTGAAGTTGGCATATTCTTCAGCCTTTTGAGTCAATAAATTTAGTACAACTTGCTTATTTTGATTAAGAAAGTCTATTGAATAATTCCCAAGTAAGGGTAAGATGTGTTTTCTAAAAGCAATTTCTGTTCCAACTATAGTTGCTTGAGAAGGTGGTTTAGCAGTAGAAGTAGTCTGACCTGCTTTGTAGGATTCCCACCAAACGTTTTGATAAAAATCGGAAAAGAGGATTGAACCATTTGTTTCCAATGAGGTTGAATCTCCGCTTAAAATTTTATCAATCCTGTTTTGTAATTCAAGTTCGTATTTTTTAGCCTCACTCCTTAGTTTGAAACGTTTTTCAATCACTTTTTTATCAATTCCCAATGATGATTTGACTTCTTCTGGGATATAGATACGTAAGCGATAAGTTCCATTTTTAGTTTTTGTAATTGACATAGTATTCTCCTTTTTTTGAATTGAGCTAGAAAAATACCGTGGCTTAATTATATCAAACCACGGTTATAATGCTACTGATTTTGTAACCACTGACCAATTTATTCTTTATTTCATTTTCTATGCTAATTTATGTAAAAAAGTTAACAAAAAGGGATTGAAATTTCATTTTCAACCCTTTTTTTCTTTGAAAAAAAGTGGGAAAGGAATAGTTTTATACTTATCCTTTTCCACTCTTTTTATTTTGTCTCGTTAATAATTGTGTTAATAGCTGAAATGACTTTATTTTGTTTGTACTCTGGTAAAGATTTGATAGTGTCAATAAGCTGTGCTAAATCAGTACTTTCTTCTTTAAGTGTTAAATCAAAAAAGGTTTGTAGATCAACATTTAACGCTTCTATAATTTTCTCAAGCGTACTAATTTTTATATTGGGCTCTAAATTTTCTAACTTATACGCGTAATTGGTGCCAAGATCTGCTTTTTCTTCTAATTGTTCCTGAGTCATTCCTGACTGGGTCCGCAGAATCCGTATTCTTTTGCTTATATACTTTTGTAATTTTGACATTTGTAACCTCGTAAGACTATTTTACAGTCTTAGAAGGTTAGATTCTAGTTCTTAAAAGGTTGGATACAACTTTACAAAGTTGATAAAATGTAGTATAATTCGGGTGTTTATAATTAGATAGTGATAAATTGCTCAATACTTAATCATAAAGGTGGGAATTATGAAAAAGAAAACGATCAAAGCAACTGTATCCGCTGTATCAATAGCTACAGCTTTTGCGGGATTTTCTGTTGTACAAGCGGATGAAGTAACTGCAACTCAGCCAAATGAGTCAACATTAAGTGTTGAATCGACGTCTCCTTCGTCTACAAATATAAAACAAGTAGACGGGGTATTTGTCCATAATGGAATTGCAACTGTAACGAAAACGCCAACTTCTGAAGTTGTAGAAGAAGCAAGAACGATCAAGGAAGAAACGGATCAATCGGTTTCAAATCAAGAAAGTGCATTAGAAAACGCTAAGGCTTCGGAAGCAACCGCTGCATCAAAAGTTTCCGATACAAATGTTGACTTAAAGAATGCTGAGGCGAATAAAGAATTAGCTACGCCTGAAAAAATTGAAAAAACGAAGAATGAAATATCAGAAGTAAAAGCTGATATTGAGAAAAAGGAAACATCACTAAAAGATGCATCTGATAAAGTTCTAGAAGCTGAGAAAGAACGTAATCAGCAATCAGATGTTATTAAAAAAGATCAAGATAAAATTTCAGAGCAAGAAAAGAAAGTTTCGACAGCTGAGGGAGCAGTAGCAACTGCACAAAAAAATCTTGATGGTACTGGAGCATCGGAAATCATTGCTGAAAGAGACAAAGCAAAAAGTGATGTAGCTGAAAAAGAATCAGCAGAATCAGCAGCGAAAGAGGCTTTGGAAAATGCCATTTACGAAGACAAAAATAAAGCCGAAGAACTCAGTAAAGCTTCTGCTGATGAAAAAACGCAACTTAGTGCTAGTCAAGTTTCTGCTAAACAATTAGCAGATGCTAAAAAGGTTGCAGAAGAAGCAGCGAGTGCATTAGTGAAGGCTCAAAAAGAGAAAGAAACTGCTCAGAAGGTTTTAGACGGTACAGGCGTCGAAGAAATAGTAGCAGAACGTGATGCGGCTAAGAAAAATATAGATGCTAAAACAGCAACTGAAAATACAGCGAAACAAGAACTTGATCGTGCCAAAGAAGCGGACGATAAAAAAGCTACTGCACTAAAAAATGCAAAATCAGTTGAAGCGGATCAAATAAAGAAAAATCAAGAAACGGCAGCAAACTTGTCATCTGCTGAAGAAAAACAAAAACAAGCACAAGAGAATCTAAAGAAAGCTCAAGAAAATAAGGTTTCAGCTCAAAGTAATCTTGAAGCTTCTGAATCACAACTTGCCCAAACAATTGCAAATCGAGATAGTAAAGCAAATGATTTAGCAAATAAACAAAATAGTAAGATTCGTGCAGAAGAAGAGCTCAAAACAGCTAAAGAAAATGATGCTAAAAAAGCTTCAGAAATTTCAGCTTTAACTACTAAGAAAAACCAAGAAGAGGCAAAAGTAAATGAAACTTCAAATGAGCTAGCGAGTGCTACATCAGCGGCTCAGGAAGCAAAAGAGAATAAAGAGAAAGCTGATCAATCAGTTGAAATGCTGAATAAACAAATTGCAGCAATTAAAAATCTCACTATTCCTCAATTGCCTCAAGATGTCATTGATGCTTACAAGGCTTATCTTGCCGATAATTCTGATGCAAATAAAAATGCATTAAACGATGTTATTCAAAAATGGTTCACAGGTAGTAAGTATGATTTTGGTACTCCAGAGACGGAATATTCTCCTGAACACCAAAATATTGTTATCAAAGGTTGGCCAAATAAGGATATTGTTTTGCCTATCGATGACTCTGAAGTCGATTTGGATAATCTTACAGATAAACAGATTGAAGCTTTGAGTCAATATTATGTGCTTCTCGCAAACAATCTGCAAGACCAAGTCTGGGGAAGCCATGATTTTATAGTTACTAAAGAATCTGTTCAAGGTGTTAAAAATATCGCAAAAGCTTATGCTGATGAGAATAAACCATTTGGTACAAGTCATAGTGTGACAGCTCTTGCAAAAGATGGATTGGATTCAATCGCTTGGGCTGGCGAAAATATGAGCTTCAATAATACATTACTAGGTTTTAGTGCTTATTATTCAGAAGCAAAAGAAACACGAAAAGCTACAATGTCTCAATTGTATCGCGAGGTATATGATGCTGTAATTAGCTTTATGGCAAATGATGTACATGCATATTTTGGACATATGAGATTAATGATTGGAGAGAAAGCTCCTTCAAATATACAAGCAGTCGGGGTAGCAAATAGCCTAACACCTAGTGGCGTTGGTCGAATGCATTTTATTAAATTCAAAGGTCAATCTAGCCATTTCGATTATATTAAAGATGAACAAACAGGTGAGTATCACTCTAAGTTCATTGACGACTATTATGATAAAGGAATTGCCAAACCTCTAGCTACTCCATTTGATACTTCAAAAATGGAAGATGAATTAACAGCTGCTAAAGCTAAACAGACTGCAGCAAATACGGCAAATGATTCTGCACAGAATCGTTTGGAAAAAGCTAAATCAGAAAATGATTCAAGTACAAAAGCTCTCAAAGAAACGACAGCAAAATTAGATGCTCTAAAAGCTACTCCTGATCAAACACCTGCAGCTACTACAAAATTGGAAATCGCTACACAAAATTATAATGAAGCACAAACCCAATTTAATAAGGCTCAGGATGCACTTGATCAATTAAATGCTGATATTCAAAGCAAGCGTCAAGCTTTAGCAAATGCAAAAGATAATTTAGACCAGGCCACAACAGCAGAAGTAAAAGCTAAATCTGATCTTGAAAAAGCAAAAGTAGAAAATCAAAATGCAAATCAAAATCTGAAACAAACTCAAAAACTAGTAGCAGAATTGATGTCAGTTCCTGATCAAACTCCAGGTGCACAGAAGAAATACGACAATGCGAAACAACTAAAAGAAGAAGCTGAAACAAGATATATCAAAGCTCAAACAGCTCTGGATAACTTAAATGCAGACCTTCAAGTTAAGCAAAAAGCATTAGAAACTGCAAAAGAGGAGCTTGAAAAAGCAATAGCAGCAGATAAGACAGCAAGAAACAATTTAGATGAAGTAACTAAAATTCATGAAAAACATTTGGCAGCCTTAAATACTACACGTCAAACGATTGCAAGATTAAACTCAATCTCTGATAAGACACCTCTTGCACAAAAGAATCTAGATGAAACTTCTAAACAATTAGTTGCTGCCAAGACTCGTTATGCAAAAGCACAATCAGCAGTTGAAAATCTAAATGCAGATATTCAAACAAAACAAAAAGTTTTAGCAGATGCGCGTGTAGAATTGGATAAAGAACTTAAAGTTCTTTCAGATCTTAAAGCTAAAAAAGCTACGGATGAAGCAGAACTCAGAAACCGTCAGAATAAAGTTGAAGAGTTAAAAGCTAAAGAAAGTCAAATTAAGAATGAAATTTCTAAATTAAAGACTAACTTAGTTGCTTTAGAAACACTTTTGGATCATCTTGAAAATGCAGATGCATATTTGATGAAAGCAAAAGGAGCATATGACAATGCAGTTGAAGAGCACCGTTTAACACTTGAGAATGTAGCAAGAGAGGAAGCTAAACTTAAAACACTTCTACAAGATCAATTGGATGCAACTGCACAATATGAAGCTGTTAGGGAAGCCTATTTAAATACTCGTACAAGACAAAGCGAAGTCTTTAACGATAAAGTAGATCACAAGATGATTTCTCTTAATCCTGCGTTAGAAAAGAGTATATCAGAAAATACTTCTAACGAACAAGTATATAGCTATGCTGGAAATCAAGCTAAATATGCTGCAAATAGAGCCTTGCCTAATACAGGTTCAATTGAGAATTGGTTAGTGTTTGCAATGGGAATTGTTCTTTGTAGTTTTGGTATTTCAGTATCACGGAAACAGCGTGATTAATAAAAGCTGGTAAGTATTTCTTATTGTAGTAATGAATAAAAGTTTATCATTCAAAATTTGATTTTTTACTAATGATTTTAGTGAAACTAGGTATATGAAAAAAATAATTAATATCTTTAGATATTTATAGGAGGAAAAATAATGAAAAAAATTATTGCTTTAGTTGTTTTAGTACTTGCGGTTGCCGGTGGGGTATTCTTTTTCTTGAATCAAAATTCAGGACCAGAGAAGCAAATTATTGGTACTTGGTATGATAGTAAACACGATTCAACTATCGTTTTCAATAGCGATAAAACACTAGAAGTAACAAATAATAAAGACGAATCTAGAGATGGAACTTGGAAAATCGCTGGAAAATATGTCAAATTAAAGGTTTCTAGTGCAGCGAGTGCAAAAGCTGAATTACCTGGAAAAGATGAAAAAGAAGTAAAATATTTAAAGATTCAATTTAATTCAATTGAAACTGTTAACAGTGATTTTCGTGTAGCAGACGGAACTTTTGAAAAACAGTAATATAATTTAAGTATCTATCTTAAATATAGTTAGAAGATAAATAATAAAAGGATTTGGAATTAATGTTATTGTTAACATGATTCTAAGTCTTTTTTATTGAGATTTTATCAAATAGAAAAAGTAAAAAAATCTTAAGAATAGCGCTACATCAGTGTTCTTAAGATTTTTAACTATATGGTGTCCAACCTACAAAATGGCAATCTATCTATTGCTCTTTTTTATTGTGAGACTATTAGTCTGTCTAACTCTGTGAGGCTCGAGAGAAATGATTTTAGTAGATAATATAAAATAGATAACCTTATATATTGTAATATTATTTTTGCCTCAGAGAACGAGCTTATCAGTAAATTGCTTGGTAAATTTTAAAAAGATATATTTAAATTAAAAGACGGAACTTTGAGAATGACTTTACGAATGATATTAAAAAGACCTTTAAAATAATTGATTTTAAAAAGATAGTTTTCGTTAGATTAATTTATTTGCACGTCAAACACTATAAAAATTCTAGCGACATGCTTGTCACTAGAATTTTTATAAGAGAGTGAAATTATCCAACTCCTATAACTATGATTCCTCCAAGTATTACTAAAGATAAGTAAAAAAATAATTTTTTATTCATAATAGCAACCTCTTTTCTTTTTCTCCTATGATATAATGTTATTCAAGATATTGTAATAAATTCCCTTATACACAATTTAAGAGGTACTTTAAATGAAATTCGGAAAAATTTTTAAAAAATTTAGAGAATCAAGAGGACTGTCACTAAAAGATGTTTCTAAATGTGGAGTATCAAGTTCTCACCTGTCAAGGTTTGAGCATGAAGAGGCTGATTTAACTATTACTAAATTCATTTTAGCACTTGAAGCAATTAATATGCCAATTGAAGAATTTATATACGCGGCGCGCGATTTTCATAGAGATGACTTTAATGAATTGTTAGAGAAAATTCGTTTATTAGTAGCAAAGCGAGATATCGTTGGTATGGAAAATTTACTGATTAGTTTGTTGGAAAATAAAAAGAAGAAAGGCCCTTTTTATGAGCTAAATACGATTTTGGTTAAGATTCGTTTACAGGACTTATCAGGAAAGATCTATGTGACAGATCAAGATATTAGTTTTATCAGTGAGTACTTATTTTCTGTAGAATACTGGGGGTGTTATGAATTGTTGTTGTTTATGAATACATTAGATGTTTTAAATCATGAAACTATGATGGTTTTATCAAAAGAAATGTGCCATCGCTCTGAATTTTATAGAGATATTCCAAATAATCGTCGTTTACTATCGACCATGTTGTTAAATGCCTATATAACATGTATTGAACGAAACGAGCTAATAGATGCTCTTTATTTTGAAAAACAACTAAAATTTTGTAACTTCTCAGAAACTGAAATTTATGAAAAACTAGTGTTTCATTATGCGAAAAATTTGTACGATTTAAAGAAAACTCATAATCAATATGCTTTAATTGAGATGAGAAAATGTATCGCAACAATGAAATTAGTAAATAGTCAACAGTTAGCATGTACGTTTGAACATCATTTAGAACAAGTGTTGAACGATTTAGAATAAATTGTGTATAAGGGAATTTTTTATAGCGCTCCTAAAATGGTAATATGATATCTATATAAAACATAGGAGGTGAAAATAATGGAAGAACTACAAGTTATTAACCTTGAAGATCTTTTAGAGTTTGATCAAGGTTATGTTGTTAATAATAACTGTGGACCAAGTCATTCTTGTGGTGGCGGTCGATAGTTTCTTCCGAGGTGGGGAAAAATTTCCCCATCTCTGTTTTCATTAATGAGGATTGCTATGATTAAAAAAATTGATACTGATTTTGGTACATATTATTTTGATTCCATTTCTTTTACTTTGTCTTCTTCACCTGAATATAAAAATACGTCTAATACTTTGGATAATCTTGATGATGGAATCTTGAAGAAAGTTGTAATAAATATTTCAAATAGCTGTAATCTATCGTGTTCGTACTGTTATGCTGATGGTGGAAACTATGGCATGGACAATCGAGTAATGGATTTTGATACTGCTGATAAGATAATTCAGGAAATTGTAAGTAAGGGAATAAAACAAATTAATCGATTAATACTTTTTGGAGGAGAGCCTTTTTTAAATATTGAGTTGTTTGTATATTTTATTGAGAAATTATCTAAATTTTTAAATATATTAAAAGTTGAGACTGTTACTAATGGTACTGTTTTGAATCATCGAGTAAAGCATATGTTAAATAAATTTCATCCATTTTTAACAATTAGTTTAGATGGACCAGAGGTTGTTCATGATAGGTTAAGGGGAAAAGGAAGTCACAGAAAGACTCTGAGATTCATTAAGTATTTAAAAAGTATTGATTATGATAATTTCGAAATTGCATCAACGTATACTCGTATTCATCAAAAAAATGGTATTAGTAGAGAAGCTATTTTCAAATATTTTACTGAGATGGATGTTCATTTTAATGTTAATGATGTCTTCAGTAAAAATAAAGTACTTATTGTTAAAGAAATGGAAAAAAGTTTATCTGAAAGAAAAACTTTTATAGATACATCTATTCAGAATGTAATTGATTGTAATGAGAAAGCATTTATTAGCCCAATCTTATACGATGTTTTAATATCTATGATTTACAAGAGTACAAACCATACTTTCTGCGATGATATTGATCCTTCCAATACAATTACTTTTGACGTAGATGGAAGTAAGAAGTTGTGCTTTAGATTCTGGGGGAGTCATAATAGTCCAAATGTTGAAACATTTAATAATAAGGATAATTTTTCTAAGTGTAAAGATTGCTGGTGTAGAGGTATGTGTATAGAATGTGTTGCCAATGTAATTGATGGTTATTCCACTGTCATTAACGAGAATGGAGAATTCATAGAATGCCACAAGCCAGAACTTATGGAATACTGCATACAACAAATTATATACCTTTCTAGAGATAAAGAGCGACTATCTAAGTTGGTAAATAATTTCAGGAGGTTTATACGTTATGCTTAGATCTTATGTAACCAAGAAGCACTTATTCTTCTATTTTGTGGCGATTATGATTACTTGGCTGGAGGCTATCATTACACCAGCTTTGATTCAGTATATTGTCTCTAGTTTTACCAATCACCAGTTGCATTTGCTATGGCAAGTCTTGGTTTGGGGGATTATTGGAAATTTGATTCTCTTGCTGGGTTTGGCGGGGAAACGTTATTACTATGCACGAGTACTGACAGACTTCAAGTTGGGTATTAAGAAGGATATCTTTCAGACTTTCTTATATAGTCGTCGGATTGCGGATGAGGAAGTTTTGTCAGACTTGGAAAATGATGTAAAACAGCTAGAAGATAATTATATTGAGTCGACTGTTATTATCATTTCTTCTTTGGGATTTACAACCGTCTCTATCTGTTATGCTCTTTGGACTAATTTTTATCTTGGCTTGCTCTTTATCGTTTTTTATTCGATACCTACTCTTTGTAGTGGAATTGGCTCTAAACGTTTGGATGAAATTACGAAGGAGAAGTCCCTAGCGAACCAAGTCTATGTCTCTCAAACAACCAATATGATCGCAGGTGCTCGTTCCATACGGTATTATCGGGGACAAAGTTTGTTTTTCAAATTGTTTTCTAAAGATTTGCATAAGACTCTAAAGGAAGAAATCGCCTATGAGAAGCAACGGACCATAAATAGTCTCTTTATCAATGGAATTGATGCTTTTTGCTCGGTCGCGCCTATTGTCATTGGTGGTTTCATGACCTATTATAACTACCTATCTGCAGCCAGCTTTGTAGGGATTTACCTAGTATCGTATAATATTGGCTATCAATTTCAGGAGTTGTCTTATTTTATCAATACTAGAAAATCAGCTAAGTCTCTCTGTGATAAATATCAAAAATTGCTGGGAGTGGGCTTTGAAATGCCTTCTGTTCTCGAAGGTTCTGTCTTTCCTATCCAGTTAAAGCAAGTAAGTGTAGTGCGTGATGGTCAAGAAATTCTAGCCCCTTGTGACCTAACTATTGAGGAAGGCGAAAAGATTGCTATTATCGGAGAAAGTGGGTCTGGGAAAACCACCTTACTGAACCTAATTTATGGTGAAATTAAGCCCAGTCATGGTCGGATTCGCTACCATGGGCAAGAGCTAACCTCGGATGAACTTTATCAGGCAGGAGCCTACATTCTCCAGTCTAGTCATATCTTTGATGGTTTGAGCCTAGAGGAAAATATTGCTTTGGGACAAGAACTGGATTCCGTAAAGATGGATGAAATCCTGCGACAAACTGGTTTGAAAGCTCTTCAAAGCAAAACCCCTAGTAACCAGACTCTGTCAGGCGGTGAGAAGCAGCGGTTAGAAATTGCACGTGCTCTCTATCACAATCGCCAATTTATCCTAGCTGATGAAGTCAAAGCCAATCTGGACCTTAAAAATCAAGAGAAAATCAGTCAACTTCTCTTCTCGCTCCCTCAAGCACTCGTAGAAGTGATTCATCACTATAGTGAAGAGGACTTGAAGCGCTATGATAAGGTGATAAAACTGGAGAAATAGGTGGAGGTATAGGTTTCAGAAAGGAGTGGCAAGTTCTCTCTTTTTTGTAGGTTGGATAATAAAAACTCTGTCTAAAAATATCAGTACAATAACATCAAACTAGGGATGTAGCTAGTGAAAGTCCTACAGTAAGGAGTTGAAATATGAAATTCCATGAATTTGGGGATAAGAATTTACCTCTTGAGCAAGTCTGGGCAGAGATTCGGAAGCGAGGGTTCAAGAACAAGATGTTTAAAACTCTCAATGAAGTCATTGATAAGTTGCAAGAAGTGATTAGGAGCTTGCATTGGACAGTACTATTGTTCATAGAAGTTGGATTAGTTTTAGATTTTAGGTGAGTATGAATAATTGAAAAATAAAAGTCATAATGTTATAATTTGTGATATAAAGATAAATATTACATAGAATAGAGGTGGCCATATGGGGAAACTATTGGCGAGCCGAATGCGTAGTCGGAGAAAAGAACTGAATTTGTCTCAGGTTGAATTGGCTGCTGGTATCTGTGAACAGGCCCAAATCAGTAAAATTGAGCGAGATGCAGACTATAGTCCTGGCTCAGACTTAATATATGCCCTTGCAAAAAAGCTAAATGTATCAATGGACTACTTTTTTGACGAGGATATCCATGTCGAATCGGAGTTTTTGACTCAATTTCGTGCTGTATCTAAGAAATTCTTAGACTTACGAGATTATGATTCACTAAAATATATCTATGAGTTAGAAGCTGCGAAGACAGTAAAACTCCCTCTCTCCGATCAGTTATACCTTCAGTGGATAGAGGCTATTGTGTTGTTTAACCATGACCTTAAACAGAATGAAGCGATCAAAAAATTAGAAGCTATTTTGTCAAAATATAGCGAATATGATTGGGAATATTTGAATATCTCAAATAGTTTATTACACTTTTACTTTCAGACGGATGAACTCTCAAAATTTGAAGAAGTCTATAATCGCATGACCAATCTTTTTAAGAGTGTTAAGGTTCGGACAATTGATGAACTTGAAATTCTGATTAAATGTCGGTATAACTTTTGTCGGTATCTATGGTTAAACCAGCAAACAGAGAGAGCGATAAGTGAGACTTTTGAAACGATTGGTATTTGTCTCAAAAATAATAGTTTCTACTGTTTAGCTAATCTTTACTGTTTACTTGGGAATGTTAGTGAAGGTTTTGCCCATAAAGATGCCGTTAAACAGTACTTTGTAACAGCGCAGCATGCATACCTGCTAGAGGGAAATGATAAGATGGCTTTAGACCTTGAGCGTTTTATCAATGAAACATTCCCAGCATAATTGTTATAGACAACTCAGTCTTTACTGTGTTGTTTTTTATATGCATTTATTATAACATCTCTCATGAAACGAGTTATTTCTACGGTTAAAATAAACTTATTCGTAATAAAAAAATAAAATAAAAAAATCTTTATAAATATAATTGACGAATAATTTTCTGCGTGATAGAATACAATCAAGGAATATGAAAGGGGTTGCAAGATATGAAGAAAGCAACTAAAAAGTTTGTTGTCGCAGTTTTATTAGCGGGTTTATTAGTTATTGTTTGTAAACCATCGATAAATCCCGCTCCCGCCCCTTTAGGCTTTGATCCTGGAGAATTATATTCTGTAAAATTTTAAAATATGAATTGTACAATTTTATGAATAAGCTGGTAGTATTACCAGTTCAAAGAAAGGATAGTTGCCAATGTACTAAGTTGTCATAAGTTACTAAAAAAGAGTTGTAATTGTTAGTTTTAGTCAAAAATGAAATGGAAACTATGTTATGAAGAAAAGAATTAAGAAGATTATTTCAACATCGTTACTTGCTCTTACCCTAGCTGGTGCAGGTGGTTCAATCGCTTCTGCCGCAACAGTTTATTATAAAGGTTCTGCCGTTTATTGGAACTATGGTCGTACAGTAGGACTTTGGAGTTACTCACACGTTCAATCTGGTGTGTATGAACACGCAGCAAGTGCTAACGGAGGTTTCTCAGGTTGGAAACGGCCAGGAATTGAAGCACGTGCATCTAGATATATTGGAAGTGGTACAGCACAATGTTACTGGAATTGTAGGTAAGCGCCTATGACATACAAAAACATGTTATTAGGTAAAATGAAGTACTTAATCCTGTTTTTGATTGCCATTCAGAGCGTACTACTTGCTCTGATGGCAATTTTTTTTACAGGTGTTCAGTATGAGGAGGCATGGCAAAGTTATAACCGTAATTCTAGGACAGTTACAGTTTATCTTCAAAGATTATCTGAAGAACAGGCGCAAAGTGTATACCAATACTTTTTGGAACAAAGTGACTTGTCTATTTGGACGAAACGTACTACAAATAGTAGTAGGGATGGTTCAATAAATAGAATATATTTAGATGTTCTTGGCAATCCTGAAGGTTTTTCAGATTTTACAAACGGTGGTAAAATAATTTTATCACGCCAACAAATTTCAGATTTATTATCCCATAGTGACAATAACTTGACTATTGGACTTGATAAGGGAACTGATAATATGCTCTATGAATTACCGAGCTTGTTATTTACAACCCCTGTTGTTATTAATCGGTTAGACCATATTTTTCAAGAAACAAATACAATAAACGGGATATATCATATCAATGGTCTTCAGGACGACCTCTCAAGAGAAACGTTTTTATCAAATCTCTCATCTATTACTGGGATTTCTGTTGAAGACTTGACTAGAGAGAGTTTTGGCAGTAATACTGTTGAGGGAATTGTGCCAATCGTTTTAGCTGCTAGTATTGCAGTAAATGCTATGGTTCTTCTTGTTCTTTTCCTAATATGTGTTTTACAATCCTTTAAACATTTTGGGACATTGATACTACTTGGATGGGATAGGAAGGAGTTGTGGTCTGCCCTCTTCAAGGATTCTATTCTGTTTTCTATTTATATTGCACCTGTTTCCGCACTAGCAACTTGGTTTTTGTCAGGTTGGGCTAGTTTTGGATTATCATCATTTGTGTTAGTCTTTGCGGGTACAAGTCTTTCAATCTTGTTACTATTGCTAACATTAATTATTCCAAGTATTGTTGTTTATTTGGTTTCTCCATTAGCTGCAATTCATAAACGGTTACCAATGAAACCATTAATGGCAACCAGTTTGTTATTCTATACTTTAGTAGCTGGTTTATTAATAGCAGTTAGTCATTCCTTAGATGCGCCAATGAATCAGTTCATTGATAATGTCAAAGTAGCTAGGGAGTGGAAAAGTGTCGAAAATATGTATGTTATTTCGGATTTTGTAGAAGGGGATGATATAGGAACCTACTCTGGTAATACAAATTCATTAGAAAGCAGCATGTATCACTTTTACCAACGAATTTCAGAGATTCCAGGTGTTTATATTGCTCAGGGAGAATATCTCGGGCAAGAATACCTTGATACAATCTATGGTACGTATCAAAATGTTCCTAAAAAACCATTTTGGTATTTAACCTATTCTTATAATTACTTATCTGAACTAGGAGTTGAGTTAAGTAATGAAGAATTATCCGAAATACGTAATGGTGCCAGATTGTACCTTATTCCTGATACTCTAGGTTCAGCGGATGTTGAAACCATGAAGGCTTACTTACAAGAAGTTGTTCGAGTAAAACCAGGGGATATAGGGACTAAGTTTACAGAAAATCCAAGATTTTTATTTAGAACCTATCAGCCATCTAAGTCCATTTTTACTTGGTCAAGATCAATCGATCGTGGTGTAACTAGTGAAGAACCTGTTATTTTTGTAGCAGCTCCTGAAAACTTGTACTTCATGGAATCAGCAAACCTATCTGTGAGTGGATATGACGGAATTTTGAAAGTTCGTGATAAGGAAACAATGAATCAGGTAAAATCAATTTTAGATAATGAGTTCCCTGATTTATCAGACAATGCACTGAAATTTACAACGGTTAAGAATTATATCAATGGACTTCAGAAAGATCTAGGCTATACTTTCTACCTATTTGGAAGTATCATCGCTATTATTGTCTTTACTATGATGGCTATCTTTTGGAGTTTTGTCTTGATTTATCGCTTGCTTTTCGAAGAAAAACTGTATGTACAATACTTCATGGGCTTTTCTCCTTGGAAGAGGTATAGCGGAGTTTTTTCTCTTGTAGTTGGTGTTTCTGCGATAGAACTACTAGTTTCTATCTTACTAGGCTCTAAGTTGGGAATAGTTTTAACACTAGTTACATTTGCTTTCCAATTATTACTTCTTTACTTCAATCTATTCCGTAAAGAAGTAGAAAGTCTCATACAATCGTTTAAGGGGTGATTTAATGTCTATGATTTCCGTACAAAATGTATCAAAAAAATTTGGGTCACGTGAGATTTTAAAAGACTTAAGTTTTGATGTTGAGGAAAATGAATTTGTAGCTTTAGTAGGTCCATCTGGTTCTGGAAAATCTACATTACTCAATATGATTGGCCTTTTGGATAATATTGATAGTGGTAAGATTTTAATCAACGGGAAGATCTTACCAAAAGTGAATTCGCGTTCTGCGGTTAACTATCGAAAGAATGTTATCAACTATCTATTTCAATCAAATGCACTCATCTCTACATCCAGTGTAAAAGATAATCTCATGCTTGCTATGAACTTTACTAATTTCTCTAAGGAAGAGAAGGAGAAAAAGATTAAAGAAACCTTGCGGTTTGTTGGTTTGGAAAATAGACTAGATAGCAAGGTCAATGAATTATCTGGAGGTGAGCAGCAGAGAATCGCCATCGTGAGAGCTATTCTAAAACCAGGTGATATCATCTTGGCAGATGAACCAACAGGTTCATTGGATCCTGATATGGCTCAAAAATCATTTGACTTAATTCGGTCATTGAGAGATCAGTTTGGAAAAACAATTCTAATCGTCACACATAATTTAGACCATGCGAAACAATGTGATCGAATTGTCTCGTTGAAATCAGCTTTTGTAAATTAGTCTACTCACTCGCAACTGAGACAATCATTTTAGTCTATAGAACAACGAAGAAAGTGGAAGTTTAAGGATGAAAATTTTGAATACTATATGACACAACAGCCAAATTTGTACAATCATCTAGAGTTATAAACTTATCTAGTAGTTGAAAATCATATTGATGACATCCTTTGTCTGCATATAATTTTCAACAATAAATTAGTAGATATGGTTGTTTTACATTCATTTCAAAAGAAAACTGTCCCTATCCCACATTGTTTTAAAGGCGAGACTGTGACAGTCTTAGATGACGATGAGGTGACGTGGCATTTGTTAGAATTTCAGGATTTTAGAACTTGTTTGACTTCAGTGATTTAGCATGGAGTTCACTAAAATATAAGAAAAAGAATTTTATCAGGAGAAGTATACTACTATATATAGCGGAAAATCGTAAAAAAGCAAAGACGAAGTAATTACCTCGTCTTTGCTTTTTTAGTATAATGAACACCTTCATGTCAATGAAGTCAATATCGGATGGCAGCCCTTTTGAGTAATCAAAAATACCCAAATTAATTAAAACTTGCGCATCTTATTAATTTTACAAATTGGGTATTACTACTTTATGTCACCCTTTTTCAAATATATTATACAAAAAATGAAAAGGCTTACAAGTAATTGACGGTTATAGGAACTATAATTCTCATCACTTTGAACATTAAAAAGGAGAGAACCAATTTAGTCCTCTCCAGATTGTAACTTTATATCAACCCACTACAGTTGACAATGATCCAAGGATCAGTCGCTATCATCTCTATGGGGCAAGCAAGGCAAGTACAGACACAACAGGGAATCCCTTTGTTTATAACAGCAAAGCCCGTGACGATACTGGACTTGACTATTCAGGATAGGGTTACCTCTATGAAGGTAGCTCTATTTTTTTGACTGTGAATGAATCGAAGCAATGGGATTACACAGAGTTAGAATTTCTTTTTGCTTTGACTGAGATACATGAGTATAGATTTGTGTGACTGAGATAGAACTATGTCCAAGAATTTGTTGAATGTATCGAATATCTACATCACTATCTAGAAGCATTGTTGCGAAACTATGTCTAAACATATGGGGGGTAATAGGTGTAGTTAAGTTATGTTGTTTAACAAGGGTATTTAGAATTAAACGTACACTTTGCTCTGACAATGGTTTGAAAGAATATTTTCCAGAGAATAGGTAGTTACCGGGTTGAAAACAGTAGTTATTTATATATGTTTCTAGTAAGCTAAATGTTATTTGATCTCCTAAAAATAGGATACGTTCTTTCTTACCTTTTCCCATAATATGGAGAGTCCTATTTGAAAGATTAATATTTTTAAGATGAATATGACAAAGTTCGGAAATCCTAATACCAGTTGAAAGCAATAGGGAAATGATTAGCAAATTTCTTTCAGCTTTTTGTTTTTGATATTTAGTTTTTGAATAGGTAATTTTCTGTTCTAGATGTAAAAAAATACTTTTCAAAATATCATGAGGAATCGTTTTAGGTAATATTTTTTCCGTTCTAAATTGAAAACGTAATTGATTAAAAGGATTCTCATCAACTAAATTATGATATTTTAAGTAGCTGTAAAACACCTTCAGACTAGCAATTTTGCGACGTAATGTATTAGATTTAATATTGGATTTCGTCAAATGTTCAACATAGGTTTCCACACTGCTGTAATTTGAATTGTAAAATTGCAAAAGATCATTTTTGTAAGCTCGAATCGTATGTGAACTCAAGCGTCTATGGGTTTTGCAGTAGTCTAAGAAAGTAGAAATATGTTTATAATCCATGAATAACTCCTTTATCAATAATCATGCTATTATAAACTTATTTGAATGCTTTGTATAGTGATAATAAATAGTTATCGGTAGGAGAAATGGTATGGAAAAAACACCAATAATCATGTTGAATAGTGATGAAAAAAATTTTTTGATTCAGATTGATTCTAGGATTAAATCAATACTACTTGAACTACCAGTACAATATCATGAGATTCTTCAAGTAGTAAACGGAAGTCGATTTAGACCGTTATTAACATATTATGGCTATAAGTTGTTTTCTGAAAATATGAATGAAAAAGTTTACAATTCTGCAATTGCTGTTGAGTTAATTCATAAATCCTCTATTATAATTGATGATATTATTGATCAAGATGATAAAAGACATAGCATATCTACAGTACACAAGCAATATTCTATTAATGAAGCCTTAGTAATCACAGTTTTTTTATTAGGGAAGTGTATTGAATTATTATCTGAGATTGATGGTTCTACAATTAGAGTATTTAGTCATATGATTATTAGAATGTGCCAGGGAACAATACAAGAATTGAATATCGATATGAATGTAAGTATTGATAAAATAAAAGAAATCTTAGATAGCCAAACTTCGCAAGTTATTCAAAATTGTTTAGTGATTGGCATGAAATCACATAACCCTGAATTAGACAATCAACATTTAGCAATTATTGGTTATAAATTAGGCTACTTGTTTCAGCTACTAAATGATTGCGAAGCTTACTTTAATCCTGAATTTACTGTAGAATACAAAGGGAATTATAATTTTGATATTAATAAAAATAGGAAAAATTTATGTTACATTTACCTTGAACAGTTTCTCTCTAATAAAGAAAAAAAAGAGCTTCATAATAAAGATAAAGCGACTAATTTAGAAATTTTATTGAGTAAATATAATGTGTTAAAATATATAAAAAATGAAGTTTCGCTAATTGAGACTGATATAAAAAAACAATGTGAAACTTTAGAAAAAAAATACTCTATGGAAAGACTAAATTATTTTATTGATTATTCGATTGAACTAGCAAAGGCGAGAGCAGGGATCTACTAAGATAAAAGACCAGAGATTGGGATTCTCTGGTCTTTTTAACAATGCTAGTTTTGTGATAAAAATGGCTGGAGTAGTCTATATAGATTTATCAAAATAGGGATGTAACCTATCGGATTAAGTGTTTTTCCATTGAATAACTGCGGAAAGTTAGGGGAATCTTTATAGAGTTTAAATAGCTCAACATAATCTTTATTAACTTGTTTATTACTGTGATCAGTTATATCATATTCTTTTAACTGCATTCCTTTTATTTTGTTTATTATCTCTTTAACATATTTCTTCCAGAGATAGTCAAAAATTAAATAACCAAAACCAATCAGTATAAAAATTATTCCCCAAGTAATTAGAAACACTAAATTATTAGGTGTATCTATTACTAACTTATTATCAGTAAATTTAATAGCAGATAATGGAGTAGTTAAATAGAATAGAGTGGTATAAGCAATACCTAAAATTCCAAAATAATTACTAAATGAACTCATACTATCGGTAAATTTAACTATCCAATCAGATTCAGATGGATTATGTAGGGAAAATGGGACTAATGAAATAAAATCAAATTTTGAAATTTTCCTTAATAAGAGAATATAAAGTATGTACTTTAAATACAGTTGTATTGCAATAAATACCGTTAGAATTAAAGTAATTGCACCATAGATTGTGATTAGCTCGTGCAGAGTAAGAACTTCTAAAAATATTAGTGAAACGAAATAAATTAAACCAGTTATAAAACAAATAGATATACTATACCATTTTTTTAAATAACTACTATACTTACTAAGCATTGGAAATAGTGGAAGATTGTTGACTTTAGTACCTGAAATAGATGTTTTAAGTTTTATTTCTTTTTTCATTAAATTTTTGTATGTGATAACTTGGACTAACAATAGAGAATTTACTCCAAGAACATACACATAGTTATATTTTAATGATGAATCAAAAATTGATACTATAATTCCAATAAAAATCCAACAAATAAAAATAATTGTCCAAAAGCATTTTTGGGATAGAATTTTATCGACTATTTTTATTTCCACACCGTTTCTCCTACCGATAACTATTTATTATCACTAGTATACCATAAATTCCTATCCCCAATATGTTTTCGATTGTAGTTTTCATTCTCAAAGACTTTTTGAACAGCCTCATAATACTTTTTCTTTAATAACTGAATATGTGGTATTTTATCTATTGGCAACAACGCACCAAAAATGGTGCATTTCTCTTTTTTTTTGCTATAATAGAAATAAATAAAAGGAGGAGTTACATGATTGGAGAAAATATAAAAACGTTACGTAAAACACATAAATTAACGCAGCCTGAGTTTGCAAAGATTATTGGTATCTCTCGAAATAGCTTGAGTCGTTATGAAAATGGGACAAGTTCAATTTCGACAGAATTAATAGATCGTATCTGCAAGAAATTTAATGTTTCTTATATCGATATCGTAGGGGAGGAAAAAATGCTCACACCAGTAGAAGATTATCAGTTAACTCTGAAAATTGAAGTGATTAAAGAACGAGGGGCGAATATCTTAGCGCAACTTTATCGTTTTCAAGATGAACAAGGAATTGCATTTGATGATACTTCAAATCCTTGGGTTCTAATGAGCGATGATTTGTCTGATTTGATTAATACGAGGATTTATCTTGTTTCAACTTTTGAGGATATAGAGCGATTTAATGGCTATTTGGATGGCATTGAACGTATGCTAGAACAAGCTACTCATCTGGTGGTGGCTTAATGAAACTAGAAGAATTTAGTCAAGATAATTTTGAACAAGCCTCCAAACGACTCGTTCGTTCTTTAACTCGTGGAAAAACAACCTCATCTCATCCTAAGGCTATTTTGCTCGGTGGACAGAGTGGTGCTGGGAAAACAACGATTCATCGTATTAAACAAAGGGAATTTCAAGGAAATATCATTATCATTGATGGAGACAGTTATCGCTCTTTTCATCCGAACTACCTTGGCCTACAGGAAAAGTATGGCAAAGATAGTGTGGATTATACCAAAGTATTCGCGGGACAAATGGTTGAATATCTTGTAGATGAGTTGAGTAAAAAAGGTTATCATTTATTAATCGAGGGTACCTTGAGAACAACAGAAGTCCCTAGAAAAACTGCACAATTATTGACAACTAGAGGATATCAAGTCTCACTTGCACTGATTGCAACAAAGCCAGAATTGTCCTATCTCAGTACTTTGATACGTTATGAGGAGCTCTACGCCATAGATCCTAGTCAAGCGAGAGCGACTCCCAAAGAGCACCATGATGGAATTGTAGAACATTTAGTTGCTAACTTACGAGAGTTAGAAAATGACAAAATTTTTAATCAAATTCAAATTTATCAAAGAGATCAATCGTGTGTTTACGATTCGGAAGTACATCAAATCTCAGCAGCAGGAGTTCTACACGAATGCCTATTTGGAAAATGGAACAAGGTGGAAAAAGAGATGTTGAAGTTGGGACAGGAACGGTTGAATTCATTAAAAATCAAGTAGTTCCACATTTTATAAAATATATTAGGGGAAGTAATGGAATTTAAAAAACTAGTAATTGAAAACTTTCGTAATTTTAATTCTATTGAAATTAACTTATCAAATAGAAATGTGATATTTGGAATGAATGATTCAGGGAAAACAAATCTTTTGTTTGCAATGAGATATCTGTTAGATAGAAGTATCAGAAATAAAGGTTTTATTAAATCGGATTATCATAGACATGATACTAGTATACCTATCAGAATACAACTTGAACTTGATTTGTCTGATAGAAAAATGGAGGAGGATGAAGAATCACTAAAGTCTTCGCATTCACGTCTATTAATTTCAACAGTGGCTGGAGCAAGAAAAAATTCCAGTTTAGATACATTTTTTATTTCCTTGGAGGCGATATATGATGAGAAAGAGTTGTTTGGAAATCCGGTATTAAGTTGGGGTTCTACTTTAGATGACTTAATGGAAGTTCCTCAATATGGTACAAGAAGTGATATTGATAAGATTTTCCAAATAGTCTATGTAAATCCTGCTATCGAGATGGATGCATTTTTTAAGCGAAATAGAAAATTATTGTTCTCAGATGATACTAAGACTGACGAAGATGTGGACCTTGAGAAAGCGATCGAGAGTAGTATTAGTGAATTAAATAAAAATATTTCTAATTTAAGTTTAATCACGAGGGTTCAATCACAACTAACTGATGCCTACAAAAGCTATCGTAAAGAAGATTTAGAGATAAAAATTCAATCAGAAATATCAATTTCAGGCTATTTAGATAATCTTACACCATACATCAATTGGAATGGAGACACTCAAAATTATCCAACATCTGGAGATGGCCGAAAAAAACTCTTATCATATGCTATTAATCATCTGATTTCAGAAAAACAGTACAGTAGTAAAGTGATAATTTATCTAATAGAGGAACCAGAGAATAGTTTACACAGATCAGTACAAGTATCGCTTTCTAAACAGCTTTTTATTCAGAATATATACGAATACTTCTTCTTAACAACGCATTCGGCAGAAGTACTTTATGAAATGAATAATACTCAACTCATAAAGATAACTAATCAACAGGAATCAACAGGACATTCTTCATACTACAAGGTGCCAAGTGAGTTTTCAAATTTAAAGAAAAAATTGAATAAATCCTTAGCGCAGTCTATCTTCTATGATAGGGTTCTTTTGGTTGAAGGTCCATCAGAATACTACCTATTTTTTGCTATTTTTGAATATCTTAGCCCTGATTTTGAAGCGGAAGGAAAATACTTGTTACAAGTCGACGGTATTAATTTTAAACCGTATGCAAAACTGTATAGAGAATTAGGAATAGATTTTTTTGTGAAGACAGATAATGATTTAAAAGCTAGTCGTAGTGATAAACATGTATTTTCTCCTATTGGCTTAAATAGGTGTATTGACTTGCTTGACCAAAGTGTGACTCCTAGATTAGATAATTATCGTATAGATTTCTCTTCAAAAGATGAGAGAAAACAGAATATAAAGTCTAAAAAAGAAGAATTATATTCGACTAACCATAGTCTAGTATCTCAATTAAATGCAGAGGGAATCTTTATATCAGAAGTTGATTTAGAAAATGACTTGGCTCAGGTTTTATCCGATAGCGAGAGGAGTGAAA
Organism: Streptococcus parasanguinis; assembly: GCF_032163505.1. Lineage (NCBI taxonomy): Bacteria > Bacillati > Bacillota > Bacilli > Lactobacillales > Streptococcaceae > Streptococcus > Streptococcus parasanguinis. The sequence continues at coordinate 376,231 of NZ_CP134147.1, forward strand.
TGAGTGAATTCGATTTTGTAAATTGGTTACAAAGTAGTAAACAGTACAACATGTTGGAATATATAGATAATTATCTGTCTCTCGATATTGCACATAAAATTGTGAAGTCAGATTATTTTAAAGTATTATCGGAGTTTTTAGACTATGAATGATATTGCTAAACAAGACGAGAATGTCAAAAAAGAATTATTAGAGTACCAAGGAAACATTCTAATTTTAGCTAATGCAGGTTCAGGAAAAACAACTTTTTTAGCTGAGAAGCTAGAAAGAGACTCCAAAAAGTTAGATAATTATCAAAAACTAGCAGCGATAACTTTTACTCGTAATGCAACTGAAGAAATAAAACAGAAATTAATTGATATTCCAGAAAATGTTGTCATATCAACAATTGATTCATTTCTAGATAAAGAAATAATTCTTCCTTTCCTTGATCAAAGATATGAACTTGCAACGCCATTACAGTTTAGTTTTCAGCAAGAATATAAGTTTAATAATTTTGATATTGGACTAAGTCAAATAATGCAAAATGGTATTTTTGCTACTTATGATAATAAGACCGCTCAGCTAGGTAAGAATTTTAAATGTGAAGTTGCTTTAGATATTCTAATACACACTAAGTCGGCATCAGAGTATCTAAAATATAAATTTAATTCACTTTATATTGATGAGTTTCAGGATTGTGATCAATCTATGAATGATCTATTCATGTACTTGAAAGCTGAATTAGGGATTCGTTTATTTATTGTAGGAGATGATAAACAGTCAATTTATCAATGGAGAGGGGCTTCTCCTAGGTATATTAAAAATTTATGGGAAAACGATAATAATTTTAAAAAAGAGAGGTTTATTGGTAATTTTAGGAGTTTACCTAAAATTGTAGATTTTTCATTAGCCCTAACTCCAGGGGTACAAATAAATTTTATTAATAAATTAGGATCTATTTTATATTTAAAGGCTGAGCAGTATTCTTTAAAAGAAGATATTATCAGATTCTTAATAGAGAATGGCGACATAAATTTGAATGAGCAAAATTATTTTTTAATTGGAAATAATCAACATATTTTTGAAACAGCAACACAACTAGGTAGAATATTCCCAAACCAATTTGATTATGTCAGAAAAAATCCTTTTATAGAGTGTACCAATAGTATTTTTTTACAATCTTTGGCTCAATATTATTTTGTTGAAGACTTTTCTGAGTATGATGTATTAAACAATCTTTTTCCTGATTATAATGATGATTTTAGGAGAGGATTATTAAAAAAATTGAAAAACTTGCGTCAAAATCCTGAGCGCTTACTTATCGAAGATATAGCTTCATACCTAGGTATATCAATTACACAGTTTGGAGATAAATTAGAAAGTCAAATATTACTTGACGTTTTAATTGATGATGAGAATAGAAAGTTATTTGATACTAGTTCATTGAAAAATAATTTATTAATGACTACTCATAGTTCAAAAGGTTTAGCTGCAGATACTGTAGTAATTTTTGTAGAATATTTGATTGATCGAAAACAAGGGTTGAAATTTGAAGATCATTATGTTGCAATTACTAGAGCAAAATCAAAGGTTATTATTATTGATAATCAGACAATTTATATTGATGAAATCAATAGATTATTAAGCAACAATAATGAGAAATTTTCTTTTGAAGATTTTATAGAAAGACGGTATATATGATTAGTTTAAATCAAGATAAATTGCAATTTGATATTACAGGTATTCTAGGTTCTGAAATTAATCAGCACATTGATTTTTATAATATTGGAGTTGAAGAAGCTTATGTTGCAATAAAAAATAATGATGACAGTACAGCTCTGTCCATTTTACGAATATTAAAATCACAACTAGACATAGAGTATAAGTATTTTGATTCTAAAAGGTTTTGGGATTTTGGTACATTAAACGATGCTTATAGTTATGTTGATGGTATAAAAAGAGCTAGTCGAGCATTGGTGGGAGCACCCAATTATCGAAATATGAAATCCATGCTTTATGACATTCAAGATTATATGACTAGAACAAGGTTTGACGATGATAGGTATTACGGGAACATATTCGCTTTAGCTGTTGACAGATATTTAGATGAGATGATGCCTTCGGAACGTCATTCGCGTTTAGGAATATTCCTTCAAGGGATTAGAACATTTTACCATCGACCAGGAAAAGGTACAGCAAAACAATGTCATGCTCTATCTAAAGGTCTCCGTTCCAAGGATATAGAACCTTTTATCTTCATAGAGTATATTGAGAAATATTTGCGATAATTTATAATGCACTCCGTATATCAAATGTACAAAACAATAACAATTCAAATGGTGTGAACTTTTTGGTAAAATCTAGCTCAATTTGTGTATTTTTAGGGTGAAATTCACACCATTCAATTGAAAGTTATTCAAATTAGATGAAATATTTCTTTCTTAAAACGTGGGGAAACATTGATATTAAGCATATATTGAAATTCATTCAAATACGAGATGTTCAAACCAGGTCTTAAGAAAGCTCGTAAAGCATCACAATTCTCAAAACGTTAATCAATACGATACTATCAACGTTTACAGACATTCAAGAATTTTCTCTTGGATGTCTTTTTTGTTCAAATAACCAAAGTTCACCCCAAAATTCACCCCATATTCACCCCATCAATTTTTTAAACTACGAAAAGCAATATCACCTACAGTCTGATTGACTTTATCTTTGATATTAACGTAAGTTTTTGTAATCTCTTTATCACTATGAGTAAGAGCTTCTGAGAAGGCTTCAAGAGAAACACCTGCTTGTTTAGCAAGAGTAGCACCAGTATGTCTTAGTTTGTGTGGTGATGCTGGTGCTAATTCGGGATGTCTTCGTCTGACTGATTTCATCTTGATAAAACTTAAAATTTTTCTAATTATAACGAAGCATAGTCAAAAAGCTATGACCTCTATATTCACAAAAAAATCCAGACCAATACTAGTCCAGATTTCTTGTCTATTAAACATTCTTTTCAAAGAATGGAAGAACGGCTGTAACGGCTTTGTCAACGCAATTATTTAACTGTGAGAATCCGACGCACATAAATTTTAAATGGCGTCTCAGTCACATTTAAATTTATGAGACGCTTAGACGTTAGGCTTTCAATTTGTCAAATTTTGCTTTGACATTTGCCTTGAATTCTTCAAGTTTAGCCTTGCGTTCGGCTTTACGTTCAGCCTTCATTTGTGCACGTGCCTGGTTGTAGAGGTCTTCTTGGACTTGCAGAGCTGCTTCGATTTCGGCTACGACGGTTGCTACATCCCAACGCACGATTTGGGTGTCGTACTTGGTGAAGTAAGCATCGATGACTGCTTCGTTGTTTTCTTGCACCAAGGCGACAACGGCTGTTTCGCCGTCGATCAATTTTTGAGACACAACGTCAATCAAGCCAGCTTCTGCCGTATCAACGGTATCACCAGCAGCCAAACCATAGAGGCTGCCAATACCATAACCAAACAAGACGCCGATAGGACCACCCAAAAGCCCGATAACTGCACCGAGCAAGCCACCTTCTAGGGTTGCATCCGTCGTTGAATCTTCAAAGTCATAGCGTTCTTTTTCAACGATGTGACCGTTTTCATTTTTGACCAAGGCGATTTGAGCAACCTTGGTCGTCTGAGTTTGGCGGAAAGCCTTCAAATCCGCAAAGGACTGATAAGCTTCGCTTTCAGTGTTAAAGACTGAAACTACTAGGTTTTCCATAGTTAGTACCTCTTTTCTAAATATATACGTTCATTATAATACAGTTTCAATCACTTTTCAATCATTTTAGTGCGACATTTTAATTGATATGTCGCGTTTATCAGCGTCAAAGAACAGTTTCAGGCAGCGGTATATCTTTGCCATATCCCAGCCCAGACACTCTGGCGACTCTGAGTGATTATCAAGAAAGGCGTCCAGCAACATCTTAAAGCCTCCCGTGCAAAAAGTAAATAAATAGTGTTTTTCCTGTATGCCTGTCACACGGCTAAAAGACCGCTTGACCAAATCTTCCAGAAAATTATAGCAGATATTATGTACCAGCTCTGTGTAGCGAGTCTGATGAGCGTGCCGAATCACATCGACACTTTTATAGAATCTGCCAACTGTTTCCTTATGGTCGAATCCTTGAAAGAAGTCGCTTTATTCGTCGGTCAAGACAATTAATTTGGCTGGTGCAACTGATTCGCCAAGCTATGAACAAGCAATTATTACCTTTTGAAAGCAAAAATGGCAATTATGAAGGTGAAGCTACTCAGGTCTTAGTTCTTCTATCCAATTACTATGCAGACAAAAAACTATTTGATGAAAATACAGATGAATATGGAAATATCTTGATTTTAAAGGATTCATCCATCATTTCTAAATTATCGGCTATCCCAGATTTATTAAAAAGGGGATCTAGTAGGTAACAATAATATCGAATATATCAAAGTACGCAATATTAGGATTTCTTCAGAGGTTGAGTTAGAGTCAGATGTTGATGGGGATAAGTCGGATAATCTGCCAATAGATATAAAAATACTAGAAAACAGGCTTGAAAAAGGCTCGTAAAGCTAGCCAGTTCTCTAAACGTTAATTCGTTGCTGGACAGCAGAATACAAACGAAAACACTTTGCATCTTGCAAGGTGTTTTTTTCTATGAGAACTGGCGGTGCGCAATTAGGATAGCTCTAGCGACTTTAGTCGCATAGAGATATGCTATGCACAGTTGCCTCAAGAAAACAATGCTTCTTGGTCCACCCTGTTAGACAAGCTTCAAAACCAAGGAATCCAACAGATTTCTCTTGTAGTTACAGATGGCTTTAAGGGGCTTGAGCAGATTATCAGTCAGGCTCACCCATTAGCTAAACAACAATGTTGCTTAATTCATATTAGTCGAAATCTAGCTAGTAAAGTGAAACGAGCAGATAGAGCGGTTATTCTGGGGCAATTTATAATGATTTATCGTGCTGAAAATTTAGAAATGGCAGGACAAGCTTTAGAGGACTTTCTCGCCGAATGGAAACCAAAGTATAGGAAAGTCATGGAAAGTCTGGAGAAGACGGATAATCTTTTAACTTTTTATCAGTTTCCCTACCAGATTTGGCACAGCATGTATTCGACAAACCTCATTGAGTCTCTTAACAAAGAAATCAAACATCAAACGAAAAAGAAGGTTCTTTTTCCTAATGAGGAGGCTCTGGAACGTTACTTAGTTACGTTGTTTGAAGATTATAATTTCAAGCAAAGTCAACGAATCCATAAAGGGTTTGGTCAATGTTCTGATACACTTGAAAGCTTATTTAATTAACACTCCGTAACTCTACTTAAGTGTTTACACATAATTATTTACAGTATCAAAAAATAAAGTATATTGTTTTCATCATAATATAATTAAATATCAGTATAGAGAATTTTATCTATATATCAGATATCAGCAATTGCTTTTGCTGTCATTTTTCGCTACAATAGTTACAAGGAGGAAATAAACATGTTAAAAGAAGTATTAAACGTCGCAAAAGTTGCGAAAAAATCATCTCTCTTCTTAGGAGGGGTAGCATTTGGGACGCTTGGCTTGAAAGTCTTAGCAAGTAAAGAAGCTAAGAAAGGCTATTCTAAGGCCTTGGCTAAAGCTTACAAATTGAAAGATGGACTGGATGCATCTGTTTCTGTTGTAAAACAACACGGTGATGATGTTTTACAAGACGCTAAATATTTATACGAACAGGAAAAGAAAGAAGAACAATTAGATAGCCTGACAGGTGAATAATATGTCTTTTAAAGTGCTACACAGAGGATATCAACATATCCGATTATCGTCCTCGTTTTCACTGACCTTGGATATTCAAGATTATCTTCGTTCCTTGGCTAAAGATGAAAAAGGGATCGACTCTATTCAGTTTTATATGGATCAGCAGCACTTTACTCTACGTATGAAAGAAGGCTTCTCTGTATTAGAAAATGCAGAGGCCTTTTTAAAAAAAATTGACAAGGGGAAAGTTTCGGACTTGATGACTCTTCCCATTCGTAGAGAAGAGAGTGCTTATTCAATTGTATCGGGTGCAGCGATTAAGCGTTTGCTGTTTCGAAGTTTTGTACCCTACCCTATTCGTTATATTTGGACTTGTTATCAGGCTTTGGGTTATGTCAAAGAAGCCTATCAAACTTTAGCGCGCAAGGAACTAACCATGGAGGTCTTGGACTGTTCGGCCATTTTGTTGTCCTTGTTTATGAACCAATCCAAGACAGCTAGCAACATCATGTTTATGCTTGATTTGGGTAATCATCTGGATCAGTGGTCTTTAAAAAAAACAGCAACAGATTTGGAACAAAGCCTTCTTGCTAAAGAAAGTGATGTTTTCTTAGTGCGGGGAGACATGGTCATCAGCATCAAGAGTTCTGATGTTCAAGTAGGTGATGTATTAGTTGTCTCCCAAGGTAATGAAATCTTGTTTGACGGCCAAGTGGTTTCAGGATTAGGCATGGTCAATGAGAGTTCCTTGACTGGAGAGAGCTTCCCTGTTGAAAAGAAAGAGGGAGATTCTGTATGTGCGAATACTGTTTTGGAAACAGGAGAGTTAAGAATTCGTGTGACTGATAATCAGATAAACAGTCGTATTTTGCAACTCATCAATCTGATGAAAAAATCTGAAGAGAGTAAGAAGACAAAACAACGTCATTTTATTAGGATGGCAGACAAGGTTGTAAAATATAACTTCTTAGGTGCTGGTTTGACTTATCTGTTAACAGGTTCGTTTTCAAAAGCCATTTCCTTTTTATTGGTGGATTTTTCATGTGCTCTAAAAATATCCACACCTGTAGCCTACCTTACGGCCATAAAGGAAGGTCTAAATCGAGAAATGGTTATTAAAGATGGTGATGTATTAGAAAAATATCTGGAAGTGGATACTTTCTTGTTTGATAAAACGGGTACCATCACGACGAGTTATCCTTTGGTTGAAAAGGTTCTTCCTTTCGGAGATTATACTGAGAAAGATATTTTAAGAATAAGTGCATGTTTGGAGGAACATATCTATCATCCTATTGCCAATGCAATTGTTAAACAAGCTGAAATTGAAGGCATTGAACACGAAGAAATGCATGGCAAGCTTCAGTATGTTGCAAGCAAAGGGATTAAATCGCAAATTGATGGTCAATCGGTTGTCATTGGAAATTATGTACTAATGCAAGACGAACAGGTAAGAATTAGTTCTGAGCAGCTGGCCTTGATTGAGCAATATAAGACTCATTACAATTTATTGTTTTTGGCTTATAAGAAAGAATTAATTGGGATGTTTTGTATCCACACTCCCTTGAGAAGCGAGGCGAAAGTTGCATTGAAAAAGCTAAAGCGCCAAGGGAAAAAACTGATTCTGGCAACTGGTGATACGTTGGCTAGAACAGAAGAGTTGGTTAAAGATCTGCCATTTGACAACGTTTATACTGATTTAAAACCAGATGGTAAGTTTCAGTTGGTTCAGGAATTACAGAAAGCTGGCCGAACTATTTTGATGGTTGGAGACGGGTTAAACGACTCTGCTGCCTTGACGCTTGCAGATATTGGGGTTGTGATGAATGAAAGTGCTGATATTTCTAAGCAGATGAGTGATATTTTATTATTAGATAATCGTTTAGATTTCTTCGAGGAATTGAATTCTTTATCTGAATCGTTGCAGAAATTAATTCAAAGAAATATTCAAGAAACAGTTGTAATAAATGGAAGTTTAATTGGATTTGGGTTGTTAAATTGGTTAAGCCCATCTAATCTTTCGATATTGCACAATCTGACTACTTTAAGAATCGTCCTTCGTAGTCTTTCTATTAAAAGTAGGTAAGAGACCGAGAAGCTGAGGTTATAAAAACTAAAAGGAGTTGTCTCATTTGAGAATAACGGCTCTTTGTCAACTGTAGTGGGTTGGTGGAAAATTATACCCTGGAGAGGACCAAATTGGTTCTCTCCTTTTAAATATTGAAAAAACCATTGGCAGTGGACATACTTTAAGACTATATATTTCTGAAACTAGTTTCACAATACAAATATTGACATGCAATTATTAATTGGTGGATTTTAAGTTGACATCTACAAAGTTTAATGTTAAAATACATTCAAAAATATATTTGAATGAGGTGCTTTATGGTTCAAAATGTTGTTACTTCAATAATCCTGTATTCTGGGACAGCCGTAGACTTACTTATTATCCTAATGTTATTTTTTGCCAAAAGAAAAAGCAGAAAGGACATCATTAACATCTATTTAGGACAATTTCTAGGCTCTGTTAGTCTAATATTCCTAAGTTTGCTTTTTGCATTTGTCTTGAATTATATTCCTAGTAAAGAGATTTTAGGTTTACTCGGTTTGATTCCAATTTTCCTAGGCCTCAAAGTTTTGCTTTTAGGAGATTCTGATGGAGAAGCTATTGCAAAAGATGGTTTGCGAAAAGACAATAAAAACCTGATTTTTCTAGTCGCTATGATTACTTTTGCAAGTTGTGGCGCTGACAATATTGGTGTCTTTGTCCCATATTTTACCACCTTAAATTTAGCGAATTTGATAGTGACTTTACTTACTTTTCTAGTCATGATTTATCTCTTGGTTTTTTCTGCCCAAAAATTAGCACAAGTCCCTTCTGTTGGAGAAACTTTGGAAAAATATAGCAGATGGTTTATTGCCGTTGTCTATTTAGGATTGGGGATGTATATCCTGATTGAAAACAACAGCTTTGACATGCTATGGGCTGTGTTAGGCTAGGAGAAAAAATTATGAAAAAAGATAGTATCTGTCAAGTGGATGTTATTAATCAACAAAATGTTACAACCGCAACGAACTACCTTGAAAAGGAAAAAGTCCAAAAATCACTTCGTATTTTATCAAAGTTTACCGATAATAAACAGATAAATATCATCTTTTATCTCCTTGCTGTTGAAGAACTCTGTGTCTGTGATATAGCCTGTTTACTAAATCTCAGTATGGCATCTGCCTCTCACCATCTTCGTAAACTAGCCAATCAAAACATCTTGGATACTAGAAGAGAGGGGAAAATTATATATTATTTTATAAAAGATGAGGAAATCAGAGATTTTTTTAATCAACTAGGATAATAACTATTTTTACTACTTTTCCATGATTATATATAGGACTTATCTATGAAATTTTTTGATGAAAATTACTCACAAGAAAGACCTGCTCGTAGCAAATGTTTAAGAAAAAAGTATAATTTAAAGCAAAGCGACCTAGGTAATGCAGGTCAAGTTAGCCAAGTTGAAAAGGGAGGAATTTGAAAGGATTTGTATCTTTTATTTTTTGTTTCATTTATGTCCTATGCTACTGGAATAGTTAGTAGTCATTTCATGAATCATACGGCACAGCTCTTTTATGGACTGATCGTTATTGTTTCAACGGTAGCAAACTGGTTTTTACATAAAGTAATTGATAAACCCAATATAGATCAGAAAGAATTACTTGAAGCTAACGCACAATATAGAAAGTTATTGATACCTGACCAAATAATTAAAGGAGTGGGATTGATTCTATCCTTAATTCTCTATCCTCCGATTATGATGTATAGTGTTTTAATTGCGGCATTTTACATCATAACTTTAAAAACACTATCTGAAAAAAGAGTGAATAACTAGAAAACGGTGACCAAAGTTAGGTGTATTATTTTAATGCTTACAGACCTAAACTATTCCCCTATTAAAACAATATTGATTCAAATTTTATGAAATGAATAAGTAGATTTCGTTCAGAAAATCCTTGATATTACGCTGTTTTTAGTCCAACTGAAATCCATACTTTCCAAACCAGGTCTTAAGAAAGCTCGTAAAGCTTCACAATTTAGTAAACGTTAATTCGAAAGAATTACAATACTTACAAAGAGCACCTTTCGAGGTGTTCTTTTTGTATTTTCATACTAAATTGTGGTAGTTGACGTAGTTGTTGTGGCTTTAGCCGCTTACAATTACGGCTGTCATTCGACGAAGTCAATTACCTCAAAACGTTAATCAACACGATACTATCAACGTTTACAGACATTCAAGAGTATTCTCTTGGATGTCTTTTTTTGTTTCAAAAATACAAAGTTGACCCCGTTATTTTTTTGATTTCAAGTATCCATTTCATCTCTATTTAGAAAAATATCAAATCAATTCTTATTCAGGATAAGAGTTTTGACCTAAATCATTTACAAAATGACAAAAATAATGATATTTTTGACTATTATCATTGTCAAAAATAAAAAGATATGTTACAATGTAATCAAGTTAAAGAAATAAGACTTTGAACGGAGAAACTATGAGGATATCGGTAATAATATCTTATATAATAACAAAGGAGGAAAAATCAGATTCTACCATTTTTGGGATATCTAAGCGAAGTGGCTGAGTTTGATGACAATGGTAAATATGAAGCTAAAAAATCGTTTAAAAGAGCTTCGCGCTCGTGATGGTTTAAACCAAACCGAGCTTGCAAAGCTAGCAGGTATATCTAGGCAGACCATTAGTTTGCTAGAGCGTGATGAGTATACCCCCTCTATTATTATCGCCTTGAAAATCTCTCAGATATTTCATGAGCCAGTAGAGTCGGTATTTCGCTTAGAGGAGGAAGAATCATGAACAAATATAGAGTAATTTATTATCTTTGTATCATTGCCTTTATAGCAAATGTTTCGATGATGATCGGGACCTTGATGGGATGGTTTCACATTTTAGACAGTAATTATTTTTTCTGGAGTGGCTTGATTTTTAGTTTAGTATTTGAGCGGATAGAAAAGAAAGTAAAAGAAAGAGTATAAAAGGAGTAAGATTATGAAAGAGTTTTTGGCAGATTTTCAAGTAGATACCGAACATAAAGAAATTGCAGGGGTTTGTGCCGGTATCGCCCGTTATTTCAATGTAGACCCTCTGATGATTCATGCATTAGCCGTTTTGCTTTTTCTATCTTCGATAGAAATTAGTCTTCTCACAGTGATAAGTTATGCTTTTTTAGCTGGCTGGATGGGAAATGAATCTCTTGAAGTAGTCATCAAAAAATCAGGGTACAAGATTCTATTTTTCTATCTAGTTTCCATTCTCCTGAATAGTTTTGGTGATCAAGTGTTAACAGCTACTTTTGGATTTGGGCATGCTCTGGTTCAAGGACTGCTAGGTTTATTTTAGAAAGAAGATAGAAAATGAAAAAGAAACATTTATTACTATTGTTAGGAAGTTTATTGTTGGGTGGTTTAATCGGAATGTTTGGTGCTACCTTTACGAATCTTCATTTAAACATTTCTCAAGAGCAAGTACAGTTTATTTTGACGACCATCTTTTTCTATCTGGGAATACTATCGACAATAGTAGCTCTCTATTTTATCATGAATAGTAGGAAAGTTTATGCTAGCTACCTAGCAGAAGAAGATGATGAATTAAACGAGCTAGCTTATATTAAGATGTATCGCTCTCTAGATTATGGGACAGTTGCTTACAATGTTTTGCAAGTTAGTATGCTTTTTAGCTTGCTTACAGTGTTGCCTAGCCACGATTTACCAATATCAGCTTTTCTCTTAGCAGTATTAACCATTCTTGTTGGAAGTTTCTGCATCAAAACAACGAGCAAAATTCGTAATTACCAACTCTCTATTTTAGCCACACCAAAAGAGGTATTAGATTATCTAGAAACCTATGACGAGGGAGAGAAACAAGCGGAAATGGTAGAGGCTTATTTAATCTTGTTCAAACTCAATCAGCTAATCTTACCATCTGTCTATATCATCTTGTTTGCCCTATCCATTATTCTTGGAGAAGTACAGTTAGTTGCTGCCCTTATAACTGCTGTCATCCATCTCTATATCAATATTGCACAATTAGGAAAAACAAAACGTTACTTTAAATAACAGGGGTTTCTATGAATCGTGTCGCAAATGTAGGTGACGATGTTGAAAGGAATGAATCAATCAAAATAAATCTCATTCCAAGATAGAGCTAAACACAAAATTCTAAAAAGTTTGTAAAGTAGCTTTAGTAAACGTTCTTTTAAAAGAATGCTAATCATTACAATGAGCACCCTTCGGGGTGTTTTTTCTACACCCAAACTAAATGAAAGATAAACAAAAACCCACCCTATCTTTCACAGTCAAACATGACTGTAGAAAATAGAGTGGGTCTAGGATGTTAAAGACTATTTGTCGTCTTTATGAAAGATATTTTTAACGCCCTTGATAGCTCCTTCAACAGCTTCTTTTGCATCTTCAGCAACTTCTTTTGCTTTTGAAGCAACTTTTTCAGCAGTGCCTTCAGCTTCTGTTTTTGTATCACCGGTTAATTTACCGAAGCCTTCTTTAACAGAACCCTTCACTTGGTTCAATTTTTCTTCTAATGACATAGCGTCACCTCCGTTAAGTAAATAGTTTTTTAATCTGAATTTAAGACAGTTCATTTAAAAAATTAAAACTATTTAGTTCAGATTAGTATAATTATATGCCCTCTGAAATGGAAAGTCAAATATCCGCTCCGGCATTCTAATAATAGGGATGAGGTCTGAATAATGATCGACTAATAGGTCACGACTTTCAGGATTTCCAGCAAAGATAACGAAAGAAGCCAAAAACTTTTCTGTCTCCAATAAAATAAATGGTATAATGGTCGTGAATGGATACATCGTAACGCTATTTTTTGAAAAAGAGAAGAGAAACATGAAAAGAATCCTCACAACCTACCCTATTATCAGCACTTTAGCTCTAATCTGTTTGTTGCTTGGTCTATTGACTTCCTTTAATGGGGATGCTATGTATGACCTATTGGCCTTTCATTCGAAGCCGGTCTATGGTTGGCAATATGTCAGTGGGACCCTGATGCACGGTAGTAAAGGCGCACCTATCTGGTTTTTATGGGTCCATTTGTTGTTAAATGGACTCATGATCCTTCCTTTCGGAGGACTGCTAGAAAGAAAAAGAGGCTCCAGACAAGTCTTGATTGTTTTTGTGACGGCGACAGTCCTTTCTTCCATCGTTTTTCACCTCTTAACCCAGGGGCAAGACATTCAGGCAACAGGGATCTCTGCTGTAGGATACGCCTTTGTAACCGGAGGGATTATGCTCCTGCCAAACGTGTGGAAAGAATTTTCACGCACCGTAAAACTGTTTTATCTATTCTTAATTTTTCTATCTGGCCTCATGCTCTTACCAGCAATCACCGGATGGATCTCAACACTATTGCATCTTTCAGGGATTGTGAGTTATCTATTGGTCTTTATCGGAAGTAAAGTCTTGAAGGGGAGAAGCTAACCATTAAGACGGCTACTTAGTGAGGTTTTCATCGTACTTCCTTGACTCTTCTTCTACCGGGCCGTATAATATTCTATATCAATGAAGAAATCACCTTTTGTCATTGTGCAAAGGGTGATTTTATAACGAAAAAAGGAGACACAATGGGGTATATCTCTACTATTAAAACGGCTGTTCAGCTCTTTCCTTTCCTGGCATTTTTGCTGACCTTGCCCTACATGATTTTGAATTATCGAAAATATGGTTCGGTCAATAAATTGCGGGTGCTGATTTTCTATTCTTTTATGCTTTACTTGATGACGGTCTATCTCTTGGTGATCTTGCCTCTGCCAGATCCAAGTAAGATTCATACTAGCTACTCGGAAATGGTCAATCTCCATCCCTTTGCTTTTGTGGTGGATTTTTTCAAGGAGAGCCCCTTTGATTTAGCGCAGACTGGTACTTGGATTCAAGCCCTTAAGCATCCAACTTTTTATGTGCCTGCCTTTAATGTCCTGATGTTGATTCCTTTTGGGATGTATCTGCGCTATTATTTTAAGTGTGGTTTTAAGAAAACGATTCTTCTGACAGCCCTCTTTAGTCTCTTTTTGGAGCTGACCCAGTTATCAGGTCTCTATTTTCTGTATCCGGGTCCTTACCGCCTAGCAGATGTCGATGATATTATTCAAAATACTACCGGTGGTGGAGTGGGCTATTTGCTCGGTTGGTTCCTGGTTTGGTTATTGCCAACACGAGACGAAATTGACGAACATTCTTTCCGAGTAGGGACCAGAGTATCTGGTTTTCGGATGGGTCTTGCCTTCTTGATCGACTTTGTGATGCTATCCTTGCTTTACGAGGTAATCGAGCGTTTGGAGACGATTCCTTATGTAGCGGTTTTGGCTGTTTATTTTGGTTTGATTCCCTTGTGGCGGGGCAAAACCTTGGGAATGGCTTTATTGAAATTCCGCTTGCATTTTGACAAGCAAAAATGGCTTCGCACCATCTGGCGGGGAATCCTAGTAGTAGGTTATTTCTATCTGATTCCTCAAGGGTTGTTCTATTTGATTTCGCTCTTGAATAGCGACTTGACGGACAATTCCCTCTTAACCCTGTCCATGATTTTATTGCTCTTCTTTATGCTTTTATTGTACCTGATTCTCACTCTTGCCATCGTCTTACTCAATCGTCGCTTTCCCTTTGACCGTCTAGCTGGGGCTGAGTATGAGAGTACGGTGCGCGTGAAGAAAGAGCTCTTAAAGGATGAAACTGAATCATCAAAATAGAGAGAGTGGGACAGAAATCGGTAATTCGTTAGAATTTGATTTCGTCGTCTCACCTCCGCACAGTTGAGTAGGGCTGTAAAAGCTGATGAAATCAGCGTAGTAGAGCCCACTCAACCACTGCGTCTTGCTCGACAATCCAAAAACAATTGAGAGGCTAGGACTTTTGTCCCAGCCTCTTTATTTTTTTATACACATAAAAATATACGAACGTTCCCAGTTGAGAAGGGCGATTTTAAGGGGATTGTGCTACAATGGAAGCAAATAGATAGAATGGAGCAGTGAAATGAAAGCAATTATTACAGTCGTTGGTAAAGACCAAAAAGGAATCGTAGCGGGTGTTGCAACGAAAGTAGCAGAATTAGGACTCAATATCGATGATATCTCTCAAACTGTATTGGATGAATACTTTACCATGATGGCGGTCGTATCGTCAGATGAGAAAAAAGATTTCACACAGCTTCGTTCAGAGTTGGAAGAATTCGGTCAGTCTCTGCATGTGAAAATCAATATCCAAAGCGCAGCGATTTTTGATGCTATGCACAATTTGTAAGATAGGGGTTGAGAATTTATGGACATTAGACAGGTAACAGAAACCATTGCCATGATTGAGGAGCAGAACTTCGATGTTCGGACCATCACCATGGGGATCTCCCTTCTAGATTGTATCGATCCAGATATCGAAAAGGCGGCAGAAAAAGTCTACAATAAGATTGTGACAAAGGCCAAGGACTTAGTGGCTGTTGGGGATGAGATTGCGGCAGAACTTGGCATTCCAATTGTGAATAAACGGGTTTCAGTCACTCCAATTTCCATTATTGGGGCAGCAACCAATGCGACAGATTATGTACCCTTTGCCAAGGCACTAGATCGTGCGGCCAAAGAAGTTGGGGTCAACTTTATCGGTGGTTTCTCAGCCCTTGTTCAAAAAGGCTACCAAAAAGGGGATGAAATCCTCATTAATTCCATTCCTCGCGCCCTTGCAGAGACGGATTTTGTCTGCTCTTCAGTCAATATTGGATCGACCAAGACGGGGATCAATATGACAGCTGTCCGAGATATGGGCCGTATCATTAAAGAAGCATCCCAAGCAGATCCAATGGGGCCTGGTAAGCTCGTAGTTTTTGCCAATGCAGTAGAAGATAATCCTTTTATGGCGGGTGCCTTCCACGGTGTCGGTGAAGCGGATGTTGTCATCAACGTTGGGGTTTCAGGACCTGGTGTCGTCCAAAGGGCGATCGAAAAAGTTCCAGGAGCTAGCTTTGATGTATTGGCTGAAACAGTCAAGAAGACAGCTTTCAAGATTACCCGTGTCGGTCAATTAGTCGGTCAAATGGCTAGTGAACGCCTAGGAGTAGAGTTTGGAATTGTCGACTTGTCTCTCGCACCAACACCAGCTGTTGGGGACTCGGTTGCCCGTGTCCTTGAAGCCATGGGGCTTGAAGTGGTAGGAACCCACGGAACTACCGCAGCGCTGGCTCTGCTCAATGACCAAGTGAAAAAAGGTGGCATCATGGCTTGTAACCAAGTCGGTGGGTTGTCAGGTGCCTTCATTCCGGTCTCAGAAGATGAAGGGATGATTGCGGCGGTCCAATCAGGTCATATCAACCTGGAAAAATTGGAAGCCATGACAGCCATCTGTTCCGTCGGTCTAGATATGATTGCCATCCCAGCAGATACTCCAGATACAACCATTGCGGCCATGATTGCCGACGAAGCAGCTATCGGGGTGATCAACCAAAAGACAACAGCCGTTCGGATCATTCCTTATGGTAAGGAAGGCGATATGTTAGAGCTCGGTGGACTTCTTGGGTCTGCTCCGGTAATGAAGGTCAACAAAGCTTCTTCAGCTGATTTCATTGCCCGTGGTGGCCAAATTCCAGCTCCGGTTCATAGCTTTAAAAACTAAGAGAAATCTAGTATAATAGTAGAAAATAGAAAAGTCTGTGATGATGAAACTCCAGACTTTTTTCTTGAAAAAGGAGACAAGATGGCTAAAACAAGATTATTTGTGATTCGTCATGGGAGAACCATGTTTAATACCATTGGCCGTGCTCAAGGCTGGTCCGATACACCCTTGACAGCAGAAGGAGAACGAGGGATTCAAGCTCTAGGAATCGGCTTGCGTGAGTCCGGTTTGGAGTTTACTCGAGCTTATTCCAGCGATTCAGGCCGTGCCATTCAGACCATGGGGATCATTCTTGATGAATTGGGCTTGAAAGACCAGATCCCTTATCGCTTTGACAAACGGATCCGCGAGTGGTGTTTTGGTAGCTTTGATGGGGCCTACGGTGGGGAGCTCTTTCATGGTGTCGTGCCGCGCGTGCTAGATGTAGAAGACTATAAGACTTTGACCTTGGAAGACTTGGCCAATGGCATCTGCCAAGTGGACACAGCGAATTGGGCTGAACCTTGGGAGGTTTTGAAAGGCCGAATCTTAGAAGGTTTTGAAGCTATTGCCAAAGAAGTAGAAGAAAATGGAGGAGGCAATGCCTTGGTGGTCAGCCATAGTTGGACCATTCAGACCTTGGTCTGCCTAATTGAAGGAAAACCAAATCTCAATCTGCCTCTTTCAAATGGTAGTGTTACTCTTGTAGAATATGAAGATGGAAAATTGACGGTTAAGGGGATTGGAGATAGCAGTTACCGTGAGGTCGGTGAAAGCTTGCAAGAATCCTAGTCCATAATGAAAGGCTGACCCTTTGGTCATGGCCTTTTCTTTTTCTCAAAACTTGTAAGAGCTTTCCTACTTTCTTTTTGCAAAAAATGATATAATGAAAGAGATACATACGGAGGTAATACAATGACAAAAACCAGATTATATATTGCTCGTCATGGAAAAACCATGTTTAATACCATTGGGCGGGCACAGGGCTGGTCAGACACTCCGCTGACAGAAGCAGGAGAGCGTGGGATTCGAGAATTAGGACTTGGTCTCAAGGAAGCTGGGCTTTCTTTTGAAGAGGCTGTTTCGAGTGATTCTGGACGCACCATTCAAACCATGGGAATTATTCTTCAAGAACTCGGTCTGACAGGGAAAATCCCTTATCGTTATGACAAACGGATCCGCGAGTGGTGTTTTGGTAGTTTTGACGGTGCTTATGATGGCGATCTCTTCATGGGAGTTTTACCCCGTGTCTTTAAGGTCGATGATTTCCATCAGTTGAGCCTGATGGAGTTAGCAGAAGGGATCGTCGAAGTGGATACCACTGGTTGGGCTGAATCCTGGGGAACCTTGAGTAGTCGGATCAAAGAAGGATTTGAGGCTATCGCAAAAGAGGTAGAAGCAGCTGGCGGTGGCAATGCTATTGTGGTTAGCCATGGTATGACCATTACGACCTTGATTTATCTCATTGATCCAAAAGCGGTCGAAGAATTGGTCTTGGACAACGGAAGCGTGACGGTTTTGGCCTATGAAGATGGTGCCTTTCATATTGAAAAGATTGGGGATCTGTCCTATCGTAAGGTTGGAGCAAAACTTCTAGAGGGTGGCCATGACGAATAAGTATAGACGCGCAAGAAAAAAACGTAAGAAATGGTGGCCTTACCTATTGAGTTTCTTTCTTCTTGTGGTCCTTGGATCAGGAATTGGTGTTTACTTAGCGAAGCCAAGCTTGTTTTCAGGGCTTCAGTTTTGGAAGGCTAAAAAAACAGCTGTAACGACTCCCTCTTCTTCTAAGAAAAAGGAAGAAAAATCAGATTTACCAGCCGTTTCGACCAAAGACTGGCAGTTGATCTTGGTCAATCGTGACAATGTGAAGCCTGAGCTGAACCCACAATTAACAGATGTGGATGCTATCAAAGTGGATAGTCGGATTGTAGAACCGACTCGTCAATTTTTAGAAGCGGCTCGAAAAATTGCCCCAGAAGAAACCTTGATATCAGGCTATCGAAGTGTGGCCGAGCAAACAGAGCTCTATAATGAGCGTGTTGCGCAACTAGAGGCTAGCGGCCTTTCGCACGAAGAAGCTGAAAAGCAGGTGCAGACTCAGGTACAGGTCCCTGGTGCTAGTGAACACCAGACGGGGCTTGCGATTGATATGAGTGTCGAAGCTGGTCAAAGTGATGAGTTGGGCATGCAGCTGGCTGCCATCGCACCGCAATATGGCTTTGTCCTTCGCTACCCAGATGGGAAGAGCAACATCACGGGGGTGAAATTTGAGAATTGGCATTTCCGTTATGTTGGCGTAGAAAATGCCCAGTATATGGCCAAGCATCAGCTAGTATTGGAAGAATATATTCAACTATTGAAAAAGGCTGGAAAATAGGAGGGGATTCACTTCTCTAGGTCTTAAGAATGATTTTTAGCACTCTTGAAAAAAGAGTGCTAATTTTTTGGATTTTTCTCTTGACTTTCTTTTGGATGGGTGTATAATAGAATCATGGTTTAGCACTTAAGTGTTTAGAGTGCTAAAAAATGAAAGAGAGGTGAGGTCATGGTTACAGAACGTCAAAATGAGATTCTCAATCTTGTTGTCGATATCTTTACCAAGACCCACGAACCAGTCGGTTCAAAAGCGCTACAAGATGTGATTCAATCCAGTAGCGCGACCATTCGAAACGACATGGCTGCCCTCGAAAAACAAGGCTTACTAGAAAAGGCCCACACTTCGAGTGGCCGAATGCCTAGTCGAGCTGGTTTTCAATATTTTGTTCAGAACTCGCTTGATCTAGAGTTAATTGATGAGCAAGATGTCTACCAGGTGGTGAAAGCCTTTGATTTCGAAGCCTTTAAGTTAGACGATATCTTGGATGCTACAGCTAAGTTACTAGCCCAGATGACGGGTTACACCGCAGTGATTCAGGATGTTGAACCGACACGTCAGCGCTTGACCGGTTTTGAGATTGTTCCATTATCCAACCACGATGCCTTAGCGGTTCTGACCTTGGATGAATCAAAGCCTGTTACCGTCCAGTTTGCCATTCCAAAGAATTTCTTAACCAGTGACTTGGAAATCTTCCATCAGCTGGTTCAAGAGCGTTTCATTGGAAATACAGTCTTGGATATTCACTACCGCCTGCGGACAGAGATTCCACAGATTGTACAGCGCTATTTCAAGACGACAGACAATGTGCTGGATCTCTTTGATTACGTCTTCTCGCAACTGTTTCAAGAACTGGTTTTTGTAGAAGGAAAGGTTTCATCATTAACCTACGCCGATCTTCAGACCTATCAGTTCTTAGATTATCCCCAACACGTAGCCTTGGAGTTACGAGGGGGAATGCCAGAAGACCAAATGACCCAGATCCTGGTTGCAGAATCCCAAGAAAAGGCCTTGAAAAATGTGACGGTGATTAGTCACAAGTTCCTAGTGCCTTATCGTGGGATGGCCCTCATGCATGTGATCGGTCCCGTAGAGATGGATTACAGGCGTGTGATTAGCCTGGTCAATGTCATCGGACGGGTACTGGTTATGAAGTTGACGGACTACTACCGTTACCTCAACAGCAACCATTATGAAGTAAATTAAGATCAAATGAAAGGGGTGTATGCCTTGACAGAAGATATCAAAAAAGAAGACGTGAAAGAAGAAGTTGACCAAACAACTGAAGAAGTTGTAGAGGAAAGTAACCAACCTTCTGAGTTAGAAGAAGCACAAGCGCGTGCCGAGGAATTTGAAAACAAATACCTTCGTGCTCATGCAGAAATGCAAAACATTCAGCGCCGTGCCAATGAAGAACGTCAGCAATTACAAAAATACCGTAGCCAAGATTTGGCAAAAGCGATCTTACCATCACTGGACAACCTCGAACGCGCCCTTGCCGTAGAAGGATTGACAGATGATGTGAAGAAGGGCTTGGAAATGGTCCAAGAAAGTTTGGTACATGCTCTGAAAGAAGAAGGAATTGAAGAAATTCCAGCGGACGGAGCCTTTGACCATAACTACCACATGGCCATCCAAACCTTACCTGCAGATGACGAACATCCAGCAGACACTATCGCACAAGTCTTCCAAAAAGGCTACAAACTCCATGACCGCATCCTACGCCCAGCCATGGTAGTGGTTTATAACTAGGCTGCCTTGTCCGAAACGACACTAAACTATGAAAGAAAGATAAAACGCAAGCCGGAGGCTTGCAAGGAAGATATTTCCCGCCGTGGTGAAAGTTTCAGTAGCTTGTGCTACTGAAACAGGGGATTTTTGAGACAGTAGGCTCAAAAATAAGTGATGAAATCCCGAAGGGAGTTGCTCACGTCCCCACCACTTAAGGGAAATATCAAAAAAGGAAGAAAAACTTAAGGAGAAAAACATATGTCTAAAATTATCGGTATTGACTTAGGTACAACAAACTCAGCAGTAGCAGTTCTTGAAGGAACTGAATCAAAAATCATCGCAAACCCAGAAGGTAACCGCACAACTCCATCTGTAGTGTCATTCAAAAACGGTGAAATCATCGTTGGTGACGCTGCAAAACGTCAAGCAGTAACAAACCCAGATACAGTGATTTCTATCAAATCTAAGATGGGTACTTCTGAAAAAGTTTCTGCAAATGGTAAAGAATACACACCACAAGAAATCTCAGCGATGATTCTTCAATACTTGAAAGGTTACGCTGAAGACTACCTTGGTGAAAAAGTAACGAAGGCTGTCATCACAGTTCCAGCTTACTTCAACGATGCTCAACGTCAAGCAACTAAAGACGCTGGTAAAATCGCTGGTCTTGAAGTAGAACGTATCGTCAACGAACCAACAGCAGCAGCCCTTGCTTATGGTTTGGATAAGACTGATAAAGAAGAAAAAATCTTGGTATTCGACCTTGGTGGTGGTACATTCGACGTATCTATCCTTGAATTGGGTGATGGTGTCTTTGATGTATTGGCAACTGCAGGGGATAATAAACTCGGTGGTGACGACTTTGACCAAAAAATCATCGACTACATGGTTGAAGAATTCAAGAAAGAAAATGGTATCGACTTGTCAACAGACAAGATGGCGCTTCAACGTTTGAAAGACGCAGCTGAAAAAGCGAAGAAAGACCTTTCTGGTGTGACTTCAACTCAAATCAGCTTGCCGTTCATCACTGCAGGAGCTGCTGGACCTCTTCACTTGGAAATGACTTTGACTCGTGCGAAATTCGACGATTTGACTCGTGATCTTGTAGAACGTACAAAAACTCCAGTTCGTCAAGCCCTTTCAGATGCAGGTTTGAGCTTGTCAGATATCGACGAAGTCATCCTTGTCGGTGGTTCAACTCGTATTCCTGCCGTTGTAGAAGCTGTTAAAGCTGAAACTGGTAAAGAACCAAACAAATCAGTGAACCCTGACGAAGTTGTGGCTATGGGTGCTGCGATCCAAGGTGGTGTGATCACTGGTGACGTCAAAGACGTTGTCCTTCTTGACGTAACTCCATTGTCACTTGGTATCGAAACAATGGGTGGAGTCTTCACAAAACTCATCGACCGCAACACTACAATTCCAACTTCTAAATCACAAGTCTTCTCAACTGCAGCAGATAACCAACCAGCCGTTGATATCCACGTTCTTCAAGGGGAACGCCCAATGGCAGCAGATAACAAGACTCTTGGACGCTTCCAATTGACTGATATCCCAGCTGCACCTCGTGGTATCCCACAAATCGAAGTTACATTTGACATCGACAAGAACGGTATCGTATCTGTTAAAGCGAAAGATCTTGGAACTCAAAAAGAACAAACAATCGTTATCCAATCAAACTCAGGTTTGACAGATGAAGAAATCGACCGCATGATGAAAGATGCAGAAGCTAACGCTGAAGCAGATAAGAAACGTAAAGAAGAAGTTGACCTTCGTAACGAAGTAGACCAAGCTATCTTTGCGACTGAAAAGACCATCAAAGAAACTGAAGGCAAAGGCTTTGATGCAGAACGTGACGCAGCTCAAGCAGGACTTGATGATCTTAAGAAAGCTCAAGAATCAGGTAACCTTGAAGAAATGAAAGCAAAACTTGAAGCCTTGAACGAAAAAGCACAAGCATTGGCTGTTAAACTTTACGAACAAGCTGCAGCAGCACAACAAGCACAAGCAGGAGCTGAAGGAGCACAAGCATCAGGCAACGCAGGCGATGACGTCGTAGACGGAGAGTTTACTGAAAAGTAAGATGCAAAGCCCGTTAAAACCTCACAGTGAAAATAGGAAATCTGACGCAGGAACTTTAGTTTCTAGGAAGATTTATCTTTTTCACCAAGAGGTTAGGGCGTGCTCAATTCAGCTTAACAACTAAATGATAAAAAGAAATCCAGAGGTTGCAACCCAGCCTCTGTTTTTCGGTAAAATAGAGGATGTTGCCTATGAAAAAAGTACTTTGTTTGATTTATCCTAATTTTTCTCTTTATGAGATAACTGCTTTAACGAGTACTTTAGCTCTGTCTTTTGACGTCACGATTGATTATGTCGCTTCAGATCATTCGATGGTGGTCTCTGAGGATGGCTTGCTCTGTCAACCGACCAAAACACTGGATCAAATCTGTATAGAAGAGTATTCTTGTGTGATTTTGCCAGGAATGGTCAATATAGGGCCTGCCTTACAGGATGAGAAATTGATTTCGTTCTTGAGGGACCTTGGTGAGCAAGATATCCTAATTGCAGCCATTTCTTCAGCGCCACTTTTATTAGCGAAAGCAGGTCTGTTGAAGGACACGAAATTCACAGGTGGAATTTGGCAAAACTTCTTTGACTATTTTGAATTTCTTCCACGTGAAAATTTCCAACCGAAAGTTCTTGTGCAAGATAAACAAATCATTACGGCTATCGGTTTTGCACATCAAGAGTTTGCAAGAAAAGTGATTCTAAGTTTAGGGCTGGCAGAGAATACGGACAACTATTTTAAAGAACAAAACGAGTATGCAGAAGAGGATTTGATATATACTCTATCAGATGAAGAGTTTGATCAAGTGAAGCAGAGTATAGAAAACACCCTCTAAAGATGTACATGAAAATTATAGAAAGGAACAAAGAGTGTTCGGGGAATTGAACTCGAGCGGAAAGCTTGGAAATTAGATAAACCGCCTAAGAAATCAGGATTTCTTGTCGGTTTCCTAAATTTCAGTCGCTTTCTGTTCGCTCTTAGTATCTTGTATGAACAATACTGAATTTTATGACCGTTTGGGCGTTTCAAAGAATGCATCTCAAGACGAGATCAAGAAAGCCTATCGGAAATTATCTAAAAAATATCACCCAGATATCAACAAGGAGCCTGGTGCTGAGGAAAAGTACAAGGAAGTTCAAGAAGCTTACGAGACTTTGAGTGACGAGCAAAAACGGGCTGCTTATGACCAATATGGTGCTGCGGGTGCCAATGGTGGCTTCGGTGGCGGAGCAGGTGGTTTTGGTGGCTTTGATGGTGCTGGTTTTGGTGGCTTTGAAGATATCTTCTCTAGCTTCTTTGGTGGTGGTGCAAGTCGTAATCCAAATGCACCTCGTCAAGGGGATGACCTCCAATACCGCGTCAATCTCAAGTTTGAAGAAGCGATTTTTGGTGCGGAAAAAGAAGTCAAGTACCATCGGGAAGCTAGCTGCCATACCTGTCATGGTTCTGGAGCTAAGCCAGGGACTAGTCCGGTGACCTGTGGACGCTGTCATGGTTCTGGAGTCATCAATGTGGATACTCAGACCCCTCTTGGGATGATGCGCCGTCAAGTGACCTGTGATGTCTGTCATGGTCGTGGTCAAGAAATCAAAGATCCATGTACGACTTGTCGTGGAACAGGTCATGAAAAACAAGCTCATAGCGTGAATGTCAAGATTCCTGCCGGAGTTGAAACGGGTCAACAAATCCGCTTAGCTGGTCAAGGAGAAGCTG
This sequence comes from Streptococcus parasanguinis, assembly GCF_032163505.1. Classification (NCBI taxonomy): domain Bacteria; kingdom Bacillati; phylum Bacillota; class Bacilli; order Lactobacillales; family Streptococcaceae; genus Streptococcus; species Streptococcus parasanguinis. Next base: position 400,511 of record NZ_CP134147.1, read on the forward strand.
GCTTTAACGGTGGACCATACGGGGACTTGTATGTTGTTGTCAATGTTGAGCCGAGCGATCGTTTCGAACGAGATGGCTCAACCATCTACTACAAGTTAGACTTGAACTTTGTTCAAGCAGCTCTTGGAGATACGGTCCATGTGCCAACTGTTCACGGAGATGTCGATTTGGTCATTCCTGAAGGAACCCAAACCGGTAAGAAATTCCGCCTCCGTGGAAAAGGGGCTCCAAGCTTGCGTGGTGGTGCTATGGGGGATCAATATGTATCTGTCAATGTCGTCACCCCAACTGGTTTAAATGACAAGCAAAAAGAAGCCCTTCAAGCCTTTGCGGAAGCAAGTGATTTGAAGGTCAACCCAAAGAAAAAAGGGTTCTTTGACAAGGTCAAAGATGCTTTAGATGATTTATAAGAATGAACGAGTTTCCTTTTGAGTAAGGAGCTCGTTTTATTTTGGATCGAATCCAAGAACTTCCTCTCCTAATTAAAGAATAATGAGAAGCCTCATTGAATTTATTAAGATATCGTGGTAAATTTAAGAAAACGATTACAATGACAATTTAGGAGGTCCTGATGAAATCAGATCAACCACGTTATGCGATTCGCAAGTATGCAGTAGGAGCTGCTTCGGTGCTCATAGGATTTTTTGCTGGCGCGAATGTTGTAGCAGCTGATACGCCAACGGCTACAGACAGCCCTTCAACGACAGTTCCAACTCAGCCAAACGAGGGTGAGTCGACGATTTCCCTTAATGAGGAAGCTTCTCAGCCAACAGTAGAAAAACCAACGGCTCCTGCCCCAATCGTCGATCAAAGTCAACCGACACTGCCTGATCGTGAATTGCGGGTATCAGATCTTGACCGTTTGATTCGCGAAGAAGCAAGTTCTGTCGCAGAGTCGGATGTGGCAGCTCAACCAGCGACGGAAACGCCTGCTAAAGATCCTGATCAGGAAGAAAAATTAGCCAAGAAAAAGATTGTTTCGATCGATGCCGGTCGCAAGTACTTCTCACCAGAGCAAATCAAGGAAATCATTGATGAAGCTAGTAAGACGGGCTATACAGACTTGCATCTTCTAGTTGGAAATGACGGCTTGCGCTTTGTGCTGGATGATATGTCTTTGAAAGTGGGAGATACTTCTTATTCTAGCCAAGCCGTGACAGATGCGGTTGAAAAAGGGACAAAAGCTTATTACGATGATCCGAACGGGACAGCCTTGACCCAGGCTCAAATGGATGATATTTTGGCCTACGCCAAATCGAAGAAAGTGGGCGTCATCCCAACTATTAATAGTCCAGGTCACATGGATGCGATTCTGACAGCCATGGAACAATTGGGCATCGAAAACCCTCACTTTAATTACTTTGGCACTAAAAAATCAGCTCGGACAGTTGATTTGGACAACCAAAAAGCCTTAGACTTTACCAAAGCCTTGGTAGACAAGTATGCGGCTTATTTCAGCGGCAAGGCAGACATTTTCAATATTGGTTTGGATGAATATGCCAACGATGCCACAGATGCCCATGGTTGGCAGGTTCTCCAAGCTAGCAAGCATTGGCCAGGTGAAGGCTATCCAGAAAAAGGCTATGAAAAATTCATCCAATACGCCAATGATCTAGCAGCCATTGTGAAAAAACACAAGATGAAACCAATGGCCTTCAATGATGGAATCTACTACAATGGCGATACTTCCTATGGTACTTTTGACAAGGATATCATTGTGTCCTACTGGACAGGTGGCTGGAATGGCTATGATGTCGCTTCTTCAAAACTCTTGTCTGAACTAGGTCATCAGATTCTTAATACCAATGATGCTTGGTATTATGTGCTTGGACGGGACAAGGCTGGATCTGGTTGGTACAACCTTGATCAAGGTCTCGAAGGAATTTCCAAGTCAGCGATTGATGTGGTTCAAAAAAATGATGGGGCTAAGGTTCCCTTCATCGGTGGCATGGTAGCTGCCTGGGCAGATACGCCATCTGCAACCTACAAAAAAGACCTTCTCTTTAAGCTCATGCATGCCTTCGCGGACAAGAATGCGGACTACTTTGTAGCAGATCCTGAAGTGGTCGAAAAAGCTCTTTCGGAAGCTCCAACTGATTTGGACCACTATACACCGGAATCTCTAGTAGCCTTTACAGCAGCTAAAAAAGCTTTAGAAGGGGCAGGAGCAAACACCACTCGAGCAGAGGCCAAAACCTTGATCGACCATCTCAAAGCAGCTCAAGATGCTTTGGTGTATACGGAAAGCTACGCGAAAGAAGTTGCAGCAAAAGAAGTGGCAGAAAAACTTGCTATGAAGAAGGTCATCTCGATCGATGCAGGTCGCAAATACTTCTCGCTGGATCAGTTGAAACGGATCGTAGATAAGGCCAGTGAGCTTGGCTATTCTGACTTGCACCTCCTTGTTGGAAACGATGGCATGCGCTTCGTGCTCGATGACATGACGGTGGAAGCCAATGGCAAAACCTATGCCAGTGATGATGTAAAAAAAGCCATTTTAGAAGGCACCAAGGCCTATTACGATGATCCAAATGGTCAAGCCTTGACTCAAGCAGAAATGGATGAACTCCATGCTTATGCTACTGCTAAAGGAATCGGCTTGATTGCGGCAGTCAATAGTCCTGGCCACATGGATGCTTTGTTGGTGGCCATGGAAAAATTGGGCATTGAAAATCCACAAGCCAGCTTTGATACGGTTTCAAAAACAACCATGGATTTGACCAATGAAGCAGCAGTCAACTTTACCAAAGCCTTGATTGGAAAGTACATGGACTACTTCAAAGACAAGTCTAAGATCTTTAACTACGGAACGGATGAATATGCCAATGACGCTACCAGTGCGCAAGGTTGGTACTACCTCAAGTGGTATGACCTCTATGGTAAGTTTGCGGAGTATTCCAATAGTCTTGCAGCCATGGCGCGTGAAAAAGGCTTGCAGCCAATGGCCTTTAACGATGGCTTCTATTATGGAGATGAAGATGATGTTGCCTTTGACAAGGACGTCTTGATTTCATACTGGTCTAAAGGATGGTGGGGCTATAACCTTGCGTCACCACAGTATTTGGCAGATAAGGGTTATAAATTCCTTAATACCAACGGAGACTGGTACTATGTTTTGGGGAGAACACCTGAAACGGGTGGTGGTTATATTGAAAAAGCGATTGCCAATGCAGCTGCTACTCCATTTAGACAACTCCCAAGTACAACATATCCAGAAACATCTTTGCCAATGGTCGGTAGCATGGTAGCTGTTTGGTGTGATACCCCAAGTGAAGAATACATAGAAAAAAATGTCTTTGATCTCATGGAAGCTTTTGCCAACCACAACAAGGACTATTTCAAGGCAGACTTCACTGCTCTTAGAAAAGCAGTTGCTACGGTGCCAACAGATCTAGATATTTACACACCAGAATCTCGCGCAGCACTTGCGAAAGTCTTAGATAGCTTGAATTGGAATGTGAGCCGTGCTCATCAAGATCAGGTGGATCAAGAAGTGGCCACTCTGACCCAAGCCCTTGCAGGGCTCAAGCCAATTACGCAAGTGGGTAGCTTGGCTGAAAATGACGTCAAAGCCCTAGTGGAATATAAACCAAGTCTTGAAATCGTAGAAAAAGAACTTGATTTTGACCTTGTGGAACGCACCAATCCAGATCTCGCTAAAGGAGAACGCAGAGTAATCCAGGCTGGAGTTAAAGGGCAAGGTCTTGAGTATGTAGAGGTTTCGACGCTTGATCAAAGTCGAAAAGTGATCGCTACAGAAGTTGCAACAGAGCCGGTTGCAGAAATTGTTGAAGTCGGTACCAGAGAAGTCGTGATCCTAACAAGCCCTTCAGTAGAAGCACCAGTGAAGTCAGACGTGCTTGTAAATAAAGTGGTTCCAGATCAGTCAACACCTCATGTGATCGCGAAGGATCAACCAGAAGTATCAGGAAATACCCCAACGCCAATTCCAGCAGCTGTGGAAGAAGCGGTCCATCCAGAAACAGTATCTTCTAACAAGCAACTTCCAGAAACAGGAGTGGAATCTGATCTGGGTCTCGCTTTACTAGGAGCGATCTTAGGAGCAGCAGGAATGGACTTGAAAAATAAAAAAAGAGACTGAGACCTAGTTGATTTGTAACAGGTCGAAGTTGGGAGAGTGGGACAGAAATCGGTAATTCGTTAGAATTCGATTTCGTCGTCCCACCTCCGCACAGTTGAGTAGGGCTGTAAAAGCTGATGAAATCAGCGTAGTAGAGCCCACTCAACCACTGCGTCTTGCTCGACAATCCAAAAATAATTGAGAGGCTAGGACTTTTGTCCCAGCCTCTTTTTGTACTTGCAAAACTGTACCCGGACAGTTTGAATTTTTCACTCTTGTAACCCCTTCTATATCCTGCTAAAATAAAACCATGACACGATACAAAGCAACCATTTCATATGACGGGACCTTGTTTGCAGGGTTTCAACGCCAACCGCATGCCCGTAGTGTGCAAGAGGAAATCGAGAAGACCTTGACGCGCCTCAATCAAGGAACCCCTGTTACCGTTCATGGAGCGGGGCGAACGGATTCCGGTGTCCATGCTCTTGGCCAGGTGATTCATTTTGATCTCCCTCAAGCGCGGGACGAGGAGAAGCTTCGCTTTGCCCTCGATACCCAAACCCCAGAGGATATTGATTTCATCCGAGTGGAGCAAGTAGAAGATGACTTTCACTCACGCTACAAGAAGCACAGCAAGACCTATGAATTTATCGTGGATTATGGTCGTCCCAAGAACCCCATGATGCGCCACTATGCCACCCACTATCCTTATCCTTTGGATGTGGAAAAGATGCAAGCAGCCATCCAAAAGTTAGAGGGAACCCATGATTTCACTGGTTTTACAGCTTCAGGAACCAGTGTGGAAGACAAGGTTCGTACGATTACAGAGGCTCGCTTGGTCGAGGATGCAGAACATCATCGCCTTGTCTTTACCTTTTCGGGCAATGGCTTTCTCTACAAGCAAATCCGCAATATGGTGGGAACTTTGTTGAAGATTGGAAATGATCGGATGCCGATCGAGCAGATCGATCTAATTTTAGAAAAGAAGGACCGCAATCTAGCAGGTCCTACAGCAGCGCCAAATGGCTTATATTTAAAGGAGATCCGTTATGAGTAATGAATTGATTCTAGCTATTTCAGGAAATGATATTTTTAGTGGGGGAGGTCTTCACGCAGACCTTGCAACCTATACGACTAACAAACAGCATGGTTTTGTAGCGGTGACTTGTTTGACCGCCATGACGGAGCACGGTTTTGAAGTGATTCCGGTGGATCCGACGACCTTTGCGCAACAGCTCAACTCCCTCAAAGATGTTCCTTTCTCTGCTATTAAACTCGGTCTTTTACCAAATGTCCAAGTGGCAGACTTGGCCTTGGACTATGTCAAAGCCCATGCGGAGATCCCTGTGGTACTAGATCCTGTCTTGGTCTGCAAGGAAAGCCATGATGTAGAAGTTTCAGCTCTTCGAGACGAATTGATCAAATTCTTCCCTTATGTGACCATCATCACGCCAAACTTGCCAGAAGCTGAGATCTTGACCCAAAGCAAGATTCAATCGCTCGACGATATGAAGGCGGCAGCGCGTAAGCTCCACGAATTAGGAGCAGCGAATGTCGTGGTCAAAGGGGGCAATCGTCTCAATAAAGAAAAGGCCATCGATGTCTTTTATGATGGGACGGACTTCACCGTCATTGAAGAGCCAGTCTTAGAAAAGAACAATACAGGAGCTGGTTGTACCTTTGCATCTAGCATTTCCAGCCAGTTGGTGCAAGGGAAATCTCCACTTGAAGCTGTTAAAGCCTCTAAAGACTTTGTTTTCCAAGCGATTCAACATTCAGACCAGTATGGAGTAGTACAATATGACATCTAATCGAACTCAACTCATTGCCCGCATTTCCATTTTGACAGCCTTGACAGTTGTACTTGGCTACTATACAAAACTTCCAACTCCGACAGGGATCGTCACCCTGCTAGATCTTGGAGTGTATTTCACAGCCTTCTATTTTGGACGCAAGGAAGGTGCTATTGTCGGTGGTGTCGGAGCCTTCTTATTGGATCTGATTTCAGGATATCCTCAGTGGATGTTCTTTAGTCTCCTCTTTCACGGGGGACAAGGCTATTTCGCTGGCTTCAAGGGCAAAGCTCGTTACCTAGGCTTGCTTCTTGCGACAGTTGTGATGGTAGGCGGTTACGCACTAGCTTCTGCCCTCTTTTTAGGCAATGGCTGGGGTGCTGCTATCTCGGACATTCCGAATAACCTCGCTCAGAATTTTGTTGGAATGGCTTTAGGCTATGTGGTCTATTATGCATTTCAAAAGAAAGGAAGCTAATTCATGGATCTGGAGCAACTGAAGAAGGATACAAAAGAAATCCTGGTAGATGTCTTGGAAAAAAGTCGTCTCCGCCAAGGACAGATTCTAGTCCTCGGGATGTCTTCAAGTGAAGTTGCAGGAGGACAAATTGGAAAGGCCTCCAACATCGACATTGCCGAAGCTATTGTCCAGACCTTGCTAGATGAGTTGAATCCAAGAGGGATTTATCTGGCGGTACAAGGATGTGAGCATCTCAATCGCGCCTTGGTGGTCGAAAGAGAATTGGCGGACAAGAAGGAGCTAGAAATCGTCAATGTCCTTCCGAGTCTCCATGCAGGAGGTGCTGGACAACTCGCAGCTTTCAAGTATTTTAAGGATCCTGTTGAGGTGGAATTTATCACAGCTCAAGCCGGGTTAGACATCGGAGATACCTCAGTAGGGATGCATGTCAAACACGTGCAAGTTCCGATTCGCCCTATCTTGCGTGAACTAGGTGGAGCCCATGTCACAGCCCTGGCCAGTCGTCCAAAATTGATCGGTGGCGCCCGTGCTCTCTACCTCGATGATCCCATCCGAAAATCATAATCAGAACTAGCTTTTAAGGGCTAGTTTTTTTGGATGAAAAGAGAGGCAAAAACGTTTTAAAACTTGCAATTTCAAAGTTTTGTGGTAAAATTATAAGGAATGACTATATTATTTTAAGGAGAGACAGAATGTCTGTATCATTTGAAAACAAAGAAACTAACCACGGTGTATTGACTTTCACAATCAGCCAAGAGCAAATCAAACCTGCTTTGGACCGTGTGTTTGAGTCAGTTAAGAAAACTTTGAACGTACCTGGATTCCGTAAAGGTCATATTCCACGTCCAATCTTCAACCAACGTTTTGGTGAAGAAGCACTTTACCAAGATGCTTTGAACGATCTTCTTCCAGCAGCATACGAAGCAGCTGTTAAAGAAGCTGGAATCGAAGTGGTAGCACAACCAACTTTCGATGTTGTATCTATGGAAAAAGGTCAAGACTGGACATTGACAGCAGCTGTTGTCACAAAACCTGAAGTAAAATTGGGTGCATACAAAGACCTTGAAGTGTCAGTAGAAGTTTCTAAAGAAGTAACAGACGCTGATGTGGATGCTCGTATCGAACGCGAACGCAACAACTTGGCTGAATTGGTTGTTAAAGAAGGTGCTGCAGCAGAAGGTGACACAGTTGTGATCGACTTCGTAGGTTCTATCGACGGTGTTGAATTCGACGGTGGTAAAGGTGACAACTTCTCACTTGGACTTGGTTCAGGTCAATTCATCCCAGGTTTCGAAGACCAATTGGTTGGACACTCTGCTGGTGAAACAGTTGATGTGATCGTAACATTCCCAGAAGACTACCAAGCAGCTGACCTTGCAGGTAAAGAAGCGAAATTCGTGACAACTATCCACGAAGTAAAAGCAAAAGAAGTACCAGCTCTTGACGATGAATTGGCAAAAGACATCGACGAAGAAGTTGAAACTCTTGCTGAATTGAAAGAAAAATACCGTAAGGAATTGGCAGCAGCTAAAGAAGAAGCATACAACGATGCAGTAGAAGCAGCAGCAATCGATCTTGCAGTTGAAAACGCTGAAATCGTTGACCTTCCAGAAGAAATGATCCACGAAGAAGTACACCGTTCAATCAACGAGTTCCTTGGAAACATGCAACGTCAAGGTATCTCACCTGAAATGTACTTCCAAATCACTGGAACAACTCAAGAAGATCTTCACAAACAATACGAAGCAGAAGCTGAAAGCCGTACGAAGACAAACCTTGTGGTTGAAGCAGTAGCGAAAGCAGAAGGCTTCGAAGCAACTGAAGAAGAAATCAACGCTGAAATCGAACAATTGGCAGCAGATTACAACATGCCAGTTGAACAAGTTCGCAACCTTCTTTCACCAGAAATGTTGAAACATGACATCACAGTGAAGAAAGCAGTGAACGTGATCACAAGCACAGCAAAAGTAAAATAATTTAGATAAAAAAGAAGAGCCGTGAGGCTCTTCTTTTTTTGATTTCATGGAGAATCCTGGAATTTTCCTTTGACGAAAGGGGAAATTTATCGTACAATAGAGTGTAACGATAAAATGCGTGATAGATTTAGTGGCGAGAAGTTTTCAATCTATCATTGAGGATAGGATGAGGTTTAAGACCGGATCCTTCTCCATTTAGGAAATGAAACATAAGGAGATTTACCCTTGGAATTAGAAGTATTTGCTGGACAAGAAAAAAGTGAACTTTCTATGATTGAAGTGGCGCGTGCGATTTTGGAATTACGCGGACGTGACCATGAAATGTACTTTAGCGATCTTGTAAATGAAATTCAAAATTACCTTGAAAAATCAAACAGCGAGATCCGTGAAGCTCTTCCATTGTTCTACACAGAATTGAATGTAGATGGAAGCTTTATCCCACTTGGAGATAACAAATGGGGTCTTCGTTCATGGTATGCCATCGATGAAGTTGACGAAGAAATCATCGCTCTTGAAGAAACAGACGAAGATGAAACTCCTAAGAAACGGAAGAAAAAACGTGTCAATGCCTTCATGGATGGAGACGAAGATGCGATCGACTACAACGACGACGATCCAGAAGACGAAGAAGTTTACGAAGCAGATCCAGCTCTTTCATATGATGAAGAAAATCCAGATGATGAAAAGAGTGAAGTCGAAGCTTACGATGCTGAAATCAATGAAATCGTACCAGATGATTTGGGTGAGGAAGTTGAATTAAGCGAAGAAGACGACGAAGAAGAGGATTCTGAAGACGAGGAAGAAGAATAAATCATATGAAACAAGGAAATTGTTCCTTGTTTTTTTATTGAAGACGAAGTTTTCCCAGAAACTTTCCTTAGATGAGTACGGACGTCAGCGAACTTCTACGAAGTTCCATGACTTAGTTTTGAACCTAAGGTTTCAAAACTCCCGAGTGCCTGAAACAAAAACGTTTCAGGCACTTTTCTCACGGTGGAAAGTTTCAGAATATCCTTTGATTTTTTTAAAGTAGAAGATGGATTGCAAGTAATTTATTGACTTATATGTCAATAAAAATAGTTTATCTATCTTCTGAAAAAAATTGTTCCTTGTTTCTTTTTGTTTGCATTGAAAAAAGTGGCGAAATGGCGTATGATAAACGTGTAAGGTTTCCCAATAGGAGGTGTTCCAGATGGACTTTCGTTTAGATCAAAGTTTAGTAGCTCTTGGTATTGATACGGTTGTGGTCGGAATTGCTAGAAATGTGGATCCTCAAGCAGTTTTGCTCCCTTCTTTTCTTGAAAAGAAGAAAGAGCTTGAACAATGGGCGCTCCAGTGTCAGACAGAAGAAGTAGTGGCATCTCCTGTCATCAAAGGGTATACAGACCTCTTGCAAAATGTAGGGCGTAGCATCAAGAAAAATCCCCCAACGGTCCTAGCTCTTATCCGAAACATCCAGCATCGAGGAGCTCTTCCTCAGATCAATAGCATCATTGATATCTATAATGTCGAATCTCTGAAGTCTTTTCTCGCGATCGGAGGACATGACCTAGATAAGATTGAGGGACCGATTGAATTTACAGTGAGTCAAAGAGACGATCTCTTCCTCCCGATCCTTTCTAGTGAAAAACATGTCGCACCGACAGATCCTGTCTACCGGGATCAAAAAGGAGTTTTGGCTTGGTTGGATGTACGCGATAGTGACCATTACAAATTTGAGGAGACTACGCAAAACGCCCTCTTTGTCATCCAAGGAAATACCGAGACGTCAGTCGAGATGCGTTTAGAAGCGCTAGAGCGAATCCACAAGGACCTTGCTTCTTGCATGCCTCGGCTTCAATTTGAGAAATTTCTCGTCACACAAAATGGAGTGGAAAAGGTCGTGTAAACAGAGAAAATAATTTTCATGAAATTTTCAATTTGACAAAGTAGACCATTTGCGGTAAGATATTGTTCGGGCACCTCATTTTGAGGTCGGAGCTCCCTAAGGATTAGGGAGCTATTTTTGTTTTTTCTGCAAAGAGGAATGGCCTCTACAACATTAGAAGAAGAGGAAAGCACATGTCAACAAAATATATTTTTGTCACGGGTGGTGTCGTATCATCCATCGGGAAAGGGATTGTCGCAGCAAGTCTTGGTCGCTTGCTCAAAAATCGTGGATTGAAAGTGACCATCCAAAAATTTGACCCTTATATCAATATTGACCCAGGGACGATGAGCCCTTACCAACACGGGGAAGTATTTGTCACAGACGATGGTGCAGAGACAGACTTGGACCTTGGTCACTATGAACGCTTCATTGATATCAATCTGAATAAGTACTCAAATGTGACAACAGGGAAAATTTATAGCGAAGTTCTTCGCAAAGAACGTCGCGGAGAATACTTGGGCGCGACTGTACAGGTTATTCCTCATATTACAGATGCCTTGAAAGAAAAGATCAAACGAGCAGCGACGACGACGGATTCAGATGTCATCATCACAGAAGTCGGGGGAACAGTTGGAGACATTGAATCCCTTCCATTCCTTGAAGCTCTTCGTCAAATGAAGGCAGATGTTGGTGCTGAAAACGTTATGTACATCCACACCACTCTTCTACCTTACTTGAAGGCTGCGGGAGAAATGAAAACCAAGCCGACCCAACACTCTGTGAAAGAATTGCGTGGTCTTGGAATTCAACCAAATATGTTGGTCATCCGTACAGAAAAACCAGCTGGTCAAGGAATTAAGAACAAGTTGGCTCAATTCTGTGATGTGGCACCAGAGGCTGTCATCGAGTCACTTGATGTGGAACATTTGTACCAAATCCCATTGAACCTGCAAGCACAAAATATGGACCAAATCGTTTGTGACCATTTGAAATTGGATGTTCCTGCAGCAGATATGACAGAATGGTCTGCAATGGTCGACAAGGTCATGAACCTTAAGAAACAGGTCAAGATTTCCTTGGTTGGAAAATACGTAGAATTGCAAGATGCCTACATTTCTGTCGTTGAGGCCTTGAAGCACTCAGGGTATGCCAATGATGCAGAGGTCAAGATTAATTGGGTCAATGCCAATGATGTGACAGCTGAAAATGTGGCAGAACTCCTTGGAGATGCGGATGGGATCATTGTCCCAGGTGGTTTTGGTCAACGGGGAACAGAAGGAAAAATTCAAGCCATCAAGTATGCGCGTGAACAGGACGTCCCAATGTTGGGTGTCTGCTTGGGGATGCAGTTAACCTGTATCGAATTTGCCCGTCACGTTTTAGGCTTGGAAGGAGCTAATTCATCCGAATTGGATCCAGAAACCAAGTATCCGATTATCGATATCATGCGGGACCAAATCGATGTGGAAGATATGGGAGGAACGCTCCGTCTCGGTCTTTACCCATCTAAACTCAAACGAGGATCAAAAGCAGCTGCTGCCTATGACAATCAAGAAGTGGTACAACGTCGCCACCGTCACCGTTATGAGTTTAACAATGCTTTCCGTGAACAGTTCGAAGAAGCAGGTTTTGTCTTCTCAGGCGTTTCACCAGACAACCGTTTGGTCGAAATCGTTGAAATCCCAGAAAACAAATTCTTTGTCGCTTGCCAATACCACCCAGAATTGTCAAGCCGTCCAAACCGCCCAGAAGGACTTTACACAGCCTTTATCACAGCGGCAGTTGAAAACCACGATAGCAAATAAAAATCAAGGGAGGCTGGGACAAAAGTCCTAGCCTTTCAATTATTTTTGGATTGTTGAGCAAGACGCAGTGGTTGAGTGGGCTCTACTACGCTGATTTCATCAGCTTTTACAGCCCTACTCAACTGTGCGGAGGTGGGACGACGAAATCGAATTCTAACGAATTACCGATTTCTGTCCCACTCTCCCTTTTTGTGAAAAAATGACAAACTCTGAAAAAACTTTGAAAAAATTCTTGACAAAAAAGTTGTTGATTGATATACTAGTAAAGTACTCAATCGCGGGGATGGCGGAATTGGCAGACGCGCAGGACTAAGGATCCTGTGACCGCTTTAGGTCGTGAGGGTTCAAGTCCCTCTCTCCGCATCGGATCAAGATAGCTTTGGCTATCTTTTTTTATTTTCAAATTTCTTTGTGGTAGAATAGGTGTGAGATGAGGTGAGAAAATGAAGAAGAAGTATCTGGTTTTGGCCGATAGCCTCTTTGCACTATTGGGAAGTGCCATTAATTTTTTCGGTCCTATTATGATTTTAGCTATGGCGATAGGCGCATACAAGGATACTTTTAGATATTTTATCGCCTTAAACATATGGAATCTTTTCATTTTTTTAGTGGCGATTGCTTCTAAGTATCTGCTCAGAGATGAAAAAAGAATCAAAAAATGGATTCTTCATCTTTTTCTGATAGCGGGCAGTATTCTCTTTCTTGCGTCAATCCTTGCTGTGTGTGAGAATATTCCCTTTCTTGAGGGATTGGTAAAGGGGCTTTTTGGAAAAATGTTCACCGACAGTCAATTATTTGCTGCTTATTTCTATTCTCAATGGGTTGTAGCAGTACTCCTTGTGATTTGCGGGATCGCCTTTCTCCTTTCGCTAAAAAAAATTAAAGAAGAGAATTGAGGCTGGGACAAAAGTCCTAGCCTCTCAATTGTTTTTGGATTGTCGAGCAAAACGCAGTGGTTGAGTGGGCTCTACTACGCTGATTTCATCAGCTTTTACAGCCCTACTCAACTGTGCGGAGGTGGGACGACGAAATCGAATTCTAACGAATGACCGATTTCTGTCCCACTCTCTTTTACTTATTTGCTAGGATGAAAGCCTTAGGAGATAGGAGATTCTGCCCTATTTATCATAAGAAAGTGCTTAAAGACACAGGAAAAGCTAGCAATTTCATCTAAAAAGTGATAAAATAAACAATGTAAGTGGGATCAATCCCACAAAAATTTATAGGAGGCCTATTACACATGGCAATCGTTTCAGCAGAAAAATTTGTCCAAGCAGCTCGTGACAATGGTTATGCAGTTGGTGGATTTAACACAAACAACCTTGAGTGGACTCAAGCTATCTTGCGTGCAGCAGAAGCTAAGAAAGCTCCAGTACTTATCCAAACTTCTATGGGTGCTGCTAAATACATGGGTGGTTACAAAGTATGTAAAGCCCTTATTGAAAACCTTGTAGAATCAATGGGTATCACTGTACCAGTTGCTATTCACCTTGACCATGGTCACTACGACGATGCTCTTGAATGTATTGAAGCTGGTTACACTTCAATCATGTTTGACGGTTCACACCTTCCAGTTGAAGAAAACCTTAAATTGGCGAAAGATGTCGTTGAAAAAGCTCATGCTAAAGGTATCTCAGTAGAAGCTGAAGTTGGTACTATCGGTGGTGAAGAAGACGGTATCATCGGTGATGGTGAATTGGCACCAATCGAAGATGCTAAAGCAATGGTTGCTACAGGAATCGACTTCTTGGCTGCAGGTATCGGTAACATCCACGGTCCTTACCCAGCAAACTGGAAAGGTCTTCACCTTGACCACTTGCAAAAATTGACTGAAGCTGTTCCAGGATTCCCAATCGTATTGCACGGTGGATCAGGTATCCCTGATGATCAAATCCAAGCAGCGATCAAACTTGGTGTTGCGAAAGTTAACGTGAACACTGAATGCCAAATCGCATTTGCAAATGCTACTCGTCAATTCGTACGTGAATACGATGCAAACGAAGCAGAATACGACAAGAAGAAACTCTTCGACCCACGTAAATTCTTGAAACCAGGTTTCGAAGCAATTACAGCAGCTGTTGAAGAACGTATCGACGTATTCGGTTCAGAAGGCAAAGCTTAATAAAAACAGGAAAACAAGGTCCCATGTGGATCTTGTTTTTTTGTTTGGGAAAAGTTGCTTCCGGGATTTAATTTTTGTACAATATGCCTATGAAAAAATTTAAACAGTTTTGCTGGATCATTTTTGTTTTTCTTATCCTTTTTCTAGGAGGCACATTTGGTTTTCACCAACTTAGTTTGCAAAAAGAAAGTAAGCTTCTGACTCCTATCGGTAAAGAGGTGACGGTCAATGGACATCGAATGAACGTCTCTGTTAAAGGAGAAGGATCTGAAACGATAGTATTTCTTTCAGGTGCAGGTATTGCTTCACCTATATTAGACTTTAAGAATCTAACAGATTCCCTATCCAAAAAATACAAAGTAGTCGTCGTAGAGCGAGCGGGATATGGTTTTAGTGAAGATAGTGATCAATCAAGAGATGTGATGACGGTTCTTTCTGAGACCCGTCAAGCTTTGTCTCAAGCCGAAGTTTCGGGGCCTTATGTGATTGTTTCTCATTCAATGGCTAGCCTTGAGAGCCTTGCTTGGCAAGAAAAATATCCTAATGAAGTGAAAGCCTTGGTTGGCCTGGATTGGGCATTACCAGCAAGTTATGAGGATTTAAAGGATAATCAGGCCTTGCTTACTGTGGCTTATTGGAGCAGTAAGATTGGCTTATTACGCTATTTCCCTGAGTCCTTTTATATAAAAAATCCAACTCTGACTGAAACTGAACGACAACAATATAAATTACTAGCATATAAGCAGTTGATGTCACAAGCCATGCTTCATGAATCCCGTTTGGCAAAGGAAAATGCCAAGAAAGTTCCATCTAGCATTAATCCGAAAATTCCAGCCTTACTCCTGGTTTCTAACGGTGAAGGCACGACCTTTAGCCAATCAGAGTGGCAACGTTATGCAGAGAGATTTGCAAGCGACCAGTCTAATGTTCAAGTCGTCTATATGGATGCGCCTCACGACCTCTATCATTATCAAAGCGATGCTATTGTTTCTCGCATTAAAGAATTTTTGGAGAATAATTGAGGGCTTAAAAAATCCATTGAGACTGATGATAATAATTAAATGCTGGAGGATTAATAGTAGAATCGTTAATTTTCTCGATTAAAAAAAATTCTTTTTCTTAACAATAAACCTGCCCGTGAGGGTGGTTTTTTGGTGTCTTAAGGAAACTATTTAACTGAATTTTTGATTAAAAGTTTCATTTTAAGAGAGAAATCTCTAATTTCATGATCTATAAGCAAACGCTTGCATTCCTGTTTTTATTAGATTATAATAGGTTGGTATAAAGCCTTCTGTAATAATATTGAGAAAGTGTAGAAAGTAAGGATTTAGAATATTTGTAGTCAAAAATACAATGTTGCTTCTTACGATAGGGAGATAGATATGGCAATGATAGAAGTTCAACATCTTCAGAAAAATTTTGTGAAGACAGTTAAGGAGCCGGGGTTAAAGGGAGCCTTGCGCTCCTTTGTTCATCCTGAAAAGCAGACCTTTGAAGCGGTCAAGGATTTAACTTTTGAAGTTCCAAAAGGGCAGATTTTAGGATTTATCGGGGCAAATGGTGCTGGGAAGTCAACCACCATCAAAATGCTGACAGGAATTTTGAAGCCCACATCTGGCTTTTGTCGGATTAACGGCAAGATTCCCCAGGATAATCGCCAAGATTATGTCAAGGATATTGGAGTCGTTTTCGGACAACGCACCCAGCTATGGTGGGATTTGGCTTTGCAAGAGACCTACACGGTTTTGAAAGAGATCTATGATGTACCGGACTCGCTTTTCCAAAAGCGCATGGACTTTTTGAATGAAGTTTTGGATTTGAAGGAATTTATCAAGGATCCTGTGCGGACTCTTTCACTAGGTCAACGGATGCGGGCGGATATTGCGGCTTCCTTACTTCACAATCCCAAGGTTCTCTTTTTAGATGAACCGACTATTGGTTTGGATGTGTCGGTCAAGGACAACATTCGCCGGGCCGTTACTCAGATTAATCAGGAGGAAGAGACAACTATTCTCTTGACTACTCATGATTTGAGTGATATTGAGCAACTCTGTGATCGGATTTTTATGATTGATAAGGGGCAAGAGATTTTTGATGGAACGGTTAGCCAGCTCAAGGAGACCTTTGGCAAGATGAAGACTCTCTCCTTTGAGCTGACGCCAGGTCAAAATCATCTCCTCTCTCATTATGAGGGCTTGCCTGATATGTCCATTGATAGACAAGGAAATACTCTCAATATTGAATTCGATAGTTCCTGCTACCAGTCGGCCGATATTATCAAGCAAACCTTATCTGATTTTGAAGTCCGTGATTTGAAGATGGTAGATACGGATATTGAGGATATTATCCGTCGCTTCTACCGAAAGGAGCTCTAAGATGGTCAAATTGTGGAGACGTTATAAACCCTTTATCAATGCAGGGATTCAGGAGTTGATTAGCTATCGAGTCAACTTTATTCTCTATCGGATTGGTGATGTCATGGGGGCTTTTGTCGCTTTCTATCTCTGGAAGGCTGTCTTTGATTCCTCCCAGGAGCCTTTGATTCAGGGCTTCAGTATGGCGGATATCACCCTCTACATCATCATGAGTTTTGTGACTAATCTTCTGACTAGGTCGGATTCTTCCTTTATGATTGGTGATGAGGTCAAGGATGGTTCCATTATCATGCGCTTGTTGCGACCAGTGCATTTTGCGGCTTCTTACCTCTTTACGGAGCTTGGTTCCAGGTGGTTGATTTTTATCTCTGTTGGACTGCCATTTTTAAGTGTCATTGTTTTGATGAAAATCTTATCTGGGCAAGGGATTGTAGAAGTGCTGGGACTAACTACCCTTTATCTTTTTAGCTTAACGCTGGCCTATCTGATTAACTTTTTCTTTAATATCTGCTTTGGATTTTCAGCCTTTGTATTTAAAAATCTTTGGGGTTCCAACCTACTTAAGACTTCCATAGTGGCCTTTATGTCTGGGAGTTTGATTCCCTTGGCTTTCTTTCCAAAGGTCATTTCAGATATTCTGTCCTTCTTACCTTTCTCATCCTTAATTTACACTCCGGTCATGATTATTGTTGGGAAATACGATGCTAGTCAGATTCTTCAAGCACTTTTGCTTCAGCTTTTCTGGCTTATAGTGATGGTGGGCTTGTCTCAGTTGATTTGGAAACGAGTCCAGTCATTTATCACCATTCAGGGAGGTTAGTATGAAAAAATATCAACGCATGCATCTGATTTTTATCAGACAGTACATCAAGCAAATCATGGAATACAAGGTAGATTTTGTGGTTGGTGTGTTGGGAGTCTTTCTGACTCAAGGCCTGAACCTCTTGTTTCTCAATGTCATCTTTCAACACATTCCCTCCCTAGAAGGTTGGACTTTTCAAGAAATTGCCTTTATCTATGGATTTTCCTTAATTCCAAAGGGACTAGATCATCTCTTTTTTGACAATCTCTGGGCTTTAGGTCAACGACTAGTTCGAAAAGGGGAGTTTGACAAGTATCTGACTCGTCCTATCAATCCTCTCTTTCACATCCTCGTTGAGACCTTTCAGATTGATGCCTTGGGTGAACTTTTGGTCGGTGGAATTTTACTAGCGACAACAGCGACTAGCATTGCTTGGACTCTTCCAAAATTCCTGATTTTTCTAGTTTGTATTCCTTTTGCGACCTTGATTTATACTTCCTTGAAAATTGCTACAGCCAGCATCGCTTTTTGGACCAAGCAGTCAGGTGCCATGATTTACATTTTCTATATGTTTAATGATTTTGCCAAGTATCCTATTTCTATTTACAATTCGCTCCTTCGTTGGTTAATTAGCTTTATTGTACCTTTCGCCTTTACGGCCTACTATCCTGCCAGCTATTTCTTGCAGGACAAGGATGGACTCTTTAATATTGGTGGTTTGATTCTGATTTCCCTTGTTTTCTTTGTTATTTCCCTCAAACTTTGGGACAGGGGATTGGATGCCTACGAAAGTGCTGGTTCGTAAGAGGTAAAGTAAGACTAAAATCAAGAAAGGAACTTATGATGTTTGTAATTAAAGAAGTCAAGGGTGAAGATCAAAAAATGGCAGTTGTCGCTGAGATTTTAAGGGATTTGCCAGAATGGTTTGGAATACCAGAAAGCACGCAAGCCTACATTGAAGGAGCTAAGGATTTACGAGTTTGGGCTGCTTATCAAGAAAGTGATGTAGTAGGGTTTATAAGTTTATCATATTCGAGTGAAGATTGTGCTGAAATTGACTGTCTAGGCGTGAAAAAATCATTCCAAGGTCAAGGAATTGGAAGGGAATTAATTACGACTATAGAAAGAGAAGCAGTCAAACAAGTGGACTACCTACAGGTCAAAACAGTCGCAGAAGGTTCAAATAAAGATTATGACCGAACAAATGTCTTTTATCGCAGTCTTGGTTTTAAAAAATTAGAGATTTTTCCGCAACTATGGGATCCACAGAATCCATGTCAGATTCTGATTAAAAAGATCAACTAAAAGTGCTTGACATCCGCTATCAGAGTGCTATACTAAGAAGGTAATCGCCGATTTAGCTCAGTTGGTAGAGCAACGCACTCGTAACGCGTAGGTCACAGGTTCGATCCCTGCAATCGGCATAGGAAGAAACTGCTTTAAAGGAACAAGACGACGAATGATGGTGATCACATATTCGTTCGGTCTCGCTCCTTTTTTTGACCGCATAGGCGCCATTTTTGACCACTTAGTCAAAAGTCCTTGTTGCCTTAGGGGCTCTCTGTTATCATAGAATCATCAAAGGAAAAAAACTTCCGAATATTGAAAACGAGGTATATGATGAAAAAATTACTTGGACTTTCATTGATTCTTGCTGCTCTTGCAGTTGTGATAATGGGAATGGTTGGCTTTCCAAAGATCGATGTGAATATCTGGCCTTTGTTCCCTGTTCTCTTATTTGCTTTCTTTACACTTGAAAATCTCTTGAAAAAAGATTACAAGGCAAGTGTTATCTGCGCCTTGATCGCATTTATGATCGCAAATGCGATTTACGATCTCTTGCCGGTCTCAAATGGTCTAGTTATCACAGCAGGTGTGCTCGCTTGTGTAGGTCTAAGTTTTCTTTTACCGGACAAGGAAAGTAATAAATAAAGAAAGGAGGTTGGGATAAAAATCCTAGCCTCTCAATTGTCTTTGGATTGTAGAGCAAGACGCAGTGGTTGAGTGGGCTCTACTACGCTGATTTCATCAGCTTATACAGCCCTACTCAACTGTGCGGAGGTGGGACGACGGAATCGAATTCTAACGAATGACCGATTTCTGTCCCACTCTCTTTTTTACTTCTCAAATACGACCTCTTGATGGGGAAAACGTGCCACTTACTGAAAAGCCCTTGTTTTGTTTTCAACAGCTGTTATAATGGTACTATCAAAACGTTGGGAAAGGAGTTTTATGAAAGTTAGAATCGAATTGGATCCATCAATGGACGAGCCTGAGATCTTGATTCGAGCTCCGCGCTTGACCCCGGAGTTGACCCAGCTGCAAGAGAGAATCCTCGAACAAAAGGTTGCTCCTTTGGCCTTCTACAAGGATCGAAGTGAGTATTTTCTAGATGTGGCATCGATCCTCTTTTTTGAGACGGACGGGGAGAAGATTTTTGGGCACACCAAGGACGAGGCCTATGAGGTTAAGCAGAAGCTCTATGAGTTGGAGGAGCTGCTTCCCATCGCCTTTTGTCGGATATCCAAATCCACCATTGTCAACGCAAAGCAGATATATTCTCTAGAAAAGTCTTTTTCAGGAACCAGCACGGTCAATTTCTATCAGACCCATAAGCAGGTTCACGTATCCAGACGCTACTATCAACTCTTAAAAGAACGACTAAATGAAATGAGGTAATATCATGAGAAAAAAATTAATCGGAGTATTCTTAATCCTTTTAGCAGCCTTACTCCTTTTACAGGGCTATTTTGTAAAATGGGACATCAGCATCTGGACCTTAGCTTGGGTTACCTTGCTTGCCGTCCTGTCCCTCTCTAGTTTCTTAAAACGCCATTTTGGTTGGGGCTTCATCTATGGACTTTTAGCCCTCTTTTGTCTCAATGGGCAATACCATTTCCTCCCAGTTTCAAATTCAGTTGTCATCCTTTCCTCAATTCTCGCTGTGATTGGGCTCAACATTTTGTTTAAACCCTCTAAGAAAACAAAAGCCCGCCTAGCTTCCTATTCTGCTGGGTCCATGAGTAAGTCGGATGGCAATGACATTGATGTCACTTTTTCAACAGTGACAAAATATCTCAATGACCAACACTTTACCCGCGGAAGTGCAGATGTGAGTATGGGAGAAGCATCGGTTTATTTTGACAATTGCCGCATCGAGGGTCCTTCTGCTCAGTTTGTTGTCGATGTTTCCCTTGGGAGTCTGAGCCTCTATGTACCAAGTGATTGGCGCGTCCATGTTAATGTGGATAATTCCCTCTCAGCGATCCAACATCAGGAAAATCCAAGTGCTCTGACTAGCAAGGATTTCTACATTACAGGCGATGTCTCCTTAGGAAATCTGGAAATTATCTATGTGGGAGCGAATTCGTTTTCTTAAGTCGGAAATGAAAAACTTTGGCCAAAAGCTTGCCAAGAGAGATTTTTTTTGGTAATATAGTACGGTATGTGGTGCTAGCACATCCGTTATATTAGATCTAATAGGAGGAAACACAGAAATGGCTAAAGTATGTTATTTCACAGGTCGTAAGACTGTATCAGGTAACAACCGTTCACACGCTATGAACCAAACAAAACGTGCCGTAAAACCAAACCTTCAAAAAGTAACTGTCCTTATCGATGGTAAACCTAAAAAAGTTTGGGCTTCAGCTCGTGCATTGAAATCTGGTAAAGTAGAACGCGTTTAATAAAGAATATAGAACCTCATAGAGGTTCTTTTCTTTTTCTCTAGAGACAGCTGTCACAGTGGGAGAAGAATAGTCCCTACCCTTTTACAGTTGATCTCTTTTATGGTAAAATAGAATATAAAATACTTTTGAGGTAGAAATTATGACAGTAAAAATCAATACAAAGGACGGTCAAATTGAATTGACTGATGAGGTTATCGCAACTGTTGTAGGCGGTGCTGCTACTGAGATATTCGGTGTGGTTGGAATGGCCAGCAAAAATGCGATCAAAGATAATTTCCAAGCCCTCCTAGGGAAAGAAAACTTCTCTAAAGGTGTTGTTGTCAAAACAACGGAAGCAGGAACTATCGCAGTTGATGTTTACACTGTTTTGAGCTATGGAACAAAGATTAGCGAAGTCTCAAAAAATATTCAAGAACGTGTGAAATTTAGTTTGGAAAATCAACTTGGAATCACTACGGATACTGTGAATGTCTATATTCAAAATATCAAGATTGTGGGAGAATAATCGTGGCTAATATTACTACAAGTTTATTTCAAGAAATGGTTCAAGCGGGGGCTACGCGCTTAAATAAACAAGCGGAATATGTAAACTCTTTGAACGTCTTTCCTGTACCAGATGGAGATACAGGAACCAATATGGGAATGACCATAGAAAATGGGGCCAAAGAAGTATCTGACCGTTCTGCATCAACTGTTGGAGAAGCAGCAGGGATCTTCGCTAAAGGTCTCTTGATGGGTGCGCGTGGGAACTCAGGAGTTATCACTTCTCAATTGTTCCGCGGATTTTCTCAAAGTGTCAAAGACAAAGAAGAATTGGATGGAGCAGCGCTTGCAGCAGCCTTCCAATCTGGGGTAGAAGTTGCTTATAAAGCCGTTATGAAGCCGGTTGAAGGAACCATTTTGACGGTTTCTCGTGGAGCAGCCATCGGGGCTAAGAAAAAAGCAGAATCTACCAACGATGCAGTAGAAGTTATGCGTGCCGCTCTTGAAGGGGCTAAAACAGCTCTTGCCAAGACTCCAGATATGTTGCCAGTCTTGAAAGAAGTTGGCGTGGTAGACTCTGGTGGTCAAGGGTTGGTCTTCATCTATGAAGGATTCTTGTCAGCCTTGACAGGTGAATTCATCGCTTCTGAAGAGTTCCAAGCAACACCTGCAACCATGTCAGAAATGATCAATGCAGAACACCACAAGTCAGTCGCTGGCCATGTCGCAACTGAAGACATCAAGTTTGGTTACTGTACAGAAATCATGGTCGCTTTGAAACAAGGTCCAACCTATGTCAAAGACTTCGATTACGATGAATTCCGTAACTATTTGAACAACCTTGGGGATTCCCTATTGGTGGTGAATGACGATGAGATTGTCAAAGTTCACGTCCATACAGAAGATCCAGGTCTTGTCATGCAAGAAGGTCTTAAGTACGGAAGCTTGGTCAAGGTCAAAGTCGACAACATGCGTAACCAACACGAAGCGCAAGTTGAAAAAGAAGAGCGTCAAGCGAAGCCAGTTGAAGAAAAAGAATATGCCATCATCGCAGTCGTTGCGGGTGACGGATTGGCTGATATCTTTAAAGCGCAAGGAGTTGATTACATCATCTCTGGTGGTCAAACCATGAACCCATCAACAGAAGACTTTGTCAAAGCGGTTGAAGAGTTGAATGCGCGCAACATCATTATCTTGCCAAACAACAAAAATATCTTGATGGCGGCTCAATCTGCAGCAGAAGTGATTGATCAACCTGCAGCAGTTGTTGAGACCAAGACTATCCCTCAAGGATTGACTAGTCTTCTTGCCTTTGATGAAAGCAAATCGATCGAAGAAAACTACGAACGCATGAGCGCTTCATTGGGTGATGTTGCGTCTGGTAGTGTGACAACAGCGGTTCGCGATACCACTATTGATGGGCTTGAAATCCATGAAAATGATAATCTTGGAATGGTCGATGGCAAAATCGTTGTTTCAAATCCAGATATGATGGAAACCTTGGAAGAAACATTCGCTCATATGTTGGATGAAGACAGTGAAATTGTGACCATCTATGTCGGTGAAGACGGCAGTGAGGAGTTGGCAAATGAATTGGCCCAAGCCCTTGCTGAAAAATACGAAGATGTAGAAGTGGAAATCCACCAAGGTGGCCAACCAGTCTACCCATACTTGTTTAGTGTAGAATAATTGAACAGAAGGTTCCTTTCGGAACCTTTTTTTGTATATAGAAAAACGAGGAGATTCCCTATGAAAGCAGCGTGATTCAGAGGGATTGAGATTGAAGCGACCCCTACACGGAAGCTTTATTCGTGAGAAAAAGGGGTTTCTGCAAAAAGTCTCACATTCATCAGATTTTTATTCAAATGGAAGAGCTTGAAAAGAGGGGGAAATGGTTTGAGCAGTGGAGTTTTTAGACAAGAAAGACGCGATATGTTATACTGGTATCAGTATGTGAAAGGAGAGTTATAAAAATGAAGAAATTTTTTGTAACCCTTGGGCTAGCCATTTTGGTATTGACTGGTTGTTCGCAATCCCAAACAAAGAAAACTACAACCGCTAGCTCATCTAGCAGTTCCTCTGTTAAAAAAGAAGTAAAAAATGAAGAAAAAACCACAACCTTAGTAGGAGATATCAATGGAACAAAACACCGGGATATCATCAAGTCTAAGGGAGACAAGGTTGAAAACCTTCGCATCGAAGTGACGGCCGATCTGCCCCAACAACTTGGGACCATCGCAGCAGAAAAGTCACCTGAAGAGCTCACAGCAGCCATTCAAGCTTTGCTGGAGCAAAATGAAGACTATAAGAAGCTAAAAACCGTTCCCGGTTTTAGTTTGGAATACACAGTCACCCCAGAGAAAAAATTGCTCTCAACCAGTGTGATTGACCTCAACCAAATTGATGCCAAGTCTCTAGAAGAAATTTCTTACTTCAAAGATGCTGGTCTCAATGATTTGAAAAACATGAAGGCAGATGCCTTGGTCAAGGCCTTGAAACTGCATGGCATGAAAGAAGAAGGCCAGTAAGAAGAATAGAAAAAGTCGAGTGAAGTCACTCGGCTTTTTTTAGTGACATTTGTCATGTGAGCGAGTGACAAAATCATCTAGTTGCCTCTTCTTTCTTTTCATATAATAAAGTCAGAAAGTAAGAGGTAAGAAAAAATGAAACAATGGTTGTTTAAGGTGTTTACGTTGACAGTGGTTGGGATGGTCGTTTATTTGATCTTTTCAAAGGATGATAGTCTCTATTACCATTTTCCTTGGGAATTATTTGCTGGGATTGGCATCATGAGCTGGGTGGTTCAAGAAGGATTGAAAATGATCAAGGCGGTTAAAAAGGAAATGGAGCAATGAAAAAGAAGTTTGAAATTGGATTGGTAGCTGTTTTGTGTTTGCTCCTTTGGGCAACTGAGATGATGACGGGCTGGTTTTCTGCCCATTTTCCTAGCTGGTTTTTCCAAACAGTTTGGGGAGTGACCTTGGTCGTCTTTGTCATCATTCCAGCTGGTCAAATCTGGTTGAAAGGAGAGTCTCATGAGTGTCATTAGAGTAGAGAACTTGAACAAAAGTATCAAAGGAAAGGTGATCCTAGAAGATCTTTCTTTCACAGTGGAACGGGGGGATTGTCTGGCCTTGATCGGACCAAACGGAGCTGGGAAAACAACCTTGATGAACTGTCTTCTGGGAGATATGAAGGCGACTTCTGGGATTATTGAAGTAGAGGGGAAGGCACCTGGTCATCCTCAGTTAAAGGCTAGTGTGTCCTATCTCCCTCAAGAGAATGCCATCGTTCAAAAGTTAACCGTGCAGGAACTGATCAACTTCTTTCGCTCTATTTATCCCCAACCCTTAACAGGGGAAGAAATTGATGATTTATTACGTTTTAGCTCAGAACAAAAGAAACAATTGGCTAGTAAGTTGTCTGGTGGTCAAAAGCGCCTCTTATCCTTTGTTCTAACCTTGATTGGTCGTCCTAGCTTACTTTTCTTAGATGAGCCAACTGCGGGGATGGATACGTCCACTCGCCAACGCTTTTGGGAGATCGTCGGGCATTTAAAGGAAGAAGGCGTGACCATTGTCTATTCTTCGCATTACATCGAGGAAGTAGAACATACAGCTGATCGGATCCTGGTCTTGCATCAGGGCCATTTGCTTCGGGATACGACACCTCTCGCTATGAGAAGCGAAGAGGTAGAAAAACATTTCACCCTACCTCTACGCTACCAAGCTCTAGTGGCAGAGATGGAAGGCATTGGTCAAGTGGTCATTAAACCCGATGCTCTTCAGGTTGTGACACGCGACGCCAATCGTTTGTGGACTCGCTTGCAAGAAGAAGGATGTTCGATCCAAGAAATCGAAGTGACCAATCGAAGTTTATTGGATTCTATTTTTGAAAATACAAAGGAAGTAGGTAGAGAAGATGAAACGCATGAAAGCTCTCGGCGTGGTTGAGTGGCATTTGACCAGTCGCCAGGCCATTTATTACTTGTTATCAATTGGGATGCCCACGGCCTTTTATCTTTTCTTTTCAGGGATGTACCAGGACACGCCAGGGGCACCCGCTCACTTTATGAGGGATTATCTTTTGTCCATGACGGCTTTTTCCATGATGTCTACGGCTATCTTTTCTTTTCCAACCGTTCTTGAAACCGATCGACTCAATAATTGGCAAAAAGTCTTGCGCCATACCCCCGTATCTATGGTAGAATATTATCTAATAAAGGTTGTGGGTCTCTTTGTCGATTTTCTCCTATCGATTGGAGTTGTCTTTACCGTAGGCCATGTGGTGCGGCATGTGAATATGCCCCTGCAGGATTGGATCTTAGGAGCCTTCCTTCTCATCCTAGGAAGCCTAGCGTTTGTGGCTCTCGGTCTGGTCTTGACCCTGCTTCCTTCTAGTCAATTGATGTCTGTTGTGGGTAATCTCCTTTACATGGGGCTCGCTGTCATGGGTGGCCTTTGGATGCCCATTAGCCTCTTTCCAGAATGGATGCAAGCCATCGGCAAATGCCTACCAACCTATCAATTGATGGAGCTGATCAAGACCTTTTTAAACAAGGGGCAGATCAATGTTGTTGCTAGTCTCTATTTAACCTTGTTTACCCTGGTCTTGTTTACCCTTGTCATTGTTTATCGTCATCATTCTGAGGTTCGTTCATGATTGAAAAACTCAAGCGTATCCATTATATGTTTTACGCTAGCCTAGTCTTTATGGGCTTTCCCTTTATCTCTATTTTATTAGGGGAGGTCCCCTACTGGCACTTCTTTTTAGCCCTCTTGTTTATTGCTTCCTATCTAGGAGTCTTGATTACTGAAAACAAAAAGCTGACCTGGATTTGTTGGCTATACCTCCTAGCCTATGTAGCAGGAAATACTCTTTTTATTAACGCCAACTATTTTTGGTTTTATTTCTTCATCAGCAACCTATTGGTCTATCACTTTGAGATTCGCAATTTTCGCTCTCCCTATCTTTGGACAGTTTTTCTATCGCAATTCCTGCTTTTTGGGGCCATCTTTTTCAAACAGAGTGCGATGGAGTATGAATGGGTATTTTTAATCATTATTTTCTTTTTTACCCATGCCATGACCTACGGCATGATTCGGATTCGGATGGTGGAAGAGTTGAAAGCTGACCATGCCAAGCAAAATGCCCAGATCAATCTCTTGTTGGCAGAAAACGAGCGCCATCGGATTGGCCGCGATCTGCATGACAGTCTAGGACACACCTTTGCCATGCTCAGTGTCAAGGCGGACCTAGCTGATCAATTCTTAGCATTGGGTCAGGTTGAGAAGGCGCAGGAGCAGGTGCAAGAGATTCAAGCTATCAGTCAAGAGTCCATGCACCAAGTCCGAGAGATTGTGGAGAACTTGAAGCAGCGAACCCTGACAAGAGAGCTAGAAACTGTCCAGCAAATGCTAGAAGTGGCGCAAGTCAAAGTGGAGATTCAGAATGAGCTCGATACAGCTAGCATCTCGCCGATCCTAGAGTCTGCTCTGGCCATGGTGTCTCTGGAATTAGCCACTAATATGATCAAACATGCCAAAGCGACGCAGGCCTTTCTCTCTTATTGCTCCACCGAGACAGGTGTAGAAATGGTTGCAGAAGACAATGGCATCGGCTTTAGTAAAGTTTCCGATAAGGATCTGCACTCGATCCGCGAACGGATTGCCTTATTGGGAGGAGAGTTAGAGATCAGTCGTCGTCACAAGCCAACCCGCATAGAAATACGGATCCCCTATCAAGAAAGGAAATAAGATGCGCTTATTAGTTGCTGAAGACCAAAGTATGTTGCGCGATGCCCTCTGCCAGCTCTTGCTTTTGCAAGAGGATGTAGAAGAAGTCTTGCAGGCTGGAGACGGGCAAGAAGCTATTCGCTTACTCGAAACCCATCCAGTTGATATTGCTATCTTAGATATTGAGATGCCCATCAAAACAGGGCTAGAAGTGTTGGAATGGGCCAAAAGTCAACAACCCCAGCTCAAGGTTGTCATCGTTACCACCTTTAAGCGACCGGGTTACTTTGAGCGGGCCCTGAAGGCTGGAGTCGATGCCTATGTCTTAAAAGAACGCCGGATCACGGACTTGATGGGGACCCTTCATACGGTTTTGGCAGGTCAAAAAGAATATTCTCCTGAATTAATGGAGGGAATCTTGACCCATCCCAATCCTCTAAGTTCTCAGGAGCAAGCAGTCCTAAAAGAAGTCGCCAAAGGAGCTTCCAACCAAGAAATTGCTGATCGATTATTTCTCTCTAACGGGACCATCCGCAATTATATGTCAGCCATTCTGACCAAGTTAAATGCAGAGAATCGGACTGAGGCAGCAAAGATTGCCCAAGAAAAGGGTTGGTTATAAGGAAGAAAAGTTTCTAGGAGTTCCTAGGGACTTTTTTTCTGATAGACCTAGCATTTTTAGAAAAACTCTCATTCTTCGGATTTGGATAGAAAATTCAGAAAATTTACTATTTTTCCTTGAAATATTTTCTAAAAATGGTATGATAGTAGCATGCTAATTTGATATACAAAGTACTGGAAAGGAGAGACATGGAGAAAATTACCTTAGAAACTGCAAAAACCGGTTCAGAGCTCGTTCTTGAAACCCTGCGTGATTTGGGCATTGACACGATTTTTGGTTATCCTGGTGGAGCGGTTTTGCCTTTATACGATGCCATCTATAGCTTTGAGGGTATCCAGCATATCTTGGGTCGTCATGAACAAGGATGCTTGCATGAGGCTGAAGGCTACGCCAAATCAACTGGAAAGCTGGGTGTCGCAGTCGTCACTAGTGGACCGGGGGCTACAAATGCCATTACAGGGATTGCAGATGCCATGAGCGATAGCGTTCCCCTATTAGTCTTCACTGGTCAAGTCAATCGTGCTGGGATCGGGAAAGACGCCTTTCAAGAAGCGGATATCGTGGGAATTACCATGCCCATCACCAAGTACAACTATCAAGTACGTGAGACGGCAGATATTCCACGAATTATCACAGAAGCTGTCCATATTGCGACGACCGGCCGTCCTGGCCCTGTGGTAATTGACCTTCCAAAGGATGTGTCTGCTTTAGAGACAGATTTTATCTATGAACCAAGTGTGAAGCTTCCAAGCTACCAGCCTACCATTGAACCCAATGAATTGCAGATCAAAAAGATTTTGAAGCAATTGAGTAAGGCTAAAAAACCAGTTCTTCTTGCTGGTGGTGGGGTGAGTTACGCTGGAGCTGCAAAAGAGTTGATTGCTCTAGCAGAGCGCTATCAAATTCCGGTAGTGACCAGTCTGTTAGGCCAAGGAACGATTGCAACCAGTCATCCTCTTTTCCTAGGGATGGGAGGCATGCATGGATCCTTCGCGGCCAATATCGCTATGACAGAGACGGATTTCATGATCAGTGTTGGTTGTCGATTTGACGACCGTTTGACAGGGAATCCAAAGACTTTCGCTAAAAATGCTAAGGTTGCCCATATCGACATTGATCCTGCAGAGATTGGTAAGATCATTGCTGTCGACATTCCTGTGGTTGGCGATGCAAAGAAAGCCTTGCAACAGTTGCTAGCAGAGCCAACGGTTCATAATAACACTGAAAAGTGGATCGAAAAGGTGACCCAAGATAAGAACCGGGTTCGTTCTTACGATAAGAAGGAACGGGTTGTGCAACCACAAGCTGTGATTGAACGCATTGGAGAGTTGACCAAGG
Organism: Streptococcus parasanguinis; assembly: GCF_032163505.1. Taxonomy (NCBI): domain Bacteria; kingdom Bacillati; phylum Bacillota; class Bacilli; order Lactobacillales; family Streptococcaceae; genus Streptococcus; species Streptococcus parasanguinis. The sequence continues at coordinate 429,683 of NZ_CP134147.1, forward strand.
GAGACGCTATTGTCGTCACAGACGTTGGACAACACCAAATGTGGGCAGCTCAATACTATCCTTACCAAAATGAGCGCCAATTGGTAACATCTGGTGGTCTAGGAACGATGGGATTCGGTGTTCCTGCAGCTATCGGAGCGAAAATTGCCAATCCAGATAAAGAAGTTGTTCTCTTTGTCGGAGATGGTGGTTTCCAAATGACCAATCAAGAATTGGCAATCTTAAATATTTATAAGGTTCCGATCAAGGTCGTTATGCTCAACAACCACTCGCTTGGAATGGTCCGTCAATGGCAAGAAGCCTTCTATGATGGTCGGACGTCAGAGTCAGTCTTTGATAGCCTTCCAGATTTCCAATTGATGGCGCAAGCTTACGGGATCAAGAATTATAAATTTGATAATCCTGAAACTCTTGAGAAGGATTTGGAAGTCATCACAGAAGATGTACCAATGTTCATCGAAGTAGACATTTCTCGGAAAGAGCATGTCTTGCCGATGGTACCAGCTGGTAAGAGTAATCATGAGATGTTGGGGGTGAAGTTTAATGCGTAGAATGTTAACAGCCAAACTTCAAAACCGCTCAGGTGTTCTGAACCGCTTTACTGGAGTCTTGTCGAGACGTCAAGTCAATATCGAAAGCATCTCTGTTGGCGCAACAGAAAACCCTAATGTATCGCGGATTACCATTATCATTGATGTTGCTTCGCATGATGAAGTAGAGCAAATCATCAAACAGCTCAACCGCCAAGTGGATGTGATCCGTGTCCGGGATATCACTGATAAACCACACTTGGAGCGCGAAGTGATCCTGGTGAAAGTTTCTGCACCTGCTGAGAAGCGAGCAGAAATCTTGGCCATTATTCAACCTTTCCGTGCGACCGTGGTCGATGTAGCCCCAAGCTCTATCACCGTTCAAATGACGGGAAATGCAGAAAAGAGCGAAGCCCTCATTCGTGTTATTCGACCTTATGGGATTAAAAACATCGCCCGCACCGGTGCAACCGGATTTACTCGAGATTAATTCTCACCTTAACATTGTTAACCCCGCCTTAAAAAGGCAAATAATATAATAGAAAAGAGATTTTACTTATGGCAGTTCAAATGGAATACGAAAAAGACGTTAAAGTACCAGCACTTGATGGTAAAAAAATCGCCGTTATCGGTTATGGTTCACAAGGTCATGCACACGCACAAAACTTGCGTGATTCAGGTCATGATGTCATCATCGGTGTGCGTCCTGGTAAATCATTCGATAAAGCAAAAGAAGATGGATTTGAAGCTTACCCAGTTGCAGAAGCAACTAAATTGGCTGATATCATCATGATCTTGGCACCAGACGAAATCCAAAAAGATATCTACAAAGATGAAATCGCTCCAAACTTGAGCGCTGGTAAAGCTCTTGGTTTTGCCCATGGTTTCAATATCCACTTTGGTTACATCAAAGCTCCTGAAGACGTAGATGTCTTCATGGTGGCACCAAAAGGACCAGGTCACTTGGTACGTCGTACTTACACTGAAGGATTTGGTGTACCAGCACTTTACGCTGTCTACCAAGATGCTACTGGTAACGCGAAAGACATCGCAATGGACTGGGCAAAAGGTGTTGGTTCAGCACGTGTTGGTCTTCTTTCAACAACCTTCAAAGAAGAAACAGAAGAAGATTTGTTTGGTGAACAAGCCGTTCTTATGGGTGGTTTGACAAGCTTGATCGAAGCTGGATTTGAAGTTTTGACAGAAGCTGGTTATGCACCTGAATTGGCTTACTTCGAAGTCCTTCACGAAATGAAATTGATCGTTGACTTGATCTACGAAGGTGGCTTCAAGAAAATGCGTCAATCATGTTCAAATACTGCAGAATTTGGTGATTTCGTAACTGGTCCACGTGTTATCGGTCCAGAAGTAAAAGAAAACATGAAAGCTGCCCTTGCTGATATCCAATCAGGTAAATTTGCGCGTGAATTCGTTGAAGACCACGATGCTGGTTTCCCACGTTTGAAAGCCTTCCGCAAACAAGCTGAAGAACTTGAAATTGAAAAAGTTGGTGCTGAATTGCGTAAAGCAATGCCATTCGTTGGTCAAAACGACGATGACGCCTTCAAAATCTACAACTAATTGTCTGTAGAAGACTAAGCAAGTTGGGACACCCTAGCTTGCTTTTTTGATCAATACACAGCAACAGAGGTAAGAAATGATAACAGCAAAAGATGTGGCCAAGGCCCATAAAATATTAAGTGGAGTCGTTGTCAATACGCCCCTTGAATACGACCACTATTTATCTGAAAAATATGGGGCAAAGATTTATTTGAAAAAAGAAAACGCCCAACGTGTTCGTTCGTTCAAGATTCGTGGAGCGTATTTTGCAATTTCTCAACTCTCAAAAGAAGAGCGTGAGCGTGGGGTAGTGTGTGCTTCTGCGGGAAACCATGCGCAAGGAGTTGCTTATACTTGTAATGAAATGAAGATTCCAGCAACCATCTTCATGCCGATCACAACACCTCAACAAAAGATCGGCCAAGTCCGATTCTTTGGTGGGGACTATGTAACGATTAAGTTGGTCGGGGATACCTTTGACGCGTCAGCTAAGGCAGCTCAAGAATTTACTCTTGCAGAAAAACGGACCTTTATTGACCCGTTTGATGATCCACACGTACAGGCTGGCCAAGGAACAGTGGCCTATGAAATTCTTGAGGAAGCTCGAAAAGAATCGATTTCCTTTGATGCTGTCCTTGTTCCTGTAGGTGGAGGAGGCCTCATTTCAGGTGTTTCTACTTACATCAAAGAAACGGATCCTCGGATTGAGGTCATTGGGGTAGAGGCTGAAGGAGCGCGCTCCATGAAGGCTGCTTTTGAAGCAGGTGGTCCCGTCAAATTACCAGAAATTGATAAGTTTGCAGACGGGATTGCTGTGCAAAAGGTAGGACAATCGACTTATGAAGTGACCCGCCAGCATGTGGAAACTCTTGTTGGGGTCGATGAAGGCTTGATTTCAGAGACCTTGATTGATCTTTATTCTAAGCAAGGGATCGTAGCCGAACCAGCGGGAGCAGCTAGTGTAGCATCCCTTGAAATCTTGCGCGAATACATCAAGGGGAAAACCATTTGTTGTATTATTTCAGGTGGGAACAATGACATTAACCGTATGCCTGAGATGGAAGAACGGGCCTTGATCTACGATGGAGTAAAACACTACTTTATCGTCAACTTCCCACAACGTCCAGGGGCCCTTCGCGAATTTGTAAATGATATCTTAGGACCAAATGATGATATCACACGTTTTGAATACATCAAGCGTGCTAGTAAGGGGACTGGCCCTGTCTTGATTGGGGTTACTTTGGCCAATAAGCATGACTATGCAGGTTTGGTCAATCGTATTGAGCGTTTTGATCCGTCTTTCATTAACTTGAACGGAAATGAAACTCTCTATAATATGCTGGTCTGAGTATCATGCAGAAATAATCGACAATTTAAGCAATATATTTTTATGGAATATATTGCTTTTTTATGAAGACTTGTGATATGATATGCGTAAATTAAAAGGAGGAACTTTTTATGCCTGTATTTTTTATCTTTATTTTATTCTTGCTAATGGTTGCAGGATTCATTGTGATCAGCTCACTATATGTGGTCAAGCAACAATCTGTTGCCATCATCGAGCGTTTTGGTCGCTATCAAAAAATTAGCGATAGTGGTATTCATATGCGAGCGCCTTTTGGCATCGATAAAATTGCCGCACGAGTTCAATTGCGCGTCTTGCAGAGTGAGATCGTGGTTGAAACAAAAACTCAGGATAACGTGTTCGTTACCATGAATGTGGCGACGCAATACCGAGTGAATGAAAGCAACGTAAAGGATGCCTACTACAAACTTATGCGTCCAGAATCACAGATTAAATCGTATATTGAAGATGCTCTTCGTTCTTCTGTGCCTAAGTTGACCTTGGATGAATTATTTGAGAAAAAAGATGAAATCGCCCTTGAAGTTCAAAAACAAGTGGCAGAAGAAATGTCAACTTATGGATATATTATTGTTAAAACCTTGATCACCAAAGTTGAGCCAGATGCCGAAGTGAAACAATCCATGAACGAGATCAATGCGGCGCAAAGAAAACGCGTGGCGGCTCAGGAATTGGCAGAAGCAGACAAGATCAAGATCGTGACTGCTGCCGAAGCTGAGGCGGAAAAAGACCGTTTGCACGGGGTTGGTATTGCCGAGCAACGGAAGGCCATTGTCGATGGATTGGCAGACTCTATTAAAGAGTTAAAAGGTGCGAATGTAGACTTGACGGAAGAACAAATCATGTCTATTCTCTTAACCAACCAGTACTTGGATACCCTAAATAATTTTGCAGATAAAGAAGGGAATAATACGATTTTCCTACCAGCAAACCCTGATGGCGTTGAAAACATTCGTACACAAATATTATCAGCCCTGAAAGCAAAGTAAACTTTTTATCATTTTTTAAAAAAGGTTCGTATTTTCAGCGATTTTAGTTGACAAAATGTGCAAAAAAATTTATATTAGTATTGGAAATAATAATATAGGAGAAAGATCATGGCTAAATCGAACTTTGAAAAAGTAGAATCAGTTGTTGGATGGGTACGTGATAAGAAAATTACAGGGTATCGTATCAGCAAAGAAACAAATGCCCGTGAAATGTCTATCATTGCCTTGGCTCAAGGACGTGCAAAAGTAAAGAACATCTCGTTTGAAACTGCACTTGGATTGATTGATTTTTATGACAAAAATCATCAAAAATTTGAAGATTAATTTGTTGTTCCAATTGAAAACCAGAGAGTGTGCTCTCTGGTTTTTTCGATGCCTCAAAAGCAGAAGCGATACAAAAACAGCTTGCTTCCATACTGGTAAGCAAACTGTTTCAAGAGATTAATGTAAGAAGCGTTGAAGAAATTCCTTGGTCCGTTCTTCTTTTGGATTGCTAAAGATTTCTTTCGGATCTCCTTGCTCAGCGATGACACCCTTGTCCATGAAGATGACCCGGCTAGAGACATCGCGGGCAAATTCCATTTCGTGGGTTACGACAATCATGGTGAGTCCTTCTTTAGCGAGGTCCTGCATGATTTTCAAGACTTCCCCAACCATTTCTGGGTCTAGGGCAGAAGTTGGTTCATCAAAGAGAATGGCATCAGGATCCATAGAGAGGGCGCGTGCGATGGCGACCCGTTGCTTTTGACCACCTGAAAGTTGTTTCGGACGGGCAGCCCAATATTGAGATCCCATACCGACTTTTTCAAGGTTTTCCTTTGCAACTTTCTCTGCAGTTTCACGATCGCGCTTGAGGACGGTTGTTTGTGCAACGATGGTATTTTCCAAGACGTTTAAATTTTCGAAGAGATTAAAGCTTTGGAAAACCATCCCTAATTTCTCGCGGTAGTGGGTAAGATCATACTCAGGATCAAGAACATTTTGTCCACGATAGAGAATCTCTCCAGCTGTAGGAGTCTCTAGAAGATTGATGGAGCGAAGGAAGGTTGATTTTCCGCTACCAGAGCTCCCAATGATGGAGATCACCTCTCCTTTTTCAACGGTGAGCGAAATATCTTTCAAGACCTCATTTTGACCGTAAGATTTTTTTAAATGTTGGATTTCAAGAATTTTTTCTGCCATTATTTCACCTCTTTGACTTGCATTTGATTGGCACCTGTAGTATAAGTATCAGAATCTAAGCGACGTTCGATGTAGCGAAGGATTCGTGTGATAGTAAAGGTGAGAACGAAGTAAATCACAGCAATGATCGTAAAGGTTGGGAAGTATTGGTAGTTTTGAGTTGCGACCGTATTTCCTGTAAAGTACAGTTCAACTACAGAGATAACATTCAAAACAGATGTATCCTTGATGTTAATAACAAATTCATTCCCTGTTGCTGGCAAGATATTGCGAACAACCTGTGGAAGGACGACCTTGCGCATGGTTTGTCCATGGGTCATTCCTAGAGCAGTCGCTGCTTCAAACTGACCTGGATCCACTGCTAGGATCCCACCACGAACAATCTCACTCATATAAGCTCCGGTATTGATTGATACGATAAAGATGGCGGCCCAGGTACGATCCAAGGAAATGTTGAAGGCTTGGGCGGAACCGTAGAAAATGACCATGGATTGAACGATCATCGGAGTTCCACGGAAGATTTCAATGTAGACATTGAGGAACCAACCAAAGGCAGTTTGGCATCCAGCAAGGAATTTATTTTTAGCCTTCGGAGCTGTCCGGAAGACACCGATTAACAAACCGATAATCAACCCAGCAATGGTACCTGTCATGGAGATTAAGAGGGTCATTCCAGTTCCCCGTAAGAACTGTGGGCCATTATCCTTTAAAATCTTCATCATTTGGCTAAAGAATGTCTGCTTATCATCACTAGCATCACTGGAAGCTGGTTGCTTCTTAATCATATCATCCATGAGTTTGACTTGGTCTTCAGACGAAATCTTAGCTAGTGCGGCATTGACTTGGTCAATTCTAGTGTCACCCTTCTTCATCCCGATAGCGATCGTCGCATCTTCTTCCCCAACTTCAAATCCTTTTTTGAATTGAATCATCTTAAATTTAGAATTAGCGGACTCGGCAGTTAGGGCTTCGGGACGTTCGGAAACATAAGCATCGATGACGCCGGATTCAAGCGCTTGACGCATTTGAGCAAAGTCTCCCATGGCGGTTTCTTGTTTTGCCCCTTTGAGTTGAGAAATGAGCGAGTAGAGGTAGACCCCTTGTTGAGAGGTAACCTTTGCATCTTTAAAGTCATCTAGACTAGTAGCATTCGCATAGTTTCCGTCTCTGCGGACCAGCATGACTGGCTCGCTGGTATAGTAGCTATTAGAGAAGGCGACCTCTTTTTTACGTTCAGCAGTGGGACTCATCCCGGCGATAATCATATCGATTTTACCAGATGTGAGTGCTGGAATTAAACCGTTCCAAGATGTTTTCACGATCAAAGGTTTTTTACCTAAATCCTCAGCAACTTTTTTGGCGATTTGGACATCGTACCCATTAGCATATTGGTTGGTACCATCAATCTTCACGGCTCCATTTGAATCATCTTCCTGGGTCCAGTTAAAGGGAGCGTAGGCCGCTTCCATTCCGATTCGTAAATAGTCATCTGCATGAGCAACCTGTGTGATGCCTAGGCAAATGAAAAGCCCTGTTAAGAGCGCGAATAATGTTTTTTTCATTTTTTCTCCTCTTCCTTATTTTAACTCTTCCTATTGTACGGTAAAATAGGTTGCATTTCAAGCATGCTCCTCTTTTTATTTAAAAAATGCTATAATAATACAAAGGAGCGTGATCAAATGAAAAAGTATTTGTATGTTTTTTTCGCCTTTCTGGCCTGCCTTTTTGTCAGTCAGAATGTCCATGCATCTAGTCCATCTTATGATGTATTGTACTATGGTGGAACCTTGACCTTGGACACCTGGGACGACGCCACCTATGAGGAGGAGTTGGTCTATTATTTCAAAGATTCTTATAGAGGGCAGTATGTTAGCCTAGGAACTGCGGGGAACATGCCACAAGGCTTTGCAATTGAGATGCCGCCAAAGGTTGAGGTGGAAGGCCGTGATCTTCAAAGAGAACCCGAGATTACGAATCTAGGTGATGGCTACCGAGTGAAAATTTATAACAGTGGAGTGGCGACAGATACAGTCAAAATTAAAGTCACATGGAAATTAAAAAATCTTCTTTATTCACACAAGGATATCTTGCAGTTGAACTGGAAACCAATTACTGATGGTGATCAGAAGGTGGATGAAGTTCAATTTCGTGTCATTCCTAAGTTCGCACCAGCCAATGCCCAATCGGAACTGTATATCCATACAGCCTTTATGGGACCAGATGTGACTGTAAAAAAAGAAGATGGAATCTATTCTGCTACTTTCTATAACTTAGGCAAGGGAAAAGCGGTGGAGTTGTATGGATACTGGTTGAAGTCAGACTTATCTACTTTGTATGATTCTGGTCGAAATACAGGTTTGACCAAATTGGATGAATTTCATAAGAACCAAGCCAAAATTGAACAAGAAAAATACTGGACACGCATGTTTTGGAAATGGATCTTGCCAGCCTTAATTATTGCACTCTGGCTTCTTTCTCTCTTGGGTCGCAATCGGTTCAAAAAAATGATTTGGCCTGGTGTTACCTATCCGACCGATACTCGTCTTTATGAGATTCCACAGGACATTGCACCTCTAATTATGAGTTCGGTTGTTTATTCAGCTGAATTAGACGAGGCCTCCCCGACCAATAAAGAGAAGGCGACTCCTCCGGTATTTACATTTGAAAAAATGCTTCAAGCTACGTTGCTGGATTTGATGGATCGTGGAGTGATTGTCTACGAGCAACAAGGAAATGAAGTTGTTTTGACCAGGAAGTCTCATGGACATGTGGATGATTTTGAACGCTCTTTTATGAATATGGCTTTTGGGGATCAGGTTTCCTGTACCGTTAAAGATCTCTTTAAGAATTATGAATTTAGTGATGACGTATACAAACATGCCAAAAAAGCAGATCAAGATGCTATTCGTTCGCTAGGAAGTAGGGCTCAGGGTCGCTTTGATGCTGCTGTCAACCAGGTAGCCAAAGATGTTCATCGCAAGGTGGAAGATCTCCATTTGCCAAGCTACTATCGCCCTTTAGAGGCAAATGAAGAAGCGCAAGCTAGACGAAGCCTCTTCTTTGGTTGGGCTGCTTGGTTTATCGCCCTTGGAGCAGAAATCTTTGCCATCTTTGGGATGGGTTGGTTCTCTGTTCCTTGTTTGATAGGGATCCTCATACTTTGGTTTATGCCAGTGCGCTTCAATGGTGTCTTTAAAGCATGCTTACGAGATGGGGTTGTCAATCTTGCGGGTGCTGAGCAACGCTATTACTGGGATAGTTTTGGTCGGATGTTGAAAGAGATTGCCCACCTCAACGAAGCAGAGTTGCAGTCTCTAGTCCTATGGAATCGCTTATTGGTCTATGCGGCCTTGTATGGTGTAGCCGATCAGGTCACAAAGGTCATGAAACTTCGGAATATTCAGTTAGAAAATCAAGCCTTAAACGCCTTCGTTTACACCCCATTCTATCATGATGTGACCCACTCAAGTCATGCCATGTCTACTTATGGATCGACAGCATCGACAGCTAGTCATTTCACAGTTTCTTCTGGTAGTGGAGGAGGCTTCTCTGGCGGAGGAGGCGGAGGAGGCTTTGGCGCCTTCTAAGTAGCGCTGAGAATGGTCTTGGTCGCTCTGTCCCTTCTAGTTTAGAAGGCCTGGTCCAGTCCATAGATTTATGATATAATAGAGCAAATGTAAGTTTAGGAGAAAAAGATGTTTCTGATCGAATTAATCAAGGCGGTTCTTTTTGGGATTGTCGAGGGGATTACAGAATGGTTACCGATCTCAAGTACAGGTCACTTGATTCTGTTACAGGATTTTGTGCAGTTTAAAAATCAAGATCCAGCCTTTATGGAGATGTTCAATGTTGTGATCCAATTGGGAGCGATCCTAGCGGTTGTGGTGATTTATTTCGATAAATTATATCCCTTCAAACCTGGTAAATCTCCACTAGAAGTACGTCGAACTTGGCAATTATGGGCAAAAGTTGCGGTTGCAACCCTTCCGCTTGTCTTTGTTTTTAAATTAGATGATTGGTTTGAGGCGCATTTCCACAATTCGATTTCCGTTGCGATTATGTTGATCACCTACGGGATTGCCTTTATCTATCTGGAAAGACGGGAACAAGTTGAGCCAGCAGTAACGGAGTTGCATAAGCTCCCTTATCGAACAGCTCTTTATATCGGACTCTTCCAAGTTTTATCGCTATTTCCAGGAACAAGCCGTTCAGGTGCTACGATTGTAGGTGGTTTGATCAATGGTGTTAGCCGCCCAGTGGTGACAGAATTTACCTTTTATTTGGGGATTCCAGCCATGTTTGGGGCTAGCCTCTTAAAGGTTGGAAAATTCGCTCTTGGCGGACATTCACTAGCACTGGGGCAACTCTTTATTCTACTGGTAGCGATGGGAGTGGCCTTTGTGGTCAGCATGTATGCCATCCGCTTCTTGACAGATTATGTGAAAAATCATGATTTCACCGTCTTTGGGAAATACCGGATCGTTCTTGGTTCCATCTTGCTATTGTATGGACTCTTCCGTGTTATTTTCTAAGAGAACGGTTGAACTTGATCAAATTGTTTTCTGAGGTTGGAGACTTTTGTCCCGACCTCTTTTCGATGCATCCTTTTTTTGAATTCTATCCAATTTTTTAGTATAATAGTAAGACTAGAAGTATGAGGTTATGCTATGAAGATGAAGCAAATTAGTGATTCAACAATTAAGATCACGATCCAACTAGAAGACTTAGAAGAACGTGGAATGGAAATTGCTGATTTCCTTGTCCCACAAGAAAAAACAGAAGAATTTTTCTACGCTATTTTGGATGAACTCGAAATGCCAGAAAGCTTCCTGGATAGCGGGATGCTGAGTTTTCGTGTGACACCAAAACCAGACAAATTGGATGTTTTTGTTACCAAATCAAAAATTGACCAACAATTGGATTTTGAGGATTTGTCAGATCTTCCTGATATGGAAGAGTTGTCGCGCATGACGCCAGATGAATTTATCAAAACCCTGGAAAAAACAATCTCTGATAAGACAAAAGGGGATGCAGAAGCCATTCACCATTTGGAACAAGAAGAGTTGCGGGACAATCAAGAACAAGATCCTACATCTGAAGCACCAGTAAGTCAGTATATTTATTACATTTTGCGTTTTTCAAATATCCAGCAAGCAGTTGCCTTTTCAAAAACGGTCAGCTTTCCAGTGGATACCTCTGAATTATACAAAATGGGATCTGATTATTATTTAACCGTCTTGATCGATACAGAGGATCAACCAAATCAATATCCAACCTGGTTACTTGCCATCATTCGGGAGTATGCGGATGATTCAGAAGTGACACGAGCTGTTCTGCAGGAACATGGTCACTTACTAATGGTGTCTGGTGCGATTGAGAATTTGAAGAAAGTTGCTAGCTTATGATGTCTTTTTCCTTGCAATTTGTTCTGGTGCTGATTGGAACTTTTATGATTGCCTTGGTATTGACGCCCTTGGTTCGCTTGTTCTCCTTTAAGATTGATGCCGTAGATTATCCGAATGCGCGTCGGATCAATACCAAGCCCATGCCAAGCGCGGGTGGACTGTCTATTGTGATTGCTTTTTCAATTGCGACTCTCATCTTTATTCCTATGCTGACATCCACTACCGCACCAATCAAAAGTTACCTATCTTATACCTTGCCGGTCGTGGGCGCAGGATGGATTATCGCTCTCACAGGCTTGATCGATGATGTAAAAGAGTTGTCTGCCAAGAAAAAGATGATCGGCATCCTGCTGGCAGCGAGCCTGGTCTGGTTTTTGACAGATTTTCGGCTGAATGATTTCAAGATTCCATTCGGTGGTCCCTTACTTCATTTTGAACCGTGGCTTTCTTATCTTTTGACAGTGATTTGGATTGTTGCTATTACCAATGCGGTCAATCTGATTGATGGATTAGATGGCTTGGTGAGTGGGGTCTCTATTATTTCCCTAGTGACAATGGGGATTGTATCCTATTTCTTTCTACCAGTACCCAATCTCTTTCTGACCATGACGATCTTTGTATTGGTTGCGTCCATCGCTGGTTTCTTTCCCTTTAACTACCATCCGGCCATTCTCTATTTGGGAGACACCGGTGCCTTGTTTATCGGATTCATGATTTCTGTTTTGTCCTTGCAAGGTTTGAAAAATGCGACAGCTGTTGCAGTAGTCACCCCAATGATTATCCTTGGTGTACCGATTACAGATACCTTTTTAGCCATTATCCGTCGGACCCTGTCTGGTCAAAAATTCTATAAACCGGATCGCAATCACTTGCACCACCGACTTCTGTCTCTGGGCTTGACACATCGGGGAACTGTATTGGTGATCTATGGAATCTCGATGATTTTCTCCTTGATTTCTCTCTTGCTCAACATCTCGAGTCGCATTGGGGGCGTCCTACTTGTGATCGGGCTCTTGTTTGGAGTAGAGTTGTTAGCAGAATTGATTGGGGTTTTAGGGCCACATCATAGTCCTTTGTTAAATGTTCTGCGCTATATAGGGAATTCTTCCTATCGGGAGGAAGTTCGTCAAAAACGAAAAGAAAAAACTAAATAAGAATAGTTCTAATCAAAAGAAAAGCCATTTAGGCTTTTTTTTGATATACTTGAAAGGTAAAAAAATACTTTGTGATGAAGGAATCGATGCTTTGAGAACCTTCTAGACTTCAAAGTAAAAAGAAAGGGAATGCAATGTCGACATTAGAAATTAAAGACCTTCACGTTGAAATTGAAGGCAAAGAAATTTTAAAAGGTGTAAACCTGACCCTAAAAACTGGTGAGATCGCAGCCATCATGGGACCAAACGGAACAGGGAAATCTACTCTGTCAGCTGCCATTATGGGAAACCCAAACTATGAAGTAACTAAAGGGGAGATTCTGTTTGATGGTGTCAACATCTTGGAATTGGAAGTAGACGAACGTGCACGGATGGGCTTGTTCCTTGCCATGCAATACCCTTCAGAAATCCCAGGAATTACGAATGCAGAATTTTTACGTGCAGCCATGAATGCTGGTAAAGAAGAAGACGAGAAGATCTCTATTCGTGATTTTATCAAAAAATTGGATGAAAAGATGGAACTGCTCAACATGAAAGAAGAAATGGCAGAACGCTATTTGAACGAAGGCTTCTCTGGTGGTGAGAAAAAACGCAATGAAATCCTTCAATTGTTGATGTTGGAACCAACATTTGCCCTTTTGGATGAAATTGACTCTGGTTTGGATATCGATGCTCTTAAGGTCGTATCTAAAGGGGTTAATGCAATGCGGGGTGAAGGTTTTGGAGCTATGATCATCACCCACTACCAACGTTTGTTGAACTATATTACTCCTGACGTCGTTCATGTGATGATGGAAGGCCGTGTCGTGCTTTCAGGTGGGCCAGAATTGGCTGCACGCTTGGAACGTGAAGGCTATGCCCAACTTGCAGAAGAACTCGGTTACGACTATAAAGAAGAACTATAACCTGATGACAAGTGAACTAATGTTGTCATAAAATCAAACAGATAGTATCTTTATTAGGAGAAAAAAATGAGTATTGAAAATATTACCCTCTTTTCGGAACTGCATGCTGAGCCAAGCTGGCTGCAGGATTTACGAAAAAAAGCTTTTGACAAGATCGATCAGTTGGAATTGCCGGCCATTGAACGCGTCAAATTCCACCGCTGGAATCTTGGAGATGGGACGATCACAGAAAGCGAGGCTTCTGCCAATGTTCCTGATTTTACAGCCCTCGATTCAAACTTAAAATTGGTCCAAGTTGGAACTCAAACTGTATTTGAACAGGTGCCACAAGCCTTGGCAGACCAAGGAGTCCTTTTCACAGATTTCCATACTGCCCTAGAAGAAATTCCGCAGGTGGTAGAAGACTGCTTCATGTCTTCAGTCAAATACGACGATGATAAACTAGCAGCTTACCACACAGCTTATTTTAATAGTGGGGCTGTCCTTTATATTCCAGATAATGTTGAAATTTCAGAACCAATCGAAGGCATTTTCTACCAGGATAGCGACAGTGATGTACCTTTTAATAAGCACATTTTGATTATCGCAGGCAAAAACAGTAAGTTCAGCTATTTGGAACGCCTAGAATCAAAAGGTAATGGCTCAGCAACAGCAACTGCTAATGTGACGGTTGAGGTGATCGCCCGCTCAGGTGCCCAAGTGAAATTTGCGGCGATTGACCGCCTGGGTGAAAATGTCACAGCCTACATCAGTCGACGTGGAAAACTAGGTCAGGATGCCAGCATTGATTGGGCTATCGGTGTTATGAACGAAGGTAACGTGGTTGCAGATTTTGACAGTGACTTGGTTGGAAACGGAAGTCATGCAGATTTGAAAGTCGTTGCCTTATCAAGCGGTCGTCAGGTACAAGGAATTGACACCCGCGTGACCAACTTTGGTTGCAACTCGATCGGAAATATCTTGCAACACGGGGTTATTCTTGAAAAAGGAACCTTGACCTTCAACGGAATTGGTCATATTATCAAGGGGGCTAAAGGAGCAGATGCCCAGCAAGAAAGCCGTGTCTTGATGTTATCGGATCAAGCACGTTCAGATGCCAACCCAATCCTCTTGATTGATGAAAATGACGTCACAGCAGGCCATGCTGCATCGATCGGTCAAGTGGACCCAGAAGATATGTATTACCTCATGAGTCGTGGTCTGGATCAACACACAGCAGAACGCTTAGTGGTGCGTGGTTTCTTGGGATCTGTTATTGTTGAAATCCCAGTTAAAGAAGTACGTGATGAAATGATTGCTACCATCGAAGAAAAGTTATCTCAACGCTAAGGAGAAACAATGCTAGATAAAAATACGATTGCTCAAGATTTTCCCATTCTCGATCAACTAGTCCACGATGAGCCTTTGGTTTATCTAGATAATGCAGCGACGACGCAAAAACCTAAACGTGTTCTTGAAGCAGTTAATCACTATTATTTGCAAGATAACGCCAATGTCCACCGTGGAGTCCATACCTTGGCTGAACGAGCGACAGCTGCTTATGAGGCGGCGCGTGAGAAAGTCAGAAAATTTATCAACGCTTCATCAACCAAGGAGGTGCTCTTTACAAGAGGGACAACGACTGGACTCAACTGGGTAGCCCGCTATGCAGAAGAAGTCTTAAAGGAAGGGGATGAAGTCCTGATTTCCATCATGGAACATCACTCCAACATCATTCCTTGGCAGCAAGCCTGCAAGAAGACAGGAGCAAAACTGGTCTATGTCTATCTAAAAGATGGCTTACTGGATATGCAGGACTTAAAGAGCAAGCTTAGTGAGAAGACAAAATTTGTCTCCATCACCCATGCTTCGAATGTCTTAGGGGTGGTCAATCCGATCAAGGAAATTGCTCGATTAGCTCATGAAGTTGGAGCGATCATGGTCGTAGATGGGGCTCAATCAACCCCTCATATGGCCATTGATGTACAAGACTTAGATGCGGATTTCTTTGCTTTTTCTGGCCACAAGATGGCTGCACCAACAGGGATTGGTGTCCTCTATGGGAAGGAAGAAATCTTAGAGCAAATGTCTCCGATCGAGTTTGGGGGCGAGATGATTGACTTTGTTTACGAACAATCTGCATCTTGGAAGGAATTGCCTTGGAAATTTGAAGCTGGAACACCTAATATGGCGGGCGCAATTGGTCTTGGTGCAGCAATCGATTACTTAGAAGAGCTGGGTATGGACCAGGTAGAAGCGCATGAGCAAGAACTGATTGCCTATGTGTTTCCAAAATTACAGGCTATCGAAGGCTTGACTATCTATGGTTCCCAAGACTTAGCCCAACGTTCTGGCGTCATTTCTTTTAATCTAGGGGATCTCCATCCGCATGACTTAGCAACAGCACTAGATTATGAAGGGGTTGCCGTTCGTGCAGGTCACCACTGTGCACAACCGCTCCTTCAATACCTACAAGTCCCAGCGACAACGAGAGCAAGTTTTTATATCTACAACACCAAAGCGGACTGTGATAAATTAATTGAGGCATTGATCAAAGCAAAGGAGTTTTTCAATGGCACTTTCTAAATTAGATTCGCTGTACATGGCGGTCGTAGCTGACCATTCAAAACACCCCCATCACCAAGGGCAGATTGAAGATGTTGATCAGATCCAACTCAACAATCCAACTTGTGGAGATGTGATCCAGTTAAGTGTGAAATTTGATGAGAATGACAGGGTGGAAGATATTGCCTTTGTTAATTCAGGCTGTACGATCTCAACAGCTTCAGCTAGTATGATGACAGATGCTGTAATGGGAAAAACAAAAGAGGAAGTTGAAGAATTGGCACAGGTCTTTTCAGAAATGGTCCAAGGCCAGTCAGATCCTCGGCAAGAGGAGTTGGGAGATGCAGCCTTCTTATCTGGAGTCTCAAAATTCCCACAACGGATTAAATGTGCAACCCTCTCCTGGAATGCTCTCAAAAAAGCGATCGAACGTAGCAAATAATTAAAAGAAGAAACAGAGAAAGAAAGGAAATTATGGCTGAAGAAAGAGTCGAACCGAAACCAATTGATCTCGGTGAATATAAATTTGGATTTCACGATGACGTTCAACCCATTCTCTCTACCGGGAAGGGATTGAATGAAGCGGTTATTCGTGAATTGTCTGCAGCAAAAAATGAACCAGAATGGATGCTCGAATTCCGTTTGAAATCTTTTGAAACCTTCCAAAAGATGCCCATGCAAACCTGGGGAGCCGATCTATCAGAGATTGACTTTGATGATTTGATCTATTATCAAAAACCTTCGGATAAACCTGCCCGTTCATGGGACGAAGTTCCAGAGAAAATCAAGGAAACCTTTGAGCGTATTGGGATTCCTGAAGCAGAACGTGCTTACTTAGCAGGGGCTTCTGCTCAGTATGAATCAGAAGTGGTTTACCACAATATGAAAGAAGAGTTTGAAAAGTTGGGGATTATCTTTACCGATACGGATTCTGCCCTAAAAGAATATCCAGATCTTTTCAAACAGTATTTTGCGAAGTTGGTACCACCAACGGATAACAAATTGGCTGCCCTCAACTCAGCAGTCTGGTCTGGTGGAACCTTCATTTATGTGCCAAAAGGCGTAAAAGTAGACGTTCCCCTTCAAACTTACTTCCGTATCAACAATGAAAATACAGGTCAGTTTGAGCGTACCTTGATTATCGTGGATGAGGGAGCAAGTGTTCACTATGTAGAAGGCTGTACAGCACCGACCTATTCAAGCAATAGCCTCCATGCCGCGATTGTTGAGATCTTTGCCTTAGATGGTGCTTATATGCGTTACACGACCATCCAAAACTGGTCAGACAATGTCTACAACTTGGTCACCAAGCGGGCCAAAGCTCAAAAAGATGCCACAGTTGAGTGGATCGATGGGAACTTAGGAGCCAAGACAACCATGAAGTATCCATCTGTTTATCTGGATGGAGAAGGAGCGCGTGGGACCATGTTGTCCATTGCCTTTGCGAATGCAGGTCAACACCAAGATACAGGTGCCAAGATGATCCACAATGCCCCTCACACTAGCTCGTCTATCGTGTCGAAATCCATCGCGAAAGGTGGCGGAAAGGTAGACTACCGTGGACAAGTTACCTTTAACAAAAATTCCAAGAAATCAGTTTCTCACATTGAGTGTGACACCATTATCATGGATGATTTATCTGCATCAGATACCATTCCATTTAATGAAATCCACAACTCACAAGTTGCTTTGGAGCACGAAGCTAAGGTTTCAAAAATCTCAGAAGAACAACTGTATTATTTGATGAGTCGTGGTTTGTCTGAATCAGAAGCGACAGAAATGATTGTCATGGGATTTGTAGAGCCCTTTACAAAAGAACTTCCAATGGAATACGCCGTTGAGTTAAACCGACTCATTAGCTACGAAATGGAAGGATCTGTAGGATAATTCGTTTTAATAGCAAAATAAAATCACAATGGATTTGACTCCATTGTGATTTTTTTGCTTATAGCTTTTCGTTGACATAACGAACGAATTCATTCCACCAAACCTTTAAGAAGAAGCTTTTCTCAATGGTTCTTCCTGCTACCATATCGACCGTTGGCTCTTGATCTTCTAAGTAGCCACGTCCGATTTTATCTGGATCAGTGTAGTGTATTTTTCCAAGATTTGTGCCTGATTTGACAGGTGCTCGGAATGATTCTTGGTCACTCTTGAATTGAATTTTTGGTTCTGCTTGACTACCTTGTTTTTCGACGATATAGAAGTCTTTTTTTGCAACAGCTAAAACAGTCTCTGACTTCCCATCCATGATAGTTGCCTTACTTTTTCCGTAGGGATCTCCTTCTTTTACGACAATGGAAGAAACAAAGGTCCGTACCACGTAGTTCATCAGAGAAGAAGTAGCCACAAAACGTGCATATGGATCACCGTCAACTGCCTCCACTCCTAGGACAACCGTGATCATGTGGATGCCATTTTGCGTCGTTGAAGCAGCAAATGTGATACCACCTTTGGTAGAGTTGCTGACCCGAAGGCCGTCGACTCCCGAACGGTAATTCGGCATGCCTTCTAGCATCAGGTTGGGGTTTTCAATCTGCGTGTTTGAAAAAAGAGCAGTGGGTTTTGAAGTATATTTGGTCACTTCAGGAAAATCCTGGAGTAAGTGCTTGGCAATGACAGCAATATCATAAGCACTCAATTGATTTTCGTCTCCTTTCCCGTCAGGATCTCCGCTAATGGTTTGAGTATTTAATCCGGTAGCATTAATTAAATGAGGAGATTGAATGCCCCATTCAGAAAGTTTTTGCTTCATTTTTTCAACGAAGCTTTTTTCGGAGCCCCCCACTTTCTCAGCTAAGGCCAAGGCAGCAGTACTAGAATTTCCAACTAAAAGAGCAGTCAATAACTGTTCAACCGTATATTGGTTCGCTTCCATAGGAAGAGTACCAGCACCTTCGATATCATTTAAAGCCAGAGCTTTCTCAGACAATTTGATAGGATCTTTTAGAGAAAGTTTTTTTTCATGAATAGCTTCGAAAATCAGATAAGTGGTCAAGAGTGTAGATAGACCCCCCACATCTCGCTTTTTCTCTGAATCCTTTTCATATAAAATTTTACCTGTATCAGCTTCAACAGCAATAGCACTTTGAGCAGGAAGTTCTAGCTCATCTGCCAGAACGACTTGATAAGGTAAACTGCATAACAGCAGGATGAAGGTTAAAAAAGAAAGAAAGAATTTTTTCACAGTTGTTTCCTCGTTGCTTAGTCCTCTATATTGTATCATACAAATGATTAATGGAAAATTGTAAAATCATCAATTAGGCTAAAAAGTCAGTCATAGCAAGGTTTTTGAATAGTGATAAAACGAATATTCAGAAAATTTAGTTTACTTTTTTTTCTACTTGTGATATAATCTTAAACAAATCTAAAAAAACTATTGGAGAATTCCTATGAAAAAAGGTAAAGTATTCGCAGTTGCCGGAGTAACACTCCTTGCAGCTGGATTGTTAGCTGCATGTTCTAGTTCAAATACTAGCAAAGCAAGCTCAGGCGAAGACAAAAACTATGGTTATGTCTACACTACTGACCCAACAACTTTGGACTATACTGTGTCTTCTAAATCTGCCACTCAAGATCTCACTACAAACATCGTAGACGGTTTGATGGAAAATGACAAGTATGGAAATCTTGTGCCATCACTTGCGGAAGATTGGTCTGTTTCAAAAGACGGTTTGACTTATACCTACAAGATTCGTAAGGGTGTTAAATGGTACGATGCAGATGGTGAAGAACGCGGTGAAGTGACTGCCAAAGACTTCGTGACTGGTTTGAAACACGCTGCTGATAAAAAATCAGAAGAACTTCCACTAGTTCAAGGCTCAATCAAAGGCTTGGATGATTATGTGCAAGGAAAAACTACAGACTTCAGCCAAGTTGGTGTCAAAGCGGTTGATGATTACACACTTCAATATACATTGAACAAACCTGAAACCTTCTGGAACTCTAAAACAACAAACGGAATCTTGTTTCCAATTAGCACAGATTTCTTGAAGAGTAAGGGAGATGATTTTGGTCAACCAAACGATGTGAAATCAGTCCTTGCAAACGGACCTTTCCTTCTTAAATCTATTACATCAAAATCATCTGTTGTATTTGAAAAGAATGACAACTACTGGGATAAGAAAAACGTTCACGTCAAGGAAGTAAAACTTACTTATTACGATGGATCAGACCAAGATTCATTGGCACGTGGTTTCTCTGATGGAGCTTATACAGCTGCTCGTCTTTTCCCATCAAGCTCAAACTTTGCAACAGTAGAGAAAAAATACAAGGACAATATCTATAACACACCAGCTGGTTCAGGTGTAGCAATCCTTGGTTTCAACATCGATCGTCAATCTTACAAACACACTGCAAAGAAATCAGATGCTGAAAAATCTTCTACTAAGAAAGCAATCTTGAACAAAGATTTCCGTCAAGCCATCACTTTTGCCTTGAACCGTGAAAACTACTCAGCACAAGTCAATGGTAAAGAATTTGCTAAACCAGCTATCCGTAATACATATGTTGCACCTGCATTCGTACAAGTAGACGGAAAAGACTTCGGAAATGTAGTTGCAGATAAGTTGACTACTTATGGAGACCAATGGAAGGGTATCAACCTTGAAGATGGTCAAGATGGTCTTTACAACAAAGATAAAGCGAAAGCACAACTTGAAAAAGCCAAAGCTGAACTTCAAAAAGACGGCGTTCAATTCCCAATTCATATTGACGTTCCTGTTATTCAAAATGCAACAAGTATAGTTACACGTATGCAATCATTGAAACAAACGGTAGAAGAAACTCTTGGTAAAGACAACGTAGTTGTTGACCTTCAAATGATGGACCAAGACGAAGTGTTGAACATCACATTGAATGTTCCATCAGCTGCAGATGCAGATTGGGATCTTCAAGGTATGGTCGGTTGGAACCCAGACTATCAAGATCCATCAACTTACCTTGATACGCTTCAACCATCTTCTGAAGACCAAACAAAAGTTTACCTTGGTTTTGCAGGTGGTGTAGATAACCCATCAGCTAAAGCTGTAGGTTTGGATGAGTTTGCAAAACTTCTTGACGATGCAAACAACGAAACACAAGATGTTGTGAAACGTTATGAAAAATATGCAGCAGCTCAAGCTTGGTTGACAGATAGCGCAATTGTAGTACCTACAATGTCATCATCAGGAGCAGCAACTGTTATCTCTAAAGTGGTACCATTCTCTGGTGCTTCAGCTCAAGCTGGTAACAAAGGATCAGCATACTTCAAATATGTAGAAGTTCAAGATGAACCTGTTACTAAGAAACAATACGATGAAGCTCTTAAGAAATGGCAAAAAGAAAAAGTTGAGTCAAACAAAAAAGCTCAACAAGATCTTGAAAAACACGTTAAATAATTAAATTATTGCTTTTCATTAGAACTTTCTCTTCTAGGGGAGAAAGTTCTTTTGGACATTAAAGGAATGAAATATGAAAAAATATGTTTTTATGCGTATTTTGCGTTCGTTAGTGTCGATCTTTCTCGTCACGACATTAACCTACATGATTATCTATACGCTAACACCGAGAAATCTCATCTTTAAGAATGACCCCAACTACAATAAAGTAGCGAAGACAAAAGATTCGAAGATCAACTACGAAAATACAGTCTATGATCGCATGGGTTATTTGGAATACATGGATTCAAAGAGCTTGCAACAAAAAGCAAGTAAAGAAGATTCTTCCGTAACGGTTGATGCGACAAATGCCAATGAAAAGATCTACAAAAAATATATTGAAAAATTAGGTCATGGTTGGCAGTTGAAACGTTTCCCAGAAAGTAAGTCTTTCTATGCGGTGCGTGAAATTCCGGTTTTTGAACGTGTTATTAGCTTCTATGCGAATTTGATTCAATTTGATCATCCAGGTTGGGTGAAAGATGCCTCGAATCCAAATCTTAAACGCTATATCCGTATTGAAAATGATCCATCTATTGGGTGGTCTGTAGTGGGTTCTGGTACGAAACACAAATACCTCTTGTACTTTAATGGTCAGTTCCCATATGTACACCAAAACTTTGTGACCTTAAACCTTGGAAATTCATATCCAACTTATTCAAATACCCCTGTTCTTCAAGTTATTACCCAAGGACAAGGAACGACTAAGAAGAGTGAAGTGAACTTCCCAACAGGTAAAAAGACATCTTCCATCGATATCTACTCACGTACCTACAAATCACCAAGTAAGGCAGACTCACAAGATATCAGTCGATTTGGTAAAGGGGATGCCTATACAGCAACGTTGAGCAACTATGAGAATCCATCCATGATTGCATCTTCTTCAATCATTGGTTTGATTGGTATTGCGATTGCCTACTTGATTGCGATCCCACTAGGATCTTATATGGCTCTTTTCAAGAACTCATGGTTTGATAGCATCTCTACTGCGGCCTTGACATTTATGATGTCTCTCCCAACCATTGCCCTTGTCTATATCGTGCGTCTAGCAGGTTCATTCTTTGGACTTCCAGACTCATTCCCAGTACTTGGAGCACAGGACTGGCGTTCATATGTATTGCCGTCTCTGATTCTTGGTTTATTGAGTGCGCCATTTATCGCCGTTTGGATTCGTCGTTATATGATCGATATTCACTCTCAGGATTTCGTCCGTTTTGCTCGTTCAAAAGGATTGTCAGAACGTGAGATCTCAAGAAAACACATCTTCAAAAATGCGATGGTTCCACTAGTTTCTGGAATTCCAGGGGCTATCATTGGAGTTATCTCAGGTGCGACGTTGACTGAAACAGTCTTCGCTTTCCCAGGTATGGGTAAAATGTTGATTGACTCTATTAAAGCATCAAACAACACCATGGTCATCGGACTTGTCTTCATCTTCACATCACTTGGTATCTTTGCTGCCATGTTAGGTGATATCTTGATGACAGTGCTTGATCCACGGATTAAATTAACGAATACGAAAGGAGGCAAATAATGGCTACAATCGATAAAAATAAATTTCAGTTTGTAAAACGTGATGACTTTGCCTCTGAAGTAATCGATGCTCCAGCGTATTCATACTGGAAATCTGTATTCAGACAATTCTTGAAAAAAAGAACCACTATCATTATGCTTGCTATTTTGATTGGGATTCTCTTGATGAGTTTTGTCTACCCGATGTTTTCAAATTTTGATTACAACGACGTAAGTAAGGTAAATGACTTTTCAGCACGTTTGAATCCACCAAGTGCCAAAGCTTTCTTTGGTACAGATAATAACGGTAAATCCCTCTTTGATGGAGTTTGGTTTGGTGCTCGGAATTCAATTATCATTTCCTTCATCGCCACTGTTATTAACGTGGTTGTCGGAGTTATCGTTGGTGGAATTTGGGGGATCTCAAAATCCATCGACCGTATCATGATGGAAGTTTATAACGTTATTTCAAACATTCCGTTTATGTTGATCGTTATCGTCTTGACTTACTCAATGGGATCTGGTTTCTGGAACTTGATTCTTGCCATGTCCTTAACTGGATGGATCGGAATTGCCTATACCATTCGTGTCCAAATCATGCGTTACCGTGATTTGGAGTACAACCTTGCCAGCCGAACATTAGGAACACCAACTTTGAAAATTGTTACGAAAAATATTTTGCCTCAATTGGTATCTGTTATCGTGACACAAACATCACAGTTACTTCCAAGCTTTATTTCTTACGAAGCTTTCCTTTCCTTCTTCGGACTTGGTCTTCCAATCACAGTTCCAAGTTTGGGACGCTTGATTTCTGACTATTCTCAAAACGTAACTACAAATGCCTACCTATTCTGGATTCCGCTTACTGTTTTGATTTTAGTATCCTTGTCATTCTTTATCGTCGGACAAAACTTGGCCGATGCCAGCGACCCACGTACACATAGATAGGAGGAGTAGATATGACATCAAATAACAATATTATTTTATCTGCTCAAGATATCGTAGTGGAATTTGACGTGCGCGATCGCGTATTGACAGCTATTCGTGGCGTATCGCTTGAGCTAGAAGAAGGTGAAGTTCTTGCCTTAGTTGGTGAGTCAGGTTCAGGGAAATCAGTTTTGACAAAAACGTTCACCGGAATGTTAGAAGATAACGGCCGTATTGCCCAAGGTTCGATTAAATACCGTGGTCAAGAATTGACAGATTTGAAATCGAATAAAGATTGGGAAAATATTCGTGGATCTAAGATCGCTACAATTTTCCAAGACCCAATGACAAGTTTGGACCCAATCAACACAATTGGTTCACAAATTACAGAAGTCATTATCAAACACCAAGGGAAAACAGCTAAAGAAGCCAAAGAAATGGCTTTGGACTATATGGAGAAAGTTGGAATTCCAGATGCTGAACGTCGTTTTGATGAGTATCCATTCCAATATTCAGGTGGGATGCGTCAACGGATCGTTATTGCCATCGCCTTGGCCTGCCGTCCAGATATCTTGATCTGTGATGAACCAACAACAGCCCTTGACGTAACCATTCAAGCGCAAATCATTGATTTGTTGAAATCCCTTCAAAAAGAATACCAATTTACAGTTATCTTTATCACCCACGACTTAGGTGTGGTTGCAAGTATTGCAGATAAAGTAGCCGTTATGTATGCTGGAGAAATTGTTGAGTTTGGTAAAGTAGAAGAAATTTTCTACGATCCAAAACATCCATACACATGGAGCTTGCTTTCAAGCTTGCCTCAATTGTCAACCTCAGATGGTGATCTATACTCTATTCCAGGGACTCCGCCATCATTGTATGCCCCAATCAAAGGAGATGCCTTCGCACTTCGTTCAGATTATGCGATGCAGATTGATTTTGAAGAAGAGGCACCTGCTTTCAAAGTGACCGATACTCACTGGGCTAAGACATGGTTGCTCCATCCAGATGCACCAACAGTTCATAAACCAGAAGTAATCGAAAACCTTCACGAAAAGATTGGCTCAAAAATGGGCTTCACCCACATTACAGAATAGGAGGAAGGAAATGACTGAAAAATTAGTTGAAATTAAAGATTTAGAAATTTCCTTCGGTGAAGGAAGTAAAAAATTCGTTGCTGTAAAGAATGCCAATTTCTTCATTAATAAGGGAGAAACTTTCTCTCTTGTTGGTGAATCAGGAAGTGGGAAGACAACAATTGGACGTGCTATCATCGGTTTGAATGATACAAGTGCTGGAGAAATTATTTATGACGGTCGCAAGATCAACGGAAAAAACTCTCATAGTGAAAAATCAGAGTTGATCCGTAAAATTCAAATGATCTTCCAAGACCCAGCAGCAAGTTTGAATGAACGTGCAACAGTTGATTATATTATCTCTGAAGGTTTGATCAACCACCATTTGTTTAACAGCGAAGAAGAACGTCAGGAAAAAGTAAAAAATATTATGCATGAAGTTGGGCTTCTAGCAGAACATTTGACACGTTATCCTCACGAATTCTCAGGTGGTCAACGTCAACGGATCGGTATTGCCCGTGCACTTGTCATGGAACCGGAATTTGTCATTGCGGATGAACCAATCTCAGCCCTTGACGTTTCAGTACGTGCGCAGGTCTTGAACCTTTTGAAAAAATTCCAAAGAGAATTAGGCTTGACCTACCTCTTTATCGCCCATGACTTGTCAGTTGTGCGCTTCATTTCTGACCGTATTGCAGTTATCTATAAAGGGGTTATTGTAGAAGTAGCAGAAACTGAAGAGCTATTTAACCACCCAATCCATCCATACACCCAATCCCTGCTTTCAGCGGTCCCAATTCCAGATCCAATTCTAGAACGTAAAAAAGTTCTAAAAATCTACGATCCAGAACAACATGATTACTCTGAAGATAAACCACAAATGGTTGAAATTAAACCAGGTCATTATGTATGGGCTAACAAAGCTGAAGAAAACAAATACAGACAAGAATATAAATAGAGAGGATTCCCTCTCTATTTTTTTATTTCAAAAAAACTTTCAAAAAAATAAAATTTTTTGGAAAAAAGTGTTGACAGTAAGGGCAGGTCATGATATACTAATATAGTTGTCGCGCGAGAGCGACAAAGACCTTTGAAAACTGAACAAGACGAACCAATGTGCAGGGCGCTATAACTAAGGTTGTAGTAACTGAACAATAAAAAAACAATAAATCTGTCAGTGACAGAATGAGTTTAAGACAAACAATTATTTTAATGAGAGTTTGATCCTGGCTCAGGATGAACGCTGGCGGCGTGCCTAATACATGCAAGTAGAACGCTGAAGCTTGGTGCTTGCACCGAGCGGATGAGTTGCGAACGGGTGAGTAACGCGTAGGTAACCTGCCTCTTAGCGGGGGATAACTATTGGAAACGATAGCTAATACCGCATAAAAGTCGATATCGCATGATATTGATTTGAAAGGTGCAAATGCATCACTAAGAGATGGACCTGCGTTGTATTAGCTAGTTGGTGAGGTAACGGCTCACCAAGGCGACGATACATAGCCGACCTGAGAGGGTGATCGGCCACACTGGGACTGAGACACGGCCCAGACTCCTACGGGAGGCAGCAGTAGGGAATCTTCGGCAATGGGGGCAACCCTGACCGAGCAACGCCGCGTGAGTGAAGAAGGTTTTCGGATCGTAAAGCTCTGTTGTAAGAGAAGAACGAGTGTGAGAGTGGAAAGTTCACACTGTGACGGTAACTTACCAGAAAGGGACGGCTAACTACGTGCCAGCAGCCGCGGTAATACGTAGGTCCCGAGCGTTATCCGGATTTATTGGGCGTAAAGCGAGCGCAGGCGGTTAGATAAGTCTGAAGTTAAAGGCTGTGGCTTAACCATAGTACGCTTTGGAAACTGTTTAACTTGAGTGCAGAAGGGGAGAGTGGAATTCCATGTGTAGCGGTGAAATGCGTAGATATATGGAGGAACACCGGTGGCGAAAGCGGCTCTCTGGTCTGTAACTGACGCTGAGGCTCGAAAGCGTGGGGAGCAAACAGGATTAGATACCCTGGTAGTCCACGCCGTAAACGATGAGTGCTAGGTGTTGGGTCCTTTCCGGGACTCAGTGCCGCAGCTAACGCATTAAGCACTCCGCCTGGGGAGTACGACCGCAAGGTTGAAACTCAAAGGAATTGACGGGGGCCCGCACAAGCGGTGGAGCATGTGGTTTAATTCGAAGCAACGCGAAGAACCTTACCAGGTCTTGACATCCCTCTGACCGCTCTAGAGATAGAGTTTTCCTTCGGGACAGAGGTGACAGGTGGTGCATGGTTGTCGTCAGCTCGTGTCGTGAGATGTTGGGTTAAGTCCCGCAACGAGCGCAACCCCTATTGTTAGTTGCCATCATTGAGTTGGGCACTCTAGCGAGACTGCCGGTAATAAACCGGAGGAAGGTGGGGATGACGTCAAATCATCATGCCCCTTATGACCTGGGCTACACACGTGCTACAATGGCTGGTACAACGAGTCGCGAGTCGGTGACGGCAAGCTAATCTCTTAAAGCCAGTCTCAGTTCGGATTGTAGGCTGCAACTCGCCTACATGAAGTCGGAATCGCTAGTAATCGCGGATCAGCACGCCGCGGTGAATACGTTCCCGGGCCTTGTACACACCGCCCGTCACACCACGAGAGTTTGTAACACCCGAAGTCGGTGAGGTAACCGTAAGGAGCCAGCCGCCTAAGGTGGGATAGATGATTGGGGTGAAGTCGTAACAAGGTAGCCGTATCGGAAGGTGCGGCTGGATCACCTCCTTTCTAAGGAAATGGAAACCTGTACGTTGGTCTTGTTTAGTTTTGAGAGGTCTTGTGGGGCCTTAGCTCAGCTGGGAGAGCGCCTGCTTTGCACGCAGGAGGTCAGCGGTTCGATCCCGCTAGGCTCCATTAACACTGTAAGGGTGTTAAGATTGAACATTGAAAATTGAATATCTATATCAAATAGTAACAAGAAAATAAACCGAAACGCTGTAAATATTTAAAGAGTTTAGGTCGCAAGACCAAAAATAAGGTTAAGTTAATAAGGGCGCACGGTGGATGCCTTGGCACTAGAAGCCGAAGAAGGACGTGACAAACGACGAAATGCTTTGGGGAGCTGTAAGTAAGCGACGATCCAGAGATGTCCGAATGGGGGAACCCACTAGCTGATGGCTAGTACTCCTATCTGTTAAGGATAGGTAGAGGAAGACGCAGTGAACTGAAACATCTAAGTAGCTGCAGGAAGAGAAAGCAAAAGCGATTGCCTGAGTAGCGGCGAGCGAAACGGCAGGAGGGCAAACCGAAGAGTTTACTCTTCGGGGTTGTAGGACTGCAATATGGACTTAAAGATTATAGAAGAATGACATGGGAAGGTCAGCCAAAGAGAGTAAGAGCCTCGTATTCGAAATAGTCTTTATACCTAGCAGTATCCTGAGTACGGCGGGACACGAGAAATCCCGTCGGAATCTGGGAGGACCATCTCCCAACCCTAAATACTCTCTAGTGACCGATAGTGAACCAGTACCGTGAGGGAAAGGTGAAAAGCACCCCGGGAGGGGAGTGAAATAGAACCTGAAACCGTGTGCCTACAACAAGTTCGAGCCCGTTAATGGGTGAGAGCGTGCCTTTTGTAGAATGAACCGGCGAGTTACGATATGATGCGAGGTTAAGTTGAAGAGACGGAGCCGTAGGGAAACCGAGTCTGAATAGGGCGTCTTAGTATTATGTCGTAGACCCGAAACCATGTGACCTACCCATGAGCAGGTTGAAGGTGAGGTAAAACTCACTGGAGGACCGAACCAGGGCACGTTGAAAAGTGCTTGGATGACTTGTGGGTAGCGGAGAAATTCCAAACGAACTTGGAGATAGCTGGTTCTCTCCGAAATAGCTTTAGGGCTAGCGTCGACATTAAGATTCTTGGAGGTAGAGCACTGTTTGGGTGAGGGGTCCATCCCGGATTACCAATCTCAGATAAACTCCGAATGCCAATGAATTATGGTCGGCAGTCAGACTGCGAGTGCTAAGATCCGTAGTCGAAAGGGAAACAGCCCAGACCACCAGCTAAGGTCCCAAAATAATTGTTAAGTGGAAAAGGATGTGGGGTTGCACAGACAACTAGGATGTTAGCTTAGAAGCAGCTATTCATTCAAAGAGTGCGTAATAGCTCACTAGTCGAGTGACCCTGCGCCGAAAATGTACCGGGGCTAAAACAATTTACCGAAGCTGTGGATACCTTTATAGGTATGGTAGGAGAGCGTTCTATGTGTGGTGAAGGTGTACCGTGAGGAGCGCTGGAACGCATAGAAGTGAGAATGCCGGTATGAGTAGCGAAAGACAGGTGAGAATCCTGTCCACCGTAAGACTAAGGTTTCCAGGGGAAGGCTCGTCCGCCCTGGGTTAGTCGGGACCTAAGGAGAGACCGAAAGGTGTATCCGATGGACAACAGGTTGATATTCCTGTACTAGAGTATGTAGTGAAGGAGGGACGCAGTAGGCTAACTAAAGCGTGCGACTGGAAGTGCACGTCTAAGCAGTGAGGTGTGAATTGAGTTAAATGCTTAATTCTATAACATTGAGCTGTGATGGGGAGCGAAGTTTAGTAGCGAAGTTAGTGACGTCACACTGCCAAGAAAAGCTTCTAGCGTTTAAACATACTCTACCCGTACCGCAAACCGACACAGGTAGTCGAGGCGAGTAGCCTCAGGTGAGCGAGAGAACTCTCGTTAAGGAACTCGGCAAAATGACCCCGTAACTTCGGGAGAAGGGGTGCTGGCTTTCAGTCAGCCGCAGTGAATAGGCCCAAGCAACTGTTTATCAAAAACACAGCTCTCTGCTAAATCGTAAGATGATGTATAGGGGGTGACGCCTGCCCGGTGCTGGAAGGTTAAGAGGAGTGCTTAGCGTAAGCGAAGGTATGAATTGAAGCCCCAGTAAACGGCGGCCGTAACTATAACGGTCCTAAGGTAGCGAAATTCCTTGTCGGGTAAGTTCCGACCCGCACGAAAGGCGTAATGATTTGGGCACTGTCTCAACGAGAGACTCGGTGAAATTTTAGTACCTGTGAAGATGCAGGTTACCCGCGACAGGACGGAAAGACCCCATGGAGCTTTACTGCAGTTTGATATTGAGTGTCTGTGCCACATGTACAGGATAGGTAGGAGCCATTGAGATCGGGACGCCAGTTTCGATGGAGGCGTTGTTGGGATACTACCCTTGTGTTATGGCCACTCTAACCCGGTAGGTTAATCATCTACGGAGACAGTGTCTGACGGGCAGTTTGACTGGGGCGGTCGCCTCCTAAAAGGTAACGGAGGCGCCCAAAGGTTCCCTCAGAATGGTTGGAAATCATTCGCAGAGTGTAAAGGTATAAGGGAGCTTGACTGCGAGAGCTACAACTCGAGCAGGGACGAAAGTCGGGCTTAGTGATCCGGTGGTTCCGTATGGAAGGGCCATCGCTCAACGGATAAAAGCTACCCTGGGGATAACAGGCTTATCTCCCCCAAGAGTTCACATCGACGGGGAGGTTTGGCACCTCGATGTCGGCTCGTCGCATCCTGGGGCTGTAGTCGGTCCCAAGGGTTGGGCTGTTCGCCCATTAAAGCGGCACGCGAGCTGGGTTCAGAACGTCGTGAGACAGTTCGGTCCCTATCCGTCGCGGGCGTAGGAAATTTGAGAGGATCTGCTCCTAGTACGAGAGGACCAGAGTGGACTTACCGCTGGTGTACCAGTTGTCTCGCCAGAGGCATCGCTGGGTAGCTATGTAGGGAAGGGATAAACGCTGAAAGCATCTAAGTGTGAAACCCACCTCAAGATGAGATTTCCCATGATTTTATATCAGTAAGAGCCCTGAGAGAAGATCAGGTAGATAGGTTAGGAGTGGAAGTTGTGTGAGCAATGGAGCGGACTAATACTAATAGCTCGAGGACTTATCCAAAGAGTCAGAAGATATTGACAACGTGAGTTTAACTTGTTAGAATATAGATGTTCAATTTTGAATGTTTAATCATTCAGAGTTAAGTGACGATAGCCTAGGAGATACACCTGTACCCATGCCGAACACAGCAGTTAAGCCCTAGAACGCCGGAAGTAGTTGGGGGTTGCCCCCTGTGAGATAAGGTAGTCGCTTAGCTTGATTCCGCCATAGCTCAGTTGGTAGTAGCGCATGACTGTTAATCATGATGTCGTAGGTTCGAGTCCTACTGGCGGAGTATAAAAAAAAAGAGATCAAGTAATTGAACTGCACCCTAAAAGTTAGACAGAAAAATCTAATTTTTGGGGTGCTTTTATTATGAAATTAACTTTTGAAGATAAAGTTCAAATATATGAATCAAGAAAGCAAGGAGAGAGTTTTAGGCGACTTTCAAATCAATTTGGGATAAAGATTTCTAATCTTCAGTACATGATTAAATTGATTGATCGTTATGGAATAGAAATCGTAAAAAAAGGAAAGAATTGTTACTATTCTCCTGAACTAAAACGAGAAATCATTGATAAAGTCTTACTTGAAGGTCGTTCACAAAGAAGTGTAAGCCTTGATTATGCTCTCCCAAACCAAGGAATGCTTCCAAATTGGCTGGCACAATACAAGAAAAATGGGTATACTATTGTTGAGAAAACAAGAGGAAGGATACCTAAAATGGGACGTAAGCCAAAGAAGAAACCTGAAGAGATGACTGAGTTAGAGCGTCTTCAAGCAGAAAATGAATACCTGAGAGCGGAGAATGCTGTTCTAAAAAAGTTGAGAGAACTCCGATTGAAGGAGGAAAAAGAGAAAGAAGAAAGACAGAAATTGTTCAAGAATTAATCACTGAGTTTTCGTTAGATATTCTTCTAAAGGCCGTTAAACTCGCTCGTTCGACCTACTATTATCATTTGAAACAGCTAGACAAACCAGATAAGGATCAAGGGCTTAAAGCTGAAATCCAATCTATTTTTACTGAACACAAGGGAAATTATGGTTATCGTCGGATACATTTAGAATTAAGAAATCGTGGCTTTTTGGTCAATCATAAGAGGGTTCAGCGGTTGATGAATGTCCTCAATTTACAAGCTAGAATCCGGCAGAAGCGAAAGTATTCTTCTCACAAAGGAGATATTGGTAAGAAAGCCGACAACCTTATTCAACGCCAGTTTGAAGCTTCAAAACCAATGGAAAAGTGCTACACAGATGTGACAGAATTTGCCATTCCAGCAAGCACTCAAAAACTCTACTTATCACCAGTATTAGATGGTTTTAACAGTGAAATCGTCGCTTATAATCTTTCGACGTCGCCAAATTTAGAACAAGTGAAAGCTATGTTAGACCAGGCCTTTACTGAGAATCATTACACAAATACAATTCTCCATAGTGATCAAGGATGGCAGTATCAACACCAGTATTATCATCGTTTTTTAGAGGATAAAGGAATTCAACCGTCCATGTCACGTAAGGGTAACAGCCCAGACAACGGCATGATGGAATCCTTCTTTGGCATTCTTAAGTTCGAAATGTTTTATGGGTATGAGAAGACGTTTCAGTCACTTGAGCAATTAGAACAAGCTATTGTAGACTACATTGATTATTACAACAATAAACGAATTAAGGTCAAACTAAAAGGACTCAGTCCTGTGCAATACAGAACTAAATCCTTTGTGTAAATTCATTGTCTAACTTTTTGGGGTCAGTACAAATTGATCTCTTTTTTTTACTTTTCATTTTAATGTTAATTAAAGCTCCGTTTAGTTAACGGAGCTTTTCTCTATTTAGTTATTTGGGAAAAATGCTTGATATAAGGCTTTAATTGCTTTTTCTTCTTGATCTTTACTTACAACGAACATAATGGAAACTTCACTAGAACCTTGAGAGATCATTTGAATATTTACTTCATTTTCTGATAGTGCTTTGGCTGCAGTGGCGGTAACCCCTACCTGACTCTTCATTTTCTCACCAACAATCATGATGATGGAAAGATCATGTTCAATTTCGGCTGTGTCAACTTCGAGCTTTTGTGTTAATTGTTTCAGAATTTCTTGTTCTTTGATCGGAGTCAGTTCACGTGAACGCAAAATGATAGACAAGTCATCAATTCCTGTTGGCATATGTTCCCAACTGATATTGAGATCTTCTAAAATTTGAAGGACTTTTCGACCGAAACCGACTTCTCGGTTCATTAGGTATTTTGTAGTGTTAATACTAACGAATCCTGAATCACCTGCAATCCCTACAACAGTCACATGATCATTTGAATGTTCCAAAACGATGCGGGTTCCAGGGTGGTCTGGATTATTAGTATTTTTAATGACTAATGGAATTTTACCTCTGTAAGCTGGAACGAGAGCTTCATCATGCAAGACTGAAAAACCAGCATAGGCTAATTCACGCATTTCTTTGTAGGTTAATTCAGGAATAGAATGTGGGTGTTTAATGATACCTGGATGTGCTGCAAAAATACCATTTACGTCTGTAAAGTTTTCGTATAAGTCTGCTTTTACACCTGCTGCAATAATCGATCCTGTAATATCAGATCCTCCACGAGAAAATGTACAAATGTCGCCATCTTGAGTAACACCAAAGAATCCTGGAATGACAATCACTTCACTTGAATCTTTTAGTTCTTCAATTTTATCGTAACTAGATGGTAAAATACGAGCGTTGGAAGGTTCAGCTGTGACCGTAATTCCTGCTTCTTTTGGATGGATATATCTTGCTTCTAATCCATTTTGATTGAAATAGGCAGCAATGAGTTTAGCATTGTTATTTTCGCCTGCTGCTAGGAATGCATCGTATGTGAATGGATTCCCTTTTTTAGGTAAATTTGTTAAATCATAGATATCTTCAGCAATTTCCTGAATAATAGACTCTTTGAGACCCAATTCTTCTGTAATGGCACGATAACGTTCAATAATCCACTGTTGTGTTTGTGTGACATCCTTATCTGAAGTAAATTCTTTATAATACCGGATCAGAGCGTCTGTTACTTTTGTATCTTCAGCGTTGCGTTTGCCTGGAGCTGATACAACTACAAATCTTCTTTCTGGATCATCTTTAATGATATCAAGTACTTTTTTTAATTGAGAAGCTGATGCTAGAGAACTTCCACCGAATTTAGTTACTTTCATATTTTCTCCTTAATAGTTTCATTAATACATTATACCAAAGTTCAGTTATTGATACAATGTATTTACAGATAGGGCATAAAATAATTGATTCTGTAGAGGAGAGAAATTGTAATTATTCAAATTTTACAATTTTGTTACATCTTATAGATATATTTTACTATTTTACTTTTTTGTGGTATGATATGTTATAATTCAAAAGTTTTAATATCAAAATATTTTATATTTAAACAAAAGGAGTCAGTGATGTTTGAAACAATTTTGTATTCTGTCGAAAACGACCTCGCGACAATCTCTTTAAATCGTCCTGAAGTATCCAATGGTTTTAACATTCCAATGTGTCAGGAAATTTTAGCTGCCCTGGAAGATGCAGAAAAAAATGAGGAAGTAAAATTCATTATTCTATCAGCAGAAGGGAAAATCTTTTCAGTTGGTGGAGATTTGAGCGAAATGAAACGCGCAGTCGATGCGGATGACATCGAGTCTCTTGTTTTAATTGCCGAATTAGTTAATACGATTTCAAAGAAAATCAAGCAATTGCCAAAACCGGTTATTATGGTGGCAGATGGAGCGGTTGCTGGAGCAGCTGCTAACATTGCAGTAGCTGTTGATTTTTGTATTATTAGTGATCGTACTAAATTTATCCAAGCCTTTGTTGGGGTTGGTTTAGCACCGGATGCGGGTGGGTTATTCTTGTTAGGAAAAGCCATTGGCATGTCTCGGGCTACTCATTTAGTAATGACGGGTGAAGCCTTGACTGCTGAAAAGGCATTTGATTATGGCCTAGCTTATCGTGTTTGTGAATCTGAAAGACTCGATAAAACAGTTGAGCAATTGCTTAAAAAATTAAGAAGAGGATCTTCAAATTCTTATGCTGCCATGAAAGAAATGGTTTGGGAAGCATTCTTGAAAGAATGGGACCAATATGCGGGTCTTGAATTGGATTTGCAAAAGAAACTAGCATTTACAGAAGATTTCAAGGAAGGGGTTATTGCCTACTCTGAGAAACGTCGGCCACAATTTAAAGGAAAATAAATTTGTAATTTTTCTATGTTTTGTGAAAAAATGCTTGCAAATTATTTTCATTTTTGATAAAATTTGACTATCAAAGTAAAATTAGGAGGTGGAGTTTTGAATTACCAATTAGTTAACGACTATTTAACATCCATCTTTAATAATGTTTTGGTTATTGAGGAGTCGAGCCTAAGAGCAAGTCGATTCAAAGATGTTTCTATTAAAGAAATGCATACGATCGATGTGATTGGTTCGACACCGAATGCAACCCCGAGTGATATTTCACGGGAGTTGATGGTGACTTTGGGGACTGTCACGACAAGTTTGAATAATCTTGAGCGCAAAGGGTATATCGAAAGAAGAAGATCGGAAGTTGATCGCCGGGTTGTACACTTGAGTTTAACGAAGAACGGTCGTCTACTTTATCGTCTTCATCAGCAATTCCATAAACGGATGGTCAACCAGATTATTGGAGATATGAGTCCCGAAGAGAAGAAAGTGATGCAAAAAGGATTGCAAAATCTGTATCGTTTCTTGGAGGAAATTAAATAATGGTCTTTGCTAAAATTAGTCAAGTTGCTCATTATGCACCTGACCAAGTCGTATCAAATGATGATTTGGCTGAGATCATGGATACAAGTGATGAATGGATCAGTAGTCGGACAGGTATCCTTCGGCGTCACATTTCAAAAGATGAGACGACAAGTGATCTAGCAACAATTGTTGCACAAAGATTATTAGCAAAAGCAAACTTAGATGCTGAGGAAATTGATTTCATCGTTGTTGCTACGATTACTCCAGACAGCTTAATGCCATCAACTGCAGCCCGGGTACAAGCTAATATTGGAGCTTCTCGAGCTTTTGCCTTTGATCTGACTGCAGCATGTAGCGGATTTGTATTTGCATTAGCCACTGCTGAAAAATACATTTCTTCAGGTATGTACCGGCGAGGAATTGTGATCGGTAGTGAGACGCTTTCAAAAGTATTAGACTGGTCAGACCGTTCCACTTCAGTCCTTTTTGGAGATGGGGCTGGTGGTGTCTTGCTTGAAGCGAGCGATCAAAAATCGTTTTTGGCTGAAAATCTTTTTACGGATGGTAGCCGAGGGGCTAGCCTTGAGTCATGCTATCTGGGTCTGTCTTCTCCTTATTCAGATGAAGTTTCTGATCGAAAATATCTGACAATGGACGGAAGGGCAGTTTTTGATTTTGCCATTCGTGATGTCACGAAAAGTATTCAAAAAATGATAGCAGACGCCTCTATGGAAGCAGAAGAGATTGACTATTTTCTCTTACACCAGGCGAATGACCGAATGTTAGATAAGATGTCAAAAAAACTGGGTGTCTCTAGAGAGAAAATCCCAGCAAATATGATGGAATATGGGAACACTAGTGCTGCTAGTATCCCCATTCTATTATCGGAGTGTGTCGAGAATCATCGAATCAAGATGGATGGAAGTCAAAAAATTCTTCTGACAGGATTCGGTGGAGGTTTGACATGGGGCACACTTCTTGTTACAATCTAGTTAAACATGTGGAAACACATTTTAAAAATTTATATATTATTTTTTAAGGAGGCCTATCATGGCAGTATTTGAAAAAGTACAAGAAATTATCGTTGAAGAACTTGGTAAAGAACCATCAGAAGTAACTCTTGAATCTACATTCGAAGATTTAGAAGCAGATTCATTGGATTTGTTCCAAGTTATCTCTGAAATTGAAGATGCTTTTGACATCCAAATCGAAACTGAAGAAGGATTGTCTACAGTTGGTGACCTTGTCGCTTACGTAGAAGAAAAAACAAAATAATGATAGATGAGAGTATCGAAAGATATTCTCTCTTGTTTAGGTAATAGTTTGAGGCTCAAAGAAACAATCTTTTAAACTCAAACTATTACTTAAGCGAAAAAAGAGGTAGGTATAATGCAAACACGAATTACTGAACTATTGAATATTAAATATCCAATCTTCCAAGGTGGTATGGCCTGGGTTGCTGATGGAGACTTGGCTGGAGCCGTTTCAAATGCTGGTGGACTCGGAATTATTGGTGGTGGTAATGCCCCTAAAGAAGTGGTAAAAGCTAATATTGATAGAGTAAAACAAATCACTGACAAACCATTCGGTGTTAATATCATGCTTTTGTCACCATTTGCAGATGACATCGTCGACCTCGTTATCGAAGAGGGTGTTAAGGTTGTTACAACAGGTGCCGGAAACCCAGGTAAATATATGGAGCGTTTCCACGAAGCTGGAATTACAGTAATCCCAGTTATTCCATCGGTAGCACTTGCTAAACGTATGGAAAAACTTGGAGCTGATGCTGTTGTCGCAGAAGGTATGGAAGCTGGTGGTCACATTGGTAAATTGACAACCATGGCACTTGTTCGCCAGGTTGCGGATGCGGTATCTATCCCAGTTATTGGTGCTGGTGGTGTTGCAGATGGACGTGGTATGGCTGCTGTTCTTATGCTTGGAGCAGAAGCTGTTCAGGTTGGTACTCGTTTCGCTGTTGCTAAGGAATCTAATGCACACCAAAACTTCAAAGATAAGATTTTGAAGGCTAAAGATATTGATACTGTTATTTCAGCCTCAGTTGTTGGACACCCAGTTCGTGCGATTAAGAATAAATTGGCTACAGAATATAACCAAGCTGAAAAAGATTTCTTGGCTGGTAAGAAGACTCAAGAGGAAATTGAAGAGCTTGGTGCAGGTGCCCTTCGTAACGCTGTTGTTGATGGAGATGTGGAATATGGTTCAGTTATGGCTGGACAAATTGCAGGTCTTGTTCGTAAAGAAGAAACATGTGCAGAAATCTTGGAAGACCTTTACACAGGTGCTGCCAAGGTGATTAAAGAAGAAGCTGCTCGTTGGGCAGATGTAAACGTCTAAAAACGTCGAAAGGATTAGGATAGTGACAAAACGTGCGTTCTTATTTGCTGGTCAAGGGGCTCAGAAATTGGGCATGGCGAGCGATTTGTATGCGGCTTATCCCGTTGTTAAAGAGACATTTGATACGGCTAGTCGTATTCTAGGTTATGATTTGCGTGAATTGATTGATTCTAACGAAGAAAAACTGAATCAGACACGCTATACTCAACCAGCTATTTTGACAACGTCAGTAGCCATTTATCGCCTTTTGGCAGAAAATGGTATCACTCCTGATATTGTTGCCGGTCTCTCTTTGGGGGAATATTCTGCCTTAGTTGCGGCTGGAGCTCTTCCGTTTGAAGATGCAGTAGCTTTGGTTGCGAAACGTGGTGAATTCATGGAAACAGCAGCTCCTGCTGGAAGTGGGAAAATGGTTGCTGTTATGAATACAGATCCAAGTTTGATCGAAGAGATTTGTCAACAAGCATCCGAAAAGGGTGTAGTAACACCAGCTAACTACAATACGCCAGCACAAATTGTGATTGGTGGTGAGGTTGCGGCTGTGGACTATGCTGTGGAACTATTGCAGGAAGCAGGTGCCAAACGCTTGATCCCTTTGAATGTGTCAGGTCCATTCCACACAGCCTTACTGGAATCTGCTAGTCAAAAATTGGCGGCTGAACTAAAAAAAGTATCATTTAATGATTTTAATCTTCCTTTAGTTGGGAATACAGAAGCTACTATCATGAAGTTGGAAGATGTGAAAGCACTTTTGGCCCGTCAAGTAAAAGAACCGGTTCGTTTCTATGATTCAATTGCTACGATTCAAGACTTTGGTGTAGATGAGGTCATCGAGATCGGACCTGGAAAAGTCTTGTCAGGATTCTTGAAGAAAATTGATAAAACTCTTCCAACTCATAACGTCGAAGATCAGGCTAGTCTAGATGCACTTCTGAATGCTTAAAACGAGGTAAAGATGGAACTTAAAAATAAAAATGTTTTTGTAACAGGTTCAACACGCGGAATTGGATTGGCTGTGGCTCATAAATTTGCGAGTCTCGGTGCCAATGTTGTCCTAAATGGACGTTCTGAAATTTCTGAGGACTTGCTTGCACAGTTTGCTGACTATGGTGTGACTGTTGTTGGTATTTCTGGGGATATTTCTAATGGCGAAGATGCGCAACGTATGGTAGCTGAAGCAATTGAAAAGCTTGGAAGTGTTGATGTTTTGGTCAATAACGCTGGCATCACAAACGACAAGTTGATGTTGAAAATGACTGAAGAAGATTTTGAACGGGTCTTGAAAATCAACTTGACAGGTGCCTTTAATATGACTCAAGCTGTCTTAAAACCGATGTCTAAAGCTCGTCAAGGGGCCATTATCAACATGTCCTCTGTTGTTGGTCTAATGGGGAATATCGGTCAAGCGAACTATGCGGCTTCAAAAGCTGGTTTGATTGGTTTCACTAAATCAGTAGCGCGTGAAGTTGCGGCTCGTGGCGTTCGTGTGAATGCCATTGCACCTGGTTTCATTGAATCAGATATGACTGATGCTATTCCAGAGAAAATGAAAGATGCCATGCTAGCTCAAGTGCCAATGAAACGAATTGGTCAAGCTGAAGAAGTGGCAGAAGTTGCGGCTTTCTTAGCAGGTCAAGAATATTTAACTGGTCAAACAATTGCCATTGATGGCGGAATGACTATGCAATAATGAATGCTCACTGATCGAAAATCACTTACTTAAATATCCATCCGACAAAAGGAGAATATATATGTCTACAAATCGTGTTGTTGTTACAGGTTACGGTGTAACCTCACCAATCGGAAATACACCAGAGGAGTTCTGGAATAGCCTTCATGAAGGAAAAATTGGAATCAAGCCCATTACGAAATTTGATGCTTCTGAAATTCCAGTCTTTAATGCTGGTGAAATTCAAGATTTCCCATTCGATAAATATTTTGTAAAAAAAGATCAAAATCGTATGGATACTTACTCATTGTATGCAATCTATGCTGCGATGGAAGCTATTGAAAATTCAGGCTTGAACATGGAAGAAGAAGACCGCGATCGTGTAGGTGTGATTGTATCATCTGGTATCGGTGGTTTGCAAGAATTGGAAGATCAAATTATCCGGATGCATGAACGTGGGATGAAGAGAATCCAACCAATGTTTATTCCAAAAGCTCTTTCAAACATGGGTGCTGGAAATATCGCACTTAAGATTGGGGCTCAAGGGGTATGTAAATCCGTGACAACAGCTTGTGCTTCTGCCAATGATGCAATTGGTGAAGCTTTCCGTGAAATTAAATTTGGTATGCATGATGTTGTTTTGGCAGGTGGTGCTGAAGCTTCGATTACTAAGATTGGTATCGGTGGTTTCAATGCCCTTACGGCCCTTTCAACAACGGAAGACCCAGAACGTTCATCTATTCCATTTGATAAAGACCGTAATGGTTTTGTGATGGGTGAAGGTGCAGGGGTTCTTGTCATCGAAAGTTTGGAACATGCCCAAAAACGTGGTGCTAATATTTTGGCTGAAATTGTTGGTTACGGTTCGAACTGTGATGCCTACCATATGACAACACCAACACCAGATGGTTCAGGTGCTGCTAAAGCAATTAAATTGGCTATTAATGAAGCTGGTATCAAACCTGAAGATGTTGATTATGTTAATGCTCACGGGACATCAACACCTGCCAATGAAAAAGGTGAAAGTGGTGCCATTGTTTCTGTACTTGGTAAAGAAGTTCCTGTATCATCTACTAAATCATTTACAGGGCACTTGCTTGGTGCTGCTGGTGCGGTTGAAGCGATTGCTACTATCGAAGCGATTCGTCACAGCTTTGTACCAAAAACTGCTGGTACCAAAGAATTGTCTGACTATATCGAAGCAAACGTTGTTTATGGTGAAGGTCAAGAAGCGGATATTCAGTACGCTATCTCAAATACCTTTGGTTTTGGAGGACACAATGCTGTTCTGGCCTTTAAACGTTGGGAGGGTTAATTCATGAATATTTCTGAAATCAAAGATTTGTTGGCTCAATTTGATGCGTCAACTTTGCGTGAATTCTCATATAAAAATAATGGCGAAGAATTGAATTTGAGTAAAAACCAAACGAGTTCAGTTGCGGCTACACCGGTTGCTCCTGCACTTGAAGTGGTAGCAACTCCTCAAACTCCTGTAGTAGCCCCTGTTGTTGAAGCCCCAGCAACTCCAGCTGTAGCGGCTGAACCAGTTGCTGCTCCAGCTCAGGCTGCAGAAGGTGATGTGGTTGAAAGTCCATTGGTTGGGGTGGCTTACTTGTCGCCAGCACCGGATAAATCAGCCTTTGTATCTGTAGGAGACAAAGTTACTAAGGGTCAAACACTCTTGATTATCGAAGCCATGAAAGTGATGAATGAAGTCCCAGCACCAAAAGATGGGGTAGTCACTGAAATTTTGGTAACGAATGAAGAAATGGTTGAATTTGGAAAAGGATTGGTTCGAATCAAATGACAATTGATATTAATGCTATTCGTGAGGCTTTGCCGCATCGTTACCCAATGCTTTTGGTGGATCGCGTATTGGAAACAAGCGAAGATACGATTGTTGCCATTAAGAACGTGACAATTAATGAACCATTTTTTAATGGACATTTTCCACAATATCCTGTTATGCCAGGTGTTCTCATCATGGAAGCTTTGGCACAAACAGCAGGTGTACTAGAGTTGTCAAAACCTGAAAATAAAGGAAAATTAGTCTTTTATGCAGGGATGGACAAGGTGAAGTTTAAAAAACAAGTCGTTCCAGGAGATCAACTGGTGATGACAGCTACTTTTGTCAAACGTCGTGGAACAATTGCTGTTGTTGAAGCGAAAGCAGAAGTAGACGGTAAGCTTGCAGCTTCAGGAACGCTTACGTTTGCAATTGGAAATTAAGAAAGGCCTATCTATGTTTCGTAAGATCTTAATCGCCAATCGTGGTGAGATTGCAGTTCGTATTATTCGTGCGGCTCGTGAACTTGGCATCGAGACGGTTGCAGTGTATTCTACTGCTGATAAAGAAGCCTTGCATACCTTACTAGCGGATGAAGCAGTCTGTATTGGACCTGCTAAATCAACAGAGTCTTATTTGAATATGAGTGCTGTCTTGTCTGCAGCTGTTCTAACAGGAGCAGAAGCTATCCATCCTGGTTTTGGATTTTTAAGTGAAAACTCAAAATTTGCGACCATGTGTGAGGAAGTGGGCATTAAATTTATTGGTCCTTCTGCTAAAGTCATGGATTTGATGGGGGATAAGATTAATGCTCGTAAACAGATGATCAAAGCAGGAGTACCTGTTATTCCTGGATCAGATGGTG
This sequence comes from Streptococcus parasanguinis, assembly GCF_032163505.1. Classification (NCBI taxonomy): domain Bacteria; kingdom Bacillati; phylum Bacillota; class Bacilli; order Lactobacillales; family Streptococcaceae; genus Streptococcus; species Streptococcus parasanguinis. The sequence continues at coordinate 471,540 of NZ_CP134147.1, forward strand.
AAGTGTATACTGCTGAAGAAGCCCTCGAGATTGCAGAGCGTATTGGTTACCCTGTGATGTTGAAAGCATCTGCAGGAGGCGGTGGCAAGGGAATTCGGAAGGTTGAAAAACCAGAAGATTTGGTTGCTGCTTTTGAATCTGCTTCCTCAGAAGCTCAAGCTGCTTTTGGAAATGGTGCCATGTATATGGAACGGGTGATTTATCCGGCACGCCACATTGAAGTACAGATTTTAGCGGATCAGCATGGACATGTTATTCACTTAGGTGAACGCGATTGTTCTCTTCAACGAAATAACCAAAAAGTTCTAGAAGAATCCCCTTCGATTGCTATCGGAAAAACGCTTCGTAATCAAATTGGTTCTGCTGCTGTTCGGGCTGCTGAATCAGTTGGGTATGAGAATGCTGGAACGATTGAATTCTTGTATGATGAAGGCAAGGGTGAGTTCTACTTTATGGAAATGAATACCCGTGTGCAAGTGGAGCATCCTGTCACAGAATTTGTAACAGGAGTTGATATCGTTAAGGAACAGATTAAAATCGCAGCTGGCCAAGAATTATCCGTTACTCAAGAGGATATTGTCATTAAAGGCCATGCGATTGAATGCCGGATCAATGCGGAAAATCCTTCCTTCAACTTTGCACCAAGCCCAGGTAAGATCACTAATCTCTATCTTCCAAGTGGTGGGGTTGGCTTGCGTGTGGATTCTGCTGTGTATCCTGGTTATACGATTCCACCATACTATGATAGTATGATTGCCAAGATCATTGTCCATGGGGAAAATCGCTTTGATGCACTGATGAAAATGCAGCGTGCTCTTTATGAGTTGGAAATCGATGGTGTCACCACCAATAGTAGTTTCCAGTTGGATTTGATCTCAGATTCGCATGTGATCGCTGGTGATTACGACACTGCATTTTTGATGGAACAATTCCTTCCAAATTATAATAAGGAATGATGAAAAAGCCTGGAGTTGTGAGGGAAGTATGAACATCATCTTCACAGTTTCAGGCTTTTATAGTAATGCTGCAGATACTGTAGCATATTATAAGGAGTAAGTAATGGCATTATTTTCTAAAAAAGATAAATATATTCGGATCAATCCGAATAGGTCAGCCTGGAAGGAGCCTCAGCCAAAACCTGAAGTTCCTGATGAACTATTTTCACAATGCCCAGGTTGTAAACATACCATTTACCAAAAGGATTTAGGTAGTGAGCGTGTCTGCCCGAATTGTGGCTATACCTTCCGTATTTCTGCTAAAGAACGCTTGGCGCTGACAGTGGATCCAGCTAGCTTTGAAGAAATGTTTACAGGAATCGAAACGACAGATCCTTTGAATTTCCCAAATTATAAGAAGAAACTAGCAGCAGTGCGGGAAATGACAGGACTGGATGAAGCTGTCCTGACTGGAACTGCCTTGATTAAAGGTCAAAAAGTTGCGCTTGGGATCATGGATTCCAACTTTATCATGGCTTCAATGGGTTCTGTAGTAGGCGAAAAAATTACTCGTTTATTTGAATTTGCGACAAAAGAAAAATTGCCAGTTGTTCTTTTTACCGCTTCCGGTGGTGCTCGGATGCAAGAAGGAATCGTGAGTTTGATGCAAATGGCAAAAATTTCTGCGGCTGTTCAACGCCATTCCAAAGAAAAATTATTCTATTTGACGGTATTGACAGATCCGACAACTGGTGGGGTGACAGCCTCATTTGCTATGGAAGGTGATATTATCATGGCAGAGAGTCAAGCCTTGGTCGGGTTTGCTGGTCGACGCGTGATCGAATCAACTGTGCGTGAAAAATTGCCTGATGATTTCCAAAAAGCAGAATTTCTACAAGAACATGGATTTGTAGACTTGATCGTGGAGAGAAGTCAAATCCGAGCGACAGTTGGACAATTATTAGCCCTTCATGGAGGTAAACATGAGTAAAATAACACAGATTATTAAAGAAGCACGTGACCAAGGAAGATTGACTGCGCTTGATTTTGCTCAAGGAATTTTTGATGATTTTATCGAATTACATGGAGATCGAAACTTCCGTGATGATGGTGCGGTGATTGGTGGGATTGGACGCTTAGGCGATCAAACGGTTACAGTCGTTGGAATCCAAAAAGGAAAAAATCTTCAAGATAATCTAAAACGTAATTTTGGGCAACCCCATCCAGAAGGCTATCGAAAAGCTTTGCGCCTCATGAAGCAAGCGGAGAAATTTGGTCGTCCAGTTGTGACCTTTATCAATACAGCGGGTGCTTATCCTGGTGTTGGTGCTGAAGAACGAGGACAAGGTGAAGCCATTGCCCGTAACCTCATGGAAATGAGTGATCTAAAAGTTCCAATTATCGCGATTATCATCGGAGAAGGTGGCTCTGGTGGTGCCTTGGCTCTTGCTGTGGCAGATAAGGTCTGGATGCTTGAGAACTCCATCTATGCAGTCTTGAGTCCAGAAGGTTTTGCCTCTATTCTTTGGAAAGATGGAAGTCGTGCTATGGAAGCAGCAGAGTTGATGAAGATTACTTCTCACGAATTGTTAAATATGGAAATTGTCGATAAGGTGATTCCCGAGCATGGATTTTCAAATGGAGAACTACTGGCTCAAGTGAAGAAGGAATTACAGGAAGAGTTAAAGGTTTTACAAGCTTTACCTCTCGAAGAGCTTCTGGAGCAACGCTACCAACGTTTTCGTAAATATTAAAAAACTGAGCTTGCAATTTGCAAGACTCAGTTTTTTTAAACTTTATTTTGGTGCGATGACTTCTGCGCCACCCATGTATGGGCGAAGGACTTCTGGAATGGTCACAGAACCGTCTTCGTTTTGGTAGTTTTCAAGAATAGCAGCGACGGTACGTCCGACAGCCAATCCAGAACCGTTCAAAGTGTGAAGGAGTTTTACCTTGCCATCTGCTTCGTCACGGTAGCGGATTTGCGCACGGCGAGCTTGGAAATCTTCTGTATTGGAACAGCTTGAGATTTCACGGTAGGTGTTTTGCGCTGGAATCCATACTTCCAAGTCATAAGTCTTGGCCGCTGAGAAGCCCATGTCTCCAGTGGAGAGAGCTACCACACGGTATGGAAGGTTCAGTTTTTGAAGGATATTTTCAGCATTGACAACCATTTTTTCCAATTCATCATATGATTCTTCTGGTTTAGCAAATTTTACCATTTCAACCTTATGGAATTGGTGCAAACGGATCAAGCCACGAGTATCACGACCAGCTGAACCAGCTTCTGAACGGAAAGATGGACTCATAGCGGTGAAGTAGATTGGAAGATCTTTCCCATCAAGAATTTCATCGCGGTAGTAGTTTGTCAAGGGAACTTCAGCTGTTGGAATGAGGACATAATTGGTATCGCTAAGTTCAAAAGTATCTTCCTTGAATTTTGGATACTGACCAGTACCAAACATAGAATCATGATTGACCATGTAAGGAGGGATGACTTCAGTGTAGCCTTCCTTACCATGTTCATCCAACATGAAGTTGTAGATAGCACGTTCTAAGCGAGCTCCAAGTCCTTTGTAGAAGAGGAAACGAGCACCAGTGACTTTAGCCCCGCGTTCCCAGTCAAGGATACCAAGGTCTTCACCTAAATCCCAGTGAGCTTTTGGTTCGAAGCCAAATTCGCGAGGTGTTCCCCAACGGCGAACCTCAACGTTGTCATCCTCATCCGCTCCAACAGGGACACTGTCAGCAGGGATGTTTGGAAGGGTAGTAGTGAATTCAGTTAATTTTGCATCGATTTCAGCTAATTCTGTATCCAATGCTTTGACCTCTGCAGAGAGGGTTTGCATGGCAGCAATCTTATCATCTGCATTTTCCTTGTTGCGTTTAGCTTGTGCGATTTCAGCAGATACAGTGTTACGCTCTGCTTTGAGATTTTCTACTTTGACTAAGATATCTCGACGTTTGGCATCGATTTCTTTCATTTCATTCAAAATAGCTGCATCTACGCCACGTGTTGCCAATTTTTTAGCAACCGTATCAAAGTCTGTACGAATTCGTTTAATATCTAACATAGCTTCTCCTTTAACAAAAAACACACCTGTTAGAGTGTTGGAGTGGCAGAGCCACGGTTCCATCCAACTTCACAGGTGTGCACTTGATTCGATATTGTATTTTAAAGAAACGGTAGAATTTCAATTAAGATTCCTATCTGCTCGCAGCAACCGCAGACTTTCTGAAAGAGACTCTTAACTTACTTATCCGTTTGCGTCTATTATACAAGAAAAGATCCTATTTTGCAAATAGATTTTTAATTTTAGCCGTGATGATTTGGATCAACGTAGGAAGTTTGACAATTTTATCATTCCCTAGATGTTCCCGAGCAATCTTTAAAATTTTTCCAGAGTCTTTTGAAGCAAAGAGAAATTTTGATTCTCTGGTATAGATTTCAAAATGGCGGCTAATTTTACGTCCGGATACATTGGCTCCGATTCGCTCGATTTCTTGCCAGGGAATTTGGATGTAGTCTTCTACATTTGCATCCGCATAAAATTCAAAAGCGGCATTCCCGACTAGGATTTTTCCAACCTTTCCCCCCACTCCAAGGTAAGAAACCCCTGTAGTATGGAATTCAACGGTTTTATTCAATGATTGAGCCATGAGATCCTCCTGTATTGCTGTTCACTCCATTATATCATAATAAAAAGAAGGCCGAAACCTTCTTTTTAGTTGATCTTTGCTTACATCAAGCCAGCAACGTGTGCTAATACACCGATTACAAAGAGAGCGATGATGATAGTGATTGGAGATACTTTTTTCTTCAACAACCACATACAAGCAAAAGTAAGAAGCAATCCCATCAAACCAGGAATCAATGAATCCAAGTTTTGTTGGAAAGTTGTAACTTTTTCAGGTGTTTGAGATAGGCCTGAACCAACTTGAGCGAAGGCTTCTTGAATTCCTTTGAAACCTTCAGGAAGTTTATCCCAATGGATATAAGCTTTGTCGTCTAATTTGACAGAAGAAACATTGAAGACGAATTTAATAGATACCCAACGTTCTACCAAGACAGCGAGGATGAACATCCCAAGGATAGAAGCCCCTTTAGTGATGTCTTGCAAGATCCCACCAGACATATCTTTGGTAATTTCAGAACCTGCTTTGTAGCCAAGTTCTTGCGTGTACCACAAGAAGGCCATACGAATCGCATTCCATGCGATAAAGAAGATGAGTGGACCAAGGATATTACCAGACGCAGCAAGTGATGCACCAAGAGCCCCAAGAATTGGACGGACAGTGAACCAGAAGACTGGATCTCCGATACCCGCCAAAGGACCCATCATACCAATTTTAACCCCTTGGATGGCAGCATCGTCAATAGCGGCACCGTTTGCTCTTTCTTCTTCAAGAGCAAGCGTTACCCCGATGATAGGAGCGGCAACGTATGGATGAGTGTTAAAGAATTCCATGTGACGTTCAAGAGCAGCCGCTTGGTCTTCTTTCTTCGTGTAGAGTTTTTTGATAGCTGGGATCAATGAGTAAGCCCAACCCAAGTTTTGCATCCGTTCATAGTTCCAAGAACCTTGCAAGAAGGTTGAACGCCACCAAACTTTTTGACGATCTGATTTAGATAATTGTAATTTTTCAGTCATGATAGTGTCACACCTTTCTTAATAGTCTTCGAGAATGTCGCCAATTGGATCGTTAGAAGTAGCGGCACCGCCACCTCCATTGCCACCTTTCTTAGAAAGAGTAAGGTAGATCAAGGCAAGGGAAACACCAATTGCTCCAAGGGCGATCAAGGTCAATTGGCTAACAGCTGCAAGAGCAAAACCGATGGCAAAGAATGGCCATACTTCACGGCTCGCCATCATGTTGATAACCATGGCATAACCAACGGCTACAACCATACCACCACCGATTTGCATTCCATCAGAGAGCCATTTTGGCATTTGTTCAAGAGCAGTTTTGACAGTTTCAGCAGGAATCATCAACAAGAGGGCTGCAGGAATGGCGATACGAAGACCTTGAAGAAGAAGGGCCACAAAGTGAGCGCGTTCTACACCTTTGATATCCCCTTTTCTAGCAGCAGCGTCGGCAGTGTGAACCAAACCAACGGAAAGGGTACGGACGATCATGGTCAAGAAAAGACCAGCAACTGCAAGTGGAATAGCGACACCTTGAGCGACAGCGATTCCTTTTGTACTGAAGTCTCCCCCAAGTACCATGATGATGGCAGCAGCGACAGATGCAAGGGCAGCATCGGGTGCAACTGCGGCACCAATGTTTGCCCAGCCAAGTGCAATAAATTGAAGTGAACCACCAAGCATAATGCCAGCAGTCAAGTTACCTGTTACCAAACCGATTAAGGTACAAGCAACAAGGGGTTGGTGGAATTGGAATTGGTCAAGGATACCTTCAAGACCTGCTAAGAAGGCAACAACGACCACTAATACCATAGAAATAATAGACATGTTTAAAATCCTTTCGTAAGTAATCGATTATTGAACGTTAGCTTTGTTAATTAAGTCAAACAAATCTTTCTTAGAGTCATTTGGCACTTTACGGACGTCAAATTCAACTCCAAGATCACGCATTTTTTCAAATGTAGCCACGTCATCTTTATCCATTGACAACACATTGTTCACCATGGTTTTACCAGTTGAGTGGGCCATTGAACCAACGTTCAAGGTTTTAATCGGAACACCACCTTCGATGGCGCGAAGAGCATCTTGAGGTGTTTCAAATAAGATCAAAGCATGGGTATTTCCAAAACGTGGATCTTTTGCAACGTCGATCAATTTTTGAATTGGGACAACGTTTGCTTTCACACCATTTGGTGCCGCTTGTTTGATCAATTCCTTACGGAGTTCATCTTTGGCAACAGAATCTGAAGCAACAATGATCCGATCGGCTTTTGAATCAGGTGTCCAAGCAGTTGCGACTTGTCCATGAAGAAGACGTGTATCTAAGCGGGCAAGGTTAATCTTGAGTTTTCCATCTCCGATAACTGTTCCTTCTGGAATAGCAGCTTGGGCTACAGGAGCAGCAGCGGCTGTACTAGCTTCTTCAACAGGATTCAATTCTTCTGGAAGAGCTTTGACACCGTCTTTTGCTTCCTTAATGATGTTTGCAGCGACTTTATCAACGCCGGCATTTGCATCCATCAAACGTTCTGTATAAGCTTGAATCAACATCGGAAGGTTTAATCCTGTAATGATCGCAAATTTACGATCTGGATTTTCTCCCATGACGCGACTTGCTTGGTTAAATGGAGAACCACTCCAAAGGTCAGCCAAAACCAAGACTTCATCTTCTGCATCAAATGCGGCAACAGCTGCATTGAATTTAGCATAGAGATCATCCGGGCCTTCACTTGGCATGAACGTAACCACTTGAACTTTCTCTTGATCCCCAAAGATCATCGAGCCGGATTGGTGGATTCCAGCTGCAAATTCACCGTGGCTAGCAATAATGATACCAATACTCATTATTGACATTCCTCCTTATAAAATTTGTTTGACTTTCAGTTTAAGAAAACTTTAAGCTACTTTATTATAAATCGTTTCCACACTTAAGTCAATTTTTCTATCAAAATCTCGATGTAAAAACATTAATTTATTATATTAAATTATCGTTAGATAGAAAAAGAATGCTCTTGAATGAATTTTGTTTATTACTTGTTGATGCTTAAAAAATCAATAATAATATGTTTTATAGGATTTTGTTCTCAATAAAAATATTCCAACAATCGATCTATATCCCCAAAAATAAAAAATAAATCTATAATAAATTGTAAAATAGAGTGATTGAGAGCACTCAAAAAAGACTAGCCCAGTTGAGCTAGTCTGGTAGGTTCAGTTAGTTAGTTAGTTGGTAAAGTCAAGTACCATACGTCCTTGAATGGTTCCAGCTTCCATTTCGTCAAAGACTTTGACTGCATCTTCTACTGGACGTTTTTGAACGACAGGGACTACCAAGCCTTCTGCACCAAATTGGAAGGCTTCTTCCAAGTCTTTACGAGTTCCTACAAGAGAACCAATGACTTGGATACCATCTAATACCGTTTTCACAATGCTGAGGTCCATCATTTCAGAAGGAAGACCAACTGCGATCACGCGGCCACCTGCACGAACAGAATCTACTGCTTGGTTGAAAGCTACTTTAGAAACAGCTGTTACGACAGCAGAGTGAGCTCCACCATTTGTTTTTTCTTTGATCAATCCTGGGACATCTTCAACTTCGCGACCGTTGATGACAAAGTCTGCACCAACTTCTTTTGCCAATTCTAGTTTATCATTGTTGATATCGACAGCGATGACATGTGCGTTGAAGACTTTCTTAGCATATTGAACAGCCAAGTTTCCTAGTCCACCAGCTCCATAGATAACGATCCATTGTCCTGGTTCAGCTTTGGCTTCTTTGATGGCTTTGTAAGTTGTAACACCTGCACACGTAATAGAAGAAGCTTGGGCTGGATCTAATCCTTCAGGTACTTTCACTGCGTAATCTGCAGTAACGATACATTGTTCAGCCATTCCTCCATCAACAGAGTAACCAGCATTTTTTACAGTACGGCAAAGAGTTTCGCGACCAGTTGTACAGTATTCACAAGTTCCACATCCTTCGAAGAACCATGCGACACTGACACGATCCCCAACTTTTAGGCTCTTGACATCTGGAGCAACTTCTTTAACAATACCGATTCCTTCGTGTCCAAGAACACGGCCTGGAACTTTACCGAAGTCCCCGTGAGCAACGTGCAAGTCAGTGTGGCAGACACCACAGTATTCGATTTGAACAAGTGCTTCCCCTGTTTCAAGTGGACGCATGTCTTTGTTTGCAACGATTTCAACACCAGTACCTTCTGGATTTACAACAACAGCTTTCATTTTGTTCCTCCTTAAGTGAACGAGAAGCGATTTAGTTTTTTGAAAGCGCTTCTTTAATAACTATGTTAATAATATCACAAACGAGATGGCAAGGCAATGAAAAAAATGTAAAAATAGGAGGGTATTGATTAACCGATTAAGTATTTAGGATAGAAAAAGACATAAGGGATAGCTCATGTCTGTTCCTATTATAAGAATAATTGAATGAGTTGGCGCGCGACACCGTCCTCATTATTGGTAAAATCTGTGACGGAATCCGCGTAAGGAAGTAGGACAGAGCTCGCGTTTTTCATGGCGTATCCATGACCAGCAAGAGCTAGCATGTCGGTATCGTTGTGCTCGTCTCCAAAGGCAATCAAATCCTTCTGATCCATATTGAGTTTATCTAGAAGGTAGGTCAGAGCAGATGCTTTGGTCACATTTTTGGGATTGCATTCCAGAATATTTAAGGGACCCCCCCAAGTATTTATAGACAGATTGTAGTCATAATGCCGATTCATTTCATCTGCCAGAGCATATTTGTCTTCCGCTTTCGTTTGAAAGAGGATACAGTTTGGGTCGCTCGTTACCCGCTCGGGATTGAATTGATTTTCTGGTTGGAAAGATTCAATACCGAATAATTTAGGGTCTGCAACGTGCTCATTTGGATCGGTAATAAAGAATTTATTGCGGTATTCGCCTGCTATAAAGTCCGCTTGGATGGTATCCCGGTTAGCGACCATATCTAGCAGGTATTTTTTATCTAAAGTCAAACATTGTTCATCCCCCCATTTTTTCTCAGGTAGATGCGTAAGGGAGCCGTTAAAATTGATCATCGGAGTATCTAGCTCTAGTTGTTTGTAATAGGTATGTGCCATACGGTAGGGGCGGCCTGTTGTAATAATGACTTTATGGCCAAGAGCACTAATTTTTTTTATCGTATCAATGGTAAAGTCGCTCAATTTGCTTTCGGAATTTAAGAGAGTGCCGTCTAGATCTAGAGCGATCATCTTTTTATGCATATTTCAGTTCCTTTCGAGAAGAATGAGACCATTATATCAGAAAAATCGGAAAAGCGCTCAAAAATCGAGAAGAGAAGTAGGATTTCTTGAAAGGCGAAAGATCTTTTGGTAAAATAGAAATAACGTTCGCAAATTGATTGGGAGCGAGAATGATGAAAAAGGAGTTTATTCTGAAATGGATAAGTTTTTTAAACTTTCAGAACATGGAACCACTGTTCGAACAGAGGTTCTTGCTGGTTTGACAACCTTTTTTGCGATGAGTTATATCCTCTTCGTAAACCCTCAAATGTTGTCACAAACAGGTATGCCAGCTCAAGGAGTCTTCCTTGCAACGATTATTGGATCCGTTGTCGGGACCTTGATGATGGCTTTTTATGCCAATTTACCTTATGCACAAGCACCTGGGATGGGCTTGAATGCCTTCTTTACCTTTACCGTTGTATTTGGTATGGGCTACTCATGGCAGGAAGCTTTGGGGATGGTCTTCATTTGTGGAGTGATTTCATTGATTATCACATTGACAAATGTTCGGAAGATGATCATCGAATCGATTCCGACAGCTCTTCGCTCTGCTATTTCAGCGGGGATCGGGATTTTCTTGGCCTATGTTGGAATTAAGAATGCAGGATTTTTGAAATTCACGATTGACCCTCATACCTATACAGTGGTCGGAGAAGGAGCAGATAAGGCGAATGCAACGATCTCAGCAAATGCATCTGCTGTTCCTGGATTGGTTGATTTTAACAATCCAGCTGTCCTCTTGGCTCTTGTTGGTCTTGCGATTACTATTTTCTTTGTTGTCAAAGGGATTAAAGGTGGGATTATCCTTTCCATCTTAGCAACGACTGTTCTTGGAATTCTCATCCATGTTGTTGATATCACTAAAATTGACTTTGCAAGTAACCATCTAGGAGCTGCCTTTAATGATTTAGGCACGATCTTTGGTCAAGCTTTAGGATCGAAAGGATTGGGTTCTTTGATTTCCAATACGTCTCGTTTGCCTGAGACCTTAATGGCCATCTTAGCCTTCTCCTTGACTGATATTTTTGATACAATCGGAACTTTGATCGGTACGGGTGAAAAAGTTGGGATTGTTGCGACAAATGGGGAAAACCATCAATCAGCGAAATTAGATAAGGCCCTCTATTCAGACCTTGTAGCGACTTCAGTCGGAGCTATTGCAGGAACTTCAAACGTAACGACGTATGTTGAATCTGCAGCTGGTATTGGAGCTGGTGGACGCACTGGTTTGACAGCCTTGGTTGTAGCGATCTGTTTTGCTATTTCAAGTCTCTTTAGTCCTTTGTTGGCGATTGTACCGACCGCTGCTACAGCCCCAATTTTGATTGTTGTTGGGATCATGATGTTGAGTGGCTTGAAAAATATCCATTGGGAAGATATGTCAGAAGCAGTTCCTGCTTTCTTCACCTCTATCTTTATGGGCTTCAGCTACTCGATTACACAAGGGATCGCTGCTGGATTTATCACCTATAGCTTGGTGAAAGTGGTTAAAGGACAAGCCAAAGAAGTGCACAGCATGATTTGGATTTTAGATGTTCTCTTTATTTTAAACTACGTTAGCATGGCCTTGAATTAAGCATCAGGAAGGTACCAAAAAGGAATGGGAGTTGTCTCCCATTCCTTTTTAGATGGATTGAGGGAATGAATGGGAGAATTTCCTGTATTTCCTGATTTTTTTCTCAAAAACAAACCGGAGTCGAACAATTTCTAAAAGAAAGAGCAGATTTTTAAAAAGTTTGGTATAATAGAGAAATGATTAGTCACAATGAAACGGAGCTGATCGCTCTAGGAAAACAGCTAGGAAAACTCTTAGAAAAGCAAGACGTGATCATTTTATCAGGTGATCTAGGGGCAGGAAAAACGACCTTTACCAAAGGAATTGCAAAGGGGTTAGGGATTGATCAGATGATTAAAAGCCCGACCTATACCATTGTTCGTGAATACGAAGGTCGCTTGCCTTTATACCATTTGGATGTTTACCGGATTGGGAATGATCCAGATTCTATTGATTTAGATGATTTTCTATTTGGAAATGGTGCTACCATTATTGAATGGGGAGAGCTGATTGAGCCGAGTCTCTCGGATGCTTATCTTAAAATTTTTATCCGAAAATTAGAAGATGGGCGAGAGTTAGCTTTTGAAGCTCATGGAGCGCGTGCAAAAGCTTTGCTAGCATCCTTTGAGCAGGTGGAAAAAACGGATGACTAAGGAAAAGGAAGTAACAGTAGAAATTCGGCAAGCTGACAGTGCAGATGCGGCTCTTGTCGTTGATTTCTTAAATCAAGTTGGGAAAGAGTCAGATTACATGACGCTAGATGAAGCTGGGATTGGCATGTCTCCAGCAGACATGGAGCAATTTCTGATGGTGCAAGAGATGGCGGAAAACCGGATTTGCCTCTTGCTATTTCTAGATCAGGAACTGGCAGCTTTGTTAAATATCACTGCAGCTTCTCAACGGTCCATTCGGCATATTGGTGATGTCTTTATTGTGGTTCAAAAAGCTTATTGGAATCAAGGGCTTGGACAGATCTTGTTGGAAGAAGGAATTGAGTGGGCGCACTCGACCGGTGTTCTCAGGAAACTAGTCTTGAATGTCCAAGTGCGCAATGAACGAGCGGTTCACCTGTATAAAAAGTTAGGTTTTGAGATCGAAGGTTGCCAAGCTCGTGGAGCTTGTTCAGCTGAAGGAGAATTCTTAGATGTTTACCTTATGGGGAAACTGATAGATTAGAGAGAGATTCTATATGGTTAAAAAAATTATTTTGATGTTTTTGAGCTTATTGACGGTAACAGTGATTGGGATCGGGGCCTATGGCCTTACCATCCTAAACCAAACGACTGGGACTCTCAGTAAGACTTATAAGGGCTTTGGAAATGAGACCAATGTCATTGCAGAAAACAAGCCGATGACCATCCTTTTGATGGGGGTTGATACAGGTAGTGGTTCTCGGGAAGATCCTTGGGCCGGAAATAGTGATACCATGATTTTGGTGACTGTCAATCCTCAAACAAAAGAAACAACCATGACGAGCTTGGAAAGAGATATCCTAACCAATATTACTTCAGATGGCGAAACGGTCCAAGCAAAATTGAATTCGGCTTATGCTCAAGGCGGTGCCAAGTTAGCCATTAAGACCATTCAAGATCTTTTGAATATCCATATTGACCGCTATGTCATGATCAATATGAAGGGATTGGTTCAATTAGTGGATAAGGTTGGTGGTATCACGGTTAACAATCCATTTGACTTCGATATCTCGATCGAGGAAAATGAGCCAGAATATACGGCTAAGATCGCACCAGGACGTCAGGAGATTAATGGGGACCAAGCTCTCGTTTATTCACGCATGCGCTACCAAGACCCAGAAGGAGACTACGGACGTCAAAAACGACAACGTGAAGTGATCAAAAAGATTGTTGAGAAAGTTTTAAGTCTCAATAGTTTGAGTCACTACAAAGGAATCATTGAGTCTGTTAGTGACAATATGCAAACCAACATAGCGCTTGACAGTAATAGCCTTCTTCAATTGCTAGGATATAAAGATGCCCTTTCAACGATTCATCAGTACCAGCTGAAAGGAGAAGATGCCACCTTAGCAGATGGCGGAAGTTATCAGATTGTCACTTCAAAACATCTCTTGAAAATTCAAAATATCATCCGTAAAGCTTTGGGACTAAAAGAAATCAAAACATTGAAAACCAATGCTTACCTATTAGATGGAGATGAAGAGTTGAAGAATGCTTCTTCTCAAAATGATACGCCAGCGGCATCATCTGAGGAAGCACCTGTTTACCAAGAGTTTAACCAACTACCAGTTGTACCATCGACCCAGGATACGGGAGTGGTGACGCCTCAAAGTTCTGTTGCACCAGTGACACCAGTTGCTCCTGCAGCTACAGAGTCGAGCAGTGTGACACCTACGGTACCTTCAGAATAAGAAAAAAACGATTGAGTTTTCTCAATCGTTTTTACTTGGTTGCCAGATGTCTTGAATTTCTTTTAGAGAGGCTGTTGCTTGTTGACTAAATAGTTTGGTCTTGTATTGGAAATCCGTTACCAATTCTTGAAGATTGGTTTTTTGGTCTTGGATAATATCCAGATTGCGTTGGATTTTTGCTAGGTTATCTTGAATTCCCTTGACCAATTGGCTGGATTCAGTCACCTCTGTTTTAATTTCTTTGCGGTTTTTTACTAGGTGGTAGCTAATGCTAGCTCCTGTTGCAAACCAAAAGAGATTTTTGAGTTTCATATGGCCTCCTTTTTAACTGTTTTTGATGGTTTCTGCGAGAACTGCTAGTTGTTCAAAATTAGGCTCGTGTTCAGTAAAAGAAATGGCAAGCTCATCTTGATCGGAATAGCGAGGGATAATGTGGACATGTGTGTGAAATACGGTTTGTCCAGAAACCTCTTCCATGTTGCTGATGATATTCATTCCCTTAGCTTGGGTAGCAGCTTCTACTTTTTTAGCAACTATAGAAACACGTGCAAACAGTTGAGCTGTGGCGGTTTCGTCCATCTCTAATAGATTGCGAGCATGTTTTTTTGGAACGACTAACGTATGACCGGGTGTAACCTGAGAGATGTCCAAAAATGCGAGGACTTCCTCGTCCTCATAGACTTTGGAGGAAGGAATGTCGCCAGCTATAATCTTACAAAAAATACAATCGTCAACCATAAATACACCTCATTTAGACTAAATTTTGTTATAATATAAGAACATTATACCAGAAATCGGAGAAAATATGTTAGAAATCAACAAGTTGACAGGGGGCTATGTCAACATCCCTGTCCTGAAAGAGGTGAGTTTTTCAGTTCCGGATGGCCAACTGATTGGTTTGATTGGACTAAATGGAGCTGGGAAGTCAACCACAATTAATGAAATTATTGGTCTCCTGCATCCTTATGCTGGGGAAGTACGGATTGACGGCCTGAGCCTTCCAGAAGCTCCAACTGACTATCGTAAAAAAATTGGCTATATTCCAGAAACCCCTAGTCTATATGAAGAATTAACCTTGCGAGAGCATATCGAGACCGTAGCTATGGCCTATGATTTAGACATGGATCAGGTCATGGTGCGCGTCCAGCCTTTGTTGGAACGATTCCGTTTGGCTGAAAAATTAGATTGGTTCCCGACCCAGTTTTCAAAAGGGATGAAGCAAAAGGTCATGATTATTTGCGCCTATGCAGTGGATCCAAGTCTTTATATTGTCGATGAACCCTTTTTGGGATTGGATCCTGTTGCGATTGCAGATTTGATTCAGTTATTGGCAGATGAGAAAGCAAAAGGAAAATCGATTTTGATGAGTACCCACGTTCTGGATTCGGCTGAAAAGATGTGTGATGGTTTTGTGATCCTCCATAAGGGGCAGATCCGAGCAAAAGGGACCTTGGACGAGCTGCGTTCAACTTTTGGGGATGAGAAAGCAAGTCTAAATGATATCTACATGACCTTGACAGAAGAGGAAACAGCATGAAAGAGTTGATGAAAAAACGGCAAGAAACGTTTCGAACTCAATGTGTAAAATATAGCCGCTATGTTCTCAATGATCATTTCGTCCTCTTTATGCTGATTTTCATAGGATTTCTGGCGGTTCAATACAGCCAATTCTTACAAGATCTCCCCAAAGATACAAGCCTGATCCGCTGGAGTCTCATGATTGGTTTGCTCCTCTTGGTTCCGATAGGCTCTATTGCGACCTACTTAGAGAAGCCCGATGCTTTATTCCTTTTGGTAAAGGAAGAGGAAGTGAAACGTTATATCAAAGGGCAGGCCAAGAAGTCTTTTGTGTTTTGGTTTTTGATTCAAAGTTTTGTCCTTCTATTATTTGTGCCTCTTCTTCTGGCAACAGGGCTGGATAAACTTGCTATTGTAGCTTATATCCTTGTCTTAGGGGTGGCTAAAAGGGCTGTTTTTAGCTGGAAGGAAGCGCGTTTCTACCAAGATGGAAATTTGAATTGGACCTTGGCCATTGCTCGTGAGAATGCAAGGAAACAATTGATTCTTCGCTTCTTTGCCTTGTTTACAACGGTGAAAGGTATTACCAACAGTGTCAAAAGAAGAGCGTACTTGGATGGTTTCTTAGGGCTTCTTCCTAAAACACATGGCAATACGTGGCTTCACTTATATATGCGCTCCTTCCTACGGAATGGAGATCTTTTCTCTATGACTCTCCGACTCTTGGCTCTTTCCATTCTCGCTATCATCTTTATTCCTCAACCTCTCGTAGTGATTGCCCTTGTAGCCTTGCTCAATTACTTGGTTATTTTTCAATTACTGGGACTTTACAGTGCTTTTGATTACCAACCCTTGACCCTCCTTTTCCCGATGAAAAAGGGCAGTAAAAAGGCAGGGTTGAACAAAACGATTCAGCTGGTCATGGGGATGATAACGGTGATAGAAGGGGGAATTGGCCTGGTCTTTATTTCAGATAAAGTCCTGTTGTTAGGCTTACTGGCTTATACAGTTGCTTTAATCCTACTCTATCTTCCATTTAAGATGGCGCGCTTGGTTGACGAAAGTCGTTAAAATTAGTAAAATAGATTGGAAACTTTTTACGGAGGAAAAGATGGACTCGAATGAAAAAGAGCTAAGCCTCACCCCAATTCCTGGGAAGAGTGGGAAGGCCTACATGGGGACCTACCCAGATGGTGGGCGCGTTTTTGTAAAAATGAATACGACCCCAATCCTTGCGGGTCTAGCAAAAGAACAGATTGCTCCTCAATTATTATGGAGTCGACGATTGCCAGATGGAAATGTGATGAGTGCCCAAGAATGGTTGAATGGGGAAATTCTCACGCCAAATGGGATGTCAAAAAAACAAGTGGTCAATATTTTAACGAGATTGCACCGTTCTAGACCTTTGATGACCCAATTGAAAAAACTTGGCTATCCTGTAGAATCTCCATTAGAATTGCTCAATTCTTGGAGCAACCGGTTGCCAATTGCCCTACGTCAGAACCACTATATCCAATCAGTCGTAAAGAATTTACGTAAGACAGTGCCTGCCTTTCGGGAGGATTATGCGACGATCGTCCACGGGGATGTCCGTCATAGTAACTGGATTGAGACAGAGAGCGGCTTGATTTATCTAGTCGATTGGGACTCTGTTCGTTTGACAGACCGGATGTTGGATGTGGCGCATATCTTGAGTCACTATATCCCAGATTCTAATTGGCGCGATTGGTTAGGCTATTATGGCTACAAGTACAATCAAAAAGTATTTGATAAACTCTATTGGTTTGGTCAATACTCTTTCTTGTGCCAAATTGCTAAATACTATGAAAATAATGATTTAGAAAATGTCAATCGCGAGATCTATGCTCTGCGCAATTTCCGGTTGAAATATGGAAAGGAAATATGAGAGTTAGAAATCGCAAGGGAGCGACTGAATTATTAGAAGCGAATCCGCAATATGTGGTCCTAAATCCAGAAGATGCCAAGGGAAAGTGGCATGAAATTTTTGGGAATGACCATCCTATTCATATCGAAGTGGGTAGCGGAAAAGGGGCCTTTATTACTGGGATGGCCAGGGCCAATCCAGAGATCAACTACATCGGAATTGATATTCAAAAATCGGTCTTGAGTTATGCTTTAGATAAGGTCTTAGAAGCTGATGTTCCTAACATTAAATTGCTTTGGGTAGATGGAGATAGCTTGACCAACTATTTTGAAGATGGAGAAATCGATCGACTCTATCTGAATTTTTCAGATCCTTGGCCTAAGAAACGTCATGAGAAGCGTCGCTTGACTTACAAGACTTTCTTGGATACCTTCAAGCAAATTCTTCCAGAACATGGGGAGATTCACTTTAAAACAGACAACCGAGGTTTGTTTGAATACAGTTTGGTGAGCTTTTCACAGTATGGTATGACTTTGAAGGGAGTCTGGCTAGACCTTCATGCTAGTGATTTTGAGGGCAATATCATGACGGAATATGAGAAAAAGTTCTCAAGTAAAGGACAGGTCATTTACCGTGTAGAAGCACAGTTTTAGCATATTCCTTGCAATCATTGGGGAATCGTGTTATAATACACTAAATGAATAGAAAAGGAGAGGCGGGGAAATATCTTCGCCTCTTATCTATGAGGAGGTGGCAACCATCGCAACGATTGTTGACTTAGTAACAGAAGTGATTCAGCCAGCTATAAAGGAACCATTTGAATTGGTCGATGTTGAATATGGCAAAATGGGTGGTGACTACGTCTTAAGCATTTTCGTAGACAAACCAGAAGGAATCACACTGAATGATACAGCGGATTTGACAGAAATCATCAGTCCGCTATTGGATCAAATCAAACCAGACCCATTTCCAGAACAGTACTTTTTAGAAGTCACCAGTCCTGGCTTGGAGAGACCTTTGAAAACCAAGGAAGCACTCGAGGGAGCTGTTGGTAAGTACGTCAATATTAGCTTGTACAAGGCTGTTGAAAAGCAAAAGGTCTTTGAGGGGAACCTAATAGGTTTTGAAGAGGATGTTTTGACCATTGAGTATATGGATAAAACACGAAAGAAAACAGTGGATATTCCTTATAACCTTGTGTCCAAAGCAAGGTTGGCTGTAAAATTGTAACAGAATGAAAGAAAGGATGCCTTTATAGAAGAGGCAAGAAAAACATGAGTAAAGAAATGCTAGAAGCCTTCCGCATTTTGGAAGAAGACAAAGGGATCAAAAAAGAAGATATCATCGAAGCAGTCACAGAATCATTGCGTTCAGCTTATCGCCGTCGTTATGGACAATCAGAAAGTGCAGCGATTGAATTCAATGAAAAAACTGGAGATTTCCGTGTTTATACGGTTCGTGAAGTAGTCGATGAGGTCTTTGATAGCCGTTTAGAAATCAGCTTGAAGGATGCCTTGGCCATTAGCTCTGCTTATGAGTTGGGTGACAAGATCAAGTTTGAAGAAGCACCAGCTGAATTTGGTCGTGTAGCAGCTCAATCTGCTAAACAAACGATCATGGAAAAAATGCGTAAGCAAACGCGCACCATCACCTATAACACTTATAAAGAACATGAAAATGAAATCATGAGTGGAACGGTGGAGCGCTTTGACAATCGGTTTATCTATGTCAATCTTGGTTCGATCGAAGCTCAATTGTCTAAGCAAGACCAAATTCCAGGAGAAGTATTCCAATCTCATGATCGAATTGAAGTATTTGTCTACAAGGTAGAAGATAATCCACGTGGTGTCAATGTCTTTGTTAGCCGAAGCCACCCTGAAATGATCAAACGTTTGATGGAACAAGAAATTCCTGAAGTCTACGATGGAACTGTTGAGATTATGAGTGTAGCGCGTGAAGCTGGAGATCGTACAAAAGTTGCGGTTCGTAGCCATAACCCAAACGTAGATGCGATTGGGACTATCGTTGGTCGTGGTGGATCGAATATTAAAAAGATTACCAGCAAGTTCCACCCAGCTCGATACGATCAAAAATTAGACCGTATGGTTCCGACAGAAGAAAATATCGATGTCATCGAATGGGTTCCAGATCCAGCTGAATTTATCTACAATGCGATCGCTCCTGCAGAAGTGGACCAAGTTATTTTTGATGATGAAGATAGCAAACATGCTCTCGTTGTGGTCCCAGACAACAAATTATCTCTTGCCATTGGTCGTCGTGGTCAAAACGTTCGTTTAGCAGCTCATTTGACTGGTTACCGCATCGATATCAAATCTGCTAGTGAGTTCGAAGAAATGGAAGCAGCTCAGGAAACTTTTGAAGACCAAGTAGAAAGTGACGAAGAGCAAGTCGATTAAGAGAGGGAGGGAAAATGGTAAAAACAAGAAAAATCCCTTTAAGAAAATCTGTCGTTTCAAATGAAATTATTGATAAGCGCGATTTGCTCCGCATTGTCAAAAATAAAGAAGGACAAGTCTTTATCGATCCAACTGGCAAAGCCAATGGTCGAGGTGCTTACATCAAGCTAGACAATGAAGAAGCGGCACTTGCTAAGAAAAAGAA
The DNA here is from genome assembly GCF_032163505.1 of Streptococcus parasanguinis. Lineage (NCBI taxonomy): Bacteria > Bacillati > Bacillota > Bacilli > Lactobacillales > Streptococcaceae > Streptococcus > Streptococcus parasanguinis. Next base: position 491,352 of record NZ_CP134147.1, read on the forward strand.
AGTTTTTAATCGTAGCTTTAATATGGAAGTGGAAGAAGCTTTCTATGATGAATTGATCTCTTATGTAGATCATAAGGTGAAGAGAAGAGAGTTAGGCCTTGAATAAGCAAAAGATAAGTAATTTGTTGGGTTTGGCGCAAAGAGCAGGAAAACTCATTTCTGGAGAAGAACTCGTGATCAAAGCAATCCAGGAAGAAAAAGCAAAATTAGTTTTTCTGGCAAATGATGCAGCTAGTAACCTGACAAAAAAGGTGACAGATAAGGGTCACTATTATGAGGTTCAAGTATCTACCGTGTTTTCAACACTAGAATTAAGCACTGCAATTGGACGTTCTCGTAAGGTCGTCGCTGTTGTAGATGCTGGATTTTCAAAGAAAATGAGGTCTCTTATGGAATAGAAGAGGAGGACAGCAATTGTCTAAGAAAAGATTATACGAAATTGCCAAAGAATTGGGCAAGGAAAGTAAAGAAGTCGTCACTCGTGCGAAAGAATTAGGTTTTGACGTCAAGAGTCATGCATCTAGTGTCGATACTGATGTTGCTGAAAAGTTGATCAAGAGCTTTGCAGCGAAAAAAGAAACAGTCGAAAAGAAAGTAGCAGAAGTGGCTGCCAAGACAACGGCTGTCGCAGAGAAAAAAGAAGCAGCGCCTGTCAAAAAAGAAGGAGCAACTGAGACAAAATCAGTAACGCCAGCTGCTAAACCAAAGAGTCGTAACTTTAAAGCGGAACGAGAAGCGCGTGCAAAAGAACAGGCTGAACGTAGGAAACAACAAGACAATCGTCCAAAACGTGATCGCAAAGATAATCAGCGTCATGGTGACAACCGAAATCAACGACCACAAGAGCGAAATGAACAGCGAAATCAAGGTTCTGAGCGTCGCAATAACCGACCAGATCAAAGACGTGGTGCACAGCCCCAAGTGGCACCAAAAGTTGATTTCAAAGCGCGTGCAGCAGCACTGAAAGCTGAACAAAATGCTGAGTACGCACGTGGAAGTGAAGATCGCTACAAACAACAAGCTGCAAAAGCAGAACAAGAACGTCAACAGCGCCGGAAACGGGTAGAAGCACCAGAAGTGAAAGCACCTGTACAGGAGCCAGCTGTTGAGAACCATACAAAACCAGCTGTTGCTGCTGCTCCAGCTCAAGTCGATACACGTCGGAAGAAACAAGCGCGACCAGATAAGAAACGCGATGATTTTGATCGTGAAGAAGATGGTCCAAGAAAACAACAAAGGAATCGAAATAGTCAAAATCAAGTGAGAAATCAGAGAAATAGTAACTGGAATAACAATAAGAAAAATAAAAAAGGAAAGAACAACCGTAATGATGCTCCAAAACCAGTAACAGAGCGTAAATTCCATGAATTACCAAGTGAATTTGAGTATACGGATGGAATGACGGTTGCCGAAATCGCAAAACGCATCAAGCGTGAACCGGCTGAAATCGTCAAGAAACTCTTTATGATGGGAGTCATGGCGACTCAAAATCAATCGCTGGATGGAGATACGATTGAACTCTTGATGGTGGATTATGGAATTGAAGCCAAGAAAAAGGTTGAAGTGGACAATGCCGATATCGAACGCTTCTTCGTTGAAGATGGTTATTTGAATCCAGATGAGTTGGTAGAGCGTCCACCAGTTGTCACCATCATGGGACACGTTGACCACGGTAAAACTACCCTTTTGGATACCCTTCGTAATTCACGTGTAGCAACAGGTGAAGCGGGAGGAATCACTCAGCACATCGGGGCTTATCAAATCGTGGAAAATGGCAAGAAGATTACCTTCTTGGATACACCTGGACACGCGGCCTTTACTTCTATGCGGGCGCGTGGTGCATCTGTTACCGATATTACCATCTTGGTCGTAGCGGCAGATGACGGGGTGATGCCACAGACTATCGAAGCCATCAACCACTCAAAAGCGGCTAATGTTCCAATCATTGTGGCTATTAACAAGATTGATAAACCAGGAGCTAATCCAGAGCGTGTCATCGGTGAATTGGCAGAGCATGGAGTTATGTCAACAGCTTGGGGTGGTGATTCTGAGTTTGTAGAAATCTCAGCTAAGTTCAACCAAAATATCGATGAACTCTTGGAAACGGTCCTTCTTGTGGCTGAAATCCAAGAACTTAAAGCAGATCCAACTGTTCGTGCCATCGGTACTGTTATCGAAGCGCGCTTGGATAAAGGAAAAGGTGCGGTCGCAACCCTCCTTGTTCAACAAGGTACCTTGAATGTCCAAGACCCAATCGTTGTCGGAAATACCTTTGGACGTGTCCGTGCCATGACCAATGACCTTGGACGTCGTGTGAAGGTTGCAGGACCATCTACTCCGGTTTCTATCACTGGTTTGAACGAAGCGCCAATGGCAGGTGACCACTTCGCGGTTTATGAAGATGAAAAATCAGCGCGTGCAGCTGGTGAAGAACGTGCCAAACGTGCTCTGATGAAACAACGTCAAGCAACCAACCGCGTCAGCCTTGAAAATCTCTTTGATACCTTGAAGGCTGGAGAAGTGAAATCCGTTAATGTCATCATCAAGGCCGATGTACAAGGTTCGGTTGAAGCTCTTGCTGCTTCCCTTCAAAAGATTGAAGTGGAAGGTGTGAAAGTGACCATCGTTCACTCAGCAGTTGGTGCCATCAACGAATCAGACGTGACCCTTGCAGAAGCTTCAAATGCCTTCATCATCGGATTTAACGTCCGTCCTACTCCACAAGCACGTCAACAAGCTGAAGCTGATGAGGTAGAAATCCGTCTTCACTCAATCATCTACAAAGTGATTGAAGAAATGGAAGATGCCATGAAAGGTATGTTGGATCCTGAGTTCGAAGAGAAAGTCATCGGGGAAGCAGTTATTCGTGAAACCTTTAAGGTCTCTAAAGTGGGTACCATTGGTGGATTTATGGTCCTTAGTGGTAAGGTTACACGTGATTCCAAAGTCCGTGTCATTCGTGACGGTGTCGTGATCTATGACGGAGCTCTTGCAAGCTTGAAACACTTCAAAGATGATGTCAAAGAGATCACAAATGGTCGTGAAGGTGGATTGATGATTGAAGGCTACAATGATATCAAGACAGATGATACCATCGAAGCCTACATCATGGAAGAAATTAAAAAATAAGATGCTGACTAGGAAAAAAGAGGACTCTCCTCAGATTTCCTAGTTTTTAAACACAGAGTAGAAAGGAGTTCCTATGGCAAGTCATTTTCGGACAGACCGAGTAGGGATGGAAATCAAGCGTGAAGTCAATGAGATTTTACAAAAGAAAGTCCGTGACCCGCGTGTTCAAGGTGTCACCATTACGGATGTTCAAATGCTAGGTGATTTGTCTATGGCCAAAGTGTATTATTCAATTATGAGTGATTTGGCTTCAGACAATCAAAAGGCTCAGACAGGCCTTGAAAAAGCAACAGGAACCATCAAGCGTGAATTAGGTCGGAATCTGAAATTGTACAAGATTCCAGATCTTACTTTTGTGAAAGACGAATCCATCGAATACGGGAATAAGATCGATGAGATGTTGCGCAATTTGAACAAAGACTAGAGAGGTTGGAAATTTCCACGCCCAGATTGAAAGACAAAGTCTTCTCAGAAACTTTCCTTAGGTGAGTACGGACGTCAGCGAACTTCTACGAAGTTCCAAGACTAATTATTGAGCCTAAGGTCTCAATAATTCCGAGTACCTGAAACTATTAAGTTTCAGGTACTTTTCTCACGACGAAAAGTTTCAGTAGATGATTGAATCACTCTAACGAGTAACATTTCTTTTTATAGAATTTATTAGATTTATAAAAAAGAATAGTTTGTCTACAGTCTCGAGTTGGAAATTTCCAACTTCTTTTTTTGACTCTTAAAATGAGGAAAATAAAACAGAAAGAAAAAAACGGTTTCAAAAAATAATAGAAATTTACAGAAATCTCTTGTGTGATTGGAAATTATCCTTTACAATAGGAGAGGAGTTTTATTTATGATCTCATATTTGGAGGAATGATCATGTCCATTAACTGGCAGGAAATTGTGTTTAACTTTTTGGGAGGGTTGGGTCTCTTTCTCTATAGTATTAAAACCATGGGAGAAGGACTGCAACAAGCCGCAGGGGACCGTCTTCGCTACTATATTGATAAATATACCAGCAATCCCTTTCTAGGGGTTCTAGTAGGGATTGGGATGACTGCCTTGATTCAGTCGAGTTCAGGGGTTACAGTGATTACGGTCGGTCTGGTGAGTGCAGGACTTCTAACCCTCCGTCAAGCTATTGGTATTGTTATGGGGGCCAATATTGGAACGACTATTACCTCCTTTATCATTGGTTTTAAATTAGGAGACTACGCTCTTCCCATGCTCTTTATCGGAGCGGTTTGTCTCTTCTTTACCAAAAATCGTTTGGTTAATAATGTTGGACGAATCGTTTTTGGTGTCGGTGGTATCTTCTTTGCCCTCAACTTGATGAGTGGGGCTATGGAACCTCTTAAAGATTTGCAAGTCTTTCGTGACTATATGGTGCAGTTAAGTAAAAGTCCTATCTTGGGTGTCTTTGTTGGATCAGGCTTAACACTTTTGATTCAGGCCTCTTCTGCAACCATTGGTATCTTGCAAAATCTCTATGCTAGTCATTTGATTGACCTGAAAGGAGCCCTCCCAGTTCTCTTTGGTGATAATATCGGAACGACCATTACAGCTATCATTGCTTCCTTGGGAGCTAATATTGCGGCCAAACGTGTGGCAGGTGCCCATGTAGCCTTTAATGTTATCGGAACCATTATCTGTCTTGTCTTCCTTGTTCCGTTTACCTCTTTGATTCAATGGTTTGAAACGACTCTTCATTTATCCCCAGAAATGACCATAGCCTTTGCTCACGGAACCTTTAATATAACCAATACCATCATCCAGTTCCCATTCATTGGAGCTTTGGCATACTTTGTGACCAAGCTGATTCCTGGTGAGGATGAGGTTGTCAAATATGAACCGCTCTACTTGGATGAAAACTTGATCACCCAAGCGCCTTCGATTGCTCTTGGAAATGCGAAAAAAGAGTTGCTTCATTTAGGTGGATATGCAGATAAAGCCTTTAGCCTCTCTTATGATTATATTGTTCATCAAAATGAGAAAACAGCTGAAAAGGGTCATAAGACAGAAGAAGCCATCAATACCATCGATGATGATTTGACTCGCTACCTGATTCGTTTGTCAAGTGAAGCCTTGAGTCCGAGAGAAAGTGAAGTTCTCACCAATATCTTGGATTCTTCACGGGATTTGGAGCGGATTGGAGATCACGCGGAAGCCTTGATCAATCTGACCGATTATTTAATTCGTAAGAAAGTGGTCTTTTCAGAAGCGGCCTTGGCTGAATTGGAAGATATTTACAACCAAACCCATCAATTTGTAGAGGATGCTTTGAAAGCTATCGAGCACAATGATGTGAGTCTTGCAAACCAATTGGTAGCACGTCACGAGGCAATTGAAAAATTGGAGAAAAGACTTCGGAAAACTCATATTCGTCGTTTGAACCAAGGTGAATGTACGCCACAAGCCGGAGTGAACTTTATTGATATCATTTCTCACTATACACGTGTTGCAGACCATGCCATGAATCTAGCTGAAAAAGTACAAATCGAGCAAATTTAAGGAACGTCAAACAGAGTAAGTAGGAAGCTTACTCTGTTTTTTGTTGGATTCTATTCAAAAATAGGTCTAGACCATTTACAAATGGAAGTGAAAGCGTTATAATATGTATGAATATAAATGGAACACAGTTCCTACAATGGAAAGGACGATTTTATGTCTACATATATTAAAGCAGATCAATTTTATTACCCACATGGGGTTCGCCGCGGAGGCTATTTGGAACTCGTTGATGGCAAGTTTGGAAAACATGTGGAAAGCTTGTCAGAAGGTGCGGATGTGCTGGATTATTCTGGTTACAGCATTGCGCCTGGCCTCGTAGATACCCATATTCACGGATTTGGTGGGGTAGATGTGATGGATAACAATATCGAAGGCACTCTCCATACCATGAGTGAAGGTCTCTTGAGTACAGGGGTTACGAGTTTTTTGCCTACGACCTTGACTTCCTCTTACGAACAACTTTTGGCAGTAACGGAAAATATCGGTGCACGATACAAAGAAGCAACAGGAGCCAAGATTCGCGGGATTTATTTTGAAGGACCTTATTTTACAGAAAAATACAAGGGAGCTCAAAACCCATCTTATATGAAGGATCCAAGTATGGAAGAATTCCGGGCTTGGCAAAAAGCTGCCAATGGTCTGTTGAATAAGATTGCCCTTGCTCCTGAGCGTGAAGGTGTAGAAGACTTTGTTCGGACCATTACAGGAGAAGGGGTGACTGTTGCTTTGGGACACTCCAATGCAACTTTTGAAGAAGCTAAAAAAGCGGTAGATGCAGGTGCGAGTGTCTGGGTGCATGCCTACAATGGTATGCGTGGTTTGACGCACCGTGAACTCGGTATGGTTGGTGCTATGTATGAGTTGCCTCATACAACAGCAGAGTTGATCTGTGATGGCCATCACGTGGATCCGCTAGCGTGTGATATCCTGATGAAACAAAAAGGAAAAGAAAATGTTGCCTTGATTACTGACTGTATGACAGCTGGGGGCTTAGAAGACGGGGACTACATGCTTGGGGAATTCCCGGTTGTGGTCGCTGAAGGGACGGCTCGCTTGAAATCAACTGGTAATCTAGCTGGCTCAATCTTGAAATTGAAAGATGGATTAAAAAATGTTGTAGAGTGGGGGATTGCTAACCCTCACGAAGCAGTGATGATGGCCAGCCTCAATCCGGCAAAATCAGTCCATATTGATGATGTTTGTGGTCAAATTCGCGAAGGGTATGATGCTGACTTCATCGTGCTTGATCAAAATTTGGATCTGGTTGCGACCTATCTCGATGGGGTCAAACGTTACCAGGCGACTAACTAGATTCAAGAAACGAAGATAGAATACTTCCTCTCTAGGTCATACCTAGAGAGGTTTTTGTGACGTATTCATGGGGTTAAACAGTCTTGAGGGGCTTTTTGTTTACCGATGGTAGTGCAATTTTGTGAATGCTGTCTTTTCATGCTATAATGGGAATTGAAATGTGAGGTAGCTTATGAAGGCAATTGATATACGTTTTTTATTGATGGGAATTTTTTTCTTGCTCTATGGGATTGTAAGAAAAAATATCTTTATTGTGATCGTTGGTGGGGCATTTTTACTCTATAGTTTTTATAGCAAGAAGATGGAGCCAACCAAGAAGAATATTTTTAAGCCAGAGCTTAAGCTTCGAGGGCCTAAGAAACCGAAATCGAAGAAAGGAAAGAAAAAATGAATCATTATCGTTTAAATAATGGGGTGGAGATTCCTGTATTGGGATTTGGGACGTGGAAAGCAGCGGATGGAGAAGAAGCCTATCAAGCTGTCTTAGCTGCTTTAAAAGCAGGTTATCGCCATATCGATACAGCTGCGATTTATCAGAATGAAGAGAGTGTGGGTCGGGCCATTAAAGACAGTGGTCTTGCGCGCGAAGACCTGTTTATTACCACCAAACTTTGGAATACTCATCACACCTATGAAGACGCTCAAGCTGCTTTGGAAGAGTCTCTTGAGAAACTAGGCTTGGACTATGTGGATCTTTATTTGATTCATTGGCCAAATCCAAAATCACTTCGAGAAAATGATGCTTGGAAACAACGAAATGCTGAGGTTTGGCGAGCAATGGAAGATATGCTAGCTGCTGGCAAGGTTCGGGCTATTGGTATTAGCAATTTTCTGCCTCATCATTTGGAAGCCCTCCTTGGAACAGCTCGGGTCATTCCGGCTGTGAACCAAATTCGTCTAGCACCTGGGGTTTACCAAAGTGAAGCCATTGCAGCAAGTCGCAAGCATGGCATTTTACTAGAGGCTTGGGGACCTTTTGGCCAAGGAGAATTGTTCCAAAATGAACAAGTAAAAGAAATGGCTACTAAATATGGAAAGACCGTCGCTCAACTAGCCTTGGCTTGGAGTTTGCAAGAAGGTTTCCTTCCATTGCCCAAATCGGTTACACCTGAGCGGATTGCGAGTAATTTAAATTGCTTTGATTTTGAATTGACAGCAGATGATGTGGAACTCCTTCGCCATCTTCCGGTTGAAGCAGGTGCACCAGATCCGGACACCAAAGATTTTTAAAAGGGAATTTCTATTCATTAATAAAAACCGAGGACAGTTTCGTTCTCGGTTTTTAAAATCCTTTCAATGATTAAATAATTTTAAAACTCCAACAAAAACAGATGTTCTATAATACTTTCCCATTCTAATTTACAATTTTCCGAACGAAAATAAATTAATAGCTAGTAATATTCGTAAATGTTACATTTGTGTTACAATTTGTTTTTTGAATGAATTTTCAGATAATTTTGCGTTATAATAGTTACTATTAAAATAAAAGGGGAGTTTCTATGAATAGACAAGAACGTTTTTCATTAAGAAAATACAAATTTGGTGTAGCCTCAGTTTTATTAGGGGCTGTTTTGGTATTTGGATCTGCACAAGCGAGTGCAGAAGAACAAGCGGCCAGCCAAACGAGTGCTGGAACACAGCTTGTAGCCACTACTCAACAGGCACCTGCTGAAGAAGAGCATTCACAAGCAACAGAAGCAAGTACAGCAGTTGCTAGTGAGAAAGTAGAAGTTGCAAAAGAAGTAACAGTTGCTGAAAAGACAACGAATACAACAGAAGCAGCTCTTATTGAAAAAACAGAAGCTCCGAAAGAAGCAGCTACTGTTCCAGAAACAAAACCGGAAGTAGCAGAAAAACCTGTAGAAAAAGCAACAGAAGTGGCTTCTGCGACAAGTTCAGAAACAACGAATCGCCATGAGGCAGCTGAAAAACCTCAAAGCATCGAAAGTGACGAAATTATTACTGTTCCCCAAACCTGGAAGCAAGGCTATAAAGGGGAAGGGATGGTTGTTGCCGTTATCGACTCTGGCTTGGATGTGAACCACGAGGTTCTTCGGATTACCGATCCTTCAAAAGCTAAGTTTAAAAACCAAGAAGAAATCGAAGCTGCTAAGAAAGCGGCAGGAATTGATTATGGTAAATGGTACAACGACAAGGTTGTCTACGCTTATGACTACTTTGATGGTACCGACAATATCAAAGAGGCCGAAAGAGATTCTCACGGGATGCACGTTACAGGGATTGCAACAGGGAATCCTGATAAAGAAGCAGGAAACGGTGAAAAGATCTATGGTGTAGCACCAGAAGCGCAAGTTATGTTTATGCGTGTCTTTTCAGATCGTCAAAAAACAACAGGATCTGCTCTTTATGTAAAAGCAATTGATGATGCTGTAGCTCTTGGTGCAGATACTATCAACATGAGTCTTGGCTCTACGACTGGTTCTACGGTCAATGCGGATTCAGATATTGTAGATGCCATTAAACGAGCGCGCGCTAAAGGCGTATCTGTCTTAATTTCTGCAGGAAATAGCAATAGCTTTGGAAATGGTTACTCAAGACCTTCTGCTGAAAATCCAGATTATGGTTTGGTCGGAAACCCATCAACGGTAGAGGACTCCATCTCTGTTGCTTCTATCAATAATAATGTTATTACGACAGAAGTATTTGAGGTGAAAGGTCTAGAAGGCAATGCGGAAGCGGATAACGGTAAGTTTGATTACAGTAAATCTGCTGCAGATGCTGATTTTGAAAAAGGCAAAGAGTACGAATATGTGTCAGTTGGTCTTGGAAAAGAAGATGATTTCAAAGATTTGGACCTTACCGGTAAATTAGCTTTAATCCAACGTGGGGAAATTCCCTTCTCAGAAAAGATTGCGAATGCATTCCATCATGGAGCAGCAGGAGCTTTGGTCTACAATAATGTGGAAGGATCTAACCTTGGAATGGCAATTGAAGGAGATGCGAAAAAGATCCCATCTGTCTTTATTTCAAAACGCTATGGGGAAGCTCTTAAGGCAGGTTCCTACAAAATTGTCTTTAACAATACTATGGCCAACCGTCCATCTCCAGAGACAGATCAATTATCTGATTTCTCAAGCTGGGGAGTGACAACAGATGGTCAGTTGAAACCAGATGTCACAGCACCTGGTGGGAATATCTTCTCTTCTTTAAATGACAATACCTACGGGGATATGAGTGGTACTAGTATGGCCTCACCTCACGTAGCTGGTGTTGCAGCCTTGGTTAAAGAATACCTTGTGAAGAACCATCCAGAATTGACTCCTGAACAAGTTTCTGCAACTGTGAAAGCCTTGATTATGTCTACGGCTAAACCACATGTTAACAAAGAAACCGGTGTCTATACGTCTCCACGCCAACAAGGAGCAGGGGTTGTAGACACAGCCGCAGCCGTTTCAACAGACTTGTATGTGACTGGTGAAAACAACTATCCAAGCGTTACTCTTGGTAATGTTGGAGATAGCTTTACCTTTGATGTCACAGTCCACAATATTTCAGATACCGATCGTACCTTGAAAATGTTGGTGAATACTGACACAGATGAAGTGAAGGATGGTAAATTTACCCTACGTCCACGTAAATTAACAGAAACTGCTTGGCCTGAAGTAACCGTGAAAGCACATAGTTCTGAAACAGTTACAGTGAAAGTCGACACAAGTAAATTCACAGAAGAATTAAGCAAAGAAATGCCAAATGGCTATTTCCTTGAAGGATTTGTTCGTTTTGTCGATCCAGCAGATGATGGGGATGTAGTTAGCTTGCCGTTTATGGGATTCAAGGGAGAATTCCAAAACCTTCCAGCTGTTGAAAAACCAATCTATGATTTGGTTCGCGAAGGAAAAGATGGCTTCTACTATCATGTTCCAAAAGATTTGAATATCTCCTCTAGTGCCAATGTTTCTGCGCTTGTTACCCTGCAAAATGACCTTCTCCTCACACAAGGAAAACGAGATGGTCGTCGGATTACAGTTCTTGGTATTGAAGAAAATGCGGAAGGTACACATTCTCTTCAATTAGATGAGAATGGGAATGTTCGCATTGCCATTTCGCCAAATGAAGATGGAAATAAAGACCTCGTTGAATACAAGACAGTCGCCCTTAGAAACATTGAAAACCTTCGTGCAACTGTTTATGCAGCAAGTGATACGGAACATAAAAATCCACTGTGGGAAGGAACTCCATCTGACCATCGTAAGAACTTCTTCAACGGTGACCAAAAGAACCCACGCAGCTACACATTAGCTAATACTACTTGGAATGGTATTGATGCGAATGGGAATGCAGTAGCAGATGGTCTATATGATTATGTCATTCGTTACACACCAATGGTTCCTGGTGCTGAAGAGCAATCAACGACCTTTAAGGTTCAAGTTGATACTCAAAAACCAGTGATCACATCTGGATATATTCGCTTTAAAGATGGGGCACAACAGTTTGTAGCTCGTAAAGCCAAAGATGTTGGAGACGGCGGAATCTTATCTGAAAAACTCGTTTACGTCACACCATTTGATGATAAGGGAACAATGGTCCAAACTAGTGATGATAAGAATGGGACACGTGCCCTTGAAAATTACCATGTCATTAAAGCGAATGCAGATGGTAGTTTCGATCTTCCTGAAAATATCGATAAGAAGAATATCTATTACTACGTAGAGGACTTTGCAGGGAACGTAGACTATGTTTCACTAGCTGATTTAGTTCGGGATCAAAATAGTGGCCGGATTCAAATTGCTGTTCGTGACGCTAAGACGAACAAAGATTTGGATACTATGTATGTTTACCGAATCAAAGATAGTAATGGTCAATATGTGTCAGTTGATAAGACAAAAGATATTAACTTCTTGAACTTTGGTCATTATACTGCAGAAATCTTTACGTATGATCGTACAGAAGTGAAATTTGTCAGCAGCTTGACACAAGAATTTGATTTGACAGAGGATAATAGTTTCCAAACGATTGCTTTTCTTGCCAATACTTTAGAATATGCACCAGTTAGCATCAGATTTGATCAACCGGTTTCAAAAGCAGCTACGATCGTATTAAAAGGGGCAGATGGTGAAAACTTTGTCTTGCCTGCTGAAAAATATGGTAAAAATGGCTTTGGTAAATCTGTAGCAACTGGTCAATATACCTTGGTTGCAACTCTTCCTACAGGCTATGAACTAGCTGAGGAAGCACCAGTGATCTCAGTTGTCGCAGGGCGCAACAACAATTATCGTATTGGAGTGATCTCAAAAGTGGATCTCTTAGCTGCTTTGAACAACCAAGCAGATGTTACAAAGACAGCGCAATATTTCAATGCCAGTGCGGATAAGAAGGAAGCCTATGATCAAGCCTTGCAAGCTGCCCAAGCAGCCTTGACCAACAAGGTTAGTCAAGAGCAAGTCAACCAAGCTCTAGCTAGTCTTGAAGCTGCCAGCCAAGCTTTGGATGGGAAAGATTCAAACGTTGCGGCCTTGAAAGAAGCTATGCAGGCTTACGATGCTACGACTAAAACTGGTCGTTATGCCAATGCCAAAGAAAAAGTACGTCGCGACTACGATCGTGCTTTCCAAACAGTTGCCTTGCTTGCAGTTGATCCAACTGTGAAACAAGAACAAATCAATCAAGCACTTGCTGAGCTTAGCCGTGCGGAAGGAAAATTAAACGGGAAAGCAACTGATTTTTCAAGCCTTGAAAAATACATCAAGGAAGAATTGAAGTTCCAAGAAAAGAATGCTAAATTCATCTATGCTGGAAATGAAGAAAAAGAAGCTTACCTAGCAGCCTTCAAGGATGCGCAAACTATCCTTTCAAATCCAGGAGCAAGCCAACAAGATGTGAAAGATGCTTTGACAGCCTTGAAGAATGCCAAGAAAAAACTTCATGGTAAAAAACCAAAAGCTGCGAGACGTCCATAAGAAAAACAACCTTGTTTGTTAGCCTAAAATCCGTATGAAACGATTGTTTCATGCGGATTTTAATTTACAAGTCACTAAAAATCTGTTATAATACTAGTCAAGAAAGAAGGGCTTACGGCGTTTTTCTAGCGAGCTTGGGATAGTGAGAGCCAAGTAGAGCAAAGTAAGCAAGTGGCGCTTTCTCTCAGTAAAAAGCTGAGTAAAGTAAAATAAAATGAAGTAATAAATTAGGGTGGAACCGCGTTTCTGACGCCCCTAGGTCATAGACTTAGGAGCAGAGACACGGTTCTTTTTGTGTCCTAAGTCACAAGAAACTTTATGAATAAGGAGTAAAACATGTCTAAAAAATTGACTTTCCACTGCGTCAGTGGCAGAGATCTCCTTACAGTCGGACTGCCACACGCTCAGCACTAGGGTGCCTGAGCTAGACGCAGTACTAACTCGTCTTGCTTCGTGTAATCGACGGGGCAGACTCGTGTCGCAAGAAATCATTTAAATCAAGGAGTATTTAATGTCTAAGAAATTAACCTTTCAAGAAATTATTTTGACTTTGCAACAATACTGGAATGACCAGGGTTGTATGCTGATGCAGGCTTATGATAATGAAAAAGGTGCGGGAACCATGAGTCCTTACACCTTCCTTCGTGCCATTGGTCCTGAGCCATGGAATGCGGCTTATGTAGAGCCATCACGTCGTCCAGCAGATGGACGTTACGGGGAAAACCCAAACCGTCTTTACCAACACCACCAATTCCAAGTGGTGATGAAACCATCACCATCAAACATCCAAGAGCTCTACCTTGAATCATTGGAAAAATTGGGGATCAATCCTTTGGAACACGATATTCGTTTCGTTGAAGATAACTGGGAAAACCCATCAACTGGTTCAGCTGGTCTTGGTTGGGAAGTTTGGTTGGACGGTATGGAAATCACTCAGTTCACCTACTTCCAACAAGTTGGTGGCTTGACAACTGGTCCGGTAACTTCTGAGGTTACTTATGGTTTGGAACGTTTGGCTTCTTACATCCAAGAAGTAGATTCTGTTTACGATATTGAGTGGGCTCCAGGTGTTAAATACGGAGAAATCTTCCTTCAACCAGAATACGAGCACTCAAAATACAGCTTTGAAGTTTCTGACCAAGATATGCTTCTTGAAAATTTCGAAAAATTTGAAAAAGAAGCAGGACGTGCTTTGGAATTGGGTCTTGTTCACCCTGCCTATGACTACGTTTTGAAATGTTCGCATACCTTTAACTTGCTTGACGCTCGTGGTGCTGTTTCTGTTACAGAACGTGCCGGCTACATTGCCCGCATCCGTAACTTGGCCCGTGTCGTAGCCAAAACCTTCGTCGCAGAACGCAAGAAACTCGGTTACCCACTTCTTGACGAAGCAACACGCGCCAAACTCCTAGCAGAAGAGGAAGAGTAAAGAGAGCGTATTAGATGGGATTGGATGATAGAGCAATCCTACAGAACCAGTTGCCGCAGTGATAAAGGTATCGTTAGAGAAACTAACGATACCAGGCAAAATTGGAGACCTTAGGCTCCAATTTTAGCAATGAAACGACGAAGTCGGTTGCTTGCGTGCCAATCACATAAGGCAAACTGGAAAAAAAGATATTTTTCGGAGAAAAAACATGACAAAAAACTTATTAGTAGAACTTGGACTTGAAGAGTTGCCAGCCTACGTTGTCACACCAAGTGAAAAACAACTCGGTGAGAAAATGGCAGCCTTCTTGGATGACAACCGTCTTTCATACGAAAGCATTCAAACCTTCTCAACACCACGCCGTTTGGCCGTCCGTGTGATTGGTTTGGCTGATCAACAATCAGATTTGACCGAAGATTTTAAAGGACCTTCTAAGAAAATCGCCTTGGATGCAGATGGAAACTTCTCAAAAGCGGCTCAAGGATTCGTCCGCGGAAAAGGCTTGACGGTTGATGATATCGAATTCCGTGAAGTCAAGGGTGAAGAGTACGTTTATGTTACGAAGCACGAAGCTGGAAAACCAGCTAAAGAAGTCTTGGCTGGCGTTCCAGAGGTGCTTGCTTCATTGACCTTCCCTGTTAGCATGCACTGGGCTAACAACACCTTTGAATACATTCGCCCAGTTCACACCTTGATCGTTCTTTTGGGCGACGAAGCACTCGACCTTGATTTCTTGGATATTAAGTCGGGTCGTGTGAGTCGTGGGCACCGTTTCCTTGGACATGAAGTAGAAATTACCAATGCGGATTCGTATGAAGAAGACCTTCGTACCGTTTACGTGATTGCGGATAGCAAAGAACGTGAAAACATGATTCATGAGCAAATCAAAGCCATCGAAGCAGAACAAGGTGTGCAAGTTCAAATCGAAGAAGGACTTTTGAATGAAGTCTTGAACTTGGTCGAATACCCAACTGCCTTCATGGGAAGCTTTGATACTAAATATTTGGACGTTCCAGAAGAAGTCTTGGTGACCTCAATGGAAACGCACCAACGTTACTTTGTTGTTCGTGACCTTGATGGTCAGCTTAAACCAAACTTCATCTCAGTCCGTAATGGGAACGCTGAGCATTTGGAAAATGTCGTTCGAGGAAATGAAAAAGTATTGGTGGCACGTCTTGAAGACGGTGAATTCTTCTGGCGTGAAGACCAAAAACTTAAGATTGAAGATCTCGTTGCTAAATTGGCTCATGTGACCTTCCATGAAAAAATTGGTTCTCTCTCTGAACACATGGCGCGTGCTGGTGTTATTGCAGCGTCATTGGCTGAGCAAGCTGGTTTGACTGCTGAAGAAATGGCAGCCGTCGCTCGTGCAGCTGAAATTTACAAATTTGACCTCTTGACGGGTATGGTCGGAGAGTTCGATGAATTGCAAGGAATCATGGGTGAAAAATACGCCCTCCTCGCTGGTGAAGATGCTGCGGTAGCGACAGCTATCCGTGAGCACTACCTTCCTGATTCAGCAGACGGAGCTCTTCCAGAGACTAAGGTTGGTGCTATCCTTGCCCTTGCAGATAAATTGGATACCCTCCTTTCATTCTTCTCAGTTGGCTTGATTCCATCAGGTTCAAATGACCCTTATGCGCTTCGTCGTGCAACACAAGGGGTTGTTCGAATCTTGGATGCTTTTGGTTGGCATATCCCTATGGATGAGTTGATTGACAGCCTTTATGGACTTTCATTTGATAGCCTTTCCTATGACAATCAAGCAGAAGTGCTCAACTTCATCAAGGCGCGTGTGGACAAGATGATGGGACGCACAGCAAAAGATATCAAAGACGCTGTTCTTGCTGGTTCAAACTTTGTCGTGGCTGATATGCTGGAAGCAGCTGAAGCTCTTTCAGAAGCTGCGAAGACCGATGGTTACAAGGCAGCTGTTGAATCCCTCTCACGTGCTTTCAACTTGGCAGAAAAAGCAGATGCTTCAGTAGCAGTCGACGCTAGTCTCTTTGAAAACGATCAAGAAAAAGCCCTTGCTAAAGCAATTGAAGATCTTGAATTGACTGGTTCAGCTAGCGACAAATTGGCTCAACTCTTTGCTCTTAGCCCAATCATTGATGCTTTCTTTGACAATACCATGGTTATGGCAGAAGATGAGGCGGTTAAAAACAACCGTTTGGCCCTTCTTGCAGGCCTTGTAGCGAAAGCTAATGCTGTTGCAGCCTTCAACCAATTGAACACAAAATAAGTACCTGATGACAGGTAGAAAGTAGGTTTTATTATGACACCTGAAAAAATCGCTCGTATCAATGAGCTTGCTAAAAAGAAAAAAACAGAAGGTTTGACGCCAGAAGAAACAGTGGAACAAGCAAAACTTCGTGAAGAATACATTGAAGGTTATCGTCGTTCGGTTCGTCACCACATTGAAGGTATCAAAATTGTGGATGAAGATGGAAATGATGTAACCCCTGAGAAACTACGCCAAGTGCAACGGGAAAAAGGTTTGCATGGCCGTAGTCTCGATGACCCTAATTCATAAGCAAAAGAGTGCTGGAAGAGATTTCAGCACTCTTTTTAATCTATAAAATTCAGAATATTCTGGACTGGATTGACCAATTTTTAAAAACATGGTATAGTAGATTGTATGAAAATTTGAAGTATACTTTTCTGAAAATGTACAGAAAAAGAATTGGAGTAATTATATGTCAAAAAAACATCATCCTGGTGAAGAAACCGAAAATGGGATGGTTCGTGGTCTGCAAAATCGGCATGTTCAGCTGATCGCTATTGCAGGAACCATCGGGACAGGACTCTTTCTTGGAGCCGGTCGTTCCCTTTCTTTGACAGGGCCCTCTATTATTTTAGTCTATATGCTGACTGGCGCCTTCATGTACTTGATGATGCGGGCAATCGGAGAAATGCTCTATATGGACCCTGATCAACACACCTTTATCAACTTTATCACCAAGTATATAGGAAAAGGTTGGGGTTATTTTTCAGGATGGTCCTATTGGGTCTCCTTGGTATTTTTGGGAATGGCAGAGATCACGGCTGTTTCCAACTATGTCCAGCTTTGGTTTCCAAATTGGCCAGCCTGGCAGATTCAAATTGTCTTTTTAGCGCTTTTAAGTTGTGTAAACTTGATCGCTGTGAAGGTTTTTGGAGAGGTTGAATTCTGGTTTGGAATGATCAAGATTGTCACGATTTTAGCCCTGATCGCAACAGGGATCTTTATGGTGACGACGAATTTTGAAACACCAGCTGGACACGCTAGTTTAACCAATATTACCAGTGGTTTTCAAATGTTTCCAAATGGTTGGGTCAAGTTCGTCATGGCATTCCAAATGGTCTTCTTTGCTTACCAAGCGATCGAGTTTGTTGGAATTACTACTTCTGAAACCGCTAATCCCCGCCAAGTATTGCCAAAAGCTATTAAAGAAATTCCAATCCGGATTGTAATCTTTTATGTAGGAGCTTTGTTGGCGATTATGGCTATTTTCCCTTGGCAACAGCTTCCTGTCAATAAGTCACCGTTTGTAACGGTCTTTCAGATGGTAGGAATCAAGTGGGCAGCTGGATTGATTAATTTTGTTGTACTGACAGCTGCTGCATCTTCCTTGAATTCCACCCTCTATTCAACAGGGCGTCACTTGTACCAGATTGCAAAAGAAACACCAAACAGCAAAGTGATGAATCGTTTGAAACTGAATAGCTTATCTCGTATGGGGATTCCAAGTCGCGCGATTATTTTTTCTGCGATTGTGGTTGCTGTTTCTGCCTTTATCAATGTCTTGCCAGGTGTCTCAGATGCCTTTGCCTTGATTACGGCATCTTCTTCTGGTGTCTACATTGCTATTTACATTTTGACCATGCTTGCCCATCTTAAGTACCGTAAATCGAAAGAATTTATGCCAGATGGTTTTGTCATGCCAGCCTATAAAGTGTTGAATCCATTGACCATTGTTTTCTTCCTCTTTGTATTCGTTTGTCTCTTCTTGCAAGAATCAACATACATTGGAGCGATTGGAGCAACCATCTGGATCATTCTTTTTGGGATTTACAGCAATTGGAAACATAGTAAATAAACCGCAAGAGAGTGGGACAGAAATCGGTAATTCGTTAGAATTCGATTTCGTCGTCTCACCTCCGCACAGTTGAGTAGGGCTGTAAAAGCTGATGAAATCAGCGTAGTAGAGCCCACTCAACCACTGCGTCTTGCTCGAAAATCCAAAAATAATTGAGAGGCTAGGACTTTTGTCCCAGCCTCTTTATTATTTCAGAGCTAGTTTCCTTTTTGTAAGAAATTTCTTGGGGGATTAGAAAAAAACAGAGATGGAAGAAATTATTTTTCTTCCATCTCTGTTTTTTGTTTTTGAATAGCTTTTTTGAGCCACCAAAGTGAGCCGACTAGGATCAGGGCAGCAAGCCAAAAAATCCAAGCCTCAATAGTGGTTAGAAAAAAGTAGAGAGCGATAGCATCGACCAATAAAAGTGGGATGAGAATCTGTTTTCTTATTTTCATAAGAGTATTGTATCATAAATCCTAGAGGAAACAAGTGAAATCAAGCCTTTCTAGGTATTTTGTAGGATCCGAAAAGGGCAGATAGGATTAGTTAGTGAATTTTCTTTCAGGAGTGCATCTTGGTTCCATTTGTGGTAAAATAGTAAAGATATGAGTAAAGAATTTCATCATGTAACGGTTTTGCTTCATGAAACGATCGATATGCTGGATGTTAAGCCAGATGGGATCTATGTAGACGCCACATTGGGTGGGGCAGGCCACAGCGAATATTTGTTAACAAAATTAAATGAATCGGGCCATCTTTATGCCTTTGACCAAGATCAGCATGCAATTGAGAATGCTAAGATTCGTTTAGCACCTTTTATTGAGAAAGGCATGGTGACCTTCATTAAGGATAACTTTCGTCATTTGAAGGAACGTCTAAACGAATTGGGTGTGACTGAAATTGATGGAATCTGTTATGACCTAGGTGTCTCTAGTCCTCAGTTAGATGAACGGGAACGCGGATTTTCTTACAAGAAAGATGCGCCGTTAGACATGCGGATGAATCAAGAAGCTTCCTTGACAGCCTATGAAGTCGTTAATAGCTACGATTACCATGATCTAGTCCGTATTTTTTTCAAATATGGAGAGGACAAATTTTCCAAGCAAATTGCGCGGAAAATTGAGCAAGCACGAGCAATTAAACCGATTGAAACGACGACTGAATTAGCAGAGATTATTAAATCTGCTAAACCAGCTAAGGAGCTCAAGAAAAAGGGCCATCCTGCTAAACAGATTTTCCAAGCCATTCGTATCGAAGTCAATGATGAACTGGGAGCTGCAGATGAATCGATTCAGCAAGCCATGGATTTGTTGGCCCTCGATGGTCGTATTTCTGTGATTACCTTTCATTCGTTAGAGGATCGATTGACCAAACAATTGTTTAAAGAAGCTTCGACGGTTGAGGTTCCAAAGGGACTTCCCTTTATTCCAGATGATTTGAAACCAACGATGGAGTTGGTCAACAGGAAACCTATTTTGCCAAGTGATGAAGAGCTTGAGGATAATAATCGATCCCATTCAGCAAAACTACGGGTTGCTCGAAAAATACACAAGTAAGAGGAATTGATATGGCAGCAAGAGATGAGAGAACAAGAACACAGATACTGCAAGACCGCTTTCGCCGTTTCTCTAGAGTAGAAAAGGCTTTTTATGGGTCGATTGTCCTAACAGCTGTTATTTTAGCCATTAGTATCGTCTTTATGCAGACACGGATTTTACAAGTTCAAAGTGAACTGACTGATTTGAATACGGAACTAGAAGCCAAAAAGACGGAATTGGCAGATGTTCGTCAAGAGGTCAATGAATTAACACGTTATGACCGCTTATCACAGTTGGCTAGCTCCCAAGGAATGAAGCTGCAAAAAGAAAATCGAAAAACAGTGAGTGCAAGTAGTGATGAATAAATTCAAAAAATTTTTGATCGGGTATTCGATAAAGAAACGTCGCTTGCCGGATCAGAATCGAAAACAAGTTGGGAAAAATCTCAGTGTACTGGCGATTTTCCTCTTTTTTCTCTTTCTGATTAATTTTGCAATGATCATTGGGACTGACAAAAAATTTGGTGTGACCTTATCGGATCAAGCCAAGAAAGTCCATGAGCAGACGGTCATTGTTCCTGCAAAACGTGGAACGATCTATGATCGAAATGGAGCAGTAATTGCTGAAGATGCTACGACCTATAACGTTTATGCCGTTATTGATAAAAAGTACAAATCAGCAACCGGGAAAATCCTCTATGTAGAAGAGAGCCAATTTAAAAAAGTAGCAGAAATCTTTAAGCAGTACTTAGGGATGGATGAGGATTACGTCATTCAACAGTTGTCGCAAAAGAAATTGAAACAGGTTTCTTTTGGCTCGAACGGAAATGGCATTACTTATAGTAATATGACGGCTATCCGTGAGGCCATGGAAGCAGCGAAGATTGAAGGGGTTGCCTTTACAACTAGTCCAAATCGAAGCTATAAAAATGGAGTTTTTGCCTCTCAATTTATAGGGCAGGCCTCTCTTCAAGAAGATAAAGAGGGGAATAAAACCTTGAAGGGGCAATCAGGAATGGAGAAATCCCTCGATCGTATTCTCGCTGGTCAAAATGGAGTCATCACCTATGACAAAGACCGAAACGGCAATATCGTTCCTGGTTCAGATAAGGTTTCTGTCAAAACAGAAGATGGAAAAGATGTTTATACGACCATTTCGGCAGAATTGCAGACCTACCTTGAGACACGTATGGATGTTTTCCAAGAAAAAGTAAAAGGAAAGTATGTTAGTGCGACTCTTGTGAGTGCAAAAACAGGAGAGATCCTAGCGACAACGCAACGTCCTTCCTATAATGCGGATACCAAACAAGGGCTGGATCTGAAAAACTTGAAAACCTGGAATACCATCCTTTATCAAGATCAATATGAACCGGGTTCAACGATGAAGGTCATGTTATTAGCTTCGGCGATTGATCATGGAACCTTCCCAGCTTATAATGAGGTATACTACAGTAACGAACTACAAGTAAAAGATGCGACCATCCGTGACTGGGATGTCAATATGGGACTGGCTGAAGGTCGCTATATGAATATCGCGCAGGGCTTTGCTTACTCAAGTAACGTGGGGATGACCCGCTTAGAGCAAAAGATGGGAAATGCTGTCTGGATGGACTACCTAACCCGTTTTAAATTCGGTCTTCCAACTCGTTTTGGAATGGGAAATGAAGCTTATGGTGGTCTTCCGGGCGATAACTACGTCAGTCAGGCACAATCTGCCTTTGGTCAAGGGATTTCCGTCAGTCAAACTCAAATGTTACGGGCCTTTAGTGCTATCGCCAATGATGGGCAAATGTTGGAGCCGAAGTTTATTAGTGCCATTTACGATAAAAAATCAGACACAGCCCGCAAATCAAAAAAAGAAGTTGTTGGAAAACCAGTTTCAGGATCAGCTGCGCAACAGACTCGAAATTATATGATCACCGTCGGAACAGATCCAGAGTATGGAACCTTGTACAGTGATGGACCTATCATTCAGGTACCCGGTCAAAACGTTGCAGTGAAATCAGGGACTGCCCAAATGGCGACAGATCAAGGATACTTGCAAGGAGAAAATGATTATATCAACTCGGTTGTAGCGATGACACCTGCAGAAGACCCTGAATTCATCATGTATGTAACAGTCCAACAACCAGAAGTGAAATTCTCAGCCACTAGCTGGGAAGAACTGGTCAATCCTATTTTGGAAGATGCAGTTGCTTTAAAAGATGAATTGCACTTAACATCAGAGGCACCAACTTTGGATGATGTGACCAAAGAAACGACCTACAAAATCCCTTCAGTGGAAACTCTCTCTAAAGAGTTGAATCTGAAGCAAAATCTAAGCCCAGGTGCTTATTCAGAGGAATTGCGTCGCAATTTGGTGCAACCAATTGTCCTAGGAACCGGGAAAAATATCCGCAAAATGTCTGTGGATGTAGGCTCTAAAGTCAAAGCCAATCAACAAGTATTGTTATTGACAGAAGACTTTGATGCGGTTCCAGATATGTATGGTTGGACTAAGAAAAATGCAGACATCTTTGGAGAATGGACTGGAATTGAAATTACCTATAAAGGTAGTGGAAAGAAAGTAACCAAACAAAGTGTCAAAATGAACACCTCACTCAATAAAACCAAAAAGATTACGTTAACATTAGGAGACTAAGATGTATATTGCTACGATCCTTGTATCGTTTCTATTAACAGTGGCTGCTATTCCAGCCTTTATTCGATTTTACCATCGTGCTCATATTTCTGGGCAACAAATGCATGAAGATGTGAAACAACACAAAGCGAAAGCTGGCACTCCAACAATGGGTGGAGTGGTGTTTCTCATTACAGCAGTTCTAGTCAGTTTTGTCGTTACCGTATTGACTGGAAATTTCACGCGACCTGTTCAACTTACTCTATTTATCTTGATTCTATATGGAATTGTTGGATTTTTGGATGACTTTTTAAAGGTTTTTCGTAAGATTAATGAAGGGCTCAATCCAAAGCAAAAATTAGCTCTTCAACTCGTTGGTGGAATCATCTTCTATATTTTTTCTGAACGCCACGGTGCAGGAAGCCTTTTGAATGTCTTTGGTTACGATCTTTACTTGGGCCATTTCTACATTCTCTTTGCTTTGTTTTGGTTGGTTGGTTTTTCAAATGCCGTCAATTTGACAGATGGGATTGATGGATTAGCCAGCATTTCCGTTGCCATTAGCCTGAGTGCCTATTCCTTTATTGCCTATATGCAAGGAAAATGGGACATTCTCTTTGTCACCTTGAGTATGATTGGGGCCTTGCTAGGATTCTTTGTCTTCAACCACAAGCCGGCTAAAATCTTTATGGGAGATGTCGGTAGTCTAGCTCTTGGAGGGATGCTTGCAGCCTTGTCAATGGCTTTGCATGTCGAGTGGACGCTGCTCTTGATTGGTCTGGTCTATGTCATTGAAACAGGTTCAGTGATGCTACAAGTGACCTATTTCAAATGGACCAAGAAACGGTACGGGGAAGGACGTCGGATTTTCCGAATGACTCCTTTCCACCATCATTTAGAACTGGGTGGCCTTTCTGGCAATGGGCAAAACTGGTCAGAATGGAAAGTGGATGCCTTTATGTGGAGCATTGCCTTGGTGACAAGTGTCGTGACTCTAGTCCTTCTCTACCTATAAAACGACGGTGGGCTTGCCCATCGTTTTTTGCTAACTCAGAAAGACTTTGCTGGTTAGGAAAAATGACTCATAAGAGAAGCAAGAAGACAGCTTTTCTGATATAATAATAGAGATCATGAAAGGAACTGAGAAAATGAAATTTACAGAGTTTAATTTTAAGCCCTATATTCAAGAGGCACTGAAAGAAATCAATTTTAGAGAAGCAACCGAAGTACAGGAAAAACTAATTCCGATTGTCCTAGCTGGAAATGATTTGGTAGGAGAGTCAAAGACTGGTTCTGGGAAAACCCATACTTTCCTCTTACCGATTTTTCAAACATTAAATGAAGACAGTGAGCAAGTTGAAGCGGTCATCACGGCTCCTAGTCGGGAGTTGGCGACGCAAATTTACCAAGCTGCTCGTCAAATCGCTAGTCATTCTGAAAAAGAGATTCGGATTGTGAATTATGTTGGAGGAACGGATAAAAGCCGTCAGATTGAAAAACTCCAGGTCAAACAACCACATATCGTGATTGGAACTCCAGGCCGGATCTACGATCTAGTTGCATCTGGTGATCTGGCTATTCATAAGGCCCATACTTTTGTGGTAGATGAGGCGGATATGACACTGGACATGGGATTCTTGTCTACCGTGGATAAGATTGCTTCAAGGCTTCCGCAACAACTGCAATTTTTAGTTTTTTCAGCCACCATTCCGCAAAAATTGCAGCCTTTCTTGAAAAAATATCTCTCAAATCCAGTCATGGAGCAGATTAAGACCAAGACGGTGATTTCAGATACCATCGATAATTGGCTAGTTTCGACCAAGGGTCGGGATAAAAATGAGCAAATTTACCAATTGACCAAGACCTTGCAACCTTATTTGGCCATGATTTTCGTCAATACCAAAACGAGAGCAGATGATCTCCATGCCTATTTAGTGGCTCAGGGATTAAAAGTGGCGAAGATTCACGGAGATATCCCACCACGTGAACGGAAACGGATCATGAATCAGGTTAAAAATCTTGATTTTGAGTATATTGTGGCCACCGATTTGGCGGCTCGTGGAATTGATATCGAAGGGGTGAGTCATGTCATCAATGATGCTATTCCACAAGATCTTTCCTTCTTTGTTCACCGTGTTGGCCGGACAGGGCGCAATGGTCTACCAGGTGTCGCTATTACTCTTTATCAACCGAGTGATGATTCAGATATCCGTGAACTAGAAAAAATGGGAATTCGTTTCGTACCTAAAGTCTTGAAAAATGGGGTTATTGAAGATACTTATGATCGGGACAGACGGGCGAATCGTGAGAAAAAGCAAGAGAAACTCGACATCGAAATGATTGGTCTGGTGAAGAAGAAAAAGAAAAAAATCAAACCAGGCTACAAGAAAAAAATCAAATGGGCAGTTGATGAAAAGCGGAGAAAAGCTAAGCGAGCTGAAAACCGTGCGCGTGGTCGGGCCGAACGAAAGGCCAAACGTCAAACTTTCTAACCCCTTCTTTCAAATGTTCAGAAGAAAACATAGATTTTCTTTATGAACTCCATAAAGAAAAACTATTAGGAACTTGTCTAAAATTATGATAGACTAAATTTGAGTAGTCTATCATTTTTCTATTTCTGTAGCAATTTTTGGAATTCCGATAGTGAATGTGATAGAATGTTTATGTTCGAGAAAGGAAGTAACAAAAATGTTTACAACTAATCTTTTAACTGCCAACTGGTATGCTGACTTTTTAAAACACGTTCCAGATAGCAAGCTGTTTAGTTTGAGAGCCGTATTGGATGCATTTCCGGCTGTCATAGGGAAATTGCCTGTGACGATTTTATTAGCCCTAGGAGGCGCATTTTTTGGGATTATTTTTGCCATGATTTTTGCTCTGGTCAAAATTAATCGTGTACGAATTCTTTACCCGATTCAAGCTGTTTTTGTCAGTTTTTTACGGGGGACTCCTTTGTTGGTTCAGTTGATGTTGACCTATTATGGGATTCCTCTTATTTTAAAAGCGATCAATCAGTCTTATGGAACAGCTTTTAATATTAATGCCATTCCAGCTGAGTTATTTGCAATTGTAGCTCTTGCCTTTAATGAGGCAGCTTATGCGAGTGAGACCATCCGGGCAGCCATTTTATCGGTTGATCCTGGTGAAATTGAGGCAGCGCGTAGTCTTGGAATGACCAACCGTCAAGTTTATCGCCGGATTATTATTCCCAATGCAGCAGTCGTTGCAACTCCAACCTTAATCAATTCTCTCATTGGCTTGACCAAGGGGACCTCGCTAGCCTTTAGTGCCAGTGTAGTTGAAATTTTTGCTCAAGCACGGATTATTGGGGGGAGCGATTTGAAGTACTTTGAACGCTTTATCACGGTATCGATTGTTTACTGGATTGTGAATATTCTCATTGAAATACTAGGCCGTCACATTGAACGTCGACTGGATATTGAGACTCCCGTAGCAATTGATTTACCAGATCAGGAGGTCCGGATCTAATGATTTATATTTCAGAATTATCAAAGACATTTTCAGGTCAAAAGGTTTTAAATAATCTAAGTTTGGAAATTCAAAAAGGGGAAGTCGTGGCCTTAATCGGGTCTTCGGGAGCTGGTAAATCAACCTTCTTACGCAGTTTAAACTATTTGGAAGCACCAGATAGCGGTAGAATTAAGATTGATGATTTCGAGGTTGATTTTGAGCACATTAGCCAAGATCAAATCTTAACCTTAAGAAGAAAATTGGCCATGGTGTTCCAACAGTTTAATTTGTTTGGTAGAAAAACAGCCCTTGAAAATGTGAAAGAAGGGCTCATTGTTGTGAAGGGCTTATCCGATCAAGAAGCAATGAAAATTGCTCGAGAAGAACTAGCAAAAGTCGGTTTATCGGATCGTGAAAATCATTATCCTCGTCACCTCTCAGGTGGACAAAAACAACGGGTGGCTTTGGCCCGTGCTTTGGCCATGAAACCAGAAGTTCTTTTGCTGGATGAACCGACTTCAGCCTTGGATCCAGAATTGGTTGGAGAAGTTGAAAAATCCATTGCCAATGCGGCAAAATCAGGACAAACCATGGTACTGGTCAGCCATGATATGTCTTTTGTAGCGCAAGTAGCAGATAAGGTCTTATTTTTGGATAAAGGACGGATTATTGAATCTGGAACACCAGAGGAAATCATGCAACATCCAAAAGAAGAACGGACAAAAGAATTCTTTGCTAGTTACAAACGGACCTATGTTTGATATAATAGAGAAGAGGTAAGACTCAGCTGGCGATGCTAGCTGGGTTTGTTTTCTGAAAATGTAAAAATATTTGGAGTCGTGATGTTAAATAAATTATTGTCCTTATATTTACAAAGTTTAGTGACGACAACGATTTTAGTTGGGATCGCTTCTTGTATTTGGATTGGCTACCGTGCCCTTAAGAAGAAAGATAAAACAGCCAAGCAACGTCAAGCCCATTTGTATGATATCCTCTTAATTGATATCATGACGATTCCTATTTTAACCTTTGCGGTCATAGGGATTTTGTTTATCTTTCAAGCACGATAATTGCAAAAAGGCCGTGATAGAATTATAATGGTTACAACGAAACAGAAAGAGGTTGAGTATGTTTGATACAGTGATTATTGGAGCAGGTCCTGCAGGGATGACTGCTGCCCTTTATGCAGCACGAAGCAATTTAAAAGTCGCATTGATTGAGAGAGGAATTCCAGGCGGTCAAATGAACAATACGTCTGACATTGAAAACTATCCTGGCTATGCGAATATTAGTGGCCCAGACTTGGCTGAAAAAATGTTTGAGCCTTTAGAAAATCTTGGTGTGGAACATTTGTTTGGTCAGGTAGAGCGCATCGAAGACCACGGAGCAACCAAAAAGATTGTCACAGATGATGGGGAATTTGAAGCTAAAACCGTTGTGATTGCCACAGGGTCTAACCACCGTTCATTGAATGTCCTTGGTGAAGAAGAGCTGAATAGTAGAGGGGTTTCCTACTGTGCTGTTTGTGATGGAGCTTTCTTTAGAGATGAGGATCTTCTAGTCGTTGGTGGTGGCGATTCTGCGGTAGAAGAAGCTGTCTTTTTGACTCAGTTTGCAAAAACAGTGACCATTGCCCATCGTCGTGATCAATTGCGTGCCCAAAAAGTTCTTCAAGATCGTGCCTTTGCCAATGATAAAATTCACTTTGCTTGGAATACGGTTGTTGAAGAAATTAAGGGTGAACAAAAAGTAACGTCTGTCCTTTTAAAAGATGTGAAGACAGGAGAGGTTAGAGAGCAAGCCTTCGGTGGTGTCTTTATCTATGTTGGTTTAGATCCTGTCAGTGATTTTGCGACAGAACTTGGTATTTTAGATGAAAATGGCTGGGTGATCACGGATGATCATATGAGAACCACAGTCCCAGGTGTTTTTGCAGTTGGCGATGTTCGTCAAAAAGATCTACGTCAAGTGACGACAGCCGTCGGAGACGGTGCGATTGCTGGCCAAGAAGTTTATAAATATATCACAGAAAACTTTTAATCCAAAAAAATCTGAGCTTCCTGTCTCAGATTTTTTTCATGCTTTCCTTTCAGTATTCAATAGAGCTGAAATGTGCTATAATGGTACTAATTTTATGGTAGGAATTCATAGAACAAATCTATAAAAAAGAGGTATTCATATGTATCCGGATGACAGTTTAACCTTGCATACTGATTTATACCAAATCAACATGATGCAAGTCTATTTTGATCAAGGTATCCACAATAAACATGCCGTATTTGAAGTCTATTTTCGTCAACAGCCTTTTAAAAACGGCTACGCAGTATTTGCTGGTTTAGAAAGAATTGTGAAATACTTGGAAAACTTGAGTTTTTCTGAGAGCGATATTGCCTATTTAGAGTCACTTGGTTATCATGGGGCCTTCTTGGAATATCTTCGTGATCTCAAGTTGGAATTGACGGTACGTTCTGCTCAAGAAGGAGATTTAGTCTTTGCCAATGAACCAATTGTTCAGGTAGAGGGTCCTCTGGCTCAGTGTCAATTGGTGGAAACAGCCCTTTTGAATATCGTCAACTTTCAAACCTTGATAGCAACAAAAGCTGCTCGTATTCGTTCAGTCATTGAAGATGAGCCTTTGATGGAATTTGGAACACGTCGTGCGCAAGAAATGGATGCTGCCATTTGGGGAACTCGTGCAGCAGTCATCGGAGGTGCCAATGGAACTAGTAATGTTCGTGCAGGAAAACTCTTTGGAATCCCAGTTTTAGGAACTCATGCCCATTCTCTTGTACAGGTTTATGGAAATGACTACCAGGCCTTTAAGGCTTATGCGGAAACCCATAAAGATTGTGTCTTCCTCGTCGATACCTATGATACGCTTCGTATTGGAGTCCCTGCAGCTATTCAGGTAGCGCGTGAAATGGGAGATAAAATCAATTTCCTAGGCGTCCGGATTGACTCAGGAGATATTGCTTATATTTCTAAAAAGGTTCGCCAGCAATTAGATGAGGCTGGTTTTACAAATGCTAAAATCTACGCTTCTAATGACTTGGATGAAAATACCATCCTCAACTTAAAAATGCAAAAAGCAAAAATTGATGTTTGGGGTGTAGGAACCAAGTTAATTACAGCTTACGATCAACCAGCGCTTGGAGCGGTATACAAAATTGTCTCTGTTGAAAACGAAGCAGGAGAGATGATCAATACCATCAAGCTTTCCAATAATGCGGAGAAAGTTTCTACTCCAGGTAAAAAGCAAGTCTGGCGGATTACCAGCCGTGAAAAAGGTAAATCAGAAGGGGACTACATCACTTATGATGGAGTAGATGTTTCACAACTGACTGAACTTAAAATGTTCCATCCGACTTATACCTACATCAATAAAACGGTCCAAAACTTTGAGGCCATTCCTCTTTTAGTGGATATTTTTAAAGAGGGTCAATTGGTTTATCAACTGCCAACATTATCAGAAATTCAAGAATATGCTCGTAAAAATTACGATCAATTATGGGATGAATACAAGCGCGTCCTCAATCCACAGCATTACCCAGTTGACTTGGCCAAAGATATTTGGCAGGATAAGATGGATCTGATCGAGGAAATGCGTAACAAGGCCAATGGAGAAGGAGAAGCAAAATGAGTTTGCAAGAAGAGATTATCCAACAATTGGGTGTCAAGTCTAGCATTGATCCTCAGGAAGAGATTCGCCGCTCGGTTGATTTCTTAAAAAGATATCTAAAAAAACATCCCTTCTTGAAAACATTTGTATTAGGGATCTCAGGAGGACAAGATTCAACGCTTGCTGGACGATTAGCTCAATTAGCCATGGAAGAAATGCGCGCAGAAACAGGAGATGCCTCCTATCAATTTATTGCCGTTCGTCTTCCTTATGGGGTACAGGCAGATGAAGCAGATGCACAAAAAGCTTTGGCCTTTATCCAGCCGGATGTTAGCCTGGTTGTGAATATCAAGGAGTCTGCTGACGAAATGGTACGAGCAGTAGAGGCGACTGGAACAGAGGTTTCTGATTTTAACAAAGGCAATATTAAGGCTCGCAGTCGTATGATTGCTCAATATGCTCTAGCTGGAGCACGTAGCGGAGCGGTGATTGGGACGGATCATGCTGCAGAAAATATTACTGGCTTCTTTACAAAGTTTGGAGATGGTGGTGCAGATATTTTGCCCCTTTTCCGTTTGAATAAACGCCAAGGAAAACAATTGCTTAAGGCCTTAGGAGCCGATCCTGCTCTTTATGAGAAAATCCCAACAGCAGATTTGGAAGAAGAAAAACCAGGAATAGCAGATGAAGTAGCACTGGGTGTCACCTATAATGAAATTGATGATTACCTAGAAGGCAAACAAGTGAGTCCAGAAGCTCAAGCCACTATTGAAAAATGGTGGTACAAAGGCCAACACAAACGCCACTTGCCAATCACAGTATTTGATCATTTTTGGGAGTAAAAAGGTCCAGTGGACCTTTTTAGCCCGAGTCTTAAAATAGGAGAACGAGGTAGAAATCGGTAACTCGTAGAGTTCTATTTCGTAGTCTCACCATACAATATTGTGAAAAGCATTAAAAAGAAGGGCGGTTTCATCCGTCCTTTTCTTCTAGATTAAAGTAACCAACTTGCAAAGTTCAAGTTGCATGAAAAAATGAAGGGAGACAATCTATGAAGCATCTTGGAAGTCTTGTCATAGAGACGGAGCGTTTATACATGAGGCCTTTCGTTTTGGAGGATGCATCAGCGATGTTTGAAAATTGGGCTTCTGATCCTGAAACCCTGAAATATGTCACCTGGGATGCCCATGCATCTTCTGAGAGAACTAGAGAATCGATCAAAAGATGGATCGAACAGTATCGTAAATCAGATACTTATAAATGGGCGATTTGTTTGAAAACATCACCGGATCAGGTAATTGGAGATATTAGTGTGGTTTCTCAGGACCCGGAAAGTCAATCATGCGAGCTAGGTTATATCCTTGGCAAGAAATTCTGGGGGCAGGGATTCATGACAGAAGCCGTCATAGCTGTTTTGGCTTTCTTATTGAACGAAGTCGGATTTAAAGAAATCAAAGCCACTTATGTCAGTTTAAATCCTGCTTCAGGGAAAGTCATGGAAAAGACAGGAATGCAGTATGTAGAAACCATCCCTCATGCCATTCAACGCAAAGGATATTGTGGGGATAAAATCATCTATTCTATACAGAATCCCTCTCTATAGGGTGATTTTTACTTGAAGATTCTGCTCAAAGGATTATAATAGTAAATAACGAAAAAAGGAGATTGCTATGTCAGAATTAACGAAAGAATTTACAGACCAGCTCTATGCTAATTATGAAGCAAATGTGAAATATGCGGCTCTTGAAAATGCTGTTACCCACAATGGGATCCATGCATCGCTTGAAACGCGCAAGAGTGCAGTAGAAAATACACCAGTTTTTTCACTTGATTTGACCAAGGATAAGGTGACAAACCAAAAAGCATCTGGACGTTGTTGGATGTTTGCGGCTTTAAATACCTTCCGTCACAAGATGATTTCAAGCTTCCAATTGGAGGATTTTGAATTGTCTCAAGCACATACTTTCTTTTGGGATAAGTATGAAAAATCAAACTGGTTTTTGGAGCAAGTGATTGCTACAGCAGATCAAGAATTGACCAGCCGTAAGGTGGCTTTTCTCCTACAAACCCCACAACAAGATGGTGGTCAATGGGATATGGTGGTATCCCTCTTTGAGAAATACGGAGTGGTTCCAAAATCAGTTTATCCGGAATCGATTTCTTCAAGTAATAGCCGGGAATTGAACACCTACCTCAATAAACTCTTGCGTCAAGATGCGCAAATCTTGCGTGACTTGATTCACTCAGGCGCAGATAGTGAGGCAGTTGCGAGCAAGAAACAAGCGTTGTTGCAAGAAATCTTTAACTTCTTGGCTATGTCTTTAGGATTGCCTCCGCGTGAATTTGACTTTTCATACCGTGATAAGGACAACCAATTCCATACCGAAAGTGGCTTAACTCCACAAAGCTTCTACAAAAAATATGTAGACCTTCAATTAGACGATTACGTCTCCATTATCAATGCCCCAACTACAGATAAGCCATATGGAAAATCTTACACCGTAGATATGCTGGGCAATGTGGTTGGTAGCCGTCCAGTCCGCTACCTAAATGTTCCAATGGATCGATTGAAAGAATTAGCTATTGCTCAAATGAAAGCAGGAGAAACTGTCTGGTTTGGTTCAGATGTAGGCCAAGTCAGCAACCGTAAAGCCGGAATCCTGGCAACAGATGTCTACGATTTTGAAGCAGGCATGGACATTCATTTGACACAAGACAAGGCGGGTCGCTTGGACTATGCAGAAAGTCTCATGACACACGCTATGGTCTTGACAGGGGTTGATTTAGACGAAGCAGGTCAGCCTCGTAAATGGAAGGTTGAAAATTCATGGGGAGACAAGGTCGGTACAGATGGTTACTTTGTGGCTTCTGATGCTTGGATGGATGAATATACCTATCAAATCGTGGTTCGTAAAGAATTCCTAACAGCAGACGAATTAGCAGCCTATGAAGCAGAACCAATTGTCCTAGCACCGTGGGATCCAATGGGAGCTTTAGCAAAATAATGATATAGAAAAGAGCCGAAAGGCTCTTTTCAGATTGAAGACAAAATATCTTAAAAACTTTCCTTAGGTGAGTACGGACGTCAGCGAACTTCTTTAAAGTTCCATGACTAATTATTGAGTCTAAGGTCTCAATAATTCCGAGTGCCTGAAACAATAACGTTTCAAGCACTTTTCTCACAGCGGAAAGTTTCAGTATTTTCTTAAATCGATTTAAATATTGGAACTCAATTTTGTTTTTTGCAGAATCACTTAACTTATTTTGCTTTAAAATAGTTTGTCTACATTCTAATAAGAGCCGAAAGGCTCTTTTTTTTTTATATACTCAAAAATAAAAAAGCTGGGAAGTCTAACTAAATAAATCAGATTTTATTCGTTCTGGTTTTTTAACCATTGTTTTAAAAAAAGCCGGGCAAAAGCCCGACTTCTCCATTCTATTATTCGTTATGATTGTTAGAGTCTTGCGAAGAAGGCTCAGATGGTTTAGATTGATTTTCTTCGTTCGAAGAGCTAGACGATGGTTCTTCATACGAATACTGATCAGTGGAATAACTTGGCTCATAGTAGTAGTTATTGTAGTTGTTCTTACCATTGTTTAAGTAGAGATAAGAACCACTTCGATACAGTCCACTTGGTTGCGTCCAATCCGTATGACCAGAGTTATTATTATTAGCAAGATAGAGCATCATTTGACGGTAGACATCCGTTGCGACCTGTATTCCATTATCCAATACTGGTGTAAAGCGATTGGAATAACCTGTCCATACTGCCATGGCATATTCAGGAGTGTAGCCTACAAACAATTCATCCGGTGTTACAATATTTGAATAAGCATTTTTTGTCAATTTACCGATTTCGTTATCAGCATAGTTTGATGTACCTGTCTTACCAGCTTGGTAGATTCCCGAAATGGCAGCATTTGTACCGGTACCAGACAAGAGAACTGTCTTCATCATATCTGTCATCATGTAGGCAGTTGTTGCTTTCATTGCACGAGTTCCTTCGGACTCAAATTCCTTGGTTGTGCCATCACTAAAGACAACCCGACTAACATAGGATGGTTTGTAATAGGTACCGCCATTGGCAAAAGCAGCATAGGCAGCTGCCATTTTCTCACTGCTGGCTCCGTATTTGTTGCTAGAATCGCTAGTGTTACTCGAGATAGCGTTGGCGTAAACCATTTCTGGGTAATCGATCCCTAATCCATTGAGGAATTTCTTAGCTTGTTTAAGACCAACTTTTTCCAGGGCCTTCACCGCAGGCACGTTACGAGATTGTTGAATTGCGTAGGTAATGGACATGCTACCATAGTATGAACGGTCCCAGTTGTAGACAGGCGTTGATGAATGAGGGAAGTTGTATGGCGCATCTGTTGTAGTAGCTGCTGTAGAGGTATATTCCTCATGTTCAAGAGCTGGTGCGTAATCTGTGATTGGTTTCATTGTTGAACCCCAGTCACGGTTCGTTTCAACCGCTTGGTTTGTACCAAAGGAAACATTGCTGGATTGGTGACGAGAACCCAGCTGAGCAATGACTTTACCAGTATTAACATCGATAACTGTTGAAGCTACTTGCAATTCATCATCTGGATAGTTGACATATTCATCTGTATTGTAGATGTCCCACAATTTCTTTTGCGCTTCGGTGTCAACGTTAGTATAGACATCCATCCCAGTTGTAAGCAAATTGTAGCCCGTTTCTTCTTCGACCTGCTCGATCACTTCTTTCAGGTAATTATCCATATAGGCTGGGTAACTGCTTGAAGAACTGAGACTTTGCAGACCATCTGTAACAGGTGTATTGACCGCTGCTTCGTATTGTTTGTTGGAAATGGTCTTCATATCGAGCATTTCTTTTAATACTAAGTTTCGGCGTTGTTGCGCTGCTTCAGGATGGGAGTATGGATCGTATTGGTTTGGTGCTTGGGGCATCCCTGCAAGGAGTGCCAATTGAGGGAGTGAAAGATCTTTTAGATCTTTTCCGTAATAACTTTTCGCAGCTGTCTGCATTCCGTAGTTCCCATTCGCCATAAATACTTTATTGACGTAATAGGTCAAGATTTCTTGTTTGGTTGCTTTCTTTTCCAATTGGGTTGCTAACCAAGCTTCTTGGATCTTACGAGAGAGGGTACGGTCAGAGGCCGAAGTGGAGAAATAGGTTAATTTGATCAATTGTTGCGTCAAGGTTGACCCACCTTGACTTCCTCCTCGTAAGTTGTGAAGGAAGGAACCGCCGATCCGAATGATGTCGACCCCACGGTGATTGAAGAAACGGTGGTCTTCAATCGCAACGATAGCATTGACCAAATCAGTAGGGATTTCATTGGCTGTGACATTGATTCGTTTCTCAGCCCCCAAATCTGCGATCAAGTTATTTTGGTTGTCATAGATCTTACTAGATGTTGTTGCAACCAAATCTTTTTCAGACAAGGTTGGTGCTTTCATAGCATAGTAACTAAATATCAGTCCACCAAGGACAAATAAAAGTAAGAAAAATGAAATGGCTGCGATCGCAACATATTTCAACCATTGAATGACTGTTTGTTTATTCATTTAAATACCGCCTAGAAGTTTCTGTTCGATAATATCAAGATAAGGAACGCTCGGAAGTCGATTCTCATCTACTAGAAAGCCGTGCTCCTGAATATAGGAGAGGGGCATGGATTTACTACCATGATCGATGTTGTAATAGTGAATTAATGCAGGAGCAGGTAGTAAGTAGGTTTCACTCAACTTTGCAAAATGCAAGAGAACGAAACAGATACCGCCTTGCTGGACAACCGCCTCCATATGATCGATCTGATGTTGATGAAAATTTTTCATCGGCATGGATTGCTTTTGCTGTGTTTCCTTAGCTTCAAAATCGATATAGCGTCCCTTGTATACTCCAGAATAGTCTGTCGTTGAGGCTTGCCTGAAATAGGCTTCGACAATCTTTGCCCGACTGCGACGTGGATAATCTACTTTCACGATTTGAATCGGTGTTGGTTTTTTATGGATGACTGCCAGACCTCGAGAAAGATAGTATTGATTACTTTCATTGATCATTTTTTCAAATGTCATCCCACGATTCGCAAAGTCGACTGGATGTTTCCTTTGTGTAGAGACCAAGGTTTTTTTGGCTACTTTATGTGGATAGTTGACCATAGTTCTCCTTATTGGTACAATTACATCACTCTATTATATCATAAATTAGAATAATGAGGAAAAAATGAATACCATACTTGTTGCAGGTTATAAGAGTTTTGATGTGGGAGTCTTTTCCAATAAAGACCCTCGACTGACCATTATCAAAAAAGCCATTGAAAGAGATCTTCGTCGTCTATTTGAAGAAGGAGTGAAATGGCTGGTCTTTTCTGGTAATTTGGGATTTGAGGCTTGGGTACTAGAGGTCGCCTTTGCATTAAAAAAAGATTACGATTTTCAAATGGCGACGATCTTCCTATTTGAGAATGTTGGCGAAAATTGGAATGAAAGCAATCAGGAATTATTAGCACGCTTCAAACAGGTGGATTTCGTGAAATATGCCTATCCACACTATAGCAATCCGGGTCAACTAAAAGAATACAATCAGTTTTTGATAGATAACGCGGATGGAGCTTATGTTTTTTATGATCCAGAAAATGAAACCAATTTAAAATATCTTTACAAAATGATGGTAGAAAAAGAACCATTTTATGTCAAACAATTAAGTTTTGATGACTTAAATGAACTTGCTGAAAATTTTTACGAAAACTAAGTGTTATACCTTGATTTTTCTTACCATTTTTTTATATAATTGAGATGATGAACTAGATTGGAGAGAGTAATGGCGAGTATTATTTTTACTGCGAAAGATATTTTTGATCAAGATTTCAAACGAGAAGTTCGTGGTTATAATAAAGATGAAGTAAATGAATTTTTGGATGATGTCATAAAAGACTATGAAACCTATGCTGCTTTGGTGAAGGAATTGCGTGAAGAAAACGCACGCCTTCGTGAAGAACTTGCCCAAAAAGCACAGGAAACACCACAAACATCTCCGATTGCTAGCACTGCTACGCAAGAATACCCGCAAGTGACAACAGCGACGAACTTTGATATTCTCAAACGTCTCAATCGTTTGGAAAAAGAAGTTTTTGGGAAACAGATCGTAGATCGCGATTATTAATCCCATAGATTGTGCAATTTTTGGATAATCGCGTGAGAGAATATTCTCATGAGGAAAGTCCATGCTAGCACAGGCTGTGATGCCTGTAGTGTTTGTGCTAGGTGAATCCATAAGCCTAGGGACTTGGTATTCAAGTTACGGCGAGTGAAGGAGCTAAGTCTAAGGATAAGCTCTAGTAACTCTGAAAGTGCCACAGTGACGTAGTTTTTAGGGAAACCTAAAAAGTGGAACGCGGTAAACCCCTCAAGCTAGCAACCCAAACTTTGGTCGGGGCATGGAATGCGTGGAAACGAACATAGCATTCTGACTGGAAACAGTAGACAGATGATTATCAAAGGAAATGGTACCTAGTCATTTCTGGAACAAAACATGGCTTATAGAAAATTGCATATAGGTTGATGAGGTGGAGAGAGATCTCAACCTCCTTTTTTAAAGTGATAGGAATAAGATGAAAAAACAATTTGAATTGATTGCAACGGCCGCTGCTGGTATAGAGGCTGTTGTTGGTCGAGAACTACGCGATCTTGGCTACGATTGCCAGGTTGAAAATGGACGGGTTCGATTTCAAGGAGACCGTCGAGCAATCATAGAAACCAACCTCTGGTTGCGAGCGGCTGATCGAGTGAAAATTGTGGTTGGGACTTTTCCAGCCAAAACCTTCGAAGAACTCTTTCAAGGTGTCTTTGCTTTGGATTGGGAAAATTATTTGCCTTTAGGAGCACGTTTTCCTATTTCTAAGGCTAAATGTGTCAAATCAAAACTTCATAATGAACCTAGCGTTCAGGCCATTTCGAAAAAAGCAGTGGTTAAAAAGTTACAAAAACATTATGCCCGGCCAGAAGGTGTTCCTCTCATGGAAAATGGGGCAGAGTTCAAGATCGAAGTATCGATCCTTAAAGATCAAGCCACTGTCTTGATTGACACCACTGGTAGTAGCCTCTTCAAACGTGGTTATCGGACTGAAAAAGGGGGAGCCCCTATTAAGGAAAATATGGCAGCGGCAATTCTTATGCTGTCAAACTGGTATCCAGATAAGCCCTTGATTGACCCGACATGTGGTTCTGGAACGTTTTGTATTGAGGCGGCGATGATTGCGAGAAATATGGCACCTGGTTTACGTCGGAC
This sequence comes from Streptococcus parasanguinis, assembly GCF_032163505.1. Classification (NCBI taxonomy): domain Bacteria; kingdom Bacillati; phylum Bacillota; class Bacilli; order Lactobacillales; family Streptococcaceae; genus Streptococcus; species Streptococcus parasanguinis. The sequence continues at coordinate 529,231 of NZ_CP134147.1, forward strand.
CTTTTCTTTTGAAGAATGGAACTGGATGGATGATCGCTTGATTCATGAAGTCCGTCAAGAAGCAAGTAGAAAAATCAATCGCGAGATCGAATTGGATATTATGGGAACTGATATCGATGCACGGATGGTTGAGATTGCCAAAGAAAATGCCCAGAAAGCGGGCGTTAGCAGGGACATTACTTTTAAACAAATGCGAGTTCAAGATCTTCACTCAGATAAGATCAACGGGGTGATTATCTCCAACCCTCCATATGGAGAACGATTATCTGATGATGAAGGTGTGACGAAATTGTATACTGAAATGGGGCACGTATTTGCACCTCTCAAAACCTGGAGTAAATTTATCTTAACCAGTGATGAAGGTTTTGAATCTAAATTCGGTAGTAAAGCAGATAAAAAACGAAAACTTTATAACGGAACCCTAAAAGTTGATCTCTACCAATATTTTGGGGAACGAGTAAAACGGCAGATAAAGGCATAGAAAGGATTTTTATGACAGAGAAGGATAATAAGCCATTAGAGCAAGAAACAGAATCAATTTTAGATTTTGAAGATGCTAAAGAGATGACGATTGGGCAGGCCAATCGAAAGGCAGAAGAAATCGAAGCAGGTGTAACGGAAGGTGATAATGTCTTAGACAAATACATCAAACAACACCGAGCAGAAATTGAAGCTGAAAAATACGATACAAAAATTTTGGCCAAAGAAGAATTGGCTAAAGCTGAAGAGTTGGCAGCTTCAGAAACAGTTGCTGAAGTAGCTGAAGCAGTGGAGGCGCCGGAAGTGACGGAAACGGTCTTGGAACAAAGGCCTGAAATGGATGCTATCTCAACTGAATTACCTGCTAAGATTAAATTTGGTCCCACACCAACTGAACCAATTGTAGAAGCTGAGGAACTTCCTGAGGAAACACCAAGCAATGCGGGTAAACGAATCAAAGCGGTTCTATACTCTGCATTAGGTCTTGCGATTGTCGGTTCGGCCATTTTTGTGACCTATAACTGGATGCACAGTCGTGGAAAATCTGGTGGTACAACTGTTGTATCGTCTTCATCTAGCAAGTCATCTTCTACTTCTAAATCAAGTAGCAGTGAAACACAAGCTCAAAAATTGGAAGAGTTTACCAAAGCCTACGATGCCTTTTTTGTAGATGAATCAAAAAGTGCTCTTAAAAATGATAAATTCGGAGACTTGGAAAATCTGAAGAAACTGCTGGACAAATTAGAAGGAAGCAGTGATTATAATGCGGCTAAAACAAAATATGAAGACCTTGTGAAGCAAGTTTCTGCCATTCAAAAAGTGAATTCTCAATTTAGTTCTCCAGTCATCAAAGATGGAGTTCTTGATGCAACTGCCAAAGCGAAAAGTGATGCGACCTTTGCAGAAACAAAGACAGGCAATGAAAAATTAGATAGCTTATTGAATGAGGCGGTTGCGCAAGGACGTTCACAACAAGTTGCGACACCGGCACCAGTGACTGGAACAGGTGGTACAGATACTTCTAATGCAACTCCAGCCCCAGCTCAAGCAGCAACGCCTACGGCCCCAACTGTCAATGCTGCTACAAGTGGTGCAGGAACGACAAGTCCAGGCTATTCAGGGTACGGTCTTCCAAGCGATGGTGTCCCGCTTCAGCGGAACTTGAGTCGTGTGCCATATAACCAAGCAGCTATCAATGATGTCAATAACCCAGCTTGGGTATTTGGTGATGGTATTCTTGAAAAAGTATTGAATATTGCTCGTAAACGTGGGCATATCACTGGCAATCAATACATTTTAGAGCGTGTCAATATCATTAACGGTAATGGCTATTACAATCTCTTCAAACCAGATGGAACCTATCTCTTTAGTATCAATGCCAAGACTGGTTATTTCGTAGGAAACGGAAAAGGTCATTCAGATGCTCTGGATTATTAATGCTTGATCAGACATCCCTTTTCTGGGAAAAATTACAATAAAAAAGAGAGTGGGACAGAAATCGGTAATTCGTTGGAATTCGATTTCGTCGTCCCACCTCCGCACAGTTGAGTAGGGCTGTAAAAGCTGATGAAATCAGCGTAGTAGAGCCCACTCAACCACTGCGTCTTGCTCGACAATCCAAAAATAATTGAGAGGCTAGGACTTTTGTCCCAGCCTCTTTTTCGTATTAAACAAGATGACGTTCAAATGGATCGTCCGAGATTCCTTGATCTAGAATCAAGCGACACCATTCTTTGGCTGAGAAGAGGCTGTGATCCTTGTAATTTCCGCAAGACTCAATGGTTGTGCCTGGGACATCCTCCCAAGTGCTGATAGAAGCAATTTCTTCTAGAGAATCTTTAATCACTTTAGCAATTTCCGTACTTGAATGCTGTCCCCACATGATCATATGAAAACCGGTGCGACATCCAAATGGGGAACAATCAATCATTCCATCGATGCGTTTGCGAATAAGCATTGCAAGAAGGTGCTCGATGGTGTGGAGCCCTGCCGTTGGAATCGCATTTTCATTGGGTTGCACCAGGCGAATATCAAAGTTAGAGATGATATCTCCTTTGGGTCCAGTTTCCTCACCAATCAAGCGTACATAGGGAGCCTTTACAGCTGTGTGGTCCAATTCAAAACTTTCAACAATTACTTCTTTTGTCATACTCAAATCCTTCTTTGTTTTTCTTGATTATAGCATAAAAAAGCAGATTCAACAAAGTGGAAATAAATGAATTCCTCACAGATGTTCCATGAAAGAAACGTGGATAAAAGAACAAGGGTTAAGCAAAAATATAAAAGGTTTTTCCTGTTTTTTTAGATTGTTAATTTTAGTAATTTATGGTAAAATGTAAAAGAATTTTTAATTCAACTAATTAAATAGATTTGGGGTAAAAGCATGAATTTTGTAATTACAGGTGTTTTTGCCGCGGTCATTGGTTTAGTCATTGGATATGTGGGAACTGCTCTTAAAATGAAAGCTTCAAAAGAAGCTGCGGAACTCACCCTTTTGAATGCTGAACAAGAAGCAACGAATTTACGTGGACAGGCTGAACGCGAAGCCGATTTGATTTTAAAAGAGGCGAAGCATGAGTCAAGTTCACTTAAAAAAGAAGCACTTTTGGAGGCAAAGGAAGAAGCCAGAAAATATCGTGAAGAGGTCGATGCTGAGTTTAAGTCAGAACGACAAGAATTGAAGCAATTAGAAAGCCGTTTGGCAGAACGTGCTAGCAATCTTGATCGTAAAGACGACATTTTAACAAGCAAAGAACAGTCTCTTGAACACAAAGAGCAAAGTCTTACAGATAGAACTAAACACATTGATGCGCGTGAACAACAGCTGGAAGAGCTTGAACACAAGAAAGTAGAAGAACTGGAACGTGTCGCTGCTCTAAGTCAAGGAGAAGCGCGTGACATTATTTTGAGTCAGACGGAAGAGCAACTTTCAAAAGAAATTGCCTCACGGATTCGTGATGCTGAATTGGAAGTGAAAGAACGTTCTGATAAAATCGCAAAAGACATTCTCGTGCAAGCCATGCAGCGAATGGCGGGTGATTTTGTTGCTGAGCAAACAAACTCAACCGTTCATTTGCCGGACGATAGTATGAAGGGGCGGATTATCGGTCGTGAAGGTCGCAACATTCGTACCTTTGAGAGCTTGACAGGTGTCGATGTGATTATTGATGATACGCCTGAAGTGGTGACCTTGTCAGGGTTTGATCCGATTCGTCGTGAAATCGCCCGCATGACAATGGAGAGCCTTCTCAAAGATGGTCGGATCCATCCAGCCCGCATCGAAGAGCTGGTTGAGAAGAACCGTCAGGAAATTGACAATCGTATTCGTGAATACGGTGAGGCAGCTGCCTATGAAATTGGTGCGCCAAACCTCCATCCAGATTTGATGAAAATCATGGGACGGTTGCAATTCCGTACTTCTTATGGTCAAAACGTTTTGCGTCACTCCATTGAAGTTGCCAAACTTTCTGGTATTATTGCCAGCGAGTTGGGTGAAAATGCTACTTTGGCACGACGTGCAGGATTCTTACATGATATCGGTAAAGCAATTGACCGTGAAGTGGAAGGAAGTCACGTCGAGATTGGAACTGAATTGGCACGGAAGTACAAGGAACACCCAGTGGTGGTCAATACCATTGCCAGTCACCATGGTGACGTGGAACCAGAAAGTGTCATCGCAGTCATTGTCGCTGCAGCGGATGCCTTGAGTGCAGCTCGGCCTGGAGCACGAAGTGAGTCACTTGAAAGCTACATCAAACGCTTGCAAGATCTTGAAGAAATTGCAAATAGTTTTGAAGGAGTTAAGACAAGTTTCGCCCTTCAAGCGGGTCGTGAAATCCGTATTATGGTTAGCCCTGAGGCAATCAAGGATGATAAAGTGACGATCTTGGCTCATGATATTCGTGAGAAGATCGAGTCCAATCTTGAATATCCTGGAAACATTAAGGTTACCGTTATTCGAGAATTGCGTGCAGTCGATTACGCAAAATAAACAAAAAGCTTGAGATCTAGCATCTCAAGCTTTTTGAATGAAAAAATCAGTTGAAAATTAGGCCGATTTTTGTTACACTAGATAGAAAGACATTGAAGGAGAAATCATGGCGGATCGTGGCTTATTAATCGTATTTTCTGGCCCTTCGGGGGTTGGAAAAGGAACGGTCAGACGAGAAATTTTTGAAAACTCGGACAATCAGTTTCAGTATTCTGTATCGATGACGACGCGTGCACAACGTCCAGGTGAAGTGGATGGTGTCGACTATTTTTTCCGTACACGTGAAGAATTTGAAGATTTGATCCGTCAAGGGCAAATGTTGGAGTACGCTGAGTACGTTGGAAATTACTATGGGACTCCTTTAACCTATGTGAATGAAACCTTGGACAAGGGAATCGATGTATTCCTTGAAATTGAAGTTCAGGGTGCCCTTCAAGTAAAGAAGAAAGTTCCAGATGCAGTTTTTATTTTCTTAACTCCGCCTGATTTGGATGAATTGCAAGATCGATTAGTGGGTCGCGGGACAGATAGTGCAGAAGTTATTGCGCAACGGATTGAAAAAGCAAAAGAAGAAATCGCCATGATGCGTGAATATGACTACGCCATTGTGAACGATGAAGTTCCTCTTGCTGCTGAGCGTGTCAAACGTGTGATCGAAGCAGAGCATTTCCGTGTAGACCGTGTCATTGGCCATTATCTGGATATGTTACCAAAAACACAAACTATTGTGAAGAGATAAATAATTAGAAATTAGGTATAGGAATATGATGTTAAAACCTTCTATTGATACATTGCTTGACAAAGTACCATCAAAATATTCATTGGTCATTCTTGAGGCAAAACGGGCCCACGAATTGGAAAGTGGTGCAGTACCAACTCAAGAATTCCAATCAGTTAAATCAACATTACAAGCGCTTGAAGAAATCGAGTCTGGAAACGTAGTTGTTCACCCGGATCCAGAAGCAAAACGTGAAGCGCTTCGTCGTCGGATTGAAGCAGAGCGGATTCGCAAAGAAGAAGAAGAGCGCAAAATTAAGGAACAAATTGCCAAAGAAAAAGAAGATGGTGAAAAAATTTAAGGTTGGGGCTTCTCAATCTTATTTTTTGCTATTTAAAGGGTTCCGTGATAAAGTAAAGCTCATATGATAGAGGCTGGAGGTGAAAAAGTGATAGCAAAAGTCATCGTAGATGTCCCATTGATGCAGACAGATAAACCCTATTCTTATCAGATTCCATTAGAATTTGAGGATATGGTGGAGGCAGGTATGCGAGTTCATGTCCCCTTTGGTAAAGGGAATCGCCTCATTCAAGGGATTGTGGTAGATGTTTTAGAAGAGGCAGACACAAGCGAGGAATTAAAAGCGATTGTGGAGGTCTTGGATTACACTCCGGTCTTAAATCAAGAGCAGTTCTGGTTGGCAGATCAATTACGAAAAAGTGTTTTTTCTTATAAGATCACGATTTTAAAAACCATGCTTCCTTCTCTCCTCAATTCGAGTTATGATAAGATTTTGTATCCTCAACCTTCTTTAGATCCAACTCTCAAAGTGAAACTTTTTGGTGAAAAAAATGAAGTTTCTTTTTCTTCTCTAGATGCGGCCGATCAAGCCCAAGTGATGCGGTTGGTCAGAAAAGGAGATTTGGTACTTGAATACAAGGCCAAGGATAGGAAACAAATTAAAACAGAAAAATGGTATCGCGTTAACCAGGAAGGATTAAAAGAACTTCAACCATCAGGAAGAGCTAAAAAAAGGCTAGCATTGAAAGAGCGCCTGTTACTAGAGCAAGGGGAGCAACCCTTAGCAGGATTGTATCAGGATTTTTCACGAGAAGTGGTGGCTTATTTTATCGAACAGGGTGTTTTAGAAATTACAGAACGAGAAGTGAATCGGGCGGCTGCATATTATGAAGGCAAAGAACAGACCCAGGCTCTGCTTTTAAATTCAGAGCAAGCAAAAGCTGTCGAAACAGTAGTTTCTCAAATTGGGAAAACATCAAAACCTTTTTTACTAGAAGGTGTGACTGGAAGTGGGAAAACAGAAGTTTATCTGCAGATTATTCAAGAAGTTCTAAATAAGGGGAAAACGGCTATTATGTTGGTTCCTGAGATTTCCCTGACGCCACAGATGACGGATCGTTTTATCTCGCGTTTTGGCCAGGAAGTAGCTATTCTGCACTCGGGCTTATCAAATGGTGAGAAGTATGATCAATGGCGAAAAGTTGAACGTGGGGAGGCCAAGGTAGTCGTTGGAGCGCGCTCAGCCATCTTTGCCCCTTTAAAAAACATCGGAGCCATCATCATTGATGAGGAGCATGAGGCTTCCTACAAACAAGATAGTAATCCACGCTACCACGCAAGGGAAGTCGCAGTCCTAAGGGCTCAGTACAATCAAGCAGTCTTGCTTCTTGGATCTGCTACACCAAGTTTAGAATCGAGGGCTCGTGCAACAAAAGGGGTTTATGAATTAATTCGTCTCACCCAACGGGCCAATCCGGCAGCCAAAATTCCAGAAGTTAAAGTCGTTGATTTCCGTGATTATATTGGCCAAAATGAAGCTGGTAACTTCACTCCGGTTCTAGTGGAAGCTATTGCTGATCGCTTGCAGAAAAAAGAGCAGGTCGTCTTGATGTTGAACCGCCGTGGTTATTCCAGCTTTGTCATGTGTCGCGAGTGTGGAACTGTGGATACTTGTCCCAATTGTGATATCTCACTGACCCTCCACATGGATACTAAAACCATGAACTGTCATTATTGTGGCTATAGCAAAGCGATTCCTCGACACTGTCCAAATTGCCAAAGTCCTTCCATTCGTTATTACGGGACAGGAACACAAAAAGCCTATGATGAATTACAAGAGATCTTTCCTGAGGCTAAAATTTTGCGTATGGATGTGGATACTACCCGAAAAAAAGGGAGCCACGCAGCAATATTAGATGCTTTCGGGAATGGAGAAGCGGATATTTTATTAGGGACGCAAATGATTGCGAAGGGCTTGGATTTTCCAAATGTGACGTTAGTGGGTGTCTTGAATGCGGATACTTCTTTAAATTTACCGGATTATCGATCCTCAGAGAGAACCTTTCAACTCTTGACTCAGGTGGCAGGAAGGGCCGGACGAGCAGAGAAAGAAGGAGAGGTTATCATTCAGAGCTACAACCCCAATCATTATGCGATTCGATTTGCCAAAGACCAAGATTATGAAGGCTTTTTTGCCTATGAAATGCAAATTCGCCGGCAGTTAGGCTATACGCCTTATTACTTCACAGTTGGGTTAACCCTATCCCATAAGAGTGAGGAAATTGTGATGGAGAAGTCACATCAGGTTATGGAAATCCTCCGTTCTGGCTTATCCGATCAGGTCCAAATCTTAGGACCAACTCCTAAACCAATTGCACGCACACATAATTTGTATCATTATCAAATCATTGTGAAATATCGTTTTGAAGAAGGCATGACTCAGGTCTTGAATCAAATCTTAGAATTTACACAAGAAAGAGGCAACCAAGATCTCCGTGTCAGTATTGATAATGAACCTCAAAGTTTTATGTAAGGAAGAAAGAAATGACAAAATTAATTTTTATGGGAACGCCTGATTTTTCAGCGACGGTTTTAAAGGGATTGTTAGCAGATTCGCGCTATGAAATTTTGGCAGTTGTGACGCAACCGGACCGCAAAGTAGGTCGCAAAAAAGAGATTCGAATGACCCCAGTGAAGCAGGTAGCTTTGGAACATCAACTACCGGTTCTTCAGCCGGAGAAATTATCGGGTAGTCCAGAAATGGAAACTCTCTTATCCCTAGATGCAGATGGAATTGTGACCGCTGCTTTTGGACAATTTTTACCGACAAAATTGTTGGAGAACTTCCAATTTGCGGTGAATGTCCACGCGTCTTTATTGCCTAAATATAGAGGTGGAGCTCCCATTCACTATGCCCTGATCAATGGTGATGAAGAAGCTGGAGTTACAATTATGGAAATGGTCAAGGAAATGGATGCCGGAGACATGATTGCAGCTCGTTCTCTCCCAATTTTAGATGAGGACAATGTGGGAACTTTGTTTGAAAAATTGGCAGTCCTTGGACGTGACTTACTCCTAGATACTTTGCCAGCTTACCTGGCAGGGGAGATCAAGCCAAGTCCACAAGATCCAAGTTTGGTCACATTTTCACCGAATATTTTACCGGAAGAAGAGGTTTTGGACTGGACCAAAACCAATCGCCAAGTCTTTAATCAGATCCGAGGGATGAATCCTTGGCCGGTCGCTCATACGTTATTAAATGGGCAACGCTTTAAAGTTTATGAAGCAGAGCTATGCGAAGGAAATGGAAATCCAGGAGAAGTGATTGCTTTGACCAAAAAAGAGTTGCTGGTCGCTGCAGGAGAAGGCGCATTGTCCCTCAAAGTTGTGCAGCCGGCAGGAAAACCAAAAATGTCCATCACAGACTTTTTGAATGGCGCTGGCCGTCAATTGAAAGTAGGAGATCACTTTGGAAATTAAACAAATGAATGCGCGTGAACAGATCGTTCGAGTGTTAGAAGAGGTTTTTGAACAGGGAGCTTATTCTAATATTGCACTAAATCAAGCGCTAGAACACTCTCAACTTTCAGATAAAGATAGAAGCTTTGTTACGGAAGTTGTATACGGTACTGTAGCACGGAAGATAACACTCGAGTGGTATCTCGCCCACGTAATTGAAGACCGGACGAAATTGGATCCTTGGCTCTATTATCTTTTGATGATGAGTTTGTATCAACTTGTTTATTTAGACCGCATTCCCGATCATGCCATCGTCAATGAAGCTGTTCGGATAGCAAAACGTCGAAAAGAAGGCAGTGAGAAGTTTGTCAATGCTATTCTTAGAAAGCTCCTCCGCGAGGGGCTACCAGCTATTGATACGATCAAGCGAAAGAACAAACGTTATTCGGTAGAGTATTCCCTACCTGTATGGTTGGTCAAAGCATTGATCGAAGAATACGGTGAGGAACGTGCTTGCGCTATTTTTAAGAGTCTCTATCAGCGTAATAAATCCAGTATTCGTGTGATTGATCTAGACGAAAAAGAAGAGTTGGCTCAGCTACTCGAAGCAACCTCCTCTCTACTTGCTCCGTCCGCTCTCGTGAAAGAACAGGGACATTTTGCAGCGCATTCCTTGTTCAAAGAAGGGCGCATTACTATTCAAGACGAGTCCAGTCAATTGGTGGCACCGGCTTTGGATTTGCAAGGAGATGAGTGGGTTTTAGATGCCTGTGCGGCGCCAGGTGGAAAGACGACTCACCTGGCTTCTTATCTCACAACTGGGAAAGTCACAGCCTTGGATCTCTATGACCATAAGCTCAAATTGATTCAAGAAAATGCTAATCGGCTCCATGTTGCGGACAAAATTTTGACAAAGAAGTTAGATGCGACAAAAGTCTTTGAAACATTTGGACCTGATGCTTTCGATAAAATTTTGGTGGATGCGCCTTGTTCAGGGATTGGTTTGATACGGAGAAAGCCTGATATCAAGTACAATAAAGAGAGTGCAGATTTTGTATCTTTACAAGCTATTCAATTGGCCATTCTGGATAGTGTTTGTCAAAGTGTGCGTAAAGGTGGTATAATAGTGTACAGTACGTGTACAATTATGGGTAAAGAGAATTTTGAAGTGGTGGACCAATTTTTGAAAAACCATCCAAATTTCGAACAAGTCCCATTGGATCACGAAAGAAAAGATATTCTTAAAAATGATTGTATCCTTATTACACCCGAATTATATGGAAGCGACGGCTTCTTTATCAGTCGTTTTAAGAGAATCTCATAATATCAGGAGGAAACTGACAGTATGGATATGACGATCTTAACCGATGTAGGTCAAAGACGGACAAATAACCAAGACTATGCAAATCAATATAAAAACAAGGCAGGAAAATCTATGGTTTTACTTGCTGATGGTATGGGAGGACACCGTGCCGGAAATATTGCTAGTGAAATGGCAGTCACAGACCTAGGTGCGGCTTGGGTTTCTTCTGAGATCGAGACGGTTAATCAAGTACGGGAATGGTTTGCAGAACATTTAGAAGCTGTGAACCGTCGGATCCATTTAGCTGGGCAAGATGATGAGCACAAAGGAATGGGAACGACACTGGAAGCTTTGGCTTTTGTAGAAGGACAAGTGATTTATGCCCACGTTGGGGATTCGCGGATTGGCCTCATTCGTCAGGGCGAATACCAGCAGTTGACCAGTGACCATTCTCTTGTAAATGCACTGTTGCGAGCTGGTCAAATTACAGAGGAAGAAGCAGCCCATCATCCTCAACGTAATATCATCACTCAGTCCATTGGTCAAAAAGATGAGTTAGAGCCGGATTATGGTTTGGGGACGGTTGAAGCAGATGATTATATTTTGATCAATAGTGACGGTTTAACCAATATGATTGGCCCAGATGAAATCAGAGACATTGTCTTGAGTGATGTTTCACTGGAAGAAAAAGCTCAAACCTTGATTCGTTTTGCCAATAATGCTGGAGGCTTGGATAATATCACTGTTGTACTGCTCCACTTTACTGAGGAGGACGCAGCATGATTCAAATCGGCAAAATTTTTGCCGGGCGATATAAAATCATCCAACAAATTGGACGCGGCGGGATGGCAGATGTTTATCTTGCGCGTGATTTGATTTTAGATGGGGAAGAAGTTGCAGTCAAGGTACTGCGTACGAATTACCAGACGGATCCCATTGCAGTTGCGCGTTTTCAGCGTGAAGCAAAGGCGATGGCAGAGCTGGACCATCCAAATATCGTTCGGATTACAGACATTGGCGAAGAAGAAGGACAACAATACCTTGCAATGGAATATGTTGCAGGTTTAGACTTGAAACGCTATATCAAAGAAAATGCTCCTTTATCAAATGAAGAAGCTGTTCGTTTGATGGGGCAGATCCTTCTAGCTATGCGTCTTGCCCATACGCGTGGCATTATCCATAGAGATTTAAAACCACAGAATGTCCTCTTGACACCAGATGGAACAGCAAAAGTTTCAGACTTTGGGATTGCAGTGGCCTTCGCAGAGACTAGCTTGACCCAGACCAACTCGATGTTGGGGTCGGTTCATTATTTGTCCCCTGAGCAGGCGCGTGGTTCAAAAGCTACGGTGCAAAGTGACATCTACGCGATGGGGATCATTTTCTATGAAATGTTGACAGGACACATTCCTTATGATGGAGATAGCGCCGTTACAATCGCTTTGCAGCATTTTCAAAAGCCGCTCCCATCTATTCGTGAAGAAAATAAGAATGTTCCACAAGCTTTAGAAAATGTGGTGATCAAGGCGACAGCTAAAAAACTGACGGATCGCTATAAATCAGTGGCTGAGATGTATGTGGATCTTTCAAGTTGCTTGTCCTATGAGAGAAGAAATGAGAAAAAACTAGTTTTTGAAGACCAAGCGAAAGCTGATACAAAGACTCTTCCAAAAGTGAGTCCAACTCCAAAGACAGCTCCTGTTCCAATCTCTGAAGTACGCAGTGAAATCAGTTCGGTTGATCCGAATCGACCATTATCTGACCAGCAGACAATGGCGCCAAGTAAAAAGCCAAGAAGACGCTTGCGGGCGCGCTACAAGGTCTTGTTTGTTGCCATTGCCCTAGTTCTTGCTGCCTTTACTTTCTTGTTGTATATGAGCCCAGCCAATAAAACAGTTCCTGATGTTTCCGGCAAAACCGTTGCCGAAGCTAGAGCGGTTATTGAGGGACAAGACCTTCAAGTTGGTGAAGAGAAAGAAGAGTACAGTGATTCGGTTGCAGAAGGCTACGTCATTCGAACCAATCCAAATGCAGGGGCCCAAAAGAAAGAACAAAGTCGAATTGATTTGATCGTTTCAAAAGGACCAAGCAGCTTTGAAATGCCAAATTACGTGGGTAAAACACGGGCAGCAGCTGAAAAGGATCTGAAAAACACTTATAAAGTATCAAGCAAAATGATCACCGTTGAAGAAGTTGAGACCTTTGATTATGCTGCAGGGACAGTTCTTGAACAAACGCCAGCAGCCGGAGAACAATATTCTCTGAATTCAAAGACTAAGATTGTTTTGAAAGTGGCGAAGGAAACAACATCGATTGAGATGCCAAACTATATTGGTTCAACCTATGAATTTGCTCGAAGCAATTTGACTGATATCTTTGGAATTAAAGAAGCCAATATTGAATTAAGAAAGACGGATCATCTCCCTGATGGGGTAGTTGTTTCTGCCGGTCAAATTGTCAGTCAAACACCAGAGGTTTCAAGTACGGTGGATATTAACCGAACACGAATCGTTTTAACGGTATATGAACCTAAAGTGACAGCTTCTTCGAGTACAAAAGCCTCATCAAGTTCAGAAACATCTAGTTCCTCTTCTTCAGAACGATCGGATACCGAAACCTCTAGCAGTAGTAGTTCAACAGATACAGATTAAAAAATGAATTTCAGACTCAGATATATTTCTGAGTCTTTTTGTATTTTTTTGTTGCTATGTCGTGATTTTTTTATTTCCCTGTTGAGGGAAAAACTTTGAGGTCGCTTCAAGAAACTATTTTTCTACAGATGAATAGATTATGTGAACTCCTTAACAAACAAGGGGTTTCAAGTCCGGTAAAATAAAATAGTCAATTAAACATAAGGTGATTTGAGGTTGAAAATAGATTGAATATCAAATTATTTGCCTTTGTTTTAGCCCACATGCTATAATCTGCATGAAAGGAGATCAAAGAGTAAAAAGTCGTTCAGACCTGCTTTGATAGGAAATTGGTAAACGAATAGATTTTTTTCTGCTAGTTGAATAGGCCTTGACAACTAGTGGAGAAAAATATTGTGAACTGAGAAACAGGGAGGTAGAATGACTTTTGAAATATGTGCACATAGTTGATGTATCTTTCGCCTATACTTTCCCAATGGAGATTATTTAAATGGACAGAAAATATAGAGTGGTTAGTCAAGCAATCTTAGCAACAGCTATGATTGTCCCGGCATTTATAGCAACAAAAGTAGCTGCAGAAAATAGAGGATGGAATACCTCCTCTTATCGTTCAAACTATTATAACTATGGTTACAATAATTGGAACGGTTATAATGGCTATAATTCATGGACCTATAGTTATGGCTATGGATATCCAAATTGGAACTATTATTATGGCTATAACTATGGTTATCCTAGCTGGAATAATTATTATGGCTATAATGGTTGGAACTATGGTTATTCCTTGGAAAATGATGTAAACTACATTTATTGGAATGGCAATCATTATTATCGGATGAGTGATGGAACTTACCGGATCTACCGCAATGGTGAGTGGAAGCCTCTAACTAATCGGAATAACTCTACTAATAACCTTGCCAATGACCCTCATTATGTATATGAAAATGGCTACCATTATTATGTATTGGATAATGGGGATTATTACTACTATAAAAATGGCAAATGGGTATTTGTGAAGAATTCAACGGAAAATCCTGATACTCCTGATCCGGTTCCAACACCGACTCCGGATCCAACTCCAACACCTGAAGAGCCAGATCCAAGCGATAAACCGGATCAACCAGTTAATCCATCAGAACCATCTACACCAGAAGATCACGGCAACTTGATCTTCCCAGAAAATCCTCCATTTGTAGGAGCAGATGGAGAGTTTGATCCTTTCGCACCAACCCCAGAAAATCCAAGTGAACCAAAACCAGAAGAACCGGTGCAACCTGAAGTGCCTGGAAATGATGGTTTGGTATCAACAGATCAGCCTAGTGAAAACCAAATTCCTCCATACGTTGAGACACCAGCAGAAGGATTAGAACATCTTCCATGGGCTCCAAATGGACGAGCACCAAAGATAGTCTATCCTCCTGGCAAACCTGGATCAGCAGCTTTGCGTCGAGATAAGAACTACTACTTTGACGGGTCGACTCACTATTACTACGTTCCTTCTGATACGGAAGCAACTGGTTACTCTGCTTATTGGAAATGGAATGGAGATAAATGGAAACTTTATGGAATGACAGATCCGAAAGATCCTGAAATCGATCCAAAATTCCATGAAGATGCTAAAGATGATGAATATGCCTATAGCGATCGTGACTCAAGCGTGAAGCTCTATTCTACAAATCTTGTAGAAACAGCTAAAGCAGGTCAAGCTCTTCCATTTAAGAATGTGGATGAATTTAAGGACTATGTCATTAAGAAAATGAATCCTAAATTTATTGACAATGCTGGCTGGGATGCCAAAGTAGAATGGGAAATCGAGGACCCAGAACTCTTTGAGCAATCTAAAGAAAACCCATGGGCTAAAGACTATGTTTTAATCGCTAACTTGAAGAGTGGAGTAGATGACAAGAACTACAAAGATGTTGAGTTTGGCTATGTGAAATTCGTTTATCGTGTAGAAGCAACAGACAATACAAACTATATCGAGTTAGATAAAGCGAAGGAAGCATTTGCTAAGATTAACGAATTGCGAAAAGCACAAGGTTTAAAAGAATTGACTTGGTCAGATGATGTCTATAACTCACGTGCCTTACCAAAAGCCCATACTATTTCACGTCAGTACGATAGCACAGGTTTTGTAGCTCGCCGTGAAGACAATGCAACAACAGTCGCAACGAAATGGTATAACAGTGGATTGAGAGAATTAATGCTCGATCCAAATGCCACAGAAGGTGCGGTAGCAGCAGTCATCAATGGCGACGGTAACTATTACTGGGCATTCATGTATAAATAATGCCTCTAGACAACCGTTATCGGAAAGAACTTATTTAATAACAATTCATTCCGATACCAAGGACACCCAAAGGATTTCTATCTTTTGGGTGTTTTTTTGCTCTAAGTATTATCCAACCACAGACGGAAGTCAAATGAGGAAAAATTTGATAAAATAGGAAAAGATGAGGTAGACTATGTGGAAAATACAAATTTTTATTTTCGTTGAAGCCGTTTTGTTAACATTAGCAGCGATCACCATTTTATCAATCGATTTTTCCAGATTTGTTGTCTTGATGGTTCTCTTTTTGCTCCTTTTGTATTACTATTTTGGCAAACAAAAAGCGAATTTTCTATTAATCGCGCTGAGTGTGCTCTTGTTTTTTATCGTGATGCTGAATCCTTTTGTGATTGCAGCCATTTTATTTGCGGTGGTTTATGGTTTATTGATCGCCTACCCTTATATGTATAAGGAAAATGAAGCCGTTGTGTTTGATGTTGAAGAGGATACGAAAATTCGTCAGGAAAAAACTCGATGGATTGGTGATTTACAACATTTTTCAAAACAAAGTCGAGGGTATCGAGATCTGAATGTGATCCGAGTTTTTGGGAATGACACCCTCCATTTAGAGGAGGTAGCCATTTGCAATTGGGACAATGTAGTGATCATACGGAAAGGGTTTGGAAATACAAAAATTATCTTACCGATTGATTTGGAGTTGCATTTACAAATTAACACCCTGTATGGAGATCTGAAGTTTTTGGATCTTCCTGTCCGTAAAATGAGGAATGAAACCATAGACATTGAAACGGCACATTATCGGAGATCGCACCGTTCTGTAAAAATTGTGTTAGTTGGTATTGTTGGGGATGTTGAGGTGATTCGCGCATGAAGAAATTAGACTATCTCCTATTGTATTTCTATTCCCTAATGGTGGTTGCGGTCATTTGTCATACCATTTTCCATTTTGTTGGTTTTCAGTGGGGCAAACTTCTCTCAGATCTTTCCTTGCTTCAGTCATTCCTATTTTTGGTTTTTAGTCTGACGCTTGCATTGACGGCTTTGGTTGTCTTAATTATCAAAATCACGCAATTTGTAACAGTTCATGCAGTACAACAAAAGGTAGAATCTATCCTGACTGCTTCACAGCGAAAAGAAATTGCCCCCAAAGAATTGAATCAACAGTTAGATTTATTGGACAGCAAATTACTTCGACTAGAAGAAAATTTACAAAAGAGTGAAAATCGTGTGATGCGAAATGAAGAAGAAATTGTGGAAATCGAGCGTAAGAGAATTGCGCGTGATCTACATGATACGGTTAGTCAAGAATTGTTTGCAGCCAATATGATTTTATCTGGAGTAGCAGCGCAGGCCCTTGAGTTAGAGAAAAGTCAGATCCAGCAGCAACTAAATGGTGTGTCAGATATTCTAGGGACAGCCCAAAATGATTTACGCGTCTTGCTCTTACATCTTCGTCCTACAGAATTGGAAGGAAAAAGCTTGGTAGAAGGTATGGAGATGATTTTTAGAGAATTGAAGGAAAAGAGTAACCTAACAGTTGTCTTCCATCATAATGACGTGAGCATTCCAAAAGATATGGAAGAACATCTATTTCGAATCGTCCAAGAAATTGTCAGCAATACCTTGAAACATGCTAGAGCTCAACAAATGGATGTCTTTTTGCATCAGGAAGGAAAACAACTTCATTTACGGATGGTAGATGATGGAATCGGCTTTGAGCAGGAAAAATTGGAACGATTGAGTTATGGGTTGAAAAATATTCAAGAACGTGTAGAAGACATGGCGGGAACCATTAAAATAAGAACGAGTCCTCAAAAGGGAGTGGCTGTGGATATTCGCGTTCCCCTCCTTGTAAAAGATAAAAATGAAAAGGAAACTGTATGAAAGTATTATTAGTAGACGACCATGAAATGGTCCGGTTGGGATTGAAAAGCTTTTTGTCCATGCAAACCGATATTGAGCAAGTCTTAGAGGCGAAAAATGGGCATGAAGGGGTGGACTTGGCGCTGAAAGAAAGACCAGACGTCATCATCATGGATATTGTGATGCCAGAGCTAAATGGAATCGATGCGACTCTAGCCATCCTAAAAGAGTGGCCGGAAGCTAAAATTGTCATTTTGACGTCTTATTTAGATAACGAAAAGATTTACCCTGTCTTAGATGCCGGTGCCAAAGGTTATATTTTAAAGACCTCGTCAGCAACGGAGATCTTACAGGCTGTCCGGAAGGTTGCAATAGGAGAATTTGCGATTGAGACTGAAGTCAGTCAAAAAGTTGAGTCACGCAAGAACCATGCTGAATTGCACGATGACCTAACAGCTAGAGAACGGGATATTCTGGCTTTATTGACGAAAGGATATGAAAATCAACGCATAGCAGATGAACTCTTTATTTCTCTGAAAACAGTGAAAACCCACGTTTCCAATATTTTATCGAAACTAGAAGTTAGTGATCGGACACAAGCAGTCGTTTATGCTTTCCGTCACCATCTGGTGAATCAGGAAGATTTTTAAGTTGAAACATGCTATAATAGAGCAAGGAAAATAGGGGGAGACAAGTGGACGCAAAATTACGTTATAAAGCAAAAAAAGTAAAAATCGTCTTTTTTGATATTGATGATACGTTACGTGCAAAAGAAACGGGATTGATCCCAGAATCTGTCAAAGATGTCTTTCATCAGTTGAAAGAAAAAGGAATTCGAACAGGGATTGCAACCGGCAGAGGGGTTTTTGGGGTTGTTCCTGAAATTATGGATTTAAAACCTGATTTTCTAGTAACCTTAAACGGTGCCTATATAGAAGATACAAAAGGAACTGTGATCTACCAATCACCAATCAATGAAGCAATCGTTTCTTCTTTTGTGGATTGGGCCAAAGAATCCGAGATTGATTATGGGTTAGTAGCTAGTCATCAAGCCGCCCTGTCTAATCGGACACCCTTGATTAGTGATGCTATTGACATCATTTATCCTAACTTACCCGTAGATCCAGATCTGCATTTGAAAGAACCTATTTTCCAAATGTGGACCTTTGATGAACAGGATAGTGAGCTAGAGTTGCCCCCTTCTTTGCAAGAGAACTTGCGCCTAGTTTCGTGGCATCCCCATTCATCAGATGTTGTTCGCTTTGAAGCTTCAAAAGCTTCAGGAGTTTCTCATCTTGTAAATCATTTGGGCTTGAAGCCAGAGAATGTTTTAGTATTTGGGGATGGATTAAATGATCTAGAACTGTTTGATTATGCTGGAATTAGTATCGCAATGGGAAAATCTGCCCCAGAGTTACAAGAAAAAGCTGATTATATCACTAAGAATTTAGAAGAAGATGGCATATTCTATGCCTTAGAGGAGTTAAATATGGTTGAAAAAGAATTGACGTTACCACAGTTAGAACTTGCTACGGCTGACGGTCCTGTCGCTGTGATCAAAACCAATCACGGTAAGATGAACATTCAATTGTTCCCGGATCAAGCGCCAAAAACAGTTGCAAACTTTGTAGCTCTTGCTAAGTCTGGTTATTATGATGGTGTCATTTTCCATCGGATTATTAAAGATTTTATGATCCAAGGGGGAGATCCTACTGGTACAGGTATGGGTGGTGAATCCATCTATGGTGAGAGCTTCGAAGACGAATTTTCAAAAGAACTGTACAATATTCGTGGAGCCCTTTCGATGGCAAATGCTGGACCAAACACAAATGGTAGCCAATTCTTTATTGTACAAAATCAACATCTCCCATATTCGAAAAAGGAATTGGTCCGCGGTGGCTGGCCTGAAGAAATTGCTGAAATCTATACGACAGAAGGGGGAACTCCTCACCTAGATCAACGCCATACCGTATTTGGACAATTGATGGATGAAGCTTCTTTTGCTGTGTTGGATGAGATCGCGGCTGTTGAGACAGGGATGATGGATAAGCCAGTAGAAGATGTCGTGATTGAAACCATCGAGATTGAGGACTAATATGAAAATTGGAGATAAGTTAGAAGGGACCATTACAGGCATTCAACCTTATGGTGCCTTTGTCGAACTAGAGTCGGGTGTCACGGGCTTGATTCATATCTCAGAGATTAGAAGTGGTTATGTAAGTAATATTCATGATATTCTTTCAATTGGAGAAAAAGTCTTTGTCCAAGTCATCGATGTTGATGAATATTCTAAGAAAGCTAGCCTCTCTCTGAGAACACTAGAAGAAACACCACAACGAAGTATTCGACACCATCGTTTTTCAAATGACCGCCACAAGAGTGGTTTTGCGCCCTTAGCTCAACAGATGCCGACCTGGGTTAAAGAAGGAAAGGTATTCTTTAGCAAACAAGAAAAGAAATAAAAACTTCGATAGGTTGATGAAACCTATCGAAGTTTTTTTGATATAGAGAATTATTCAAATTCGTAAAGGGTAGTAGAAAGATAACGTTCTCCATTATCTGGTGCAAGAGCAAGAACTTTTTTACCGCTACCCAATTCTTTTGCGACTTCAATAGCAGCATAGATAGCAGCTGCGCTTGAGATACCGACTAAGAATCCTTCAGCTCCACCGATAGCGCGTGCAAGTTCGAAAGCTTCTTCTGAAGATACGCGACGAACACCATCATATGCATTAGTGTCTAAAGTATTTGGGATAAAACCAGCTGAAATCCCTTGGATTTTATGTGGTCCAGGTTTTTCGCCAGAAAGGACTGCGGATTCATTGGCCTCAACGGCATAGACTTTGACAGTAGGATTATTCTTTTTCAAAGTATGAGAAATACCAGAAACAGTACCACCAGTACCAACACCTGCGACAAAAGCATCTAAACCATCTTTTCCAAAGGCATCAACGATTTCTTGTCCTGTTGTTCTTTCATGTACCTCTGGGTTAGCAGGGTTTTCAAATTGAAGAGGAAGGAAGCCATTTCTTTCTGCAGCGATTGCTTCAGCTTTAGCGATAGCGCCTTTCATTCCTTCACTTCCAGGAGTCAAAACGAGTTCAGCTCCATAGGCTTGGATGATTTTACGACGTTCCACACTCATGGTTTCAGGCATGACAATCACAACTTTGTAGCCTTTAGCTGCACCGACCCATGACAAGCCAATCCCTGTGTTCCCACTAGTTGCTTCGACAATGGTATCACCTGGTTTGATCAAGCCATCCGCTTCAGCTTTTTCAATCATGCTCAAAGCAATCCGGTCTTTAACAGATGATCCAGGATTGAAGGCTTCGAGTTTGACATAGACATCTGCAGCTCCTTCAGGAACAAGACGGTTCAATTTGACAATAGGAGTGTTCCCGATCAATTCTGTAATATTTTCATAAATAGCCATAATATACCTCAGTTCTAGGTTTTCTTGATACTAACAAGTATAGTCCCTTGCGGGAAGAATGTAAAATATAGAAATTTTATGGGTGTGATAAAAAAAAACTATCGTTTCCGATAGCTTCTTTGGTTATTTTT
This sequence comes from Streptococcus parasanguinis, assembly GCF_032163505.1. Classification (NCBI taxonomy): domain Bacteria; kingdom Bacillati; phylum Bacillota; class Bacilli; order Lactobacillales; family Streptococcaceae; genus Streptococcus; species Streptococcus parasanguinis. The sequence continues at coordinate 549,853 of NZ_CP134147.1, forward strand.
CTACAGAAAGTAGGGGTACTTCAACCTCACGAATTCCTTGATCCTCAATAATGACTTTGCCATTGTAAAATTCGACTAAAGCTGCTGTGATAGAGTTTGTGTTTTCTTTATCTACAAAAATAGTTGACATCACCTGATCTGTAAACATCGGATCTTGTTCCGCCAATTGATGGTCTTTTAAGAAATTAGCAAATTCTTGGTATTGGGAATAAGAAAGTGTGATCCCAAGTACCACTTGCTCTTTGATTTCTACCAGTCCAATCTCTCGAACTGCTTGTGCAACACTTCCAGCATAAGCACGAATCAGACCGCCAGCGCCTAATTTAATACCTCCGAAATAGCGGGTAACCACGACACAACTATTAGTGATGCGATGATTCTCCAAAACTCCTAACATCGGTACCCCAGCGGTTCCACTAGGCTCTCCATCGTCACTGGTCCGTTTGATGTCACTTTGTTCCCCAATGATGAAAGCAGAGCAGTTATGTGTAGCCTTATAGTGTTCCTTTTTGATGGCATTGATAAAATCTCTAGCTTCCTCTTCAGAGGAGACTCGCTTGACATGACAAATGAATTTTGATTTTTTGATTTCTTCTTGAACAGTGCCGTTCTCTTTAAATGTAACATATTCCATATTCTTATTTTACAAAAAAAGAATGATTTTCTCCAACTTTTGCGAATTAATAAGTATGAAGATAGAAGATTCTTATGGAAGACTCTTAACGGAGAGTCAAATGACAAATGATCTGAAAGAAATTGCCCAAGAACTTCCAGCTATGGAAAAACAGAATGGAAGGTACCAATGTTTTCGATGTGGCAGTTTGATTGATCAAAAACTTTGGAAGTTGAGTGAGGAGGTGCTGTATTGTAGAGCCTGTATCCAATTGGGAAGGATCCGGAGTGATCAAAAACTTTATGCTATTGCACAGAAGGACTTTGAAGGACAGGAGGTGTTAAACTGGAAGGGAACCTTGACTTCCTATCAACAAGAGGTATCTGAAGGACTTATCCAAGCAGTTAAAGCAGGAAAACATGCCTTGGTACATGCTGTGACAGGAGCTGGAAAAACAGAAATGATGTATCAGGTTGTAGCAACAGCGATCAAGGCAGGAAAAGCAGTCTGTATTGCTACCCCAAGAATCGATGTCTGTATAGAATTGTACGGAAGAATGAAGGAAGATTTTTCCTGCCCCATCTCTTTGCTTCATGGAGAATCGGAACCCTATTTTAGAACACCCTTGGTGATCGCTACAACCCACCAATTGCTAAAGTTTTATCAGGCCTTTGATCTCCTTATTATAGATGAAGTAGATGCTTTTCCCTATGTAGACAATCCAATCCTATATAAAGCAGCTCAGAATGCAATAAAAAAAGAGGGGAATACCCTATATTTAACAGCAACCTCTACAGATGAGTTAGATAAAAAGGTCAAGAAAAAAGAAATCATTCGTTATAGCCTTCCAAGAAGATTTCATGGGAACCCACTAGTGGTCCCTGAAATAAAATGGGTGCCGAAAATTAGAGAAAAAATAGAAAAAGGAAGAATCCCTTACCAACTATTGCAACTGATCAAGAAACAAATACAAACTCACTACCCATTGTTAATCTTTGTATCTGAAATAGAATTAGGACAACAATTTACCGAGAACTTAAAAAAATACTTTCCCAAAGAAACAGTAGGTTTTGTATCCTCACAGACAACAGACCGTCTACGAATGGTAGAAGAGTTTAGAAACAGAGCCATAACCATGCTAGTCTCTACAACAATTTTAGAAAGAGGAGTGACTTTTCCGTTTGTAGATGTCTTTGTTTTAGAAAGTAATCACAAATTATTTACTAAAAGTGCTCTCGTACAAATTTCAGGAAGGGTCGGTCGAAGTAAAGAAAGACCAACAGGTAAACTACTTTTTCTATCAGATGGCATAACACGAGAAATGAAGAAAGCGATCAAAGAAATAAAGGAAATGAATCAGGAGGCTGGATTTTGAAAGAATGTTTGCTTTGTACTAAAGAGTTGAAAACTGGTGAACATTTCACAGACCTTATTTTTATGAATCAACAAGAAGAATGGATTTGTAAAGAATGCAAAGAAGACTTCGAACAAATTGGCGAAATCCATTGTCCTAGATGTTATAAAGATAAGGAGGAGAAAGTATGTAAAGATTGCGAATACTGGATACAAAAGGGGAATATGGTCGAACATGAAGCATTATATAGATATAATACAGCAATGAAGGACTATTTCAAGCGATATAAATTTGAAGGCGATCGTTTATTAGGAATGGTATTTGCAAGTGACCTCAAAAAAGCCTTGAAAAAGTATAAAAGCTATACGATAATACCGACTCCAATCAGCCATGAAAAAAGGCAGGAAAGAGGATTCAATCAAGTATCGACTATACTAGATTTTGCAGAGATAAAGTACAGCAGTGTCTTCCAAAAAGAAGACACTTTAGCCCAATCAAAAAAAACAAGAGAAGAAAGATTAAAAACCTCTCAGCACTTTCAATTAAAAGGAGAAATTTCAGGAAAGCAGAAATATCTAATCTTCGATGATATCTACACAACGGGCAAAACAATCGAATTAATGAAGCGCCTACTAATTGAAAAAGGTGTGAAAGAAATAAAGACATTTTCAATCGCAAGGTAAAAAAAGATTTGCAAAAACTTTATGAAAGCGTTATAATATACATATAAATAAAAACATAATGTTTAGAAAGTAGGTACTAATATGATTAAATATAGTATCCGTGGTGAAAACCTAGAAGTAACAGAAGCCATTCGCGACTATGTCGTTTCTAAACTCGAAAAGATTGAAAAATATTTTCAGGCAGATCAAGAGCTAGACGCTCGAGTAAACTTAAAAGTTTACCGTGAAAAGACCGCAAAAGTAGAAGTGACCATTCCGCTTGGATCTATCACACTTCGTGCAGAAGATGTCTCTCAAGATATGTACGGTTCAATTGATCTGGTTGTGGATAAAATTGAACGTCAAATTCGTAAGAATAAAACAAAAATCGAAAAGAAAAATCGTATTAAATCTGGTGCAGGTAAATTGTTTACCGATGCAGTTGTAGAAGAAGCAGCAACCACAGAAAAAGTTGTTCGCTCAAAAACAATTGATCTAGAGCCAATGGATTTAGATGAAGCGATCCTTCAAATGGATCTATTAGCACACGACTTCTTCATTTATCGTGATGCAGAAGACAATACAACAAATGTGATCTACCGTAGAGAAGATGGAGACATCGGTCTATTGGAAGTAAAAGAATAGAGATCAAAAAAAGAGATTGAAAACATCAATTAAATTATAGAGGAATCAGGAGCGTTTATACTCCTGATTTTTTTATATAAACAAAAAAACTTTCAAAAAAATAAAATTTTTTGGAAAAAAGTGTTGACAGTAAGGGCAGGTCATGATATACTAATATAGTTGTCGCGCGAGAGCGACAAAGACCTTTGAAAACTGAACAAGACGAACCAATGTGCAGGGCGCTATAACTAAGGTTGTAGTAACTGAACAATAAAAAAACAATAAATCTGTCAGTGACAGAATGAGTTTAAGACAAACAATTATTTTAATGAGAGTTTGATCCTGGCTCAGGATGAACGCTGGCGGCGTGCCTAATACATGCAAGTAGAACGCTGAAGCTTGGTGCTTGCACCGAGCGGATGAGTTGCGAACGGGTGAGTAACGCGTAGGTAACCTGCCTCTTAGCGGGGGATAACTATTGGAAACGATAGCTAATACCGCATAAAAGTCGATATCGCATGATATTGATTTGAAAGGTGCAAATGCATCACTAAGAGATGGACCTGCGTTGTATTAGCTAGTTGGTGAGGTAACGGCTCACCAAGGCGACGATACATAGCCGACCTGAGAGGGTGATCGGCCACACTGGGACTGAGACACGGCCCAGACTCCTACGGGAGGCAGCAGTAGGGAATCTTCGGCAATGGGGGCAACCCTGACCGAGCAACGCCGCGTGAGTGAAGAAGGTTTTCGGATCGTAAAGCTCTGTTGTAAGAGAAGAACGAGTGTGAGAGTGGAAAGTTCACACTGTGACGGTAACTTACCAGAAAGGGACGGCTAACTACGTGCCAGCAGCCGCGGTAATACGTAGGTCCCGAGCGTTATCCGGATTTATTGGGCGTAAAGCGAGCGCAGGCGGTTAGATAAGTCTGAAGTTAAAGGCTGTGGCTTAACCATAGTACGCTTTGGAAACTGTTTAACTTGAGTGCAGAAGGGGAGAGTGGAATTCCATGTGTAGCGGTGAAATGCGTAGATATATGGAGGAACACCGGTGGCGAAAGCGGCTCTCTGGTCTGTAACTGACGCTGAGGCTCGAAAGCGTGGGGAGCAAACAGGATTAGATACCCTGGTAGTCCACGCCGTAAACGATGAGTGCTAGGTGTTGGGTCCTTTCCGGGACTCAGTGCCGCAGCTAACGCATTAAGCACTCCGCCTGGGGAGTACGACCGCAAGGTTGAAACTCAAAGGAATTGACGGGGGCCCGCACAAGCGGTGGAGCATGTGGTTTAATTCGAAGCAACGCGAAGAACCTTACCAGGTCTTGACATCCCTCTGACCGCTCTAGAGATAGAGTTTTCCTTCGGGACAGAGGTGACAGGTGGTGCATGGTTGTCGTCAGCTCGTGTCGTGAGATGTTGGGTTAAGTCCCGCAACGAGCGCAACCCCTATTGTTAGTTGCCATCATTGAGTTGGGCACTCTAGCGAGACTGCCGGTAATAAACCGGAGGAAGGTGGGGATGACGTCAAATCATCATGCCCCTTATGACCTGGGCTACACACGTGCTACAATGGCTGGTACAACGAGTCGCGAGTCGGTGACGGCAAGCTAATCTCTTAAAGCCAGTCTCAGTTCGGATTGTAGGCTGCAACTCGCCTACATGAAGTCGGAATCGCTAGTAATCGCGGATCAGCACGCCGCGGTGAATACGTTCCCGGGCCTTGTACACACCGCCCGTCACACCACGAGAGTTTGTAACACCCGAAGTCGGTGAGGTAACCGTAAGGAGCCAGCCGCCTAAGGTGGGATAGATGATTGGGGTGAAGTCGTAACAAGGTAGCCGTATCGGAAGGTGCGGCTGGATCACCTCCTTTCTAAGGAAATGGAAACCTGTACGTTGGTCTTGTTTAGTTTTGAGAGGTCTTGTGGGGCCTTAGCTCAGCTGGGAGAGCGCCTGCTTTGCACGCAGGAGGTCAGCGGTTCGATCCCGCTAGGCTCCATTAACACTGTAAGGGTGTTAAGATTGAACATTGAAAATTGAATATCTATATCAAATAGTAACAAGAAAATAAACCGAAACGCTGTAAATATTTAAAGAGTTTAGGTCGCAAGACCAAAAATAAGGTTAAGTTAATAAGGGCGCACGGTGGATGCCTTGGCACTAGAAGCCGAAGAAGGACGTGACAAACGACGAAATGCTTTGGGGAGCTGTAAGTAAGCGACGATCCAGAGATGTCCGAATGGGGGAACCCACTAGCTGATGGCTAGTACTCCTATCTGTTAAGGATAGGTAGAGGAAGACGCAGTGAACTGAAACATCTAAGTAGCTGCAGGAAGAGAAAGCAAAAGCGATTGCCTGAGTAGCGGCGAGCGAAACGGCAGGAGGGCAAACCGAAGAGTTTACTCTTCGGGGTTGTAGGACTGCAATATGGACTTAAAGATTATAGAAGAATGACATGGGAAGGTCAGCCAAAGAGAGTAAGAGCCTCGTATTCGAAATAGTCTTTATACCTAGCAGTATCCTGAGTACGGCGGGACACGAGAAATCCCGTCGGAATCTGGGAGGACCATCTCCCAACCCTAAATACTCTCTAGTGACCGATAGTGAACCAGTACCGTGAGGGAAAGGTGAAAAGCACCCCGGGAGGGGAGTGAAATAGAACCTGAAACCGTGTGCCTACAACAAGTTCGAGCCCGTTAATGGGTGAGAGCGTGCCTTTTGTAGAATGAACCGGCGAGTTACGATATGATGCGAGGTTAAGTTGAAGAGACGGAGCCGTAGGGAAACCGAGTCTGAATAGGGCGTCTTAGTATTATGTCGTAGACCCGAAACCATGTGACCTACCCATGAGCAGGTTGAAGGTGAGGTAAAACTCACTGGAGGACCGAACCAGGGCACGTTGAAAAGTGCTTGGATGACTTGTGGGTAGCGGAGAAATTCCAAACGAACTTGGAGATAGCTGGTTCTCTCCGAAATAGCTTTAGGGCTAGCGTCGACATTAAGATTCTTGGAGGTAGAGCACTGTTTGGGTGAGGGGTCCATCCCGGATTACCAATCTCAGATAAACTCCGAATGCCAATGAATTATGGTCGGCAGTCAGACTGCGAGTGCTAAGATCCGTAGTCGAAAGGGAAACAGCCCAGACCACCAGCTAAGGTCCCAAAATAATTGTTAAGTGGAAAAGGATGTGGGGTTGCACAGACAACTAGGATGTTAGCTTAGAAGCAGCTATTCATTCAAAGAGTGCGTAATAGCTCACTAGTCGAGTGACCCTGCGCCGAAAATGTACCGGGGCTAAAACAATTTACCGAAGCTGTGGATACCTTTATAGGTATGGTAGGAGAGCGTTCTATGTGTGGAGAAGGTGTACCGTGAGGAGCGCTGGAACGCATAGAAGTGAGAATGCCGGTATGAGTAGCGAAAGACAGGTGAGAATCCTGTCCACCGTAAGACTAAGGTTTCCAGGGGAAGGCTCGTCCGCCCTGGGTTAGTCGGGACCTAAGGAGAGACCGAAAGGTGTATCCGATGGACAACAGGTTGATATTCCTGTACTAGAGTATGTAGTGAAGGAGGGACGCAGTAGGCTAACTAAAGCGTGCGACTGGAAGTGCACGTCTAAGCAGTGAGGTGTGAATTGAGTTAAATGCTTAATTCTATAACATTGAGCTGTGATGGGGAGCGAAGTTTAGTAGCGAAGTTAGTGACGTCACACTGCCAAGAAAAGCTTCTAGCGTTTAAACATACTCTACCCGTACCGCAAACCGACACAGGTAGTCGAGGCGAGTAGCCTCAGGTGAGCGAGAGAACTCTCGTTAAGGAACTCGGCAAAATGACCCCGTAACTTCGGGAGAAGGGGTGCTGGCTTTCAGTCAGCCGCAGTGAATAGGCCCAAGCAACTGTTTATCAAAAACACAGCTCTCTGCTAAATCGTAAGATGATGTATAGGGGGTGACGCCTGCCCGGTGCTGGAAGGTTAAGAGGAGTGCTTAGCGTAAGCGAAGGTATGAATTGAAGCCCCAGTAAACGGCGGCCGTAACTATAACGGTCCTAAGGTAGCGAAATTCCTTGTCGGGTAAGTTCCGACCCGCACGAAAGGCGTAATGATTTGGGCACTGTCTCAACGAGAGACTCGGTGAAATTTTAGTACCTGTGAAGATGCAGGTTACCCGCGACAGGACGGAAAGACCCCATGGAGCTTTACTGCAGTTTGATATTGAGTGTCTGTGCCACATGTACAGGATAGGTAGGAGCCATTGAGATCGGGACGCCAGTTTCGATGGAGGCGTTGTTGGGATACTACCCTTGTGTTATGGCCACTCTAACCCGGTAGGTTAATCATCTACGGAGACAGTGTCTGACGGGCAGTTTGACTGGGGCGGTCGCCTCCTAAAAGGTAACGGAGGCGCCCAAAGGTTCCCTCAGAATGGTTGGAAATCATTCGCAGAGTGTAAAGGTATAAGGGAGCTTGACTGCGAGAGCTACAACTCGAGCAGGGACGAAAGTCGGGCTTAGTGATCCGGTGGTTCCGTATGGAAGGGCCATCGCTCAACGGATAAAAGCTACCCTGGGGATAACAGGCTTATCTCCCCCAAGAGTTCACATCGACGGGGAGGTTTGGCACCTCGATGTCGGCTCGTCGCATCCTGGGGCTGTAGTCGGTCCCAAGGGTTGGGCTGTTCGCCCATTAAAGCGGCACGCGAGCTGGGTTCAGAACGTCGTGAGACAGTTCGGTCCCTATCCGTCGCGGGCGTAGGAAATTTGAGAGGATCTGCTCCTAGTACGAGAGGACCAGAGTGGACTTACCGCTGGTGTACCAGTTGTCTCGCCAGAGGCATCGCTGGGTAGCTATGTAGGGAAGGGATAAACGCTGAAAGCATCTAAGTGTGAAACCCACCTCAAGATGAGATTTCCCATGATTTTATATCAGTAAGAGCCCTGAGAGAAGATCAGGTAGATAGGTTAGGAGTGGAAGTTGTGTGAGCAATGGAGCGGACTAATACTAATAGCTCGAGGACTTATCCAAAGAGTCAGAAGATATTGACAACGTGAGTTTAACTTGTTAGAATATAGATGTTCAATTTTGAATGTTTAATCATTCAGAGTTAAGTGACGATAGCCTAGGAGATACACCTGTACCCATGCCGAACACAGCAGTTAAGCCCTAGAACGCCGGAAGTAGTTGGGGGTTGCCCCCTGTGAGATAAGGTAGTCGCTTAGCAAGAGATTGAGCCTAGTAGATACTAGGCTCATTTGGGAGTTTAGCTCAGCTGGGAGAGCATCTGCCTTACAAGCAGAGGGTCAGCGGTTCGATCCCGTTAACTCCCATAGGTCCCGTAGTGTAGCGGTTATCACGTCGCCCTGTCACGGCGAAGATCGCGGGTTCGATTCCCGTCGGGACCGTTAAGATAATGAAAATTATTTTAAGACTCGTTAGCTCAGTTGGTAGAGCAATTGACTTTTAATCAATGGGTCACTGGTTCGAGCCCAGTACGGGTCATATTTTGCGGGTTTGGCGGAATTGGCAGACGCACCAGATTTAGGATCTGGCGCTTTACGGCGTGGGGGTTCAAGTCCCTTAACCCGCATAAGAGAATAATAATGAGCCGGCTTAGCTCAGTTGGTAGAGCATCTGATTTGTAATCAGAGGGTCGCGTGTTCAAGTCATGTAGCCGGCATTTTTTTATATAAAGAAAGCAATGCGAACGTAGTTCAGTGGTAGAACACCACCTTGCCAAGGTGGGGGTCGCGGGTTCGAATCCCGTCGTTCGCTTGAGGAGGCCGGGGTGGCGGAACTGGCAGACGCACAGGACTTAAAATCCTGCGATTGGTAACGATCGTACCGGTTCGATTCCGGTCCTCGGCATAGACAAAGGTTGAAAGAAGCACCCTTAGCTCAACTGGATAGAGTACCTGACTACGAATCAGGCGGTTAGAGGTTCGACTCCTCTAGGGTGCATGGTCGCAAGGCTATGTAATAATTGAATAGAAACGAGCACCCTTAGCTCAACTGGATAGAGTACCTGACTACGAATCAGGCGGTTAGAGGTTCGACTCCTCTAGGGTGCATAAAGCGGTAGCTTTAGATCGGGAAGTAGCTCAGCTTGGTAGAGTACTTGGTTTGGGACCAAGGTGTCGCAGGTTCGAATCCTGTCTTCCCGATAGTGTGTCGAAAAAGTCTAATAGTTGTCATTAGACTTTTTTTGTAGTTATTTTTTATTAATTTACAAGAAAAAAGAGCTTGCGCTCTTTCCAACTTTATTTATTTCGCAGTTCAACATAACGGTTATACCAAATTTTGATATATTCCTCAGAAAAAGGACCTTTGCTTTGGTTTATCCAATCTACTAGAACCTTAACATTTTCCTTTAAAATAAAGTCAATGTCATCTGAATAGTGCATTTTTTCTTTGTGCTGCTCGTATTCTTCAACATCTAACAATTTTTTTTCACCATTGGTAAAGACCTTGACATCGAGATCATAGTCGATATATTTTAAGGCTTCTTGGTCAATGTGAAAAGGACTTGCTAGGTTACAGTAGTAAGACACACCATTGTCACGGATCATGGCGATGATGTTAAACCAATATTTTTTATGGAAATATACGATCGCTGGTTCACGTGTAATCCAACGTCTACCATCACTTTCAGTAACAAGTGTATGATCATTTACTCCAATAATTGCATTTTCGGTTATCTTTAATACCATGGTGTCACGCCATGTTCGGTGTAAACTGCCATCATGTTTATAACTTTGAATTGTAATAAAGTCGCCTTCTTTAGGTAGTTTCATAACTTACCAACTTTCTACAATCTAAGTATATCCTCTATATTGTATCATATTTTTTCAAATTTTTTCTTATTTTTCTATTTAATTTTCAATTTGGTTTATGAATCTAAGTATTCTCTAATGGCTGACGTTATATCACTATAATCGTAGCCTTTTCTGGCTAGTGCCTGAGTCAAGCGTTGTTTGAGGTCATAGCCTTCATATTTTTTACTGTATTTACGGTATTGTTTTTCTAACTCTTTTAGAATGAGCTCATTGGTTGTTTCTTCATCTGTTTCGAGCTCGAGATATTGGAATGCTATCTTTGCTTGATTGTATGCAAAACCTTTTGAAATGAGTCCTTGGATGATTTTCGTTTCAATGGCTTTTAATGGGTATTTTCCTTGGTATTTCTTTTGGAGTTTTATTGCGGTACGGTTGATCACTTCTGTAAAATCATAGTCCGCTAGTATTTCTTGAAGGATAGATTTTGGGACCCCTTTTTGTTGAATTTTTTGTTGTAATAAGACAGGGCCTTTATCACCACTGAGGAGGTTGGCCTCTATCAGGTTTCTGGCATATTGATGATCATCTAACCACTTTTCTTCTTTTAAGTGTTGGACAACTTTATCAATAATCTCACTATCAATCTCATATTTTGTAAGGTAGTCTCGGACTTCTTTTGTTGTTCGAGCTTTAAAGGAAAGATGGTAAAGGGCCAGGTTTTTACCATAGGAGTATTGTGCAAATTCTTGGATTTCTTTTAGCTCTTCTTCACTGATTTCTTTCTCTTTAGAAAGAAAATATTTGACGATGGTATCTTCTGTGATGTAAAGTTTTTGATCATTGTCTAATTCAAGAAGGTAGAGTCTTTTTTTCTTTTCTAGTTTTGTAATTTTCATATTTTTTCTTTTATCCAAACGCTTCAAAGGCAGCAACGAGTCGAAGTTTATGTATATCGACCTGATCTCTTCCATAATAGTCAAGAAATAGTTCAGCGTATTTAGGATCTTGTAGGTTATAGTTGAGGGACCAAACTGCCCAAAAGAGGTCGATATGCCGGTCACTGAAATCAGCCAAACCAAGATCAATAAAGCAAGAGAATTGGTCAGCATCTTTTAGAATAAAGTTCGGTAGACAGGCATCCCCGTGAATAAAGGCATCTGTCTTTAAAAGGTGCCCATGTTCTTGGATGAGTTGGAAGGCCTCTTCGCGACTGTTGATTTGGAATTGGGGTAGGAGCGCCTTGGCATAGAACTCACCTTTTTCATAGTTTTTCAAGGCTCTTTCTTTATAGGCTTGTAAATGATTATCTGATGGAAAATTTTTCGGATTTAAGCTGTGAAGCTTTTTAAGAGCCTCTGCCATGGTACGGCAGATTTTTTCTGGCTGGTCTAAAAAAGCGAGAGCATCATGGCCAATAGCCTCTTTAGTCAGGAGGTAGTCTTTATCTTTAGATAGATATTCGATAACTGGAGTTCCCAGTCCTTTGGTTTCAAACCACCTTGCAATGCTAGCTTCTCGCTCTAATCTTCCCTTTTGATCTATTTTCAAGTAGTAACCTGAATCAAGATAGAGAACCCTTGCGCCTGAATGAGAAGAGCTATCAGAAAGAGTTGCTCCCTCTATATAAGTTCGTAATTGCTCAGGAAAATCCAATGGGGAGAAATGAGATGTCTTTGTATTCATGGTTTTATTGTAACATATTCTTAACCATTGAGAAACTACGTGGTATAATAGACTTATGAGTCTTAAAGTCAAACAAAAAATTCCATTAAAAATCAAGCGTATGGGGATAAACGGGGAAGGTATCGGATTTTTCCAGAAAACCCTTGTTTTTGTTCCAGGAGCCCTCAAGGGTGAAGATATCTTCTGCCAAATTACAAGTGTCAAGAAAAATTTTGCGGAAGCCAAACTCTTATCTGTGAATAAAGCGTCTAAGTATCGGGTGACACCCATGTGTGATATCTATGAGACCTGTGGGGGCTGTCAAATCATGCATTTGAAGTATGACAAGCAGCTGGAGTTTAAAACAGATTTATTGCAACAAGCCTTGAAAAAGTTCTCACCTGAAGGCTTTGAACAGTATGACATTCGGCCAACAATCGGAATGCAGGAGCCTCTTTACTATCGGGCCAAATTGCAATTTCAAACAAGGAAATTTAAAGGCCAGGTCAAGGCGGGTCTCTATGCTCAAAATTCACATTATTTGGTAGAATTAAAAGATTGTTTGGTTCAAGATCCGGTTATTCAAGCGATTGCCAATGATCTTGCGGATTTATTGACTTACTACCAGATTCCGATTGCTGATGAGCGTAAAGAACTGGGTGTCAGAACTATGATGGTTCGACGAGCTCGGAAGACTGGTCAGGTTCAGATCATTGTGGTCACCAGTCGGCAGATTAATGTAAAGGATTTAGTGGAAGACTTGGTTAAGAAACACCCTGAGATTGTCACCGTTGCTGTTAATAAAAATACGTCTCGCTCTAGTGAAATCTATGGGGAACAAACGCAGATTATTTGGGGAGAAGAGGCCATTTTGGAAGGTGTTTTGGATTATGAATTCTCCCTGTCTCCTCGAGCTTTTTACCAGTTGAATCCAGAACAAACTCAAGTATTGTATAGTGAAGCGGTTAAGGCTCTAGATGTTTCCCCAGAGGATCACTTGATAGATGCCTACTGTGGGGTTGGAACGATTGGGTTTGCTTTTGCGAATAGGGTGAAAAGTGTTCGGGGGATGGATATCATTCCTGAAGCGATTGAAGATGCCAAATACAATGCTAAACGGATGGGATTTGAGAATACCCACTATGAGGCTGGTACAGCAGAAGAGATCATTCCTCGCTGGTACCAAGAAGGCTATCGGGCCAATGCTGTGATCGTGGATCCACCTCGTACGGGTTTAGGGGCGAAATTGATCGAGACCTTATTGCACTATGCACCTGAAAAGATGGTCTATGTTTCTTGTAATGTCTCTACTTTGGCACGGGATCTAGTGGCTTTGACAAAGGTTTATCGGGTTGAATACATTCAATCAGTTGACATGTTTCCACATACGGCAAGGACAGAGGCTGTCGTGAAGTTAGTGAAGAAGTGAAAATGAACGAAATGAGTAAAGGAAATAGGAAAATGGACAATGTTATTGATGTATCGATTCCAGTGGCTCAAGTCATTGATCAACATCCGGAAGTATTGGACTTGTTGGTGGAATTGGGCTTTAAACCTTTAGCCAACCCCATCATGCGTAATACAGTTGGGCGCAAGGTTTCCTTGAAACAAGGATCAAAATTAGAGGGTACTCCCATGGAAAAGATTGTGCGAACATTAGAGGCCAATGGCTATGAAGTAGTGGGGCTAGACTAATGAGTGATGAACGAATTCATGTCTTGAGAGATATCTTATTAGACCTTCATCATGGTGCTTCTCCTGAGTCGGTCCAAGAACGATTTGATGCGACCTTTGCGGGGGTTTCTGCGATTGAGATCTCTCTCATGGAGCATGAACTGATGAATTCAGATGCAGGTGTTACTTTTGAAGATGTTATGGAGCTTTGTGATGTCCATGCGAATCTCTTTAAGAATGCTGTTCAAGGGGTTGAAGTGGCAGATACTGACCATCCAGGTCATCCTGTTCAGATCTTTAAACAGGAGAATCTAGCCCTTCGTGCTGCTATGATGCGGGTTCGTCGCTTGCTGGATAATTATGAGACGAAGGAGGATCCTGAGATGATCCAGGAGATTCACAAAGGCCTCTTGCGTCAGCTTGGCTTGGTGGGTCAATTTGATCGGCATTACCGCCGTAAGGAAGAACTGATGTTTCCAATTATGGAAAAATACGGCCATGATTCTCCTCCGAAAGTCATGTGGGGAGTAGATGACCAGATTCGAGACCTCTTTGCGAAAACTCTGGATGTGGCCAAAGCCCTGCCTGATTCTGCCATTTCAGAAGTTAAAAAGCGCTTTGAAGCCTTTGCGCAAGAGTTTGAGGCTATGATTTTCAAGGAAGAGTCCATCCTCTTGATGATTTTACTGGAGGCCTTTACCCAGGATGATTGGCTTTCCATTGCAGAAGAAAGTGATGCTTATGGTTATGCCATTATTCTCCCAAGTGAAAAGTGGGTACCAAAACGCGTGGACTTCAAGGAAGAAGGAGCAACAGAGACAGAAGATTTAGGTGAAGTCCTTCCTTCTTCAAATGGAAGCGAGCACCGTCAGGTCATTGAGACTCCTGATGGGCAGTTGACCGTTACCTTCACGCCTAAGAAAAAAGAAGAGAGTTTCGATCGCCAGCAGCCACAAGCTTTTGGGCATGGCTTTCTATCTGTGGAGCAAGCAAATTTGATCTTGAACCAGTTACCGATGGAGATCACCTTTGTCAATAAGGATGATATTTTCCAATATTACAACGATGCTGCGCCCTTTGAGGAGATGATTTTCAAACGGACGCCGTCGCAGGTAGGACGCAATGTCGAATTGTGTCATCCACCCAAATACTTGGAAAAGGTCAAAGCCATCATGCAAGGGCTTCGTGAAGGAAAAAAAGACAAGTATGAAATGTGGTTCAAATCCGAATCACGTGGGAAATTTGTCCATGTCACCTATGCAGCAGTGCGTGATGAAGCGGGAGACTTTCAAGGTGTCTTGGAATATGTTCAGGACATTCAACCTTATCGGGAGATCGATACGGATTTTTATAGAGGAATGGAGTAAAGATGAGTTACGAAACAGAGTTTATGAAGGAGTTTGAGGAGTGGATCAAGACCCAAGTCATGATCAATGAAATGGCTCTCGAAGAAAGTAAGAAGGTTTTTGATGAAGACCAGGATGAACGAGCCAAAATCGCGATGATTCGCTATGAAAGCCGTTTGGATGCCTATCAGTTCTTGCAAGGGAAGTTTGAAAATTTCCATGCTGGAAAAGGATTTCATGATTTACCAGATGACCTCTTTGGTAAAAGAAAATATTAAAATAGTCTTATTGAAGGCGTTTTACTGGCTAGATTTACCTGAAAATTGAGCAATGACTTGATTTTTTAAGGGATTGTGATACAATAAAAAAGTTGAAATGACATCAACGGATTATTGAATGGAATTATGGTGATGAAACCTTGTTGCCTTAGGAATTGATCACTGAATTTAGGAGGAAAAATGGCAAAGAAGAACGTAAACCGTGCGAAACAATACAAACATCAAAATAGACATCTTTTGAAAAAAGCTGTCGCAACTGTAACTGCAGCTGTTAAAGAAGCACCTAAAAAAGTTGAGAAAGCTACAAAAGCAGTAGCGAAAGAAGTGAAACAAGCGGCTTCTTCAGTGGAAGAGTTTGCTTCAAGTTTGGAAGGTGTGGCACTTGATCGTGCGCAAACATTCTATGATGAAGGTATTCGCTCTGTTGCGGACTTCGCAAACTGGACGGAGAAAGAGTTGTTGGCCCTTAAAGGAATTGGCCCAGCTACAATCAAGAAATTGAAAGAACTAGGCGTTAAATTTAAATAATCGCTTTTGTGATTTCTTGCTATTTCCAGGAGATCTTGATAAAATGAAGTTATTAGAGGTGTTTTGAATCCCACATTTTACAGAAAGTGGCGGTGCTGAGAAGTCCACAAATGTGTCAAAACTGGTTGCTAATGGATGAAAATGAAATAAACAAAGTTGCGGGCATTGCCCGAAATTGGGTGGTACCGCGGATCAACATATTCGTCCCTGTCAGATTAATGACAGGGGCGATTTTTCTTTTCTACCCCTAGCCAAAGGAGCTTGTCATGAAACAATCTTTTAAAACCAGCAAACTCTATTATGGTTTTCCTATCTTCATCTTAGGGTATCAGGACCAGAACTTTGGGCACAATATCACGACCTGTAGCTCCTCTTATAGCTTGGGAGATTGGCTGGTCATCGGTGTTGGTGCTGAGGAAAATGCGGCTGACCAGATTAAGCATTATCGACAGTTTACTGTGAACATTCCTACTGAACATCTCATGCTTGAGATGGAGCAGGCTGGCTTTATCAGCCATCGGGAAAAGTTGAAACACCTGGGGCTTGACTACGAGATTTCTGAACGGACCCAGGCACCGATTTTGGAGGCTTGTCCAGTCGTATTGGACTGTCAGGTAGATCGGATTATCGAGGAAGATGGCATCTGCCATATCTTTGCCAAGATTCTTGATCGACTTGCTGATTCTGATTTGGTAGATGACAAGGGCCATTTTAAAAATGACTGCTTTGCCCCAACTTACTTTATGGGGGATGGTCATCAGCGCGTTTATCGTTATCTGGATGACCGAGTCGACTCCATGGGAAGCTTTATCAAGAAAGCGAGAAAGAAGAATGACAAGAGCAACATTACCTGAACGAATCGAAACAGAGCGACTGGTCCTGCGAGTCCGAACAGTGGCGGATGTAGAGGATATCTTTGACTATGCCAGTCGTCCAGAAGTCTCTTACCCAGCAGGTTTTCCACCTGTCAAGACCTTGAAAGATGAGATTTATTACCTAGAACATATCCTTCCCGAGCGCAATCAAAAAGACAATCTCCCAGCAGGCTATGGAATCGTGGTCAAGGGGACCGATAAAATCATAGGCTCAGTCGATTTTCCCCGTCGCTACGAAGACGATGTACTGGAGATTGGCTACACCTTGCACCCAGATTATTGGGGGCGAGGCTATGTGCCTGAAGCAGCGCGTGCTTTGATTGATTTAGCTTTTAAAGAACTGGGGCTTCATAAGATAGAATTGTCTTGCTTTGGCTACAACCTTCAAAGTCAACGAGTCGCTGAGAAACTTGGTTTTACCCTTGAAGCTCGCATAAGGGATCGAAAAGATGCCCAAGGCAATCGCTGTGATGATTTGAGATATGGCTTGCTGAAGAGTGAGTGGGAGGTGGATTGATGCATATTTTCATCATTGGAGCTCCAGCTTCAGGGAAAATGACCATTGGTCAGGAACTTTCGAAACTCACCGGTGCGACTCTCTTTTTCAACCATCAACCAATTGATTTCGCACTCGAAATCTATCAGGATTTTACGGAAGAAATGTGGGAATTTGTTCGTAGCGTTAACTTTTCTTTTCTTGGAACAAGCGCCAGGCATCATCGGTCGGTGATTTTAACAGGCGTAACTGATTTTTCAAATCAATACCATTTGATGTATTTGAAGGACATTCAAGATTTGTTAAATGAGTATCATCAGCAGATTCTTTTTGTTGAATTAGAAACGTCTCTGGAGGAGCGATTACGTCGAAATCGGACAGAGAATCGGTTGAAATACAAACCCTTGAAACGGTATGTTGAGGTATCTGAAAGAGAGATTTTAGAGACTGATAAAACGGATCAACTTAATTCCCAAAAGCAACCGAGTGGTCTTTACCACTACCTTAAAATTGATAATACGAATCTGTCCGCAGAAGAAGTTGCAAAGCAGATTCAAGAAAAAATGAAAACAATAGAGAAAGGACACACACATGTCTAAAGAACTTTCACCTAAATATAATCCAGCCGAGGTTGAGGCTGGTCGTTACCAAAAATGGCTTGATGAGGATGTTTTCAAGCCTTCAGGCGATAAAAAGGCTAAGCCTTACTCAATCGTTATTCCACCGCCAAACGTAACTGGTAAGCTTCACCTTGGTCACGCTTGGGATACTACTTTGCAAGATATCATCATCCGTCAAAAACGGATGCAAGGTTTCGACACGCTTTGGCTTCCTGGTATGGACCATGCTGGGATTGCCACTCAAGCTAAAGTAGAAGCGCGTTTGGCTGAAGATGGCATCTCTCGTTATGACCTGGGCCGTGAAAAATTCCTTGAGAAAGTCTGGGAATGGAAAGACGAATATGCGACGACTATCAAGGAACAATGGGGCAAGATGGGGCTCTCTGTAGACTATTCTCGTGAGCGTTTCACCCTTGATGAAGGGTTGTCAAAAGCCGTTCGTAAGGTCTTTGTAGAGCTCTACAAGAAGGGCTGGATCTACCGTGGTGAATTTATCATCAACTGGGATCCAAAAGCTCGTACAGCCCTTTCTGATATCGAGGTGATTCACAAGGATGTCGAAGGAGCCTTCTACCACATGAACTACATGTTGGAAGACGGTTCACGTGCCCTTGAAGTAGCAACAACACGTCCTGAAACCATGTTTGGGGATACTGCTGTAGCGGTTAACCCAAATGACGACCGTTATAAAGACTTGATTGGTAAAAATGTTATCTTGCCAATCTTGAACAAGCCAATCCCAATCGTAGGGGACGAACACGCAGACCCTGAATTTGGTACTGGTGTGGTGAAGATCACTCCTGCCCATGATCCTAATGACTTCTTGGTTGGTCAACGTCATAATCTTCCGCAAGTCAACGTTATGAACGATGATGGTACCATGAATGAATTGGCTGGTGAATTCAACGGCATGGACCGCTTTGAAGCACGTAAGGCTGTTATCAAGAAGTTAGAAGAAATTGGTGCCCTTGTTAAGATTGAGAAGATGACCCACTCAGTTGGTCACTCAGAGCGTACAGGGGTTATGGTTGAGCCACGTTTGTCTACGCAATGGTTCGTGAAGATGGATCAATTGGCGAAAAATGCTATTGCTAACCAAGACACAGACGATAAGGTAGAATTCTACCCACCTCGTTTCAACGACACCTTCCTTCAGTGGATGGAAAATGTCCATGACTGGGTGATCTCTCGTCAGCTCTGGTGGGGTCACCAAATCCCTGCTTGGTACAATGCTGAGGGTGAAATGTACGTTGGCGAAGAAGCGCCAGAAGGTGACGGATGGAAACAAGACGAAGATGTCTTGGATACTTGGTTTAGTTCAGCCCTTTGGCCATTCTCAACTATGGGCTGGCCGGATGTCGACTCAGAAGACTTCAAACGTTACTTCCCAACTTCAACCTTGGTAACAGGTTACGATATCATCTTCTTCTGGGTGTCTCGTATGATTTTCCAATCATTGGAATTCACTGGTCGTCAGCCATTCCAAAATGTCCTTATCCACGGTCTCATTCGTGACGAGCAAGGACGTAAGATGTCTAAGTCACTCGGTAACGGTATTGACCCAATGGATGTCATCGAGAAATATGGTGCTGATGCCCTTCGTTGGTTCCTTTCAAACGGTTCTGCACCAGGTCAAGACGTGCGTTTCTCTTACGAGAAAATGGATGCGTCATGGAACTTCATTAACAAGATTTGGAATATCTCTCGCTATATCCTCATGAACAATGAAGGTTTGACCCTGGATGTGGCCCGTGAAAATGTGGCTAAAGTGGCTGCTGGCCAAGCAGGTAACGTAACAGATCGTTGGATTCTCCACAACCTCAATGAAACGATCGGTAAGGTCACTGAAAACTTTGATAAGTTTGAATTCGGTGTGGCTGGTCATATCCTCTACAACTTCATCTGGGACGAGTTTGCGGACTGGTATGTTGAGTTGACTAAGGAAGTGCTATACAGCGATAACGAGGACGAAAAAGTCATCACTCGTTCTGTCCTTCTTTACACCTTGGATCAAATCTTGCGTCTCCTTCACCCAATCATGCCATTCGTAACTGAGGAAATCTACGGCCAAATCTCTGAAGGAACGATCGTGACTGCGGAATACCCAGTGGTTCGTCCAGAGTTTGAAAACGAAGAAGCAGCAGCTGGTGTAGAAGCTCTTAAAGATGTGATTCGTTCAGTACGTAACTCACGTGCAGAAGTGAACGTAGCGCCAAGTAAGCCAATCACTATCTTGATTAAGACAAGCGATAGCAAGCTCGATGCCTTCTTCAATGACAACGTTAACTACATCAAACGCTTCACAAACCCAGAACACCTGGAAATTGCAGCAGATGTAGATGTACCTGATTTGGTTATGTCCAGCATCATCACAGGTGCAGAAATCTACTTGCCACTCGCTGACCTTCTCAATGTCGAAGAAGAATTGGCTCGCCTTGAAAAAGAATTAGCCAAATGGCAAAAAGAACTCGACATGGTTGGTAAGAAACTTAGCAACGAACGCTTCGTAGCCAATGCCAAACCAGAAGTCGTCCAAAAAGAACGCGACAAACAAGCCGACTACCAAGCGAAGTACGACGCGACAGTCGCACGTATCGATGAGATGAAGAAGTTGGTGAAATAAACCTAGAAACACGGCGGTATGCCGTGTTTTTTTGGTATAATGAAATCAATATCTATTGATGGAGAAAGTTATGTCTAAACACCCTCACTATGAATTGTTAAACTTGATTGGCTATGGTCTTGCTAAGTTTGATGATACTTTTATAAAGGAATTTCAATGCTCTAGTAAATCCGAGTTTTATCGTTACATAGTTTCTTTAGGCGTTGCAGAAACAACGGGTGTCGTCAAAAATAGAATGGATTTATTCGACCCCTATTTTGATAACAATCGAAAAGGTTGGTGGCAAAAAGCTGAAGTCTACCGTTTTCGAAAAGATTTAATTGACACGATGTTTGGAAATGAGGATGTTCACGGTTTTGCAGAAATAGTCAAAATGCTGCTTGCAAGTGAAGGGAAGAAAACAGGTATAACCATCGTTGAAAAGCCAATCGTTCGTACGAAATTCAAACGCCTACAAGAAACTGGAATGGAAGCAGAGAATTATTTCATACACCATTTTGATAAGGAAGAAAAATTTCAAGGTGGCCAATTGACTGATGCCCGTCTTTATGGTGATGGATATGATTTCCAAGTAGATGTTCAAGAACATTCATACCTTGCTGAGGTTAAAGGTATCCGAAAACCTAAAGGACGTATTCGTTTGACCTCCAAAGAATTTGAGAAAGCTAAGGAATATCAATCAGATTTTATTCTATCTCTAGTCACTAATCTCGACGATATTCCAAGATTGGTATTGATTGATAATCCACTTAACCATTTTGAATTTGAAAAAAATGTTATTAAAAATGAAGTCGTTGAATATAGAAGTTTGGAAGATTTATATTAATGAATGTAAACGTATCAGCGCTTACTACACTTACTGATATGAGCTCATAGATGGAATGGGATAACCATAGATAGAGTAATTTAAAAAAATTGGTTAAGTTTCTCTTTTTTACAAAAACACCACCTCCTAGTCTTTAGGAGGTGGTGTTATGCTTTAGACCATTTTCCAGAAATAATCGATGATATAGGTGAGACCGTAAGTGTAGATGACGAGGGTGATAGGTTTGCAGAGGATGATGATGGTCATGTAGCGTTTGAAGGTCATCTTCGTCAGACCTGCCAGCATACAGATGAAGTCAGCGGGACTAACCGGCCAGATCATCATGAAGATAAAGAAGCGATCGAACCGCTTGCCTTCATTGAGCCAGCCAATGTACTTGTCATATGTCTTCTGACTGACCATGGATTGGACGAACTTAGGCCCGTACATTCTCGCAAGGTGGAAAATAATGGCACAGCCGATTACGATGCCGATGTAGTTGTAGATGGTCCCAATGATGTGGCCGTAGATGAAAACACCTGCTACAGATGTCAGGGCGCCAGGAATAATAGGGACCACTGTCTGAAGGATCTGAAGAAAGATAAAGAGAGGAGGCCCGAAGATTCCGGCTTGCAAAATAAAAGCTGACAAGGTTTCTTTGGATTGAAGGATGCCAGAAAAGTAGGCCCAGATACAAAAGGCCAAGGTTGCGAGGGCCCCAATGATGGATGACCAATTGATGATTTTTTGGAGAAGAGGAGAGACCTCCCTCAATTTTTTTTCTTTTGTTATCATAACTCTTCCGTGTATTTTTTTCTTCTACTATACCATGTTTTTGGAACTTTGTAAGGATTTTGTCTATTTTTTGAGTAGTGAAAGCGACCTGATTGGAGCCTGTCGCTGTTTTAGTCGTGAAGCGGGTGCAAAATGGGCCTTTTTATGCTACAATGAAAGGAGTATAAAAAATGGAGAAAAACGTGTCAATCGAAAATTACAAACCAGATTTTGCGGTGGAAGCAGCCTATGATCTCACCGTTACAGACTTGAAAAAACAAGGTATTAAGGCGGTCCTTGTGGATTTGGATAATACCTTGATTGCTTGGAATAATCCGGATGGAACTCCTGAGATGCGCCAGTGGTTGCATGACCTTCGTGATGGAGGGATTCGGGTTATCGTGGTGTCTAATAATAGTCCCAAACGGGTCAAGCGCGCTGTTGAGAAATTTGATATTGACTATGAAGCCTGGTCGCTCAAGCCCTTTACTTTTGGGATTGATCGTGCCCTCAAACGTTTTCACTATGAGAAAAATGAAGTGGTCATGATCGGGGATCAACTGATGACGGATATCCGGGCTGCCCATCGTGCAGGCATTCGTTCGATTTTGGTCAAGCCTTTGGTCGAGCATGACTCGATCAAGACCCAGATCAACCGGGCGCGTGAACGCCGTGTTATGAAGCAAATGGCCGAAAAATATGGTCCGATTGTATATAAAAAAGGAATTTAAGAATGGAAGAATTATTCTGTATTGGCTGTGGAGCCCCCATTCAGACAGAAAATAAAGAGGGGCTAGGCTATACTCCCCAATCAGCTCTTGAAAAGGGCTTGGAAACAGGCGAGGTTTATTGCCAACGCTGTTTCCGTCTGCGTCACTACAATGAAATCACAGATGTGCATCTAACGGATGATGATTTTCTAAAGCTCCTTCACGAAGTAGGAGATAGTGATGCTCTCGTGGTCAATGTAGTCGATATTTTTGACTTTAATGGCTCCGTCATTCCTGGTCTACCACGCTTTGTAGCAGGAAATGATGTCCTCTTGGTTGGAAATAAAAAGGACATCTTGCCTAAGTCTGTCAAGGATAGCAAGGTGACCCATTGGTTGATGGAGCGGGCCCACGAAGAAGGCATGCGTCCTGTCGATGTGGTCCTCACCTCTGCCCAAAACAAGAGTGCTATCAAGGACTTGATGGAAAAGATTGAGCAGTACCGTAAGGGTCGTGACGTCTATGTGGTGGGTGTGACCAACGTTGGGAAATCGACCCTCATCAATGCGATTATCCAAGAAATCACTGGGGATAAGGATATCATCACGACCTCTCGCTTCCCAGGAACGACACTGGACAAGATCGAAATTCCACTGGACGATGGGTCCTATATCTATGATACACCAGGAATTATCCATCGCCACCAAATGGCTCATTACTTGACGGCAAAAAACCTCAAGTATGTCAGTCCTAAAAAAGAAATCAAGCCCAAAACTTATCAGCTCAATCCCGACCAAACCCTCTTCTTGGGTGGCTTGGGACGCTTTGACTTTATCAAGGGAGAAAAGCAAGGCTTCACCGCCTTCTTTGACAACGAACTTAAGCTTCACCGAACTAAGCTCGAAGGAGCAACAGCCTTTTATGACAAGCATGTCGGTGGCTTACTAACACCTCCTAATAGCAAAGAAAAAGAAGAATTCCCACCCTTGGTTTCTCATGAGTTTACCATCAAGGACAAGACAGACCTCGTCATCTCAGGACTCGGCTGGATCCGCGTCAATGGAGAAGCCAAAGTAGCCGTCTGGGCACCAGAAGGTGTCGCCGTGGTTACCCGCAAAGCTATTATTTAAAAAAACAGGAAAAATATATCTGAAGAGCGAACAAAGTGAGCTCATAAAGAGATCGTTATTGCCGTGGTGTAGTTGCCAATCGTGAGATTGGCAAGGGCAAAATGGAGACCAAGGCTCCATTTTGAGGTGAGGAAATCCATTTTTCAAAGATGAGATCTTTGAAAAATTAGTTCCGGCCGTCCCCACCACTTAAAATAACGATCAAAAAAAGGAAGTAAAAATATGACATTAACATCTAAACAACGGGCTTTCCTCAATAGCCAAGCCCACAGCCTCAAGCCCATTATCCAAATCGGGAAAAATGGGCTCAATGACCAAATTAAAACCAGTGTGCGCCAAGCGCTAGATGCGCGCGAATTGATCAAGGTAACTCTTCTTCAAAATACGGATGAGAATATCCATGAAGTAGCAGAAATCTTGGAAGAAGAAATCGGTGTGGAAACGGTCCAAAAGATTGGTCGGATTCTCATCTTGTTCAAACAATCAAGCAAAAAAGAAAATCGTAAAATTTCAGCGAAGGTAAAAGAAATTTAGGACATCGAGGAGAGCAAACCTATGGCAATTGAACTATTGACTCCCTTTACCAAGGTAGAGTTAGAGCCAGAGATCAAAGACAAGAAACGCAAACAAGTTGGTATTTTGGGAGGAAATTTCAATCCGGTCCACAATGCCCATTTGGTCGTTGCGGATCAAGTGCGCCAACAATTAGGGTTAGATAAGGTGCTCTTGATGCCTGAGTATGAACCACCGCATGTCGATGCCAAGGGAACGATTGCAGAGCACCATCGCCTTAAGATGCTGGAATTAGCCATTGAAGGCATTGAAGGTCTGGAGATCGAGACGATTGAGCTCGAGCGGAAAGGGATTTCCTATACCTACGACACCATGCTCTTGCTCAATGAACGGGATCCAGACACAGATTATTACTTCATTATTGGTGCAGATATGGTAGATTATTTACCAAAATGGCACCGCATCGATGAATTGGTGGAGATTGTACAATTTGTCGGGGTACAGCGACCACGCTATAAGGCAGGGACTTCTTATCCGGTGATCTGGGTGGATGTTCCTTTAATGGACATCTCCTCTAGTATGGTGCGTGATTTTGTGGCCAAAGGCCGGACGCCGAATTTTATGTTGCCAAAACCAGTCTTGGACTACATCAAGAAAGAAGGATTGTATCAATGACCTATGAAAACTATCTAGGCTTTTCTCGTGAGGTCTTGCTTGAAAAAATGCGCCAAATCCTGCCAGAAAAGCGCCTTACTCACTGTTTAGGGGTTGAGAAGGCTGCGCGTGACTTGGCCAAACGCTATGGGGCTGACGAAGAGCAGGCTGGCCTAGCAGGTTTGTTACATGACTACGCCAAGAAACTATCAGATCAGGAATTTCTGGACTTGATTGATCGCTATGAGCTGGATCCAGCATTAAAAAACTGGGGCAACAATGTCTGGCATGGGATGGTCGGGATTTACAAGATCCAAGAAGACCTCGGACTGACAGATCTAGCCATTCTTCGCAGTATTGAGATTCACACCGTGGGGAGTGATCAGATGTCAACCTTAGACAAGGTTGTCTATGTGGCAGATTACATTGAGCACAACCGGGCCTTTCCGGGGGTAGATCAAGCACGCGACATCGCCCAAGTCTCCTTGGATCGTGCCGTGGCCTATGAGACGGCTCGCACAGTCGAACACCTGGCCCACCAAGGATTGCCCATTTATCCCCAAACCCTTGAAACCTATAACGCCTTTGTGAAGTATTTGAAAGAGGAGCAGTGAGTGAAGACAGCTTTTATCATTATTGATGTACAAAATATCTTAGTGGAAACAGGTTTTGAGGCAGAAAAGCTCTTAGAGAAGATCGCTTATTTGCAAGATCAGGCTAGAAAACAGCAGATTGAAATTATCTACATGCAGCATATTGAAACGCCAGAGGCTTTAACTTCGGAAGATTGGCAATTATCGCCCTTGTTGAAGAGGCAGGCAGATGAGAAGGTGTTTCAGAAGCGATACAATAGCATATTTAAAGAGACAGGATTAAAAGAATACTTGGATCAACAAGGGATTGAACAACTGGTCCTGTGTGGTATGCAGACAGAATATTGTGTCGATACATCCGTCAAAGTGGGATTTGAATATGGCTACAAGCTGGTCATTCCAGAAGGAGCTGTCACAACCTTTGATGGAGAGGATATTCCAGCAGAAACGCTTAATGAATTTTATGAAAATATTTGGGCAGAACGTTTTGCGGATGTCTTAGATTACAAATCAATTTTTTAAGGAAAGAGGATTACATGAAAGAAAAAGAACTACTTGAACTAGTTGTCAAAGCAGCAGATGAAAAGCGTGCAGAAGACATTGTAGCTTTGGATGTTCAAAGCTTAACCAGCGTGACAGACTACTTTGTCATCGCAAGCTCTATGAATAGCCGTCAATTGGAGGCTATCGCTGAAAATATTCGCGAGAAGGTCGTTGAAGCTGGTGGCAATGCCAGCCACGTCGAAGGTGATTCAGCTGGAGGTTGGGTCCTTCTTGACTTAGGTAGTGTGGTGGTCCATGTCTTCTCAGAAGAAATGCGTGCCCACTATAACCTAGAAAAGCTATGGCACGAAGCAAGTGCTGTCGATCTTTCAGCAGCCCTAGCATAAGCAGGTAAACTCAGTTGGTAGCAACTGAGTTTTGTTGGTTAAATTGAAAATTCTACGGAAAGAAAGGATGGAGCCTCGTGTTTAGTTGGTTTGATAATTGAACACGAGCTAAAAGCTGTGAGAAAAAGAGTAACTTCCTTTGTATCTGACGATAGGGCAGAAAGTTTCCTATTTTCTCTATGCTTTTAAGGCTCTTTGTATCTTAGAAAGGATTTGAACCCGTCCTGTACTCCTCGGAAAATAGATAGCTCTCCTTGGAGCTTAGCTCCATCGTCGTGCTCCTAATTTTCTAACGGATTACGGGCGGACTTGGTATCATGAATATGGCGACTTATGAAACGTTTGCGGCGGTCTACGATGCGGTCATGGATGATAGTCTGTATGACTTATGGACGGATTTTTCCCTCCGGCATCTTCCTAAAAGTAAGGATCGGAGAAAATTACTGGAATTGGCTTGTGGGACAGGGATTCAGTCTGTCCGCTTTTCTCAAGCTGGTTTTGATGTGACAGGATTAGACCTGAGTGCTGACATGCTGAAAATTGCTGAAAAAAGAGCTGCTTCAGCCAAGCAGAAAATTGATTTTATCGAGGGCAATATGCTGGACCTGTCGCAAGCAGGCACTTATGATTTCGTGACCTGCTACTCGGATTCTATCTGCTACATGCAAGACGAGGTAGAAGTAGGGGATGTCTTCAAAGAAGTCTATAATGCCCTCAATGAGGACGGAGTCTTTATCTTTGATGTCCATTCGACCTATCAAACGGATGAGGTTTTTCCAGGCTATTCTTACCATGAAAATGCGGAAGATTTTGCCATGCTCTGGGATACCTATGAGGATGCGGCTCCTCACTCGATCGTCCATGAGTTAACCTTCTTTGTCCAAGAAGAGGATGGCTCCTTTAGTCGCCACGATGAAGTTCATGAGGAACGCACTTATGAAGTTTTAACCTATGACATCTTATTGGAGCAGGCTGGCTTTAAATCTTTCAAATTGTATGCAGACTTTGAAGACAAAGAGCCAACAAAGACCAGCAAACGTTGGTTTTTTGTAGCACAGAAGTAGGACAGCATGACAGTTACAGGTATTATTGCAGAATTTAATCCCTTTCATAATGGACACAAGTACCTGCTGGAACAGGCAGAAGGGCTGAAGATTGTGGCCATGTCTGGGAATTTTGTTCAACGTGGCGAACCTGCTATTGTAGACAAGTGGATTCGCGCGCAGATGGCTTTGGATAATGGAGCGGATCTGGTGGTCGAGCTCCCCTTTCTCGTGGCTGTTCAGTCGGCTGATCATTTTGCCAAGGGAGCGGTAGAAATCTTGTCCCGTCTGGGAATTGACCAATTGACTTTTGGGACAGAAGCGGTCTTAGATTACCAAGCGATTGCGACTGTTTATTCGGAGAAAGAAGCGGAAATGGAAGCTTTCCTGCGAAGCCTTCCAGAAGATTTATCCTATCCACAAAAAAACCAAAAAATGTGGGAAACCTTTGCTGGAGTGGAGTTCACAGGAGATACTCCCAACCATATTCTGGGCTTGGCCTATGCCAAGGCTTGTGCTGGGAAGGGGATTGCGCTTAAGCCCGTCCAGCGCCAGGGTGCGGGCTACCATTCAGAAGAAAAAGAGGTGGCCTATGCTTCTGCCACTAGTCTACGCCTACACAAGGAAGATCAGGACTTTGTTGCTAGATTCATGCCCAATAGCCAACTCTTTCAGTCGGCTCCACAGGTATCTTGGGAGAATTATGATCAACTGCTCCGTTATCAAATCCTAACCCGTCCGGATTTGACACAGATATTTCAGGTCAATGAAGAACTAGCCCATCGGATAAAGGATGCGGTTCGAAGTGCTAGCTCTGTGGAAGACCTGGTGGAGAAAGTCGCAACCAAGCGCTATACCAAGGCGCGCGTTCGCCGCATCTTGACCTACATCTTGGTAGGGGCGAGAGAGGAAATCTTGCCGACCGCTATCCACGTCTTAGGCTTCACTGAAAATGGCCAAGCTCACCTCAAATCACTAAAAGGTCAAGTGGACTTGGTGACGCGAATTGGTAAGGAACCTTGGGATGGTTTGAGCCAGCAAGCGGATCAGGTGTATCAACTAGGCCATCCCCAATTGCCAGAACAAATCTGGGGTCGGGTGCCAGTGAGAGTGGAAGATCAATAAAGGGTGAATAGTCGAGCAACTACAATTGGAAGGATACGCAAAAAACTCTTCCAAGTCTTGTGATTTGTGATATAATATAAAAGATTGAAAATAATTTGAAAAAATTTAAGGAGAATCCTCATGGGACGTAAATGGGCCAATATTGTTGCCAAAAAAACTGCCAAAGATGGTGCCAACTCAAAAGTGTATGCTAAATTTGGTGTGGAGATCTATGTAGCTGCTAAAAAGGGTGAACCAGATCCAGAACTAAATACTGCTTTGAGATTCGTTATTGACCGTGCCAAACAAGCGCAAGTGCCAAAACACGTAATTGATAAAGCGATCGATAAGGCAAAAGGAAACACTGACGAAACCTTTACAGAAGGACGTTACGAAGGATTTGGACCAAATGGTTCGATGTTGATCGTTGATACTTTGACGTCAAACGTTAACCGTACAGCTGCCAATGTCCGTGCTGCTTTTGGTAAAAACGGTGGGAACATGGGAGCTTCAGGTTCTGTATCTTACCTCTTTGACAACAAGGGAGTTATCGTCTTTGCTGGTGATGATGCGGATGCAATCTTTGAACTTTTGCTTGAAGCAGATGTTGATGTAGATGATGTCGAAGCAGAAGAAGGAACGATCACAGTCTACACTGCTCCAACTGATCTTCACAAAGCGATCGTTGCTTTGCGTGAATCAGGTGTCGAAGAATTCCAAGTAACAGAATTGGAAATGATTCCTCAATCAGAAGTTGAGTTGTCAGGTGAAGATTTGGAAACATTTGAAAAACTTTACAGCGTTCTTGAAGACGACGAGGACGTACAAAAAATCTACACAAACGTAGATGGATTCTAATCACTCATAAGAACTGTAGTGAATCCCATAAATTAAGAAAAAGGATAGCTTCTCAGATCAAGCTATCCTTTTTCTCTGTCTGATGAGGGTCTATCTTTTGTAAGTGATGTCCTGTATAAGCGTAAATACGGGTCAGGGGTGATTGGGAGAGTGTGGAAACCTTAAAATAGAAATAATGGTCTCGATGATCCCGACTTTTGGTGTGGTGAAGACGAAAGTAGTTTCGCTGGCCTGCTGCCATAGAGTGGAGAATATCGTCTTCTAAAAAGACGAGCGGCGTAGAAGTAGCGGCCCACTTGTAAAAGTCCATCTCAAATTGGTGGTAATTCTCCGAAAAATAATCAAATTGTAATTCGTGTTTAGTCTGAATAGGTTTCATAGGCTGTTTCCTCAGATTCAATAAAAATGATAGAGTCTACGAGGAGACGGTGGTAGTGGCCATCGCTTTTGAGAAGAAGCTCAGAAGCAGATAAGGTGTGAATCGAACCTGTGTAGGTTGCAAATTGATTCCCCTCTAGAGTCGTGATCGAGATCGTCGTTTGTTGTTGAAAGGCCTGCTCCAGGAGCTGGATCTGTTCAGCAAGTGGAAGAATTGTGAGCTGACTGCGGTCAATTTCTTTTGTCTGCAGGGCAGTTGTGTGCTCGGATAAAAAGAAGCCAGCCCATTTGGCCATGCCACGATCTTGAAATTCACGGGCGGATTGATAAGGGAGATAAGAACGGTCGATCATGTTAATCCATCTAAGCCTCCTGCGGAATGTCCGCCTGTTAGTTTACTGCGTGCAATGGCGCGTGAGTTTTCTAGTAATGAGGAGCCTTTCTGAAGAGAGGTAAAGCCAAATTGGTCCCGAATGCGGTCAATGGTCTGCTGGAGTTTCTCCTCTTTTTCCAAGGCTACTGGGTCATCAAAGAGAGAAAAGAGTTGAAGAGACTCCTCGACAAGTTCTCCATAAAAAACACCAATCTGCCGAATGGCGCCTCCTTCGTACTTGGAGCGAAAGAGCCGCAGAACCGTATCGGATAAAACCTTGGTGGATTGGGTGGGCTCAATCTTTTGCTGGCAGTGAATGGACGGAAGTCCCTCGGTTTTGGAGTAGGAGGCATGAATGGAGACCAGCTGGGTCTTCTTTTTTTTCCGTCGCAAGCGAATAGCCACCTGTTCAGCCATCTCCCGAAACACCAGTTCAATATCGGCTTGTAGATGGTAGTCATAGGGCAAGATTTGAGAGTTACCAATGCCTCGTGACTTCGGACGATAAGGCTTGTGGACATTGCTTTCATCAATGCCATGAGCATGGAACCACAGTTGAAGGCCCATGACTCCGAATTCTTTCTTTAAGAGATCGGGGTGAGCCTGAGCCAGTTCAGCAATCGATGTGATCCCGATCTTTTGCAATCGCTTTTCAGTACGACGTCCAATACCCCAAAAATCAGTGAGCTGGGGCAGTTTCCAGACCTTACTTTCTACATCTTCATAAGACCAATTGGAGCGCATATTTTGGCAATGCTTGGCTTCATTGTCTAAGGCTAGCTTGGCAAGAAGGGGATTGGCATTGCTGAGGCCGATGGTAGAGTAGATCCCAGTTTCCTGCCAGATCCTTTTTTGGATTCTGGCAGAAAGGAGATCCAGTTTCTCCTTTCGAGAGAGGGAGGGATCTGGAATAAAATAATTTAAGGAAGAGGTCAGATCGATAAAGCCTTCGTCAATCGAGTAAGGGAAAATATCATCTGGTGCCGCAAATTCCTGAAAAACTTTTTGAATCTCCATATTGACCTGAATATAGGCATTCATCCGTGGAGGTACAATCAGAGTCCTCTTGGCCCAGGATTCAATGGATGCAATAAAGGCTGGATCTGTTGGCAATCCTTGCTTTTTGGCGACGTAGCTATTAAATTTTCTAGTCTTGAGGTCAAAAGGTAGGTCGTAGCTACGGCTAACATTTTTCTTGCCGAAGACTTGTTTGAAAACGGGAGAGCTCGCCAAAATCAGGCCAGCAGAATTGTCGCTCCGACTCATGACGCAAAGGGAAGTCGTCAAGGGATTGAGTCCTAGACGGACACATTCACAACTGGCATAAAAACTTTTCATATCCACAAAAGCAATATCAGAATGAGGCTCACGTGAATAATCAAATAGCATATTTAAACCTCAAGTGGGAGAAAATGCCCGACCACAATACCGACGATTTTGGGCTCGTCTTCATAGGGAGCAAATAAATCGTCGTAATCAGGGTTGATGGATTCTAAGCGCAAACCTTCCGCTTCCCGATAGACTTTCTTGATGTAGGTTTTTCCATTCCAGATGAGGGCGTAGACAGCCCCATCATAGTCAAAGCCAGTCTGCTTCATGAGGGCAACAGAGCCATTGGGATAGAGAGGTTCCATCGAATTTCCGGATACCCAAGAGGCAAAGTCGTGTTGGATCTCTTGGTCAAAATAGACGGTTTCATAGTCCGTTTCGTTATCATAAAAGGTATGTCCTAAACCAGCTGCTAGCTCAATCGAAAGAACCTTATAAGCCGTCAAGGAAACAACTTTTTGCTGCTGTTCCAATAACTGGCTGGCCAATTGGTCAACTTTCTTTTGATGAGGTGGGGTTAATAAAGGGTAGGTGTAGAGTGCGGAGTCTTTGTTAATAAAGTAGTCCTCTTTAACGGAGAGGCGCTTGGCCAACCTCCTGAGATTTTTTTCGTGTGGCTCTGCTAAGCCATTCTCCCAACTGGAGTAAGTCTTGCGAGAAATTTTGAGATCCTCGTAGACATCTGCCTGGGTCAAGCCTTTTTCCAGGCGTCTTTCTTTTAGTTTTTTTGCATCAAACATGTCGTTTCTCCTATGTAACGTTTTAAAAGTTACATATAGTTTATCAAAAATAAAATCCTTTTGCAAGAAAAAAATTCCGTTATAAGGGGATGGAAAGACTTGGATTTTGAGTGAAAAAAGAGTATAATCAGTTTTACAACTTCTATCAACGAGGGATTATATGAAAAAAAGTTTTATACACCAACAAAAAGAAATTTCGTTTGTTAAAACGACGTTTACACAATATTTAAAAGATAAATTGGACATCATTGAAGTCCAAGGGCCAATTTTGAGCAAGGTCGGAGACGGGATGCAGGATAACCTTTCTGGGATTGAACACCCAGTATCTGTAAAGGTCCTTCAAATTCCTGATGAGACTTATGAAGTCGTGCATTCACTCGCAAAATGGAAACGCCACACCTTGGCGCGTTTTGGGTTTGGCGAAGGCGAAGGTCTCTTTGTCCATATGAAGGCCCTTCGTCCGGATGAAGATTCGCTAGACGCTATCCACTCTGTTTATGTAGACCAATGGGACTGGGAAAAGGTCATCCCCAATGGTCAACGCAACATCGCCTACCTCAAAGAAACGGTTGAAAAAATCTACAAGGCCATTCGTTTAACAGAACTAGCAGTAGAAGCGCGCTATGACATTGAGTCAGTTCTTCCAAAACAAATTACCTTCGTTCACACAGAAGAATTGGTGGAACGCTATCCAGATTTAACTCCAAAAGAGCGTGAAAATGCCATTGCCAAAGAATTCGGAGCCGTTTTCTTGATCGGGATTGGTGGAGAGCTTGCAGATGGCAAACCACACGATGGACGTGCACCTGACTACGATGACTGGACAACCGAATCTGAAAATGGCTACAAGGGCTTGAATGGCGATATCCTTGTATGGAATGATGTCCTAGGTTCAGCCTTTGAGTTGTCTTCAATGGGGATCCGTGTCGATGAGGAAACGCTTCGTCGTCAAATTGCGATTACAGGAGATCAAGATCGTCTCCAATTAGAGTGGCACAAGGCCCTGTTAAATGGTCTCTTCCCACTCACAATTGGTGGAGGGATCGGGCAATCTCGTTTGGCTATGTTCTTACTTCGTAAGAAACATATCGGTGAAGTCCAAACCAGTGTCTGGCCTCAATCTGTCCGTGATGAATATGAAAATATCCTATAATGGATGAAAGAGTCGAGCAGAGAGCTCGGCTCTTTTAATTGTCGCTTAACCATATCAAATCGCAATTTTCTGATTTTTTTTGGTATAATGGTCCCTATGAAAATAGTATCTGGAACTTATGGGGGACGTCCCCTCAAAACACTTGAAGGAAAAACAACCAGGCCGACTTCTGATAAGGTCAGAGGGGCCATGTTCAATATGATTGGTCCTTACTTTGATGGTGGAAGAGTACTAGATCTCTATGCTGGAAGCGGTGGCCTCTCTATTGAGGCAGTCTCTCGAGGCATGTCAGAGGCGGTTCTAGTGGAAAGAGATCGTCGAGCGCAGGAGATTGTGGCAGCTAATATTGCTATGACCAAGGAAAAGGAACGGTTTCAACTACTAAAAATGGAGGCCAAGCAAGCCTTGGGGCTTCTAACGGGCACCTTTGATCTGGTTTTCTTAGACCCGCCTTATGCCAAGGAAGAGATTGTCCGCGATATCGAAACCTTGTGCGAGCGCCATCTCTTATCAGAAAACATCATGATTGTGTGCGAAACAGATAAACATGTAGAACTTCCTGAGGAAATCGGACAGGTGGGAATTTGGAAAGAAAAAATCTATGGAATTAGTAAGGTAACAGTATATGTCAGATAGAACTGGATTGTTTACAGGATCGTTTGATCCGATTACCATTGGGCATGTGCAATTGATCGAGCGGGCGAGCCGCTTGTTTGACCGTGTCTATGTCGGAATTTTTTATAATCCGGAAAAAGTCGGACTCTTTTCCATTGAGCAGCGCGTGCGCATGGTGGAAGGGGCCTTGGCTCATTTGGAAAATATTGAAATTGTGACGTCGACCCAAGAGTTGGCTGTGACAGTGGCACGTAATCTTGGTGTGGTGACCTTGATCCGGGGATTGCGCAATGCACAGGATCTGGTTTACGAAGCCAATATGGATTATTTTAACCACCAGTTGGCACCTGAATTGGAGACTATTTATCTCTATGCCCAGCCTCCTTACCAGGCCATTAGTTCCACCCGTATTCGAGAGTTGCTGGCTTTTCAGCAGGATATCTCACCGTATGTCCCAGAGAGTGTAATGGAGGAAATTAACGATGACACAAGCGAATAAACCAAGCTTGACCCCTAAAAAGAAAAAAGGACGGTTGAAAGAATACCGATGGCCGATTGCAGGAGTTCTTTTCTTGCTTCTCTTGCTAGCTGCTTTTGTGATTCGCCTTCCCTATTATATTGAAATGCCAGGAACGGCAGAAGATATTCGATCCGTCATGACAGTGGATGGAAAAGCGGATACCAAGTCAGGAACCTATGATTTTGTAACCGTAGCAGTGAAAGAGGCAACTCCGGCTGATTTGATCTATGCTTGGGCGACACCTTTTACAGATATCTACTCTGCCAAGGATATGACCGGTGGTAGTTCGAGCCAAGAATTCACGCGCATCAACCAATTCTATATGGAAACCTCGCAAAATATGGCCATCTACCAAGGATTGAAGACAGCTGGCAAAGAAACCCAGATGGACTTTCTAGGAGTCTATGTCATGCAGGTGGCAGATGACTCGACCTTTAAAGGAATCTTGAATATTGCGGATACTGTAACCGGGGTGAATGGTAAGACCTTTAAGAGCTCCAAAGAATTGATTGACTATGTTGGTTCTCAAAAAATTGGCGATCCCGTTTCGGTGACCTACATTGAGGATGGACAAACCAAGACTGCGGATGGGAAGATCATCAAATTGACCAATGGGAAAAACGGAATTGGGATTAGCCTGATCGACCGGACTGAAGCCAAAGGCGATGTTCCTGTCCAATTTGCGACCCAAGGGATTGGTGGACCAAGTGCCGGTATGATGTTTAGCCTAGCCATCTACACTCAAGTGGCGGATCCAGATCTTCGTCAGGGACGCCATATTGCAGGGACAGGAACCATTAACCAAGATGGAACGGTTGGCGACATCGGTGGGATTGACAAGAAAGTCGTCGCAGCCGATAAAGAAGGAGCAGAAATTTTCTTTGCCCCTAATAACCCTGTTTCCAAAGAAGAAAAGAAGGCCAATCCCAAGGCCAAATCAAACTATGAAACAGCTAAAGAAGCAGCGAAACAAATTCATTCGAAGATGAAAATTGTCCCCGTCAAAACCCTTCAAGACGCTATTGATTATTTGAAGAAGAATTAGAAGTATCTTGTTAGATCAGTCTCGTACTTGAAAGTACGAGGTAGAGTTGGCAGATAGGAAGATTCACCTTCTAATCAAATTCAAGTTTTTGCTTATCAATCTCTCTATTTTTAGAGGGATTTTTTCTTTATACTGGTATCAGAAAGAAAGGGAGGTAGTGAAATGATTCAAACCAGTTTGTTTTCCATTTCAGTATTCTTAGCGGGAGTTCTATCCTTTTTCTCCCCATGTATTTTGCCACTGATGCCAGTCTATGTAGGGATTCTATTGGATTCTGAGCATGAAAAAACGGTGCGTATTTTTGGAAGAGACATTTCTTGGTATGGCCTGGTGAAGACTCTTTGTTTTATCGCAGGTCTATCAACTGTTTTCCTGATTCTAGGATACGGTGCAGGGGCCCTTGGCCAGGTATTGTATGCTCCATGGTTTCGCTATCTGCTAGGAGGGATTGTGATCCTATTAGGGATTCACCAAATGGACGTGATCAATCTGAGACAACTCCAAAAGCAAAAGACCATCCAACTCAAAAAGAATCGGGAGCGCAATGAATTCTTCAATGTTTTTCTGATAGGTGTCACCTTCAGTTTTGGTTGGACCCCTTGTGTCGGACCAGTTTTGAGCTCTGTTTTAGCCATTGCAGCTTCTGGAGGAGATGGTGCATTGCAAGGCGCTCTCCTGATGATGGTCTATACATTAGGTTTGGCTCTGCCTTTCTTGCTTTTGGCCTTGGCTTCTAGCTGGGTTCTACAACATTTTGCTAAACTCAAGCCCCATATGGGAACCTTGAAAAAAATTGGTGGTGCCCTCATCATCTTGATGGGCATCTTGCTGATGCTAGGAAATCTTAATAGCCTCGCATCCCTGTTTCACTAATCTTAAGGGATTAAAGGAGAAAAATCATGAAAAAAATTCTTACACTTACCATTGCTACGCTTAGCCTTGTCACTTTAGCAGCTTGTTCTGGTCAAAAATCGGATTCAGATATGAAAAAAATGGACGATAGACGATAGTAGTATGATGAAGAAGGAAGATATGAAGAAGGATGACATGAAGGATTCATCCATGTCCGATGATAAAATGAAAAAAGAAGACATGAAAGATTCATCTATGATGTCTGACGGCAGTTCTGAAATGAAGGACGATATGAAAAAAGATGAGATGAAATCTAGCGATTCAGAAATGAAAGACGAAAAGAGTGGATCATCTGATATGAAATCAGACAAGGAATGAAAGAAGGGAGAGGTCATCTGAGGATGACTTTCTCCTTGTTTAAAGAGGTAATAATGATGAAGAAATTAGCTTTAGTAGCTGCAGGAATCTTGTGTACGGGACTTTTGGGGGCTTGCTCGAGTCAAGGAATGGCTACTTCCAATAAGGACATGAGCCAACAAACAGCCAAAGCTGGGGCTAGGCAACCATCTGGCAAGAAAGTGAAGGAGTTTAACCTGCAAGGAGTAGACGGTAAGGCCTACCGCTTATCCGATTACAAGGGAAAGAAAGTTTACCTCAAATTTTGGGCTTCCTGGTGCTCAATCTGTCTTTCAACATTAGGCGACACAAATGATTTAGCAAAGGCAGAGGAGGGTAAGGATTATGTGGTCTTATCCGTTGTAGCTCCAACCTTTAATGGTGAAAAATCGGAAGCAGATTTCAAAAACTGGTACCAGTCTTTGGATTACAAGGATTTCCCGGTCTTGCTAGATAGTAAAGGGGAACTGCTAAAAGAGTATGGGATTCGTTCATATCCATCGGCGCTCTTTATCAATAGTGATGGGACTTTAGCAAAGAGCCAGATTGGCTATATGAATAAAGAGGATATCCTCAAGACCCTAGAGAACATGCAGTAAGGAGATAGACAATGGAAACAAAGTGGAAAGTGTTTGCTATCCTTCTCGTTGGCTTACTATTCATTGGTTTCTTTTTCTTTAGTAAGGGATCAAACGGAATGGATCAATCAGAAACAAGCACTGAGATGATTAAAAAAGCATCGATGAGTCAGACTCCAGTAGCCAAAAGGGAAACAAATGAAACGGTTGATCCAAAGGATCAGCGTGAAATTTATTTGGCTGGTGGTTGCTTCTGGGGCGTAGAGGAATATTTCTCCCGTGTTCCAGGTGTGATTGATGCTGTATCAGGCTATGCCAATGGAAAGGGAGAAACGACCAAGTATGAATTGGTCCCTCAAACAGGGCATGCCGAAACAGTTCACATCACTTACAATGTCAAGAAGGTATCTCTGAAAGAATTGCTCCTGCATTATTTCCGGATTATCGACCCAACGTCGAAGAATCGACAAGGAAATGATCAAGGAACACAATACCGAACAGGTGTCTATTATGTCTCTCAAGAAGACCTTCCAACTATTAACCAAGTCTTTGAAGAGGTAGCAAAAAAATACGACAAACCGTTAGCGGTGGAAAAAGAGCCACTGACTAATTTCATCAAGGCTGAGGACTACCACCAGGATTATCTAAAGAAACATCCGAATGGGTACTGCCATATCGATGTCAATCAGGCTTCTTATCCTGTTATTGATGCTAGTCGCTACTCTAAGCCAAGCGATGAGGAAATCAAAAAGAAGTTATCTCCTGAAGAGTATGCGGTGACACAAAAAAATGATACCGAACGGGCCTTCTCCAATCGTTACTGGGATCAGTTTGATGCCGGTATTTATGTAGATGTCGTGACTGGTGAGCCCCTCTTCTCCTCTAAGGATAAATTTGATTCTGGTTGTGGTTGGCCAAGTTTCAGTCGTCCTATTAGTCCTGATGTGGCCATCTATAAGGAGGATAAGAGTTTCAATATGACTCGGACAGAAGTTCGGAGCCGTGTAGGAAATTCTCATCTGGGCCATGTTTTTACCGATGGTCCCAAGGAAAAAGGCGGTCTTCGCTATTGCATCAATAGTTTGTCTATTACCTTCATTCCCAAAGCAGAAATGAAAGAAAAGGGCTACGGTTATTTATTAGACTATGTCTGAGACATTTGGAACTACAATTTGCTATAATAAGCATAGCAAAGACAAGTAGGTGAAAGACATGTATGCGATCATGATTGTGGAAGATGAAGAGCTTATCCGGCAGGGTCTGACTTCCTTAGTTGACTATGAACAGTTTGGAATGACTGTCATCAACCAGGCAGAAAATGGCCGTGAGGCCTGGGAGAAGTTTCAAGAGCAACCAGCCGATATCCTTCTAACCGATATCAATATGCCACAAATGAATGGCTTGGATCTGGCCCATCTCGTCAAAGAGCAGTCTCCGTCTTGTCATATCATTTTTTTGACCGGTTATGATGACTTTGAGTTTGCGAGGAAAGCCATCAAGTTAGGTGCAGATGATTATTTGCTGAAGCCTTTTTCAAAAGATGATATTGAAGAGATGTTAGCAAAGGTGAAGGGAAAACTCGATCAAGAGCGAAAAAAGGCGCAAGTCGAAGATTTGGTCAGTCATGGTTATTCGACTGACTTGGAAGAAGCCATTCATGCTCGTTTAGCAGATTCCCAGTTAACCCTGAAGGATTTGGCCTATCAACTTGGTTTCAGTCCCTCGTATCTAAGTGTATTGATCAAGAAAAAATTGGGACTCCCCTTCCAAGAATACCTCATCCAAGAGCGAATGAAGAAGGCTCGCCTCTTGCTTCTCACGACAGACTTAAAGATTTATGAGATCGCCGATCAGGTTGGTTTTGAAGATATGAACTATTTTTCTCAACGCTTTAAGCAGGTTGTTGGGGTGACACCAAGGCAGTACAAAAAAGGAGAGTATGAATGAAACGATATCCCTTGCTGATCCAGCTGGTCCTCTACTTTTTTCTCTTCATTCTCTTGCTGTTTGGTCTTATCGGTAGCCTTTACTATCAAACGAGTTCAGGGACGATCCGCCAGCAAACAGAGCGGACGACAAGAAATAGTATCGATCAAAGCAGTCAGTTTATCACCTCCTATCTAAAAAAATTAAAGCAGACCACGACGGTTCTTAGCCAGGAACAGGCTGTTCGCCAATTTGCCCAAGACAAGAGTGCGAATCAAGAAACAGTTCAGCACTTGATGCGAACGATGATTGAAACAGATCCGGACTTGGTCTCAGCGGTCTTGGTGACCAAGGATGGACGTCTGGTAGCGACAGATTCCAAAATCAGTATGCAGACTTCCTCAGATATGATGAATGAAAGCTGGTATCAGGAGGCGATTAAGGAAAGAGCCATGCCAGTTTTGACGCCAGCTCGAAAGGAATCCTTGACTTCGGAAAAAGAAAAATGGGTGGTTTCTATTACCCAAGAAGTGGTCGATCAGACTGGTCAAAATCTCGGAGTAGTACGCTTGGATATTGGCTATGATAGCCTTCAGGCTTACTTGGATCACCTTCAACTAGGGAAACAAGGCTTTAGTTTTATCATTAATCAAAAGCATGAGTTTGTCTACCATCCTAAAAAGGCGGTCTATTCCTCCAGCCAAGAAATGCAGGCCATGCAGCCCTATATTGCTGTGACAGATGGTTATGCAAAAGGAGGGCAGAATTTTATCTATCAGGTTCCAATTCCAGATAGTGATTGGACCTTGATTGGAGTGGCTTCGCTTGAAGGACTTCAGATGCTTCAGTCGCAGCTTCTTTACTCTTTCATTGGCCTAGGATTACTAGCTTTGATCATGTGTTTAATAGGGATTGGCTTTGTTCTGCGTTTGTGGATCAAACCCTTACGAGACCTTCAAACCATCATTTTGAGGATTGGAGCAGGAGATGCTCACGTGAGAGCTGCAGCCAAAGGATCTCCAGAATTAGTGGACCTCGCTCAAGCTTTTAATGCCATGTTGGACCAAATCGATCACCTTATGCAACAGGTCAAGGAAGAGGAACAGAACGCACGGCGGTACGAGTTGCGGGCACTTTCTGCTCAGATAAATCCGCATTTCCTCTACAATACCTTGGATACGATTGTCTGGATGGCAGAGTTTAATGATAGTCAGCGCGTGGTCGACATCACTAAGTCTCTGGCTCAATATTTTCGACTGGCTCTCAACCAAGGCCAGGAGCAAATCCTACTGAGAGATGAAATTGACCATGTCCGCCAATATCTTTTCATTCAGAAGCAACGTTATGGTGAAAAGCTCAACTATGAAATTCTAGAAGATGAACGGTTGGGCGACTATCAGCTCCCCAAATTAGTGCTTCAACCCTTAGTGGAAAATGCGATTTACCATGGCATTAAAGAGATCGATCGGCCAGGTCTCATTCGAGTGACAACTGAAGTCAGTGGAGACTACGCCTGCGTATCGATTTTTGACAATGGACGAGGCTTTGACCGATCAGGATCAACAGACCAAACCCTTCTTCGTTTAGGAGGTGTTGGCTTGAAAAATGTGGACCAACGATTGCATCTTCAATTTGGCGAAGCCTATCATATGGAGATTGATTCTAAGGCAAATAGCTATACAAAAATCACTCTTTATTTGCCCCTTTCATCATCTGATGAACATGTATAGAGACAAAGATTGCCTTCTTTGTCTCTTTTTCCTTTTAGAAACTTTCAATGTTGAATTTCAACTCTTTTCTAGTCAAATCTGACGCAAGTCATCAAATTTATGATAAAATAAAGTGTTACAGTAAATAGATTTTGATGAAGGAACACTATGCGAAAAGAGATTGACCCTGAATTATATAATTACAATAAATTTCCTGGACCTGTGTTTCGTCAGGTAGGAGACCAGATCCTTTCAGAAAACCTCTCCTTTGAGTTGTTAAAAAATGAGAAGGAAGCTTTTGATGCGACTGTTTTTGGTCAGCGATTTTCTGAGATTTTAACCAAGTTTGATTACATTGTTGGTGATTGGAGCAATGAGCAGTTGCGCTTGCGTGGCTTTTATAAGGAAGAGCGCGATGTTGCAACGATGGATAAATTAAGTCGCTTAGACGATTATTTGTTAGAATATTGTAGCTATGGTTGTGCTTATTTTGTCCTTGAAAATAAGGAGCCCCATCGTGCTTCTTTTGATAAGAAATCACCGGTCAAAAAAGCTCAATCAGAAGAAAGAGAGCCGAAGAAGCGTTCGCGCAATCGCAAACAAAAAGATCGTTTCCAAAAACGAGAACGCGACAAGGGACAGTCAGCCAATAACTCGAAAAAAACAAGACCGTCTGCTGAGACCAAAAAAACAACGAAGACAGACAACAAACGTCATTTTGTGATTCGACAAAAAGAGGAGTAAGAAAGAATGAAACCATCCATTTATAGTTTAACACGCCAAGATATGATTGATTGGGCGGAAGAAAACGGGGAAAAGAAATTCCGTGCAGCACAAATCTGGGAATGGCTCTATCGCAAACGCGTCCAGTCCTTCGAAGAAATGACCAATCTTTCTAAGGACTTGATTGCGAAGTTAAATGATCAATTTGTCGTCAACCCACTTAAGCAACGGATCGTGCAAGAGTCAGCAGACGGGACGGTCAAGTACCTCTTTGAATTGCCAGACGGCATGTTGATTGAAACTGTCTTGATGCGTCAGCACTATGGATTATCTGTCTGTGTAACGACTCAAGTAGGATGCAATATCGGTTGTACCTTCTGTGCTTCTGGTTTGATCAAAAAACAACGCGATTTGAACAATGGTGAAATCGTGTCTCAAATCATGTTGGTCCAAAAATACTTTGACGAACGTGGCCAAGATGAACGGGTCAGCCATATCGTTGTCATGGGGATCGGAGAACCATTTGACAACTATAACAATGTCTTGAAATTTATCCGGACGGTCAACGATGACAAGGGATTAGCGATTGGTGCTCGCCATATTACAGTGTCAACTTCTGGTTTGGCTCATAAAATTCGTGACTTTGCAAATGAAGGTGTGCAGGTCAATTTGGCAGTGTCCCTTCATGCTCCAAACAATGACTTGCGCTCTAGCATCATGAAGATCAACCGGGCCTTTCCAATTGAAAAATTGTTTGCGGCGATTGAATACTATATTGAGACTACGAACCGTCGGGTGACCTTTGAGTACATCATGCTCAATGAAGTCAATGATGGAGTCGAGCAAGCCTTAGAGTTGGCAGAATTGCTCAAGAATATCAAGAAATTGTCTTATGTCAACTTGATTCCTTACAATCCTGTCAGTGAGCATGACCAATATAGCCGGAGTCCAAAAGAACGGGTCATGGCCTTCTATGATACCTTGAAAAAACAAGGTGTTAACTGTGTAGTGCGTCAAGAGCACGGTACAGATATTGATGCAGCCTGTGGCCAATTGCGTTCAAATACCATGAAACGGGATCGGGAGAAAGCGATTGTTGAACATGCGCAACCTTAAACAAGGGCTGATCGATCATACAGAACTAACAAAAAGAGGAAGAAGGCTGTTACGGAGTGGCAGCTTCTTCTATTTTATCCTTTTGTGTCTAATGTGTTTTTTGCCCCAACAGCCAGAGCCGGGTATGGAAACACCGGGTATTCAACATTTCGGTCGCATCGTCGTCCTGCTGGTTCCTCTTAATTCGGTGATGAATCTTGGTCAGATCACCAGTGTCATCCAACTCATTAAGGTCATTCTCCAAAACATAGCCAATATCTTTTTGTTAAGCCCGCTGGTCTTTCAACTTCTCTGGCTATGGCCCTGGTTGAGGAGCCGCAAACGGGTCTTGTGCTTCGGCTTTGTCATGAGCTTGTGGATTGAATGCAGCCAAGTTCTGTTAGATCTCTTGTTTGATGCCAATCGTGTCTTTGAACTAGATGATTTGTGGACCAATACCTTAGGGGCTTATCTGGCTTATCTAGGCTTTCAGTATTGCAGAGCACGATTGCTAGCAAAAAATGGAGAAATGTAAAATCCGAACATTCTAGTGTCTTTTTGAAATTTTTGTTGACAAAGTCAGAAGCGGGAGCTATAATAGCTTCAAGACATCAGAAAAGTAGAGATTTTTCTCACTTCCAGGGAGCTTGTGGTGATTGCGAACAAGCAGTGGTGAATCTTGAAATGGGCTGATGCGTTTATGATGATGAATTTGAAACAATAAAAATTCGGTGAGCACACCTTATCGTGCACCCTGTTGTTAGACAGGTCAGAGATGTAGGAGAAAGAATAGCTTCCTACAATTGAGGTGGCACCGCGGTATCGAATCGTCCTCACACAGATTTTTCTGTGTGAGGTTTTTTGTATCTCAAAGGAAACCAGTGAGACTGCAGCTCAAAGGGCCCGCGAGAGAAAAAGATCATAAACAAGATTGAAGATATAGAAAAGAGGACACAATCATGACAGAAACAAAAGGCTATTTCGGACAATTTGGTGGATCTTTCGTACCAGAACCCATTCAAAACTTGCTCAATCAATTAGAGGAAACCTTTGAACAGTATAAAAATGATCCAGAATTTATCGCAGAATACAAACATTATTTGAAAGATTATTCTGGACGCGAAACACCACTCTACTTTGCGGAAAGTTTGACAGATCATTTAGGTGGGGCAAAAATTTATTTGAAGCGCGAAGACTTGAATCACCTAGGTTCGCATAAATTAAATAACGTCTTGGGGCAAATCCTCTTGGCTAAGCGCATGGGCAAAACGCGCGTGATTGCTGAAACAGGAGCCGGTCAACACGGTGTGGCTACAGCAGCTGCAGCAGCTAAGTTTGGCATGGCCTGTGATGTCTACATGGGGGCAGAAGACGTGGAACGCCAACGCTTGAATGTCTTCCGCATGGAAATGATGGGGGCAACCGTTCATGCGGTTGAAACCGGGACTAAGACCTTGAAAGATGCCGTTGATGCTGCGTTTGGAGCATGGATGGCGGATCTGGATGCCTTTTACGTTTTGGGTTCTGCTGTTGGCCCTCACCCTTACCCAACCATTGTGCATGAATTCCAAAAGGTGATCAGTGAAGAATCTAAACGTCAAATCTTGGAAAAAGAAGGCCGTTTGCCGGATTATGTGATTGCCTGTGTCGGTGGTGGCTCCAATGCCATCGGTGCCTTTTCTGAATATGTTGCAGAAGAGGAAGTCGGATTGATTGGGGTAGAAGCAGCTGGTCATGGCTTGGACACCGATCAACACGCAGCGACCATGACCAAAGGGACTATTGGTGTGGTTGATGGTATGAAGACTTATGCAGTCTTTGGCGAAGATGGAAAAGTAGCGCCAGTTTACTCGATCTCTGCTGGTTTGGACTACCCAGGGGTTGGCCCAGAGCATGCTTTCTTTAAAGATTCTGGTCGTGTCGAATATGTAGCAGCGACAGATGATGAAGCAGTAGAAGCTCTTCTTCTTCTCAGTAAGACAGAAGGGATCCTCCCAGCCATTGAAAGCTCACACGCGATTGCAGAAGCGGTCAAACGTGCTCCACAATTGGATAAAGACAAGATCATTATCATCAATGTTTCCGGACGTGGGGATAAGGACGTGGCTGC
The DNA here is from genome assembly GCF_032163505.1 of Streptococcus parasanguinis. Classification (NCBI taxonomy): domain Bacteria; kingdom Bacillati; phylum Bacillota; class Bacilli; order Lactobacillales; family Streptococcaceae; genus Streptococcus; species Streptococcus parasanguinis. The sequence goes on from NZ_CP134147.1 coordinate 594,594, forward strand.
TATCGCCGATTATCTAGAAGCGAAGACTGCAAAATAAGAAGAATTTATCTGCAAAATATCGTATAAAGCAGTAAAGCGTGATAACTGAGAAAGAGACAGGGAACAAAGGGAATCCGGTCTCTTTCTTTTTTGAGAGCAAAGACGAGAATCCCTAAGAGGGATGCGATCTGAATGAGAAAGAGAATCTTGGTGGAAGAAAAGCTTAGCGAAAAGGTGGCGAGTAAGAGAAAATCTCCTGCTCCCATTCCGATAAAGAAAAAATGAGCTCCGATCGCAAGGAGTAAAAAGACCAGCATGAGGAGATTACTACCGGATAAAAAGAGGACCAGGGCATGAAGACAGCACCAGATGACCAAGGGGTATTCCATAAAGCGAAGGTCATAGATGGCTAAAACGGCTGCTCCCAGTAGTGTTAGAAGGTGAGGCAGAGAAAGAAAACCATTGGCACAGGCCAAAAAGAGCAGGCCACTCCAGACCTCAAAAAGGCAGTACCAAAATGGGTAGGGCTGATGACAATAGTGGCAGCGAAAACGATGGAGTAGTTGCGAGATAATGGGGATGAGATCCCAAACGCCAAGGACGTGCTGGCAGTGATCACAATGACTGCGAGGAGCGAGAATAGATTGGTTTGGGAAACGGTCGACAACGAGCCCCAAAAAAGAGGCGATACAAGTACCGATGGTAAAAAAATAAAAGTTGATCATACTTATTTATTCGTAAAGCAATCGAAAAATGTCATCATTTGCTTGAAAATCTTGTAAAGCCTTTCTAAATTTGATACAATAATGAACATGAAAAACCTGTATGATGTTCAACAATTTTTAAAACGTTTTGGAATCATCATTTACGTAGGGAAGCGCCTCTATGACATCGAATTGATGAAAATTGAGCTTCAACGTCTTTATGATGCAGGCCTGATGGAGCGGCTCGATTATTTAGAAGCCGATACCGTTTTAAGAAGAGAACACAAGCAAGAATTAGAATTTTTGAAAAAGAGTGAGGTAGAGTAATGGGAAATATCATTGTTTGGTTGGCTATTTTAGGAGTATTTGGATGGATGGCATTTAATTATTTCCGCATCCGTAAAGCTGCTAAATTTGTGGACAATGCTACTTTTGAAGAGCTGATTCGTCAAGGGCAGTTGATTGACTTGCGAGAGCCAGCTGAGTTTCATGCCAAGCATATTTTAGGAGCACGCAACATTCCTTCTACTCAGTTGAAATTGAGTCTTGCAGCCTTGCGCAAAGACAAACCAATTTTGCTCTATGAGAATAGCCGTAGTTCGCGTGTAACCAATGCGGCTCTCTTTCTCAAGAAAAAAGGTTATACAGACATTTATGTCTTGTCTTATGGTCTTGATTCTTGGAATGGGAAAGTGAAAAAAGACGCTTAATAAAAAGAGCTCTAACTGCAGCAAATGTGTGGTTAGAGCTTTTTTATCTTGTTTTTTCAAGGAAATCTTTGACCCATGTGAGCTCTACCTCATTCAAAGGCCGGCTTTCGCCAGGTGCTAACTGAGGATCCAAAGTGAAGGGACCAAAAGACAAGCGTTTTAAGGTCATTACTTTGACTCCGATGGCCAAAAACATCTTTTTCACTTGGTGGTATTTTCCTTCTGAGATTCGGACCTGGGCCTTGCTGTAGCTGGGGGTACTTTCTAGAATGGTCAAGGAGGCAGGCTTACAGATAGGGCCGTCCGTGAATGAAATCCCATTCTGAAATTGCTCGATGTGGGCTGCATAAAGCGGGCCATTGACTTCTACCTCATAGACCTTCTCCACATGGTATTGAGGATGGAGCAGTTGAAAGCCTAAGGGACCATTATCTGTGAGGAGGAGCAAACCACTGGTATCGCGATCGAGGCGACCAAGCGGATAGAGATCTGGGTACTCTTGCTGAGGGTCCACTAGATCGATCACCGTTGGATGGTGGGCGTCTCTTTTAGCGGTAACAGCCCCGATTGGTTTATGGAGCATGTAGTAGTGGTGACGCGGTTCTTGAATGATTCGTTCCCCGATTTGAATCTGTTGGAGTCCAGGGTCGATGTTTTGGGATAGCTTTTGAGCTGGTAGGTGATCGACCAAGATTTGCCTTCGGGCCAGAAGTTGTTTGATGTCTTTGCGAGTGTACTGATGGTTTGCCATCAATTGATCTAATCTCATGGAAGCCTCTTTTTCTGAAATTCTTATCATCAGTGTATCATGAAAAGAAAAGGAAATCGAGTCGGAGAAAAGAAATGAGGATGAAAACATTTACAACTAGCTGAACTGTGTTTTTTAGATAGGACTGTGGTATAATTGTTCAGTTAGAAATATTATTTAAAATTTTATAGAGGAAATCATGACAAAATTAAGAGAAGATATTCGTAACGTTGCGATCATTGCCCACGTTGACCATGGTAAAACAACCTTGGTAGACGAATTGTTGAAACAATCGCACACCTTGGATGAACGTAAAGAATTGCAAGAACGTGCAATGGACTCAAACGATCTTGAAAAAGAACGTGGGATCACGATCCTTGCTAAAAATACAGCCGTTGCTTATAACGGAACTCGAATCAATATCATGGACACACCAGGACACGCGGACTTTGGTGGAGAAGTGGAACGGATCATGAAAATGGTCGATGGGGTTGTACTGGTCGTAGATGCCTACGAGGGAACCATGCCTCAGACGCGTTTCGTATTGAAAAAAGCCTTGGAACAAGATCTTGTTCCGATCGTTGTTGTCAATAAAATCGATAAACCATCTGCTCGTCCAGAAGAAGTTGTAGACGAAGTTCTTGAACTGTTCATCGAATTAGGTGCGGATGATGACCAATTGGAATTCCCAGTTGTTTATGCATCAGCGATCAACGGAACCTCTTCACTTTCAGATGATCCAGCTGATCAAGAGCACACAATGGCACCGATCTTTGATACCATCATTGATCACATCCCAGCTCCAGTTGATAACTCAGATGAGCCTCTTCAATTCCAAGTATCCCTGCTTGATTACAACGACTTCGTTGGACGTATCGGTATCGGACGTGTCTTCCGTGGTACTGTAAAAGTTGGGGACCAAGTAACCCTTTCTAAATTGGATGGAACGACTAAGAACTTCCGTGTTACCAAACTCTTTGGTTTCTTTGGTTTAGAACGTCGTGAAATTCAAGAGGCTAAAGCGGGTGACTTGATTGCTATCTCTGGTATGGAAGATATCTTCGTTGGAGAAACCATCACACCGACAGACGCAGTTGAAGCTCTTCCAATCCTTCACATCGATGAGCCAACGCTTCAAATGACCTTCTTGGTCAACAACTCACCATTTGCTGGTCGCGAAGGGAAATGGGTAACCTCACGTAAAGTCGAAGAACGCTTGCAAGCGGAATTGCAAACAGACGTCTCTCTTCGTGTTGACCCAACTGACTCACCTGATAAATGGACAGTTTCAGGACGTGGGGAATTGCACTTGTCTATCTTGATCGAAACCATGCGTCGTGAAGGATACGAATTGCAAGTATCTCGTCCAGAAGTTATTATCAAGGAAATTGATGGTGTCCAATGTGAACCATTTGAGCGCGTGCAAATCGACACACCAGAAGAATACCAAGGATCTGTTATCCAAAGCCTTTCTGAACGTAAGGGTGAAATGTTGGATATGATCTCAACTGGTAACGGTCAAACTCGTTTGGTCTTCCTTGTTCCAGCGCGTGGTTTGATTGGATACTCAACAGAGTTCTTGTCAATGACACGTGGTTACGGAATCATGAACCACACCTTTGATCAATACTTGCCAGTGATTCCAGGAGAAATCGGTGGACGTCACCGTGGTGCTCTTGTTTCAATCGATAACGGAAAAGCAACCACTTACTCTATTATGTCTATCGAAGAACGTGGTACGATCTTTGTCAATCCAGGTACAGAAGTTTACGAAGGAATGATCATTGGTGAAAACTCTCGTGAGAACGACTTGACCGTAAACATTACGAAAGCAAAACAAATGACCAACGTTCGTTCCGCTACTAAGGACCAAACAGCGGTTATCAAGACTCCTCGTATCTTGACCTTGGAAGAATCTCTTGAGTTCTTGAACGACGATGAGTACATGGAAGTAACACCGGAATCTATCCGTTTGCGGAAACAAATCTTGAACAAAGCAGAACGCGAAAAAGCAAATAAAAAGAAAAAATCAGCAGCTGCTGAATAATATGGAGAGAAAGGAGAAACAAAATGGTCTATTTTATCTTAGGGATTTTGATTCTCCTTTTTTACCTTTTTATGACCCCCAAAAGTATTCGTGGTACCTTAAACAGTGTCACAATGGTGGTCTTGATCGTCTCCATTATCGTACTGACTTGTCTGGCCATTTTTCAGATATTCCAACTACCGTCTGAGTTTTTTGTCGGTGCCTTTCTCGCCTTTGTTGGCTACCTGGCTTTGGTGGATATTTCCAAAATGACGACCAAACAGAAAAAATAAACGCTGACGTGATTTTTAAAGCCCTTTGGGCTTTTTAATTTTGCTAAAAAAAGGTAAAATAGAGAGTGATAAAAATGGAGCGAAGAAATCATGAAATTTGTGAAACAATTTGAAAATAAAAAGGTTCTTGTATTAGGTTTGGCGAAGTCAGGCGAGTCAGCTGCCCGTTTGTTGGATCGCTTAGGAGCGATTGTGACCGTCAATGATGGCAAACCTTTTGAAGAAAATCCAGCAGCACAAAGTTTACTGGAAGAAGGGATTAAAGTTGTGACAGGAGGTCACCCTCTGGAATTGTTGGATGAAGACTTTGCAGTCATGGTCAAAAATCCAGGAATCCCTTATTCTAATCCAATGGTTGAAAAAGCGCTTGAAAAAGGCATTCCAGTCCTCACTGAAGTGGAATTGGCCTATCTGATTTCGGATGCGCCAATTATTGGGATTACAGGATCAAACGGAAAAACGACGACGACAACCATGATCGGGGAAGTCTTGACGGCTGCCGGCCAAGGTGGTCTATTGTCTGGGAATATCGGTTTTCCAGCTAGTCAAGTTGCACAAACAGCAACAGAAAAGGATGTTCTGGTCATGGAATTGTCTTCTTTCCAATTGATGGGAATTGAAGCCTTCCATCCAGAGATTGCAGTGATTACCAACCTCATGCCAACCCATATCGACTATCATGGTTCTTTTGAAAATTATGTAGCTGCCAAATGGAATCTTCAAAAGAATATGACAGAAAAAGATGTCATTGTCTTGAACTTCAACCAAGACCTGACCAAGGAACTGGCTACAAAAACCAAGGCAAGGGTCCTTCCATTTTCAACGGTTGAAAAAGTGGACGGGGCTTATTTGGAAGATGGACTTCTCAAGTTTAAGGGAGAAGTTGTTATGCGTGCAGATGAACTGGGCGTTCCAGGTAGTCACAATGTAGAGAATGCCTTGGCAACGATTGCGGTTGCAAAAGTCCGGGGTGTGGAGAATGAGGTCATTAAAGAAACCTTGTCAGCCTTTGGAGGTGTCAAACACCGCCTTCAATATGTGGATGAAATTCAAGGTGTCAAATTCTATAATGATAGTAAATCGACTAATATTTTAGCAACACAAAAAGCCCTTTCTGGTTTTGATAACAACAAGGTGATCTTGATTGCAGGGGGGCTCGATCGTGGCAATGAATTTGATGAATTGGTGCCTCACATTACTGGCATAAAGGAAATGGTGATTCTAGGGGAATCAGCTCCTCGAGTGAAACGCGCAGCCGATAAAGCAGGCGTCCCTTATGTCGATGCGACAGATGTAGCAGATGCTACAAAGAAAGCCTTCGACTTGGCTAGCCCTGGCGATGTTGTACTACTAAGTCCTGCCAATGCCAGCTGGGATATGTATCCGAATTTTGAAGTGCGTGGGGATGAATTCCTTGCTACAGTAAAAGGGTTGAAATAAGATGAAAAAAATAATGTTTACTGGTGGGGGAACCGTGGGACATGTGACCCTTAATCTCCTCTTGATTCCAAAATTTATCGAAGATGGATGGGAAGTCCATTATATTGGAGACAAAAAAGGAATCGAATACCAAGAGATCAAAAAGTCTGGCTTAGACGTACGCTTCCATTCAATTGCAACGGGGAAATTGCGCCGCTATTTCTCTTTCCAAAATATGATGGATGTGTTCAAGGTAGCTTGGGGGACGCTCCAGTCCATTGCAATCCTGCTTCGTGTGCGCCCACAAGTTCTCTTCTCAAAAGGAGGATTTGTTTCTGTGCCACCAGTGATCGCAGCCCGACTCACGCGTGTCCCTGTCTATATCCATGAGTCGGATCTCTCAATGGGATTGGCCAATAAAATTGCTTATAAATTCGCTACCAAGATGTACACGACTTTTGAGCAAGCTCATGGTTTAACAAAGAGTGAGCATATCGGTGCGGTAACCAAGGTCACAGATCATATTCCGACAACTTCTGAAGAATTAGAAGAAAAAACAAAAGGTTTCCGAAAAGACTTGCCGACTCTTCTCTTTGTCGGAGGATCAGCTGGTGCGCGTGTCTTTAATGAATTTGTGACAGAGCACAAAGCAGAGCTCATGCAGCACTACAATATCATCAATTTGACAGGCGATTCAACATTGAATCAGGCTGAGGGCGGTTTGTATCGAGTGGATTATGTAACGGATCAGTATTTGCCAATGCTCCAGAAGGCTGATTTAGTGGTGACTAGAGGTGGGGCCAATACCTTGTTTGAACTCTTAGCTATGAACAAACTCCATTTGATTGTACCGCTAGGAAAAGAAGCCAGCCGTGGCGATCAGATTGAAAATGCCCAATATTTTGTGGATAAAGGTTATGCAGAGCAATTGCAGGAAGAGCAATTGACGCTCGAAACCTTTAATGAAACCATTCAAGAAATGTTGAAGCAAAGCCAAGTCTACCACCAAGCAATGGAAAAATCGACAGAACTCCTTTCACTAGACGATTTTTATGGTCTGCTTCAAAAAGATATCAGTAAGGGAAAAGATGACGGACGACAATAAAAAAACGCCAACGGATGACAAAATTACAGAATTGTCAGCCTGGCAAAAAAGAAACAAAGAATATTTAGAAAAAAAAGCGCTTGAAAAAGCGGAAGAAGCTGAAAAAGAGGAAACTGAAAGCGAAGAAGCACAAGAAGACGAAGACCTTTCAGAAAAAGAAACAGCTTCCGTCTCAGAGGAAGAATCTGACGAACGAAAAGAGTCTGAAGAGGAAGATGAATCTGAGGCCGAAGAGGATCCAGAAGCAGATGGAGAAGGTTCAGAAGGAGAAGAGGATGATCCGGCTGTAGAGGAGCTAGATCCTTCAGAGAAGCAAGAGAAAAGGCCTTCATTCTTTAAAGGCTTAAAGACGAAAAAGCCAAAGAAGGAACCGACAGTGGCAAAACGCCATATCTATCGTGCCCTTCCGGTTATCGGAATCAGCTCGCTTGTCGCCCTTCTCTCCATCTATTTTTTAAGTCCCTTGTCCACACAGAAAGTGATTGAATTTTCAGGGAACAAAGCGGTTGATCAGCAACTCTTGTATGAAAAAAGTCGCATTAAGGAAGAAGATTATACTCTGACGACCTTCCTTCATAAATCGGTCTATGAACAAAATATGAAAACGGCTAGTCCATGGATCAAAGAGGTTCACATGCATTATCAATTTCCTGTGACCTTTAAAGTCAATATCGTGGAACACAAAGTGGTTGCCTATTATGTGACCGGAGAAGACCACTATCCAGTATTGGAAAATGGAGAAGTCGTTGAGACAGTAACTCCAGCTTCGGAATTGCCGTCCTCCTATATTAGCTTGAAATTCTCAGATCGAGAATTGGTTAGACAATTTGTCCAAGAAATGAAGTCTATTTCTTCTTCCATTACGGATAAAATTGTTTCGGTTGATCTGACACCGAGCAAGGTCACCAAGGATCTGGTGACCATCACCATGAAAAACGATAATAAAATCTTGGTGCCTGTTTCCCAAATTACCCGCAAGCTTCCTTATTATAAAGCCATTAGTAAGCAATTAGATGATGATTCGACTATCGATATGGAGGCTGGAGTTTTCAGCTATAGTGAACAATCCATCGCAGATGCCAAAGAGCAAGCTGAAAAAGAAAAGGCTGAAAGTACAGAAAAGCAAGAAGAACATTCTGAGGAAGCAAGCCAAGAACAGAATCAAGAACAGAATCCAGAAGGAGAAAATTCTTCTGGGAATGAGTAAAGCCCATAAATTATCTCAAATAATTGAAGAAAAAATGTCCATTTTAGGCTTCTTTGTGATATAATGAAGTTTGGATAGTTCCAACTAAAAGGGCTATAAATAGATGTAAAGTGAAAACAAATAAAGAGAGAGGACTGGTGTAATGGCTAGAGACGGCTTTTTTACAGGTTTAGATATCGGTACTAGTTCAATAAAAGTATTGGTGGCAGAACATGTCAATGGAGAAATGAATGTAATTGGAGTCAGCAATGCAAAAAGTGCTGGCGTCAAAGATGGAATTATAGTAGATATCGAAGCTGCTTCAAATGCAATTAAAACTGCAATCAGCCAAGCTGAAGAAAAAGCAGGGATTTCAATCAATCTAGTCAATGTTGGGTTGCCTGCAAACTTACTACAAATCGAAGCAACTCAAGGAATGATTCCAGTCACAAGTGATTCGAAAGAAATCACAGATGCAGATGTTGAGAATGTTGTCAAATCTGCACTCACAAAAAGTATGACACCGGATCGTGAAGTAATCACCTTCATTCCTGAGGAATTCACAGTTGATGGTTTCCAAGGAATCCGCGATCCACGTGGAATGATGGGGATCCGACTTGAAATGCGTGGCCTTCTTTATACAGGACCTCGTACAATCTTGCACAATTTGCGTAAAACAGTCGAACGTGCAGGCTTACAAGTTGAAAACATCATCATTTCACCGCTTGCGATGATCAAAACAGTCTTGAATGAAGGCGAACGTGAATTCGGAGCAACGGTGATCGATATGGGTGGTGGCCAAACAACGGTGGCATCTGTTCGTAGCCAAGAACTTCAATTTACAAATATCTACCAAGAAGGTGGCGATTATGTTACCAAAGATATTTCTAAAGTATTGAAAACTTCTCAAAAATTGGCAGAAGGCTTGAAGTTCAACTATGGTGAAGCCTATGTGCCATCTGCTGGAAACGAAGTCTTCCATGTAGAAGTCATCGGTGAAGTAGAGCCAGTTGAAGTGACTGAGAAGTACTTAGCTGAAATCATTTCAGCACGTATCAAACACATCTTTGAGCAAATCAAACAAGACCTTGAGAGAAGACATCTGTTGGATCTTCCTGGTGGTATTGTGATTATCGGTGGAGGAGCGATCCTTCCTGGTGTTGAAGAATTGGCTCAAGAAGTCTTTGGTGTAAATGTGAAATTGTTTGTTCCAAATCAAATTGGAATTCGCAATCCAGCTTTTGCCCATGTAATTAGCTTGTCTGAATATGCAGGCAATTTGACAGATGTGGATATTATTGCTCAAGCTGCGGTTCATGGAGACGAAGTCTTGCGTCAACAACCGATTCAATTTGATCGTCCAGTGCAACCACAAGTACAACCACAACCTGCTGCTCCAGCACAACCGGTAGTACCTGCATACAATGCTGAGAAGATTGAATCTCCAGTGGATACTCAAGAAATTCCAGCAGCAAGCAATGATAGCAAACAAGAACCAAAAACTACATTCACAGACCGAATGAAAAATTTGATCGGTAATATGTTTGATTAAGGAGTGTAAGTATTTATGACATTTTCATTTGACACAGCAGCGGCACAAGGTGCAGTAATTAAAGTAATCGGTGTCGGTGGCGGTGGCGGTAACGCCATCAATCGTATGATTGACGAAGGCGTTGCCGGTGTAGAATTCATCGCAGCTAATACAGATGTTCAAGCACTTTCAAGTGCAAAAGCTGAAACAGTTATCCAATTGGGTCCAAAATTGACTCGTGGATTGGGTGCTGGAGGTCAACCTGAAGTTGGTCGTAAGGCAGCTGAAGAAAGCGAAGAAGTGTTAACAGAAGCTTTGCAAGGTGCAGACATGGTCTTCATCACTGCAGGGATGGGTGGAGGATCTGGTACAGGTGCTGCACCAGTCATCGCTCGTATTGCAAAAGCAGTAGGTGCTTTGACAGTAGCCGTTGTCACTCGTCCATTCGGGTTTGAAGGTTCAAAACGTGGCAACTTCGCTATTGAAGGGATCAACGAACTTCGCGAACATGTAGATACCTTGTTGATTATTTCTAATAACAACTTGCTTGAAATTGTAGACAAGAAGACACCACTTCTTGAAGCTTTGAGTGAAGCAGATAACGTTCTTCGTCAAGGTGTTCAAGGGATCACTGACTTGATCACAAGTCCTGGATTGATCAACCTTGACTTTGCAGACGTGAAGACTGTTATGGAAAACAAAGGAAATGCCCTCATGGGTATTGGTGTTGGTAGCGGTGAAGAACGCGTTATCGAAGCGGCTCGTAAAGCCATTTACTCTCCACTTCTTGAAACTACAATTGATGGTGCAGAAGACGTGATCGTCAACGTAACAGGTGGTTTGGATATGACATTGATCGAAGCTGAAGAAGCTTCAGAAATTGTGAACCAAGCTGCAGGTCACGGAGTGAACATCTGGTTGGGTACATCTATTGATGAATCTCTTAAAGATGAAATCCGCGTGACGGTTGTTGCAACTGGTGTCCGTCAAGACAAGGTAGAACGCGTTAGCGGAATTGCTTCCTCACAACGTCCTTATAAAACAGGACCACGTGAACAACGCCCACAAGCTGCACCATTTGACCGTGAATTTGATTTGAAACAAGATGTTGAATTGCCAACAACTCCAAGTCGTCCAGCGGTAGAACCAAACCGTGGCTCAGCCTTTGGTGATTGGGATATTCGTCGTGAGAATATCGTTCGCCAAACTGAACCAACATCAACACATCAAGTTGATCGTTACGTAGATTCATCTTCAGATGATGATGAATTGGAAACACCACCATTCTTCCGGAATCGTTAATCATGAATCTGGTAGAGAATGCTGATCTTGTTCGGCAACAAGTAGAAACAGCAAGAAACAAAGCTAACCGTCAAGATCAAGTTAATGTGATAGCTGTTACCAAGTATGTGGATGTTGCCACAACAGAAGCACTGGTGAAAACAGGTATCCAACATATCGGTGAAAATCGTGTCGATAAATTCCTAGAAAAGTATCAAGCTCTAAAAGAGTATGACCTCACTTGGCACTTGATTGGGAGCCTCCAACGGCGGAAAGTAAAAGACGTGATTAATCTCGTCGATTACTTTCATGCCTTGGATTCGGTGAAGCTGGCTCAAGAAATTCAAAAGCGAGCAGAACACCCGATCAAGTGTTTCCTCCAAGTGAACATTTCTGGTGAAGAAAGTAAGCATGGATTTGCACCCGATGAACTGGATGATGTTTTAGCGGAAATCGCACAGCTGGACAAAATTGAAATTGTTGGTTTAATGACGATGGCTCCTTTTGAGGCTAGTCAAGAAGAGTTGCAGGATATTTTTTCAAAAACTCACCAACTTCAGAAACAACTAGAAAAGAAACAATTAAAAAATATGCCTTTTTCAGAACTAAGTATGGGTATGAGTCGTGACTTTGAAGTAGCCATTGCGAACGGAGCGACTTATGTAAGAATTGGGACATCATTTTTTAAATAGGAAAGAACTATGTCATTAAAAGATAAATTTAACAACTTTATTGACTACTTCACAGAAGACGGTGAAGAAGTAGAAGTTCGCGAGGCAAAAGCAGCTGGGGCGGAAACACAACCAGTTCCACAGCCACAGCCGACTCCTCAAGTGACTTCTTCACGTCCACAGATTAGTCAAAGAGAACCAGTAAAACCAAAACCGACTCCTGTCGCACCTGTTACGACTCCAGTGTCTACAGCGGCAGTGAAGGAACCTGTTTCAACAACGAAAAATACATCTGAAAATATTACTCGCTTGCATGAACGTCAACGTGAATTGGCTGCTAATCGTGCGAATACAGATGAAAAGATTACCATTGATGTACGCTATCCCCGCAAATACGAGGAAGCGACTGAAATTGTTGATCTATTACTATCTAATGAGAGTATCTTGATTGACTTCCAATATATGACTGAAGTACAAGCACGTCGTTGTTTAGATTATTTGGATGGGGCTCGTTATGTTTTAGCAGGAAATCTTCGTCGTGTTGCAAGTACCATGTACTTGTTGACTCCAATTAATGTAGTCGTTAACATTGAAGATATCCGCCTTCCAAATGATGTGGAAGTGACAGAATTTGACTATGATATGAAACGTAATCGTTAAGATGGTTATCTTTCAATACTTATCAAATATCATTCAAATCTATTCCATCATTCTTGTCATCTATGCCTTACTATCTTGGTTCCCTGGGGCACCTCAGAGTACTCTTGGACAAATGGTTCACCGCCTAGTTGAACCATTTTTGAGCCTTTTTAGAAAGTTACCATTGCAGTTTGGGGGCTTGGATTTTACAGTTCTAGTAGCACTTTTGGTCTTGAACTTGATGAATCAGTTATTAGCCCGCTTGTTCCTACTTTTGATTGGATAGAATACGATGGGACAGACAGAGATTTACCAACATTTCAATCGCGAAGATCACGAATTCATTGATCGTTGTATTGAATTGTCTGAAAGAGTGGTGGAACGCTATTCTGTTGAGGTGACGGGTTTTTTAAACCCTCATCAGGTCACTATTTTACGAAATGTCGCGGCAAGCTACCAGTTACAGGCCTTTGCTTCCAGTGATGAGCAGAAAATGGAGTATGCCAAGGTTATTGTTGCTCCAGATTATTACCAATTGGATCCAAGTGACTTTGATCTGGCCTTATTGGAAATGGTCTATGCTTCAAAATTTCATCACTTGACCCATTCCCAGGTACTGGGGACCATTGTTCACCAATTAGGTGTGGAGCGCAAGTCCTTTGGAGATATTCTAACGAGTGATGGAAAGGTCCAAGTATTTGTTGAACAGCGTTTTGTTCACTATTTCATGGATCACATCCAGAAAATTTCTCGGGTACCTGTTAAGCTGAGGGAAGTTCCTCTCTCTGAACAAATGATCGTAGAGGAAGAAAGCCAGCAGCGAGATATTCTCGTGTCGAGTTATCGGTTAGATAAGGTAATTGCTGAGACCTTCAAGCTTTCGCGCTCACAAGCTAGTCAGTTGATTAGTTCTGGTCTAGTGAAAGTTAACTATGCGACTACTTCCAATGTTAGCTATACTGTAGGTCTGAATGATTTAGTCAGTGTCCGACGCTTTGGGCGTCTTAAAATTGTTTCTGAAAATGGTATTTCAAAGAGTGGAAAATATAAAGTAACTGTTGAAGTACTCTTAAGTAAAAAATGAGGAGGAGTTATGGCTCTTACTGCTTTAGAAATTAAAGATAAAACTTTTGGCGTTAAATTTAGAGGATATGATGCGAACGAAGTAGAAGAATTTCTAGATATCGTTGTTCGCGATTATGAAGATCTTGTTCGTTTAAATCATGATCAAGAAGCAAAAATTCAAGCTCTTGAAGAACGCTTAAACTATTTTGATGAAATGAAAGATTCATTGAGTCAATCTGTTTTGATTGCACAAGATACTGCTGAACGTGTCAAACAAGCAGCTAACGAACGTTCTGAAAATATTGTTCGTCAAGCTGAACAAGATGCACAGCACTTAGTGGATGAAGCAAAACAAAAAGCAAATGAAATCCTTCGTCATGCAACGGATAATGCCAAGAAGGTTGCCGTTGAAACAGAGGAATTGAAGAACAAGACACGCGTCTTCCATCAACGTTTGAAATCAACCATCGAAAGCCAATTGAGCATTATCGATACACCTGAATGGGATGAAATTCTTCGTCCAACAGCTATGTACATTCAAACAAGTGATGAAGCTTTCCGTGAAATTGTGGAGAAAGCTTTGGGTGAATCAGTTCACCATCATCATGCAGAAGATGATAACATTGATTTGACTCGTCAATTCTCTCCAGCTGAAATTGAAGAATTGCAAAAACGCATTGAAGCAGCTAATTTAGAATTGGGTGCAACACAAGCGTTTGAAGGTTTGAATGAAAAAGTTCAATCCGCTTTAGAAGAAGCAGAGCACGCTCGTCATGAAAATGAGGAAGTCGTTGCGGTTGAAGAAACTGTTCAACCAGAAGATGATGCAAATCGTGAATCTGTCAATATTTTATAATTTTGTAAAAACAGGTCCATTAATGATAGGTCTAGCGAGTAGATGATGGTGGAAGATCTGCACTCCCTCTTAATGGATGATCCTTTTACAGTATTCGTTCTGAACCCTTGAGTAAGAACGGACGTTTCCCTCGTTACGGGATGAGAGGAGAAGGTCGCTTGCGACTTCTCGAACAAAGGTGGTACCACGAGCAATCGTCCTTTTTAGGATGCTCGTGTTTTTTTTTATAGCTTTTAAATCAATAAGGAGACACAATGAAACTCAAAGAAACATTGAATCTTGGGAAAACAGCTTTTCCAATGCGGGCTGGGCTTCCAACGAAAGAACCAGTTTGGCAAAAAGAATGGGAAGATGCAAAATTGTATCAACGCCGTCAAGAGTTGAATGAAGGAAAACCGCATTTTACCCTTCATGATGGCCCTCCCTATGCCAACGGAAATATTCACGTAGGGCATGCCATGAACAAGATCTCAAAAGATATCATTGTTCGTTCTAAGTCTATGTCAGGATTTTACGCCCCTTATATTCCAGGTTGGGATACCCATGGTTTGCCAATTGAGCAAGTCTTGGCTAAACAAGGTGTGAAACGCAAAGAAATGGACTTGGTTGAGTACTTGAAACTCTGCCGTGAATATGCGCTTTCTCAAGTAGATAAACAACGCGAAGACTTCAAACGCTTAGGTGTTTCAGGTGATTGGGATCATCCTTATGTAACCTTGACGCCTGACTATGAAGCAGCACAGATCCGAGTCTTTGGTGAAATGGCCAATAAAGGCTATATCTACCGTGGGGCTAAGCCAGTTTACTGGTCTTGGTCTTCTGAATCAGCCCTCGCTGAAGCAGAGATTGAATACCATGATTTGGTATCAACGTCTCTTTACTATGCGAACAAAGTTAAAGATGGTAAGGGTGTCCTAGATACAGACACTTACATCGTTGTCTGGACAACAACTCCATTTACGGTTACAGCTTCTCGTGGATTGACGGTGGGTGCAGAGTTTGATTATGTCGTAGTGAAGCCTGCTGGATCTGACCGCAAGTATGTCGTAGCATCTGAGCTCTTGCCAAGCCTTTCTGAAAAATTCGGTTGGGAAAATGCTGAAGTCCTTGCGACTTACCAAGGAAAAGAATTGAACCATATCGTTACAGAACACCCATGGGATCCTGAAGTGGATGAATTGGTGATCCTTGGTGAGCATGTAACCCTTGATTCAGGTACTGGTATCGTCCATACCGCTCCTGGTTTTGGTGAGGATGACTACAATGTAGGGATTGCCAATGGCCTCGAAGTTGCTGTTACTGTTAACGAACGCGGAATCATGATGGAAAATGCTGGCCCTGACTTTGCTGGTCAGTTCTATGACAAGGTTGTTCCAACAGTTATCGAAAAACTTGGCGATTTGCTCCTTGCTCAAGAAGAAATCTCTCACTCCTACCCATTTGACTGGCGGACGAAAAAACCAATCATCTGGCGTGCCGTGCCACAGTGGTTCGCTTCTGTATCAAAATTCCGTCAAGATATCCTAGATGAAATTGAAAAAGTGAAATTCCACTCAGAATGGGGGAAAGTGCGTCTTTATAACATGATTCGTGACCGTGGTGACTGGGTCATCTCTCGTCAACGTGCCTGGGGTGTGCCTCTTCCAATCTTCTATGCAGAAGATGGAACACCAATCATGACAGCTGAAACCATCGAACATGTAGCGCAACTCTTTGAAGAACATGGTTCCATCATCTGGTGGCAACGTGAAGCGAAAGACCTCTTGCCAGAAGGGTTTACGCATCCTGGTTCACCAAATGGCGAATTTACAAAAGAAACAGATATCATGGACGTCTGGTTTGACTCAGGTTCATCATGGAATGGGGTTGTGGTTAATCGTCCAGAACTCAAATACCCAGCTGATCTTTACCTTGAAGGTTCAGACCAATACCGTGGTTGGTTCAACTCATCTCTTATCACATCTGTGGCGAACCATGGTGTCGCACCATACAAACAAATCTTGTCTCAAGGTTTTGCCTTGGATGGTAAAGGTGAGAAGATGTCTAAATCTCTTGGAAATACCATTGCTCCAAGTGATGTTGAAAAGCAATTTGGTGCTGAAATCTTGCGTCTTTGGGTAACTAGTGTAGACTCAAGCAACGATGTACGTATCTCAATGGATATCTTGAGCCAAGTGTCTGAGACTTACCGTAAGATCCGAAATACCCTTCGTTTCTTGATCGCGAATACTTCTGACTTTAACCCGGCTGAGGATACAGTTGCTTACGACGAGCTTCGTTCAGTGGACAAGTACATGACCATTCGCTTTAACCAGCTTGTCAAGACCATCCGTGACGCTTATGAAAACTTTGAGTTCTTGACGATCTACAAAGCGCTAGTCAACTTTATCAACGTTGACCTGTCTGCCTTCTACCTAGATTTTGCCAAGGATGTTGTTTACATCGAAGGAGCTAAATCCCTTGAACGCCGTCAAATGCAAACAGTTTTCTATGATATCCTTGTGAAAATCACGAAACTCTTGACTCCAATTCTTCCTCACACTGCTGAAGAAATCTGGTCTTATCTTGAGTTTGAAGCAGAAGACTTCGTTCAATTGTCAGAATTGCCAGAAGCAGAAACGTTTGCCAACCAAGAAGAAATCTTGGATACCTGGTCAGCCTTCATGGACTTCCGTGGTCAAGCTCAAAAAGCCTTGGAAGAAGCACGGAATGAAAAAGTGATTGGTAAATCACTGGAAGCTCATTTGACAGTTTATCCAAACGAAGTTGTGAAAACACTTCTTGGAGCTGTAGATAGCAATGTTGCTCAACTCTTGATTGTTTCTGAATTGACCATCGCAGAAGGCTCAGCTCCAGAAGGTGCAGTGACCTTTGAAGATGTAGCCTTCACAGTTGAACGTGCCACTGGTGAAGTTTGTGATCGTTGCCGTCGTATCGACCCAACAACGGCTGAACGCCACTATCATGCAACCATCTGTGATCACTGTGCAAGCATCGTCGAAGAGAACTTTGCGGACGCAGTCGCAGAAGGATTTGAAGCTAAATAAAAGCCATTAAAAGAAGTTCCATAAAGGAACTTCTTTTTTAATGGCTAGAATAGTGTAGAGATTCATGAATTAAGGAAATAAAAAAAGTAAGGCAAATTGGCCTTACTTTGTAATTGGAAAGGAAATTTCAATTAGTTTATCGGAGTAGAGGGTTTTAATAGCGGATTGGTCAATGATTTGAAGATCAATCTTACGTTTTAAAAAGAACTCACGAATTTTTTCTACTTCAGTTTCACGAATAGCTCGGTGTTTGTTACTGATCAATAATTCATAGTGTGTTGGGGCCTGTGTAAAAACGACATCGGTATTGCCCGCGGAATAAACCTCGACAAGCAAGGCGTCAGTGCTGGCAAGTTGGCTTTTGACCAGTACAGCATGACTATTTGTGGTATTAATGAGCTTCATATGAGTTCCTCCTAACCTCTATCTTCATTTATTATAGCACTTTTTTATTATTTGTGAAAGAATTCCTTTATTTTTTGTGGGTATTTTTCCACTGTTCAATGCCCCATTTGTGACTGCCACGTTTGAGTTTTTCAATAGCTTCATCTACAGGAAACCAAGCAAGACTGTTAAAATCTTCCAGTGGTTTTTGAGCCTCTGTATAGTCTACCACTTCATAAATATAGGCAGGATTGTAGTAGTAGGTGTCGCGATGACTGGAATAGAAATACTCATCTGCTTGGCCATAGTATTGTCCTAAAACAGCGGTAAAACCTAATTCTTCGATCAGTTCCCGTTTCAGAGCTTGCAAGTGATCTTCACCTGCCTCGATTTCCCCGCCAGGTAAGAACCAAGCCCCATTTGGAGCTTGAACGAGGATGATCTGATCCTTGTCCTTATTGGGAATAACAGCGTAGACACCATAGCGATTGACGTAGGTCACATCTTGTTTTTTTTCACCAAAACTTGGAATGGTCATGGTTTTCTCTTTTCTTATTTTTTCATCATTATATCATATTTTTTAGCAAAAATCTGGAGGGAAAAAAGAAAGAGAGTGGGACAAAAGTCCTAGCCTCTCAATTATTTTTGGATTGTCGAGCAAGACGCAGTGGTTGAGTGGGCTCTACTACGCTGATTTCATCAGCTTTTACAGCCCTACTCAACTGTGCGGAGGTGGGACGACGAAATCGAATTCTAACGAATTACCGATTTCTGTCCCACTCTCTGAATGTACCTTTACTGATTATTCTTCTGACTTCTTTTCAGCCGTCTTGTGAACAGCTTTGATGCTAATATTCCCATTGCTGGTCATGACGGCTTTGAGTTGTTTCTCACTTGGATGTTCCAGGTAATAATCGGTAATAGCATCTTCGATATGGTCTTGGATGGTACGACGGAGTGGGCGGGCCCCCATTTTTGGATCGTATCCTAGATCGACCAATTTTTCTTTGACCTTCTCTGTCACATCCAGATGAATCTCATTTTGTGCGAGACGTTGATTGACTTCATCCAGCATAAGGGTAACGATTTGGAGAAGATTTTCTTTTGATAGAGGTTGGAATTCAATGATGCCATCAAAACGGTTCATGAATTCAGGGCTAAAGAAGTTACCGAGTTCTCCAAGTACGGAGTTGGTGCGACCTTCGCGAGCGGCTCCAAAACCAACATTGGCCTCAGCTTTGCCAGTTCCAGCATTAGAGGTCATGATGATAATGGTATCTTTGAAGCTAACGGTACGGCCTTGACCATCTGTCAAACGGCCATCATCCAAGACTTGCAAGAACATGTGCATGACATCTGGATGGGCTTTTTCCACTTCATCTAACAACACGAGAGAGTAAGGATTGCGACGGACCTTTTCCGTTAGTTGTCCAGCTTCATCGTAGCCAACATAGCCTGGAGGAGCTCCGACTAGTTTCGCTACGCTATGTTTTTCCATGTATTCGCTCATATCAAAGCGGATCATATTATCTGCAGAGCCAAAGAGCTCGATCGCCAATTGTTTAGACAATTCGGTCTTTCCGACACCGGTTGGTCCGACAAAAAGGAAGCTTCCGATTGGTCGATTTGGAGATCCTAGGCCGACACGATTGCGTCGAATGGCTTTCGCGATTTTATCTACTGCATCATCTTGACCGATCACATGAGCTTTCAAATCAGAAGCCAGATTGATCAATTGAGACTGTTCTTTTTCTTTCAAATCGCCAACAGGAATATTGGTCTTTTGTTCAATGATGTGTTCAATAGTTTTTTCACTGATGACAGGGGTTTCCTGATCGGTGACATGTTGACCCTGCATTTCCTTATATTTCGCGATTTGATCGCGGAAGTAGGCTGCTTTTTCAAAGTCTTCTTCGCGTGTCGCTTGAGCTTTGAGATTTTCCGCTTCAATCAAGCGCTGGTCGATCACTTTTGGATCCACAAAGTTTAGGGTTAGGTTCATCTTAGACCCTGCTTCATCCAACAAATCAATGGCCTTGTCTGGCAGGAAGCGATCTTGGATATAGCGGTTTGAAAGAATAGCTGCCGCTTCAATGGCCCCGTCTGTATAGTGGACGTGGTGGTAGTCTTCGTATTTTTTCTGGATGCCCTTGAGGATGGTGATGGTTTCTTCAACCGTTGGTTCATCGACCTTAACGGGCTGCATCCGACGTTCTAAGGCCGCATCTTTTTCAATGATACGGTATTCATTGAGGGTAGTAGCACCGACTAATTGGAGTTCTCCGCGCGCTAAGGCTGGTTTAAGGATATTTCCAGCGTCCATATTGCCTTCGCCAGCTGATCCTGCGCCAACAATTTCATGGATTTCGTCGATAAACAGAATAACATCTTCGCGTTGACGAATTTCATCCATTAATTTTTGCATGCGTTCTTCGAATTGACCACGAATGCCTGTGCCCTGAACGAGGCTCACGACATCTAGGCGGATGACTTCTTTTCCTTGCAATTTATGAGGAACGTCGCCATCGACGATTTTTTGAGCCAGGCCTTCCACAACAGCAGTTTTTCCGACCCCAGGCTCTCCAATCAGAACCGGATTGTTCTTGGTTCGACGGTTGAGGATTTCGATGACACGGATAATCTCCTCGTCACGGCCAATGACAGGGTCAATATCCCCTTTGCGGGCAATTTCTGTGACATTGATGCCGAACTCTTCTAACAGTCCTTTTGGCTTTTGAGGGCGTGCTTGACGGGGGTCTTGACCACCACCACGGTTATTGTTTTGGCCGTAGCCGCCACCTCCATAACTGCCTCCGGATTGAGTTGGAGGGGTTTGAGGTTCTTGCGGACTTTGGAAGTTTCCAAGGTTATTGAAGAAATCTTCAAAAGGATCTCCAGTGAGTTGGCTACGTTGGGTCATGCCTTTCAAGAAGCTGTTATTAGGGTCTGTTTTCATAATTTTATAGCAATTTTGACAGAGGTCTACTTGCTGCTGACGTCCATTTACATTTGTATATAAATGGATGGTTGATTCATTTATTTTACAATTTTGACAAAGCATATACATACCTCACAGTAGGTTTTTGATGGTTTCCCATCAAGAGACGAGCCTATTTTTAAAAGGTCAAAAATAGTCAAAGATTTATAGTTTCATTATATCAGTATTCTAGAAGTTTGCAAGAATTTACTACGGAATGTCGCTAAGGATTGAAGAAGAGAGCAAATCAATGGAAAAATGTGAATTTTTATTGGAAGAGCTTTCTCTTTTATGATAAAATAGGAGAGTAGAAAGTAAAGAGGAGAAATAAAATGGAATCACATTTAGTACGGATTATCAACCGTTTGGAGACGATGACAAAAGACGGTGGAAACTTGAAACGTAATTTTGAACGTGACGGTGTTGTTGTCGCTGAAGTAGCATACAACCACAATGAAGAAGAAGGTTCAACCTTTACACTTCGTGATGTTGAAGCGCGTGAAACCTATACATTTGATAGCATTGATTTAATTGCAATGGAAATTTATGAATTGCTTTACTAAGCAGCTGTGTGGATGAGTTTGGGGTGGTCTCAAGCTCATTTTTTGTCCATCTGGCTATAGTTTTCGTCTATAAGAAATTCTAATTAGGAACAGTTAGGTTTGAGAGTTGAAATCTGCTATAATAGAGAGGACTATTTTCATTACTTGACTAGAAAGAGAATTGATATGACGACACTCATTGATGGGAAGGCGCTCGCTACAAAATTACAGGGTGAGATTGCGGAGAAAACAGCACGATTAAAAGAAGAGACAGGAGCTGTGCCTGGACTTGTTGTCATCGTGGTAGGAGATAATCCAGCTAGCAAAATCTATGTAAGAAATAAAGAGCGTTCTGCTATTGCGGCAGGCTTTCGGAGTGAAGTGAGACGACTTCCTGAAAGCATTAGCCAAGCTGAATTATTAGAAGTGATCGAACACTACAATCAAGATCCCCTTTGGCATGGGATTTTAGTGCAGTTGCCACTGCCTAAGCATATCGATGCGGATGCAGTCCTTTTAGCCATTGATCCGACAAAAGATGTGGATGGCTTTCATCCATTGAATATGGGACGCTTGTGGGCTGGAAATCCTCTCATGGTGCCTTCAACTCCCGCTGGGATCATGGAGATGTTCAAAGAGTACGGGATTGATCTAGAAGGGAAGCGAGCAGTCGTGATTGGTCGTTCCAATATCGTTGGAAAACCAATGGCGCAGTTGCTCCTCGCCAAAAATGCGACGGTAACCTTGACCCATTCCCGGACCCATCATCTGCCTAAAATTGCTAGAAGAGCAGATATCTTGGTTGTTGCGATCGGTCGTGCGAAATTTGTAACAGCAGACTTCGTGAAAGAAGGCGCCGTTGTTATTGACGTCGGAATGAATCGCGATGAGAATGGCAAATTGTGTGGGGATGTCGATTTTGACTCTGTTGTACCTTTGGCCAGTCATATTACCCCGGTACCAGGAGGGGTTGGGCCTATGACTGTCACCATGCTGATGGAGCAGACCTACGAAGCAGCTGTTCGTGCCTTAAAAAAATGAAAGTGTGAACAAGATGAAGTTTGTATTTGATTTAGATGGAACCCTGTCATTCGATGGTGTCACAATCGATGATGAAATCAAACAGGTCTTATTGAGAGCAGAAGAATTTGGCCATGAAGTTGCCTTTGCTTCTGCACGTTCTTACCGGGACTGCTTGGATCTTTTAGGGGACCCATTGAGTCAGCAACTCGTGATAGGCTTAAATGGTGGATTGGCCTATCGCCAGGGGCAATTGGTATATGAGGAACAATTGGACAAGGATGTGTATCGGGAAGTCCTTGGCTTTTGCCGCCATTACAATCTACCATTTTTTGTGGATGATACCTTTGATTATAGCGGACAGATTTTGGAAAAGATTCCTTTTGTTGCTAATGTAGATCCCCTCAAGAAAGCCCAGTATCGTTCATTAGAGGAGCTGACAGATCCGATTAAGGTCGTGATCTATATGGGTGGCCATGAGGAGCTCGTGGATGAGATCATCGAGCGGATCGAAAAGACAGATAAGGCCCATATCCGCTATCATGCGCATGAAAAATGCATCTATATCAATCCAGCAGACACGCATAAAGCGACAACAGTAGAAGAACTCTGTGGAGAGAATTTCGTGGCTTTTGGCAATGATCAAAATGATATTGAGCTCTTTGAAAAAGCTCTTTATGCAGTTCAGATTGGTGATTTTCCAGCCCTTCAGCCTTATGCGGATGATCAATTGGTAGCCAAACAAAATCAACCGCAAGCTGTGGCTGCTAAGATCTTGCAAGTCTTCGCAGAATTCAGAGGAAAATAAAAGAAGGAGGGGGAGTCGTGGCTTCTCCTTTTTCGCTAGAAATGAGGAAGGTATGAGAACAGTTCAGAAAGAAGAGATCCAGCGTGTCATTGCAAAGCGAGAGTCGAATTCTTATAAGGGCGATTTTGGTCGCCTGCTCTTGATTGGGGGGACTTACCCCTATGGGGGAGCCATCATTATGGCGGCGCTTGCTGCGGTTCACAGTGGTGCGGGTCTGGTCACTGTTGCAACCGATCCTGATAATCTGACGGCCCTTCATAGCCATCTTCCTGAAGCCATGGGCTTTGATTTGGCAGATCACGAACTCCTTTGTGAGCAACTCCAAAAAGCCAGCGTAATTCTCGTAGGACCGGGCTTAAAGGAAGCAAGAGAAAACCAAGCAATCTTGCACATGATTTTTGAGCAAGTCTCTAGCCAGCAGGTCTTGATATTAGATGGCGGAGCTATTAGTCTTTTTGCAGCCTCTCAGTTTGACCTGCCAGAGGCTCAGTTGGTCTTTACCCCCCATCAAAAAGAATGGGAAAAACTATCAGGGCTTGATCTAGCCAGCCAGACAGAAGGCAAGAGTCGAAGAGCAGTACAGAACTTTCCTCAAGGGACTGTCATTGTAGAAAAAGGGCCACACACCCGCATTTGGACAAGTGGGCAAGATGAGGGCTATCAGCTAGATGTTGGTGGTCCCTATCAAGCAACAGGGGGTATGGGAGATACCTTGGCAGGGATGATCGCAGGATTTGCGGGTCAATTCCCACAGGTCAGTCTCTATGAGCGCGTGGTGGTTGCGACCTATCTCCATTCAGCCATTGCTGAGGACTTGAGCAAGGAGGCTTATGTGGTTCTACCGACGACCATTAGCCAAGAAATCCCCAAATGGATGAAGAAGTGGAGTGACAATTCAAACGAAAATGTTGAAAATGAAACGTTTTCATGATAGTATGGATGAAAGGAGGTGAGAAAATGAATGAGCAAAAAAAATCGATTACGATGAAAGATGTTGCAGCAGAAGCTGGGGTTAGTGTTGGGACAGTCTCTCGTGTTATCAATAACGAAAAAGGCATTAAAGAGGTGACATTAAAAAAAGTTCAACAAGCGATTGAAAAATTGTCTTATGTGCCAGATGAATATGCGAGAGGATTAAAAACGAATCGTAGTAATATTATCGCTTTACTTATTCCAACCATTTGGCATCCATTCTTTTCTGAGTTTGCATATCATGTAGAAAAGGAATTGTTGAAAAATCAATGTAAATTATTGATTTGTAATGCAGATAAAGATGCTCAAAACGAGATAGAGTACATAAAATTACTTGAAAAAAATAAGGTAGATGGGATCATTGGGATCACCTATTCAGATATCGATAAGTATATCTCCTCTAATTTACCTTTTGTTAGTATTGACCGTCATTTTTCTGAAAATGTCTATTACGTAACCTCTGAAAATTATCATGGTGGTCAACTAGCTTGCCGAGAGTTAGTCAAACGAGGTTGCCAAAATTTAGCTTACATTAGTGATGTGAACAAACATTTGAATGAAACAACGGAACGGGGAAGGGGGTTTAAAGATGAAGCTAAGCAGCAAAATACAAAACTCTGTAGTCTTGAAATGCCAGAACCGTTAGATCAAGCAGAAAGACAAATTAAGTCCTTTTTTGAAGCTCATCCTCAGATTGATGGGATTTTTACAGTAAATGATTTTATGGCTCTACGTGTTATAAAAGTTTTGACGGAGATGGGAAAAACTCCTCTAGAGGACTATCAAATTATTGGTTTTGATGGGTTAAGACCTGCTTTTGATCAACCGTACTTACTTTCGACCATTGTTCAAGAAATAGCTCAGATGGCCCAAGCGGCAGTAGAATTATTACTTAAATTGATTCGTAAAGAAAAAATAGAAAAGAATGTGATTAGTTTACCCGTACATTTCTTTGAAGGGAACACTACAAAAAAATTATAAAAAGTGCTTGACAAATTATGAAAGCGCTGTTATAATTTAGCTATAAAATGAAACGTTTCAAAAAACTCAACTATTTTAGCTTGAGTTGAAAATATAACCAAAAAATGAAACGTTTCAAAAAGGAGGACGCTATGCGTAAAGGTATTAAGTTATCTGTAGTTGCAGCACTATCATTAGGATTGCTTGCAGGATGTGGTGGGGGATCAAAATCCAAAACTGCAAGTTCTTCAAATGAGATTAAAGTCTGGGTTCAGTTCTCAGATGAAACAGCTGAGGGAAAAGCTTGGCAACAAGTTGTTGATAATTTCAACAAATCAAAGAAAACGAAATATAAGGTTGTGACAGAATTTATTCCACGTAGCGGTAGTGGTGGTGGATATGAAGATAAGGTTAACGCCGCTGTTACGACAAATAGTTTACCAGATGTCATTACACTAGATGGTCCTAATACTGCAGCCTATGCAAAATCAAAAGTGATTGCTCCTTTGGATGATTATCTAAAAGACGATAATATGGATGATGTACTGGACAGTATTAAACAACAGGGAACTTATGATGGTAAATTTTATGCATTTGGTTATTCAGAATCCAATGTAGGTGTTTACTATAATAAGAAAATGTTTAAGGAAGCAGGGATTGATGAAGCTAGTTTGCCAACCCTAGAAAAACCATGGACATGGTCTGAGTTTAATGCCATTGCTAAGAAATTAAAAGATCATTTTAACAAACCAGCAATTGATTTCCGTTTGAATTCAAACGATGAGATGTTGCCATATGCTTACATGCCTCTTATTTGGTCAAATGGTGGATCTGTTGTGAATTCTAAAGGAACAAAAGCGGAAGGCTACTTCAATAGCAAAGAAAGTGTTGAAGCTGTTCAATTTATTCAAGATCTTGTGAAGGATGGATATACGACAGTTAGTCCTGTTGAAAAAGGTTTTGAAACCGGTGAATATCCTATGGTTCTGAGCGGTTCTTGGACGATTGCAGACCTACAAACAAATTACAAAGATATTGATTTTGGTATTCTTCCTTATCCAGTTTCAGATAAAACGAAGAAATTGGTATCACCTTCAGGTAGTTGGCAATTAGCCGTTACAACAAAATCTGATAAAAAAGAAGCAGCCGCTGAATTTGTTAAGTTTGCTACAAATACTGAATCTAGTGAAATTCTAAGCTTAGGTAACAGTGTTCTTCCAATCAGAAAATCAACAATTAAAAATATTAAGGACAAAGTATCTGAGCCAATGCGTTTCTTGATGGAACAAAATGCTAAAACGGCTCATGCTCGTCCAGTTGTAGTAGCTTATCCACAAGTTTCACGCGCTTTCCAACAAGCAATGCAAGATATCAGCTATTATAAAGATAATCCAGATGTACAAAAAGTATTAGATGCTCGTGCGAAAGAAATGCAAACAGCAATCGACCAATCTTTAAATAAATAGTTGACATTCAAAAAGGTGGAAGGTAAGTTATGGAATGTACCTTCCACCTTATTTTATTTAATAGTTTCATCTTAGGAGACGAACAATGAGCGAAAAAAATAAAGTCGAAACAAAAAAGAAAGAACGCCTTAAAGAAAATATTATGGGCTATAGCTTTTTAGCTCCAGCTTTAATATTACTTTTCATCTTTTTAGTGATACCTGTTGGTATGGTGATCTATTATGCCTTTACAGATTATTACCTATTAACGCCTGAGGATAGAAAATTTGTAGGACTACAAAATTTTATGCGCTTAGCACAAGATCCAATCTTTATAAAAAGCTTCTTGAATACCTTGAAATTTGTAGTTTGGATTATTCCAGTGCAACTTGGTGCGGCTCTCGGGATGGCCTTAATTGTTAATAAGAAACGTAAAGGAAATATGTTCTTTAAGGTAGCATTTTTTGCTCCTGTTGTGATGTCTCTTGTCGTTATCTCTATCCTCTGGTTATACTTGTTAAATCCAAATAATGGTTTGCTCAATGCTCTACTGAATAAAATTGGTATTTCTTCACAACCATTCTTGACAAGTCCAAAACAAGCCATGTATGCCATTGTATTTGTTTCTGCATGGCAGGGTGCAGGTTATCAAATGTTGTTATTCCTTGGAGGAATGCAAAATATTCCACAAGATATTTATGAGGCGGCAGAGTTGGATGGATTTTCAAAATGGGCTCAATTTAGATATATCACGATGCCTTTATTGAAACCAACTGCCTTGTTTGTACTCTTGACAACATTGATTTCAGCATTTAAATTGATTGTGCAACCAATGGTCATGACTCAAGGTGGTCCATTGAACTCAACAATCACTATGGTATATTACATTTATCAACAAGGTTTCACTGACCGTCTTGTTGGTTACTCAAGTTCGATTGCCTTAGTATTTACAACATTGATTGGTATGATTAGTCTTGTACAACGGCGAGTTTTGAAGGAGGATGATTAGGATGAAACGTTTAAAACCGACTATTATTTTAGAATATGTTTTATTAATTCTATTAGCAGGCCTCTTTCTATTTCCTATGATCTGGATGGTGGTTTCAGCAATGAAGCCAGAAGCAGATGTGTATAAGAATTTAACAAGTTGGAAAGCATTCTTACCTAGTTTTAATCCAGCTGATTGGTTTAAACCCTACCAAGAGGTTCTTGCCCGTTTTAGTATTCTAACATATCTAGGGAACAGTATTTTTTATGCAGGAACATTTGCACTTGGGTCTATTATAGTAAACGCCTTAGCGGGATTTGCATTTGCAAAAATTAATTTTACAGGTAAAAAAATTCTGTTTGGCTTTTTATTGGCCTTGTTAATCATTCCGATGGAAACAGTGTTGATTCCACAATTTACAATTATTAATTCACTTGGCTTAGTTAATAATCGTTTAGCGGTTATTATCCCTGGATTAGCTAGTGTCTTTAATATTTATCTTTTCCGAAACTTCTTTATTGCCATTCCAGAAGAAATTATCGAATCTGCAAAAATAGATGGTGCAAGTATCTTACGGATCTTTTTCAAGATTATGTTGCCGATGTCGAAACCAGCGGTTGCAACAGTAGGTGTTCTTTCCTTTATTTCTAGTTGGAATGATTATATCTGGCCGTTGATGGTTTTAACCGATTCGTCAAAATTTTCAATGCAGGTGGCAATTACAACCATTAATACAACTCAACCAGTTTATATCAATCAAGTAATGGCTGTTTTGACAATTTCTACAATTCCACTTATTCTAGTATATATCGTAGCACAAAAATATATTATTCAAGGTCTAGGTGGATCTGGTACAGGTATTAAGTAGGTGATCAGTATGAAGGAAAGCATTCGGAAAGCAAATCAGTATATCAATGAAAACAGGGAGAGGGTGAACCAGCAATATAGAGGAGCATTTCATTTGCTACCTCCAATCGGCTGGATGAACGATCCAAATGGCTTTGTTTATTTTCGTGGGGAATACCATTTGTTTTACCAATTCTATCCCTATGATAGTGTTTGGGGTCCCATGCATTGGGGGCATGCCAAATCAAAAGATCTTCTCCATTGGGAAGAACTGCCAGTAGCATTAGCGCCAAGTGAAAGCTATGATAAGGATGGTTGTTTCTCGGGTAGTGCTATTGTGAAAGATGACAAGCTCTATTTGCTTTATACTGGTCATGTAGACGATGAGGAAAAGCGGGAAGAGACTCAGTGTCTTGCGGTGTCAACAGATGGCATTACCTTTGAAAAGTTGCCTACTAATCCAGTGATCCATGCTCAACATATTGAGGGGATCGCAGATATTGCAGATTTTCGTGATCCTAAAGTATTTGAATATCAAGGAAGATATTATGCTGTCGTTGCTTCTAAGACACCAGATGACAGAGGTCAAATTCTCCTATTTGTATCAAGTAATCTAGTAGATTGGGACTTTACATCAGTCCTTCTAGAAGGTGAAAAAGGGCAAGGGATTATGTGGGAGTGTCCTGATTTCTTCCCTTTAGATGGCAAATGGGTCTTGATCCTGTCTCCCATTGAAATGGAAAGGCAGCAAGAAAAATACTGGAATTTAAATTCGACGGTTGCCTTTATCGGTGACATGAATTGGGAAACGGGGCACTTTCGTGTCGATTCCTATGATGAAATGGATGGTGGTTTGGATTTCTATGCCCCTCAAACTTGTCAAGGACCAAATGGCGAACGATTCATGGTTGCCTGGATGCAAATGTGGCACCGGTCTATCCCCAGTCATGATTTAGCTCATGGGTGGGCAGGTAGTATGACTCTTCCAAGAAAATTGTCCTTGAAAGACGGACGATTGGTTCAGGAGTTACCTGAGTCAGTGA
Organism: Streptococcus parasanguinis; assembly: GCF_032163505.1. Lineage (NCBI taxonomy): Bacteria > Bacillati > Bacillota > Bacilli > Lactobacillales > Streptococcaceae > Streptococcus > Streptococcus parasanguinis. Next base: position 623,839 of record NZ_CP134147.1, read on the forward strand.
ACGAACACTTTCTTGTAGAGCATGCCTCAGAAACCATTGTTAAGGGCAATCAGATCACGATTCCAGCTAGAGGGAAACAAACCTTGTTTGAGCTAGATACCAAACGGGGTTGCTCCTTTATCTTAGGTTATGGTGATGAAACTGATCCTGATAGTGTCTTGCAATTGATTTACGACGCCTCTCAAAAACGCTTTAGCTTAAGTCGAGACCAATTTGGGCACCCCATTTCTGGAAAAGAAAATCCAGCATTTCAATCGAGATGGATTCAGTTGGATACTGAAAAGGATCATCATTTTTCGATCATTCGCGATACCAACTCCATCGAAGTATTCGTGGATGGCAAAACTCTCTCGATGACTTTTTATGAAACGACTGAGAATCCCGTCTATACTCTCACGGCAGATGAAGGGGTTGATTGGGTCGTGAAAACCTATCAAAAATAGAAAATCAATAGCCTCCTAAAGAATAAAAGACAAGTCCTATGACTTGTCTTTTTGTTGTATCCTAAATAGGATTTGTGTTCATCGAAGAAAATTTGGGAATTGGTCTCATGACCGATCTGACTCTCTTCCCAGAATATCCAAATCTTGTCAAAATTCCGCTGGTTGAAGAGGAAAAAACAGTCTTCTATATTAGTTATGCCTATCCAAATGAAGGGGAACCCCAAGCGCTTCTTAGCTCCTTTATTGAACGGTTAGAGAAGTGTGAAAAATAAAGAAGCTGGTGTTAAACAGACAAGTAGAGGGTAACTTGAATAAAATGAGGCTTGTAGAGAAAGGAAATTCATGATTTCGCTTTGTCTGCCAGCCTTTTTTGGTGTTTTTTGGTATAATTAAACTTGATCATATTCTGCAGAAAGGAGTTCCTATGTCCAACTATTTATCCGTATCAAGTTTGACCAAATATTTGAAATTAAAATTTGATAAGGATCCCTATTTGGAAAGGGTTTATCTGACAGGGCAGGTCTCCAATTTCCGAAAACGTCCCAACCACCAGTATTTTTCATTAAAAGATGAAAAAGCGGTCATTCAGGCAACGGTCTGGGCTGGGGTTTATCGAAGCTTTGGTTTTGAGCTAGAAGAAGGCATGAAGATCAACGTCATTGGTCGCATTCAGCTCTATGAGCCAAGTGGGAGTTATTCCATTGTCATTGAAAAGGCTGAGCCAGATGGGGTAGGGGCCTTGGCCATCCAATTTGAGCAACTCAAGAAAAAGTTGACCGAAGAAGGGCTCTTTCAGGATCGATGGAAGCAAGCTCTGCCACAATTTTCAAGAAAGATCGGGGTCATCACCAGTCAAAGTGGGGCCGTGATTCGCGATATTATCACAACGGTGAGCCGACGCTTCCCTGGTGTAGAGATTGTGCTCTACCCGACCAAGGTTCAAGGTGAAGGAGCATCTAGCGAGGTGGTTGCTAATATTCAAAGGGCTAACCAACGGGATGATTTGGATGTCTTGATTATCGGTCGTGGGGGTGGTTCGATTGAAGATCTTTGGGCCTTTAATGAAGAAGCAGTGGTGCGAGCCATTTTTGAATCGCGGATTCCGATTATCTCCAGTGTTGGGCATGAGACAGACACGACTCTAGCCGATTTCGTAGCAGACCGACGAGCAGCTACTCCAACAGCAGCTGCTGAATTAGCTACTCCAGTGACCAAATTGGATCTCTTGTCCCATTTACAAAAGCAGGAAAATCGCATGGCAACAGCCATGTCCAATCGCTTGGCCTATAATCGTGAACGTTTGGCCAAATTAAGTCAATCGGTTATTTTTAGACAGCCTGAAAGACTCTATGATGGCTACCTACAAAAGATTGACCAGTTGCAATTGCGTTTGAAACAAGGAATGCGTGATGCTTATGGACAAGGGGCGAATCAGCTGCAAGGTCTGCGTCATCGCTTAGAAGCCATGTCTCCTTTGCATCGCATCGAGCGCTACCAGGACCGCCTGCTCCAAGATAAGAGAATCTTAACCAACCGAATGGAACAAGTCCTAAAAGAGCAAAAGATCAAGGTGAAAGGCTTATCAGAAGCCCTCTTGATGCTCGATACCAGTCGGATTATTGCGCGTGGCTATGCCATGGTCAAGGAAGGAGATCAGGTCCTAGATTCCGTTGCGAAAGTAACAGAAGGGGACCCGCTGTCACTCATCATGAGAGATGGCCAGTTAGAAGTAGAGGTAAAACATGTCGAAAGAAAAGAAATTTGAAGAAAATTTAGCAGATTTGGAAGCCATCGTCCAAAAATTGGAGAGTGGTGATGTGGCTTTAGAAGAAGCCATTACAGAATTCCAAAAAGGAATGAAGTTGTCGAAAGAATTGCAAGATACCTTGGATCAAGCAGAGAAAACCCTGGTCAAGGTCATGCAAGCAGATGGTACTGAAGCGGATCTAGCATGAGACAAGAAGAAAAACGAAATAGAGTAGAGCAAGCAGTTCGCTCTTTTTATGAGGAAAAATCTGTTGCCCCCCATTTAGTGGAGTCGGTCCTTTATTCGATCCAGGCAGGAGGAAAACGCCTGCGCCCCTTGCTTCTTCTAGAATTGTTAGAGGCCTTTGGACAGGAATTGACGGAGGCTCACTTTCAAGTGGCAGGGGCTTTAGAGATGATCCACACAGGAAGCCTTATTCACGATGATTTGCCAGCCATGGACAATGATGATTACCGTCGGGGGCAATTGACCAATCATAAGAAATTCGGAGAAGACCTGGCGATTTTAGCAGGGGATGCGCTTTTTCTTGATCCCTTTGGGATGATTGCTGCCAGTGCCCTTCCTGATGCGGTCAAGGTCTCTTTGATCCTTGAATTGTCAGATGCTTCCGGTAGTCGTGGAATGGTAGCTGGCCAAGTCCTGGATATGGAAGGGGAGCACAAACAGCTCACATTAGCAGAGTTGCAGACTATCCATGCCAATAAGACAGGACGCCTCCTTGCCTATCCTTTCATCACAGCTGGTTTGATTTTAGAGTTGCAAGCAGACATTGCTCAGCTTTTAAAAAAAATCGGGAAAAAATTAGGCCTGGCTTTTCAAGTGAGGGATGATATTTTGGATTTGATCGCTGATTTTGAGGCTTTGGGGAAGACCCCTCAAAAGGACTTAGTGGCTGAAAAATCGACCTATCCAGCCCTGTTGGGATTGGAAGAATCAAAAGCTTTGCTGACAAGAGAATTAGATGCTTGCGAGGACTTGTTGGATCAGATTACAGCTACTTGCGAGTTTGATCCGCAAGCGATCAAGAAATTAATAGAAGGATTACGAATAGATGGCTAAGGAAAGAGTGGATGTATTAGCCTATAAACAAGGCCTATTTGATACCCGCGAACAAGCCAAAAGAGGGGTGATGGCCGGTCTTGTCGTTGCCGTTATCAATGGTGAGCGCTTCGATAAACCGGGTGAAAAAATTGATGAAGCAACCGAGTTGAAATTAAAGGGTGAAAAGCTCAAATATGTCAGCCGGGGCGGTCTTAAATTAGAAAAAGCACTGAACCAATTTGGTTTATCTGTAGAGGGTAAAATTGCCATTGATATCGGAGCTTCTACAGGTGGCTTTACAGATGTCATGCTGCAAAACGGAGCCAGCCAGGTCTTTTCGGTGGATGTCGGGACCAATCAGTTGGCCTGGAAATTGCGCAATGATCCTCGAGTGGTCTCGATGGAACAGTTCAATTTCCGCTATGCCGAGCCAGATGATTTTGAAGCGACACCGAGCTTTGCGAGTATCGATGTCAGCTTTATTTCCTTGGACTTGATTCTGCCAGCCCTTCACCGGATTTTGGCAGAAAATGGACAAGTCGTGGCCTTGGTCAAACCTCAGTTTGAGGCAGGACGCGAACAGATCGGGAAAAATGGGATTATTAAGGATCCTAAGATTCATTTAGCCGTTCTTGAAAAGGTCGCTGCTTTTGCAGGGACACATGGCTTTGCGGTAATGGGAGTGGATTATTCCCCTATCCAAGGAGGCCATGGCAACATCGAATTTTTGATGTATCTAGAAAAAAAAGAAGAGAAAACAAAGCCAACTACAGAGCAGCTGGAGGCTGTTGTGGAGCTGGCACACAAGGAATTTAAACATGAAGAGTAAGAATATCAGATTAGAAAAAATTCGCCGCTTCATTCGCGATCATGAAGTGGGGACGCAAGAAGAGATCGTCGAACATTTGAAAGAAGAAGGCATCTCAGCAACCCAAGCGACAGTATCACGGGATATCAAAGAATTGGGCATCGTAAAACGCCCTCTGAAAGACATGACCTATGTCTATGAATTGCCACGTAAGCACCACCAAGGGATTGGGATGATTGAAAGCAATATCTTGTCTCATCGTCGCATGGGAGAATATGTCAATTTCACCATGGTTCCAGGGACAGCTCCTTTAGTTAAACGTCGCTTGCGGGAGATTTATAAGGAGCATATCTTTAGTATTGTCGCAGATGATGATACGATTTTACTGATTGCTTATTCCGCACCAGAAGCAGAGAATATCCTCAAATCAATCTTTGGGTGGTAAGAGCCTATGCTATTAGAAATTTCGATTAAGAACTTTGCTATTATCGAAGAGATTTCCTTAAATTTTGAAAAGGGAATGACGGTACTGACAGGGGAAACAGGTGCAGGGAAATCCATCATTATCGATGCCATGAACATGATGCTGGGAAGCCGCGCAACGACGGATGTCATCCGACACGGAGCCCCAAAAGCGGAAATCGAAGGGCTCTTCACCGTTGAGAGCAATCGCCACTTGACGGCTCTCTTTGAAGAGCAAGGACTAGAGTGGACCGATGAATTGATCATTCGCCGAGAGATTCTGCAAAATGGACGAAGTGTCAGCCGGATCAATGGTCAGATGGTGAATTTGTCTGTCTTAAAGGCGGTCGGGCAACATTTGGTGGACATCCATGGCCAGCATGATCAGGAAGAACTCATGCGGCCTCAATTGCATATCACTATGCTGGATGAATTTGGGGATGCAGCCTTTTTCCAAACCAAAGACGCTTATCGTCAAACCTTTGAAGATTACAAACGTCTGCGCAAACAAGTAGTGGAACTTCAGCGCAACCAGCAGGAAAACAAGGCCCGTATTGAGATGTTGGAGTTTCAAATTGCAGAGATTGAGGCAGCTGCCTTGGAAGTGGATGAGGACCTGCGTCTGGAGCAAGAACGCCAACGCCTGCTCAATCACAAGATGATTGCTGATACCCTAACCAACGCCTATACCATGCTGGATGCAGAAGAATTTTCGAGCCTCTCCAATGTTCGCTCAGCCATGAATGATCTGGAAAGTATTGAAGAATATGATCCCAGCTACAAAGAGCTATCAAGCCAGTTATCTGAAACCTTCTATGCCCTTGAGGATATTACCAAGCGCTTAGAAGATGTGGTCGATGGTCTGGAGTTTGATGGCAATCGCCTCATGCAGGTGGAATCTCGTTTGGATTTGATCCACTCCATCACGCGCAAGTATGGTGGCCAAGTCAAGGACGTATTGGAATACCTGGCGCAAATCACCAAAGAATATAGCCTTCTCACCGGAAGTGATCTCTCGTCTGAGGACTTGGAAAAAGAACTCAAACGTCTAGAAAAGAGTTTGGTCACCTTGGCTCAAGATTTGAGTGATCAACGGCATGACCTAGCTCAAGATTTGGAAAATGAAATCCAGCAAGAATTGGCAGATCTCTACATGGACAAGGCGCGTTTTCAAGTGCGTTTTAGCAAGGCTAAGTTTAATCGTGAGGGAAATGAAGCTGTCGAATTTTACATTTCGACCAACCCAGGTGAGGATTTTAAACCCCTTGTCAAGGTAGCATCCGGCGGAGAATTGTCACGCTTGATGTTGGCCATTAAGTCGGCTTTTTCTCGAAAAGAAGGAAAAACCAGTATTGTCTTTGACGAGGTGGATACAGGAGTCTCTGGGCGCGTGGCTCAAGCCATCGCAGCGAAAATTCACAAGATTGGTCAAAATGGCCAAGTGCTTGCCATTTCTCACCTGCCTCAAGTCATTGCTGCAGCAGATTATCAATTCTATATTGAGAAAATCAGTGATGAACACTCAACTGTATCTACTGTTCGTTTGCTCAATAGAGAAGAACGAATCGAAGAAATTGCCAAGATGCTGGCAGGAGAGGATCTAACGGAAGCTGCCCGTCAACAAGCAGAGCAACTTCTCAAGCGTTAAGAGAAAGAAGGTTTGAAACAATGTCAACATACTTTGTAGTCGGAGATATTCATGGAAAAGCACAAATGCTAGAAGAGCTCATGACAGAGTGGGATGGAAAAGCCCAATTGGTCTTTTTAGGGGATTTGATAGATCGAGGCGAAAACAGCAAACGATCAATTGAAATCGTAAAGGACTACGTAGACCATCACGGAGCTGTTTGCCTTTCCGGGAATCACGAGTACATGTTTTTAGCCTGGTTGGACAATCCAGAAGAGCGTTATGATCACTACCGAAGAAATGGTGGCGATACGACTATCAACTCTCTGTTAGGCCGGCCGCTCGATGCTCCTGTAGATGGCATTGCGGATGCTCAAGCAGTAGAAAATGTCGTTCCTGACTTGGTGGCCTTCATCCGCAGTTTACCCTTTGACTACGAGACAGAGACCTATTACTTTGTCCACGCTGGTGTGGATCTAACCCTTGAAAATTGGCGGGAAACCAGTGATTACCAAAAAGTCTGGATCCGAAAACCATTCCATGAAGCGGAGAATCATACAGGCAAATGGATAGTCTTTGGCCATACACCGGTCTATGGACTGCTCAATGAGCCAGTTGGCACCGAAAATCTTTGGATTTCAGATCAGAAAATGGGCGTCGATGGTGGCGCTGTCTTTGGAGGAGTCCTCCATGGATTGCTCTTGGATGATCAAGGCATTGTCCATGACCATGTCCTTCATAATACAGGTTTTTCTGCTGCAGACGACTGAGGAAGCAGGAATGAATATCTTTCACTGCAAAACCCCGTGTTTTTTGATATAATGAAAGCAGAACATTCTTAGGAAGAGTATAGAAATATATGGCAAATATTAAAATAGTTACAGACTCATCTATTACAATTGAGCCTGAAGTGGTTGAAGAATATGGCATTACCATTGTGCCACTTTCTGTTATGGTGGATGGAGTCCTTTATTCCGACAGTGAGTTGGGCGAAGGGGACTTCTTGCGCTTAATGCAGTCTAGCAAAAATCTTCCAAAGACCAGCCAACCACCCGTTGGAGTCTTTGCGGAGGTGTATGAAAAGTTAGCAGCAGACGGAGCTCATATCGTTTCAATTCATATGTCTCATGCCTTGTCAGGAACCGTAGAGGCGGCTCGTCAAGGAGCAACCTTATCAGGGGCAGAAGTAACTGTGATTGATAGTGGCTTTACAGACCAAGCCATGAAGTTTCAAGTGGTTGAGGCAGCTAAGTTGGCTAAAGAAGGAGCAGATCTAGACACCGTTTTAGGTCGTATTGAAGAAGTCAAAGAAAAGACAGAGTTGTATATCGGCGTATCTACCTTGGAAAATCTAGTTAAAGGTGGTCGGATTGGCCGTGTCACCGGACTTTTGAGCTCGCTTCTTAACATCCGTGTGGTGATGCAAATGAAGGACCATCAGTTGGAACCAATCGTCAAAGGACGTGGAAACAAGACCTTTAAGAAATGGTTGGATGAATTGGTAGAGAAACTTTCCCATAGTAAGGTGGCTGAGATCGGGATTTCTTACGCAGGGACACCAGAGTGGGCCAATGAAATGAAGGCTCAGTTGCAATCGTTCGTTGAAAATGCTATCCCAGTTCTCGAAACTGGATCGATTATTCAAACCCATACAGGTGAGAATGCATTTGCAGTTTTGGTGCGCTACGAATAAGCTGAATAAATGTTTGAAAAAACAGGTTTAGTACTTGACCTAAAGGCTTTTTTTAGATATGATAGTACTGTTAAGGCATAAAGCCTAAAAAAATTTGGAGGATTTGTTAAATGGCTAACAAACAAGATTTGATCGCAAAAGTGGCAGAAGCTACAGAATTGACTAAAAAAGATTCAGCAGCAGCTGTTGATGCTGTATTCGCAGCAGTTTCAGAATACCTTTCAAAAGGTGAAAAAGTTCAATTGATCGGTTTCGGTAACTTCGAAGTTCGTGAACGTGCAGCTCGTAAAGGTCGCAACCCACAAACTGGTAAAGAAATCAAAATCGCAGCTTCTAAAGTTCCAGCATTCAAAGCTGGTAAAGCTCTTAAAGAAGCAGTTAAATAATTGCATTTTGAAAAGCCATCCTAGATTTCTAGGGTGGCTTTTTTGTTGGACAGCTCTATAGGATAAGGGTATAATAGGAAAAAAGAAAGAGAGAGAAAAGACCATGAGATTCATTTTAGGACTCTTTGCCTTGTTGTTTATCCGACCTATTTTGTATCTTCTAAAAGGACTGTGGTTCGCACTGGAATTCTGTTTTATGATTATCGTGGTCAAAATGATCCTAGGAACCGTTCGCTGGATGACCAGTTGGATCGGATGAGAGGGGATAGAGACATTAGTGAATGTCTCAATGTCTCCCAGGGGTTTAGCTCTTCCATTTTCAGGCTCGTGAATCAATGTCCACTGGACATGAACTCGCTTTTCCGTTTTCAAGCTCGTGAAAAAAATGTCCACTGGACATTTTTTTAATTAAAAGCATTCTAAATAGTGATTTATTTTGAAACATGCTATAATAAAGGTAACGAATCGATTTAATCATATTGGAAAGGGGAAATCATAGTGAACGCATTGCATCGTCATGAAGAAGAGCGCGTGGAAGAAGTCTTGCAAAATTTGCGTGCCAAGGGTATTCGGATTACTGATACCCGTAGAGCAGTTCTTTCCTATTTAGTGGCGAGTCATGAACATCCAAGCGCTGAGAAGATCTATCGTGATTTATTGCCTCAGTTTCCAAGCATGAGTCTAGCAACTGTCTACAACAATATCAAGGTTTTAATTGATGAGGGGGTTGTCTCTGAGATCAAGGTTCGCAATGATACCACGACCTATTTTGATTTCATGGGGCATGACCATTTGAATGTGGTATGTGAAAAATGTGGTCGTATCGCAGATGTGGACATTGAAGTCCCAGATCTTCGCGAAGAAGTAGCCAGTCAAAGTGGTTACCAGATCACCAAGACTCAGATGACCGTCTATGGCATTTGCCCCGACTGTCAGAAAAATTAATGTGAGAGAAAGCAGAGCCGTCAGGCTCTTTTTTGTATAGTAAAACCACACTAGGATAGTGAAGGAAAAATAGGAGAAATCATGATATAATATACTTTTAAAATCAAACAATAGGAGAACGAGATGAAAAAGCTGGAGAATTTTTCTTGGAAGATGTGGCAGGTCTATGCCTTAGCAGCAGTGACCATTTTTATGATTGGTGCTATATGGTCTTTCTTTTTCTTGAAAATGGCCCCTCATATAGTTGGATAGAGTAACAATGTTTGTGAGATAAGGACTTATAGAAAGATATAAAAAATGAAGATAAAGAGTGAAAAACTAAAAAGTTTACTGGTCATTGTTGGTTTTTTTATCCTTTTAACTATTTGTTTTTATAAAAATTTAGAATCAAATATCAAGGAAATCTACAAGAATAATCATTATTCAGGAGAGGTTCGGATCACGGGCCTTTCGCTTACAAGTGAATCAAAACTAGTGATTAATGCTAATTATACCTATTCTGAAAGGATTAATGGGAAAGTCGTCTCTATTCCATTGAAGAAACAAATGATGTTAGAACAAGTCATTTTGCCATATTATCCACCTGTAGCTAAAGAAAGACGTTTTGGATTGCTTGGTGATTCAATAGGAATGTATAGTGAGCCTCCTAGCACGTATGTACCCATTCTTGAAAAAGCCCTAGAATTGAATCCTGAGAGAAAAAAGGTGGAGCAGGAATTAAAGAAAAAAATAGATCAAAATTCTATCTTAAAAGGATCGAAGGTTGAATTAAAACTTGGTATTTCAAGTAATATTAACTATACTGGCGGGATACATTGGCTTGAAGATTACGAGAAACAATCAGCGAAGAGTGGACGGACTGTTCTTGGAGGATGGTATGGTTTTCCGGTAAAAGAAGCTTTAGATCATGATGTCATCTATGTTCAAGTGACATTACCTAAAGGTGTGAAAAGGGATCATATCCGTTTTAAGGATGAATTACAAGCGATTGTAAAAAAATCGAATTTACCAAATGGTCTTTATGTCTTAGGGACTATGACAGATTCGGATTTTGATATGGTCGATATTGAAGACAGAGTGATTAAGGAAAGGGGTTAAAGATGTCAGAAACAAAACAAGAAAGTAATCTTAGTTTAATCTGGGAGCTTGTATTGTATATTATTCTAATTTTTTCAATTGTTGGGCTTCCATTTTTGAATGGTCATTATTATTCGTATTCTGATACTTCACAGGTTTTTCTATTTCGGAAAAACAACTCAGTATTTTGGGGGCAAGAATTTAAAGGTGTGGTGAATTCTTACTTTATTATTTCTCTCATACTATTAATTCTTTTACCTGTTATAGCCTATTTTATTCATGATTCTTTTGAAAAAAAGGGGTATCCATTTTTGGCTAGCCTGCAGTCGTTTTTGATTTACTTATCTTGTAGTGTGATTTTGATATATGCTGCATTTTCATTAACGATTCAAAAAGTTTATTATAATTTGGGGTTTGGTGTTTATCTTTGTCTGCTTATTTATATGGTTCATATGTATAGTGATTTAAAAGATATCAGAAAAATGATTGAACAACGAAATTGTTCGACTGAAAAGAATCAAGTAGAAGAATAAGCTGTATCAACGTAAGAATAAACATTCCTCATTTTCAAACCAGAGCCGTCAGGCTCTTTTTTGTGAGAAATTGCACTTTTCTATGGTCGCCACTAGATTTTTCACTGAAAATCTAGTAGAATAGAATAGATAAACGGGGGGAACCTCGGAGAATAAAAAGGAGATCCATCTAATGGTAAAATTGGTTTTTGCTCGCCACGGTGAGTCTGAATGGAACAAAGCTAACCTTTTCACTGGTTGGGCTGATGTTGATTTGTCTGAAAAAGGTACACAACAAGCGATCGACGCTGGTAAATTGATCAAAGAAGCTGGTATCGAATTTGACCAAGCTTACACTTCAGTATTGAAACGTGCGATCAAAACTACTAACTTGGCTCTTGAAGCTTCTGACCAATTGTGGGTTCCAGTTGAAAAATCATGGCGCTTGAACGAACGTCACTACGGTGGTTTGACTGGTAAAAACAAAGCAGAAGCTGCTGAACAATTTGGTGATGAACAAGTTCACATCTGGCGTCGTTCTTACGATGTATTGCCTCCTGCAATGGACCGTGATGATGAACACTCAGCACACACTGACCGTCGTTACGCTTCACTTGATGATTCAGTGATTCCAGATGCTGAAAACTTGAAAGTTACTTTGGAACGTGCCCTTCCATTCTGGGAAGATAAAATCGCTCCAGCTCTTAAAGACGGTAAAAACGTATTCGTAGGAGCACACGGTAACTCAATCCGTGCTCTTGTTAAACACATCAAACAATTGTCAGATGACGAAATCATGGATGTGGAAATCCCTAACTTCCCACCATTGGTATTCGAATTTGACGAAAAATTGAACGTTGTAAAAGAATACTATCTTGGTAAATAAAAATATCCAGTGGATATTTTTATCCCGAGCCTGAAAATGCCAAAGCGAGGCAATTTTAGCAGGATTCGTTATCAATCATAGAAAGCTGACTTCGGTCAGCTTTTTTGCTTGTCTTCCTTAGATCCTAGCTGGTTTTGGGTTTTCAGGGTCTCCTAAAAATGTTATAATAGAGTGTTACTAAATTGGGTTCCATTAGCCCTGAAAGGAAAAGAAAATGACAAAATCATTCTACATCACAACCCCTATCTATTACCCATCTGGTAAACTGCATATTGGTTCAGCTTATACAACGATCGCCTGTGACGTCTTGGCGCGTTACAAACGTATGATGAACTACGATGTGTTCTACCTGACTGGTCTCGATGAGCACGGTCAAAAGATCCAGCAAAAAGCAGAAGAAGCTGGCATTACACCGCAAGCTTATGTAGATGGGATGGCCGTTGGAGTGAAAGAACTCTGGCAATTGCTCGATATCTCATACGATAAATTCATCCGTACAACAGACGACTACCATGAAAAAGTAGTGGCTCAGGTCTTTGAACGCTTGCTTGCGCAAGACGACATCTACCTGGGTGAGTACTCTGGTTGGTATTCAGTCTCTGATGAAGAGTTCTTTACAGAAAGCCAATTGGCTGAGGTATACCGTGATGAGAATGGCAAGGTTATCGGTGGGGTAGCCCCATCAGGCCACGAAGTAGAATGGGTTTCTGAAGAATCTTACTTCCTTCGCCTCAGTAAATACCAAGACCGTTTGGTGGAATTTTTCAAATCCCAACCTGATTTCATCACGCCAGATGGTCGTCTTAATGAAATGTTGAAAAACTTCATCGAGCCAGGTTTGGAAGATTTGGCGGTATCTCGGACAACCTTTACTTGGGGAGTTCCAGTTCCATCTAATCCAAAACACGTGGTCTATGTATGGATCGATGCCCTTCTTAACTATGTGACAGCTCTTGGTTACGGTCAAGAAGATCATGAAAACTTTGATAAGTTCTGGAACGAAACCGTCTTCCACATGGTCGGAAAAGACATCCTTCGTTTCCACTCCATCTACTGGCCAATCCTTCTCATGATGTTGGATATCAAATTGCCAGACCGTTTGATTGCTCATGGTTGGTTTGTCATGAAAGATGGCAAGATGTCTAAGTCTAAAGGGAATGTCATCTACCCAGAAATGTTGGTGGAGCGCTTCGGCTTGGATCCACTTCGTTACTACCTCATGCGTAGCCTTCCAGTTGGTTCTGATGGTACCTTCACACCAGAAGACTACGTGGCTCGCATCAACTATGAATTGGCCAATGACCTTGGAAACCTCCTCAACCGGACGGTAGCCATGATCAATAAATACTTTGGTGGTCAAGTTCCAGCTTATGTCGAAAATGTCACTGCATTTGATGCAGATTTGGCTAAGGTAGTTGAAGAAAACATCGCTGAATACCACAAGCAAATGAACGCGGTTGATTACCCACGCGCTTTGGAAGCCGTATGGAACATCATCTCTCGGACCAACAAGTACATCGATGAGACTGCTCCTTGGGTCCTCGCTAAAGAAGATGGGGACAAGGAACAATTGGCAGCGGTCATGGCTCACTTAGCGGCTAGCCTTCGTGTTGTGGCTCACTTGATCCAACCATTCATGATGAACACCTCAAATGCCATCATGGAACAACTTGGCTTGGGCTTGGACTTCGATCTTGAAAACTTGACCCTAGCAGGCTTCCCTGAAAATGTCACAGTGGTTGCCAAAGGAACTCCAATCTTCCCACGTCTCGACATGGAAGAAGAAATTGCCTACATCCAATCTCAAATGACTGCTGGAAAACCACAAGAAAAAGAATGGATTCCAGAAGAAGTGGAACTCAAGTCTGAAAAAGACGAGATCAAATTTGAAGACTTTGACAAGGTTGAAATCCGTGTAGCAGAAGTCAAAGAAGTGGAACGCGTCGAAGGATCAGACAAACTGCTTCGCTTCCGCCTAGACGCAGGAGATGGCGAAGACCGTCAAATCCTCTCTGGTATCGCGAAATTCTATCCAAATGAACAAGAATTGGTCGGCAAGAAACTTCAAATCGTGGCCAACCTCAAACCACGTAAGATGATGAAAAAATACGTCAGCCAAGGTATGATTCTTTCCGCAGAACACGGAGATCAATTAACGGTCCTAACCGTTGATCCATCTGTTCCAAATGGAAGCATTATCGGCTAAACGATAGACATATGAAAAGCACTCCGGTGGGAGTGCTTTTATTGTATTGATATGGTTCCCATCATTGAGTTTTACAAGGATGGTATATGAGTCCTATTAGTAATGAATATTAATGGAGACTTCCGCAGTGAGAAAAGAGTCTGAAACGGTATCGTTTCAGACTCTCGGAAGATTTGAGACAGTGGGCTCAAATCTTAGGTATGGAATCCCAAAGGGATTCGCTACCGTCCGTCCTCACCCAAGGTAAGTCTCCAATTATATATTTAAATACTTGTCCTATTCATCTGGCCGGTATTCCAAGATATCTCCTGGCTGGCAGTCGAGTTCTTTGCAAATGGCTTCAAGGGTGGTGAAGCGGATGGCTTTGGCCTTGCCGGTTTTGAGGATGGAGAGGTTAGCTGTGGTGATGCCGATTTTGTCGGCTAGCTCATTGGATTTCATTTTCCGCTTGGCCAGCATGACATCTAGATTGACGATAATCATGGCACCCTCCTTAAATGGTTAGCTCATTTTCTTCAGCAATCTCAATACCTCTCTCTAAAATCTTGCCAGAGACCCAGACGATTGGAACGGCAAGGAGAAGCCCTGTGTTAAAGGTAAATTGGAAAGTGAAGGGGAGGAGATAAGCATTTCCACTGGTTTCAAGTGTGCCAGACATAAAGGACAAGACCAAGAGAATCTTCCAAGCTCGGTTGCAAAGATCAATGTTGGAGTGAGAAAAGATCTTTTCTTGGTAGAGATTTTGGAGGAAGCTGCGAATGGTGATGAGAAGGTAAATATAGATAGCGCTTGAGGCTAGTGGGAAAAGCAACTGCCAGAGAGGTTGCGGATGTTTGGGGAAGAGCTGGATGCCATTCGCATCAAAGGACAAGCGACCTGATTGAATGAGATCTTTGAAAAGGCCTATGCGGGAAAGCAGATGGACGACCAATGCAGCCACGGTCATAAAGCCACAGAAGTAAATGAAAGCCGTTAAGACTTCAATGACATTTTTTAAGGTTTTCGAGTTTTTCATCGCAAGCCTCCTTGAAGTTTCTTTATTATTTACTTATAGTATACTCCTTATAAAAAATTAGTCAATAAAAAAGTATCGAAAAACGATAAAAAAATAACGATAAACAAAATATTATTTCTGAGAAACAGGTATTCTCTGCTAAAACTAGTCAGTTTAAACCTGGAAAATCACTACATAGAGGGGAATTTTACTATACTTTCGATTTAGGGTATACTAGTGTAAAGATCTTATTCCATGGAGGTAGTAAAATGAATCTTAAGTGGAAGAAAAAATACCTGGGGCCGATTTTGGGGCTTGTCGGAGCAGTTGTTCTGATCGGAGGAGTTTATCTCTACTCTAGCTCCAACATCCAACCAGACCATCAAAAGGAATTTAAGCAGACCAGCAAGAAGGTCACCAAGCCAAAGGAAAAAGCTATTGACTTGAGTGGTGACTATGTCTCTAATGAACGGGATGAAGCCAAAATCGAGAAAAAGGGCAAGGCCTGGAAGATCGATTACCAAACGGCTGACGGCAAGGTATCCGCTGAATTTAGTACGGATTGGAAGGTCGAAGGGTCTAACAAAGTTTCGACAGGCAAGATGAAAAAGTCCGATGGCAATACAGACTTTACAGTCACTGTTCGTGTCTTCAAATACAAGACAGACAAGAAACCTTTGATTACGGTCACCATGTCTGATAAAAATCCTGACCACGAGATGGTTTTTGCCAATCGGGAGGATTTTTTTAAATCGACAGATCCAAATGATGTCGTCCTTGATGGCAATCTCTCACCGTTTGAAGGTGCTTATTCCAATGATACCTATGAAAAGGAAATCGCAGATTCTGGTTTTAAACTTTATGGCTATACTCCAGAAGAGTATTACCAAAACAAGACCAATGCCTTTCCAAGTATTGTAAATGGGGAGACTGGCTGGACTTTCTGGAGTGGAGGCACTCGGGCGAGTTACTTGTTCAATAAAGAAAAAGAGCCTAAGAAGCGAAAAGGCTATTATGAAGTTTATTTCACTGGGGCCAATGCGACTGCGATCCAAGGGCAAGAGCAAACCTTGTACTTGATCCCAGCGGGTGTGACAGGTCCTGATGGAGTAGCTTCCCAAGAACGTCGGATTCTCTTTGGGGACGTGGCCTACCGTGATTACCATCTAGAGTGGTGGAAAGCCTACCCGCAACCGAAAAAAGAGAAAGACTTGGATATTGCGGCCATTAACGGAGGCGACTTCTCTAGCTTAGCTGGAACCTGGCGCAATGGCAAGGGTGCTGAGATCGTCATCCAAGCAGATGGGAAAGTCAAGGGCCAAGGCAGCCTCAAGGCCGTTGCGGACTCAGATAAGAAGAGCAAGATCCCTTATGTTGAACTGAAGATGGGTGAGACCGGTGCGGCGATTGGACTGCTGAAAATTGGCTTCCAAAATCCAGATGGAGATCAGTCTGACACCAGTAAGCCACGTCTGGTGGTGACTCAATCTGCAGGAAACTACCCAGCTGATCAATATTTCTACCGTCAATAAAAGAGAGTGGGACAGAAATCGGTCATTCGTTAGAATTCGATTTCGTCGTCCCACCTCTGCAAAGTTGAGTAGGGCTGTAAAAGCTGATGAAATCAGCGTAGTAGAGCCCACTCAACCACTGCATCTTGCTCGACAATCCAAAGACAATTGAGAGACTAGGACTTTTGTCCCAGCCTCTTTTTTTCTGCAGGGAAAGGTCGTGGAGGCTAGTAAAAGGTTAGTCCCTAGCATTAAAAGGAAAAAAATGTAAAAAAGGCTTGACAAAGCAAACAAATAGCAGTATTATTAACTAGTTAATTAACTGATTAATAAACTGGTTAATAAAAATAAAAAAGAGGTGAAGGATGAAAAGGAGAAAAATGAAGGTGCTGGGACTCTTGTTCCTCGGTTTCTTTCTGCTTGCAGCTTGTGCTAGTCAAGGAAATGCAGGCAAGCCCCCTTCTAAAAAAGGTCTCAAAATTGTCACGAGTTTTTATCCCATCTATGCTCTGGTTAAGGAAATCTCTGGGGATCAAAATGACATCTGGATGGTTCAGTCCGGTGCAGGGATCCATGATTACGAGCCCTCAACCAAGGAAGTGGCCCAAATCTATGATGCGGATGTATTTGTCTATCATTCTCAGACCCTGGAATCATGGGCTGGTCGCTTAGATCCTAATCTACAAGGTTCCAAGTTACAGGTGATCGAAGGGAGTCAAGGAATGACCCTTGATAAGGTGGCTGGATTAGAGGATGTTGAGGCTGGTCAGGGAAAAGAAGCCAAGCAACTGTATGACCCGCATACCTGGTTGGACCCTGCGAAAATTGCAGAGGAAGGAAAGATTATCGCCCAGCGCTTGGGAGAGATCGATCCAAAGAACAAGGAGCTCTATCAGGCCAATGCCCAAAAGCTTGAAAAGCGCTGTGAGGAACTAGTAGCTCGCTACCAGCCTGTCTTTGACAAGGCCAAGCAAAAGACTTTTGTGACCCAGCATACGGCCTTTTCTTATCTGGCCAAACGCTTTGGTCTCAAGCAATTAGGGATTGCAGGGATTTCTCCAGAGCAAGAACCGACCGCTCGGCAATTGGCCGAGATCCAGCAGTTTGTCAAAGACTACAAGGTGAAAACGATCTTTGTGGAAAAGCACACGTCGTCAAAGGTGGCAGATAGTATCGCCAAGGCAACAGGGGCGCGTGTTAAGGTTCTGGATCCACTGGAAGCTGATCCACAAAATGATAAGGATCTATTAGAAAATTTAGAAGAAAATATGGCGACTTTAGCCAAGGAATTAGAGGAGTAAATCAAGAATGAAGAAAAAGGGAACGATTGGAATTGTAGCGACTTTGGGGCTAGGACTCTGTGCCTATGCGCTCAGTCAGCAACCACAAGTCAAGGAAGAGAAAAAGAATCAGATTCAGTATTTGCAAGCGGACAAGAAATCGTCATCGTCTGCCTCCAGTAAAAAGGAAGACAGCATCGAAGCGGTCAATGCCAAGGAAAAGACCCAGGCAGAGCAGATTGTCATTAAGATTACAGATGAAGGCTTTGTCACTTCTCATGGGGATCATTTTCATTACTACAGCGGCAAGGTTCCATTTGATGCCATCTTTAGTGAAGAGTTGATTTTGCGGGATCCAACTTACCAGCTGCAAGAAGCGGATATCGTGAGCAAGGTCAAGGATGGCTATATTATCAAACGCGCTGGGAAATACTATCTCTACTTAAAGGATGCCCAACATACAGTCAATGTGCGCTCGATCGAAGAGATCGCTCAACAGCAAAATGGAGGCGCAAAAGAAGAAGGGGAGACGGGATCGGTGCAAGCGAGCTCCTCGCACAAGGCAGGCAAGACCCGTGATTTCCGTCAACCGAGTCAAGCGCTGAAAGAAGGAAAGACTCTTGAGATGCTGACGGCTAAGAACCATACAGCTGGTGGCTACCGTACGGACGATGGTTATGTCTTTAGCCCTGGAGATGTCATTTCAGATACAGGGGACGGCTTTATTGTACCCCATGGCGGCCATTTCCATTATATTCCAAAGAGTGCCTTATCTGCTGGAGAGTTAGCAGCAGCCCTCTCTGTCTTAGGTGGTCAAGCTGGCCATCAGGCTGGAAACTCACGCCTAGCTGGAGCAAGTACAGAACAAGGGCAAGGAACTCCAGATCAAGCCTCTCCAAGCATAGGGAAACAAGAGAGCAACCAGCCGTCAGCCGGTCCAACCAATACACAGACAACCCCAACGACGTCTAAACCGACTGCCTCCAAACCGAGTCCAACCCTGACCAACTTGATCGAAGAATTGCAGAAAGCCCCGTTGTCTTCTCGTCATGTGGAGTCTGATGGTTCTGTCTTTGATCCAAGTAAGATTACCAAGTGGACCGATCAAGGGATTGTCTACCCTCATGGGGATCATTTCCACTTTATCCCTTACAGCTCCCTATCGCCTTTAGAGCGTGAGTTGGCACGGCAATTCCAATTGCTTCGTACTCAAGGATCTAGTAGTCCAACAGAAGTAAGTCCAAGCTTGCCTTCAAATCCAAGCACAAAACCAATTGACCATGAGCATGATCATGAGCATGGCGACAGTCACGATCACAAAGAGGAGCACGATCATGGCTTCCACGCTGACAAGGTCATCAGCAAGGACGAGGAAGGCTATATGGTCGCTCATGGCAACCATGCCCATTATTTCTATAAAAAGGACCTCTCTCCTCAAGAGATTGCAGCAGCAGAGGCAACTCTAGCTGGTAAGAAAGAAGAGGACAAGGGTCAGCCCCTGACAGATGACGTTGCGACCTATTCTCGTGATGCCTCAGATGAGGAAAAGATCCAGTACATCAGCAAGACCTACGGTGTCCCTCGCGAGGCCATAAAGATTTCCAAGGGTTTCTTTGTCTTTAACAATCCAGACCAAGAATACGATCCGACCCACATCCATCCTTATGCTGTTCGTAAGGAACATGTCCGGATCCCACTCGAAACTGGCAATCCTGAACTAGACTTTATCAATGAACTCTATGCAACAGCGCTTCGTTCGGGGATTTCTCCTTATAGCCTCCAGATTGAAAATGGCCAGTTTGTCATCCCGCATGGCGATCATAACCACTACATCAAGGTGCGCTCAGCAGGTCTAGCAGACTACTTAGCCCATCGCCTTCCTACCATCCAATCGCCTTATAAAAAAGGAGACTTGGACAAAAAAGCAGTAGAAGAAAAGGTCAACCAACTCTTAGTAGAAAGCCGCAGCCTCTATGCTTCTGATCCATTGCAACAAAGACGGATTGAGCTCATCTTGGGTCACTTCTTGGAAAATGTCAAGAGTTTCCCAAGTAACTCAACAGAGGGCTATCTTGCAAGTCTCAAACAGGTTGATGCGCAGTACATTCATGCGACTCAAGCGGTCAAGCCAAAAGAAGAGACAGCCTTGGATCGTCGTTACCAAGAATTGCTGGAACAAGTGCGCTTGCTAGACACAGAAGCCTTCCAATTGAAGAAGGAAGAGTTGGTCTCTCAACTGCAGGAAGCTTATGCTGCCAAGGACAGCAAGCGTTTAGAGCAGGAAGGGAAGCTATTAGAAGCTGTTCAGGAGATGCAAGATCGGACGGGTGTGACCTCGGTCGACTATCTTAAGTATTTCTATCAAAGCTTGAGCGATGAGCGCTTGACACCAGAACTCCGCACCAAGGCAGCAGATCTAGCCTTGAAGCTCTACCGAGCTCAAGCCTTTGAAGAAGCTTGGGATTCCAAGTCTCACTTTATGGAACTCTACCAAACCAAGCAAGCTATTGACCAGCTCTTCTCCCAAGAAAAAGGCCAAACCTATCCTATTGAAAAAACAGTTTTGGATCAAAAAGGAAGTCAAACCCCATCCTACAACGTAGCGGTTTATGATTTCCTCAAAGGCTTGTATGGAGAGTTGGATAAGGCAACAGAAGCCCGTCAACAGAACAAGATTTTGACAGCTCTCTTAGAGCAAATCCAGTCGCTCTTGCCACAGGTCGAAAACCAAGACAAACGAACGGCTTTTGAAGCAGGCTTGACTCAACTTGGAAAAGAATCTGATCCAAACAAGGCTATTAGAAGTGGGGAAGCACTTCTACGCGAAATCAGCGATACTATTGAAAAGCAAAAACAAAAGCAAACCGAAGAGCCTCAGATTGGGGATGTCGCACTTTATCAACAGCTCTATAATCAATTGATGGCTCTTCACCAACAATTGCAGGACAAGGGAGCTAGTGATGCTGTGTTTGATCGCTTAGAAGCTCTCTTTGACCAATTGGCTAATCCAAAGAGTGATAAAGCAGCCTTACTGCAGGCCATCCAAGCCTTTCAGGCAGAGTTGGCAGCAACGCCATCTGCAAGCGAAGTGACCAAACCAGCTACCACGGTTGAAACGCCTGTCGCTACAGAAACTCCGGTGGAAAAAGAAGCAGCAGCTTCAGAAGGAAGCAAGCCTGCCACAACTGAGACAGAAACCGAGCCTGCAAGCGCAGCTGTAACAGAAGCAAGCACGCCAGATGCTCCATCTCCTCAGAACCAATAGAAAATAGAGAAGAGGCTGGGACAAAAGTCCTAGCCTCTCGATTATTTTTGGATTGTCGAGCAAGACGCAGTGGTTGAGTGGGCTCTACTACGCTGATTTCATCAGCCTTTACAGCCCTACTCAACTGTGCGGAGGTGGGACGACGAAATCGAATTCTAACGAATTACCGATTTCTGTCCCACTCTCTTTTTGCGTTTTAGTGAATAGAAGAGGTGGCCTCTTTTTTCAGTTGTTGAGCCTCACTCCTTGTGCTCTAGGAGCAGTGGGGAGGAAAGCCCGACTGCTTTTTTTCGCTTGAAAAATGCGGCCATTTGAACCAGGATGCGGGGGACCGTTTGCCATTTTTTCCAAGCTTGAAAGCGGGTGTCGATGAGCTGCTTGGCCAAGCGTTCCAGCATTTCCCGCTCGGTTGGATCCAAATCCTGGGCATTTTGGAGGATTTCCTTGGCCTTGGCTAGCTGTTTGAGATCGGTTAGGTCATTGATGGAAGTGATGCCGGCATCCAGAAAAATGCCAAAAAAGGTGTCAAAAAACTTCTTACGCTCCTCTGCCGATGTTTCGCGAACCCATTGCTTCAAGGTCAGATCGGTCTGCTGGCTATCTGGACTGGTTTCTGAAACGGTCACAAAGCTGTAGTCCTTGATTTCCCAAGTGAAGGCGTCATGCTGGGCAAAGCCACCCAAGGCGCGACTCTTGACAATGGTCGTCGGTTCCGGCACTTCCAACATCATACCAACGATGGATCCCTGAGGGACAAAGCGACGAATGTATGGAGACGTGCGCTGGTAGCCTTCGGTTTCGATGATGGCCTTGTTGAGGCCAGGAGCATCGTAGCTGTAGATGGCGTCGACCCGTTCAAATAAGGAATCAGGTAGATACGAGCAGGCATAGGTTGCGAGATTTCCCCCTTTGGAGTGACCAGCCACCAAGAAACGTCCTTTTGGAAATTCCTTCATGACATGGTGCAGGTAGCTGGCTGCGCGTTTCTGAGCTGGTACATGGTCCATATAGGTCATGTGGAAATCTTCCTTCCAGCCGATCAAGGTATCATCAGTCCCTCTGAAAACGACCAAATACGTATCCAGACTAAGCCGATAGGTCATGGCCGCAAACTGTTTTTGCACATCGGGATCGTATTCATCGACATAGTTGAGGAGTTTGATGTTCTTAAAGCGCTTTGAAGTAGCTAACTCATCAACTAATTGCAGGTGCTGGTTACTCACGATAAAATCGGTAGTCCGGTCGATCAGTTCCATCGCATCAGACAGGCGCACTGGGATTCCTGTTGTATCTCCTTGAGGCACAATGTGTCCAAAGGGCAGATAGGTCAGCTCTGTCAATGCGAGAACATCCAGTTCTTTGAAGGGGCGGTCATATATGGAATCATAAGTCACTTCTTTTAGGTAATCAAAAATAGTCGACATCTGTGCCTCCCGTGTCTTATTTCTTTCAGTATAGCACAAAAATGGGAGTAGAAAAAGCTCTTACTGTTAAGAAGGCTACGCTCGATCTTTTTCTCTGCTTCTTAATCTGTTATAATAGGAAGAAGAAAAAAGAAGGAAAGACAGCCATGCATAAAATTCTCTTAGTGGAAGACGATGAAATTATCCGCCAACAGGTCAAACAATTATTGGAACAATGGGGCTATGAAGTGGTTGCAGTAGAGGATTTTATGGATGTCCTCGGGATCTTTGTCGAAAGCGACCCTCATTTGATTCTCATGGATATTGGCCTGCCTCTCTACAATGGTTACCACTGGTGCCAAGAGATTCGCAAGGTTTCAAAGGTTCCGATCATGTTTCTTTCTTCACGGGATCAAGCCATGGATATTGTCATGGCCATCAATATGGGTGGAGACGACTTTGTCACCAAGCCCTTTGACCAAAATGTCCTCCTTGCCAAGGTCCAAGGGCTCTTGCGCCGCTCCTACGAATTTGGGACAGATCAAAATCTGCTGGAGCACCGGGGAGCCATCCTCAATCTCAAGTCTACGGACTTGGTGTATGAAGGGGAAGTCATCAAGTTGACCAAGAATGAATTTCAGATCCTGCGCGTCCTATTTGAACATGCGGGCAGTATCGTGGCGCGTGATGATATGATGAAAGAGCTCTGGAATAGCGACTTCTTTATTGATGATAATACCTTGTCTGTCAATGTGGCCCGCCTTCGCAAGAAATTAGAAGAGGCTGGCTTGTCAAACTTCATCGAAACCAAGAAAGGCATCGGTTATGGGTTGGTCCATGAATAAATATGGAAATATCTTTTGGCAGTATGTGGTATCCCGCAGGCGCCTGCTCTATCTAGTGGTCATCTTTTTGATGGTCGATTTGGTCTTTGCCTTTCTCTTTCCAGAGACGGGGACGGTTTTCCTCTATGCAACTCTGATGCTAGGATTTTTTACCCTCTGTATCTTGATCTGGGATTTCGCTATGACCTTTCAGGAGTACCGCAAAGCCTTGCTGTATGAGGAAATAGAGCTTGCCTCACCACTGGAACATCTTCTTTATGAAAAATATACAGAAGAACAGCAGGCGCGCCTGGAGCAAGGCAAAGTAGCCCAGGCCAAGTTCAATGACCTGATGGATTACTACACCCTCTGGGTTCACCAGATTAAGACGCCCATTGCAGCTAGCCAGCTCTTGGTCCAAGATGTCGAGACACCTATTGTCAAGCAGCAGATGGAGCAGGAGCTTTTCAAGATTGACTCCTATGCCAATCTGGTTCTGCAGTACCTGCGACTGGAGAGTTTTCATGACGATCTGGTCTTAAAGCGCGTGTCGTTAGAGGACTTGGTCAAAGAAGTGGTCCGCAAATATGCCCTCTTTTTTATCCAAAAGAACTTGACAGTGAACCTGCATGATTTGGATGTCGCCGTCATTACCGATCGCAAGTGGCTCTTGGTCATCATCGAGCAACTCTTGTCCAATAGCCTCAAGTATACCAGCACAGGTGGAATTGAAATCTATTTTAAAGACCAGACTCTCTATATAAAAGACAGCGGGATTGGAATCAAAAATAGCGATGTCCTTCGCGTCTTTGAGCGGGGCTTCTCCGGTTACAATGGCCACATGACCCAGCAATCCTCAGGGCTGGGGCTTTATCTGTCTAAGAAAATTGCAGAGCAATTGGGCCACAAGATTAGCCTCCACTCAGAGGTTGGCCAAGGCACAACCGTCGCCATTCGCTTTGAAGAGAAGAAGTTGGTCATGGATTAGTTTTTTTCCATCTTACAAAAATGTAAGAAATAAACGGTAAAATGAAAGGTTAGGTTATGGTAGCCGCCTTTTATTTTTTATACAATAGTCTCATCAAATGAAGGAGGTCAAGAAAATGAAACTCTTGAAATGGATGAAACAACCCAAAAAGATTAAGAAACCAAATGAGCAAACCGATCTGGAAAAGACGGAATTTGGTCTCCAAGTCCTGCACCAAACCCAAGAATTTTTCTTGATCTACTAGTAAAAGGAGAAAAGTATGTCATTGCTAGACGTTCAACACATCAAAAAAATCTACAAAACCCGCTTTCAAGGGACGCAAGTTGAAGCCCTAAAGGACATTCATTTTACCGTGGAAAAAGGGGAATACGTCGCCATCATGGGGGAATCAGGGTCCGGGAAATCGACCCTTCTCAATATCCTAGCCATGCTGGACCAGCCGACCGAAGGACGGGTCTACCTCAACGGTACCGATACTTCAACTATCAAGAACAAGGATGCCTCGAGCTTCCGTCGGGAAAAACTAGGATTTGTCTTTCAAGACTTCAACCTGCTCGACACCTTATCCGTCAAGGACAATATCCTCCTGCCTCTAGTCCTCTCTCGCAGGCCGGTCAAGGAAATGATGAGCAAGGTCGATAGCGTGAGTCGGGAATTAGGCATTCACCAACTTCTAGAGAAATACCCTTACGAAATCTCTGGTGGGCAAAAACAACGGGTGGCTGTAGCACGGGCTATCATCACATCTCCGGAAATCCTCCTGGCAGACGAGCCAACAGGGGCGCTGGATTCCAAATCTTCGGCTGCTTTGCTCGATGTCTTTGAAGATATTAATACAATGGGACAAACCATCCTCATGGTGACCCACTCAACCGCAGCGGCAGCTCGGGCCAAGCGCGTGCTCTTTATTAAGGACGGGATCCTTTACAATCAGATCTTCCGCGGGGAAAAAACAGAACGTCAGATGTTCCAAGAAATCTCGGATACCTTGACGGTCATGGCAAGTGAGGTGGAGTAGATGTTTCGATTAACCACTAAATTAGCTTGCTCCAATCTGATCAAGAACCGCAAGCTCTATTATCCCTTTGCGATTGCAGTCATTCTCGCAGTGACCATCGCCTACCTCTTTGACTCCCTGACCTTTAATCCCCACATTCATGAGCTTCGAGGAGGATCTCCCATGCTCTTCACCCTAGGCTTGGGACTGTTTGTGGTCAATGCTGCTGGAGCCATCATCGTGCTCTATGCCAATAGCTTCGTCATGAAAAACCGCTCCAAAGAGCTGGGAATCTACAGCATGCTAGGTCTTGAAAAGCGGCATCTCATCAGCATGATTTTCAAAGAACTCTTTATTTTTGGTTTTGTGACTATCTCAAGCGGTGTCTTGATCGGAGCCCTCTTTGATAAGCTGATCTTTGCCTTTCTCTTGAAACTGATGAAGATGAAGGTCCAGCTGGTATCTACCTTCCAACCTGGAATTGTGATTGCAGTCTTTGTCACCTTTGGTCTCATCTTTGCCCTTTTGGTCCTTCTCAATGCTTGGCGCATTCTCCGTTTGAATGCCCTGCAACTAACTCGTGAGAAAGCAAGTGGCGAAAAGAAAGCCCGCTTTTTGTGGCCCCAAACCATCCTGGGCTTAGCCTCTCTCGGTTTTGGCTACTACCTGGCTTTGTCTGTCAAAGACCCCATGTCTGCGATTTTGATTTTCTTTCTAGCCGTTGTCTTGGTTATGATCGGGACCTACCTGCTCTTTAATGCTGGGATCACCGTCTTCTTGCACCTGCTTAAGAAAAAGAAGGGGTATTATTACCAACCAAACAACATGATCTCGGTCTCTAACCTCATCTATCGCATGAAGAAAAATGCAGTGGGGCTTGCGACCATTGCCATCCTCTCGACCATGGTGCTGGTGACGATCTCTGCTGCCACCAACATCTATGTCGGTGGCGAAATGTTCAAGAAGATCATGGCTCCTCATGATTTCTCTGTCCAAGGAAAAGGGGTAGATCTGGAGCAAATCAATCAGAAATTTGATGAGTTTGCTTCTGAGCATCATCTTGAGATCAAAAATCGCGATCTGATGACCTATGCCAACTTTGGGGTCAAATCACAAAAGGGCACGGATTTCACCGTCTATCCAGCTGATGAACGCAGCGTCACTCCTAAAACCGTCTTTATGGTCTTTGATGCGGAAAGTTATGAACAGATGACAGGAGAACACGTCGATCTGACCGGCAACCAAGTCATCCTCTTTGCTCATAACAAGGCTCTGATAGGGCAAAAGCAGTTCACTATCAACGGGCAAGACTTCCAAGTCAAGGAAGAAGTGAGCAAGGATTTTATCACCGATCATGTTCCAAATCAGTTTAACATGCTGACGGAGGATTTCAACTACCTGATCGTGCCTGACCTCTCAGCCTTTGTCGCCCAGTTTCCGAACCTTGCTATCAATACCAATATCTACGGTGGCTTCAATGTCAATGTTGATGAAGACCAGCAACTCAAGCTAGCAGCTAGCTATGACAAGATGATCGATGAATTGAGCAGCCAACAGGGCCAAGGAACATTTATCTATGGAGGTAACCGAGCCAACGATGTGGCAGAGTTGAATAGCCTCTTTGGTGGCATCTTCTTTATCGGAATTTTCTTGTCACTGATCTTTATGGTCGGAACGGTTATCGTCATCTACTACAAGCAAATCTCAGAAGGCTATGAAGACCGTGATCGCTTCGTCATCCTCCAACAGGTGGGGCTTGATGAACATGAGGTCAAACGGACCATCAACCGTCAAGTGCGGACCGTCTTCTTCCTCCCTCTCATCTTTGCCTTTGTCCACCTGGCCTTTGCCTACCATATGATCCGCCTCATTCTCAAAGTCCTCGGTGTCATCAATAGTGGCCAAGTCCTCGTCGTGACCCTCAGCGTCTGTGCTGTCTTTCTCATCACCTACCTGATCGTCTTTTGGATCACCTCTCGGAGCTACCGCAAGATTGTGCAGATTTAAGAAAAGAGAAGCTCAAATCAAATTAGAAACTTTCCTTAGGTGAGAACGGACGTCAGCGAACTTCGAAGAAGTTCCATGACTAATTATTGAGCCAAAGGTCTCAATAATTCCGAGTGCCTGAAACATGATTATTTCAGGCACTTTTCTCACAGCGGAAAGTTTCAATATACTCTAATAATAATCAGATATTATTTGGATATTTTTGCACAATAATCCAGCATAGGTTATTCAAAGAAAAGAATTGTCAATTTTTTTAGCTTGCTCATAGCGGGCTTTTTTGTACGAAAACCGACTGCGATTGTTTTTGTTTTTCAAAGGGATACACAAAAAAGACTGAACCCGTAGAGTTCAGTCTTTGTTCACTTTCTATTAAAGTGATGTAAGGAAAGTCAATCCCCCTAGGATGACACCTGCCGAATTCGGAATGATCAAAATCCAGTCTTTTTTAGGTTCCTTTGTCCAACCATAAATGACCCAGATCAAGCAAGAAATAGCAGCTGACAAGGGTTGGAAAGGTTGGGCCTTATTTCCCTGTAAATTAGCAATAATTTGTGGGATGTAGGCAATGAAAACGATAATCCCAATAAAGGCACCGATCGAGCCAACGATTTGGTTGATTTTTTGTTTATTCATAAAATTTTACCTCTGTGTATCAATATAGCATAAGTAGGAAGAAAATGCAATTAATTTGCATGCTACGCAAAATGAAAACGATCACATTTGCAAAAGAATTAGACAAAGTGTCAAAAAATGGCAACTAGAGAGAAAATCCACTCGAAAAGAAATCCATCTTCCTGCAAAATCACAAGATTGTGACACTTTACAGTTCGGTAACATTTGAAAAAAGTACTTGAATTTTAAGAGGGGAAGCGTTAGAATAGTGCATACTTAAAAAATGAAAGGTGTCATAAAAATGAATGAAAAACAAATGAAAATCCTTGGCTGGGTTGCGACCTTTATGTCTGTGATGATGTATGTGTCTTACTTCCCACAAATCATGGATAATCTCGCTGGTCACAAAGGAAACTTTATTCAACCTTTAGTGGCAGCCATCAACTGTAGTCTTTGGGTCTATTATGGACTCTTCAAAAAAGAACGCGATATCCCACTTGCTGCAGCTAATGCACCAGGGATCATCTTTGGTTTGATCACAGCGATCACAGCCTTGTAATTAATGAAAGAGAGAGTGGGACAGAAATCGGTCATTCGTTAGAATTCGATTTTGTCGTCCCACCTCCGCACAGTTGAGTAGGGCTGTAAAAGCTGATGAAATCAGCGTAGTAGAGCCCACTCAACCACTGCGTCTTGCTCGACAATCCAAAGACAGTTGATAGGCCAGGACTTTTGTCCCGGCCTCTTTTTGATGGAATGAATCATTTCCATGGTATAATGGAAGGACTATTCATAGAGAAGATCAAAAGGAGACAAGAGTGGATCAAAAACATCAATGTCAAGTCCTATGGGCGAAAAATAAATACCTGGTGCTGAGTCATTCCAGTAATCTCTACAAGGAAATCCGGGAATATCTCAAGCGAGACCAGGTGGAGGTCAGTCACGTCGAGGACCTGATCCAGCAAGCACTGGCCTTGCCGGAAAATCGTGGCCAGGTCTCCAATGCTTTCCAGCATATCTGGGGCTATTTCAAAAAGCAGGCGACTCCTGAGGAAAAGGCGGACTTCATGTTGCTACTTGAGAAGTACCAGCATGGCCAAGCTAGCCAAGAAGATCTGATCAAGGGGATCCAGACGCTCCTAGAGCGCTACCCGAATCGCTACTTGCAAGACTCGACACTACTAGGAGGTCAATAGATGAGACTCTGGCACCAAGATTTGATTCCCAAACTCCCTCGTCCCCAGCTCCTGGGCCAACACCGGGAATGCTGCGCCCTTCGAGGCAATGGCTGGGGCAAGAAGCACGCGACGGTCAACTATGTCTTTGAATACTCGCCCTATCGTCTCTATGCCTATCACCGCTTGATCATGGAGGAGATGACTGCTCGTGGCTATAAGGTCAGCCCAGAGTGGTGGGAGCCGACCTACCGAGGCAAGACCTGCCCAGCCTATCCAGAGCTGGAAGAGGAAGTCTTGAGTACTCCTATTTATCCAGAACATCATGCGGGTTACCTGAAAGAATGCCTGGAGAATCTAGCAGAAAAAGGGATTCATTTAGATTAATCATTGATTAAGTAAAAATGTAAGCTAAACCATTCGTAATCAATTATTACGAATGGTTTTTAGTATCTAAAATATGATAAAATAAAAAGGATAATACATTAATTAAGGAAAGTAAAAATGGCAAGTAAAGAAAATGCAGAGCGCAAGGAACTTCACCGTAAAATTTGGGCGATTGCGGACGATGTTCGTGGGGCTGTTGACGGTTGGGATTTTAAGCAGTATATCCTAGGAATCCTATTCTATCGCTTTATTTCTGAGCACATGGCTGACTATTTTGATCATGCTGAGCACGAGGCTGGAGATTTAGAATTTCGTTATGCTAACCTGAGTGATCAAGAAGCTGAGCGAGATTTCAAACCAGGGACAGTTGAGGATAAGGGATTCTTTATTTTTCCTAGTCAACTATTTGAAAATGTCGTCAAGAATGCTTCACAAAATGAAAATTTAAACGAAGATTTAGCCAATATTTTCCAAGATATTGAAAAATCAGCAATTGGGTTCAAATCAGAAGATGATATCAAAGGCTTGTTTGATAACTTGGACACACGAAGCAACATACTTGGTGGAACTGTTCCAGAAAAAAATAAACGTCTTTCTGATATTATTAATGGTATCAATAGTATTAACTTTGGCAACTTTGAGGAAAATGACATTGATGCCTTTGGGGATGCCTATGAGTTCTTGATTTCAAACTATGCGAGTAATGCTGGTAAAAGTGGTGGTGAATTTTTCACTCCACAGACAGTTTCTAAATTACTTGCTCGTTTGGTAATGGTTGGTAAGGACAAGATTAACAAGGTCTATGACCCAACATGTGGTTCGGGTTCGCTCTTGCTTCAAATGAAAAAACAATACGAAGACCATATCCTAGAAGATGGTTTCTTTGGTCAAGAAATTAATATGACTAACTATAACTTGGCTCGTATGAATATGTTCTTGCACAATATCAACTACAATAACTTCGATATCAAGCGAGGAGACACCCTTTTAAATCCTCAACATTTGGAAGAAAAACCGTTTGATGCGATTGTTTCAAACCCTCCTTACTCTGTCAAATGGGTGGGAGATGGAGACCCAACTCTCATAAACGATGACCGTTTTGCGCCAGCAGGGAAGCTAGCTCCTAAGTCAAAAGCTGACTTTGCCTTTATCATGCATAGTCTCAACCATTTGTCTAACAGAGGTCGAGCAGCCATTGTTTGTTTCCCAGGTATTTTCTATCGTGGTGGTGCTGAGAAGACCATTCGTCAGTATCTAGTAGATAATAACTTTATTGAAGCAGTGATTGCTCTACCTGATAATCTCTTCTTTGGAACCTCTATCGCGACTACGATTTTAGTGTTGGCGAAGAATAAACTAGAAAATAAAACACTCTTTATCGATGCGAGTAAGGAATTCAAAAAAGAGACCAATAACAATGTCTTGACGGATGACAATATCGACCATATCGTTGAATTATTCACTAATTATCAAAGTGTAGACTATAAAGCAACTCTTGTTGATAATGAAGTGATTGGTTCAGAACAGGATTACAACCTATCTGTCTCAACCTATGTTGAGCAAGAAGATACACGTGAGAAGATTGATATTGATGTGCTTAATAAAGAAATCGCTGAGACTGTTGCTAAGATTGACCACTTGCGTGCAGAGATAGATAAAATTGTAGAGGAACTAGGAGGTAAATCATGAACATCCTAGAAGAAATCCAAAACTGCCCCGTTGAGTGGAAAGAGTTGGGGGTAGTTTGTTCTGTTAATAAAGGTAAGCAGCTAAACAAGAATCTGTTGATAGATGATGGATTATATCCTGCGTATAATGGAGGACAAACTTATTCAGGAAGAACTAATGATTACAATGTCGAAGCTAATACAATTATTGTAAGTCAAGGTGGTGCTTCTGCAGGTTTTGTCAATTTTGTAGAGACTAAATTTTGGGCTAATGCTCACTGCTATTATATACTTCCCGATGAAACTCAAGTGAAAAATAGATTTGTATATCATTTTTTAAAAATGAATCAAAAATATCTTATGGATTTTCAACACGGCGCCGGTATACCTGCGTTAAAATCTGATAAATTAACTAAACTATTAATTCCCGTCCCTCCTATAAAAATTCAGGAAAAAATCGTGCAAATACTTGACAAAATGACAGAGTATGTTACAGAATTGACCTCAGAATTGACCTCACGTAAAAAGCAATATTCTTTTTATCGAGATAAACTCTTATCATTTGAAGATGAAGTTTATCAGGTTGAGTGGAAGACGCTAGGGGAAGTAGCTAAATTTAATTATGGATATACTGATAAAGCAAAAGAGACGGGAGATATTAGATTTATTCGAATTACTGATATTGATGAAAATGGCTATCTCAAGTCGAATGATAAAAAATATATTTCTTTAACCGAAGAATCTAGAAACTATCTAGTAAAACATGGTGACTTATTGATGGCTAGAACGGGTGCTACATATGGTAAAACTCTATTTATTGATACTGATGAAACTAGCGCGTATGCCTCTTTCTTAATAAAAATTACTCCATCAGATAAATTGAATTCGAGATACTATTGGCACTTTTCAAAGAGTGAATTGTACTGGAAACAGGCTAATAATTTGGTTTCAAAGGCAGGTCAGCCCCAGTTTAATGCGAATAGTTTGAAAAATGTAAAAATCCCAATACCTTCTCTAGAAATCCAGTCTCGTATTGTTCAAGTTCTGGACAACTTTGATATGGTTTGTAACGACTTAAATATCGGACTGCCTAAGGAGATTGAACTGCGTCAAAAACAGTACGAATATTTCCGAGAAAAACTCTTGACATTCGTCGCCGAAGGCGAGTACACTGACAGTACAGTACAGTACAGTACAGACAAGACATCATTAGGCTCTTAAATTGGGTATTTGGACCAATTCGAGTGGAGTTGGGTAGTATTTGTGAATTTGTAAGAGGAAATGGTCTTCAGAAGAAAGATTTTACCCAAGCTGGAAGATCTGTTATCCACTATGGACAAATTTACACTAAATATGATTTTACAGTAGTTTACACTTTCTCCAAAACTAGTGAAATGGTGTTTAAAAAGTTAAAAAAAGCCCAACCAAATGATTTGGTAATGGCAACTACATCTGAGAATGTTGAAGATGTCGGGAAAGCAATTGTTTGGGAAGGAAAAGAAGAGATTGGAATCTCTGGAGATAGTTATATCATTCGTACAAGTCAAAATTCACGGTACTTGAATTATTGGCTAAGATCGATTTCGTTTCAATCTCAAAAGGAAAGAAAAGTGACTGGGACAAAAGTTGTTAGAATCAATTCGAAGGATATGGAAAAATTTCAAATTGTAGTTCCATCCATTACAGAACAAGAAAGAATTGTCTCCATTCTTGACCGTTTCAACACTTTAACTAACTCTCTTTCTGAGGGCCTCCCAAAAGAAATCGAACTAAGACAGAAACAGTATGAATACTGGCGAGAACAATTATTAAACTTTACTAGATAAAGTCTTTAATCATTTTGAGAAAGAATCTCAATTAAAATAAAAAAGGAACATACTATGGTTGATTATTCAAAAATACATGAAGTAATTGCGGAAACAAATGAAGGGATTCTCTTGGCTGAGTATCAACCAGAGTATCGTACAGATAGGGAGTATCAGTCAGAGGCTGATTTAGAAAATCAGTTGATTTCTGATTTGGTAAATCATCTCAACTATGAACGCTTAAATATTCATACACCTGAAGAGCTCTTAGCAAATGCTAAGGTGCAAATTGAAAAACTTAATAAGGTAACGTTTACGAATGCTGAGTGGAATCGATTTGTAGTAGAGTATTTAGACTGCCCCAATGAAGGATTAGTTGAAAAAACTCGAAAAATCCAAGAGAATTATATCTATGATTTTGTCTTTGATGATGGACGGATTAAAAATATTTTCATTCTTGATAAGAAAAACATTCACAACAACAGCATGCAAGTCATCAACCAGGTGACCCAAGTGGGTAGTCATACCAACCGTTATGATGTCACCATCTTGGTAAATGGACTTCCTTTAGTTCAGATTGAATTAAAGAGACGAGGGGTTAGTCTTAAAGAAGCTTTTGAGCAAATCCATAGATATAGCAAGGAAAGCTTCAATAGAGAAAATTCTTTATACAAATACATTCAAATTTTTGTCATTTCTAATGGGACTTATACACGCTACTTTGCCAATACGACAGCTCAAAATAAAAATCATTATGAGTTCACCTGTGAATGGGCAGACCGAAAAAATAAAACGATTCACGACCTGGAGGACTTTACCATTACCTTTTTGAGCAAACGAGTTCTTTTAGAAGTTTTAACCAAGTATTGTGTCTTTGATGCTGATAATACATTACTCATCATGCGCCCATATCAGATAGCTGCAACAGAGAGTATTTTACGAAAGATTCATTCCACAAATGAAATGAGGAATTTCGGTACGATCAATGCCTGTGGCTATATCTGGCACACTACTGGTTCTGGGAAAACTTTAACTAGTTTTAAGACTGCTCGTTTAGCAACAGAGTTGGACTATATTGACAAAGTGATTTTTGTGGTTGATAGAAAAGACCTAGACTATCAAACCATGAAGGAATATCAAAAATTCCAACCGAATTCAGTCAATGGTAGCAACAATACAAAAGAACTCCAACGTAGTATTGAAGAAAATGATGATCGAATTGTTGTCACAACGATTCAAAAGTTAAATAAATTTATAACAGCAAATCCAAACCATGAAATCTATAGTAAAAAATGTGTTCTAATCTTTGATGAATGCCACCGTTCCCAGTTTGGAAAGGCTCAAAAACGTATCAAAAAAGCCTTTAAGCAGTATGCTTTATTTGGATTTACAGGGACCCCAATTTTTCCAGAAAATAGCTTGACTGGAGAAACAACACAAGAGGTTTTTGGAGAGCAACTTCATAACTACGTTATCACAGATGCTATTCGAGATAAAAAAGTGCTGAAGTTCAAGGTTGACTATAACTATATCAAGCCTGAAATCAATAAGTATAGAGAAGCGGAAAAGGCAGTCGGCCGAGAGCTTGATGAAAAGAAACTCAAAAAGATGGAGAAGGAACTCCTTTTACATCCAGAACGGATTGCAACCATCACAGAGTATCTGTTGAGAGTTTATAATGATAAGACGCACCGAAATCAACACTATACTCATAAACAAAAACAACTGTCTGGATTTAATGCCATGCTGGCAGTACAAAGCATTGAAGCTGCGAAATTATACTATGAAGAACTTCAGCGACAACAAGCAGCATTACCAGAAGCTAAGCGTTTGAAGGTCGCAACTATCTTTAGCTTTGCGCCTAACGAAGAACAGTCAGCTTATGGAGAAATTCAAGATGAAGAGCTAGAACCTCAAGATACAGCTATGCCTCTTTCATCTAAAGAGTTTCTTTCTAAAGCAATCTATGACTATAATCAAATGTTCAAGACCAACTTTTCGACTGATGGGAAAGAGTTTCAAAATTACTATCGTGACCTTTCTAAACGAGTTAAGTCCAAGGAAGTGGATTTGCTGATTGTAGTGGGTATGTTCTTGACAGGTTTTGATGCGCCGACCATGAATACTCTCTTTGTCGATAAAAACCTACGTTATCATGGTTTGATTCAGGCTTTTTCTAGAACCAATCGAATTTTTAACAAGGTTAAACCTTTTGGAAATATCGTATGTTTCCGTGATTTAGAAAAAGCTACTCAAGAAGCTATTAAAACCTTTGGGGATACTAATAAACTTGATATTATCTTAGAAAAAAGTTTTAGCGAATACATGGATGGTTTCGTGGATCAGATAACGGGTATCAAGGTTAAAGGTTATACAGAAGTCTGTCAGGAAATTCTCGAAAGATTCCCTAATCCACAAGAAATAGAAACAGAACATGATAAAAAAGAGTTTGTTAAGTTATTTGGTGAGTTTCTGAAACTTGATAACGTGCTCCGAAATTATGATGAGTTTCAGGAAATCGATAAGCCTATCTCGGAAGGATATCTCCAAGATTTAAGAAGTTCTTACGTGGAAATTCGAGATGAATTCTTAAACCTTAAAAACTATGAAAGAACAAAAGATTTAGGTGTTGACCTTTCAGATATTGAATTTGAGATTGAACTCTTAAAAACGGATGAGATTAATCTAGACTATATACTTGCTTTGATTGTCGAAAAATCGAAGAACTCTGAGTCTAAAGAAGCAATGAAAGCTGAAGTTAGCCGTGTCATCCGCTCAAGTATTGATATTCGTGCTAAGGAAGAGTTGGTGATTGGCTTTATCAATGATACTGATTTAGCGAGTCTGAAAGACCATGATGAAATTATCAATGCATTCTATGCTTATGGTAAAGAACGTAAAGCAGTCGCTATTCGTGAATTGGCAGAATCTGAAAATCTTGTAAAAGATTATCAATTATTCATTGATCGTTCTATTCAACGTGGTTATGCTGAGAATAGTGGAGCTGATTTGGATTCGATTATTCCACCGACTTCTCGTAGACATGGAGCTCGTGAACGTAAGAAACAAGAAGTTCTACATCAGATTCAAACATTAGTAGAAGTATACTCAGGTATTTGATCATGAAACTAAGAATAATTACCTAAGAGAAAGATCAATTCACTATTAAGAAATTTTGGGTTTAATAATGAAGGATATTATTAATAAGTGGATTGAAAAAACAGTAGAGGTTAAATTTCAACTATTCCCAAATTTTTTTCGAATGATAGAAGTAGAGGGGCCTTCCCTCTATTTTTTATCGAAAAGGAGCAGGAATGCAGAAAAGACATGCACATGTATCGCCGACCTTGGACATCATGGTCAAGAAGATTTTTAGTTTGCCGGAGGTGACGGCAGCATTTATTCGGGACATTTTAGAGCTAGATGTGGCAGATGCTCAGATTGTGGAGGGAAACCAACCCCACAGCATGGCCTATGAGGAGGATGATTTGTTCTCCACTGCGGTGGATGTGAGGGCCAAGCTCCATGACGGGACCGAGGTGATCATCGAGATCCAGATTCGCAAGCAGCAGTATTTCTTGAATCGGTTCCATTACTATTTGGCCAATCAGCTGGTGGAAAATGTGCAAAAACTGCGCCAGCAAGGCCAGACACATAAGATGTACGAGCAGATGGAGCCCGTCTATGGGATTGCAATTTTGGAGAAGTCGCTCTTGCTAGACGAAGAAGCCGCCATCAATAAATACTGGCTGACCAATAGCCGGTCCGGGAAGCAACTTAAGGCTTATTATAAAAATGGCAAGCACCAAAATCTTCTGCAGGTTGCCTTTTTAGAGCTAGACAAGTATAATAAAGATGAGAACCTGACAGATGCAGGCAGACAGTGGTTGGAGTTTTTTGGGAATCTTCCCTTCACAAAAGCTCCCAGTCAGGCTGTAGCCCACGCAGATTCATTATTAGATTCATCTAGCTGGACCAAGGAGGAAAAGACCATGATAGACGAGCGGATTCGGATTCAAGAAAATTATGATATGACCCTGGAGACAGCGATAGACGAAGCACGCGAAGAAGGTCTGGAACAAGGTCGTAAACAGTTGGTATGCGAAATGGTCTCACGAGGAATGACACCTGAGCTTATCTCAGATATGACGGGTTTATCGCTGGAAGAGATTGAGACTCTTCTTTCTTGAGTCGTTAAAAGAGGCACTGCCTCTTTTCTTTTTGAAAAAACTTGAAAATTTTCCCATTTTTTCAATCCGCCTTTCTAGAATTGTGGTAGAATAGAGTCAACAAAGAGCTATCCTCACCAACAGTGTGATCGATACTAGAAAAGAGGATTCTGATGACAAGAAAAATTGGTATTATTGGTTTGGGGCATGTGGGTGCGACCTTGGCCCACAGCATGATTTTGAAACACACCTGTGATCATTTGGTTTTGATTGATACCAATGAGAAGAAGGTCAAGGCAGATGCCTTGGATTTCTGTGATACAGTTGCCAATACCGGGTATCCGGTTCATATCACGGTCAATGACTACGCGGCTTTAAAAGATGCGGATGTCGTAGTGTCGACTCTTGGAAATATCGAGTTGCAGGCTAATAACACAGATGACCGTTTTGCGGAGCTTCCCTTTTCCAGCAAGCAAGTGGTGCAAGTAGCGCGTGATTTGAAAGCTTCTGGCTTTAGTGGTGTTTTGCTAGTGGTGACCAATCCGGTCGATGCGGTCACTCAACTTTATCAACAATATACCGGCCTTCCAAAAGAGCAGGTGATTGGGACAGGGACCTTACTGGACACAGCTCGAATGAAGCGTGCAGTCGCTGATCGTTTGCAGGTTTCTCCTGCTAGTGTATCAGGCTACAACCTCGGTGAGCACGGAAATTCTCAATTTGTTGCTTGGAGTCAGGTCCGTGTCAAAGGACATGCCATTACCGATCTCTTCTCTCAAGAAGAGCTTGACGCCATCAACTACGAGTCCTTGCGAGGCGGCCACACGGTTTTCTTTGGCAAATTCTATACCAATTTTGGGATTGCAGCAGCAGCCCAACGCTTAGCAGAAGCTGTGATAAATGATAGCCACGAGGAAATGCCTGTGTCTAACTATCGTCCAGAATATGGAACCTATCTTGGCTACCCGGCGATTGTAGGTCGAAAAGGAATTATTGAACGATTGGACTTGCATTTGACAGAAGAAGAAAAAGAAAAATTACTCCATTCAGCCGAAACCATCAAGGAAAATACACGAAAGGGATTGGAGCATGCATAAAAGCAAAGAGAGTGGGACAGAAATCGGTAATTCGTTAGAATTTGATTTCGTCGTCCCACCTCCGCACAGTTGAGTAGGGCTGTAAAAGCTGATGAAATCAGCGTAGTAGAGCCCACTCAACCACTGCGTCTTGCTCGACAATCCAAAAATAATTGAGAGGCTAGGACTTTTGTCCCAGCCTCTTTTTCTGCAATTTTTTCGAATGGTATAAGTGAGGGGATTCCCTACACGAAATCATTGGAGGTTGCTATGAAGAAACGACACGAGTATGTATCGCCCACCTTGGATTTAATGGCGAAAAAGATTTTTAGTCTGCCGGATGTGACAGCGAAATTCATCCGCGAAGTATTGGATCTGCCAGTAGAGTCCGTTGAGATTTTAGAAGGAGACCAGATCCATGAGCAGGGGTTTTTAGGAGATCTTCCTTTTGAAACATCTGTTGATGTGAGAGCAAGACTAGATAGTGGGCTTGAAGTCATCATTGAGATTCAAGTTTTGAAGCAAGAGTATTTCTTGAATCGTTTTCACTATTATTTAGCCAATCAACTGGTAGAAAATGTCCAACGCAAGCGAAAGAAAGGGGCAACCCATTCTATGTACCAGGAGCTGGAGCCGGTCTATGGGATCGCTATCCTGGAGCGAAGTATTTTTCCTCATTTAGATTCACCTGTCAATGTCTATGAAATGCGCCATACAGTAGATGGGACACCTCTTTATAGCCCTCGAAAGGATGGAGTAGCTCATAATATGTTAAAGGTTGCCTTTTTAGAGTTGGATAAGTATAATGAAAGTAGAGATACGGAGTTGAATGCTCACTGGAGACAATGGCTTGAATTTTTTGGCAATCGCCCATTCAGTCATCAACCAGATCAAGTGATCGAGCAGGCAGAATCGCTCCTGATCCCATCAAATTGGACAAGGGAGGAAAAAGAAATGATTGATGAACGGATTCGTATCAGAGAAAATTGGGAAATGAGCATGGATACCTTTCGGAAAGAACAACTGGAAGCCGGTTTTCAGAAAGGGTTGAAACAAGGTCTTGAACAGGGACTCGAACAGGGACTCGAACAAGGTCTTGAACAAGGTTTAGAACAAGGTTTAGAACAAGGTCTCGAACAAGGACTCGAGCGTGGTCTCGAACAGGGATTGGAACAAGGCAGACAAGAAGGCATGGAGTTGGGAGTTCAAGCTGGTCAGCAGTCTCTGATTCAAAAACTATCTTTGAAGGGGATGAGTATCGAGATGATTGCTGAAATGACGGATTTATCCAGCGAATCCATCAAAAAAATGTTGGCTACTGATTTGTCTAATGAGGAGTAGTAGCACGAACAGAATTTTGGGAACAATGAAACTTCGAGAATTACCTTGCTGAGAAAAAAGTAGTTCTAAAATGGATTGTAAAGATCGTCTAGGGCTCGTTTTTATTGGATGGTGATCCTCTACAGATTTATACGGTTATGATTTATTGAAGGTTGGACACTTTTGTCCAACCTTTTTTCTCGTTCTTATTGGCCCATCCTTAGTGAAATGGAATAAAAGTTTAAAATGTCCGAGTTGTAATCCTTGACGTTACATTGTGATCTTGTATAATAGCTATTGTAACAAAAAATCTTACAACAGAAAGAGGAAACAACTATGAAAAACATTTTATTTATCGTCGGATCTCTTCGTCAAGGATCTTTTAACCACCAAATGGCTAAGAAAGCAGAAAGCCTTCTGGAAGGAAAAGCAACGGTGACTTACTTGGACTACAAGGACATTCCAATGATGAACCAAGATTTGGAAACACCAACCCTGCCTGCTGTGCAGGCAGCGCGTGATGCGGTTCTTGCTGCGGATGCCATCTGGATCTTCTCGCCAGTTTATAACTTTGCGATTCCAGGCGTAGTGAAAAACCTGATCGACTGGCTTAGCCGTGCCCTTGACCTGTCAGAAACTCGTGGTCCATCTGCCCTTCAAGATAAGATCGTAACGGTTTCTTCAGTAGCTAATGCCGGACACGAACCAATGTTTGCGGCTTATCAAGCGCTCTTGCCATTCGTTCGGACTCAAGTGGTTGGAGAGTTTACTGGAACAACCGTTAACCCAGAAGCCTGGGAAACAGGTGAATTAGTCTTGACAGATGAAGCGGTCGCAGGACTGGAAAAACAAGTACAAGCCTTATTAGAAGCATAAGAAAAGCTGAGACAGAAGTCTCAGCTTTTTAGATACTAAAGAGTTGCCCGAAGAAGTATGTCACACCCATGGTGAGAAGGCCAATGATGAGGTTGCGAAGCATGGCTGGCTTGGTTGGTGCTTTTCCCAGTTTCGCACTGGTATAGCCAGTGAAGATCAAGGATAGTCCAACAACGAAGACTGTCACCGGAATGCGATAGGCAGTTGGAAAGAGAATGATCGAGAGCATTGGAGGAAGGGAACCAACAGAAAAAGCAAGGAAGCTAGATGCAGCAGCATGCCAAGGATTGGTAAACTCCTCGTATTCGATACCATATTTCTCTTCGACCAGGGCTTTGAGGGGATATTTCAGAAAGGCCCGTTCTGTCAAAATCTTTGCGGAAGTTTCGCATTCTCCATTTTGAAGATAAGCATTGTAGAGAGAGTCTCTTGCTAACTTTGGATCGCGATCCAACAAGGCTTGTTCGCGGTTCACAGCGGCTTCTTCCGTGTCTTTTTGTGTGGAAACAGAGACATACTCACCGCCTGCCATCGAAAAGGCACCTGCCAGAATCGCCGATAAGCCAGATAGGAAAATGATCCAGATGTTTGGTGTGGCACTGGCCACCCCGATCACCACCCCAGCAATAGAAATGATTCCATCATTGGCCCCGAGAACAGCAGCTCTCAAGATATTCAATCGGTCGTTAAATGATTCATCTACTCCATGTTTTATTTCAGTCATACAATATCTCCTTTGTCTTATTTAGAATGATTATAAATAAAATACAAAAAGAAAGCAAGGATTTTAACTCAAATGATAAAAGTTCGACAATTTAATGAAATTTAAGTTATAATCTTTGACATTGCAAGCAAAAAAGAAAGAATAGGGCATACGCCTATTCTAGCAAGGTTTATTTAGCGGAAGTGGTCTTACCATTGAAGATCCTGATGGCATTGTCACACGGGTCAGAAAAGGATAACAAAAAAACAGCAAATTGCTGTTTTCTGATGAGAAAAATTAATTCGTATCTTGTTCTTTCCCAACAACCCAAAATAAGAGAAGGAGTTGGAAGATGCCCAAGGCAAATAAGACCATAAAACCGTTGCGACTTCCTTTAGCAGTGGCTTGAGTAAAGTCCATCTTTTGATTAGCTTGGCTCATGGCAACGATCAGCGAAGCCAGGGTTGTTCCGACAGCGCCTGCAAATTGTTGCAGGGTGTTAAAGATCGCGTTCGCATCGGGTTGCTCTTCCAGAGAGAGTTGTTTTTGTCCGTTGGTCATGATATTGCCAAAGGCCAGTCCCATACCAGTCATAAAGATCATGTAAAAGATAAGAATCAAGCCATTTGTCAGCTTCAGGGCAAAAAGGGTGAAGTGGAAATGGGCCAGAAGGATTAAAGCAGCTCCAAGGAGAATCGGTTTACGGGCGCCCAACTTATCTAGAATGAGACCGGAGAAAGGAGCAAAACCTGCTCCAATGATGGCTCCTGGAAGCAGCATCAAGGCCGCAAGCGTGGTGCTCGAGTGGTTGACCAATTGGACATAATTGGGCAAGAGGAAACTCATGGCCAGAGAACCTAATTGGAAGGTGAAAAAGGCAAGAACATGGCCAGTGAGGAGATGGTTCTTTAAGATGGCAAGGTTGATAATGGGAGTCTCCAAGCGATTAGACCGCCAGACTAAGAGAACCAGTCCCAAGAATCCGATCACCAGCCAACCAAGGACAGAAAAACTAAAGAAAGCATGGTCAGAGAGTCCGTGAATGCCTAGAATCAAGCCTAAAAATAAAGCAATAATGGCGAGAAGACTCATGATATCAAGCCTTTCTCGCTTGACTGTACTGATTTGTTTAATGGAGCGAAGTCCTGCAACCAGAGAAGCTAGAAGGATCGGGAATTGAACCAAAAAGATGGACCGCCAACCGAAGTTAGCCGTCAAGAGACCACCGACAGTAGGCCCAATAGCGGGAGCGATGGCTGTTATCAGGGTACCCACTCCCATCATGAGACCGATCTTGCGTTTTGGGACCTGCTCTAAAATGATATTAAACATCAGAGGAAGGGCAAAACCAACCCCCATTCCTTGGACCAATCGACCCAAAACCACAAAGCCAAAACTTGGAGCTAGGAAGTCAATGAGAACACCTAAAACAGATAGGAGATTTCCAACTAAAAAGATGGACTTCATTTTAAAAGAGCGTTTGAGATAAGCAGACAAGGGGACCACACAGGCAACCACTAGAAGATAGATGGTGGTGACCCACTGGACGGTTGCGGTATTGATCTCAAATTCCTTCATCAATATTGGGAAGGTGATATTCATGGCAGTTTCTCCAGCCACCCCGCAAAAGGAAAGGATCCCTGTTGCAAAAATAGCATACAGGACCTTGGCTGAAATTTTTTCTTGTGACATCGGTGTCTGATTCCTCCTAAATCTTCCTAAAGATATGGAATTTGGTATAAAATCGGATGAAAATTCATGGTTACGATCTGATTTTCCGTCAGCTCCAATCGCTATGAGCATAGCAAGACCAACGGTAACCTGATTCATCGTTTTGTTAGCTAACAAATAGTATAGAGGAAATGAAGACCCCTGTCAAAGAGTTTTTGAAAAGTTATGAAAATAATAGCATTCTCAACTGATGACGTCTCTACAAACGAAAGGAAAGGCTCGCCAGTATGGTATAATAATAGAAAAGTAAACAATGTGAATAAGTCAATCAACTCGAACAGGAGGCCCCATGACCAAGTATTTAGTCCAGAAGTTTTTCTGGTTACGAGAAAAAAGTTTGATTCAAATTTCCCAGAAAACCCTGGTTTCCTTATTTCCTTTTTTCTTATTTTCAGGAATCATTCGAGTGATTGCCTTATCGGTCTTTTCTGATCGAGGCTATATCCATCAGCTCTTTTCGATGGACAGTTGGTTGCCATGGAATCAAGCTATCAGCCAGGTTCTTATTAATTTTTCCAACTTTCTAGGAGGTCTAGCAGGGCCTTTAGCAACCTACTTCGCTGGGAAATATACAGCTGGGCACTATGGTAGAAGTACGGGGACAGCCGGCGTGACTGCTCTTTTGGTCAGCTTGATTGTAGGGTCTCAGGAATTGTTGGTGGGACCACTCAATGATGGGCAACTGACAAGAATTAACTTACCTGCGACGACCAATATCCTCTTAGCCATTGTTTTAGGCTATCTAATCGGACAGATCTTTCGACTATCCAAGGCTAGTGACGACCAGATTGTGGACAAAGACTTTATCTATCAGCCCAAGACTGTGCGTCCCATTTTCTTGTCCTTGGTTCTGGGGGTTAGCCTGAATATTCTTCTCCTTCTTGGCAATCAGTACCGTATTTTTCAAATGATCGGTCAATTCTTTAGCTCTCTGACTATAAGCAGTCATCATCTCCTGTCCACTTTTGTTATGGGACTCTTCAGTGGCTTATCAGCTTGGGTCGGCAACAGTCAGGCTTTTGCCCTAAACTCAATTGTGGATGACAGTTTTGCTTTAGAAAATCTGAATTACGCTGTGACCCATCATACAACGACGGGGATTCCTCATCTCTATACTTTGACCAATTTGTATCGGAGTTTTGGCATGGTAGCTGGAATTGGCGCTGTCCTAGCACTTTTGGTAGCGATCTTACTGGTCTCCCACAGTCGAAAGGACAAGAAAGTCAGTCTCCTCAGTATTTTTCCAGGCCTCTTTAATAACGGTGCCCCCTTCATGGTAGGGATTCCGGTCCTGCTCAATCTTCTATA
The DNA here is from genome assembly GCF_032163505.1 of Streptococcus parasanguinis. Taxonomy (NCBI): domain Bacteria; kingdom Bacillati; phylum Bacillota; class Bacilli; order Lactobacillales; family Streptococcaceae; genus Streptococcus; species Streptococcus parasanguinis. The sequence continues at coordinate 667,791 of NZ_CP134147.1, forward strand.
TGTGATTCCCTTCTTATTGATCCCCTTGGTCAATATGGCCATCGCTGCTGTGGCTTTGTGCTTTAAGCTGATGCCAGCAGCCGTCTATCCAGTGCCAGATGGGACTCCGAGCCTTCTCTATGCTTTCATTGGAACGGGAGGAAGTCTGAGAGCCTTAGCTGTCAGTATACTTTGTTTTGCGATAGACGTGCTCCTTTATCTACCATTTGTCCGCATGGGAAATCGTATTCGAAAAGATCTAAAAGTGAAAGGAGAAAGCGATGAAAGTCTCTAAAAAAACAGCCATCGTCCTCACTTTGGTCTGTCTTTTCTTGATCGGTTTAGCCATTCCTTCTTATAGCTGGACTCGAACCAATGTTTCAAAAATCGAGAAATTTTATAATTCCAAACTGTCGCCCATCATCATGATTCCAGGAAGCTCAGCAACAGAGAACCGCTTTGATGGCTTGGTGACCAAGCTCAACCAAGGCCGCCAAGGCACCAAGCACAGTCTTCTCAAGCTCAAGGTATGGAATGATGGGCATATCACCTATAGCGGTAGTATTGATGCCAAGGACAATGAACCAGTGATTGTGGTTGGTTTTGAAAACAACAAAGATGGCTATAGCAATATTAAAAAGCAGGCTAAACTATTCAATCAAGCCTTTGAAGCCCTTCAAGAAAAATACAATTTTAATAATTTCAAGGGCTTGGGTCATTCTAACGGGGGCTTGATTTATACAGCCTTTATCGAAAATTATCTAGAAGATTATGATGTGGATCTCACGACCCTCATGACCATCGGAACTCCCTATAATTTCACGGAAACCAATATTCAAAACAAATCTGAGATGTTAGCCGATTTTATCAAGGGGAAAAAAGCCATCCCTAATACGCTTTATATGTATTCAGTAGCAGGAACCATTACCTATGATTCCGATGAGTTGGTCCCAGATGCCAGTGTTTCTGCTGGGAAATATATCTACCAAAACCAAGCTGCTAGTTATACGGAGATCACAGTGACGGGGGAAGATGCCCAGCACTCGGACCTTCCAACCAATGATGAGGTGGTTGCCTTGGTGAAAGAGCATATTGAAAGTCAACCGGATCGTAGAACCAAACCAAATAAAGAAAACTAATTGTGGCTGAGCAAAAACTCTCCAGACTTCTATGTTTAATAAGCATAACTGTATGACGCAGTGGTTGATTGCTCAAAGCACTGCTTTAAGGTGGTAGATAGGACTTGCGAAGCAAGTTTCCTAAGTATTCGTTCGCTTTTCAAGCTCCAAAGATGACCTAATGATGGAAACAAAGTTTCCTTTATCTACAACCTTCAACAGTCTCCCAGACTGTTGAAGCTATGCGGGGGAGGGAAAGTTGAAAAGGTTTGGGGAACCTTTTCAACCTTTTTAATTTTAGGAGTTCTTTCCCACTCCCACTTTTTTTAGTATAATAAAGATCAGTATGAAAACACGGGAGACTAAAGGAGATCAGATGAAAAGAAAACATTGGATGCAGTTGGGATTAGCGGCTTCGAGTATGGTCTTGTTAACAGGATGTTACCAAAGATACCAGCGCCAGTCCAGTCCTAAAAAAGAGGTTGCAACCAGCCAGACTTCAGCAAAAAAACAAGCGAAAAAAGCAGATAACAAACAATTATACCAGTCAGTTTTTTCAGACTACCAAAAGATTTTTGCCACTTCAAAAGAGTTAGATGCCATTTCCAAATTGAATGATGCATTAGCCAAAGAAGATCGGATGATCAATAGCTGGGTGATCGAGACCGTGATCAATCAGCCAGATGCCGTTCGCTATGCCTTTAAGGACTTAAATAACGATGGGGTAGATGAGATGATCATCGCCAATCAGCAGACCGATGGAAGCTACTTTGTGACGGGAGTCTACTATCTCAAGGACCAAAAACCGACTCTGCTAGCTGAAGGTTTCGTCGCTGGACACGGTGGAGCGCGCAATGCGACGACCCTCTATCAGGGAGGAGAAGTCTTAGAAGTCAGCTGGATGTCAGGAACTGGCCGTGGGGTAGCTGTGCTTTCACGGATAGAAAAGACGCCTCAAGCTGCGACCAAAGTCCAGGAAGAAGAAGTCCAAGTACCTGGTTCAGATCTGAATAGCCTCTTTGGAAAATCGGATGAGAATAAACTGGATCTCAAGGCTTTTGACTGGCAAACTTTTGACAGCGCACCATCAGCGGGAAATAGCCAAAGCCAGGAAAAAACGCCTTGGAATGCTGAAAAATCAGCAAAATTAGCAGAATTTATGAAGACCTGGGGCGAAAAGATGGGCCAACCCAACTATCAAAAAGGCATCGCTGGCGGTGATGTAGGACCAGACAACCTCTATACTCTAGGGGAAAATAGTAAGATGGATGCCATTTATACAGATACCGGTCAGGGAAATGCAAAATACCGCATCGTGGAACGCTATAGCAATTGGGACAAGTATCCAGATGTGCATAGTTATTTCTTTGCTATTACAGATACAGGAGAAGGCATTGTCTTTCATTCTCCAACGACCAATGGAGGAAAGATGTATCTAAAACCAACGGACAACAAGGAACTTCAAGAAGAATTTACACAGTTACTTCATCAATAAAAAGAAGAATAAACCAGAAAAGGACTGTTTTTCTGGTTTTGTTTATTCAAAGAATGAATAAAAATACAACAAAAGAAGTAATTTTTAGGATATAAAAAATGTTAAAAATTAGTGATAATTAGCGGTATATATTCATTTAAAAACAGAGAATGTTTGACAATTAAAGGAAAATCATTTAAAATATATTCATTCTTTATTTATAGGAGAAAAAATATGAAAAAACTTCTTACAGCCGGTGTGGCTCTTTTGTCTGTTGCAACATTAGCAGCATGTTCTGGTAAAACTGCTTCAGAATCATCAAGCAAAGATGCAAAAGCTTCTTCTAGCAAAGTAGAAAAATCATCTACTTCAGAAAGCAAATCAAGCAGTTCATCAAAATCATCTAAATCAGCAACCTCTTCTGTTGATGTTCCAGAAATTGTCTTGTTAACTGATGAAGAAATCGACAACGCCAAAACACTTGGTGATATGAAAACCATTTATGGAAAAATGATTGACAACTACACAAAATATGTCAAAGAGATTGGTGACAAGATCCCAGCATCTGGTAAAGATGCCTATAATAAGCAAGTAGATCCTGCGATCCAATCTATGGAGACTGCAAGAAAAACATTTAACGATACACTTTCAGCTGCAGGTTCTGATGATACAGTTGTTCCTGAACAAGCTCGTAGTCAATTCGCACAACAATTGAAAAATGCTCGCGATATTGCCCAAAAAGCTCTTGAAGGTGCTTATCAATCAATTGCACCATTGCTCTCTTCATCAGCTGAATAATCAATAAAAAAATAGGCTAGGACTTTTGTCCTAGCCTATTTTTGCTTTCTTACAAAAATGTAAGAAATAAAGGGGGAAATGTAAGGTTATGTTATGGTGAAAGCGTTTCAGTTTTAGTACAATAGATTTGTAAAAAACGATTGAAGCTTTTATTGAGCTAGAAAGGAACGGACCATGACCCTACTAGACGTTCAACATATCAAAAAAATCTACAAAACCCGCTTTCAAGGAACGCAGGTTGAAGCCTTAAAGGATATCCATTTTACCGTTGAAAATGGCGAATATGTCGCCATCATGGGGGAATCAGGATCCGGGAAATCAACTCTCCTCAATATCCTGGCCATGCTGGATCAGCCGACGGAAGGGCGGGTCTACCTCAATGGCACGGACACCTCAACCATCAAGAACAAGGACGCATCCAGCTTCCGTCGCGAAAAACTAGGCTTCGTTTTTCAAGACTTCAACCTGCTCGATACCTTGTCTGTCAAGGACAATATCCTCTTGCCTCTAGTCCTTTCTCGCAGACCGATCAAGGAAATGATGAGCAAGGTCGATAGCGTCAGTCGGGAGTTGGGCATTCACCAGCTCTTAGAAAAATATCCCTACGAGATCTCTGGTGGGCAAAAACAACGGGTGGCTGTAGCACGGGCCATTATTACCTCACCAGAAATTCTCCTGGCGGATGAGCCAACAGGGGCGTTGGATTCCAAGTCATCCGCTGCTCTGCTGGATGTCTTTGAAGACATCAATACCATGGGCCAAACCATTCTCATGGTGACCCACTCAACCGCAGCAGCAGCGCGTGCCAAGCGCGTGCTCTTTATCAAGGATGGGATCCTTTACAATCAGATCTTCCGCGGGGAAAAGACGGAGCGTCAGATGTTCCAAGAAATCTCAGATACTCTGACGGTCATGGCGGGTAAGGAGGATCATGATGTTTAAATTAACCAGTAAATTAGCACTTTCCAACCTCAAACAAAATCGCAAGTTGTATTATCCTTTCGCTATAGCTGTCATTTTAACGACCATGATCCTTTATAGTTTTATCGCCTTGTCATTGACCCCTCATTTAGAGGATTCTTACGGAGGGGGATCGGCGAGAACTGTTCTTGGTTTTGGCAGTTTCGTCGTCCAGCTGGTCGTCATCATTTTGGTGGCTTATGCCAATGGCTACGTCATGAAAAATCGTTCCAAAGAACTGGGCTTGTACAGTGTTCTGGGAATGGAGAAGAAGCATCTCCTCATCATGACCTTATGGGAATTGCTCTTCTTCTATGTTCTCACAGTTGGAGTAGGACTGGGCTTGGGACTCTTGTTTGATCGCTTGATTTTCGCCTTGCTTCTAAAATGTATGGGTTTACCAGTCGTCATTCAATCAACCTTCCAGATAGATGCTGTTCTTAACACTTTACTTGGGTTAGCCTTAGCTTTTGGACTCATTCTCTTGTTGAATTCTTTCCGCCTCTTGCGCTACAGTTCCCTCCACCTTATGCAGCAAAAGAAAGCAGGAGAGAAGAAGGGACGCTTCTTGCTGGTTCAAACTCTGTTAGGACTAGGGCTCTTAGGAATTGCTTTTTATATGGCGCTAACCGTTGAGCGGCCAGTTGCGGCTGTCCAAGGATTCTTTATTGCCGTCATCTTGGTCATTCTAGCGACTTATCTCTTATTCAACGCAGGCTCTATTACCTTCTTAAGATTTCTCAAAGGTCGGAAATCCTATTATTACAAGCCAGAGAATTTTATATCTGTCTCTAACTTAATAGCTCGGATGCGAAAAAATGCAGCGGGCCTCGCGACCATTAGTATTCTTTCCACCATGGTCTTGGTCACCTTAACCGGGTCGCTCAATATCTTTATTGGAGGGCATAATTACCTAGATACTGTTTACCCTTCTGATTACATGATTAGTGTGGGGCATATGCCTTCAGATGCTGAGATAGAACCGGTTATCGAGGATGTTCAAGCTCAAATTAAGAAAACAGCTGACGCGACACATCTGTCAGATTATCAGGTGGCACAGACAGCATACTGGTCAGCTGAAATTCGAAAGATTGATGGAAGGATCTTAGAGGTGAATGACCAGTCCACTCCATCAACTGGTCAGGAGTTGAAGACAGAAGGAACAGTCTACTTTTTTGATCAAGCGACTTATGAGCAACTGACCGGTCAAAAAGTTGAGCTTGGGGAAAATGAAATCCTAGCCTATGGGTATCAATATCCTGGAAAATTAGACTCACAATTAGAAATCAATGGGAAGACCTTCACGATTAAAGAAAAACTAAACTCCAATTTTATCCAAGGGAAACTCCCTCAATCCGAACTGTTTCAACACCAAATGGGCTTGTACCTGGTCCTCCCTGACTTGAACCAACTGGGACTAAAAGTTGATAAAAATTTGGAATTCTCTATTACTGCTAAAAATAAAGATAACCAAGATTTTATTTCTGGCTTGATCAAAGAGCTGTATTCGACAGACAAAATCAGTCAATATGATGCGACTTATTTTGGTGGATTTGATCGATACAGTATAGAGAAAGATTGGCGTGAAACAGCAGGGACTCTTCTATTTATCGGGATTTTTCTATCGGTGATCTTTCTATTAGCTACAGTTCTTGTCATTTACTACAAACAGATTTCAGAAGGCTATGAGGACCGGGAAAATTTTGTGATCTTGCAACAAGTAGGATTGGACCAAAAGCAAACGGCCACCACCATTCGCAAACAAATTCTCACCGTCTTTTTCCTCCCATTATTCTTCTCCTTCTTGTACCTAGGAGTAGCCTACAAGATGATCGCAAAAATCGTTGCCATCTTAGGAGCAACCAATACGGGCTTGGTCCTTCAAACAACTCTTTCCATCTGCGCTGTCTTTTTCATCTCTTATGTTCTCGTCTTTCTTCTGACTTCTAGAAGTTATCGGAAGATTGTCGTGAGATAGCGTTCGAGTCTATAAAAGATTAGAAATAAGATGAAACATACAACATTTTGTTAGCACAAAAAACACCGAGGATTTTATCCTCGGTGTTTTCTTTCGTGATTATTTCACGTGTTTTGCAAGTTCTTCTTGCGCTTTTTTGTTTGATTCTTCTTTTTCTTTCAACCAATTCTTATAAGTTTTTTCGTAGTCAGCCGTTGTGACTGTCTTGTCTTGCACTTTCTGGTATTTGAAGAAGCTTGTTTCACCTTTAATACCAATTGCAGAATTTGCTGCTGAGAATGGCGTTACCTTCGTGATAGATGGCACTCCACCCTTAGAGTAGATTGGAAGTACCATTGCGTTTTCAGTCAACCAAGCTTGGGCAGCAGCGTATTTTTCATAACGCGCATTGGTATCCAATTTTTCAGCATTAGCAGCATCCAACAATTCTTTGTATTGGTTCAAACCAATTTTTTCGATGAGCGCTTGGTCTTTCTTAGGATCAAGTCCCATACCAGTCAAGGTTGAACCATCTGTTGGGTTCAAGATATCCAAGTAAGTAGATGGGTCTTGGAAGTCAGGTCCCCAACCAGTGATATCCATGTCAAAGTCTTTTTGATCTGGTGATTGGGCGAAGTAAGTAGCGTTGTCTGCATCGTCTGTAGACAATTTTTGTACATCGATCACGACATTGTCTTTACCAAGAGCTGTTTCAATAGAACTCTTCATAGAGTCTGCTTGTTGGACAAGAGCATTAGAAGATTGGTCTACGACATAGTCGATATGGATTGGGAATTGAACACCTTGTGATTGCAATTCAGCCTTCGCTTTTTCAAGTTCCGCTTTGGCTTTATCCGCATTATGCAAGCTATCTTGCGCGTCAGCAAAGCTCACACCTTTCCACTCATCTCCTGTTGCGGCAAGTTTTTCTTCAACGAGAGTACCGAAGTCTTTCCCGTCTGCTTGCACAAATGTCGGTGGAACTAGAAGGGTACGTAGAGTTTTTGATGCTCCGTCTTTCCCGTTAACTTGAGCGCTGTAGGAAGTTCTATCCAAAGCGAAGTTCAAAGCTTGACGGAAGTTTTTGTTTTGAAGGGCTGTCTTCGTGTTGTTCTTTTGCTCATCAGATGTCTTCTTCGTATGGCCGTAATTTTGACGGTTGACGTTGAAGTAAGCGTAGTAAACAGTAGAATCTTGTGGGGAATAAACGATGTTATCCTTGAATTTCTTCTCAATCGTACTGTAGGTTGAGCTTGTTGGGAAGAGACGAGCAGTAGATAGGTTACCATCTGAGAAGTTACGAGCAAGGTAGTCTTGGTCGGATCCATCGAAGTAAGTTAATTTAACGGTATCGATGTGAACATTTTTCTTGTCGTAGTAATCAGGGTTCTTTTCCAACTCGATTTGTGATTTTGAAGTGAAGGACTTCAAAATGTAGGCACCATTGTAGAGGATCCCATTTGGTTTCACGCTACCGAAATCTTTCCCAGCTGATTCCAAGAATTTTTCATTAACTGGCATCATGGTAGCAGTCGTCAATTTAGAATTCCAGAAAGATTCAGGTTGGTTCAAAGTATATTGAAGAGTGTGATCATCAACAGCTTTGACTCCAACAGTTGAGAAGTCTTTGGTTTTTCCGTTCACATAGTCATCCAAGCCTTTGACTGAGTTTTGAACCAAGTAAAGTGCATCAGATTTTTTATCTGCTACATATTTCAGAGATGTCACGAAATCTTTTGCAGTGACGTCAGCGTATTCATTTCCTTCTGAATCATACCACTTCGCGTCTTTTCGAAGCTTGTAGGTATAAGTCAGACCGTCTTTTGAAACAGACCAGTCCTCAGCAAGAGCAGGCACTAGGTTACCGTATTGGTCGTTTTCAAACAAACCATCGACCAAGTTGGTAGTAATGTCGCTTGTAGTTGAACGATTTGAAGTCAAATAGTTCAAGGAATCAGGGTCTGTACCATACACGTAGTTGTAGGTAGTCCCTTTTGACGCATTAGAAGATGAGCCACATGCAGCAAGGAAAAGCGTTGAAGCCGCGGCGACACCTGCTAAAAGAGCAAGCTTCGATTTTTTCATATTCGTGTCTCCTTTTGAATAATTTTAATTATTATACTCCAATCAATTTATAAAATAAAGTGTTTTTTGAACTTTTTTTGTATATTTACACACCAGTATACAGTGAAAGCCTTGATTTTAAAGGATTTTTAGGGAATAAAATTTTTTTAAAAATGTTACTATTTTGCTTTACATACTAGTTGAGAAAGAGTATACTGATAGTGAATAAACTAGTATGTAAAACAAACTAGTGAATATGTGAAGAAAGAGGTGAGAAGGATGAAAGAGTCCCAATTACTAAAGGGAGTCTTGGAGGGCTGTGTGCTGGAGATTATTTCCAAAAAGGCCATTTATGGCTACGAATTGATTCAAAGTCTCAAAGAGATGGGATTTGATAAGATTGTCGCTGGGACCATTTATCCCCTACTTCAAAAATTAGAAAAACAAGGAATTATTCATGGGGAAATGAGGCCGTCTCCAGATGGTCCTGATCGTAAGTATTTTTCACTCAGTGATGCTGGAAAAGAGCGTTTAGGGGAATTTTGGGACCAGTGGCAGGAGCTAGTCACAAAAGTAGAACGTATCAAGAAGGAGGGGGAAGAATGGTAGAAAGTTATACAGAAAAAATGTCAGATGAATTGATTCATTTAAACAAAGAGGATCAAGCCTATGTGAAAAAAATGGTCGCTTATATTGGGGCTAAGTCCTATTTTTATGATGATGAAGCACTCGGTGAACAACTCTACAATATGGTTTGCGACCTAAAAGTTGCTGAGAAAGAAGGCATTCGGGCAGTGGATTATTTTGGAAAGGATCCACGGGCTATGGTGGACCAAGTTCTTTCAGATTTGCCTAAACGCTCTTTAGGATCTTATGTGGGACTCGTCTTCCTACTTGGAGTGATCTTAGTTGGCATGCGTTATTTAATGGATTTTACCTGGATGACGCCACTGAAAATAGAACCCCTGACCTATGTTGTTATTTTATTCAATTTCCTGGTGTTTAGCCAGTTCATCACGTGGCTTTGGTCCAAACAGAGCTATGGTGAAATGAAGTGGTCTTGGGCTATTTTTATCAGTGTGATCTGCCTGATGGTATTTCTGAACATCGTACGACTATTTTCGATCTATTTTGGCCACATTGGGAGTCTCTTCTTATCAGATGGTTGGGCGGTTGTTCTTGCTGTCCTAGACCTATTTGGGTTTGCGGTTATGGCTTATAGAAGCAGGGAGCGTTTGATAACGAGTCTACTAGTCATGGGCCTGACTTTCCTAGTTACGGGATGCTGGATTCGTCTTGTGAATCAGGAAACTGCTCACTTATTAGGCTGGCTACTTCCTCTCATAGGACTAGTCCTGACCTTCGTTGTATTTCGTCTCCAAAGAAAGGGGGAAGAAAGATGACATCAGTTATTTATTATGAAGAAACGCAGGTTTTGGTTCAAACCTTTAGCCAGGAGGACCAAGCTTATTTCCAAGATCTATGGGATTATTTCAATTTCGCCGGTTTCTTATATGAGGAGAAGGCTTTGAGAGGGCAGGTCTATAATTTAGCACTAGACTTTTCGCAAGCAGAAGCGGATGGCTTGACAGCAAAGGACTATTTTGGTCTCGATCCAAAGGAAATGGCAGACCAAATCATCGAAAATATGCCCAAAGAATCGACGCGATCTGTTTTGAAATATGGGGCTATCATCTCGGGAATTGTGATTTTCTATCGCCTCTTAAGTGATTTTGCTTCGCAAGCAGTCCTGGTTATTAAACCACTCGTCTATCTAATGGATGGTATTTTAGGGCTCCTAGCAATTAGGCTACTATTCTATCTCCTTCGTCGCCTCATTTTTGCAGAAGAAAAGTCGAAAAAAGCTATCCATGTGGCAATCGTTTTGGTTCTAGGAGTCTATTTCGCTAGTGAGATCGTGGGGGTCCGTTTCTTACCAGCACTTGCTTGGTTGACAGTGCCGAATCCATGGGATACTCTCCTTATGACAGGAGCTAGTGGCGCTCTCATTCTTTGGCAATGGAAAGAAGAGCTTGGCAAAGCCTTCGTCTTTCCTATCGTCGCCTTTTTAGTGGTTGGATTCTTACATCGTTGGACCTTGGCACAAGGAGTTCAGAATCTTGGTATGACAGTTCTTCTGCCCACAGTGATCATCATCTTTGGGCTGGTTATTTATTATTGGTTTACGATTCGTTCTTTGAAAAAGAATAGGACGGAAAGTGATAAATAGAAAGAAAAAGTGGGGCTGGGACAAAAGTCCTGGCCTCTAAATTGTCTTTGGATTGTCGAGCAAGACGCAGTGGTTGAGTGGGCTCTACTACGCTGATTTCATCAGCTTTTACAGCCCTACTCAACTGTGCGGAGGTGGGACGACGAAATCGAATTCTAACGAATGACCGATTTCTTTCCCACTCCCTTTTCTGATCCAAGTATGATAGAATAAACTCAATAGATGGGAGAATATACATGAATCTATTTCGAAAAAAAGCTTTGGGACAGGTTCACCCAGGGTTAAACCGCCATTTACGGTTGTGGGATTTAATTATTTTAGGAATCGGTGCCATGGTGGGGACAGGGATCTTCACGATTACGGGTACTGCAGCAGCGAATTTAGCTGGTCCAGCCTTGATTATTTCGATTGTGATTGCGGCTTTTTGCGTCGGCTTATCTGCCCTCTTCTTTGCAGAATTTGCATCTCGCATCCCTTCAACCGGTGGGGCCTATAGTTATCTCTATGCCATCTTTGGAGAGTTTCCCGCCTGGATTGCCGGTTGGTTGACCGTGATGGAATTTATGACAGCCGTATCAGGGGTGGCCTCAGGTTGGGCCGCGTATTTCAAGGGCTTGTTGGCCAATCTTGGCTGGAGTCTGCCGATGGCTTTAAACGGGACTTTTGATCCAGCTAAGGGAACTTATGTGGATCTCTTGCCTATTTTGGTCATGGTCCTCGTAACTGCCTTAGTCCTTATGAATGCAAAAGCGGTCTTACGTTTTAATTTCTTGCTGGTCTTACTCAAGTTCTCCGCTCTTGCCTTGTTTATCCTTGTGGGGATTTTTCACCTAAATCCTGGCAACTGGGAAAACTTTTCTCCGTATGGATTTGGCAAAATTTATGGTGGTCAGACAGGGATTATGGCTGGAGCTTCGCTCATGTTCTTTGCCTTTCTTGGTTTTGAGTCCATTTCCATGGCGGTCGACGAAATCAAGGAACCACAAAAGAACGTTCCTCGCGGGATTGTCCTCAGTCTTTTGATCACAACCGTTCTTTATATCTTGGTCACCCTGGTTTTGACCGGTATGGTTCCTTTTAAGAACTTAAATGTAGAAGACGCGGTTGCCTTTGCCCTCCGTCAGGTCGGCGCAGGATGGGCAGGGAATTATGTATCGCTGGTAGCGATTTTGACCCTGATTACCGTCTGCATTTCGATGACCTTTGCCCTCTCACGGATGATTTACAGTTTGGCGCGGGATGGCCTTTTGCCAAAAGCGATGAAACAGCTCGATCCTAAAACCAGAATTCCAAAAAATGCGACCTTGGTCGCTGGATTGATGGCTGCCATTGCTGGTGGAGTTTTTCCGCTAGCTAGTATCGCTTCCTTTTTAAATATCTGTACCTTGGCTTACCTGGTTATGTTGGCCTTCGCTCTCTTGAAATTGCGCAAGGAACACGGGGCTCCTGGACCTGGTGAATTTAAAACGCCTTTGGTTCCGGTTTTGCCAATCCTATCGATTGTGGTCTGTGTGTCCTTTATGACCCAGTATTCTCTATCGACCTGGCTGGCCTTCGGAGTTGCTCTCTTGATTGGGATAGGAATTTATTTTGGCTATGGGTATCGCCATTCAGAAGAAAATAAATAAAAGCTGAAAGCTAGAGTAGAAGAACTCTGGCTTTTTGTATAGGGAAAGCTCTTTTTTTGGTATAATAAAGGGAGAAAGTTAAATAGATAACAAAGGAGAACACCATGACATTTGAAGAGATTTTACCAGGATTAAAGGCCAAGAAAAAATATGTACGAACAGGATGGGGTGGAGCAGAAAACTATGTCCAATTGTTTGATACCATCGAGCAAAATGGAGTGGCTCTGGAAGTGACACCTTATTTCCTCATTAACGTGTCTGGTGAAGGCGAAGGCTTTTCCATGTGGAGTCCAACTCCCTGTGATGTTCTAGCGACAGATTGGGTGGAAGTACATGACTAAACGGGTCTTGATCACAGGCGTGAGCTCCGGGATTGGTCTGGCGCAAGCTCGTTTGTTTTTAGAAAAGGGCTATCAGATTTATGGAGTGGACCAAGGAGCGGATCCTCAGTTGCCAGGCGATTTTCACTTCTTACAGCGAGACTTAACCTTGGATTTGACACCAATCTTCGACTGGTGTTCTGAGGTAGATGTCTTGTGCAATACAGCGGGAGTATTGGACGATTACAAACCGCTTCTTGAGCAAAGCGCTCAGGAGATTCAGGAGATTTTTGAGATCAACTATGTTACTCCGGTAGAGCTGACACGACATTATCTGACTCAAATGTTGGAGAAGAAGCAAGGGATCATCATCAATATGTGCTCCATTGCTTCTAGCCTTGCAGGCGGAGGTGGGCACGCCTATACCTCTTCTAAACATGCCTTAGCAGGATTTACCAAGCAATTAGCTCTAGACTATGCTGAAGCTGGGATTCAGGTCTTTGGCATTGCTCCTGGTGCAGTTAAGACTGGTATGACCGCTGCTGACTTTGAACCAGGTGGTCTGGCAGATTGGGTAGCCAGTGAAACACCTATCAAACGCTGGATTGAGCCAGAGGAAGTGGCAGAAATCAGTCTCTTTTTGGCCAGTGGGAAGGCCTCTGCCATGCAGGGACAAATCCTGACCATTGATGGTGGTTGGAGTTTGAAATAGAGAACTGAGAAAGCAGGAGGTTAAAGCACGCACGAATATGATTTTGGTTTTTCCTTACCGAAAGGATATCAGGTATTTCTTGATGACTTAGGGGATCAGCCAGGTTATGACATTGGTGAGACAGGTATTTGTCTCTATGCTAAAGAAGATCTTACCGAACGCAATCAAACCTACCAGATTGATGAGGATGAACCAGATTTCTTTATGATCGGTCAAGATGGGGATCTGGCCTATTTCCTCAAAAAGAATGGGGACGATAGCATTTATGAAAATGATCTAGGTGCGCTAGGTTCTCTCGAAATGCAAAAGGTAGCTGAATCAATTACAGACTTTATTAATCAGATCTTGCAGGAGGAGTAAGATAGAAATAGAAAGGGGACTGAGAAAGATAGCTGCAAAAAGCTCGTCGATTTACTCAGTCTTTTTTAAAAAATTTTTTAAAAAATCTTTTCTCATTCATTTTGGATTCATCTTTCTTAGATAAAATAGAATCATCAAGAAGAACTTGATAAGAAAAAAAGAAAGTTGGTAACTAACATGAAAAAATCAATTAAACAAAAAGCCGTTGCAAGTCTCGCAATCTTCTCTCTATCAACTGCCGCTCTAGGCTCTGTAGTAGCCTTTGCCGATACTGGAACAAGTAAAAAGACTACTTCTTCAACAGTGACTGCATCTGTCACCCTTGCACAAGCTCAAGAAAAAGCTCTGAAAGAAGCTAAGGGTGGAAAAGTGATTGGCTACGAGCAAGAAGAAAAACATGGAAAAGCAGTGTATGAAGTGACCATCTTGGATGGAAAAAATGAAAAAGAATATAAGATCGATGGCCAGTCTGGTGCTATCTTGAAGTCAAAAACTAAGGATCTGAGTCAGGATCGTGAAGATCAGCAATTAATCGGAGCAAGTGTTCAGTTGGACTTGGCTAAGGTAGAGAGCCAGCTGAAATCAAAATACTCGAATGCTAGTATCGAAAAAGTAGAGTTAGATGTAGAAGATGGTAAACTTGTCTATAGCGTTAGCTTGCGAGAAGGCAATCAAAAAATTGAGTTAGAGTTAGATGCCAATACAGGTACCGTATTGGAAGAAGATGTGGAGCTGGATCACGATTAACTAGAGTAAGATCTCGACTAGGCTTTTCCTAGCCGAGATTTTTTATGGAAGCATGGTATAATAAGGGAAGAAATTTGGAGTAAGTGGCTATGAAAGTATTAGTGATTGAAGACGAAGTAGATTTGAATCGTAGCATCGTTAAATTACTGAAAACCCAGCAGTATAGTGTTGATGCGGCCTATGATGGTCAGGAGGCCTTGGACTACATTCGTGTGTCCCAGTATGACGTGATTATTTCAGATATTATGATGCCGCAGCTAGATGGTTTGGGGGTGTTGAGCTACTTGAGAAATCATCAGATTAAGACCCCAGTTCTGATGCTAACGGCTAAAGATAGCCTAGAAGACAAGGTAACAGGACTGGATGCTGGTGCAGACGACTACTTGGTCAAACCCTTTGAATTTGATGAATTACTGGCTCGGATTCGCGTCATGCTGAGACGAAATAATCGAGAAAACTTGACCAACCTGGTCCAATTTGGTGACTATTCCTTAGACCTGGCAAAAAAGACCATCCAACACAAGGGTGTTTTGGTTGACCTGACTTCCAAGGAGTATGAGTTACTAGAGTGTCTGGTGCGCCATCCCAATGTGGTTTTAAGTCGGGAACAGATTCGTGAGCATATTTGGGATTTTGATTATGTTGGAGAGTCTAATATCATTGATGTTTTAGTCAAGAATATCCGCAAAAAATTAGGTAATCCATCGATTATTCAGACAAAAAGGGGGATGGGCTATGTTTTCAAAAATGAAGAAGGACTCTAAGTCTCCCTCCATCGTTTCTAAGGTGACATTGTGGTATACCCTCTTTGTTTCTTTTCTCTTTGTTCTTATATTTTGTGCTTCTTTTATCATTTCCGGAGCCTGGTCCAGCTATAGCTCACGTGGGGAACTGGAGCAGAAGACCATGGAAGTAGCTTCAGACCTTGAGGAATTTGAGCCCTTTGATGACGGCAATTATTTTGCACTCTACAATCAAAACATGAAGTTGGAGCAGGGTGCTCTGCCAAGTGGCTTTGATATCAATGCTGGCTTTGAGTCTGGGAAATTGTCGACGTATACCTCTTCCCAAGCAACCTATTATTATTTTGATGTCTATAATGAAAGTGAGGGCAAATGGATACGGGGCGTGCGCCTTGCTTCTGGTCTAGGAAGAGAATTAAGTATCTTTCTTCTTTCCTTGGCCATTCTAGCTCCTCTGTCCATCCTTGGGATGGCCTGGGGTGGACGTCGGATCCTTCGTAAGGCCTTTCTGCCGATCAGAGAGGTGACCCAAATGGCAGAGGAAATTGCAGAGAGCGGAGACTACAGTAAGCGCGTGTCGACCGAGCATCAGAAGGATTATGTAGAAACGTCTCGTCTTACCAAGGTCTTTAATAATTTGATTTCTTCTGTTCAGTCGACTTTTGAGAAAGAAAAGCAATTCAACCAAAATGTATCCCATGAGTTGCGGACCCCTCTGTCAGTCATCGTTTCGGAGAGTGAGTTTGGCTCCAAATATGCAGATAACCTAGAGGAGACCAAGGAATCTTTGACGGTCATTCATCGGCAGGCTAAATTAATGAAATCGATGACCGAGCAGATCTTGGAAATATCCAAGACCCAACACCTGCAGTGGTCGGATTTAAAACCCGTTTGTCTATCAACCCTGGTGTCAGATTATTGTCAGGGACAGGAAAGAAAGTGGGGCGAAAGCCCCATAGCCTTTGAAGTGAGCATTCAGCCGGACCTCTGGATTCAGGGGGATGCTGTTTTGGTCACTCGGATGCTGGATAATCTATTGAGCAATGCAGTGAAATTTACCAAGACCAAGGTTGCCATCCACTTGGTGGCTAGTCCAGCTGGTGCTGTTCTCAAGGTAGCGGATGATGGTATTGGGATAGCGCCAGACCATTTGAGCAAGATTTGGGATCGCTTCTATCAGGTGGAGGATTCTCGGAACAAGGGCCTCAATAGTGGTATCGGACTTGGGTTGTCCTTTATTAAGGACATTGCAGACCTCCATCGAGCAGAGGTGAAAATCATCTCTGAAGAAGGAAAAGGAAGTCTCTTTCGTGTGACTTTCCCACAGATCCAGGACAAGACTTCTGTCTAAGACGGTTGATTGAGCGATCAGTATGGGTTGAAAAGGGAAAATAATAAAGTGAAATAATAAGGATAAAATGAGTCTAGTAAAACCGCTAGGCTCATTTTCTGTTTTAGCTTTATGGAAAGGGAATCTTATGGTATGATAGCCTAAAAGGGACCTGTAATATGGAGGTCAAATAAAAAGTAGATGGATTATCTGTTGAGTCGGAAGGATTGCCAATGGGCCTGGGATGATTATTTTGAGGATGTAGCTAAGTGTTTGGAACTGGACTGGGCACTTGACTAGTTCTTATGTGAATAGTATCAGAGCTAGTTAGCAGAAGAAAGGATAGAAAAATGACAGTTACTATTGATGAATTAGTGAAGGAGCTTGGTTTTTGTGTGGTGCCTACAAAGGAGAAACCATTTCGTCTGGATGAGGTCCGTTTCAACCTTTTGGCATATTTAGAGGATTATTCCAAAATGGGATTTTCTTTTGTCAAAGTAGCTACTGATCTAGTAAAACTAAGGAAAGAGCAAGAGAGTTATAGGCTTTTTGGCCAGTGTTTTTTAGGATTTTTTGTGATTGGAGAAGAGGAGCAAATCTTTTTACTTTGCAATCAAGAAGGAAGGGAAGTTTTTCAAGAAGCGAGGATTTATGTCAATTCTTCCTTACATACTTTTGTTTCCTCTTATTCGCTCTTTCTATCAAGTATCTTTCTTTTGAAAGCAAAGTTTTATGAGATTGAGCAAGATGAAGTCGAAGAGATTGCAGTAAACTTGAAGAATCAAGTACTTGCCTTGGAAAAGCCCCTTGAACAAGAATTGCCCTTCTGGGAGCACATGGCCTATTTGATAGAAGACGATGGAATCGTTCTAAGAGATGATCTCTTTCATATCCTGAACAAAGAACAGTAAATTCAACTGGAAATATAAAGAGGATTTAAAAATGGACTATGTAGATGAGTTAACTTCAGGACGTACGCCCTTGGTAAAAAAGGCAGCGAAAAAAATTTTAAAGGGTAAACTAAAAGGATATGGACCATTTTTGCATCAAGCCTTGGAAGGCGAGATGGAAAAACCTAAATCATGGGAATCACAAATGTACTTACTCTACGCCATGGCCGCAACGGATTGCACAGAAGAAGTCCCCTATCTCAAGTCATTGCTGCTGAGAGATATTCCAACACCCGTAACCTACCGCTCTCTAGCAGTAGCGATTGCTTATCTAGAAAATATAGAAACAGTGAACTTGTCTTTCGTTTATGAGTCCTTGGAATCGAATAACTTCTCGCAAGTTGCAGGTGCTTGTGCTGCTATTTATATGAAAAAGATAGTACTTAAAGATGATGATTTTAACAAAATTATGTCTTATGTAACTCAGCCTAAATACCTTGAGCATATTGGCAAAGTCACAAATCCATTTTTATTTATTTTAGCAGCATCTTATTTATATCCAGAACAGAATCGCCAGAAAATTGTAGACTTTTCTCGTCAGTTCGATATATCTATCGTCAAGGACTTAATCAATGACGTTACAAAAGGAAAGGACGGCAGGAGGGTCAGTCTATTCTAAAATCTCCTTAAAGAGCGAAACAATAACTCTTAAAAACAAGACTTTTATTCCAAGGGGATTCATAAGGTGAATGGACGATTAGAGTTGCTCTTTTTAGAAAAGAAGGTTGAATTCAATTTTATAAACCAAAATGATGTGATGTTATCGGGATCTTCTGACCTTATTAGAATTGCTGAGATTGGTCCTGTGAAAATAGATACTTAAAGATGTATTCCTAGCTTATTTGCGAAGATTCAGGATGATCAAAGAATCCCCCATTACCAGGAGGGACACCACGACTATGGGAAAAAGTGAAGGAAGAGCACAAACATTAGACCTTGACCTAAGGATAAACCCTTCTACAAGAAAAACACTGCGAGACCACGAATATGAAGTTACAGTTTTTTGAATTAGATAAGCCCTATGTGGAAAATCAACAGAGGATTGAGGAGCTGATGGACTCCGCTACGCTAACTTACGAGGAAGCTAGAATTGAGGACTATCGACAGAATTGGAAAGACCTGCGAAGAGCGTTCGTATATGAATCCAAATGTATGACCTCTATGGTAGAGCGCTTTTTCAAACCAGTTGTGACCAAGGATTGTTGGAAAATCATCGTAGAATGTGTAGATACGATTAGCAATCCAGCTATCATGAACCTACTTGGTGTCTATACTGTTCAGGTCTTATTTGATTTTTCTAGCTATAAAACCTTGAGTCCATTGGAACAGAAAAAGCTGCTCTTAGAGGCCTTGGTAAGAGGGGTAAAGCGCGTGTTTCAGGAGCTCTCCATTCCTTGCTCCTTGATAGAGGATGTAGTCAATGAAATAGAGAAAAACGATTATGAAAATAGCTGGGAGTGGAAAAGGAAGAAGATCCAATCCACTACCTATTCCATTCAAGTGGAGCATCAGCTGGATAAGGTGGAGTTGTTTTGGAAGATAGAGCACAAGGACAAGAGCATCCGTCAGTTGATTCAATCCTGCCCTGCTCACGAGATGGACTATGGGACTAAGCTTGGTAAACTGGAAACAAAAGGGAACTTCCTTTATCTGTTGGATAAAGAGAATGAGGTTGTGAGCAAAATTTCTGTTTCAGAATGATGGAGCAAGAACAATGAGTGACATAAAAAAGAGATTATCCTTATTAAAAGTAGAAAAACGAATCAAGGGTTTGAAGGGGATTAAGAATGTCTATTTTTTGACCGATAAACCTAAAGAATAATAAAACCCAAGCTAGCTATCTCGAATCGCTGAACCATCTGGCCTATTTACTTTATTTGGATGGTCAAGAGGAAATGGCTAAGGAATTATTAGATCGTATCATACAAGTTCCATTTGAAGGGAATTAAAACACTTGGACCTTTGTTGATGGCTCTCTGGCTTTATTGGCCTATCTGGAAAGAGAGGCAGAAAATCAGGTAATCGTCTATAAAAAGCTTCTTTTATCTCCATTAGAACAAGGGGAGGAATCCACTCAAAACATAAGAAGGAGAGTTCATCAGAGATTTTTGAATGGTGATAGCTTGGAGCAAAAGCTTGTAAAAATCGAGCAAGCTTCAAGTCCTGAATCGGAAATGGAACGCCGTCTGCTATTCTTAACAGATCTACTGAAAATTTACCTCTTTATCACTGAGTCAACTTGTGAAGAGACAGATATTCAGGAAAAAATTGAAGAGAATATGGAGATACTAAAGAAGTATATCAAGGAGCATGAAATCTATAGCCTCTTTCCTTTTAAGGGATAAGGTGAGCTAGCAATCTTGGATTTTTAGAAAGAGTGGAATATGGAAATCAAAAATCACTTTGGTGTATATGGAATCTGTCTTCAAGACGGGAAATTGCTTTGCATTGAGAAAACGAGAGGACCTTATCAGCATCGTTTTGATTTACCGGGTGGTAGTCAAGAACCAGGTGAGGGGCTGACAGAAACTCTCAAGAGAGAGGTTCTGGAGGAGACAGGCTATACGCTTAGCCAGTATTCAAATCCTAGGATGTATGACGTGCTGGTTCAAGAAGAGGGGAAAGATTTCTCAGTACATCATATCATGGCCTTTTATGATATCGTACTCGATTTCGAGAGCTCTCAACAATTCCTTCCTCAGGAGGTTCTTGATGGAAGCAATGATTCAGCAAATGCAATTTGGCTTCCTATCGAGCAGATTACCCAAGAAAATGCCTCACCCATAGTATTGAAGGTGAAGGCAGAGTTACGAGGATTTCCAGAATTAGAACTGACAAGCTATTGGAATTGGAAGGTAAAATAGAGGGATAATGGAACTATTTAAAACATGGAAGAAATATATGGTTCTCTATGGACTTAAATCTCAAATCGGTACTGTTTATCGAAACAGTGATAGGACAACGAGCTTTTATGATATTGGGAATTTTCTATACCTAGCAGGGGAGTTGGATTCCAGATTTTGGGAAGATTTTGTTAGGCAATATGGTTTAGATTATAAGATTATTATTTCAGAAGACACTAAGTGGCAAGATTTTCTGCATCGGCAAGTTGGGTTAATTTCTTTTACTCGCTATTCTTTTAAGGATAAGGCAAATTTTCAAGTTGAATTTCTAAATGATCTAGTTACTCATATAGAGGAAGGTTACAATATTGTACCTATTGATAATCGTATTTATAACTGCCTTTCTGAGGAAGAATGGTCACAAGATTTACAGGGGGATTTTGAGTCCTACCAGGATTTTGCTTTAAAAGGTGGATTTGGCTTTGTTATTCTTAAAAATAATGAAGTGATTGCTGGGATTTCCTCAGGGTTAGTTTACCGTGAAGCAGTTGAAGTTGAAGTTGCAACTAGACCAAACGAACAAGGAAATGGATTTGCTAAAAAACTTGGTGCTGCAATGATTCTAGAGAGTTTAAATAGAGATATGTTTCCACTTTGGGATGCTCATAACGAGGCTTCCAAAAAAGTAGCAGAATTTTTAGGATATGAGTTAGTTGAACCTTATGAAGCTTTTGAACTAGAGGAAAGTGTCGTATAATGATATCTGATATTGTATCTTTTAAGACGAGGTGAATGAACATGCAAAATCAACTAGCTCTTAGTGGCGAAAAAATTGTTGAAAAAGTTTATCCCCATTTATTGCACCACGTCGGCTTGATTCGTGGGGAATACTTGTTGAGAGAACTAAACCAAAACATACTATTACCAAATTGTCAGCAATTTGTGAAAGATTATCTAGACACTATTTGTCATTTGTACTCAGATGAAGAAGTCGGGTATCGCTTTTCAGAGTTAACAAATGCAGAAGCAAATATTCTAGACGGGACTAAAGAGTATTTTGACGAACGCCACCCCTTATTTGGATACAGAGGTATCAGGCGTTTGTTGGCGTGTCCAGATGAATTTCAGGCTGAGACAAATGTTGTTACAGAAGTTTTTCAAACCAATCCCAATCTGTCTATTATTTTTCCTTTTGTCAATGATGCCGAACAATTAAAACAAGCTATTACAGTATTGCGTCAGTATGGTTTTACCGGGAAAGTCGGCACGATGATTGAATTACCATCAGCTTATTTCGACTTGGACAGGATACTGGAAACTGGTATTTCAAAGATTGTAGTTGGAATGAATGATTTAACTTCTTTTATTTTTGCGACTGTGAGAAACAGTCAATGGCATGATATGGAAAGTCCAATTATGTTAGATATGTTGAGACAGATGCAGGATAAAGCAAGGAAGAACAAGATTGATTTTGCTGTAGCAGGCTATCTGAATACTTCTTTCATACAAAAAATGAATCAGATGGGGATTGAGTGCATTATCCACTACAGTTCTATTCCGGAGATTTTTAATTTAGAGATTGACCATCCAGATCATCTTAAACATATAAAAGAAGAAAGTAAAAAATTACAAAGGAGAACCAATGACACCTCAAGAAATGTGGAATGCCTACAAGCAAATTAACCCCTCGATTGAAGATGAGATAGACGCCTGGGCCTTTGGAGTGGATCCAGACCTTTTAGCGGAACTGGTCTTTAAAGGCGAAAAAACAGCAACAGCCTCAGCATATGATCTATACGCAATAGAGGACGAACCCCTTCCCCAAAAAGGGACCTTTGATGTCATTTTAGATAGTCAAGATCAGGCTGTCTGCATTGTCGAAATTACAAAGGTTTCCGTTCAGCCTTTTCATCAAGTGTCGGCCGACCATGCCTACAAGGAAGGTGAGGGAGACAAATCTTTAGCCTATTGGCGTCAGGTTCATGAGGACTTTTTCAAAGACTGCTTTGGAGAAGCAGGTCTGGTTTTTACACCTGACAGCAAGGTGGTTTTAGAAGAATTTCGCAGAGTTTATCCATTATAGAACACGCTCTCCTTTTCGGAGAGTTTTTTGATCTGGTCTTATTTTCCAAAAGGGGTGAAAAATGGTATAATAAGTACGATATTGTACAGAAAAGAGAAATGTTATGCCAAATTATGCCATTATTTTAGCAGCGGGGAAAGGTACCCGTATGAAATCAGATCTGCCCAAGGTTCTTCACAAGGTTGCAGGGATCTCTATGTTGGAGCATGTCTTCCGTAGTGTTGGAGCCATCTCACCTGAAAAGACTGTAACAGTTGTGGGCCACAAGGCGGAATTGGTAGAGCAAGTCTTAGCGGGACAAACAGAGTTTGTCAAACAAACCGAACAATTGGGAACTGGTCATGCGGTAATGATGGCAGAGCCAGTCTTGAAAGGCCTTGAAGGGCATACCCTCGTCATTGCAGGAGACACTCCTTTGATTACGGGTGACAGTCTCAAACACTTGATCGACTTCCATATCAACCACAAGAATGTGGCAACGATTTTGACAGCCGAAGCAGCTAATCCATTTGGCTATGGTCGGATTGTCCGTAATGACAATGCGGAAGTGCTTCGCATCGTCGAGCAAAAAGATGCGACAGATTTTGAAAAACAAATCAAAGAAATCAATACAGGGACTTATGTCTTTGACAATGCCCGCCTCTTTGAAGCTTTGAAGAATATCAATACCAACAATGCCCAAGGTGAATACTATATCACAGATGTGATTGGGATCTTCCGAGAAGCAGGAGAGAAAGTTGGAGCCTATACGCTCAAAGATTTTGATGAAAGTCTCGGGGTTAACGACCGCGTTGCCCTTGCGACAGCAGAAGGCATCATGCGTCGTCGCATTAACCAAGCCCACATGGTCAATGGAGTGAGCTTTGTCAATCCGGATGCAGCCTATATCGATATCGATGTTGAGATCGCACCAGAAGTGCAAATCGAAGCCAATGTTACCCTAAAAGGGCACACAAAAATTGGGGCTGAGACCGTCTTAACTAATGGAACCTATATTGTGGACAGTGAAATTGGTGCAGGTGCCGTTATTACTAACTCTATGATTGAAGAGAGTACGGTAGCCGATGGCGTAACGGTAGGACCATATGCTCATATTCGTCCAGGATCTAGCTTGGCAAAAGATGTCCATATTGGAAACTTTGTCGAAGTCAAAGGTTCGTCTATTGGCGAAAATACCAAAGCTGGTCATTTGACTTACATTGGCAACTGCCAAGTTGGCAGCGACGTCAACTTTGGTGCTGGAACTATCACGGTGAATTATGATGGCCAACACAAGTTTAAAACAACAATTGGCAACAATGTCTTTGTTGGTTCAAATTCGACCATCATTGCACCCGTCGAGCTCGGAGATAATTCTCTAGTCGGGGCTGGATCCACCATTACCAAAGATGTGCCAGCAGATGCGATTGCGATCGGTCGTGGCCGTCAAGTGAATAAAGAAGAGTATGCTCTTCGCTTGCCACACCATCCTAAAAATAAATAGGAGAATCTCATGCAATTTGAAGAAAAAACCATTGAGCGCAAGGAAATTTATCAGGGACCGATTTTCCAAGTGGTGACTGATCAAGTAGAACTACCTGACGGAAAAGGTCAAGCGCAGCGTGATTTAATCTTCCATAACGGAGCAGTAGCGGTTTTGCCGATCACAGAAGATGGAAAGACGATCTTGGTCAAGCAGTACCGCAAGGCGATTGAAAGGACCTCAGTGGAGATTCCAGCAGGGAAGTTAGAAAAGGGAGAAAATGCAGATCCTAAAGCAGCTGCTCTGCGCGAATTGGAAGAAGAAATTGGCTACACGGCGGATCTAGAGTTGTTGTATGATTTTTATTCTGCCATTGGCTTTTGTAATGAGCGAATCAAACTTTATGGTGCGACCAACTTGAAAAAGGTGGAAAATCCACGTCCACAAGATGCGGATGAGACCTTAGAGTTATTAGAAGTGACCTTGAAGGAAGCCAAAGATTTGATCCAAACTGGCGAAATCTGTGATGCCAAGACCATCATGGCGATCCAATATTGGGACTTAATCAATAAATAGAGGAGGATCCGATGGGAAAACCTTTATTAACCGATGAAATGATTGAACGAGCAAGGCGAGGTGAGGACATCACCGGTCCTAAAATGGTCGATGCGGAAGAGACGAAAATTATTCGGACAGACCACAGAGGATTTGGCTATGAACGTCCTATGAGAGAGAGTCGTATGGAGCGTCCACAAGAGCGTTATTCTCAGGATACTGTGCAGATCCAAGTGGAGCCCACCGTGACCAAGAGTCGTCGCATTGAAGAACGCAAACAAAGTGTGGTCCAATCCAAACTCAATAAGATTTTGTTCTGGATCATTGTGCTCCTCATTGCCCTGATTATTGCTATTTGGCGTCTATAAGGTCGTCACAAGGAGAGAACCAACATGAAAATTGGAATTATCGCAGCCATGCCCCAGGAGTTGAAGATCTTGGTTGAAGCCCTTGAAAATGGGGAAAAGCTTCTGCGTCTTGGAAAAGTCTACTATACAGGATCAATTGGACGCCATGAGGTCGTTTTGGTTGAAAGTGGTATCGGAAAAGTCATGTCTGCTATGAGTGTAGCAGTCTTGTCCAATGATTTTAAAGTGGAAGCCATTATCAATACGGGTTCTGCAGGTGCCGTTGCCCCAGGGATGGCTGTTGGAGATATCGTTCTTGCCGACAAATTGGCCTATCATGATGTGGATGTAACAGCTTTTGGCTACAAGTACGGTCAAATGGCAGGCCAACCGCTTTACTTTGAATCCAGCCGCTATTTCGTATCAGAAATGAAAAAAGTTCTGGAAGAAGAAGCTGCAACCACACATGTGGGCCTGATTACAACAGGAGATAGCTTTATCGCGAGTGAAGTAAAAGTTGCAGCGATTCGGGAGCAGTTTCCAGAAGTATTGGCAGTTGAGATGGAAGGGGCAGCCATTGCCCAAGCTGCTCATGCAGCTGGACGTCCCTTCATGGTCATTCGCGCTATGAGTGATACAGCAGATCACGCGGCCAATCTCTCTTTTGATGAATTTATCGTTCAGGCTGGTGAGCGCTCTGCTCAAACCTTGATGACTTTCTTGAAGAGACTGGTGTAAAACAAACAATAGAGCCTAGGAATATCTAATGGTAGAAGTGGGACGAGGAATGAAGTATGATTCAATTTCATTTCTCGTTCCACTTCTTTTTTTCTGAAGCCGAATCTTTCAGAAATAGGGTACTTTCATGCTATAATAAAGACTAGTAATGTAAAGGAGAGAATATGGTTTTATCAAAGAAACGGGCACGTCATGTGATTGAAGAAATTATCGCCCTCTTTCCAGATGCCAAGCCAAGTCTGGATTTTCGTAATCATTTTGAATTACTAGTAGCAGTCATGCTCTCGGCTCAGACGACAGATGCAGCTGTTAACAAAGCGACACCAGGTTTGTTTGCGGCTTTTCCAACCCCACAAGCCATGGCAGCAGCCAGTGAAGCCGATATCGCCAAGCATATTTCTAAATTAGGTCTTTATCGAAATAAGGCTAAATTTCTCAAAAAATGTGCCCAACAATTGCTAGACAACTTTGATGGAAAAGTCCCTCAGACTCGCGAAGAGTTAGAAAGCCTTGCAGGAGTTGGTCGGAAAACAGCTAATGTGGTTATGAGTGTAGGATTTGGAATTCCAGCCTTTGCCGTCGATACCCATGTAGAGCGAATCTGCAAGCACCATGATATTGTCAAGAAATCAGCGACGCCATTGGAAGTTGAAAAGCGGGTCATGGATGTTCTACCTAAGAGCGAATGGCTAGCTGCCCATCAAGCCATGATTTATTTTGGGCGGGCTATCTGCCACCCCAAAAATCCTGAATGCGATCAGTACCCACAACTCTATCATTTTGATTAGGAATCAGTCCCTCTGCTCGAAAGAGCAGAGGTTCTTTTTTTCGCTGAAACGTATATTTATTAAAAGAATTAAAAGATGAGGTTTTACAAGTCTGTAATGGTATGTGATAAGACTTGCCTATCCAGCATCTTTGAGATCAATTTCAAAATGCTTTTCTTGACATCTTATTATATTCATTCAGAAATAACGAACTTTTTTAAAATAAATTTGGTTTTTTTTAAGAAATAGTGTATAATGGTAGAAAATCTAACATAAGGAGATAGTGATGAAAGCAAAAAAACTGTTAGCTCTTGCAGGAGTTTCTGTTGCAGGTGCCTTTCTCTTAGCAGCGTGTGGCGGTGGTAGTAGCAATCAAGCAACCTACTCATTCGTCTATTCAGCGGATCCAAATACATTGGATTACATCGCTGCAACTCGTACAACGACTTCAGATATCACAAGTAACCTTGTAGATGGTCTTCTTGAAAATGACCAATACGGAAACTTTGTGCCAAGTCTAGCAGAAGATTGGACTGTCTCTGAAGATGGATTAACCTATACTTACAAACTTCGTAAGGATGCCAAATGGTATACAAGTGAGGGTGAAGAGTATGGTGCTGTAACAGCTCAAGACTTTGTTACAGGGATCAAACACGCGGTTGAGTCAAAATCAGAAGGCCTCTTCATGATTCAAAATTCAATCAAAGGTTTGGATGCCTATGTAAAAGGAGAAACGAAGGACTTTAAAACAGTTGGAGTCAAAGCTTTAGATGACCACACCATTCAATATACTTTGGTCCATCCAGAAAGCTTCTGGAACTCTAAAACAACTTCAGGTGTTCTTTTCCCAGTCAATGCGGATTTCTTGAAATCTCAAGGAAAAGATTTTGGTTCTTTGAAACCTAGCAGCATCTTATATAATGGTCCATATTACTTGAAATCATTGACTTCAAAATCTGAGATCCAATTGGTCAAGAACAAAGATTATTACGATGCGAAAAATGTTCATATCGATCATGTCAAATTGACCTTTAACGATGGATCAAACCCAGATTCTATCATTAAGAACTTTGAAAAAGGTCAATACTCCTTTGCCTCTGTTATGCCAAACAGTTCGACGTATAAGAGCGTCAAGAAAAACTTTGGTGACAACATTGTCTACGGTTTGCAATTAGGAACATCTTACTACCTTGGATTCAACTTGGATCGTCAAAAATATGACCACACAGCCAAAACAACGGATGAACAAAAAGCTTCTACCAAGAAAGCAATCTTGAACAAGAACTTCCGTCAAGCGGTGAACTTTGCCTTTGACCGCAAATCTTATGCGGCACAAGTATCAGGATCTGATGCAGCTGAGAAGACCCTTCGTAGTACCTTGGTGCCACCAACTTATGTCCAAGTCAATGGAGAAGATTTTGGTAAAGTGGTTGAAAAACAATTGGTTACCTATGGAGACCAATGGAAGGGTGTGAGCCTGGACGATGGCCAAACAAGCCTGTATAACCCAGAAAAAGCCAAAGCTTCATTTGCAAAAGCCAAAGCTGAATTGCAAAAACAAGGAGTTCAATTCCCAATTCATTTGGACTACATTGTCAGCCAAGTGGACAATAGCATGGTCCAACAAGCGAGCTCCTTCAAACAATCTGTAGAGTCAGCGCTTGGTGCAGACAATGTTGTGGTGGATCTTCAAAAGGTATCGGATGATGATTTCCAAAATATCACCTACTTCAGCGATACAGCTGCTGCAAGAGACTACGATATCTCAGGCGGTGGATGGCAACCTGACTACCAAGACCCATCTACTTATCTGGAAAGTATCAGCCCAGTAAATGGTTCTGTCTTCTATTATCTTGGTATTGATGCAGGTTCAAACAACCCAGCCATTGCAGCAGTTGGTTTGGATCAATATGCGAACATGTTGAAAGACGCCGATGCTGAATTGTTGGATCAAGCAAAACGCTATGAAAAATATGCAGCAGCGCAAGCTTGGTTGACAGATAGCTCGATTACGCTTCCAACTGTCTCAAATGGTGGTGCTCCAATGCTTCAACGGACCGTACCATACAGCCGTGCTTCTTCATGGGTAGGTACTAAAGGAACAGGAACATTCTACAAATACCTTGAAATGTCTAAAGATGTTGTCACAACAAAAGACTTTAACAAGGCCAAAGAAGAATGGTTGAAGAAAAAAGCAGAATCCAATAAAAAAGCTCAAGAAGATCTCAAAGATCACATTGAGAAGAAAAAATAAAAAATAAAAAATCAATCATTGGTCTATCAATGAAGATAAAAAAGTCGAGGCTGGGACAAAAGTCCTAGCCTCTTAATTATTTTTGGATTGTCGAGCAAGACGCAGTGGTTGAGTGGACTCTACTACGCTGATTTCATCAGCTTTTACAGCCCTACTCAACTGTGCGGAGGTGGGACGCTCCAGTCTTCTATCAACTATTTGAAAGCTGGCAATCTAGGGGATGTCCTAACCATCAGGGGGGAATGTGTCCATCAAGGTCGTACAACCTGTGTCGTCGATGTAGATATCACCAACCAAGATGACCGAAATGTCTGCAAGGCAACCTTCACCATGTTTGTCACAGGCCAACGGTCTGAAGATAGACAGGTGAGGATATAGGAAAGCATGAGTAGGAAGTTACATCCCAAAAATCCCGAGTGTGATCACTATCCGCAACTCTATAACTTTAAAGACATTTGAAAAGCGAGGTCTGATGACTTCGCTTTTATTTGATAGGGAAGAAAGTCAGTAAGAGCCAAGAAAACAACAGAGCAATAGCTCCAATTCCAAGGCAAAATAGAACAGGAAGGATAATATTTTGGTAAGGAGCCTTGCCCCTTTCCTCGGCTTCTTCAATCTCGCTCAGGCTGCGTCCTTGATCATAGGCGACAATCTGGCGAAAGGTACGAAGATTATGCTGTTTCTTAAATTTCTCAATGCGTAGGGCGTAGAACATTGTGATAGCATAAATCAAGCAACTAATAGCGATACCGAACCATTCCAGATAAAGAATTAGAGGAATCATTATTATAGGACTTCCAATTAGTAAAATGGTAAAAACCACTCCATCTTTTTGATAGCGCATAAATTCTTGGTCGTGAATAATTTGTTTCATGGTTTCCACATCTCCTTTTATGAGTTGGTCCAATGACACTTCAAAGACCTTGCTCAGTAAAAGCAGGTTTTGAATATCAGGGTAGGTTGCTCCGCGTTCCCAGTTGGAAATGGATTGACGGCTGACAAAGATGATTTCAGCCAAATCATCTTGAGATAAATTTTTCTCTTTACGATAGTGCTGGATCTGCTTTCCGACTTGCATAAGATTTCCTCGCTTTCTGATTTCATTCTACTCAATTATACAAAAAATGGCTATCAAAGTTCTTTGACATGCTGATTTCATGGGCTTTAGCAAAGGTTTCTGTCACTGGATTTACAGTTCTGTCAATTTATATTTACTTACTGAAAAAGAGGCCAACAACCTCCTTTTTCTTATTCACTAAATCTTAAAAAATAGCCATCTGGGTCTAAAACTGCAAATTCATGAGGATAGATATAATGGTCGTCAACACGAAATTTTCTTTTGGTCAATGGGCGATGAATAGGATAGTTGGCTTCTAACAATTTCTGATAGAGCCTAGGGACATCCTCTATACCAAAGGAGATATTGACTCCACGACCAAATGGGTAGGTTAGTTCAGCTAATTCATCCTTTGTTCCCTCCTCTAGCATGAGCTGGCAATCTTCAAGAGACAGGAAGAGAAATTTTTCTTCTAGACGCTGGTATTCAATGGTGAAACCCAGTAAATCACAGTAGAAGGAACGGGACTGTTCTATATTCGATACCATAAACTCGGGAATTACTGCATTGTAGTTCATAAAGAAAATCCTTATAATTCAATCTCCAAGACAATCGGTGTGTGGTCTTGGCGAGCGCCTGAGTCAATCATATCTGATTTAGTAACCTTGTCTGCAATGCGGTTTGAGGTTAACCAATAGTCGATTCTCCAGCCTGTATTGTTGATTTTTGAGGTTTTACTGCGTTGTGCCCACCAAGTGTAACGCTCCGGCACATCACCGTGGAGGTGGCGGAAGGTATCTGTAAAGCCTGCTGCTAGAAGGTTGGTAAAGCCTGCACGTTCTTCGTCTGTGAAACCTGGTGAACGACGGTTGCTGGCTGGATTAGCAAGGTCGATTTCCTTGTGGGCCACGTTGTAGTCACCTGTAGCAAGGACAGGTTTTTGCTTATCAAGTTCAGCCAAGTACTCCGCATATTTGACATCCCAGACTTGACGTTCTGCTAAACGTTTGAGGCCATCACCGGCATTAGGAGTATAGACTTGTGTTACAAAGAAGCCACCAAATTCCAGAGTAATGATCCGACCTTCCAAGTCCATGGTCGAAGGAGCACCGATCTCTGGGAAAGTCACAACGGGAGTAAGCTCTTTTTTATAGAGGAACATGGTTCCAGCATAGCCTTTGCGAGCTGGTTCTTGAGAAGAGCGCCAGGTATTTTCGTAGCCAGGGAAGAGTTCCTCAAGAATTTCGAGGTGTTTTTTAGTAGGTCCTTTGGAGGATAACTTGGTTTCTTGAATGGCGATGATATCTGCATCCTCAGCGACCAAGGTTTGAAGGACTTCTTGAGAGAGTTTGGCGCGTGCTGAGTCGCTAGTCAATGCAGCGTTTAGCGAGTCGATATTCCATGAAATGAGTTTCATTGTGTTTCCTTTTCTTGACATAATTGATAGTTTTATTATAACAAAATTTTAATGATTTCCTGATCACAATGCCTTGAAAATTCTTATAAAATCCATTATAATAGCTTGAATTCATTTGGAGAAAGGGAGTTGTTTATGAAATTTTACTCTTATGACTATGTATTGAGTCAGATCAGCCAGCAAAACTGGGTGACCATTGGGATATCTGGCTTGCTCATTCTTCTGACTGTTTTTTTTGCGGCGAAAGCCTATCGGAATAAGCACGATAGCAAATTCCGCGAATTGTCTATTATCTCCATTTTAACTCTGGTGGTAGTGGTCTTGATCAGTATCAGCAATTTCCAAAATAGCCAAAGTAATAATGATCAGTTCCAACGCTCACTCCATTTTATTGAGGTCGTCTCAAAGGAGTTGGATGTCAAAAAAGAAGATGTCTATGTCAATACTTCAGCAGCCACAGATGGGGCGATCCTGAAGGTTGGAGAGGTTTATTACCGAGCTATCGCAGGCTCTGACCCAGATAGCTACCTATTAGAAAAGATGGATCTGTATAAAACAGACGTGGAACTTGTGGAGGTGAACAAATGACAGTAGATTTTTTAGCCATTTTGATTAAATTAGCTATCGGCTTGATTTCCTTGGTATTTGTAATCAATGTGACCGGGAAAGGAAACTTAGCACCAAGTTCTGCAGTAGACCAGATACAGAACTTTGTTCTTGGGGGAATTATTGGTGGGGTCATCTACAATAGCTCCATTACCATTCTTCAATACATTGTGATTCTCTTGATGTGGACTATTTTGATCTTACTCTTAAAATGGCTCAATACCAATGTCCGTTTTATGAAGCACTTGATCGATGGCAAACCAACTGTCATTATCAAAGATGGGAAGCTTGATCCGGAAGCTTGTCGATCCAAGGGACTTTCTGCTTCAGACGTTGCCCTGAAATTGCGTTCACAAGGAATTTTCCAATTAAAGGGAGTGAAACGAGCTGTCATTGAACAAAACGGTCAAATGATCGTTGTCCGTGCGGGGGATGAAAATCCTAAATACCCGATCATTACTGATGGCGTGGTTCAGCTTGAAATTTTGGAAACAATTGGGAAAAGTGAAGAGTGGTTGCTGGCTGAATTGGAAAAAGAAGGCTATGACAACGTTTTGGATATTTTCATTGCTGAGTATGACAAAGGAAAAATCAATGTTGTGACCTACTAAAAGAAGAGATTGGGCGACCATGTCCAATCTCAAATTGAAGACAAAATAGTCTTAAAAACTTTCCTTAGGTGAGTACGGACGTCAGCGAACTTCTACGAAGTTCCATGACTTAGTTTTGAACCTAAAGTTTCAAAACTCCCGAGTTCCTGAAACAATTGTGTTTCAGGAACTTTTCTCACGGCGGAAAGTTTCGACATATGCTTGAATAAGCTTAAAAATTAAAAATCAATATTTTTTCAACCACCTCACATAAGGTTGTACATGTAAAAAAGTTTGTGTTAATTTCAAGATTGGGCGAGCAGGTCCAATCTTTTTTCTTCATAAAATTCCAGGAAAGGTCCCTTCCTTTTCTTGAGATACTCTTGGAAAAATAGTAAAATGGAAGGTAAGTGTTGATTAGAAAAGAAGGACAGAACATTTCATGAAGAAGAAAATACGGAAGTTTGAGAATCATTCGATTACACGCAGACTCTACCTGCTGTTTAGTTTGATTTGCCTTCTTTTTTTGGTGCTGATTGCCCGACTTGGCTATATGCAGATCACTCACCAAGCCTACTATACGGATAAATTGGCAAAAGCTACGAAAAAGACTGTCAAACAAGGGAGTGTGCGAGGGCAAATCTATGATGCTTCTGGTAAACCCTTGGTGGAAAATGTGGGCAAACAGGTCCTGACTTTTACGCGGGATCGTAAAATGACGGCCCAAGAAATGCGAGAGACAGCTGGGAAACTCTTACAGTATGTCGATGTAGAAAATCCTCAAGTAACCGAACGGCAAGAAGTGGATTACTATCTAGCCAATACCAAGGTCTACCAAGAGGTCGTGGAACACCTGCCTGAGAAAAAGAAATTTGATACCGATGGCAACCGCCTGCCGGAAGCCAAGATTTATCAAGCGGCAGTGGATAGTATCGACCCTTCAAAACTCGGCTATACAGATGATGAGAAAAAGATTATTTATCTCTATAGCCAGATGAATGCGGTGGAGAATTTTGCGACAGGGATTATTTCGACGCAGGCACTAGGAGCTGAGCAGATTGCGACCATCGCAGCGGATAGTCAGGACCTTCCGGGAATTGCCATCACGACTAGCTGGGACCGCAAGGTTTTGGATACTCCTCTAGCCTCTATTATTGGAAATGTATCGACCGAGCAGACGGGACTTCCAGCAGAAGAGGTTGAGGATTATGTCAAAAAAGGCTATGCTCTCAATGACCGGGTTGGAACGTCTTATCTCGAAAAGGAATACGAAAACGTCCTTCAAGGCAAACGCAGTGAAAAAGAAATTCTCCTAGATAAAAATGGCAACATGGAGAAAGTGGTCGACGTTTCAAAAGGGGCCAAAGGAGAAAACCTCAAGCTCTCGATTGATTTGGATTTCCAAAAAGGAGTGGAAGATATCCTTCGCTCTGCCTTTAGCGCAGAGTTGCAAGCTGGAAATGCGACATACTCCGAAGGTGTCTATGCTGTAGCCCTGGAGCCTGATACAGGGAAGGTCCTTGCCATGGCAGGGATTAAACACCAGGCTGGTAGTCAAGATCTATCAGCAGATGCTTTAGGGACAGTGACCAACGTCTTCGTTCCAGGATCCGTGGTCAAAGGAGCGACCTTGACTTCTGGATGGGAAAATGGAGCCATTTCAGGGAACCAGGTTCTGACCGATCAGCCGATTGTTTTTGCAGGATCCGCTCCTATCAATTCTTGGTTTACCCAATACGGTAGTCGTTCCATCAATGCGGTGGAAGCATTGGAATACTCTTCCAATACCTATATGGTCCAAATTGCCCTTAAGATGATGGGGCAACCTTACACTCCAAATATGACCTTACAAGTGGATCAGGTTGAACCGGCTATGAAAAAACTGCGCTCTACTTTTGCAGAGTATGGTCTTGGGACATCAACGGGGATTGACCTTCCCAATGAATCGACCGGTTTTATTCCAAAAGACTACACAGTCGGTAATTATTTGACCAATGCCTTTGGTCAGTTTGACAACTATACGCCTATGCAATTGGCTCAGTATGCGGCAACCGTAGCGAATGATGGGAAGCGAGTGAGTCCTCATGTCGTCGAAGGCATCTATGACAATAATGATCAAGGGGGCCTTGGTCAGTTGAAAAAAGCGATCGAAACCAAGGAGCTCAATCAGGTCCATATCTCAGCTGAGGACATGGCTTTGATCAAGCAAGGGTTCTATCAGGTTGCGAATGGTACGAGTGGTTTGACGACAGGGAAAACTGTCGGTCAAGGTGCTAGTGTCTCCATTAGTGCCAAGACCGGTACAGCTGAAACCACAGTCGATGGAGGCAAACAAGCCATTAATACCAATGTGGTGGCTTATGCACCGTCAAACAATCCAAAGATTGCGGTAGCAGTGGTTTTTCCACATAATACCAATCTACAAGCGACGGTCAGTCATTCCATTACGCGTGACATTATTAACTTATACAATCAGAAACACCCCATGAATTAGAAAGGAAACTATGCTTTATCCAGCACCTATTGCAAAATTAATTGACAGCTATTCGAAGTTGCCAGGAATTGGGATCAAAACAGCGACTCGTCTGGCTTTTTACACCATTGGTATGTCAGATGATGATGTCAATGAATTTGCCAAGAACTTACTGAATGCCAAGCGTGAGCTGGGGTATTGCAGTATTTGTGGCAATTTAACCGATGAAGAAACCTGCGAGATTTGTCGAGATGAAACGCGGGATCCATCCCTCATTCTGGTTGTAGAAGATAGCCGGGATGTATCTGCTATGGAAAATATCCAGGAATACCACGGTCGCTATCATGTCTTGCATGGCTTGATCTCGCCCATGAATGGCGTAGGACCCGATGACATCAATCTCAAGAGTTTGATTAGTCGCTTGATGGATGGAACAGTCACAGAGGTCATTGTTGCGACCAATGCGACGGCAGACGGGGAAGCGACATCTATGTATATCTCGCGTGTGCTCAAACCAGCAGGCATCAAAGTGACCCGTTTGGCACGGGGGCTAGCAGTTGGAGCCGATATCGAGTATGCGGACGAAGTGACCCTTCTTCGCGCGATCGAAAATCGGACAGAATTATAAGAGAAGTTCTTTCGAAAGGGCTATCATTGTGGTATACTATCAAGTAAGAAATCAAGGGAACAATTAGGGAGAAACTATGAGTAAACAAGACTTAATCCTGTTGTATGGTGGACGTAGTGCAGAACGTGAAGTATCTGTTCTTTCAGCAGAAAGCGTGATGCGCGCGATTGATTACCAAGCATTTTCGGTTCAAACCTACTTTATTACGCAGTCAGGAGACTTCATCCAGACGCAAGCTTTTGAAGAAAAACCAGCGGATGATGAGAAATTGATGACCAATGATACAGTGGACTGGTCTAAAAAAGTGGCACCATCTGCGATTTACAAGGAAGGAGCAGTAGTCTTTCCAGTTCTTCATGGACCAATGGGAGAAGATGGTTCCATTCAAGGCTTCTTAGAAGTCTTGAAGATGCCTTATGTCGGCTGTGGCATCCTAGCTTCCAGTGTTGCGATGGACAAGATCACGACCAAACGGGTCTTGGAGTCTGCAGGGATTCCACAAGTTCCTTATGTAGCTGTAGTGGAAGGCGATGACTTGGAAGAGAAAATTGCTACAATTGAAGCGACTCTCTCTTATCCTGTCTTTACCAAACCATCCAATATGGGCTCTAGTGTTGGGATTTCAAAATCTGAAAACCAAACAGAGCTTCGGACTGCTCTCGAATTGGCCTTCAAATACGATAGCCGTGTCTTGGTAGAGCAAGGAGTCAATGCGCGTGAGATCGAAGTTGGACTGCTTGGAAACTATGATGTGAAGAGTACCTTGCCAGGTGAAGTTGTGAAAGATGTGGCCTTCTATGATTATGATGCCAAATACATCGACAACAAAATTACCATGGCGATTCCAGCTCAATTGGACCCTGAGGTTGTGAAAACCATGCGGACCAACGCAGAAAAAGCCTTTCGTGCAATCGGTGGTCTAGGTTTAGCGCGTTGTGATTTCTTCTATACCGATAAAGGAGAGATCTTCTTAAACGAACTCAATACCATGCCAGGATTTACCCAATGGTCTATGTATCCTCTGCTTTGGGACAATATGGGACTCAACTATACAGATTTGATCACCAAGTTAGTAGAGCTTGGAAAAGAAGTCTTCCAAAAACACGAAGCGCATTTGTTGTAAGAAAAGAGAGAGTGGGACAGAAATCGGTAATTCGTTAGAATTCGATTTCGTCGTCCCACCTCCGCACAGTTAAGTAGGGCTGTAAAAGCTGATAAAATCAGCGTAGTAGAGCCCACTCAACTACTGCGTCTTGCTCGACAATCCAAAAACAATCAAGAGGCTAGGACTTCTGTCCCAGCCACTTTTTTTGTAGTCTAGAATATGGTATAATGAGAAGAATTTGATAGGAGCGTCCAAATTTTTGAAGACGCTACGGAGAACTGAGGAGTCGGATATGAATCTCACATTACATGAAGTTGCTCATCTAGTACACGCAAAAAATGATATCAGCCAATTTGAAGATGTGGCCCTCGTCAAGCCGGAATTTGACAGCCGATTGATTGGGCCTGGAGACCTGTTTGTTCCGTTAAAGGGAGCGCGTGATGGTCATGACTTTATTGAGACTGCTTTTGAAAATGGAGCCGTAGCCACTTTTTCAGAGAAAGTGGTAGAAGGCCACCCTTATATTTTGGTGGAAGATGTGCTGAGCGCTTTTCAAACACTTGCTGCAGCCTATCTTCAAAAGACAAAAGTAGATGTTTTTGCAGTGACGGGGTCAAATGGTAAAACCACCACAAAAGATATGTTGGCACAGCTTTTGTCCACCACCTACCTGACCTATAAAACACAAGGAAACTATAATAACGAAATTGGTCTTCCTTATACGGTTTTGCATATGCCAGAAGGGACGGACAAACTGGTCCTTGAAATGGGGCAAGACCATCTAGGAGATATCCATCTCTTGTCAGAACTGGCGCATCCAAAAGCTGCTATTGTCACCTTGATTGGGGAAGCCCATTTGGAATTCTTCAAAGATCGAAGTGAGATCGCAAAAGGAAAACTCCAGATTGCGGATGGGATGCCAGAAGGCGGTCTTCTGGTAGTTCCAGCTGATCCGATCGTCAATGCCTACCTCCCTGAAAATCAAACAGTCGTTCGCTTTGGGCCAGATGAGGAGATTTTTATTACCGAGTTAATCGAGCGAAAGGATAGCTTAACTTTCCGAGCTAATTTCTTAGAAGAAGCGATCGATCTTCCAGTAACAGGAAAATACAATGCGACCAATGCTATGATTGCAGCTTATGTTGCCTTGAAAGAAGGAGTGAGTGAAGCTGCGATTCGTGATAGTTTTGAAACCTTGCAATTAACGCGCAACCGGACAGAATGGAAGAAGGCCAGTAACGGAGCGGATATCCTATCCGATGTCTACAATGCTAATCCGACGGCTATGCGCTTGATTTTAGAAACTTTCTCGACTATTCCTGCGAATCCAAATGGCCGAAAATTAGCCGTACTTGCAGATATGAAAGAACTAGGGGAGCAATCTGTAAATCTACACAACCAAATGATCCTCAGCCTCTCACCGGATGTCTTGGATACCGTTATTTTCTATGGGCAAGACATTGCGGGCTTGGCTCAATTAGCGAGTCAGATGTTCCCACTCGGACATGTCTATTATTTCAAAAAGACCGCTGAGGAAGATCAATTTGAGGACCTGGTCAAACAAGTCAAGGAAAGCTTAAAAGAGCAGGACCAAATCCTCATCAAGGGAAGCAATTCCATGAATCTAGCCAAATTGGTAGAGGAATTAGAAAAAGCCTAGCAAATGTGAAGGAAGTTATACAAAAATAGTCTACTATAAACTAAAGGAATAGAAAAATGACACTTTGGGATTTATTGTTTACGAACCAAAAATCAGCCCCGCCTGAGTTTGGACTCTGGTATGTTTTCCTACCAGCTTCCTTGTTGGTGGTTGGCTATTTTTCCATCAAATATGCACAGTCTAAAAGCTACCAACGCTTTTGGTATTGGGCACAATTGATTCAAGTCTTAACCATCAATGCTTGGTATATTCTAGCCCACATGCCTTTGACAGACAATTTACCTTTTTATCATTGTCGCTTGGCTATGCTTGCGATCCTCTTTGCTCCTAGAGGGACCTATATCAAGCAATATTTTGCCTTGTTGGGTGTTCTAGGATCCATTGCGGCTTTGGTTTATCCGGCCTTTGACCCCTTCCCATTCCCCCATATTACTGTACTCAACCTGATTTTTAGTCACTGGGCCTTGTTTGCCAATAGTTTGATTTACCTGCAGGAGTTTTATCAGTCGGAAAAACAGGACACCTTACGGATTGTTAAGATCACCTTTGGTATGAATGCAGTCATCTTTTTGGTCAATCTTTTGACCAGAGGAGATTACGGCTTCTTACGACGTCCACCAATCATTGGAGACCACGGTGCTCTCTTGAACTACCTCTTGGTCAGCATCGTGATGGTGGCGGGTATTTGCTTGGTCAATCAACGCTATAAATACAAATACAAGATGGTCGAAAAGAGTATAGTTTCGCGCTCAGAATAAAAAGAGCAGATAAGGGAAAGAAATCATGACACTTTGGGACTTATTTTTCACCAGTCAACCAACGGCCCCTCCTCAATTGGGGGCTTGGTATTTCTTGTTGCCGACCTCATTGGTAGTGGTGGGGCTTCTGTCTATTCGATTTGCTTCTTCCAAAGGCTATCAAAACTTTTGGTATTGGGGGCAGTTGATCCAGTTGCTCATTATCAACTCTTGGTATTTAGCAGCTCGCTTGCCTTTTTCAGAGAGTCTTCCTTTTTATCATAGCCGGATGGCCATGTGGATCATTCTTTTGGCTCCCAAGGGCAGCTTCAAACAATATTTTGCTCTCGTGGGAGTCTTTGGCTCCATTATGGCCTTGGTTCATCCTGTTTTTTATCCCTATCCTTTTCCTCACGTATCCTCGATCAACAATGTCTTTGGTCACTGGGCTCTCCTGGCCAACTGTTTGATCTATCTGGTTCAATCCTACCAGGTGGAAGAAGGGGCTGTTTGGAAAATCTGTCAGATGACGTTTGGGGTCAATGCCATTATTCAGCTTGCGAATCTCGCAACGGGTGGAAACTATGGCTTTATGCGTCGCCCTCCTGTGATCGGTGACCATGGCCTTGTGCTCAACTATTTGATCGTGACAGTTCTCATGACGGGGACACTGATTTTCATCAATACGATCGTTCAGTACAGTAAGAAAAGAAGAATACCTAAATCTGTTTAAATAAGGAGATTTTATGCATCATTTTTTCACTACAGAATCAACAGCACCACCAGCAATCTCAGTAACTTGGTATAGTGTGATGGTCTTGTTCGTTGTGACAGCGATTATGATGTCACTTCGCTATTATCAGAATGAGCAATTTCGCAAATGTTTTCAATACTTACAGGGCTTCCAGTTAATTTGCTTGTATCTTTGGTATTTTGCCTACCACATTCCATGGTCCAATAGCTTACCTTTTTACCATTGCCGCTTGGCCATGTTTGCGGTCTTGTTTTTACCAGACCGATGGAAAAGCAAACAGTTCTTTGCCTTGATGGGAGTGAGTGGAGCCATCTTTGCTTTGGGCTATCCAGTCTTTGATCCCTACACTTTCCCTCATATTACGAGTTTTTCTTTCCTCCTCGGACATTACTGTCTCCTCATCAATTCCTTGATTTATCTTTTGAGATGGTATGATCGAAACCAATTAAAAAATAGTCAGATTGTTCTCTATACCTTTGCCTTAGATTTATTCCTGGTTGGAGTCAATCAATTGACGGGAGGAAATTACGGCTTGATGGCCCGCCCTCCGATTATGAGAGGGGATAAGGTGTGGCTCAACTATCTGGTTGTATCCAGTATTTTAGCCCTTGCTTTATTACTCTTTAATCAGTTCTTCAGTCGCAGAAGTGAGCGAGTGAAAGTGAGAAAATAAATATGATTGAATTAGACTAGAATCTACGGATTTTAGTCTTTCTTTTTGCTCTCAAAGAAGAATCATCGTTGAAAAAAGTGCCTATTTTCGCTATAATAGGACAGATAGAGAAATTGAGGAGAGATCCGATGTAGAGATGAATTTGTAAATTTATCAAAAAATAAGAAGAGAAAGAATTAGGAACATGAACGTACAAGAAGAAATTAAAAAACGCCGTACCTTTGCCATCATCTCCCACCCGGATGCTGGTAAAACGACGATTACTGAGCAGTTGCTCTACTTTGGGGGAGAGATTCGGGAAGCCGGTACTGTCAAAGGGAAGAAAACAGGAAACTTTGCTAAATCCGACTGGATGGACATTGAGAAACAACGTGGGATTTCCGTAACCTCATCTGTCATGCAGTTTGACTACGATGGTAAACGCGTTAATATCCTTGATACCCCAGGGCACGAGGACTTCTCAGAAGATACTTACCGGACCTTGATGGCGGTGGATGCGGCGGTTATGGTTGTAGACTCTGCCAAGGGTATCGAGGCCCAAACCAAGAAATTGTTTGAGGTTGTGAAACACCGAGGCATTCCAGTCTTTACCTTTATGAACAAGCTGGACCGTGATGGACGTGAGCCACTGGACCTCTTGCAAGAATTGGAAGAAGTCTTGGGCATCGCCAGTTACCCAATGAACTGGCCGATCGGGATGGGGAAAGCCTTTGAGGGGCTTTACGACCTCTATAATCAACGCTTGGAACTCTACAAAGGGGATGAACGCTTTGCGAGTCTAGAAGATGGAGACAAGCTCTTTGCTAACAATCCATTCTACGAGCAGGTGAAAGACGATATCGAACTTTTGCAAGAAGCTGGAAATGAATTCTCAGAAGAAGCCATCCTTGCGGGTGAATTAACACCAGTCTTCTTTGGATCCGCTTTGACGAACTTTGGGGTGCAGACTTTCTTAGAAACCTTCTTGAAGTTTGCTCCAGAACCACATGGCCACAAGAAGACAGATGGAGAGCTTGTCGACCCTTATGATAAGGATTTCTCAGGATTTGTCTTTAAAATCCAAGCCAACATGGACCCTCGTCACCGTGACCGGATTGCCTTTGTTCGAATTGTATCGGGCGAGTTTGAGCGGGGCATGAGCGTTAACCTGCCTCGTACTGGTAAGGGGGCTAAGCTATCAAATGTCACTCAGTTTATGGCCGAAAGCCGTGAAAATGTCAGCAATGCCGTAGCAGGAGACATCATCGGGGTTTACGATACTGGTACTTATCAGGTTGGAGATACGCTGACAGTTGGTAAAAATAAGTTCGAATTTGAACCACTGCCAACCTTTACGCCTGAAATCTTCATGAAGGTATCTGCTAAGAATGTCATGAAGCAAAAATCCTTCCACAAGGGGATTGAGCAATTGGTGCAAGAAGGAGCTATCCAGCTTTATACCAACTACCAAACAGGTGAATACATGCTAGGTGCTGTTGGGCAACTCCAGTTTGAAGTCTTCAAGCACCGCATGGAAAATGAATACAATGCCGAAGTGGTCATGAGCCCAATGGGTAAAAAGACCGTTCGTTGGATCAAACCAGAAGATTTAG
The DNA here is from genome assembly GCF_032163505.1 of Streptococcus parasanguinis. Taxonomy (NCBI): domain Bacteria; kingdom Bacillati; phylum Bacillota; class Bacilli; order Lactobacillales; family Streptococcaceae; genus Streptococcus; species Streptococcus parasanguinis. The sequence goes on from NZ_CP134147.1 coordinate 709,502, forward strand.
ATGAGCGTATGTCTTCAAGTCGAAACATCTTGGCCAAAGACCGTTTTGACCAGCCTGTCTTCCTCTTTGAAAACGACTTTGCCCTCCGTTGGTTTGCGGACAAGTATCCAGACGTTGAGTTGGAAGAAAAGATGGGATAAGGAAAGTTTTCAAAACCGATCCATGACAATAGAAATAAGAAAACGGAATCTTGTCCGTTTTCGCTTATAAAGGAGAAATGATGGGATTATTAAGTGGTTTGATGGGCAATGCCTCTCAAAAAAATGTTGACAAAGTAGAAAGAGATCTGGAAGATATTTTGGTGCCTGGAGAGCAAGTCACTCTCGCTTTTAGCCTGATTCGTGATTTGATCGTCTTTACCGAGTTTCGTTTGATCTTGGTGGATAAGCAAGGAGTAACAGGAAAGAAAACTTCCTACAAATCCCTTCCTTATCGCTCCATCTCTCGATTTTCAGTAGAAACTTCCGGTCATTTTGATTTGGATGCTGAATTAAAAATCTGGGTCTCTTCAGCAGTGGAACCTTCAGAAGTTTTACAATTCAAGAGTGACAACAGTGTCATTGAAATCCAGCAAGCATTAGCCAGTGCGGTCTTTAAATAAAAAATCATGTTGATAGAGAACAGTTGAGAAAGGAGACGGAATGTTTATCGATAAACAATTGGGTCAAGATCGGAAATGGATCAATATCGACTCGGATTTGATTGCTGAAAATTCATATCTTTATAAAAAATACGATATTGACAAAGAAACCATTGAGTACGCGATGGATAAGAACGAACGTGCCCATATGGATTACAATCGAGAAAACGGAACGATCACCTTTATCTATAATGTATTGGATTTAGAAAAGGACAAGGAATATTACGAAACCATACCCATGACCTTTATCGTTCAAGATACGCGACTCGTGACCATCAGTAATCAGGACAATGCCTATATCATTGAACAAATGGTTCGCTATTTGGAAAGCCATGGGGAGCTGTCGATCTATAAGTTGCTTTTTGCAGGTCTTGAAATGATCAGTAATGCTTATTATCCGATTATTGATCGCTTAGATAAGCACAAAGATGAACTCAATCGTTTGCTTCGAAAGACAACGACGACCAAGAATCTTTATGCCCTGTCTGACCTTGAGACCGGTATGGTGTATCTGGTCGCGGCAGCCAAGCAAAATCGGATGTTGCTAGAACATATCAAAGCGCATGCCATTTATCGCAGGATGAATGATGTTGAAAAAGAGCAGTTTGATGATGCCATGATCGAAGCGCGTCAGTTGGTTTCGATGACTGAGTTGATTTCGAATGTCTTACAGCAGTTGTCTGGATCATACAACAATATCCTAAACAACAACTTGAATGATAACTTGACCACCCTAACCATCTTTGAAGCCTTGTTGGCGGTCTTAGCCGTTATCACCGGTTTCTTTGGAATGAATATTCCTCTTCCGATGACAGAGGATCCCAATGCTTGGATTTATGTATCCCTATGTAGCTTTATATTATGGCTCATTTTGGCAAAGGTCATGCGGTGGATTGTGAAAAAAAGATAAAAAAAGAGGCTTGGAGAAATCCGAGCCTCTTCGTATCTAGAATAATCTGAGAAATAGGAACCATCTAGACACCTGCCCTCCTCTCCAAAGAAGGGGCAGTGTGAATAGTTCATCGACTGTACAAAATCTTCTTGGAAATAGTAGGAGTAGATTTAATAGTACTGAGTGGTTCTAAATAAATCAGAACTTAGAATAAATCGTTGAATCAGATAAAATGATCCTATTTCTTTATACAGAAATATTTTAGATACTAACTGTATTATACATATTTATTTGTAAAAACGCAAGATAAGAGTTACCAAAAAATAAAAGTTTTCCGATTTTTTTATACTCCTATGATGAAGTATATGAAATGGTCGCAAGAAGAAAACCAGTCCTTGCTTGGTTTAGGAGCGCTTTTATAATTTTAAGCTATCTAAGATTTTTTCCTAAAAAATAAAATTAGTCTCCTGTGACTATCATTTACCTCTTCATTGTGTTATACTAGATAAGTTGCAAACTTGTATGAGAGAAATGCTAGGGAGGCAGAACAGATGGAAGGATTCTGTTCGAAAGAAGACTCCCGCAAGTAGGATCTTGTGGCCTATTTGTTTGAAAAACGATACTAGCCAACAACATCCGTTAGGACGCAAAACATTTTTCTCTAAAGAAATTGTAGTCTTAAACAGACGGACTAGTTTTTCTTTAGATGAGTCTTGCGACAGGTGACCGGGAAGGTGACTTCCTATGCAATCAGTGCGTTTTCGCATTGAAAGAAGTGTGATAAAGTGGCTTCGCACCACTTTTTAGAAAGAAGAAAGAATTGAAATTCAATGAATTTAACTTATCTGCTGCATTATTAGCAGAAATCGAAAAAGCTGGCTTTGTAGAAGCAAGCCCTATCCAAGAACAAACTATTCCTTTGGCCCTTGAAGGAAAAGATGTCATCGGCCAAGCGCAAACAGGGACCGGTAAAACGGCTGCTTTTGGTCTTCCAACTTTGGAGAAGATTGATGTCGATAATACTGTGATCCAAGCTCTTGTTATTGCCCCAACGCGTGAGTTGGCGGTTCAAAGTCAGGAAGAACTCTTCCGTTTTGGACGCAGCAAGGGTGTTAAAGTCCGCTCTGTCTATGGTGGATCAAGCATTGAAAAGCAAATCAAAGCCTTGAAGTCAGGTGCTCATATCGTTGTGGGAACCCCTGGACGCTTGCTAGATTTGATCAAGCGCAAGGCCTTGAAACTTAATCATATTGAAACCTTGATCTTGGACGAAGCAGATGAAATGCTCAACATGGGCTTTTTGGAAGATATCGAAGCTATCATTAGCCGTGTTCCAGAAACACGTCAAACTCTTCTCTTTTCAGCAACGATGCCAGAAGCCATCAAACGCATTGGTGTTCAGTTTATGAAAGAACCCGAACACGTTAAGATTGCGGCCAAAGAATTGACAACTGATTTGGTCGATCAATACTATATTCGTGTCAAAGAAGGCGAAAAATTTGATACCATGACTCGATTGATGGATGTCGAGCAACCTGAACTTGCCATCGTCTTTGGTCGGACCAAACGCCGGGTCGATGAATTGACTCGTGGCTTGAAGATTCGTGGTTTCCGGGCAGAAGGAATTCACGGAGATTTGGATCAAAACAAACGCCTCCGAGTGCTTCGTGACTTTAAAAATGGGAACTTGGACGTCTTGGTAGCAACAGACGTTGCGGCACGTGGCTTGGATATTTCAGGTGTTACCCATGTCTACAACTACGATATTCCACAAGATCCAGAAAGCTATGTTCACCGGATCGGACGGACAGGTCGTGCTGGGAAAACAGGGCAATCCATTACCTTTGTATCGCCAAATGAAATGGGCTATTTGCAAATCATTGAGAACTTGACTAAAAAGCGGATGAAGGGAATGAAACCTGCAACAGCGGAAGAAGCCTTCCAAGCTAAAAAACAAGTAGCACTGAAGAAAATTGAGCGAGACTTTGAAGATGAAAAAATCCGGACCAACTTTGAGAAGTTTGGCAAGGATGCTCGCAAATTGGCTGCAGAATTCACTCCTGAAGAATTGGCCATGTATATTTTGAGCTTGACCGTTCAAGATCCAGACAGCCTTCCAGAAGTTGAAATTGCGCGTGAAAAACCATTGCCATTTAAACCATCTGGTGGTGGCTTTGGTGGAAAAGGCAAAGGTGGCCGTGGAAATGGTCGTCGTGGAGACCAACGCCGTGACCGAAATCGCAGAGATGACCGTGAAGGTGGACGCCGTGATTTCAAACGCAAGTCCAATAAAAATAGCCGAGACTTTGAAGGCAAAGGCAACAAACATCCTCATCGTACTTCCAATGAAAAGAAAAATGGATTTGTTATCCGCAACAAAGGGGATAAATAAGCCCTAAGAACGGTCTAGCAATAGGCCGTTTTTATATGAAAATCAAAAATACAAGGGTTAACTAGCTGTTAACCCTTGTATATTTATAAGGAGACCTAAATGATAACTGACTCTTTTAGAAAAATGTATCATGATAAGGAGCATCCAAAAAAGTCAGACAACAGAAAGAATGAATTCCTAAAATGGAATATTTCTGTTAACATATTAAGTCTACAATTATTTCTAAGCTTTGTCAAGAATTTTTTCTTATTTTTTTAAAAATTTTTGACTAGAAAAATAAAAATTGACAATCTTTTCTAAAAGGTTATAATGAATATAATAACTATACTAATTATAAAGAGGTGTCGCCCATGGTGATTGCATTAAAAAATGATGATCTAGAAGTACAATGTAAGACATTTGGTGGGGAATTGAGCTCCATTCGAAGTAAGGAAGGCATAGAATATCTCTGGCAGGGGGACCCAGAGTATTGGTCAGGACAAGCGCCGGTTCTGTTTCCGATTTGCGGGAGTGTTCGTAATGGCCAAGTGCAGTATCATCTAAAAGATGGAGTGAAGACAGGCCAGCTTCCAAGACACGGCCTCATTCGCAAAAGAGAGTTTGAACTAAAAGAACAAACAGACCATCGTCTTGTCTTTGAAATTACCTCTAACGACGAAAGCTTACAAAATTATCCCTACCATTTTCGAGTGGAAATCGCTTATGAATTGAAAGGAAAAGAAATCACTATCACCTATCGCGTGCAAAATCTAGAGTCAGATCAAGTCATGCCTTATTTCATTGGAGGGCATCCAGCCTTTCGTTGTCCCCTTTTAGCAGATGAAGACTATGAAGACTACGAGTTGATTTTTGAAAAAGAAGAAAGCTGTAGCGTTCCTCTCTTGTTCACAGAAACCGGTTTGGTTGATCGCCTGCAGCGGACGCCATTTTTAGACCATAGTCGTAGCCTACCTTTGCGCCATGAACTATTTGAAAAAGACGCCATTATTTTAGATCAATTAGCTTCTAAATCTGTGCAGCTCCTCTCGAAAAAATCTGGTAAAGGTTTGGAATTTGCCTTTGCAGATTTTGAGAATCTCGTCCTTTGGTCTACCAATAACAAGGGTCCTTTCATTGCCTTGGAGCCTTGGACGGGTATTTCCACATCTGCAGAAGAGGGCGATTTCTTCGAAGATAAAAAAGGTGTGATCCAGTTGGCTCCCCAAGAGACACGGAGTCACCAGTACCGTATCACCATTTTGTAAATGAAAAACCGTTGGACTATGGAGTTCGACGGTTCTTTTTGATATAGTTTAGCTTTGCTTGGCGCGATTTCTTTTTAAAGAGAGCCTCGGCAGACATAGCAGAGGGTTTATCTGGATAGGATTCTTGGTAAAGAAGTTTAACAGGGAGACGAGCCCGTGTGTATTTGGCGCCTTTTCCAGCATTGTGAGTCTTTAGGCGTTTTTCGACATCCGTGGTGTAGCCAGTGTAGAGGGAGCCATCCGCACACTCTAGGACATACATGTAAGCTTTAGTTTCCATAGTAGATCTCATGAATCTCGTCTGTATAGCTGCCGTCTTCATTGTGAATAAAGAGGGGAGGCAGAATTTTTAAACCATCCAGTGAGCCATCCTTGATCGCCTCAATCAACAACATATTCGCCTCTTTGGTCACTTTTGGATAGACAAACTGGATCCGTTTAGGTGCAAGATTGTATCGTTTCATAGTTTCGATGATATCTAAAAAGCGATCTGGACGATGGACCATCGCTAAGCGACCATTTGATTTGAGAACCCGCTGAGCCACATGGCAAATCTCATCTAAATTGGTGGTAATTTCATGCCGAGCTAAGAGGTAGTGTTCACTCTCATTGAGATTGGAATGCTCATCCACCTTGAAATAAGGAGGATTGCAGAGGATGATATCCACCTTACTGCCCTTGATATGTTGGGGTAAATGCTTGAGGTCATCTGTGATCATGGACATTTGCTGGTTCAAGCCATTGAGAGCAATGGAGCGGGTTGCCATATCCGCTAGACGTTCCTGTATTTCGACACCAATGATCTGGGCCTCTGTACGAGTACTCGCAAAAAGTCCCACGGCCCCATTTCCAGCGCAGAGATCTACGATCAAGCCCCGCTTGGGCAATTTTGGAAAGCGCGAGAGCAGGACGCTATCCACGGAATAACTAAAGACTTCCCGATTTTGTATAATTTTCACATCACTTGAAAAGAGTTGATTGACGCGCTCGCCGTCTTTTAATTCGATATCTGTCATGGCTCTATTATAGCATGAAAAGAGGCCTGGGGAAAGATCGATAAAACATAAAAAGAGGCTGGAACAAAAGTCCTAGCCTCTCAATTATTTTTGGATTGTCGATCAAGACGCAGTGGTTGAGTGGGCTCTACTACGCTGATTTCATCAGCTTTTACAGCCCTACTCAACTGTGCGGAGGTGGGACGACGAAATCGAATTCTAACGAATTACCGATTTCTGTCCCACTCTCTTTTTTTAATCAAATTCATATTTTTGGAGAATTGTAGTGAGGATAAAGACTCCTGTAAAGATGGCCATCAATGCCAGATAAACTGGGAAAGTAGTGGCTGTAAGGAGGGAAATCTCGATCAAGTTTTTCAACACGACCGCAGATGCGTAGAATCCTACTACAGAGAAGACGATGAGAAGCGCACGCCAGATATTTAGTGGCAGGCAAGCACGGATAACGGATAGGAAACCGATGGATCCAAGTAAGTAGTAGGATACAGTAGACATATCGGCTACAGACCAACCATGGCTTGCTCCCCAAAGGCGAATAAACAAGACACTAAAGACGACCATCAAGGCGCTTGGTAAGGCTAACAGAAGGGAACGTCTCAAGAAGTGTTTTTCAACCGGTTTGATATTGCGTTCAAAGGTCAACACAAATGGTGGGAATCCTTCGACGAATTGGTCAATCAGGGTGATTTGAATAGGGATGAAAGGGAAAATCAGCAAATAGTTGACGTTAAAGAAGAGAGCACTGGCAATACAGATGATAGCCAAGAGGAAGGAATAGATCGTTTTGATAAAGAAGATTGGAGCGATTCGTCCAATGTTATTCACCACACGACGGCCTTCAAAAAGAATTTCTGGAACGTCATTAAAGTCAGAGTTCAAAAGAACAATATTGGCAATTTGACGGGTTGCTGGATCTCCCTCTGCCATCACGATGGAGCAGTCTGCTTCGCGAAGAGCAAGGATATCATTGACCCCATCTCCTGTCATAGCAGTCGTCCGACCAGCTGCTTTCAAGGTTTGGATAAGCAGTTTTTTCTGGTGAGGAGACACGCGCCCAAAGATAGCTGTTTCTTCTGCTTGATCCACTAATTGATCATCAGAAATTTTTGAACAATCGATGTAGTTCTCATAATTTTTGAAGCCAGCTTGTTGAGCGATATAAGAGACCGTCACAGGGTTGTCACCGGAGATGATTTTGAGATCCACTCCTTGAGAGCGCAAATACTCAAGAGTATCTGAAGCCCCTTCACGAATGGGGTCTGTAATCTCAATAACCGCAATCCCTTCAAGATTTTCAGGCAGTTTCAATTCCTGCATGCTGATCAGTTCTGAACTGTGAGCCAAGACGAGCACGCGCGATCCACGAGCTTGTGCTTCGACGACAGCAGCGGGATTTTCTTGAAGGAGCATTTCAGGAGCACCGAGAAAGACGGTTCCAAGGTTGGATAGGTGCATAGCTCCCCATTTCCGATCACTTGAGAAAGGAATAATGTTTTCTGCAGTATAAGCATGCTCCAACTCCCCATAAGCCTTGCGAATAGCTTGAGCAGTAGGATTGGTGTCCTCGCTATATTGCATGTAAGCAGAGAGAATGACCTGGATCGTTTCCTCAGAAAAATGCTCGGATAAGCTATGGAGAGCTTCGACGGTCATCTTTCCTTGAGTGATGGTCCCGGTCTTATCTAGACACAAGGTATCCACACGCGCCAGGGTTTCGACTGAGTACATTTCTTGGACAAGAACCTTGCGCATGCCGAGCTTAATAACCGCTGTCAAAAGAGACGTAACTGTCAGTAAGGCAATTCCTTTTGGCAACATTCCCAAGAGAGCTGTGGAAGAATTCACGACAGAATCCTTGATTGGTAGCATCTTGATCAACAGTGCTTCAAAGAAGAGGGCAAGGCCAAATGGAATGATAATTTTACCAGTGAAGCTAGAAATTTTCGCTAAGTTATAAAGAATACGCGAATTGATCGGCTTCAAGGTTTTAGCTTCCATCATCAGTTTGTTGGCATAGTTGTTTGCTCCAACTCGCTTGACACGGGCATAGACTTGACCACTGGCAATATAACTACCTGAAAGAAGTTCATCGCCAACTTCTTTTAAGACTAGATCACTCTCACCAGTTAGCATAGCCTCATTGGCTTCAGCGATACCAGACATGACTTCGGCATCACTAGGGATCTGCTCACCCGAAGATAAAAGCATTAAATCACCCAGAACAAGCTTTTCTGGTGGAATCGCATCTTTTTCTCCGTCTCGAATGACAGTCACTAGCTCACGACTCATGAGGTTGAGTTTATCAATCATCCGCTTGGCGCGCATCTCGGTCATGATCCCTGTAATGGCATTGAAGCAAATGACTGCGAAAAAGATCATATTGCTCCATGCCTGTACAGCAGCCAAGGCCACAGCAATCACAAAGTTTAAGGTATTAAACAAGGTGAAGACGTTGCGCTTGATAATTTGCCAGGTACTGGTACTTGTATTCGTTGTAAAATCATTGGTTTGTCCGCGATCCATTTTCTTGCGGACTTCACTGAGGGACAAGCCCTTTAAATCAATAGTTTCCATAGACAATATGATATCATTTTTTTGAGAAAAAGACTATCTAGAATCGGTCCGCTGAGACAATTTTTATCTAAAAAAGGTTTGCGGTCAAAATCAGGATACGGTATAATAAGAAAGAACCTTTTACAGGATGGAATATCTTGTAGAGAGACGAATGAAATGGATTTGAGGAACAACTATGTTTTATACCTATTTACGTGGCCTTGTTGCCTTTATTCTGTGGGTTTTAAATGGGAATGCCCATTACCATCATAAGGACAATATTCCAGATCGGGAAGAGAACTACATCTTGGTATCCCCTCACCGGACTTGGTGGGATCCGGTCTATATGGCCTTTGCAACCAAGCCAAAGCAGTTTATCTTTATGGCGAAAAAAGAACTCTTCACCAATCGTATTTTTGGCTGGTGGATTCGCATGTGTGGGGCATTTCCGATCGACCGTGAAAATCCGGGAGCAGAAGCCATTAAGTATCCTGTCAATATGCTGAAAAAGAGCAACCGTTCCTTGATTATGTTTCCAAGTGGAAGCCGTCATTCTCAAGACGTAAAAGGCGGTGTTGCCATCATTGCCAAAATGGCGAAGGTCCGTATCATGCCAGTGACTTATACTGGTCCAAGAGACTTGAAAGGGTTGGCAACGGGTGAACGCATTGATATGAACTTTGGACATCCCATTGATATTTCGGATATTAAAAAGATGAATGACGAAGGAGTGGCAGAAGTTGCCCGCCGTATCCAAGAGGAGTTTGACCGTTTGGATGCGGAAGCGCAAGCGATCAACACCCCAACAAAACCTTTTATCTTGATTCGTTTGTTAAAAATCCTTTTGATTCCCCTTGTCTTAGTCGTTGGCATCTTGACATTGCTCTTTAGTTACCTAGCAAGCTTTGTATGGGATCCAGACAAACATCGGAAAAACAAGTAAAAAAACTGAGAGTTTTTCTCAGTTTTTTTTATTTTTACGAATAATAAAAGTGAGAGGAGGTTTCTTATGGAGGATATCATCGAAAAAATCAAAGAATATAAGCTATTTTTAGCTCTTACTGCTATCGGACTCTTACTTGGAGGGTATTTTCTTTTTCATCGACCTCAGTCAAGTGCATCCACCATACCGGATCTTTATCAGGCTTCTAGTTCAACTTCGAGCAAAGAAAAGGTGCAGACCACTAGTTCCAAAGAAGAAAAGACGGCGACTTCTGTGTCTGATGCACCCGAGATCATTACGGTCGATGTCAAAGGAGCCGTCAAACAACCAGGTGTCTATGAGTTGCGCTCCAATAGCAGAGTCCACGATGCTATTTATAAGGCAGGCGGGATGACAGCAGATGCCAATAGTCAATCGGTCAACTTGGCGCAAAAACTCTCCGATGAAGCAGTGATCTATGTTGCTAAAGAAGGAGAGGATGTTCCAGAACTTGGAAGTTCAGAAAGTCCTGCAACTTCGTCAGCACCAGCAGAAAAAACAGGCAAGGTCCATTTAAATCGAGCAACCGAATCAGATCTCCAGACAGTATCAGGCATTGGCCAGAAACGTGCCCAGGACATTATCGCCTATCGCGAAGCAAATGGTCCTTTTCGATCAGTGGATGATCTGAAGAATGTTTCAGGAATCGGAGAGAAAACACTGGAGAAACTAAGAGATGCTTTCACGGTGGATTAAAGACCTTCCTTTTTCGCTTGTCCATCTCGCCTTTGTGCTCCTATGGCTGTATTTTAGTATCTATCAACCATCTTGGCTTTCGATCAGCGGTCTAGTAGTAGTGGGAGTTTTAGCGGTTCATCACTATAAAGGGGAGCGCTCAAGTTTGCTAGGGCTTGCTTTAGCAACCCTTTGTTTTGCGGCCTTCTTTGTCTTTCAGCGACTACAGGATCATCCAGTACAAGCAGAAAGTCAGCCCCCATCCCACTTACGCCTGATTCCAGATACCATCAAGATCAATGGGGACGCCCTGTCTTTTCGTGCTAAAAATCAGGGAAGGACCTACCAAGTCTTCTACACTTTAAAATCAGAAAAAGAAAAACAGCAGTGGCAAAGTCAAACCCGCTTGATGGAGTTGACATATAAAGGTGTTATAGAAGAACCAGAAGGGCAACGAAATTTTAGAGGATTTGACTACCGGTCTTATTTGGAAACACAGGGAATTCACTATCAAATAAAAATTGAAGCGATCCAATCTGCGGTTCCCATCCAAACGTGGAATGTTTTTGACTGGCTATCTCAATGGAGGCGCCAAGCCATTGTTTGGAGCAAGGAGCACTTTCCACAGCCGATGAACCAGTATATGACCGGCCTTCTTTTTGGTTATTTAGATACGGATTTTGAAGAGATGGATCAGCTTTACACGAGTTTGGGCATCATCCATTTGTTCGCCTTATCTGGGATGCAGGTCGGCTTTTTCATCAATGGGATCCGGAAAGCTCTCTTACGTCTAGGAATCTTGCAAGAGACAGTCGATATCTGGATGCTTCCAATTTCTTTGGTCTATGCTGGCTTGACAGGTTTTTCAGTTTCAGTGGTTCGTAGTCTCTTGCAGAAGATCCTCTCTCAAAAGGGGATCCGAGGGATGGAGAATATGGCGATGACCTTGATGATCTTAATGGTGCTCATGCCCAAGTTTCTTCTGACAGCTGGAGGGGTCTTGAGTTGTGCCTACGCCTTTATTTTGACCTTGGTAGATACCAGTTCTTATTCAGGACTTAAAAAGCTACTAGTGGAAAGTTTCTGGATTAGCCTGGGAATTTTGCCCCTTTTGACCTATTACTTTAGTGTCTTTCAACCGTGGTCACTCCCTTTAACCTTCCTCTTTTCTTTCTTATTTGACCTTGTCCTTCTTCCAGGTTTAACGGTGCTATTTATCTTATCGATTCTAAAGCCCCTTACAATTTTTAACAGTTTCTTTCTTCTCATAGAGGAGTGTATTCGTTGGATTTCAAAGCTCACGTCGCTACCTTTGGTATTTGGTCAGCCGACGGGACCAGCTCTGATTGCTCTCTTCCTTCTTTTAGGAATCTTGTATGATCTTCGAAAGCAAAAAAAACGTCGTTTCCTGTTAATAGGCATGATTCTACTCATCTTTTGTTGGACCAAGCATCCTTTAGAAAATGAGATTACCATGGTGGATATTGGTCAAGGAGACAGTATCTTTTTACGCGATTGGAAAGGAAGAACCATATTGATTGATGTCGGAGGACGTGTCACTTTTAAAAGTGGAGAAAAGTGGCAAGAGCGCAGTCAATCTGCCAATGCGGATCAAACCTTGATTCCCTATCTCAAGAGTCGTGGTGTTGGAAAACTCGATGCTTTGGTCTTGACTCATACAGACCAGGACCATATGGGCGATATGGTGGAGGTTGCCAAACAAATCCCAGTTAAAAAAGTGTATGTCAGTCCAGGTAGTCTAACTAATTCTCAATTTCGAGAGAAATTGAAACAGCTTCATAGTCCGATTAAAGTAGTCCAGAGAGGAGATCAACTACCTATTTTTGATCATCATCTAGAAGTCTTATCCCCTGATGAAGTGGGGGATGGTAAAAATGATGATTCAATTGTCCTCTATGGGCAGTTCTTTCAGAAACGATTTTTGTTCACGGGTGATTTGGAAGAAGCTGGAGAGAAAAAACTATTGAAAAACGATCCACAATTACAAGTAGATGTCTTGAAAGTAGGCCACCACGGTTCTAAAGGTTCCTCTAGTGATGTGTTTTTAGATCAGTTACATCCTCAGTTGGCCTTGATCTCTGTTGGAAAGAAAAATCGCTACCAACATCCCCATAAAGAATTGCTCGATCGTCTAGAGGAACGCTCTATTTCTTACCTTCGTACCGATGAAAGGGGAGCGATTCGCTTGATTGGGTGGGACCATTGGAGGGTAGAAACGGTCCGCTAGAGACGAGGAGAGGTTTGCTTTCTATGCTGAAAATTGCTATTATAGAAAGTGAAATCAATGTAAAGGTAGAATCGTATGAACGCATTTAAGCAATTTTGGATACAGTATGCAGATTTTTCAAGTAAGACCAGTCGGGCCCATTTTTGGCTAGCTTTTTTCTGGAATTCCCTGATTTCTTTGCCTCTTTGGGTTTTTTACATCGTGACCTCTTTATCCCATCAAAATGCTCAAGAAACGCTCAATTTTTCAACTGTTCATTCTAAGACAGGTTTATGGGCGCTCGCTTTCTTAGCATTCTTTTACTTCCTCATTTTGGTACCCAGTCAAGCCATTTGTGTACGTCGCTTGCGGGATGCGGGAATCCATTGGTCTTGGATCTTTTTGAACCTTGGTCCGGTTCTGCTCTATTTGTTGACGGGGCTAGATATTTTCCTATTTCTTTGGGGGATTACAGTTATTTCTCTCTTGATTCTCATGATGCTTCCAGGGAAAAACACCTTCCCACAACCAGTAGAAACTCCTATGGGAGTGGCTTCTGAACCACAGGTCACAGCGACAGGGGGGAGCTTTGGAGGCAACTCGTTTGAGCAAATCCCTAATTTTGTAGCAGCACCTGATTTGTCTGATGAAAAACCACCATTGGAACAAAGAATGGCTGCTGAACACGAAATCCACTAAAGTGATAAAGATAAGAGAGTTTCATGCAAGCAATTACCGACATTAAACATCTGACGGTTCAAACTCTGCCTCCTATTCTTGTCTTGACGGGTGAGGATGTAGGTCAATTTGAATGGTTAAAAAAAGACATTTTAAAAAAAATAGGCTATGATCCCTCAGATTTGAATTATTCTTATTTTGATATGAAGGAAGCCTCCTATGCTGAAGTCGAGCTGGATTTGGTCAGTCTTCCCTTTTTTGCAGATGAAAAAATTGTGATTTTGGATCACTTATTGGATTTGACCACTGCCAAGAAACGCAATTTAACCGATGAAGATCTGAAGCAATTTGAAAACTATTTGGAAAATCCTTCTGAATCGACCCGTTTGGTGATATTTGCAGAAGGAAAATTAGATAGTAAGCGTCGCTTAGTCAAACTCCTAAAACGGGATGCCCAGATCATTGAAGCAACATCTCCTAAAGAGCAAGATTTAAAGTGTTATTTTGCAAGTCAGGCACAAGAATTGGGCATACAGTTTGTGGGCGATTCCTTGGACCAGCTACTCTTAAAATCTGGCTATGATTTTGGAGAGTTACAGAAGAATCTCGCTCTGTTGCAGGCTTATAAAGAAGATGGTCAGATTACCCTCCAAGATATTGAGGAGGTTGTTCCAAAGTCCTTGCAAGATAATATTTTTGATCTGACACAGATGATTCTCAAACGCCAAATCGATCAAGCCCGGAATTTGGTTAAGGATCTCCGCTTACAAGGAGAAGATGAAATAAAATTGATCGCTATTTTGTTGGGACAATTCCGAATGTTTTCTCAAGTTAAAATTTTCTCAGAAGAAGGTCAATCCGAAAGCCAAATTGTAGCGAGCTTGTCGGAGTTGTCAGGACGCAAGGTCAATCCTTATCAGGTGAAGTTTGCCTTACGGGATAGCCGCAGGCTTTCCTTGTCCTTTTTGAAGCAAGCTATGATGACCTTCATCGAGACGGATTATGCGATTAAAAGTGGAACATATGAAAAAGACTACTTATTTGATTTGGCCCTGTTGAAAGTAGCTAATAGCGTCTAACGATGAATGAAATCGCAAGCAGATTAGTTGAATAATTTAGCTGTTTACGTTATCATCAAGTCAGTAATAAAGAAAAGAGGACCATAAAATGGCTATCATTTTACCAGAATTACCATATGCTTATGATGCATTGGAACCTTATATCGATGAAGAAACCATGCATTTGCACCATGATAAACACCATCAAACATATGTAAACAATGTGAATGCAGCTCTTGAAAAACATCCTGAAATTGGAGAAGACCTTGAAAGCTTGTTAGCTGATGTTGAATCCATTCCAGCTGATATTCGCCAAGCTGTGATCAACAATGGTGGTGGTCATTTGAACCACGCTCTTTTCTGGGAATTGATGACTCCAGAACAAACAGCTCCTTCAGCAGAACTTGCTGCAGCGATTGATGCTACATTTGGTTCATTTGAAGACTTCAAAGCAGCCTTCACAGCAGCAGCAACGACACGTTTTGGTTCTGGCTGGGCATGGTTGGTTGTTAACAAAGAAGGCAAACTCGAAGTAACTTCAACAGCAAACCAAGATACACCAATCTCTGAAGGTAAAACACCAATCCTTGGTTTGGATGTTTGGGAACATGCCTACTACGTGAAATACCGTAACGTACGTCCTGACTACATCAAAGCTTTCTTCTCAGTGATCAACTGGAATAAAGTTAATGAATTGTTTGCAGCAGCAAAATAATAAAATGAAGGAATCTATAAGAGCATGTATTGGCTCTTATAGATTTTTTTATGTGCATCCGGAAAATCGGAGTATAATTTCTTGCGTTTGGTCAGGAAAATGATACACTAGTAGGAGTGTGTCTTACTTGTCTGAAGCCTGGTTTGAAGGGCCTAGGCAAGGAAAAGATAAACCTTAAAATGAAAACTGAAACATTCAGGGAGAAATGAAATGACTAGTATTACTATTACCAAAGGAGCCGTTGAGACGCCTATCTATTTGCGGATGTTGAATCGTCATGGCTTGATTGCAGGTGCAACAGGAACAGGAAAAACGGTTACTCTCAAGGTCCTAACAGAAAAATTAAGCAAAGAAGGCATTCCGGTCTTTCTAGCCGATATCAAGGGAGATTTATCTGGCTTAGCCAAAGCCGGGCAATGGACGCCAAAACTGGAAGAACGCTATAAGCTTCTTGGGATCACAGAACCGTTTGAGCCACAAGCATTCCCAGTTCGATTGTGGGATGTTTTCGGCCAAGCTGGTCATCCTGTTCGGGCGACTGTCGAAGGGATGGGGTCATTGCTTCTTTCTCGTCTGCTTGATTTGAATGAAACCCAATCAGGAATTCTCGCAATTGTCTTTAAAGTAGCCCAAGAGAAAGATTGGCCTTTAATTGATTTGAAGGACCTGCAAAGCCTTTTAAAGGAAGTCTATGAGCACAGTTCAGACTATTCAGCCCAATATGGCAATATCACCAAACAATCTGTCGGAGCCATCCAAAGAAGTCTCTTGGTTCTTGAAGAAGAAGGAGCAGATCAGTTTTTCGGAGAGCCAGCACTTGATTTAAATGATTTCATGCAACTCGATGCATCTGGTCGTGGTTATATCAATATTCTTTCGGCTACAAAGCTCTTTCATTCACCAAAATTGTACTCAACCTTTTTGATTTGGATGCTGTCTCGTCTTTTTGAAACACTTCCAGAGGTTGGGGATCCTGAAAAGCCAAAATTGGTCTTCTTCTTTGATGAAGCGCATCTCCTCTTTAAGGATGCAAGCAAGCTCTTTCTTGAGAAGGTTGAGCAAGTGGTACGCCTAATTCGTTCGAAGGGTGTAGGGATTTACTTTATTACCCAAAATCCTCAAGACCTTCCAGAATCTGTTTTGGCACAGCTTGGAAATCGTGTTCAGCATGCACTTCGAGCTTATACACCAAAAGAAATGAAGGCGATTAAGGTGGCTGCCCAAAGTTTTCGTCCGAATCCAGATTTTGATACAGAAACAGTGATCACAGAGTTAGGGACAGGGGAAGCCTTAGTTTCTTTCCTCAATGAAAAGGGACAGCCTAGTGTGGTTGAGCGTGCTTATATTCTCTCTCCTCAATCGAGTTTTGACCTCTTAAATGAAAGTGAACAATTGGCCTTGATCACGACATCGCCTTTCCATCAAAAGTATGCGACGACGATTGATCGGGAATCTGCCTATGAAAAATTAGCAGCTAAAGCAAGCAAGGAAGCACAAGAAGAAGAGCAAAAAGAAGCAGCAAAAGAACGAGCTGCGGCGGAAAAAGCAGAGCAAAAACGCAGTCCGGGTCGTCCAAGAAAATCTAGTCTTGAAAAGGCAAAAGATTCCTTCTTAAGTTCCTTATTCCGGACGATTGCGCGTGAGATCGCTAAGCTAATTATGGGCTCCTTTAAACGGAAATAACCCTTTTATGAAAAGAAAAAAACTTTTTAAAAAGAAACCGTTTTCTCTTTCTGATAATTCTTGTTATTTTCAGTAGAATCTTTTATAATTAATCTCGTATGAAAAAATATTTTAATCTACGCTCGATTATGATTGCGGTCAGTATTTTATTGTGCTTAGTGGGAACAAGCGCACTGGGCTACTTGCATGTTACGCAACCAACAGCATCAGCAATTGAAAAAAAAGCAAAGAAAACAAAAGAAGTAAAAGAACAAGATATCGAAAAGTCTACCCCTGAGACGAAAAAACCACGTGTCAAATCTCCTGAAGCTAAGCAAGCAGTAGTAGATGCAGACATGGAAACGATGAGTGCTTATGGCCTTGTCTATGATTATGCTAATAAAGGTTTGGTAGAGGTTGTCCAGGATTTCCTAGCGGAAAGTGGAATTGATCCGTCACAAGTTGCCTTCACGTATCGCAATGCCATTACTGGAGAGCAATTTGCCATGAATGATCTTCAACCAATGACGGCAGGTAGTACCTATAAGCTACCGTTGAACATGTTGGTGGTGGATGAAGTCGCAAAGGGCAAACTGAATTTAACAGACCGGTTTGACATTACCAACACCTACTATGAATATGTAGGGGAGCATGACAATTACGTTGCTGCCTTTGATGGAGCTATGTCTATCCCTGATATGCAGCGCTATTCATTGGTTTACTCTGAAAATACCCCAGCCTATGCTTTGGCAGATCGTTTAGGGGGGATGGAGCAAGCGCGCAAGTTATTCAGTCGTTATGGTCAATCCCGTTCACCAGAAGTCAAAACCTTTAGCGAAGATAATAAAACGACAACGGATTATTACATCCATGTCTTGGAATATCTTTGGAATCATCAAGAAAAATATGCAGATTTACTAGAACTGATCGGGGAGTCTTTCCCAGGTGAGTACTATAAGAAATTCTTGCCAGATTTGGTGATTCAACAAAAACCAGGGTATGTTGCTGAAGCACTTAATGTGGATGCGATTGTTCGTGAATCGACTCCTTATTTGGTTGCCATTTACACTGCAGGACTTGGAGGTACGACTCCAGAAAGTTCTGAAATCAGTGGCGTTGGTCTTTATCAATTGGGACAATTGGCTTATGTTATCAATGAATGGCATCGTGTCAATATGAATGAATAATCGACAAAAGGTCTGAGTTTTGCTCAGACCTTTTCTTCTAACAAAGTATCATGAAAATGACTTGGTGTTTCGAATTACTTTTCTGTTCTAAAGAGACTTCTTTCCCTTTTCTATAAAAAGTATGTTATACTAATAATAGTAATAAGAGGAAGTATAGACATGATTACAAAGGAAGATTACCAATTGCTCCGCTCGCATCCAGCCTTTTCTGCGCTACCAGTGGAGCTATTTGATAAATTAGCTGTTGAAATTCATGCCAGGGATATCCCTAAAGGACAAATTTTGTTTTATGCAGGAGATAGGCGGGAGCGCATTTTTCTTCTGGCAAAAGGCTTTGCTCGTATTGAGCAATTTGATTCGTCGGACCAATTCTCCTATATGGATTATATAAAGAAGGGGGCTCTGTTCCCTTATGGTGGGATGTTCCAGGATGAGCGTTACCATTATACAGCTAGTGCGGTGACGGATTTGCGTTGTTTCGTGATTCCCGTCAATCTCTATGAATTATATGCCCAAGAGAGCAAGGAGCAGTTGCTCTTTATTATGAGAAAGCTCTCCTCCATCCTAGAATTTCAAGAGTTGCGCTTGCGCAATGTCGTGACAGCTAGTGCCAGTGAGCGTGTGATTCAATCCTTAGCCATTCTGTGCAAGGACTATGAAAGTCTTGGAAATCAACTTCCATTTCCAATTAGTATGAAGGAAATGGCCAAATTAGCAGCCACAACTCGAGAAACTGTCAATCAAGTTTTAAAGAAACTCATCGATTCTCATAAGATCCAGTATGAGAGAAAACAACTAACTTTTCTAGATACAGCCTACTTTTTAAAAAGTTTTGAAGAGATCAACTAATTTGTTGATCTTTTTTTATTTTTTACAAAAAAATATATATTCATAAAAATAATATAAAAGACAAAATATGCAAAGAAAACGCTTCATATTAACTAAAAAATAGGAAGGATTCAAAAAAACGCCAAATTCTTTGCATTCAAAAAGCAGAATCCTTTGTGAAAGCGGTACCAATAAAGAATATAATAACAATTGTAATAAGCTTGTGAACAAGCTCAAAGAAAAAAGGAGGATGACAGATGTCAACTAAACCAATTCATGTTTTCTCAGAAATTGGAAAACTGAAAAAAGTAATGTTGCACCGTCCAGGTAAAGAGTTGGAAAACTTAATGCCTGACTATCTAGAGCGTCTTCTTTTTGATGATATTCCATTCTTGGAAGATGCACAAAAAGAACACGACAATTTTGCTCAAGCGCTTCGTAACGAAGGAATCGAAGTACTTTATCTTGAAAAATTGGCAGCTGAGTCATTGACTACTCCAGAAATTCGCGAACAATTCATCGAAGAATATCTTGATGAAGCAAACATTCGTGGACGCCAAACTAAAAACGCTATTCGTGAAATCCTTCGTGGTATTGAAGACAACCAAGAATTGGTTGAAAAAACAATGGCTGGTTTCCAAAAAGCTGAACTTCCAGAAATTCCTGAAGAAGCAAAAGGATTGACAGACCTTGTTGAATCTGACTATCCATTTGCAATCGACCCAATGCCAAACTTGTACTTCACACGTGACCCATTTGCTACAATTGGTAATGCAGTATCATTGAACCACATGTACGCAGATACACGTAACCGTGAAACTTTGTATGGTAAATACATCTTCAAATACCACCCAGTATATGGTGGTAATGTAGATTTGGTATACAACCGTGAAGAAGATACTCGTATCGAAGGTGGGGACGAATTGGTCCTTTCTAAAGATGTCTTGGCAGTTGGTATCTCACAACGTACAGACGCTGCATCAATTGAAAAATTGTTGGTAAACATCTTCAAGAAGAACGTTGGCTTCAAGAAAGTCTTGGCCTTCGAATTTGCGAACAACCGTAAATTCATGCACTTGGATACAGTATTCACAATGGTGGACTACGATAAATTCACCATCCACCCAGAAATCCAAGGCAACCTTCGCGTCTTCTCTGTAACATATGAAAATGAAGCATTGAAGATTGTTGAAGAAAAAGGTGATTTGGCTGAATTACTTGCTGAAAACCTTGGTGTTGAAAAAGTTACATTGATCCCTTGTGGTGATGGCAATGTGGTTGCAGCTGCTCGTGAACAATGGAACGACGGATCAAATACTCTTACAATCGCACCTGGTGTGGTAGTTGTATACGATCGTAACACAGTCACAAACAAGAAATTAGAAGAATACGGACTTCGTTTGATTAAGATCCGCGGAAGTGAATTGGTTCGCGGTCGTGGTGGACCTCGTTGTATGTCAATGCCATTTGAACGTGAAGAAATCTAATAGAGAAGACCGAGAGCTGGTCTTTGAGGATCAGCTCTTTCTTCTTACTGATCAATACTAGAAAGAAAATAGGAGACAAATAGAATGACAAATTCAGTGTTCCAAGGACGTAGCTTCTTGGCAGAAAAAGACTTTACACGTGCAGAGTTAGAGTACCTTATCGGACTTTCAGCTCACTTGAAAGACCTTAAAAAACGCAACATTGAACACCACTATCTTGCTGGTAAAAACATTGCGCTTTTGTTTGAAAAAACTTCAACTCGTACTCGTGCTGCCTTCACAACAGCAGCTATCGACCTTGGTGCTCACCCAGAATACCTAGGTGCAAACGACATCCAACTTGGTAAAAAAGAATCTACAGAAGATACTGCTAAAGTTCTTGGACGTATGTTTGACGGTATTGAATTCCGTGGTTTCAGCCAACGTATGGTTGAAGAATTGGCTGAATTCTCAGGTGTTCCAGTATGGAATGGTTTGACTGACGAATGGCACCCAACTCAAATGCTTGCAGACTACTTGACAGTTCAAGAAAACTTTGGACGTTTGGAAGGTTTGACACTTGTATACTGTGGTGATGGACGTAACAACGTTGCGAACAGCCTTCTTGTAACAGGTGCTATCCTTGGTGTGAACGTACACATCTTCTCACCAAAAGAACTCTTCCCAGAAAAAGAAATCGTTGAATTGGCAGAAGGATATGCAAAAGAAAGTGGCGCTCATATCTTGATCACTGAAGATGCCGATGAAGCTGTGAAAGGTGCAGACGTACTTTACACTGACGTTTGGGTATCTATGGGTGAAGAAGACAAATTTGCAGAACGTGTTGCCCTTTTGAAACCTTACCAAGTAAACATGGATTTGATTAAGAAAGCTGATAACAAAGACTTAATCTTCTTGCACTGCTTGCCAGCCTTCCACGATACAAATACTGTTTACGGTAAAGATGTTGCTGAAAAATTCGGCGTAGAAGAAATGGAAGTTACTGACGAAGTGTTCCGCAGCAAATATGCTCGTCACTTTGACCAAGCTGAAAACCGTATGCACACCATCAAAGCGGTTATGGCAGCTACTCTTGGTAACTTGTACATTCCAAAAGTTTAAGACTTTATAACCGTATACCAACAGCTATAGGGGCTGGACTGCTAGCTTTAGTCCTGCCCCTATTTTTTATAGAAAGGGAAAATTTATGTCAAGAAAAATCGTCGTTGCTTTGGGAGGAAATGCTATTCTCTCATCTGATCCTTCTGCTCAAGCTCAACAAGAAGCACTTGTAGAAACAGCAAAACACTTAGTCAAATTAATCAAAAACGGGGATGACTTGATCATCACTCACGGAAATGGTCCTCAAGTAGGGAACCTTTTGCTCCAACACTTGGCAGCAAACTCTGAAAAAAACCCTGCTTTCCCATTGGATTCATTAGTTGCTATGACCGAAGGAAGTATTGGCTACTGGCTTCAAAATGCTCTTCAAAATGCTCTTCATGAAGAAGGAATCGAAAAAGATGTGGCTTCTGTTGTGACACAAGTCATTGTTGATAAGAACGACCCAGCTTTTGTTAACCTCAGTAAACCAATTGGTCCATTCTACTCAGAAGAAGAAGCAAAAGCAGAAGCTGAAAAATCAGGAGCAACTTTCAAAGAAGATGCTGGTCGTGGCTGGCGTAAAGTCGTGGCTTCACCAAAACCAGTGGATATCAAAGAAATCAATACCATCCGTACTTTGTTGAACGACGGTCAAGTCGTTGTGGCAGCCGGTGGTGGTGGTATCCCAGTTGTGAAAGAAGCAGATGGTAGCTTATCTGGTGTTGAAGCGGTTATCGATAAAGACTTTGCATCTCAACGTTTGGCTGAATTAGTAGAAGCAGACCTCTTCATCGTCTTGACTGGTGTCGATTATGTCTTTGTGAACTACAACAAACCAGACCAAGCAAAATTGGAACATGTTAATGTGGCTCAATTGGAAGAATACATCAAACAAGACCAATTTGCACCAGGAAGCATGCTTCCTAAAGTGGAAGCTGCCATTGCCTTCGTCAATGGTCGCCCAGAAGGAAAAGCAGTTATTACATCACTTGAAAACCTTGGAGCTTTGATTGAGTCTGAAAGTGGAACAATCATCCAAAAAGACTAATGAAAAATTAGGAAAAAACTAGTATTTTAAAGCTTATTGTGATAGAATAAATCTATAGGTAAGCGTTTTACAAGAGACTCTTGTAAAACATCACTCACACTTTGTTGCGTTAGGAGGAAGACAAATGAGTGAAAAAACGAAAAAAGGATTTAAGATGCCTTCATCTTTTTCCGTATTGTTGATCATCATTGCCATTATGGCAGTGTTAACTTGGATCATTCCAGCTGGTCAATACAAAGTTGATAAAGCTGGTGCCATCATCGCAGGTAGTTATGAATCTGTGAAACAAAACCCTCAAGGGATTTGGGATGTCCTGATGGCTCCAATCAATGCCATGCTTGGTAAAGCACCAACCAGTGCAGCGATTGACGTAGCCTTCTTCATCTTGATGGTCGGTGGTTTCCTTGGAGTTGTGAACGAAACAGGTACCCTTGATGTAGGGATTGCTTCTATCGTTCGTAAATACAAAGGCCGTGAAAAAATGTTGATCTTGATCTTGATGCCATTGTTTGCCCTTGGTGGTACAACTTATGGTATGGGTGAAGAAACTATGGCCTTCTATCCACTTCTTGTTCCTGTTATGATGTCTGTTGGTTTTGACAGCTTGACAGGGGTGGCTATTATCCTCTTAGGATCACAAATCGGATGTTTGGCGTCAACATTGAACCCATTTGCAACAGTTATCGCTTCTGATACTGCAGGTATCTCAAGTGCTTCAGGTCTCTTGCTCCGTGTTATCTTCTGGATCGTATTGACAGGACTTAGCACCTACTATGTATACCGTTATGCAGATAAGGTTCAAAAAGACCCAACCAAATCTCTCACCTATGCAACTCGTGAAGAAGATTTGAAACACTTCAACGTTGATAGTGGTGAAGAAATTCCTTCACAAATGAACAAGAAACAAAAACGTGTCTTGCTCGTCTTCATTTCAACATTCGTCATCATGGTTGCTGGATTTATCCCATTCAAAGATTTGGGTATTACATTCTTTGACAGCTTCAACGAATCTCTCCATAAAGTTCCTTACCTTGGTCAATTGATCGGTAACACAGATGCTCTTGGTACATGGTACTTCCCTCAAACAGCTATGCTCTTTGCCTTCATGGGAATCCTTGTTGGTATCATTTATGGCTTGAAAGAAGATAAGATTATTTCATCCTTCATGAATGGTGCAGCTGACCTCTTGAGTGTTGCTCTTATCGTAGCAGTAGCACGTGGTATCCAAGTCATCATGAACGACGGTATGATCACTGCAACAATTCTTCACTGGGGTGAAGAAGGACTGAAAGGTCTTTCATCTCAATTGTTCATTGTCTTGACTTACATTTTCTACTTGCCAATGTCATTCTTGATCCCATCATCATCTGGTCTTGCCAGCGCAACAATGGGTATCATGGCACCTCTTGGTAAATTCGTCAATGTACCAGGTAGCTTGATTGTTACAGCTTACCAATCTGCATCTGGTGTCTTGAACTTGATCGCACCAACTTCAGGTATCGTAATGGGAGCTCTTGCTCTTGGACGTGTTGACTTGAGTGCATGGTGGAAATTCATGGGTAAATTGGTCGTAGCGATTGTTGTGATTACTATTGCCCTTCTTCTACTAGGAACTGTGGTTCCATTCTTGCAATAGAATAAAGTAGGTGTTTCATGAAAAAAAGAATTAAGGACGATGTGAAAGAGCAGTTTTTAAACTCTCTTCAAACCATCATTTCTTACCCTTCTGTGTTAAATGAAGGGGAAAATGGAACACCGTTTGGACAAGCTATCCAAGATGTCCTAGAAAAAACCTTAGAGCTTGCTCAAGAATTAGGTTTTCAAACATATATAGATCCTGAAGGATACTATGGATATGCAGAGATCGGTCAGGGGGAGGAACTCCTGGCCGTTCTTTGTCACTTGGATGTTGTTCCAGCCGGTGATCTAAAAGATTGGCAAACGCCACCCTTTGAAGCGACTGTTGTCGGTGACTATCTAGTAGGTCGTGGTGTACAGGATGATAAGGGGCCGTCACTCGCTGCCCTCTATGCAGTTAAGAGTTTGCTGGATGATGGCGTCCAGTTTACCAAACGAATCCGCTTTATCTTTGGGACGGATGAAGAAACCTTGTGGCGGTGTATGAACCGCTACAATCAAATTGAAGAACAAGCGGATCTTGGGTTTGCACCGGATTCTTCTTTCCCATTAACCTATGCTGAAAAAGGCTTGTTACAAGTGAAATTGCATGGCCCAGGTTGGGATGATCTTCCTTTACAGGCTGGTCAGGCCCTCAATGTTGTTCCAGATAAAGCGACCTATGCAGGTCATCGTTTAGAAGAATTGCTTCCCGTTTTGGATCAAAGTGGGGTTCAGTATAGCCAAACAGAAGATTCTGTAATGGTTATGGGAGTTTCAAAGCACTCCAAAGATGCAGCCGAAGGAGTGAATGCCATTGTCGGTTTAGCGGAAAGTCTGTCCCTCATCCAACCCCACCCAGCCTTGCTCTTTATTGCAGATGCTGTTGGTGAGGATGCAACTGGAGAAGCCCTATTTGGAAAAATTACAGATGAACCAAGTGGGGATCTTTCCTTCAACCTTGCGACCCTTGTGATCGATCAAGAGCAATCGGAAATTGGAATTGATATTCGAATTCCAGTCCTTGTAGATAAGGAGAATTTAGTGGCTCGTCTGCAAGAAATTGCGGCTAGCTATCAGTTAGAGTATGAAGAATTTGACTATTTGGCTCCTTTA
Organism: Streptococcus parasanguinis; assembly: GCF_032163505.1. Classification (NCBI taxonomy): domain Bacteria; kingdom Bacillati; phylum Bacillota; class Bacilli; order Lactobacillales; family Streptococcaceae; genus Streptococcus; species Streptococcus parasanguinis. The sequence continues at coordinate 734,602 of NZ_CP134147.1, forward strand.
TATGTACCGCTAGATAGTCCTTTAGTCAGCTCTTTGATGGCCGTTTACCAGGAAGAAACTGGGGATAGGACACCAGCCATGTCTTCAGGTGGTGCGACATTTGCGCGAACTATGGAAAACTGTGTAGCTTTCGGCGCTCTTTTCCCAGGTGCAGAACAGACCGAGCACCAGGCCAATGAACGAGCAAAAATTGACGATCTCTACGCTGCGATGGAAATCTATCGAGAAGCCATTCAGCGCCTAGCGACAAAATAAAAAGTTTGGAAACCAAGTTTCCAAACTTTTTATTTACTAAAGAAGAAGGGTGGGGTGAATTCTTTTAATTTTTCAAAACAATCCAAAGCTCCTTGGTTGTCTTCGCAGATGACCAAACAGACATCGTCTCCGCAGATGGTCGCTACAATTTCTTGGAGTTCCAATGCATCTAAGATCGCTCCAAAGGATTGGGCAAGACCTGGAAGAGTTTTTACAACGACCTGGTTTTGAACGGGCCGTAACATAACTAAGGCATCTTCCATATACATCCGCAGGCGCTTTTCCCAACGGGAAGGAGCGATGGTGTTCATGGCATAGTAGGAACTATCCCCCTCGTTAATTTTTACTAGATTCAAGGATTTGACATCCCGTGAAAGGGTAGACTGGGTAACGAGAACGCCATTAGCTTCTAAGGCTTCTTGAAGTTCTTGTTGGGTATGAATCCTACGCTCAGAAATGATAGAGCGGATCAAGCGGTGGCGACTTTCAATTTTATTCATGAGAGACTCCTTTACTTGATGAACATAGCATCCCCAAAACTGAAGAATCGGTATCGTTCTTGAATCGCATGGTGGTATGCTTCGAGGGTTAATTCACGGCCGGCAAAGGCAGAAACCAACATGACCAGAGTTGATTTTGGAAGGTGGAAGTTGGTTGAAAAGGCATCGACGACTTTCCATTCATAACCAGGCTTGATAAAAATATTGGTCCAGCCTGAATCAGCTTGGATGTCTCCATCAAATTTGTTGCCAATCGTTTCAAGAGTTCGGATAGAAGTCGTTCCGACGGCTACGATGCGTTTCCCTGCAGCTTTTACCTGACGAAGGGTAGCAGCGGCCTCTTCAGAAAGTTGGTAGAATTCAGAGTGCATCTCATGGTCTTCAAGATTGTCCACAGATACTGGACGGAAGGTTCCTAGGCCCACATGAAGGGTCAAATAGACCAGGTGAACCCCTTTTGCTTCAATTTTTTGGAGCAATTCTTGGGTGAAATGAAGACCTGCCGTCGGAGCTGCAGCAGAACCATTTTCTTTGGCGTAAACGGTTTGGTAACGCTCGCGGTCAGCCAGTTTTTCATGGATATAGGGAGGAAGTGGCATTTCACCAAGGCTTTCCAAGACTTCTAAAAAGATCCCTTGGTAGTGGAAGCGAACGATGCGCCCTCCATGCTCCAATTCTTCCTCAACCGTTGCAGTCAAACGACCATCTCCGAAGCTGACTGTGGCCCCTACTTTTAAGCGTTTTGCAGGTTTTGCCAAGACTTCCCAACAGTCATCTTGAGTATTTTTAAGGAGAAGGAATTCGACGTGACCACCTGTTTCTGGTTTGACCCCATGAAGGCGGGCTGGTAGAACGCGCGTATTGTTCATGACAAGAGCATCTCCTGGCTCCAATTCATCCAAAATTGCATCAAAATGACGGTCTTGGAATTGCCCTGTTTTTCGATCGAGGATCAAGAGTTTAGAGGCATCTCGTTTTTCAAGAGGGGTTTGAGCAATCAGTTCTTCAGGCAAATCAAAGTCAAAGTCGTTGGTATTCATTTGCGCTCCTTTTATAATAAATTTGTGAGTAGATAGATGGTAGTCCCGACAGCTAAGAGCATCAGGCTGATTCCCATCAAAAAGATCAGGACCTTGAGAATCTTTCTTTGATGAATCAAGAAAGATAAGAGAAAGACAAGGAGTCCGATCAAAAAAATGATGAATAATAGTGATACAATCATACCTTTCATTATATCACGAATCGACTTGAAAATGAAAAAAATGCCAGAAAAAGATAGCGGTTTCACTTGACAAAAATTGGTCTATACCATATAATAAAAGCATAGAGAAATAGGAGGTCTATCCAATGAAAATTATTGAAGTAAAGGACCAAATTGAGGGTGGAAAAGTTGCCTTTGATATATTAAAAGAAACCTTAAAGGAAGGTGCTCAAACCTTAGGTCTTGCGACTGGAAGCAGTCCCCTTGAGTTTTATAAACAAATTCGTGAAAGTGATTTGGACTTATCTAATCTAATCAGTGTAAACTTAGATGAATACGTAGGGTTGACGGGAGATGATCCTCAATCTTATCGGTATTTCATGGAGAAAAATCTCTTTGATGCCAAACCATTCAAAGAAAGTTATCTCCCATCAGGTGTAGAAGAATCTGCCGATCAGGAAGTGATCCGTTATAACAAAATACTCGAAGACCATCCAGTGGACCTACAAATCTTGGGAATCGGACGCAATGGGCATATCGGTTTTAATGAGCCAGGGACATCCTTTGATAGTCAGACCCACTTAGTTCAGTTGGATGACTCTACCATTGAGGCTAATTCTCGTTTCTTTGATAAGATCGAAGATGTACCAACCCAAGCCATTTCGATGGGAATTGCTAATATCTTAGCAGCGAAATCGATTGTCTTGTTTGCCTATGGGGAATCAAAAGCCCAAGCAATCAAAGGTACAGTAGAGGGTGAAAGGACTGAAAAAGTGCCAGCTAGTGCCCTTCAAGGACATCCAAATGTGACCATTATTGCGGATAAGGAAGCCTTGAGCTTGTTAAGTCGATAAAAAACAGGACCTATCGCCGATTTATTCGGGCCAGATAGGTTTTTTTCTGCTTCAAAATATGGTACAATACAAGTAATTATCTGCTGGGATTAGCTCTTTTCATCTACTGGGAGACAAGAGGAAAGGGCATGAGGGCTAGAAGCTTATTTTAGCCTCCAGCTGATTAGTCTGTTATAAAGGAAAAGTTTATGATAAAAAAATATTTGATCCATATTTGCCTCCTTCTGAGTCTCTTATGCCAGCCAATTCTAGCGAGTGCGGATGAATTGGTGGATATGGCGCAAAAGATGTATCCAAATGACAATGTCCAAGCCATTAACCGTCCACATTCTTCGCTTATTATTGACGGAAATACGGGCAATGTTCTTTGGAAAGACAATATCGATGAAGTCAGAGATCCTGCCAGCATGAGTAAGCTCATGACGCTCTATCTCTTGTTTGAAGATATGGCAAATGGCAAGATCAGTAAGGATACAGTGATCAAGGCGACCGCTTCAGACCAAGCGATCGGAAAGATCTATGAGATCTCCAACAATAATATTGTTGCTGGGGTAGACTACACAATTCCTGAGTTGATTACCATGACAGTGGTTCCATCCTCAAATGTATCGACCCTCATGTTGGCCAATCTCATGTCCAACAATGATCCAGATGCCTTTATCGAGCGCATGAATGCCAAGGCTAAGGAATTAGGGATGACCAATACGGTCTGGAATAACCCGAGTGGGGCGGCCATCTCCACCTTGCAGGGCTACTATCAGGTCAACAATTATCCAAATGATGCGGCCAACCAGACAACTGCGCGTGATTTAGGGATTCTGGTTTATCATTTTATCAATCAATACCCAGATATTTTAAACTATACCAATCAAGCACAAGTCACGGTCAAAAAAGGGACTCCATATGAGGAAACCTTTGATACCTACAATTATTCATTGCCAGGAGCCAAGTATGCCTTGAAAGGTGTGGATGGTTTGAAAACTGGTTCAAGCCCTCGTGGAGCTTTCAACTATATCGCGACCATCAAACGGGGCAATCAGCGCTTAATTGCTGTCATTATGGGCGTAGGAGATTGGGCAGACCAAGATGGGGAATATTACCGTCACCCGTTTGGCAATGCCTTGATCGAAAAAGCCTATAAAGATTTTGGCTATAAAAAATTGCTAGATGCAGGTGTCCAGAAGATTGACGGCAAGACCTATACACTTGAAAAACCCTTCTATGCAACGGTCAAAAAAGGTGCTAAAGAACCGACCCTTGCGGTAAAAGATGGCTATCTGACAGTAGATAATGATCTCTACACGTTGTCTGAAGGTATCCGAGATGATATGAAGGTAGAAGAAGGGGCCAAGCCAGAGCTTGTCAAAGAAACAGCAAGTGGGAAAAAGACAACGGCTAAGCACAGTAAATGGCTTTCGCTGGATCACTTCCTGATCTTGATTCCAATTCTCATTCTTGTCATCATTCTCTCGATTGAAAAACAAAGTCGTGAGAGACGCAAAAAAGAGGCTCAAAAGCGCTATAATAAAGAGTAAAATAAAACCTAACTGATTGTCAGTTGGGTTTTGTCATTGTCTCATTCCGATATTTTTAGAAAGGATTCATATGAAAAAATTCCGAAATTCTTATGCGGCTTATATGTTGCTCTATAGTTTTTATTTTATGTCCACATCTCTCTTTACGACCCTCATTTCCGTCTATTTGATGGGAAAGCACTATAGTGCAACCCAAGTGTCGACCTTGGTATCGGTTGCTTTTTTCTTATCCATGGTAGCCCAACCCTTCTTTGGTTATATCAATGAGCGATTTGGAATCGTAAAAATGACGACCCTCAGTCTGAGTGTGATCATTGGTGGTGTCTTCGGTTTTCTTTGGGCCCCCAATCTCTTTTGGCTGACCGTTTTTTATGGGATTGTTCTAGTCTGTTTGAATGGGACAGCTCCCATGATGGAAGTATTTGCAACGCAAAGTCCATACGCTTTTGGGAAGATTCGCGTTTGGGGAACCATTGGCTACTCGGTCGGTGTCCAAATAGCCGGCTGGGTCTATCATCAGTTTAGCCCCCAAGCTGTTTATTATACGGTTTTGATCACCATTTTACTCAGCATTTTCTGTCTAAGTGCGGTTCGAATGAAGAAAAAAGAGACAGTCGTAGAAAAGGAAAAACACCCTGTCTCTATTCGTCCTCTTCTTCACAATGGACCTTATCTCTTCTTTATTGTGTTGATTGGCTTGGCTTCAGGGGTTGGAAATATTGGTCATACCTATATTCCTGAGCTACTCATGGATAGTGGTCTACCAGTCCATATTGCCTCTACGGTTGTAGCTATCTCCGTCGTAGTGGAAGCTCCCTTGATCTTTTTCTCTGATCGATTCATGGACCACTGGCCTTTACGGGTTTTGATCGCTCTTCCAATCGGGATTATTTTTGCTCAATATGTTGTCTACGCTCTTCCAAGTCCTGTCTTCTTAAAAGTGCTTTTGACTCTTTTAGCCAAGCATACAACAGGGATGGTTTTGATTATGGTCTCCTTACGGTTTATTGCCCAACAGGTGAATGGCAAAGACTTGGTTCTTGCCATGGCTATTGTCCAAGGAGCTCGTTATTTAGGAACCATTCTTTTACAACCTCTCGCAGCCCTCTGTATTGAAAGAGGTGGTTACCAAGTCATGAGTTTCTTTTTAGCAGGGGTTGTAGGGATCGTCTTTTTGCTGAGCTTTGCCTTAAAAATGCCCCAAGGGAAGGCTCACGGCCTTTTTGGTGGCAAAGTAGACTAATGAAATTGTTACAATTGTATGACTAATCATCGAGGAGTTGGACAGAAACACTGATTTCACAGTGTTTTGTCCAACTTTTTTGCTAATATTAAGAACTAGTGATTAATTTGACAGTCAAAGTATTCGATGGTAGAATGAGGTAAAATAAATATAAAGGAGACCATTTTATGAAAAAAATGATCTTATCGACAGCTGCTCTTTTGACGATCTTTTCCCTAGCTGCTTGTTCAAACAAACAAGACACAAAGAAGGAAACTTCAAACAGTCAATCAACGACTAAAGTGACGAGCAAATCTGCCAACACTTCAAAAAGTAAGGATAATTCAACAGATTCAGAAGATACGTCATCTTCTAGCCTCTTAACAGATGCTGAAATCAACAAGGCTAAGACAGTTGGAGACTTCAAAAAGTTGTTTGCAAAATTAATGGATCAATCTGTTTCTATTACTGAAGAAGCAGGCACTTCTGTGACAGGTTCTGCAAAAGAACAATACGATGCAATGATTAGTACCTTAAAGCAAGGATTAGAAAACCAAAAAGATATCTTTAATGAAGGCTTGGAAAGCATCGGTTCAGATAGTACAGTCGTTCCTAAAGAAGACCGTGAAGCTTTGATCGAAATCTTGAAAGATGCTCGTGAAGAGTTGGAAAGTACTCGTAAAGAAATGAAAGATATGCAGAAAGAATTGAGTAAATCTCCTGTTGCTGATGATTCTAGTGATGATTCAGATTCAGATTCTGAAGAATAAAAAGAAGAAAAGGTTGGAATTTCCAGCCTTTTTCCTATTTTTTTTTCGAATGATATAGATGAGGAGGTGGGCCTATGTTTATTGCCATGGATAACAATCAAAAGCGGTGGAACTGTATGGAAGAGATCCCAGCTGTGACAGAAGGTCCCTTCTATTGCTTGGCTTGTCATAGTCCAGTGCGTCTAAAAAATGGCTCGGTTCTACGGGCTCATTTTGCTCATATAAAATTACAGCATTGTCCCTACCATCACGAAGCTGAGAGTTTTGAACATCTGGAATTAAAAGCTTGTCTTTATGATTGGGCCTCTAAGGAATCTCATACAGAGGTAGAAAGTTATTTAGCAGACTTTCAACAAATTGCCGATCTTTTGGTAGTAGAAAAGAACTTAGCTTTGGAAGTGCAGTGCAGCTCCTTATCTTTAGAACGCTTGAAGGAGAGGAGCGATGCTTATCGATCCAACGGTTACCAGGTCTATTGGTTACTTGGTAAAAAGTTGTGGCTCAAGGAAAGACTAACAAAGCTGCAGGCTGGCTTTCTTTATTTTAGTCAGAATCGAGGGTTCCATCTTTGGGAATTGGATCTGACAAAGAAAGAGCTACGTCTGCAATACCTCATCCATGAGGATTTACGAGGGCGATTGCATTATCAAACAGAAATTTTCCCTTTTGGCCAAAGGTCTTTACTGGAAGTCTTACGGACCCCTTATCTTTCGCAACCCATGCAGCAAATGGCAGTCGAGCTCGATCGTACATTTTTAACGTATATACAGCAGCAACTCTTTTATCGTCATCCAAAGTGGCTGAAGCTTCAGGAAGAACTCTATATGCAGGGACACCATCTGATGGAACTGGGGCTGGATTTCTTTTATCCTCTTTGTCGTCCGATCCTTTCACAGAACTTGCTCCAAATTAAAGAGGATGTAGAAGGTTACTACCAGCAATTTATGACCTATTATCAGTCGCAAGGGATCCAACCCGTTCAGATCCTTTATCCCCCACGTTTTTATGCTCAACAGAAAAGCTAACTTTCTAAGATAGAAAACCTCCCGAAATGTTCATTTTTATGCTAAAATAGTACCATTGGAGGATTAATCGAAATGGTAAAACAACGTAATGAAATTGATGAAAAATACCAATGGGATTTGTCGACAATTTTTGCGACAGATCAAGCTTGGGAAGAAGAAGCAGCAAGCTTAGCTACAGATATTAAAGCAGCAAGCCACTATGCTGGCCATTTGTTGGATTCAGCGCAAACACTGTTGGATACAACCAATGCATATTTGGAATTGAGTCGTCGTTTAGAAAAGGTCTACGTCTATGCCCATATGAAAAATGACCAAGACACACGAGTGGCTAAATACCAAGAGTACCAATCAAAAGGGATGTCTCTTTATAGCTTGTTAGGTGAAACCTTTGCCTTCTATGAGCCTGAATTCATGGCCATTACGGATGAGCAATACAAGACCTTTGTGAGTGAAGTTCCAGCCTTGGAACAATATGGTCATTATTTTGATCGTTTGCTAGAGAAAAAAGAACATGTCTTGTCTCAAAAAGAAGAGGAATTACTTGCAGGAGCTGGTGAGATCTTTGCGGCTGGGGGTGAAACCTTTGAAATCTTGGACAATGCAGATATTGTTTTCCCAACTGTGCATGATGACAAGGGCGAAGAGGTTCAATTAACCCATGGAAACTATATTTCTTTGGTAGAATCAAAAGATCGTGCCGTTCGTAAAGAAGCTTACGAAGGCCTCTACAAGGTTTATGAACAGTACCAACATACCTATGCTAAAACCTTGCAAACCAATGTGAAAGTTCACAACTTTAATGCCAAAGTTCGCAAATTCTCATCTGCCCGTGAAGCGGCCCTTTCTGAAAACTTTGTACCAGAAAGTGTTTATGATAGCTTGGTGGCAGCGGTCAACAAACACTTGCCACTCTTGCAACGCTATGTGCAATTGCGTTCAAAAATTCTAGGAATCTCAGACTTGAAGATGTACGATATGTATACGCCATTATCCGATACAGACTACAAGTTTACCTATGAAGAATCGTTGGCCAAAGCAGAAGAAGTCTTGGCTGTTTTGGGTGAGGACTACCTTTCTCGTGTGAAACGTGCCTTTAGCGAACGGTGGATTGATGTGCATGTCAACCAAGGAAAACGCTCAGGTGCCTATTCAGGTGGTTCTTATGATACCAATGCCTTCATGTTGTTGAACTGGCAAGATACATTGGATAATCTCTTCACCTTGGTGCATGAAACTGGTCACAGTATGCATTCTAGCTATACCCGTGAAACCCAGCCTTATGTCTATGGGGACTATTCCATCTTCCTTGCCGAAATCGCCTCTACAACCAATGAAAATATCCTGACCGAACGTCTGTTAGAAGAAGTAGAAGACGATGCAACTCGTTTTGCTATTTTGAATCACTTCTTGGATGGCTTCCGTGGAACCGTCTTCCGTCAAACGCAGTTTGCTGAATTTGAGCATGCCATCCATAAAGCAGACCAAGAAGGTACCGTTTTGACTAGTGAGTTCTTGAACAACCTTTATGCAGAGCTCAATGAAAAATACTATGGTCTTTCAAAAGAAGACAACCCTGAGATCCAATATGAATGGGCTCGGATTCCTCACTTCTACTATAACTACTATGTCTTCCAATATTCAACAGGTTTTGCAGCAGCTTCAGCCTTAGCTGAAAAGATTGTTCATGGAACACAAGAAGATCGTGATAAATATATCGACTACTTGAAAGCTGGAAATTCTGATTATCCACTCAATGTCATCCGCAAAGCAGGTGTGGATATGGAAAAAGAAGACTACTTGGACGCAGCCTTTGCGGTCTTTGAACGTCGGTTGAATGAATTTGAAGCCCTAGTAGAAAAATTAGGACTCGCATAAGATGGTAGAGTCTTATAGTAAAAATGCCAACCACAATATGCGCCGGCCAGTGGTTAAAGACGAGATCGTTGACTTTATGCGCACGCGTCAAAAACCGGTAGCAGGTGCCTTGGAGGAGTTAGAAGCATTCGCCCGCAAGGAAAATATTCCGATTATTCCGCATGAAACGGTAGCTTACTTTAGACTACTCCTGCAAGCCCTACAACCAAAGAAAATCCTGGAAATTGGGACAGCAATTGGATTTTCAGCGCTCTTAATGGCTGAAAATGCTCCCGATGCACAAATTACCACTATTGATCGGAATGAAGAGATGATTGGCTTTGCCAAGGAAAATCTGGCTAAATACGATCAGAGAAAACAAATCACCTTGCTTGAAGGAGATGCAGTAGATGTCTTGCAGGATTTAACAGAGACCTATGACTTTGTCTTTATGGACTCTGCTAAGTCTAAGTACATCGTCTTTTTGCCACGAATTCTCGAACTCTTAGAGGTTGGGGGAGTCGTGGTATTGGATGATATTTTCCAAGGAGGAGATGTTGCCAAGGACATCATGGAAGTGCGTCGTGGGCAACGAACCATTTACCGGGGGCTTCAGAACCTCTTTCATGCGACTCTCAATCATCCAGATTTGACCGCTAGTTTGGTGCCACTTGGAGATGGTATTTTGATGATTCGGAAAAATACAGAGACGGTAACCTTGCCAGATCCTAGCTCTTTTTAGGTAAATTTAAGGTATTCTCTCTAATTTGTGGTAAAATAGAAGAAGTTTAAAAAGGAACGGAGAATAATTTTCATGAAGAAAAAACTTGTAGCAGGTGCTGTGACCTTGCTATCAGTCGTAACACTAGCAGCGTGTGCCAATGGCACAAACAAAGATATCGTGACCATGAAAGGGGACACGATTACAGTTTCTGATTTCTATAATGAAATCAAAAACAACCAAGGTGCTCAACAAGTTCTTTTCCAAATGACCATCAATAAAGTCTTTGAAAAAGAATATGGATCAAAAGTTTCTGATAAAGAAGTCGATAAAGAATTGGCTAAACAAAAGAAACAATTAGGCAAGCAATTCGATGCTTACTTGGCGCAACAAGGCTTGACGGAAGAAACAGCAAAGAAACAAATCCGTAGCAATATGTTGTTGGAATATGCAGTCAACCAAGCTGCTAAGAAAGATATCAAAGAGTCTGACTACAAGGCGGCTTTTGAATCTTACACACCAGAAGTAACAGCACAAATTATCAAGTTAGATTCAGAAGACAAAGCAAAAGAAGTGTTGGAAGCAGCTAAAGCGGAAGGTGCAGACTTTGCCCAAATCGTCAAAGACAATTCGACAGATACTGCTACAAAAGACAAAGGTGGCGAAGTCAAGTTCGATTCAGGAACAGCAGATATTCCATCTCAAGTCAAAGAAGCTGCCTTTAAGTTGGATGAAAATGGGATTTCAGATGTGATCACAGTTTCAGCAGGTCAAAACTATTCTGCTAGCTACTATATTGTCAAATTGAATAAGAAGACAGAAAAAGGTTCTGACTGGAAGAAATACGAAAAACGTTTGAAAGAGATCATTGTTGACGGTCGTAAGCAAGATACTAACTACATCCGTAGCATTATTGCAAAAGCGATGACCAATGCCAATATCAAGGTCAAAGATGATGCCTTCAAATCAACCTTCAACCAATATTTGCAAAATATCGGTGTTCAAACGAGCGATAGCAGTTCATCATCTAAAAAATAGTTGACGGTTCCTTTTGGAACTTGTATAATGAAATAGTTGAGAATAAATCATTGTTACTCGGAATCAGAGAAGTGGCGGGGGTGCGAGCCATGGAAGAGAAATGATTTTGCTACTCGGCTGAGACAATTGCATATAAAATGAAGAATGACAAGTTCATTGAATGAAGGTGGTACCGCGGTTTTTCGCCCTTCGTTTAGTGGCTTGTCTTTTGTTTATGGGCAGTTGTCTGGAGCTTTTTAAAGGAGATCAAAAGATGCGAACCTATCAAGTGAAACAAAAATTTCGATTGGGTGGCGAGCGGTTCGATATCAAAGATGAGTTGGGAAATGTTGAGTACCAGGTTGAGGGATCTTTTCTTAAGATTCCCAAGACTTTTACCATCTACGATAAGAATGGACAAGAAGTGAGCCACATTACTAAAAAAACAATCAGCTTTCTTCCCAAGTTTGTGGTTGAGTTGAAGGATGGGGACCGCTTTTTTATCCATAAAAAGCTGACGCTCTTCAGGGATAAGTACGATATCGAAGATTTGGGACTTCGGGTACAAGGAAATATCTGGGACCTAGAATTCAAATTATTCGATGACCGGGATCAAATCGTCGCTGAGATTAGCAAGGAACTCTTTCATTTAACCTCTACCTACCAAGTATCGGTGTATGAGGATGAATACGCTGATTTAGTCATCTCACTTTGTGTCGCCATCGATTATGTCGAAATGTTAGAAGCTGGCGCAAATTAATCTTAAAAAAATTAGGAGACAAATATGAAACAATTATCTAGTGCACAAGTCCGCCAAATGTGGCTTGATTTCTGGGCAAGCAAAGGCCACTCTGTAGAACCATCTGTTAGCTTGGTTCCAGTAAACGATCCAACACTTTTATGGATTAACTCAGGGGTTGCCACTCTTAAGAAATACTTCGATGGAACCATCAAACCTGAAAATCCACGGATTACCAATGCTCAAAAAGCCATCCGTACCAACGATATCGAAAACGTAGGGAAAACTGCTCGTCACCATACCATGTTTGAAATGTTGGGGAACTTCTCTATCGGAGATTACTTCCGTGATGAAGCCATTACGTGGGCTTATGAACTTTTGACAAGTCCGGAATGGTTTGATTTCCCTAAAGACAAACTTTACATGACCTATTACCCTGACGACAAAGATTCATACAACCGTTGGATCGCTGTTGGGGTAGATCCAAGTCACTTGATCCCAATCGAAGACAACTTCTGGGAAATCGGTGCGGGGCCTTCTGGACCAGATACAGAAATCTTCTTTGACCGTGGAGAAGCCTTTGACCCTGAAAATATCGGTCTTCGTCTGCTTGCAGAAGATATCGAAAACGACCGTTACATCGAAATCTGGAACATTGTTTTGTCACAATTTAACGCTGACCCTGCTGTTCCTCGTAGTGAGTACAAGGAATTGCCACACAAGAACATTGATACGGGTGCAGGTTTGGAACGTTTGGTAGCCGTTATCCAAGGGGCCAAGACTAACTTTGAAACAGACCTCTTCATGCCGATCATCCGTGAAGTTGAAAAGATGTCTGGTAAAACCTATGATCCAGATGGCGATAACATGAGCTTCAAGGTGATTGCTGACCACATCCGTTCGCTTTCATTTGCGATTGGAGATGGGGCTCTTCCAGGTAATGAAGGACGCGGTTACGTTCTTCGTCGTCTCCTCCGTCGTGCTTCTATGCATGGTCAAAAATTGGGGATTGAAGGAACCTTCTTGTATAAATTGGTTCCAACTGTTGGGAAGATCATGGAAAGCTACTACCCAGAAGTACTTGAAAAACAAGAATTTATCGAAAAAATCATCAAGAGTGAAGAAGAATCATTTGCTCGTACCTTGAACTCTGGTCAACACTTTGCCCAAACCATTGTTGAAGACTTGAAAGCCAAAGGTCAAACAGTGATTGCTGGTCAAGATGTCTTTAAACTTTATGATACATACGGATTCCCAGTAGAATTGACAGAAGAAATCGCTGAAGAAGCTGGAATGACAGTCGATCGTGACGGTTTTGAAGCAGCTATGAAGGAACAACAAGAACGGGCGCGTGCATCGGCTGTCAAAGGTGGATCTATGGGGATGCAAAATGAAACCCTTCAAAACATTACAGTTGAAAGTAGCTTCAACTACAATGCCAGCCAATTGCCTTCTAAGTTGGTGGCTATCGTAGCGGACAATGCAGAAGTAGAGGCTGTATCAGAAGGGACTGCATCATTGATCTTTGCAGAAACTCCATTCTACGCTGAAATGGGTGGACAAGTTGCGGACCATGGTCAAATCTTGGATGCTACAGGAAATGTCGTAGCTACTGTAACAGATGTACAAAAGGCACCAAATGGACAACCACTTCATACTGTTGAAGTTCTTGCTCCTCTTGCCTTGAACCAAGAATACACCTTGGCGATCGATACCAATCGTCGTCATCGTGTCATGAAGAACCACACTGCAACTCACTTGCTCCATGCCGCTCTTCACAATATCCTTGGGAACCACGCAACCCAAGCAGGATCTCTCAACGAAGTAGAATTCCTTCGCTTTGACTTTACCCACTTCCAAGCCGTAACTCCTGAAGAATTGCGCGCTATTGAACAACAAGTCAATGAAAAGATTTGGGAAGCGATCGCAGTCGAAACGATTGAAACAGATATCGATACTGCTAAAGAAATGGGAGCCATGGCCCTCTTTGGTGAAAAATACGGTAAAGAAGTCCGTGTTGTAACGATCGGTGATTACTCTGTTGAGCTCTGTGGTGGTACTCACGTAGGCAACACTTCTGAAATTGGTCTCTTCAAGATTGTCAAAGAAGAAGGGATCGGATCAGGAACTCGTCGTATCTTGGCAGTGACTGGTAAGGAAGCCTTCGAAGCTTATCGTGAACAAGAAGATGCACTGAAAGCAGTCGCAGCAACCTTGAAAGCACCTCAACTTAAGGAAGTCCCTCACAAGGTGGAAGGTCTTCAAGAACAACTCCGTCAATTGCAAAAAGAAAATGCAGAATTGAAGGAAAAAGCGGCAGCAGCGGCAGCAGGCGATGTCTTCAAGAATGTTCAAGAAGCAAATGGACACCGTTACATTGCCAGCCAAGTTTCTGTATCAGATGCAGGTGCTCTTCGTACCTTTGCGGATAACTGGAAACAAAAAGATTACTCTGACGTCCTTGTTCTTGTCGCAGCTATCGGTGACAAGGTCAATGTCCTTGTAGCTAGCAAGACAAAAGAGGTCCATGCAGGTAATGTGATCAAAGAATTGGCTCCAATCGTCGATGGACGTGGTGGTGGTAAACCAGACATGGCCATGGCAGGAGGAAGCAACCAAGCTAAAATCCAAGAATTGTTGGATGCTGTAGCAGGTAAATTGTAATCATCGGAGAGGTTGGATGTTTGTCCAACCTCTTTTTTCAAAAAAAAAGCAGATCCAATTAGAAAAAGATTGCAACAAAAAAACCTTTCCGTCTGGAAAGGTTTCAGATTGAAGATAAAGTCTTCTAAAAAACTTTTCTTAGGTGAGTACGGACGTCAGCGAACTTCAAAGAAGTTCCTTGACTTAGTTTTGGACCTAAGGTTCCAAAACTCCCGAGTGCTAGAAACATGATTGTTTCTAGCACTTTTCTCACGGCGGAAAGTTTTTAATCTTCAAAAAATAAAAGTCATTTTTTGAAAATCATCTATCTGTTTTATGTAAAACAATAGGTTGTCTATATTTAAAAACCTTTCCATCTGGAAAGGTTTTTGTCTTATAGGCCGTAGTTGTAATCGTCCTCCTGCATAGCTTCTACTTCACCGAGAAGGTAACCATTTCCGACTTGAGAGAAGAAGTCGTGGTTAGAGGTACCGGTTGAGATTCCGTTCATGACGATTGGGTTAACGTCATCTGCTGAGTCTGGGAAAAGCGGATCTTGTCCCAAGTTCATGAGGGCTTTATTAGCATTGTAGCGAAGGAAGGTCTTGACTTCCTCAGTCCAGCCCACACCATCATAGAGGCTCTCTGTGTAACCTTCTTCATTCTCATAGAGGGTGTAGAGCAGATCATACATCCACTCTTTGAGTTTTTCTTGTTCTTCTTCTGGTAATTCGTTAAATCCAAGTTGGAACTTGTAGCCGATATAGGTTCCGTGAACAGATTCGTCCCGAATGATCAACTTGATGATTTCAGCTACGTTGGCTAATTTGTTGTTTCCAAGATAGTAGAGAGGTGTGAAGAAACCAGAGTAGAAGAGGAAGGTTTCAAGGAAAACGCTGGCGACTTTCTTTTCAAGGGGAGTTCCATTGAGGTAGATTTCGTTGATGATTTCTGCCTTCTTTTGAAGGAAAGGATTGGTGTTGGTCCATTCGAAAATCTCTTCGATTTCTGACTTAGTATTCAAAGTAGAAAAGATAGAAGAGTAAGACTTAGCATGGACAGATTCCATGAATTGGATGTTGTTAAAGACAGCTTCTTCATGGGGAGTACGAATATCCGCACGAAGAGCTTGAACACCTGTTTCAGATTGCATGGTATCTAGAAGGGTTAATCCCCCAAAGACTTTACCAACTAGGTCTTTTTCTTTATTCGACAACTTTCTCCAGTCATCCAAGTCGTTTGACAAAGGGATACGTGTATCCAACCAGAATTGCTCTGTCAGTTTTTCCCAGGTCGATTTATCGATGACATCTTCGATCGCATTCCAGTTAATGGCTTTGTAGTATGTTTCCATTTGCATCACTTTCTTTTTCTATTCATTCAATCGTTACTATTCTACCATAAATTGATAGAATACCGCACAAAAAGTCGGCGAACCGACTTTTGATAGCTATCTAGGATAGCGGATTAGATGACACAGCTTTCACATTGGTTGGCGCCAACTTCTCCACCATCATCTGTAAAGGTACGGACGTAGTAGATAGACTTGATACCCTTGTTAAAGGCGTAGTTCCGAAGGATAGACAAGTCACGAGTGGTTTGTTTGTTTTCAGTTTTCCATTCGTAAAGACCCTTTGGAATATCGCTACGCATAAAGAGAGTCAGTGAAAGACCTTGGTCTACGTGTTCAGTTGCGGCAGCATAGACATCGATGACTTTTCGCATATCCATGTCGTAGGCAGAAGTGTAGTAAGGAATCGTTTCCGTTGACAATCCTGCTGCAGGGTAGTAGATCTTACCGATTTTTTTCTCTTGGCGTTCTTCAATCCGTTGTGTAATTGGGTGGATAGAAGCAGAGACGTCATTGATGTAGCTGATAGATCCATTTGGTGCGACAGCCAAGCGGTTTTGGTGGTAAAGACCATCTGCTTGAACTTTAGCACGCAGTTCTGCCCAATCCTCAGCACTTGGGATAAAGATATCTTTAAAGAGTTCTTTGACGCGATCAGATTTTGGTACAAATTCTCCAGTCGTGTACTTATCAAAGTAAGTACCATTGGCATAATCAGATTTTTCGAAGTTGTGGAAGGTAACACCCCGTTCGCGCGCAATGTTGTTTGATTCTACGAGAGTCCAGTAGTTCATGAGCATGAAGTAGATGCTAGTGAACTCGACAGACTCAGGTGATCCGTATTCGATCAATTGTTGCGCAAGGTAGCTGTGAAGTCCCATTGCTCCAAGTCCGAACGAATGCGCCAGTTTATTTCCGTGGTCAATAGTTGGAACGGCCACGATATGAGAGCTATCGGTGACGAAGGTCAAAGCACGAACCATGGCACGAATCGAACGTCCAAAATCAGGTGAAGTCATCATGTTAACCACGTTGGTTGAACCAAGGTTACATGAGACGTCTGTTCCCATTTGGACAAATTCTTGGGCATCGTTGATCAAGCTTGGTTCTTGAACTTGGAGGATCTCTGAACACAAGTTACTCATGATGATTTTCCCATCAACAGGGTTGGCCCGGTTAGCAGTATCGATGTTGACTACATATGGATAGCCAGATTCTTGTTGCAATTTAGAAATTTCAGTTTCCAAATCACGTGCCTTAATTTTAGTCTTGCGGATATTTGGATTAGCAACCAACTCATCGTATTTTTCAGTGATGTCGATGTAGTTAAATGGTACTCCGTATTCACGTTCCACAGAGTATGGGCTGAAGAGGTACATTTCCTCATTCTTACGAGCCAATTCATAGAATTTGTCTGGTACGACGACCCCAAGTGAGAGAGTCTTCACCCGAACTTTTTCATCAGCATTTTCTTTCTTAGTAGAAAGGAAGGCGATGATGTCTGGGTGGAAGACGTTGAGGTAAACAACCCCAGCCCCTTGTCGTTGTCCCAATTGGTTAGAGTAAGAGAAGCTATCTTCAAAGAGTTTCATAACAGGTACGACCCCAGAAGCGGCTCCTTCATATCCTTTGATTGGTGCTCCAGCTTCACGAAGATTGCTGAGGGAAATCCCAACCCCACCACCGATACGTGAAAGTTGAAGGGCAGAGTTGATGGAACGTCCGATTGCATTCATATCATCGGTTACTTGGATCAAGAAACATGAAACCAATTCTCCACGGCGGGCACGACCAGCATTTAAGAAAGAAGGAGTCGCTGGTTGGTAGCGTTGGTGGATAATTTCGTTTGCGATGTCTCGCGCGATAGCTTCATTTCCATCTGCAAAATAGAGAGCATTGAAGAAGACACGGTCTTCCATGCTTTCAAGATAGTATTCTCCATCATTTGTTTTCAAAGCGTATTGGTTATAGAATTTGTAGGCCGCCATGAAGGACTTGAATTGGAAGTTTTGGTCTTTGATAAATTGGGCCAATTCCTCTAAAAATTCAGGACGGTATTTCTCGATAAAAGCTCTCTCAATGTAATTGTGCTCGAGAAGGTACTGAATCTTGTCTGTAATCGAGTCAAAGGTTTTAGTATTTGGTACAACATTTTCTTTAAAGAACGCATCCAAAGCTTCTTTATCTTTATGAAGCATGATTTGGCCGTTTACTGGACGGTTGATTTCATTGTTAAGACGAAAATACGTCACATCTTCAAGAGATTTTAATCCCATAATAATCCTTTTCTAGTTCAAAAAAATGAAGAGGAGAAGTCCTCTCTTTCCAAGTAAAAAGTCTAGTGTTAGGTTGCTAACGCTAGACCCTATTTAAGCAAAATACTGTGTTTATTAAGAAAGTTTCTTCAACTTAGCTGGTTGAAAACCAGAAAATACCTCATCCGGTGTTTGAATAACTGGAGCAGCATTGAAGCCAAGGTTCTTAACATGCTCTACAAATTCTGGCTGTTCGTCTAAGTTAATTTCGCGGTATTCCACATGATTGCTATCGAGGAATCGCTTAGTCATTTTGCATTGAACACAATTATTTTTTGAATAAATGGTTACCATTTCTTTTCCGTTCTCCTATCGAAATATAAATCTGTAAACAGTATAAACAAAATCCAGCAACTTGTCAACAAAATAAAACTAAATATTGTGCAAAGAGATGAAATGGAGTTTTCAAAGCACAATATATTGTGGTGAGTGAAAAGTGTGAAAATCGAAGAAATGGGATAGGAATAGGCTTTAAAGCATCTTTAATTAGTTATAATTTTTTGGTGAATCAATATCCTGTGGTTAAACAGCTTCTTTTCATTGAAAGCGGAGGAAAATGTTACTTATAATATAGTAGAAAATTGAAAAGATATTTTCTCTGTTCTTCAGTTGCTTCTTAAAATGTATCTAAATTGGGATTTTT
This sequence comes from Streptococcus parasanguinis, assembly GCF_032163505.1. Lineage (NCBI taxonomy): Bacteria > Bacillati > Bacillota > Bacilli > Lactobacillales > Streptococcaceae > Streptococcus > Streptococcus parasanguinis. Next base: position 753,247 of record NZ_CP134147.1, read on the forward strand.
CGCAGTCTTTTTCTGTAAGTCAGTGATAAAAATCTTGAAAAAAATTTCAAAAGATGATATAATACCAAATTGTAAGGGTTATCAAAAGGTAACTCAAAAACTATTTTTAAAAAGGAGAGTCAAACTATGGCTTCTAAAGATTTCCACATCGTGGCAGAAACAGGTATCCACGCACGTCCAGCAACTTTGTTGGTTCAAACTGCTAGCAAATTTGCTTCAGATATTACTCTTGAATACAAAGGTAAATCAGTTAACTTGAAATCAATCATGGGTGTTATGAGCCTTGGTGTTGGTCAAGGAGCAGACGTTGTAATCTCTGCAGAAGGTGCTGACGCTGATGATGCTATCGCAGCTATTTCAGAAACAATGACTAAAGAAGGATTGGCTTAAAAATATGACAAAAATGCTAAAAGGAATTGCAGCATCTGACGGTGTTGCCGTTGCTAAGGCATATTTGCTCATTCAACCAGACTTATCATTTGAGACTGTTTCAGTCGAAGATACAAGTGCAGAAGAAGCTCGTTTGGATGCAGCTCTTGAAGCTTCACAAAACGAGCTTTCTCTTATTCGGGAGAATGCAGTAGCAAGCCTTGGTGAAGAAGCAGCGCAAGTTTTTGATGCGCATATGATGGTTCTTGCTGACCCTGAAATGATTGGTCAGATCAAAGAAACGATTCGTACGAAAAAAATCAATGCAGAAGCTGGCTTGAAAGAAGTCACTGACATGTTCATTGCGATCTTTGAAGGAATGGAAGACAATCCTTACATGCAAGAACGTGCAGCAGATATTCGTGACGTTACCAAACGTGTCCTTGCCAACTTGCTTGGTAAGAAATTGCCAAACCCTGCTTCTATCAATGAAGAAGCAATCGTGGTTGCGCATGACTTGACTCCATCTGATACAGCACAGTTGAACAAAAAGTATGTAAAAGCTTTTGTTACGAATATCGGTGGACGTACAAGTCACTCAGCTATCATGGCTCGTACACTTGAAATCGCAGCTGTTCTTGGTACAAATAACATCACAGAACTTGTCAAAGATGGCGATGTTTTGGCTGTTTCAGGGATCACTGGTGAAGTAGTGATCAACCCTACTGAAGAACAAATCGCAGAGTTCAAAGCAGCTGGTGAAGCATATGCCAAACAAAAAGCTGAATGGGCTCTCCTTAAAGATGCGAAAACAGTGACTGCTGATGGAAAACACTTCGAGTTGGCTGCCAACATCGGTACACCTAAAGACGTTGAAGGTGTAAACGATAATGGTGCAGAAGCTGTTGGTCTCTATCGTACAGAATTCTTGTACATGGATTCTCAAGACTTCCCAACTGAAGATGACCAATATGAAGCTTACAAAGCAGTTCTTGAAGGTATGAACGGTAAACCTGTTGTCGTTCGTACAATGGATATCGGTGGGGATAAAGAACTCCCTTACTTTGATCTTCCTAAAGAAATGAACCCATTCTTAGGTTTCCGTGCTTTGCGTATCTCTATCTCTGAGACAGGTAACCAAATGTTCCGTACACAATTGCGTGCATTGCTTCGTGCATCTGTTCACGGTAAATTGCGGATCATGTTCCCAATGGTTGCTTTGTTGACAGAGTTCCGTACGGCTAAAGGTATTCTTGAAGAAGAAAAAGCTAAATTGCTTGCTGAAGGTGTTGCTGTGGCAGATGATATCCAAGTAGGTATCATGATTGAAATCCCAGCTGCTGCAATGCTTGCGGACCAATTTGCTAAAGAAGTTGATTTCTTCTCAATCGGTACAAATGACTTGATCCAATACACAATGGCTGCTGACCGTATGAACGAACAAGTTTCATACCTTTACCAACCATATAACCCATCAATACTTCGTTTGATCAACAACGTGATCAAAGCAGCTCACGCTGAAGGCAAATGGGCAGGTATGTGTGGTGAAATGGCCGGTGACCAAACTGCTGTTCCACTTCTTGTCGGAATGGGCTTGGATGAGTTCTCTATGTCAGCGACATCTGTCCTTCGTACACGTAGCTTGATGAAGAAACTCGACACAGCTAAAATGCAAGAATACGCTAACCGTGCTCTGACTGAATGTTCAACAATGGAAGAAGTTCTTGAACTTTCAAAAGAATACGTGAACGTAGACTAAGAGTCGATCAAGACTAAGACAAATTTGTCTTAGTCTTTTTTTACATTGTACATAAAAATGTTCATTTTATTCGTAATAAACTAGTTAGTAATAAAAATAGTGATTTAAATGTTCGGTTTTTTGTTTAATTTTCCTCGTATATATAGTATAATCGTAAGTAAGATTAGGAGGAAAGCGAAGGAATGAAGTAAAAGGTTCGGAAGAGAAAATGAAAGAACTTTTCCTGATAAATTTACATGATTTTCCTGGAATCAACTTGAAAATTAAGTGATTTTATAGTAAAATAAAAACAACTAGAAAACGCTTTCAAAAAAATAAAGAGGTGAGTATATGGATAGAAGCACAGACTTATGGACATTTGGAAGAGGGGATAATTTCCATCTTCAAGAGTACTTAGGAGCTCACAAGGAAACAAGGGGAGAACAAGAAGGCTTTACCTTCCGTGTTTGGGCTCCCAATGCTCAGGCGGTGGATCTGATTGGTGATTTCACTGATTGGGAAGCTCGTAAAATTCCAATGGTTCGTAATGAAGGAGGCGTCTGGGAAGTCTTCTGTTCCGATGCAAAAGAGGGAGATATATACAAGTATTTGGTGACTCGACAAAATGGTCATCAGGTGCAAAAAATCGATCCTCTAGCGTTATGGATGGAAAAGAGACCCAATACAGGATCTATTATTAAGACCATTCCAGAGAAAAACTGGAAAGATGGTCTCTGGAGAGCACGCCGTAAAAAACTTGGTTTTAAGGAACGACCTGTTAATATTTACGAGGTTCATGCAGGATCTTGGAAACGAAATGAGGATCACAGTTCCTACACCTTCAAACAACTAAAAGATGAACTCATTCCGTATCTGGTAGAGATGAACTACACCCACGTGGAATTTATGCCAGTGATGGCCCATCCATTGGGCTTGAGTTGGGGCTATCAGCTCATGGGATATTTTGCACTCGAGCAGACTTATGGTAGCCCAGAAGAGTTTCAAGACTTCGTGGAAGAATGCCACCTCAACAATATCGGAGTGATCGTGGATTGGGTACCAGGACATTTCATTATCAATGATGATGCCTTGGCTTATTATGATGGAACACCAACCTTTGAATACCAGGATGAACATCGTGCGCATAACTACGGATGGGGAGCCTTGAACTTCGATTTAGGGAAGAATCAAGTCCAGTCATTCTTGATTTCTAGTTTGAAGTTTTGGATTGATACCTATCATTTAGATGGGATTCGGGTCGATGCTGTGAGCAATATGCTCTATCTTGACTACGATAGTGGTCCATGGACACCAAATATTGATGGTGGAAACCTCAACTACGAAGGCGTTCATTTCCTTAGACGTTTGAATGCGATTATCAAGAACGAACACCCAGATGTCATGATGATTGCAGAAGAAAGTTCTGCTGGTCAAAAGATCACGGGTCCTGAAGAAGAAGGTGGACTTGGCTTTGACTATAAATGGAATATGGGGTGGATGAATGATATCCTTCGATTCTACGAAGAAGATCCCATCTACCGGAAATTTGACTTTAACCTGGTAACCTTTAGTTTCATGTATGCATTTTCTGAAAACTTCTTACTACCATTTTCACATGATGAAGTGGTGCATGGTAAGAAGAGTTTGATGCATAAGATGTGGGGAGATCGTTACAATCAATTTGCTGGACTCCGTAACCTCTTGACCTATCAGATTTGCCATCCAGGTAAGAAATTACTCTTTATGGGTTCAGAATTTGGTCAATTTTTGGAATGGAAGTCAGAAGAGCAATTGGAATGGGGCAATCTAGAGGATGAAATGAATGCTAAGATGCGTCGTTTCACTTCTCAGCTCAATCATTTCTACAAAGAACACAAGGAATTGTGGGAGATTGATGATAGCTTTGATGGCTTAGAGATTATTGATGCAGATAACCGGGATCAGAGCGTCTTGTCTATGATCCGGAAAAATCGTAAGGGTGATCTTTTGGTGTGCGTCTTTAATATGGCACCAGTAGAACGCAAGGACTTTACGATTGGTGTGCCTATATCAGCGGTCTATGAAGAAATTTGGAATACAGAATTAGAAGAATGGGGAGGTGTCTGGAAAGAGCACAATCCGACAGTTCAGTCTCAAGATGGACTGTGGAAGGATTATGAACAAACTTTGACCTTTACTTTGCCGGCTTTAGGAGCTAGCATTTGGAAGGTGAAACGGAAGGTTCGCAAAACGAAATCTAAAACATCAGATAAAAAATGATGATCGGTTGACTCTAAGGGAGTCCAAGCTTTAAAAAGAGGAAGTAGTCAATGAAGAATGAAATGCTCGCTTTAATTCTTGCCGGTGGGCAAGGAACACGTCTTGGAAAATTAACCAAAAACATCGCGAAACCTGCGGTTCAATTTGGTGGGCGCTATCGGATTATCGATTTTGCTCTCTCAAACTGTGCCAACTCAGGAATTCACAATGTTGGTGTGATTACACAGTATCAACCCCTTGCACTTAACAGCCATATTGGAAATGGTTCCAGTTGGGGCTTGGATGGAATCAATACAGGTGTGTCTATTCTCCAACCTTATTCAGCTAGTGAAGGAAATCGTTGGTTTGAAGGAACTAGCCATGCCATCCTCCAAAACATCGACTATATCGACAGCATCAATCCGGAATATGTCTTGATATTATCTGGGGACCACATCTATAAGATGGATTACGATGATATGCTTCAAGCGCACAAGGATAATAATGCAAGCTTAACTGTTGCCGTCCTAGATGTACCTTTGAAGGAAGCAAGCCGTTTTGGAATCATGAATACAGATGCCAATAATCGGATTGTCGAATTTGAAGAAAAACCAGCTGAACCAAAATCTACCAAGGCTTCCATGGGGATTTACATCTTTGACTGGGCTCGTCTCCGCAATATGTTGGTTGCTGCTGAAAAGAGTGATATCGATATGTCAGACTTCGGTAAAAATGTCATTCCAACGTATCTAGAATCAGGCGAAAGTGTTTATGCTTATGAATTCAATGGTTATTGGAAAGACGTTGGTACGATTGAGTCTCTTTGGGAAGCCAATATGGAATATATCGATCCAAATAATGCCTTGGATAGTCGCGATCGTCACTGGAAAATCTATTCACGCAACCTCATTTCTCCACCGAACTTCTTTGGGGAACATGGCCACGTCGAAGATTCTCTTGTCGTCGACGGTTGTTCGGTAGACGGTACAGTCAAACACTCCATCTTATCAACAGAAGCTCAAGTTCGTGAAGGAGCAGTTGTCGAAGATGCTGTCGTGATGAGCAATGCCATTATCGGTAAAGGAGCTGTCGTGAAACGCGCGATTATCGGGGAAGGTGCAGTCATTGCAGAAGGTGTCGTGATTGATGGAACAGAGGAAGTACAAGTTGTCGGTTACAATGAAAAAGTGGGGGTAGCAACAGATGAAGATTGATAAATATTCAGCCATTTTAGGAAATACAGTTGGGTATCATGATATGTCCACTTTGACCAGCCATCGTCCGGTAGCATCTCTACCATTTGATGGGAAATACCGCTTGATTGACTTCCCGTTGTCTAGTCTTGCGAATGCTGGTATTCGTAGTGTTTTTGGGATTTTCCAACAAGAAAATATTAGTTCGGTCTTTGACCATATTCGTTCAGGTCGTGAGTGGGGCTTGTCTACTTTATTGAGCCACTATTACCTCGGAATCTATAACACTCCTGTTGAAAATACAAATGTAGGGCCAGAATACTACCAACAATTATTGACCTATTTGAAACGGTCTGGTTCCAACCAAACAGTTGCTTTGAACTGTGATGTCTTGATGAATATTGACCTCAATCAAGTTTTCCACTTGCATAATAGCGTTGACCGTCCGATTACAGTGGTTTATAAGAAGTTGCATCTTCAAAATATCTCTGAAGTCAATGCTATCTTGGAAATTGATGAAACAGACCATGTTACAGAGCAAAGACTTTTCGATGGCAAGGATCCTGACGAAGTCTACAACATGTCGACAGATGTCTTTATTGTGGATACTCCTTGGTTGATTGAAAAAATTGAAGAAGAAGCCAAGAAAGAATACCCACAAAAATTGCGCTATATCTTGCGTGATTTGGCGGTGGAATACAATGCTTTTGCTTTTGAATATACAGGTTACCTAGCCAATATTCATTCAGTTGAATCCTACTACCATGCAAACTTGGATATGTTGGAAAACCAAAAATTCATGAAGCTCTTTTCACCAAACCAAAAGGTGTATACGAAAGTGAAGAATGAAGAACCAACGTATTATTCCAAGACTTCACATATTAAAACGTCTCAATTTGCTTCGGGTAGTATTGTAGAAGGAACCGTTGAACGCTCCGTTGTTTCACGGCGGGTACACCTTCATGAAGGTTCAGAAGTCCGCAGTAGTCTTCTCTTCCCTGGTGTTGTGATTCATGAAAATGCAATCGTCGAATATGCCATCCTGGATAAGGGTGTCGAAGTGGCTGCTGGTGTGACGATTCGTGGGACAGAAGAAGCACCTGTCGTGGTTAAAAAAGGAACGATTGTTACAGAGGATATTGTCTAATGAAACTATTATTTGTTGCAGCTGAAGGTGCACCATTTTCTAAAACAGGCGGATTGGGAGACGTTATTGGCGCTCTTCCTAAATCCTTAGCGAAAAGTGGTCATGATGTGCGCGTGATCCTCCCTTACTATGATATGGTAGAGACTAAGTTTGGAGATCAAATCGAAGATGTTTTGCATTTTGAGACCAAGGTTGGCTGGAGAAGTCAATATGTTGGTGTGAAACGTATTGTGCGTGATGGAGTCACCTTTTACTTTATTGATAACCAACATTATTTCTTTAGAGGTCATGTCTATGGTGACTTTGATGATGGAGAACGCTTCGCCTTCTTCCAGCTCGCGGCTTTAGAAACGATGGAACGGGTTGACTTCATTCCAGATGTTCTTCATGCCCATGATTACCATACGGCGATGATTCCTTTCTTGCTGAAGGAAAAATACCGTTGGATTCAAGCTTATCATGAAATTAAAACAGTATTGACTATCCATAATTTGGAATTCCAAGGTCAGTTCGACCCAGGAATGTTGTGGGACCTATTCGGAGTTGGATTTGAACGCTATGCAGATGGAACGCTTCGGTGGAATGATTGCCTGAACTGGATGAAAGCCGGCATTCTATATGCTGACCGTGTAACAACGGTTTCTCCTAGCTATGCGCATGAGATTATGACTGCTGAATATGGTTGTGGCTTGGATCAGATCCTTCGGATGGAGTCTGGCAAGGTGACCGGAATTGTTAACGGGATTGATGCAGATCTGTATAATCCTGAAACGGATCCACTCTTGACGTATCACTTCAGTCTCTCAGATCTTTCAGGTAAAGCAGCTAGCAAACGAGCTCTTCAAGAACGTGTTGGTCTACCTGTTCGCGATGATGTTCCTTTGTTTGGGATCGTCTCTCGTTTGACACGTCAAAAAGGTTTTGATGTGGTGGTAGAAGAGTTGCATCAACTCTTGCAAAAGGATATTCAGATTGTTTTGCTGGGGACAGGAGACCCTGGATTTGAAAATGCCTTTGCTTGGTTTGGTCAAGCCTACCCAGATAAACTTTCAGCGAATATCACATTTGATGTCCAATTGGCCCAAGAAATCTATGCAGCGTCGGATGTCTTCTTGATGCCAAGCCGCTTTGAACCATGTGGCCTTTCTCAAATGATGGCCATGCGTTATGGAACCCTTCCTCTGGTGCATGAAGTCGGCGGACTTCGAGATACGGTCCAACCGTATAATGCTGTTGATGGAAGTGGAACAGGCTTTAGTTTCAATAATTTGTCTGGCTATTGGTTTAACTGGGCAGTTGATGAAGCCTTGGCTGTCTACTACAATGACAAACAGGCTTGGTATGGTCTCCAAGAGCAAGCTATGACGCGTGACTTCTCATGGGATACGGCTAGTCAACGATACAATGATTTGTACCAATCCTTATAAATAGATCTATGATACAAACGCCTTTCGAGGCGTTTTTTTGTGTTGCTTTCTTCCTATAAAGAAAACGGTTTATATTTTTGAGTTTTAGAGCTTGCTAAAATAGAAGAAAAAAGATAAGATAGGTAAAGGTAAAAAATCCCGGGAAGGTTCTTATTTCTGGAAAGGATCCCATCCTCTCTAAAAATAATCAGGTCCCTGCTCGAGGGTTAAATATTACTATATAGGAATTTTAGGATGAAAAAAGCGAAACAAACGTTTGAAAAAATGACCAAATATTCGATTCGGAAATTATCTGTCGGTGTTGGTCCGGTGGCCATTGGAGCCTTTTTATTAGGAGGAAGCCTGTTAGGGGCTCGTCCTGTCCAAGCAGATCAGGTGACCCTACCTGCTCATGTGCACTTAGGATATGTGACAGAAGAAGAGCTGACTGCTGAAGAAAAAGCACAGGTGATTCATGCAATCCCTGAAGCATATCAAAATGAAGATACTTTCTATCTCGTCTATAAGAAGAAGGAAGCAACTCAGTCGGTTCTTCCTCAAACAGGAAGTCAGGAAATCGCCCTTTTTGGGCTAAGTCTAGCCACTGCTTCCTTTGCGGTCCTCTTACTCTCTAAAAAGCACCGGAAGAAGATCATGGGCGTCCTTTTGATTGGAGCCATGGGACAAAGTCTTCTACTTCCAGTTGAAGTCGCAGCCCTACAAAATCAAGTCTTGCGCGCCTATAATCAGGATCTTGCGATCGCATCGAGCAAAGATCTTGCAAATGGCGTGATTCAAATTGACGGCTATGACTATATTGGTTATCTGCGCTACCCGTCAGTCCAAAAGACGAGCTTACGAGAGCCAAAGGCTATGCAGGAAACGAAACCTTCTGTAAAAGGAACGATCAAAACAAGTACAGGGATTCCACAAGTGGAACCACAAGCGCGTGTGACCCCAGAAGTCGCTCCAGCCTTTCCTCAAGTTGAAAAACCAAGCCTGGAAGTCTATACTGAGCCTGTGCCATTTGAAACTGTCAACCAAGTTGATCCTACATTACCTAAAGGGCAAACCAAGGTGCTGACTGCTGGTCAAAATGGGGAGCGGACCCTATTGACAGAAGTGAGTGTGGTAGATGGACAAGAAGTTCGCAGAGTCGTTGAAAGCAAGGTCACTAAAGAACCAGTTTCACAAATTCTTGCTGTTGGGACAAAAGAAGATGCCCAACCAACCCCTCAACCCAGCCCTTCTCCAGTTGTAACGGCTAAGGGGACACAAGAAGAAGGCCATGTTGGCGAAGCTCCTGTTCAACCAGAGAACCCAGCCTATACAGGTGTGGTGGAAGATAAAGGAACACAGGAAGAAGGCCATATCGGCGAAGCTCCTGTTCAACCAGAGAACCCAGCCTATACAGGTGTGGTGGAAGCCAAAGGGACACAAGAAGAAGGCCATATCGGCGAAGCTCCTGTTCAACCAGAGAACCCAGCCTATACAGGTGTGGTGGAAGCTAAAGGGACACAAGAAGAAGGCCATGTCGGCGAAGCCCCTATTCAACCGGAGAACCCAACCTATACAGGTATGGTGGAAGCCAAAGGGACACAGGAAGAAGGCCATGTTGGCGAAGCCCCCGTTCAACCGGAGAATCCAACCTATCAAGTTACGGAAGGGACGGTAACCGAGACAGAAACGGTAATCCTTCCATATGAAACAGAGTATGTAACGGACGCCAATCGTTACACCGATGAAGAAAGCCTCCTTCAAAAAGGAGAGGCTGGTAGCCAGGAGATTCGTCGTGTTTATAAGACGGTCAATGGTGAGAAGATTGGAGAGCCTCTCAGTACGACCACTGAAACGGTCAAAGCTCCTGTGACAGAAAAAATTAGTCGTGGGACTAAGGCGATTGAAGGCCAAAAAGAGGAAGTTGCTTTTGAAGAAATTCCATTTAAGACGGTAACCGAACAAGATGCCACCTTGCTAAAAGGAACTGAAAGGGTTTCTCAAGCCGGTAAAAATGGGAAGAAGAAAATCACCAAGGTCTACAAGACCATTAAAGGTGTCAAAACAACGGATGCTCCTACAATTTCCGAAGAAGTGGTAGAACAAGCGCAAGATCAGATCATTCAACAAGGGACAAAGGAATTAGACAAGCCAACCTTGACCTTGACCAATCTTGATCAGGAAGTGTTGAAGCGCAGTGCTAAAGCTACCTATCGTTTGGACAAACCAGACGGTGTGACCATCAAGTCCATCCAGGCTGTATTGAAGAAGGGTGATCAAGTGGTGAAAACCCTGACCCTTTCAGAGACAGACTTGGCAGCTGCTTTAGCGGACTTGGACTACTACAAGGATTATACGCTCGCAACGACCATGGTGTATGACCGTGGAAATGGGGATGAAGAAGAAGTTCTCAAGGAAGAACCACTGAGAATTGATCTTAAAAAAGTTGAAATCAAAAACATCAAGGAAACCAGTCTGATTAGCGTGGATGACCAAGGTCTTGAGACCGATAGCAGCCTCTTGTCTGAAACACCATCAGATGTGAAGCCTTACTACTTAAAGGTCACTACCCATGATAATAAGGTTACAAAACTAGCCGTTGATAAAATTGAAGAAGTGACGGTAGATGGTGCGACCTTATACAAAGTAACAGCCAAAGCTCCAGATCTGGTCCAACGGACTGCGGACAACCAATTTAGTGAGGAATATGTCCATTATATTGCGAAACCCAAAGCACATGAAGGTGATGTCTACTACAATTTCAACGAACTTGTAAAAGCCATGCAAGCCAATCCGACTGGAACCTTTAAGCTTGGTAGCAATATGAATGCGTCCAATGTCCAGCCAGCAGGGAAATCCTATGTGACCAATGCCTTCAAGGGGATTTTAGAAAGTACGGATGGAAATACATTTGCCATCCATAACATTACAAGACCATTATTTGGGAACATCGAAGGTGGTGCGGTTAAGAATCTCTTGCTTGAAAATGTTGCGATTGACCTACCTGGGACAGATCGAGTAGCCCCAATCGCAGGTGTCATCAAAAACAATGCAACTGTCGAGAATGTTAAAGTAACAGGAAGTGTTGTCGGTAACAATGACGTAGCAGGGATCGTCAATAAAATTGATGGCAGTGGGAAGGTCAGCAATGTTGCCTTTATCGGGAAACTGCACGCTGCTGGGAACAAAGGTGGCTATCTAGCGGGTGTTGTTGGCGAGAACTGGAAAGGTGTTGTTGAAAAAGCTTACGTTTATGCTGAAATCACTGGGAACAAAGCCAAAGCGGCAGGTCTCGTTTATTCCTCTCAAAATGGTGGAAATAACCACACAGTAGGTAAAGAAGGGGTTCTCAGAAATTCAGTTGCTAAAGGTTCAATTGAACTCAAAGACGCGGTACAATCTGGTGGATTACTAGGGACCAACTGGGCCTTGGGGACTATTGAAGACAACATCACCATGATGAAAGTCAAAACTGGTGAGATGGTCTTCGGACACTCGGATATCGACGCAGATGATTATTTCACCTATTCAAGAACCAAGCGCAATTACAGTGTGGAAGGCGTAAGTGAAGGGAAGAAATCCTTTAACAACTCCCGTAAAATCCCTAGCATCTCGCTGGCAGAAGCTGAGCAGAAGATTGAAGCAATGGGAATCACTGCTGATAAATTCACCAGCAGCAAACCGATTGAAGATACGCTCAATCACCTTGTTAGCAAAGACGATCAATACAAGGCTATCACTGGTTACGATGCGACTCGTGAGCTAGCTTACCGCAATATTGCTAAATTGCAACCATTCTACAACAAAGAATGGATTGTCGACCAAGGGAATAAATTGGCTACAACGAGTCCTCTCTTGACCAAGGAAGTCTTGTCTGTGACTGCTATGAAGGGCAATGATTTTGTCACGGAACTAGCTGATGCTGATCACATCCTGATCCATTATGCCGATAAGACAAAAGATATCTTTAGCATTTCACCGAAAGAGTCTAAAGTCAAACAAGTCAAAGAGTACAGTGTGGCGGAGCTCGGTGAAGTGGTCTATACACCGAATATGGTGGACAAAGACCGTAGTGATCTCATTGGTGCCATCGTTGAAAAATTAAGCCCTGTCGAATTACAATCAGATCCAATCTACACCCATCTTGGTCGAACAGGTCCTAACAAGGTCAATGCTATTAAGAACCTTTACCTTGAAGAAAGCTTCCAAGCAGTCAAGGATAATCTGACTCACTTTGTCAAACAACTGGTTGAAAACCAAGATCATCAGTTGAATACAGATGAAGCTGCCAAACGTGCGCTCATTAAGAAGATTGATGATAATAAGGCTGCTGTTCTTTTGGGTCTTTCTTACCTCAACCGTTATTACGGGGTGAAATTCGATAATGTCAATCTCAAGCAACTCATGTTGTTCAAGCCAGACTTCTATGGGAAGAATGTTGATGTCTTAGACCGCTTGATTGAAATCGGCTCAAAAGAAGACTACATCAAAGGGACTCGTACCCACGATGCTTTCCGTGAAGTCGTGGCTAAATCGACTCTTTCTGGCAACCTCAATGACTTCTTGAAGTACAATATGGAGCTCTTTACAAAAGAGACAGACTTGAACGATTGGTTCATCAAAGCAACCAAAGACAATGTCTATATTGTGGAGCCTGAGACGACCAATCCAGCATTCGCGTCTGCTAAACACAGAGCCTATGAGGGCTTAAACAATGATGTTCACGGTAAAATGATCTTGCCACTCTTGAACTTAAAAGATGCTCATATGTTCTTGATTTCAACTTACAACACTATGGCCTATAGTTCCTTCGAGAAATATGGCAAGAACACGGAAGCGGAACGAACGGCCTTCAAAGAGGAAATTGACAAGGTAGCGAAAGGCCAACAGAATTACCTAGATTTCTGGTCACGTCTAGCAACGGATAAGGTTCGCAATCAGCTCTTGAAGAGCAACAATATGGTGCCGACCCCTGTCCTTGATAACCAAAACTACAAGGGCATTAGTACAGACCGTTATGGACATACCAACAGTGGCAAGGATGTGGCTCCAATCCGTGAATTGTATGGTCCAACCGATCGTTACCATGCGACAGATTGGCGGATGGGAGCAGTGGCGCGAATTTACGGAAATCCATATAAAGATGACTCTGTCTTCTTCATGGTGACCGATATGATCAGTGACTTTGGGGTCTCTGCCTTCACGCACGAAACGACGCACGTCAATGACCGTATGGTTTACTTAGGTGGTTGGAGACACCGCGAAGGAACTGATATTGAAGCCTTTGCCCAAGGAATGTTGCAAACACCATCCGTATCCAATCCAAATGGGGAATACAAGGCCTTAGGTCTCAACATGGCCTATGAGCGTCCTAACGATGGAAACCAATGGTACAATACCAATCCAAATGATTTGAAGTCACGTGACGAAATTGATCGGTATATGAAAGGCTATAATGACACTCTCATGCTTCTGGATTACCTAGAAGGAGAAGCCGTCCTCAATAAAGGCAGTCAAGACTTGAACAATGCATGGTTCAAGAAGGTTGATAAACAATACCGAGGGGCTAATACCAAGAATCAATTTGATAAGGTGCGTCCTTTGAGTGATGAGGAAAAAGCCATCACCTTACATTCAGTAGATGATCTCATCACCAACAACTTCATGACCAATCGTGGTCCTGGAAATGGTGTCTATAATCCATTAGACTTTGGCTCAGCCTATGTGACGGTGCCGATGATGACAGGGATCTATGGTGGAAACACCAGTGAAGGGGCTCCTGGAGCCATGTCCTTCAAACACAATACCTTTAGACTCTGGGGCTACTATGGTTATGAAAAAGGCTTCTTAGGCTATGCTTCAAACAAGTATAAACAAGAATCCAAACAAGCAGGTCATGCGACTTTAGGGGATGATTACATCATTCAAAAGATTTCTGATGGAACATTCAGTACCCTTGAAGACTGGAAGAAAGCCTACTTCAACGAAGTGGTGACCAGTGCTAAAAATGGACTTCAGGCTATTGAAGTTGATGGGACTACTTATAGCACTTATGATGACTTAAAACAAGCCTTTGCAACTGCGGTTGAAAAAGATCAGGCCAGTTTGAAGAATGGTTCTGTCAAATTTGACAATACCCTTGCCTTGAAAGAAAAAATCTTTAAGAAATTACTGCAACAAACAGACAGTTTCAAAACGTCTATCTTTAAATAATCGAATTCTCTCATCTGCTGAGCAGGTGAGAGTTTTTTAGAAGGAAAAATGAATAGAGGTGGACAAAGCGTCTAAAAATTAAAAGAAATCAATCGTAGATAGGAAAAATTATCATATTAAAAAAATAACGTAATTTCACTAAAACGCTTACTTTTATAGGAAATATTTGACTATTATATCTTTTAGGAGTAAACTAAGGAGGTAAAATTTATAAAAGGAGAATTCATCATGAATTTAACATTTTTAGGTCTTTGTTTAGCCTGTTTTGGTGTATCACTGGCAGAAGGTTTGATGATGAGTAGCTTATTGAAATCTGCGTCTCGTCAACCAGAAATTATCGGTCAATTGCGTAGCCTCTTGATTCTTGGTGTTGCCTTTGTCGAAGGTACTTTCTTCGTAACCTTGGTTATGGCCTTTATTATCAAATAGACGCTTCTATTTTAGAAAAGGAGGTGTCAAACCTTGGAAGAAAGTATCAATCCAACGATTACTCTTGGACCTGTATCTTTTAATTTGACCCTACTTGCTATGACCCTGATTTCTGTTTTCGCCGTTTTTGGCTTCATTTATTGGGCCAGTCGAAAAATGTCGATCCGACCAAAAGGCAAACAAAATGTGCTGGAATACGCATATGACTTTGTCGTAGGCTTTACAAAAGGAAATATTGGGGAACATTACATAAAGGACTATTCCTTGTTCTTGTTTGTTCTTTTCCTCTTTCTTTTAGTAGCCAATAACATTGGATTGATGGCTAAAATCGAAACGACCAATGGTTACAATTTGTGGACATCACCAACCGCTAACCTGGGTTATGACTTTGCCTTTTCATTTTTGATCACCTTAATCGCCCATGTAGAAGGAATTCGCAGACGTGGTGTGAAGGAATATTTAAAGGCTTTTGTGACACCCGGATTTATGACCCCCATGAATATTTTGGAAGAATTAACGAACTTTGCCTCCTTGGCACTTCGGATCTTCGGAAATATCTTTGCGGGTGAGGTACTAGCAAGCTTGCTTGTGACTTTGTCGCATCAAGCTGTTTATTGGTATCCATTTGCCTTTATTGGAAGCATGGCGTGGACAGCGTTTTCGATTTTCATTTCATGTATCCAAGCCTATGTGTTTACCATGTTGTCATCAATTTATATTGGTAAGAAAATTAATGGTGAAGAGTAAGTAGAGGAGGAGTAGAAGAATGCATGTATCAATGAGTGAAATTATTGGTGACTTTATTCTCATTGCTGGTTCCTTCCTATTATTAATCTTTTTAATAAAGAAATTTGCATGGAACAATATCAATGGAATTTTAGAAGCGCGTGCCAAAAAGATTACAGATGATATTGATGGAGCTGAATCAGCTCGTCAAAAAGCTGAGGAACTAGCAAGTAAACGTGAAGAAGAGTTGGCAGGTAGCCGCAAAGAAGCTGCGTCTATCGTCGAAAATGCAAAGGAAACTGCAGAAAAGAATAAATCTCAGATCCTTTCAGAAGCCACTCAAGAAGCAGTACGTTTGAAAGAAAAAGCGCAACAAGAAATTGCGCATAACAAAGAAGAAGCATTGAACAGTATCAAAGGTGATGTGGCAGATCTCACTGTCAATCTTGCCAGCAAATTGTTGAGCCAACAGCTGGATGCTGAAGGTCAACGCCAACTGATCGATCGCTATCTTGATGAATTAGGAGAAGCCTAATGGACAAAAAGCAACTGATGGTGATTGAGAAATATACCCAGCCTTTTGTTCAATTGGTCTTTGAAAAAGGAGAACAAGATCTAGTCTTTGAAAAATTGACCCAAATCAAGGGGATTTTTGAGGAGACTGGACTTGCTAACTTCTTAGCTCATATCGGTGTAGAGGATGAAGAGAAAGCAAAAAGTCTCAGACTTTTTCAACCCTCGGATTCACAATTACTCGACCATTTGATTGAAGTGGTTATTCTCAATCATCGTGAAGCCTTATTTTATGACATTGTAACGATTTGTTTGGATCAGATTCAACTGTTGAGCAACGCTTTTGTCGTCACTGTTACGACGGTTGCTGGTTTGGATCCTGTTCAAGAGCAAAAGCTAATCCCCATTATCGAAAGAAAATTTGGGATTCAAGTTCGCTCGATCCAACAAAAGATCGATCCAGATTTAATTGGTGGCTTTGTCGTGACAGCCAATCATAAAACGTTGGATACCAGTCTCAAACACCAATTGCAAGTTATAAAATCTAAATTGAAATAGAAAGTGGTGTGAATTTTGGCGATTAACGCACAAGAAATCAGCGCTTTAATTAAGCAACAAATTGAAAATTTCAAGCCAAACTTTGACGTCACTGAGACAGGTGTTGTAACCTACATTGGTGACGGGATTGCCCGTGCTCATGGTCTTGAAAATGCCATGAGTGGTGAGTTGTTGATCTTTGAAAATGGCTCATACGGGATGGCCCAAAACTTAGAAACAACGGATGTCGGGATCATCATCTTAGGTGATTTCACGGATATTCGTGAAGGAGACTCTGTCCGTCGTACAGGTAAAATCATGGAAGTCCCTGCAGGGGATGCCTTGATTGGTCGGGTTGTTAACCCACTTGGCCAACCAGTAGATGGTTTGGGTGAGATTGTGACAGATAAATTCCGTCCAGTCGAAACACCAGCTCCTGGTGTTATGCAACGGAAATCTGTCTCAGAACCCCTACAAACTGGTTTGAAAGCCATTGATGCCCTTGTTCCAATCGGACGTGGTCAACGGGAATTGATTATCGGGGACCGTCAAACAGGGAAAACTTCGATTGCCATCGATACCATCTTGAACCAAAAGGGTCAAGACATGATCTGTATCTATGTGGCGATTGGTCAAAAAGAATCAACAGTTCGTACGCAAGTAGAAACTCTTCGTAAATACGGAGCCATGGATTATACGATTGTGGTAACCGCTTCGGCTTCTCAACCATCTCCATTGCTCTACTTGGCACCTTATGCCGGGGTTGCCATGGCAGAAGAGTTCATGTATAACGGTAAACACGTTTTGATCGTCTATGATGATTTGTCAAAACAAGCCGTAGCCTATCGTGAATTGTCCCTTCTTCTTCGTCGTCCACCAGGACGTGAAGCCTTCCCAGGGGATGTCTTCTATCTCCACAGCCGTTTGTTGGAACGTTCAGCTAAAGTTTCAGATGAATTGGGTGGTGGCTCTATTACAGCTCTTCCAATCATTGAAACCCAAGCAGGAGATATTTCTGCTTATATCGCAACCAACGTGATTTCGATCACAGACGGACAAATCTTCTTGCAAGATAGTTTGTTCAATGCTGGTATTCGTCCGGCCATTGATGCAGGTTCTTCTGTATCCCGTGTAGGGGGAGCTGCCCAAATCAAGGCTATGAAGAAAGTTGCGGGTACTCTTCGTATCGACCTCGCTTCCTACCGTGAATTGGAAGCCTTCACGAAATTTGGTAGTGACTTGGATGCTGCGACTCAAGCGAAATTGAACCGTGGTCGCCGAACAGTTGAAGTCTTGAAACAACCTGTTCATGAACCATTGACAGTTGAAAAACAAGTCGTGATCTTGTATGCCTTGACTCATGGTTTCTTAGATAGTGTTCCAGTAGACGATATTCTTCGTTTCCAAGAAGAGTTGTTTGATTACTTTGAAGCACATTATAACCAAATCTTTGAGACGATTCGTTCGACACATGATCTTCCAGCAGAAGAAGAACTGGATGCAGCCCTTACAGAATTTGTCAACCAGTCAAATTTCAAATAGAAATAGGAGTGGAAGATGGCAGTTTCATTAAATGATATAAAAAATAAAATTGCATCCACTAAAAATACCAGTCAAATTACCAATGCTATGCAGATGGTGTCTGCTGCTAAACTCGGGAAATCTGAGCAAGCAGCCAAGGATTTTCAGGTTTATGCCGCTAAGGTACGTAAGTTACTAACAGACTTGCTCCATGGACATGAAACAGAAAATGCCAAATCCCATCCGATGTTGGTGAGTCGGCCGGTAAATAAGACAGCTTATATCGTGATTACATCTGATCGTGGTTTGGTCGGAGGCTACAATGCCTCCATCCTTAAAACCATGATGGAAATGAAGGCAGAATACCATCCAACTGGAGATGACTTTGAAGTGATCTGTATTGGAAGTGTCGGTGCGGATTTCTTCCGTGCCCGTGGGATTCAGCCGGTTTATGAATTGCGTGGTTTGCCTGATCAACCTAGCTTTAAGGAAGTTCGCAAGATCATTTCGAAAACAGTCCAAATGTATCAGGAAGGCTTGTTTGATGAGTTGTACGTCTGTTACAACCATCACGTCAACAGTTTGACGAGTCAAATGCGGGTGGAACAAATGCTTCCAATTATTGATTTGGACCCCAATGAAGCGGATGAGGACTATGTATTGAATCTAGAATTGGAATCTAGTCGAGATGCCATTTTGGATCAATTGCTTCCTCAATTTGCTGAAAGCATGATCTATGGTGCCATTATTGATGCTAAAACAGCTGAAAATGCTGCTGGGATGATGGCCATGCAAACTGCTACAGACAATGCCAAGAAAGTCATTGATGAATTAACGATTCAATACAACCGTGCTCGTCAAGCAGCGATTACACAAGAAATTACCGAAATCGTTGCGGGTGCTAGCGCCCTTGAATAGTTGTCGGATACAATTTTAAATACAAAAACAGATGCTTGAAAGAGAACTTTTGAGCAGTAGAAATTACTTAGAATAGGAGAATGACATGAGTTTAGGCAAAATTTCTCAGGTCGTAGGTCCCGTCGTAGACGTTGCCTTTTCCGTTGGAGATAAACTTCCTGAGATCAATAATGCGCTTGTAGTCTATAAAAATGACCAACAAAAATCGAAAGTCGTTCTTGAAGTAGCTTTGGAACTTGGTGATGGGGTCGTACGGACCATCGCCATGGAATCAACTGATGGTTTAACACGTGGAATGGAAGTCTTGGACACAGGTCGTCCAATCTCTGTTCCAGTCGGAAAAGAAACCTTGGGACGTGTCTTCAATGTTCTTGGAGATACCATTGACTTGGATCAACCTTTTCCTGAGGATGCTCCTCGTGACTCCATCCACAAAAAAGCTCCATCCTTTGACGAGCTCTCTACTTCAGAAGAAATTCTTGAAACAGGGATCAAGGTTATTGACCTCTTAGCCCCTTATTTGAAAGGTGGGAAGGTCGGACTCTTCGGTGGTGCCGGAGTTGGGAAGACCGTCTTGATTCAAGAATTAATCCATAATATTGCCCAAGAACACGGTGGGATTTCTGTATTTACCGGTGTTGGGGAACGGACACGTGAAGGGAATGACCTTTACTGGGAAATGAAAGAATCTGGCGTTATTGAAAAAACAGCCATGGTCTTTGGACAAATGAATGAGCCACCTGGAGCACGGATGCGTGTTGCTTTGACTGGTTTGACCATTGCGGAATACTTCCGTGATGTCGAAGGTCAGGACGTTCTCTTGTTTATCGACAATATCTTCCGTTTCACCCAAGCCGGTTCAGAAGTATCAGCCCTTTTGGGACGGATGCCTTCAGCC
Source organism: Streptococcus parasanguinis (assembly GCF_032163505.1). NCBI lineage: Bacteria > Bacillati > Bacillota > Bacilli > Lactobacillales > Streptococcaceae > Streptococcus > Streptococcus parasanguinis. Next base: position 773,090 of record NZ_CP134147.1, read on the forward strand.
GTTGGTTACCAACCTACTTTGGCAACTGAAATGGGGCAATTGCAAGAACGGATTACGTCAACCAAGAAAGGTTCTGTTACATCCATCCAAGCCATCTATGTGCCAGCCGATGACTATACAGACCCAGCGCCAGCAACCGCCTTTGCCCACTTGGATTCAACAACCAACTTGGAACGTAAATTGGTACAATTGGGGATCTACCCGGCGGTGGACCCATTGGCATCAAGCTCACGTGCCCTTTCTCCAGAAATCGTAGGAGAAGAACACTATGCAGTAGCATCTGAGGTCAAACGCGTCCTTCAGCGTTACCATGAATTGCAAGATATCATTGCGATCTTGGGGATGGATGAATTGTCTGACGAAGAAAAGACCTTGGTTGCTCGTGCTCGCCGGATCCAATTCTTCTTGTCACAAAACTTCAACGTTGCCGAACAATTTACCGGTCAACCTGGTTCATACGTACCTGTTGCAGAAACTGTTCGTGGTTTTAAAGAAATCTTGGACGGAAAATATGACCATCTTCCTGAAGATGCCTTCCGTGGTGTTGGATCGATCGAAGATGTGATTGCCAAAGCTGAAAAAATGGGATTCTAAGAAGAGGTGAAAGATGAGTCAAATGAACGTCCAAATCGTTACACCGGATGGACTGGTTTATGATCATCATGCCGCATTTGTATCTGTCAAGACAATTGATGGTGAATTAGGGATTTTACCTCATCATATCAATACCATTGCGGTTTTGGCTGTAGACCAAGTAAAGGTTCGTCGTGTCGACGATGACAAACATATTGATTGGATTGCAGTCAATGGTGGGATTATCGAAGTAGCTGATAATGTCATTACCATTGTTGCCGATTCTGCCGAACGTGCTCGAGATATTGACATTAGTCGTGCAGAACGTGCCAAACTGCGAGCTGAAAAAGCGATTGAAGAAGCCAAAGATCAGCATTCGGTTGATATGGAACGTCGTGCTAAAATTGCTCTTCAACGCGCCATTAACCGGATTAATGTCGGAAATCGTTTATAAGATATTCAAAATAAGGTGGAGGTATGTCCTCACCTTATTTTTGTTGGGAGAGAATCAAAAGAAGAAAGTACGGACCAAATATGGTATAATAGCTGTATGATTCAAATGATTTTTAATCTTTCAAGCCATCTATTGTTTATCTTTTTTGCCTATTACCTATTGATGAACCTGGTTCAATGGGAAAAGTTTTTAAAAGTAAGTGCTGAAAATGCGGTTAAAATCCGTTTTTTGATCTTGATGATCAGCGTCGGAATCGGCTATCTAGCGAGCTCATTTTTTATCAGTGTTTATGAGATGAGTCGACAGATTTTTATTGGCCAATTCTAGCCACATTTTATAAAAAATATGGTATGATAGAAAGCGTGACTTTAAGAAATTGGAGAACAATCCCGTATGGAAAAAATAATCGTTAATGGTGGTCATAATCGACTGGTTGGAACCGTCAAAATCGAAGGAGCAAAAAATGCTGTCCTTCCTCTTCTTGCTGCAACAGTTCTAGCAAGCGAGGGCGTGACAACCTTGAAAAATGTACCTGTTTTATCAGATGTCTTTACAATGAACAATGTTGTTCGTGGGTTGAATGCACAAGTAACCTTCAATGAAGAAGACAATACAGTTGTCGTAGATGCGCAAGCAAAATTATCAGAGGAAGCGCCTTATAAATATGTGAGTAAGATGCGGGCTTCTATCGTTGTCTTAGGTCCTGTCTTGGCACGCAATGGCCATGCCAAAGTTTCCATGCCTGGAGGATGTACGATCGGTAGTCGTCCGATTGACCTCCATCTCAAAGGTCTGGAAGCCATGGGAGCTGAAATTACCCAAACAGCCGGCTATATTGAAGCAAAAGCAGATCGTCTCAAAGGTGCACACGTCTATATGGACTTCCCATCAGTAGGTGCGACACAAAATATTATGATGGCCGCAACCTTGGCAGATGGAGTCACTGTGATTGAAAATGCAGCTCGGGAACCTGAAATTGTTGACCTAGCTCTCTTGCTGAATAAAATGGGGGCTAATGTTAAGGGAGCAGGAACTGAGACCTTGACCATCGTTGGTGTGGAGAGCTTGCACGGTGCAAACCACAATGTTGTGCAAGACCGCATCGAGGCTGGAACCTTTATGATTGGGGCAGCCATGACTGGTGGAGATGTCTTAATCGAAGATGCCATTTGGGAACACAACCGTCCGCTTCTATCTAAGATGCAGGAGATGGGTGTAACGGTAACCGAAGAAGAAAATGGAATTCGGATTCAATCGGATATCAGTAAGCTCCGTCCAGTGACCGTTAAAACTCTTCCCTACCCAGGATTTCCAACCGATATGCAGGCTCAATTCACAGCCTTGATGGCCATGGCTAAAGGTGAGTCTACCATGATTGAAACGGTCTTTGAGAATCGCTTCCAGCATTTGGAAGAAATGCGTCGGATGGGCGTTCACTCGGATATTATGCGGGATACAGCTCGTATCGTTGGAGGGGAAAGCTTCCAAGGTGCAGAGGTTATGTCGACCGATTTACGAGCAAGTGCAACCTTGGTCTTGATGGGCTTGGTAGCAGAAGGAGAAACAAAGGTCAGCAAATTAAGTCACTTAGATCGTGGTTATTATCAATTCCATGAGAAATTGGTGGCGCTAGGTGCAGACGTGAAACGTGTAGAGGAAGAAGACGATGAAAACTAATCTTCGCTATGTTGGAAAACAGCTAGGAATTGTCCTCCTGTTGGCTGTGATTGGAATCATCATTTTTGCAGTTGGTTTGGTCATTGGCTATGGAGTGATTGGCGATGGGAAAAATCCATGGTCCATTCTCTCTCCGGACACTTGGTCAGAGATCATTGGAAAGCTAACAGGCAAATAAGCTTTTAACTAAAATTGAGTAAAAAGGAGAGCAGCGAATCGAGTCAATGACCCATCTAGCGCTGCTCTTTTTTGGAGAGAGATATGGCAAAACAAACAGTAAGCAAACGAACCAAACAAACCCTAGCGGGCTTTGTGGTCGCAACGGCCCTAGCTATCGGGGGCTATTATTTTAATCAACCGACGGTGAAAGAAGCGACGGATCAGGTTGTTTCGGTGGTGACTAGTAGCCAACAAGAAACACCTAGTAAAGAGTTAGCTAGCTCTGTACTAACGAAATCTGCCCGTTCACAATTAGGGAATGACTTGGAATGGAACGGTGCTGGAGCCTTTGTAGTTAAGGGAAATCGCACAGATCTGGATGCCAGCGTGGCTAGTCAACCCTATGCGGATAACAAGACAAAAGAAGTGAATGGAAAGACCGTACCGACGGTTGCGAACGCTATTATGACCAAGGCGACTCGCCAGTACAGAGATCGGGATGCAACAGGTAGTGGCCTAACCGATTGGAAACCAGCAGGTTGGCATCAGGTCCATAATCTGTCAGGCGAGTATGACCATGCTGTGGATCGGGGCCACCTATTGGGCTACGCCTTGATCGGCAATCTCAAAGGTTTTGATGCCTCGACTAGCAATCCCAAAAATATCGCTGTGCAAACGGCTTGGTCCAATCAAGCCAATGATCCTCATTCCACCGGTCAAAACTACTATGAGACCCTGGTTCGAAAAGCACTGGATAAGAACAAGCGGATCCGCTATCGGGTGACCTTGATCTACAACCATCCAGAAGATCTGATTCCATTAGGATCACAGATCGAAGCCAAATCGAGTGATGGGAGCCTTGAGTTCAATGTCTTTGTTCCCAATGTTCAAAGTGGGATTAGCCTGGATTATCAGACAGGCAAAGTAACCGTTCATCAATAAGCTGGAAAGCGCAGTTATTTAAGTTATTTTTAAGAATGGGGTGTTACAATTGCATACCTTCTTTAAGAGAAAGGAGAATGTATGAGAACCATTTTTCGATTTTTCATAGGAATCCTTCGCATGGCTTGGAGTCTTTTTTGGGGATTTTTCTGGACCATTGCCATCAGTTTTCTCGTTCTAGTGGGGATCATCTATTTTACAGATTCTCCTAGTTCTGGTATGGATGGATTTGGACGAGCTGCCCAAAAGGTTGTCTATCAAGTCGGCAATTTATTTGGAGATCAGGGGTTTGCATCGCGCTTTGGGATGGCACCTAGCTCACAGACTACGCAGACAGACAATCATGAGCATAGCGGTGCTCGCTGGGAGAAAGCGGAGGCCACGGTCTACCTGGATCCCAATATCAGTCAAACTTTTGTAAAAGCTTATCGGGATGCTATTGAGGCTTGGAACCAAACAGGCGCCTTTACCTTCAAGTTGGTTACAAATGAAAAAGAGGCTAATGTGGTCTTGACGGAAATGGATAACGCATCCGTTTCTGCTGCAGGAGAGACTGCCTCTCAGACCAACCTCTTAACCAACCGCTTCACCCACATCACAGTGCGTCTCAATCGCCATTATCTTTTAAATTATGTCTATAACTATAGTTATGATCGGATTGTCAATACAGCTGAGCATGAGTTAGGCCATGCGATTGGGCTGGACCACACTGATGGAGAATCGGTCATGCAACCGGCTGGTTCCTTCTACAGTATTCAGGATACAGATGTGGAAGCAGTCCGACAATTATACAAGGAAGAATAAGTTTTAAAATACTTTCTAAAAGTTCTGAGCCTCAAGGGGCTCAGGATTTTTTTGATGGCTCGTCTTTCCTTGTTTAATCTGAAAAAAGATAGTAAAATAAGGACATGATTATTTTACAAGCCAACAAAATTGAACGCTCTTTTGCAGGGGAGGTTCTTTTTGATAATATCAGCCTGCAAGTGGATGAACGGGACCGGATTGCCCTGGTAGGAAAGAACGGAGCCGGCAAGTCTACGCTCTTGAAAATCTTGGTGGGAGAAGAAGAACCAACTTCTGGGGAAATCAATAAAAAGCGCGACCTTTCCCTCTCCTATCTGGCCCAGGATAGCCGCTTTGAGTCGTCCAATACCATCTACGATGAGATGCTCCATGTCTTTGACGACCTCCGTAAAACGGAGAAAACTTTGCGGCAGATGGAGCTTGAGATGGGGGAAAAAACTGGGGCTGACTTAGAAAAACTCATGCAGGACTATGACCGTCTCTCGGAAGAATTCCGTCAGGCAGGTGGCTTCACCTATGAAGCAGATATCCGCGCGATTCTCAACGGCTTTAAGTTCGATGAGTCCATGTGGCAGATGAAGATTGAAGAGCTATCAGGAGGGCAAAATACCCGTCTAGCTCTGGCCAAGATGCTTCTAGAAAAACCAAATCTCTTGGTACTGGACGAGCCGACCAACCACTTGGATATTGAGACCATCGCCTGGTTGGAAAACTATTTGGTCAATTATAGCGGGGCCCTTCTCATTGTCAGCCACGACCGGTATTTCCTAGACAAGGTCGCCACCATTACACTGGACTTGACCAAGCATTCCTTGGACCGCTATGTCGGCAATTACTCCAGCTTTGTCGAGCAAAAAGAACAAAAATTGCTGACTGAAGCCAAGAACTACGAGAAGCAACAAAAAGAAATTGCAGCTCTGGAAGACTTTGTTAATCGTAATTTGGTGCGGGCTTCGACTACCAAGCGAGCCCAGTCTCGGCGCAAGCAGTTGGAAAAAATGGAGCGTCTAGACAAGCCGGAAGCTGGAAGTAAGTCTGCCCATATGACCTTCCATTCTGATAAGACCTCGGGAAATGTCGTCCTGACAGTAGAAGAGGCAGCCGTCGGCTATGACGATCAAATCCTGTCAGAGCCCATCAATCTGGATATCCGCAAGATGAATGCGGTCGCTATTGTGGGACCAAATGGGATCGGGAAATCTACTCTTATCAAGTCCATCGTCGGGCAGATTCCTTTTATCAAGGGTGAAGCTCGTTTTGGGGCCAATGTCGAGGTGGGTTACTATGACCAGACCCAAAGTAAACTAACGCCTCACAACAGTGTCTTGGATGAGCTCTGGAATGACTTTAAACTGACGCCAGAAGTAGAAATTCGCAATCGACTGGGAGCCTTTCTTTTCTCTGGGGATGATGTCAAGAAAACCGTCGGCATGCTGTCGGGTGGAGAGCGGGCCCGCTTGCTTCTAGCCAAGCTGTCCATGGAAAATAACAATTTTTTGATTCTCGACGAGCCGACCAACCATTTGGATATCGATAGCAAGGAAGTGCTAGAAAATGCCTTGATTGACTTTGACGGGACCCTGCTCTTTGTCAGCCACGACCGTTACTTTATCAATCGGGTGGCTACACAAGTCTTGGAACTCTCAGAAGAGGGCTCAACTCTTTACCTAGGAGACTACGATTATTATCTGGAGAAGAAAGCAGAGTTAGAGGCCCTTGCTGCAGCACAAGCAGAAGCTGTGCCTGTTTCTTCGACCGAAGAAGGCACCAGCAATGATTATCACTTGCAGAAGCAAAACCAGAAGGAACTCCGGAAAATCACTCGTCGCATTGAGCAATTGGAAGCGGAGATGGAAGAGCTGGATCAAAAAATCCAAGAAATCAGCGAAACTATGCATAGCACCAACGACGCAGCCGACTTGGTTCAACTCCAAAGCGAGCTGGATCAACTGACTGTCCAGCAGGAAGCGGTCATGGAAGAGTGGGCAGAACTGTCAGAGCAGGTGGAATAAATGGAAGATTTGGGCAAAGTTTTCGTGAATTTCGAATTAATAAGAATTACACGTTGAAAGAAGTTGCGGGCCACTGACGTTTGCGAACTCATGGAGAGCCAGTAGCAAATCGACCAGCTGAGCGCCGCCCAAGAAGAAGCCGAGCTAGAATGGGAAGAACTAGCGCAGTAAGTATAGTTTTCTAATTTGTATAAGGAGAACATTATGGCGACTGAAAATGATTGGTTTATGAAGCAGGTTAAAGGTGTAGCCGACATGATTGGTACAACTTTGCGCCTACAGATTCAAAATTTAGATTTGGGGCAGTATGAAGATGAGGAAGGAAGACTCATCAACGGGGCTCACTATCTTCAGCAAGTTCTAGAAGAGCAGCGCTTTGCAGAGGCCATTTCTTTTGTTGAAGAGCAGATGAAACGCCTACCTCTTCATCAGTATGATCTATTGGTTGATTGGCTGATTTCCTACTTAAGACAATTAGATGTTTCCGTGAAAGAAGATCTAGGATTCTACGAAGGGTACTTGCAAGAGTTAGAAAGGCACTTAAAGGAATTTAAGTGGTAATCAAATGGAAGATTTAGGCAAAGTTTTTCGTGAATTTCGAATCAGTAAGAATTATTCGTTGAAAGAAGCTGCAGGAGAGGCTTGCTCGACCTCCCAGTTATCCCGTTTTGAATTGGGGGAGTCGGATCTGGCTGCTTCGCGCTTCTTTGACATTTTGGACAATATCCATGTGACAATTGAGAATTTTATGGATAAGGCCAGAAATTTTCAACACCATGAGCATGTCGCCTTAATGGCTCAGATTATTCCACTTTACTATTCAAATGATATTGCAGGTTTTCAAAAGCTTCAAAGAGAACAACTTGAAAAAGCCAAACATTCCACCAATCCCCTCTATTTTGAGCTGAACTGGATCCTGCTACAAGGCCTGATTTGCCAGAGAGATGCCAGCTACACGATGAAGCAGCGTGATCTGGATAAGGTGGCAGATTACCTCTTTCAAACGGAAGAGTGGACCATGTATGAGTTGATCCTCTTTGGCAATCTCTACAGCTTTTATGAGGTGGACTATGTCACACGGCTTGGGAGAGAAGTGATGGAGCGTGAAGATTTCTACAAAGAAATTGGTCGCCATCGAAAACTGGTCTTGATTCTGGCTCTGAATTGTTACCAGCATTGTTTAGAACACTGTTCTTTTGAAAATGCCATCTATTTTGAAGCCTATGTAGAAAAGATTATCGGCAAGAGCATCAAGCTCTACGAACGCAATGTCTTTCATTATCTCAAGGGATTTGAACTCTATCAAAAGGGGCAAACAGAAGAAGGGCGGCAGCAAATGCAGGAAGCCATGCATATTTTTGACGTGCTGGGACTGCCAGAGCAGGTGGCCTATTATCAAGAACACTTTGATAAATTTGTAAAAAATGAATGTTCTAAATAGGACAGTGATAAAGGAGATTTTATGAACCGACATGCGGTCCAATTAATTAGTCGTGGAGCGATTAACAAAATTGGAAATATGCTCTATGATTATGGGAATAGTGTCTGGCTGGCCTCGATGGGTACTATAGGAAAGACGGTATTAGGGATCTATCAGATTTCTGAGTTAGTGACAGGGATTCTCGTGAATCCTTTTGGAGGAGTGATTTCAGACCGTTTTTCTCGTCGCAAGATTTTGATGACGACCGACTTGGTTTGTGGGCTCCTTTGTTTGGCGATTTCTTTTATCACAAATGATAGCTTGATGATTGCGGCTCTTATTTTTGCCAATATTGTTCAGGCCATTGCCTTTGGTTTTTCTCGACCTGCCAATAAAGCCATTATTACCGAGGTAGTAGAGAAAGAAGAGATTGTGACCTATAACGCTCACTTGGAATTAGTCTTACAGGTTGTTAGTGTCTGTTCTCCCGTGTTTTCTTTCCTAGTTCTACAATTTGCCAGTCTTCATATGACCCTCTTATTAGATGCGCTGACCTTTTTCATTGCCTTTGTCCTAGTGGCTTTCCTTCCGAAAGAAGAAGCTAAGGTGCAAGAAAGGAGACAGTTTACCGGGAAAGATATTTTTTCTGATATCAAGGATGGGTTAGACTATATCTGGCATCAGAAAGAGATTTTCTTTCTATTATTGGTGGCTTCTAGCGTCAATTTCTTTTTTGCAGCTTTTGAGTTTTTACTTCCCTTCTCGAATCGTCTATACGGGGTTAAAGGAGCTTATGCGACCATTTTAACGCTGGGAGCTATTGGATCTATTCTAGGAGCACTTGTTGCCAATAAAATGAAATCAAGTATGAAAATTCTCCTGTTTTTACTGATCATGGCAGGGATAGGAGTGTTCATAATGGGCTTGCCCCTTCCGCCTTATCTTTCCTTTTCAGGAAATTTGGTCTGTGAATTTTTTGTGACCATTTTCGACATCCACGTTTTTACTCAAGTACAAACCAAGGTGGAAGATGATTATCTAGGTAGAGTATTGAGCACAATTTATACCTTGGCTGTTCTCTTTATGCCCATCGCCAAAGGTTTGATGACTTGGTTGCCAAGCGTCCGTATGAAATCATTTCTCTTGATTGGAGCTGGGGTTATTCTCTTTTCACTCTTGGCTCAGCTAGTAGCTAAGCAACTTCAATCAAAAGAACAGTAGGGATCCTTTGATAAATTTGTAAAGCATTAATTTTCCCAAATAGGGGACAAAATGAAAACCTCTTTCATGAACTGATACAATAGTTTCAGAAAATGAAGGAGGTTTTTTATGAATCGACATGCTATCCAGTTGATTGCTCGTGGGGCGATCAATAGAATGGGAAATATGCTCTATGACTATGGGAACAGTGTTTGGCTGGCTTCGATGGGGACGGTAGGAAAGACAGTGTTGGGGATTTATCAGATTTCTGAACTCGTCACCTCCATTCTAGTCAATCCATTTGGAGGCGTGATCTCAGACCGTTTTTCCCGTCGCAAGATTTTGATGACGACCGACTTGGTTTGTGGTCTCCTTTGTTTGGGAATTTCTTTTATCACAAATGATAGCTTGATGATTGCAGGCCTGATTGTTGCCAATATTGTCCAGGCCATTGCTTTTGCTTTCTCTCGTACGGCTAATAAAGCCATTATCACAGAAGTTGTAGAAAAGGATGAGATTGTGACCTATAATGCCCGCTTGGAGTTGACCTTACAAGTGGTCGGTGTTAGTTCTCCTGTGTTCTCTTTCCTTGTTTTACAATTTGCCAGTCTCCATGCGACTCTCTTACTAGATGCGCTAACTTTTTTCATCGCCTTTGTTCTGGTCGCTTTCCTTCCGAAAGAAGAAGCCAAGGTTCAGGAAAAGAAACGGCTTACGGGAAAAGATATTTTTTCGGATATGAAGGATGGATTGCACTATATCTGGCATCAGAAAGAGATTTTCTTTCTCTTGTTGGTGGCTTCCAGCGTCAATTTCTTTTTTGCAGCTTTTGAGTTTTTGATTCCTTTTTCGAATCGCCTTTACGGGGTCAAAGGAGCATATGCGACCATCTTAACCTTGGGCGCTATTGGCTCTATCATCGGAGCCTTGATTGCTAATAAATTTAAATCAAGCATGGAAATGCTACTTTTCTTATTGATTTTAACAGGAGTAGGAGTCTTCATGATGGGCTTGCCCCTTCCGCCTCTTCTTTCCTTTTCTGGAAATCTAGTCTGTGAGCTCTTTATGACAATTTTTAACATCCACTTTTTTACCCAGGTTCAAACCAAGGTAGAAGGAGACTATCTGGGCCGGGTCTTAAGCACCATTTTTACCTTGGCCATTCTCTTTATGCCTGTGGCTAAAGGCTTGATGACCTGGTTGCCAAGTGTCCGTGTAGAATCTTTTCTCTTGATAGGAGCTGGCGTCATCCTCTTTTCACTCTTAGCACAAGTAGTCGCCAAGAAATTACAAGCAAAAGAAGGTACATCAGCATAAAAAAAGCACCGATCGGTGCTTTTTTAGTTGTTATTTTTTTCTTCTATTTTAACTTCTTTCTTTTCTTCCTCCAGTTGCTTTTGAGTGCTCTTGAGTTCTTTTTTTAGGGAGAAGCCCTTTGAAAAATTAACCAAGGTCATGACAAATGCACCCAAGAGGACACAGAGCAAGATCAGAATGATCAAGGGCAATTTAAATTGGACCAAGAGGAAATTCACAGTGACTGATTGCATGTTTGCAAGGGAAATACCAGCAATCAATAAAATTAAAAGTAATAAAGCAATGTAGTGTAGATTATTTTTGTTCATCATTATCTCCTTATTGTTCAGCAGGGGCCTTGCTTTTCACATCAGCGTACTCTTCCGGCTGCTCTAGGCTTAGAATCTCCTCATAAGCCGGTAGGGAAAGGTCCTTGCCATATTTATTTTTTAAAGCAGTGCTCACTAGTCGATAGGCCAAATTGGCATTTCGGGACAAGATAGGACCGTGGAAGTAGCTGCCAAAGACGTTCTTGTAATGAACCCCTTCGCACCCATCTTCTTTGTTGTTCCCATTTCCATAGACGACCTTACCCAGCGGTTTTTCATCCTCAGCCAAGAAGGTCCGACCTTGGTGGTTTTCAAAACCATAATAGGTTTCGTTAAATTCTTCGTTATGGATTTTGATATCACCGATATAGCGGTTGTTGACTTGGTTGAGCGTATAGTGGCCCATAATGCCAAGTCCCTCAATGCGTTTGCCAGAAGCTTCAATGTAGTATTGGCCTAGAAGCTGAAAGCCACCACAGATAGCAAGGACTACACCATCGTCATGAATGAAGCGTTCGAGGTCTTCTTTTTTATCTGGTAGATCCTCGGATACAATGGTCTGTTCGTAGTCTTGCCCGCCGCCGAAAAAGGCGATATCGTAGGCATCAGGGTCGAACCGGTCTTTGAGAGAGACGATATCAACAGTGACATGGGCTCCAAGCTTTTCCGCAACGTACTTGAGCATGAGGATATTCCCATTGTCCCCATAGGTATTCATTAAGTTGCCATAGAGATGGGCAATACGCAGGCTGTAGGGATACTGTGCCTGATCAGAAGATTCTAGGGAAGTATAAGTCATTAGTGCATCTCCTTTTCAATCAGGTGTTCTTGGGCCAAAAGTTCACGGAATTCTAGCATGGCTGTATAGGTAGCTAAAATGTAAGCGTGAGGGGTTTCCTGTTGCTGGATGCGTTGGAAAACCTCTTTTAATTCAGCCATTTCTGTGATCTTTTCTGCAGGATAGCCAGTGACCCGAAGTCGCCGAGCAATCTCAGAGTGGCGCACCCCGCCAGCGTTGATCTCTGGAATGTCCATCTGAGTGATTTGCTCGAAGTCGGCATCCCAAATCCAGCTGGTATCAATCCCATCTGCATAATTCGCATTGAGGAGAACCGACAAGCTAAAGGGATAAGGGGCTAGTTTGATCATTTCAATGGCTTGGGTCGCACCAACCGGATTTTTAATCAGGACTAGGGTACATTCCTTATCCCCAATCTTAAAGGTTTCCTGGCGACCAAAGACAGCGCGACTGCGATCAAATCCTTGCTTAATCACTTCAGGTTGAACCCCAAAGAATCCAGCAACGGAAACAGCTGCTAAGGCATTATAGATGTTGTAGAGACCACCGATATTGATGTGGTAATCTTGCCCTTGGATCCGGAATTGGGAAGAGCGCTGGGTTAATGAGAGGAGATCCGATACGGCATAAGTCAGAGAAGGCCTGTGGAAACCACAGTGCTCACAGATATAATCCCCAAGATTAGCATAGGTATTGAGCTTGTACTTGAGGATGTTGTGGCAATGCGGGCACAGGATTCCTTCCGTATTGTAATGAGCTAGTTGTGGCTCTGATTTGTCAGTATCAAATCCATAATATTGGATCGGATTGGATAAGGTCTGACTATTAAAGAGCGGACTATCACCATTTAACAAGACTGTTGCAGTTGGGACCTTGTGAATAGCATCCAAAATCATTTGGTAGGTCGTATAGATCTCTCCATAGCGGTCCATCTGGTCCCGGAAAATATTAGTGACCACAAAAAGGCTGGGCTTAATATAATCACAAATCCGAGAGAGGCTGGCCTCGTCAATTTCAAGTACCGCAATCGGTCGATTTGCTTTCGAATGCTTAGCACGTAAGAAGGTCGTTGTAATCCCAGAGATCATATTGGCCCCACTTGGATTGGTCAAAATAGGTCCAAAAGCTTCTTGGAGAATACCTACTGTTAGCGCAGTGGTCAGGGTTTTTCCATTTGTCCCTGTAATCACAACAATCTCATAGTTTTTTGCCAGTTGACTGAGAATATCTTTATCAAATTTGAGGGCTACTTTACCTGGTAGGGTTGATCCCCGCCCCATCTTTTCTAGAATAGAGCCGGAAAGCTTTCCTGCCAGAAGGCCCAAGGTTGTATTTATCTTCATAAATCATATTTTATCATAAAAAGCATCAGAAGGTTACAGAAAAATCTGTTGAAACGTGTTATAATAAGATGATGTCTTTTAGAGAAGTGGTAGGTATGAGAATATGAATATTCAACAGTTTTCAAATCCACAATTTTGGACCAGTTTGTTCCCAAATTGGTGGAGTGTTATTATCAATATCATCGATATTGCCCTGGTGGCTTGGTTGCTGTATTTTTTGATCAAGGCCATCGTCGGGACCAAGATCATGATTTTGGTGCGTGGAGTTATTATCTTTTTCTTGGCTCAATTTTTAGCCAATTTTTTGGGTTTAACGACTATTTCTTGGCTGATCAATCAAGTGATTACCTATGGGGTTATCGCGCTGGTTGTGATTTTCTCCCCTGAAATTCGGATTGGCTTAGAGCGTTTAGGTCGGGCGACAGAATTTTTTACGACGAGTGAAGTCAGTCAGGAAGAGAAAATGGTACAGGCCTATGTCAAGGCAGTGGCTTATATGAGCCCACGTAAGATTGGTGCCTTGGTAGCTATTCAAGGGGCCAGAACCCTTCAGGAATACATTTCCACAGGGATTCCACTAGATGCGGAAATTTCAGGAGAATTGCTGATTAATATCTTCATTCCTAATACTCCTTTGCACGATGGAGCGGTCATTGTCCGCAATGATAAAATTGCCGTTTCTTGTGCCTACCTGCCCTTGACGGAAAATACCGGAATTTCAAAAGAGTTCGGAACGCGTCACCGCGCAGCCATTGGTTTGTCTGAAGTTTCGGATGCCTTTACCTTTGTGGTATCAGAAGAAACGGGCGGGATCTCTATGACCTATAATGGAACCTTCCGACACGATTTAACTTTAGAAGAGTTCGAGGCAGAATTGAGATCCTTCTTGGTTCCTGAAGAGAATAAAACGAGTAGTTGGAAAGAGCGTCTATTTGGGAGGGTGACAAAATGAGATCGAAAAAAGAATTTCTTTATGTTTTTGCCTCCGTCTTATTGTCCTTTATCTTGTTTATTAATGCGTCATCCTTTAATTTTCAAAATAATAGCAGCGCTAGACAAGTAAGTTCAGAGACCTACACCAATACCTTGACCAATATTCCGATTGATGCCAAGTACAATGACAAGACATACTTTGTCAGTGGGTTAACATCGGAAGTAACAGTCTTTCTAAAGGGTTCAAACCGGGTCGCTCTAGCAAGCGAAATGCAGCCGGGAACTCGGAAGTTTCGCGTGGTAGCGGATCTTCGTAAGGCCAAGGAAGGTACCGTTGAAGTGCCGTTGATTGTGGAAGATCTTCCGGCTGGTTTGACCGCAACCGTAGAGCCTCAGAAAGTTTCTGTAAAAATCGGGAAGAAAGCGAAAAAATCGTTTGCGGTCAGGGCTACGATCCCGGACAATCAAATTGTGGATGGAATAACGGTTTCGGATATTTCTCTTGAAACCACCAAGGTAGAAGTGACCAGCGATCAAGAAACCTTGAGTCGCATTGATCATGTCCAAGCGGTCTTCCCATCCAGTGAGATCATTAGTGGAAATTATAGCGGAACTATTTCCTTAAATGCAGTAGATGCCCAAGGAAATGTTCTACCAGGTTTGGTCAAGCCGAGTGAAACACGGATTCAAGTGACCACAAAGAGTAGCTCGTCTACGTCAAGCTCAAGCAGCTCGTCGTCGACCTCCTCCAGTTCAAGTAATTAGAAAGTAAAAAAGGTAATGAAGAATGGGTAAATATTTTGGGACGGACGGTGTCCGTGGAGAAGCAAATGTAGAATTAACGCCAGAATTGGCTTTTAAACTAGGCCGTTTCGGTGGCTATGTGTTGAGCCAACATGAAGAAGAAACACCCTTGGTATTTGTTGGACGTGATACGCGTATTTCTGGTGAAATGTTAGAGCATGCCTTAATTGCTGGCCTCTTATCTGTTGGAATTCGCGTCTACAAGTTGGGTGTGATTGCAACGCCAGGTGTTGCTTATCTAGTTCGTACGGAAAAAGCCAGTGCCGGAGTTATGATTTCTGCTAGCCACAATCCAGCCTTGGACAATGGCATCAAATTCTTTGGTGGTGATGGCTTCAAATTGGATGATGATCGCGAACTTGAAATTGAAGCCTTGCTTGATGCTGCTGAAGATACCCTTCCACGTCCAAGTGCCCAAGGTTTAGGAACGGTCATGGAATATCCAGAAGGCTTGCGTAAGTATCAAGAATTCCTTGTATCGACAGGTGTCCAACTCGAGGGCATGCACGTAGTCTTAGATACAGCAAATGGTGCAGCCTCTACTAGTGCCCGTCAAATCTTTGCAGATCTGGGAGCTCAATTGACCGTCATCGGTGAAAACCCAGATGGTTTGAACATCAATGATGGGGTTGGTTCTACTCACCCAGAGCATTTGCAAGAGAAAGTCAAAGAAGTAGGCGCAGCGATTGGTCTAGCCTTTGACGGAGACAGCGATCGCTTGATTGCAGTGGATGAAAATGGAGAGATCGTTGACGGGGATAAGATCATGTACATCATCGGTTCTTATCTTTCAAGCAAAGGCTTGCTCGAAAAAAATACGATCGTCACAACCGTCATGTCCAATCTCGGCTTCCACAAGGCATTAGATGCGAAGGGAATTCAAAAAGAAATCACAGCTGTTGGAGATCGTTATGTGGTCGAAGAGATGCGCAAGTCTGGTTACAACCTTGGTGGTGAACAATCCGGTCACGTCGTCATCATGGATTACAACACGACTGGTGATGGTCAATTAACAGGAGTTCAATTGACTAAAATCATGCAAGAAACCGGCAAGAAATTATCTGAATTGGCTGCTGAAGTAACCATTTATCCACAAAAACTCGTCAATATCCGGGTTGAAAATAGCATGAAAGATAAGGCGATGGAAGTACCTGCTATTCGTGAAATCATTGAAAAAATGGAAGCGGAGATGGCAGGAAATGGACGTATTTTGGTACGTCCAAGTGGAACTGAACCCCTCCTTCGAGTGATGGCAGAAGCACCAACCCATGAAGAAGTGGACTACTATGTAGATACCATTGCTGCAGTTGTTCAAGCAGAAATCGGACTTTAACCTTGTAAAAAACATGGCTCGCAAATAGGCGAGCAGAGGAGGTATATATGAAACAGGTTCGTCAAATTGTATGGGCACTTGCCTTAGTGCTAACGATTCTATTCACAGCTGGTTTGACTAAAACAATACATGCTGCAGAAGTCTCATCATATACACAGACAGCACGTCTAACGAAAGACGGTAACACGCTAACAAATGGGAGCAAGGTGTTGACAAATGAAAAATTGTCAGCAAGTATTTATTTAGCCTTTCCAGATTCGCAAACTATTCAAGCTGGTGATACCTTAACTCTTAGTTTGCCAAAAGAATTAGCCCTCTACACAGCACTGGAATTCAATGTTCTTGAGGAAGGTCAATCAAATGGTCAGACGGTGGGGAAAGCTGTCGTTGATACAGCTAAGAAAACAGTGACCGTTACCTTTAATGATTATTTCGCATCTCATCCACTCAACAAACGAGTTGCTCTTCATTTTGATGTAAAAGTAGACTCAGAAGTAGTTACAAAAACTTCTCCAATCCAGTTTAAACTAGGAAATACAGATTTTTCATTTAATTATGAAAAAACAGCTGGAGAAGCTGGAGACTATGAGATGAAATACGGTTACCAAGATAAGTCTGATCCAACCATTATCAAATGGCGGATTCTCTTAAATGCTCGCCAAGATATGCTTCGTGGAATGGTCATTAAAGACCAATTCGGAGATGGCTTAACATTGGTTGAAGGTAGCTTACGCGCTGTTCGTTATGCTCCTGTAGAAGGTGGGATTAAGAACGAAGCTCAGATATTAAGTCTCCCAGTTCTGGATAACTTTACTAAAAAAGCTGTTTTCAATAAGAATGCAGATGGAAAGATCACTGGTTTTACAATTGAATTTGGTGATAATTACAATTGGCCAATGTATATTGAATATTCTACAAAAGTGGCACCTGGAACGAAAGTCGGTGATGTTGTCCATAATACATTAACATGGACAGCAACCAATTTCCCAGCACCGCGTAGTTTAACCCGTGAATTGAGATTGGAATCAGGAACCGGAGAGGGATTAGGTGAGAAAGAACAAACACCACCGACACCTAGCTCAACCTCCTCATCAAGTTCTAGTTCTTCATCAAGCTCTAGTTCTTCATCAAGCTCTAGTTCTTCATCAAGCTCATCATCTTCAACGAGTTCCAGTTCTAAATCGAACTCAACATCCACATCAAGTTCTTCATTGAAATCATCTTCATCTTCTGTTAAAGAAGAAGCCCCAAAACCTGGTAAGAAAAAAGTTCTTCCAAGTACAGGTGAAAAGATGACACCGGTAGTTCTTGTCATGGGTGTCTTCCTAGCAATTCTATCGGTTGGTATTTTACGTGTAAGAAAAGATTCTTAATATGATCAATGAAAGATCAGACTTCTGTCTGGTCTTTTTGTGTAGGCTCGATTTGAAAAATCCCCTATTTCGTGGTAAAATAGGGCTAATGAATTTATAGTAATCGAGGTATTAGAAGTGGCTTTTGGAGATAACGGAAAACGTAAAAAAACACCATTTGAAATGATCACGATGGTGGTCATTGTGATTATGTTGATTGTAACGGTTGGTGCAATATTTGCAACCGCAATTGGTGCTCTTTCTTACTAAGACGCACACAGAAATAAAGGAAATCATCTATTTATGAGTATGTTTTTAGATACAGCCAAGATTAAGGTCAAGGCTGGAAATGGCGGCGATGGCATGGTGGCTTTTCGTCGCGAAAAATATGTCCCTAATGGCGGACCTTGGGGTGGTGATGGAGGTCGTGGTGGCAATGTCATCTTCGTAGTAGACGAAGGCTTGCGTACCTTGATGGACTTCCGTTATAACAGGCATTTCAAAGCCCAAAATGGGGAAAAAGGAATGACCAAAGGGATGCACGGACGGGGAGCAGAAGATCTCTATGTACGAGTCCCTCAAGGAACGACCGTCCGAGATGCTGAGACTGGCAAGGTCATTACGGACCTAGTCGAGGATGGACAAGAGTACATTGTTGCCCACGGTGGCCGTGGCGGACGTGGAAACATTCGTTTTGCCACTCCTAAAAATCCAGCCCCAGAGATTTCTGAGAATGGGGAGCCTGGTCAGGAACGCGAACTCGAATTAGAACTCAAGGTCTTGGCAGACGTTGGTTTGGTTGGCTTTCCTTCTGTTGGGAAATCAACCCTTCTTAGTGTCATTACTTCAGCCAAACCAAAAATTGGTGCCTATCATTTTACAACCATCGTTCCAAATTTGGGCATGGTTCGGACACCGTCAGGTGAATCCTTTGCAGTCGCGGACCTTCCTGGATTGATCGAAGGGGCTAGCCAAGGTGTCGGACTCGGAACCCAGTTCCTTCGTCACATCGAGCGCACCCGGGTTATCTTGCATGTTATTGATATGTCAGCCAGTGAAGGACGCGACCCTTACGAAGATTATATTCAAATCAATAAAGAGCTTGAAACCTATAATCTTCGTTTGATGGAACGTCCTCAGATTATCGTGGCAAATAAGATGGATATGCCGGAGAGTCAAGAAAACTTGAAAGAGTTCAAGAAGAAATTGGCAGCCAATTACGATGAGTTTGATGAACTGCCACAGATTTTCCCGATCTCTAGTTTGGCGCATCAAGGTTTGGACAATTTGTTAGAAGCAACGGCAGAATTGTTAGACAAAACACCAGAATTCCTCTTGTATTCAGAAGACGAAATGGCTCAAGAAGAAGTCTACTATGGCTTTGATGAAGACCAGCCAGCCTTTGACATCAGTCGGGATGACGATGCCGCTTGGGTCTTGTCTGGTGAAAAACTTGAAAAACTCTTTAATATGACGAATTTCGATCGTGATGAAGCGGTCATGAAATTTGCTCGTCAATTGCGTGGCATGGGTGTTGATGAAGCTCTCCGTGCGCGTGGGGCAAAAGATGGCGATATCGTCCGGATCGGTAAATTTGAATTTGAGTTTGTAGATTAGGATAGATCCCCAGCGGATCAAGGATTCCAAATAAGAAGTGAGGCTTTTTCAGTGGGAGATAAACCAATATCTTTTCGAGATGAAAATGGAAATTTTGTTTCAGCAGCCGATGTTTGGAATGCTGAAAAACTAGAAGAACTCTTTAATACGCTAAATCCTAAGCGCAAATTGCGCTTACAAAGGGAAAAATTAGCAAAAGAAAATCAGCAGAAGTAAATAGACTTGGAGAATACTATGGCAAAAACAATTCATACAGATAAAGCACCTGCAGCAATTGGACCTTATGTTCAAGGGAAAATCGTAGGGAATCTTCTCTTTGCAAGTGGACAAGTTCCCTTGTCACCTGAAACAGGTGAAATCATTGGAGAAACCATCCAAGAACAAACAGAGCAAGTCTTAAAGAACATTGGGGCTATTTTGGAAGAGGCAGGGACAGACTTTGACCACGTGGTGAAAACCACTTGTTTCTTAAGTGATATGAATGACTTTGTACCTTTTAATGAGGTCTATAAAACAGTTTTTACCACAGAGTTTCCAGCTCGATCTGCTGTTGAAGTAGCACGCCTGCCACGTGATGTGAAGGTTGAAATTGAAGTTATTGCGGAAATCAAAGCCAAATAACCATTCAAAGACAAAAAGACAGAGTGGAGAGCAGGAAACTGTAGGCCACTCTGTTTTATTTATGGGAGGAGAAAATGACAGAAAGTAAGATTCAACTGGTCATGGTAACAGGGATGAGCGGTGCGGGTAAGACCGTTGCCATCCAATCGTTTGAGGATTTGGGTTACTTTACCATCGATAATATGCCACCGGCGCTCTTGCTGAAATTTATTGAGCTCATGCGCCACAGCCCAGATAACAATAAATTAGCCGTTGTTGTGGACATGCGGAGCCGTTCTTTTTTCAATGAAATTCGCACCATTTTGGATGAATTGGACAATCAAGAAGACCTGGATTTCAAAGTCTTGTTCTTGGATGCCACTGACAGTGAGTTGGTAGCACGATACAAGGAAACCCGTCGTAGCCATCCATTAGCGGCAGATGGCCGTGTCTTAGATGGGATTACCCTAGAGCGCGAACTCTTGTCCCCTTTAAAAAATATCAGTCAAAATGTAGTGGATACGACTGAGTTGACACCTCGTAATTTGAGAAAAACGATCGCAGAACAATTTGCCAGTCAAGATAATCAGCCAGATTTTCGGGTTGAGGTCATGTCATTTGGGTTTAAATATGGCCTTCCGATCGATGCTGACCTTGTCTTTGATGTGCGTTTCCTTCCAAATCCCTACTACAAATTGGAACTTCGGAATTTAACCGGTCAAGATCCAGCTGTCTATGATTACGTCATGGATCACCCTGAATCAGAGGACTTTTATCGTCACCTCCATGACTTGATCGTTCCTATTTTACCGTCTTATAAACGGGAGGGTAAATCCGTTCTCACCATTGCTATGGGATGTACCGGTGGGCAACACCGTTCAGTAGCCTTTGCAGAGCGCTTAGCGCATGATTTAGAAAAAAATTGGCAGGTCAATTGCAGTCATAGAGACAAGGACAGACGGAAAGAAACGGTGAATCGCTCATGAGAAAACCTAAAGTAACCGTTATTGGAGGAGGAACAGGGATTTCTGTTATCCTCGATAGTCTGAGAAAGAAACCGGTCGATATTACTGCCATCGTAACCGTTGCAGATGATGGCGGGAGTTCAGGTGAATTGCGGAAGAACATCCAAAAATTGACACCACCTGGAGATCTTCGAAATGTGCTGGTTGCCATGTCAGATATGCCTCGTTTTTATGAGAAGGTCTTTCAATACCGCTTTGCAGACGATGATGGACCTTTGGCCGGACACCCTTTGGGAAACTTGATCATTGCAGGGATTTCAGAGATGCAAGGCTCGACCTATAATGCCATGCAGTTGTTAACCAAGTTCTTTCATACGACCGGCAAGATCTATCCTTCCAGTGATAGTCCCTTGACCCTTCATGCCGTCTTTCAAGATGGAAAAGAAGTGGTAGGAGAAAGCCACATTGCTAACTACACCGGCATGATTGATCATGTCTATGTGACCAATACCTTTGATCAAGAGCGTCCAAAAGCTAGTAAGAAAGTGGTGGAAGCTATTCTTGAAAGTGATATGGTCGTCTTAGGTCCTGGTTCGCTCTTTACCTCGATCCTCCCTAATTTGATGATCGATGAGATTGGGAAAGCCATCCTTGAAACCAAGGCTCAGGTAGCCTATGTTTGTAACATCATGACCCAAAGAGGAGAAACCGAGCATTTCACAGACAGTGACCACGTTGCCGTTCTCCATAAACATTTGGGAGAGAAGTTCATCGATACGGTCCTTGTCAATATCAATCAGGTTCCCGCAGCTTACATGAACAGTAACAAATTTGATGAATACTTGGTGCAGGTAGAGCACGATTTCAAGGGGCTGCACTCGCAAGTTCCCCAAGTGATTTCTTCCGATTTCTTAAAGCTGGTCAATGGAGGAGCCTTTCATGATGGCGAAAAAGTAGTCGAAGAGTTGATGCAGATCGTGCAGGTGAGAAAATGAGTTTTACGGTTCGTGTAAAAGAAGAATTATTGTCTCTCAAGCGATTTGAAAAGAGTGAATTGGCTGCCATTATCAAGATGTCTGGAAGTCTTGGGATTTCAATGGGGGGCTTGACGCTCTCGGTGACGACAGAAAATGCCAAGATCGCTCGCCATATCTATGAATTGTTGCATCATTTTTATGAGGCCAAATCAGATATTCGCCACCATCAAAAAACCAATTTGAAAAAGAATCGTGTTTACACAGTATTCTTGGATGAAAAGGTAGAAGAAATTTTAGCTGACTTGCATTTGGCAGATGCCTTCTTTGGGATTGAGACAGGCATTGATGCTAGTGTTTTAGAGGATGAAGTAGCCAGTCGTGCTTACCTTCGGGGAGCTTTTCTGTCGAGTGGTTCAATAAAAGATCCTGAAAAAGGGAAGTACCAGCTGGAAATTCATTCTGTTTATACAGACCACGCGGAAGGAATTGCCCTTCTCATGCAAGGATTTTTACTAGATGCGAAAACCATCGAGCGGAAAAAAGGAGTGGTGACCTATCTGCAACGAGCGGAAGATATTATTGATTTTCTAATTGTCGTAGAGGCCATGCAAGCCATGCAGGAATTTGAGTCCATCAAGGTCATGAGAGAGACGCGCAATGACCTCAATCGGGCCAATAATGCCGAGATGGCCAATATCCAACGCACGGTCACAGCTAGTATGAAAACCATCAATAATATCAGTAAAATTGTGGATACAGTCGGTCTAGGAAGTTTACCAAGTGACCTACAAGAAGTTGCTTATATTCGAATGAACCATCCAGATTATTCCATCCAGCAGATCGCTGATAGTTTGCAACAACCTATTTCAAAAAGCGGTGTTAACCACCGCTTACGTAAGATCAATAAGATCGCAGACGATTTAGACAAATAAAAAAGGCCAAAGGTCTTTCATAATGAGGATAAAGTCTTTTTAAAAACTTTCCTTAGGTGAGTACGGACGTCAGCGAACTTCATAGAAGTTCCATGACTTAGTTTTGAGCCTAATGTCTCAAAACTCCCGAGTGCCTGAAACGTATTGTTTCAGGCACTTTTCTCACAGCGGAAAGTTTTTGTATTTTCTTGATTCAAACTAAAAATAGGAACTCATTTTTACTTCTTTGCAGAATCGATTAACTTAAAATAGTTTGACTTCAATTTAAAAAAGGCCAAAGGCCTTTTTTATTATAAACTTGTTGAGTGGGTTGGTTGGACTTTCTTATCTGGATAGATGTAGTTGATGGCATTGTTTACAGCTGTTGGGGCTTCCCCTAAGCCTGTAGCGATGAGATCGATCTTTCCTTCATAGAAGCAGCAGTCTCCACAAGCATAAATTCCAGGAAGGCTGGTTTCTTGTTTTTGGTTGACCTTGATTTTATGGCGTTGCAATTCTACACCCCATTCTTTCAAGTTTCCGATTGAAGATTTAAAGCCATAGTTGACAAATAAGTGATCAATCGGAATGAGTTCGGTTTCATCGGTTTTAACTTTTGTGATTTCAAGATGAGTGGCATGACCATTTTCGCCAATCAAGCGGCTAGGAACAAATGGTGTTTTGATGCTAACAGAAGATTGTTTGAGTTCTTCTACACTATGTTCTAAAGCACGGAAGTTATCCCGACGATGAATGATCGTAGTTGGAGCAATCTTGTCAAAAGCAAGAGCCCAGTCTACAGCAGAGTCTCCACCACCAAGGACGGTCACCTGCTGTCCTTCATATTGTTGGATGTTCGAAACATGATAGTGGACGTTATCAAAGTCTTCAGCTCCCTCAATGTCAAGGGCACGTGGCTTAAAGGCACCACCGCCCATGGCTATAATGACTGCTTTAGACTGATGCACTTGGCGAGAAGTAGTGATGGTGAAGAGGTCGCCTTCTTTTCGAATATCCTCTACAGTTTCATTGAGAAAGATCGGTGTATCAAACCGTTTGACTTGCTCGATCAAGCGGTTGCTCAATTCTTCACCAGTCAAATTGGTAAAGCCAGGTACATCGAGGATACTCTTTTCTGGATAGAGAATAGCTGGTTGCCCTCCCAGTTGAGGTAAGGAATCAATCAGTTTGACTTTTACTTGGCGCATATTGCCATAAAAAGCAGCAAACAGACCAACTGGTCCGCCCCCAACAATCGTAATATCATAAATTTCTGACATGGTATCTCCTTCAGGGTTTTCTTTGTTTCCATTGTATCATAAAATGGGAATAATGAAAAAGTTGGAAAAAGAAATGACATGAAGGCTAGGAGGGCTAGAAAAGTTTCAAAAGATCTTGACAGCGTCCTTAAAGTGTGATAAAATTATTAAGATTTTAGACTTGAAGGGAGTGAAAAATATGTCAAAAACAGTAGTACGTAAGAATGAATCTCTTGACGATGCTCTTCGTCGTTTCAAACGTGCGGTTACTAAAGCTGGTACTCTTCAAGAAACACGCAAACGTGAATTCTATGAAAAACCTTCTGTAAAACGTAAACGTAAATCAGAAGCAGCTCGTAAACGTAAAAAATTCTAATTGAATACAAGAACAGACTTCGGTCTGTTTTTTGTTTCTCTAGAAAAATTGAAGACAAAAAAGCCGACCTTCTAGCTAGAAGATCGGATCTTTTTATCTGATTATTTGTTTGCAAGCAAGTCGCGGATTTCAGTAAGCAACTCTTCTTGAGTAGGAGCAGGAGCTTCTTCTTCGACAGCTTCTTCTTTTTTACCAAGGTTTTGAGCTTTCTCTGCAGCTTTCACTACAAAGAAAAGAACAGTACCAACAACAAGGAAATTAATAACAGCGCTCAAGAAGCTACCGTAAGCAACACCGTTCCATGACAATTGTGCAATATTTTCAACATGAGCAGCTTTCAAAGCTGGGTTCAAAATAAGTGGAGTGATGATATCGTTAACAAATGATGTTACGATAGCTCCGAATGCAGCTCCGATAACGACTGCAACAGCAAGGTCAACAACGTTCCCACGAAGGAGAAAAGCTTTCAAATCTTTTAACATATCCTAAATATGTCCTTTCATAATAATTTTTTACTATGATAGTATAACGGAAAAATATTCGACTGACAAGGAATATGCCTCATTTTTTTAAAATTAGTGATAAAGGTTGAAAATCTTTTCTTTTATGTGTGAAATCGGTAGGAAAAAATTTACTTTTACTAACTTTTAGTATAAAATATAAAGTGATAATCTATGGTAAAATGGAGGCACTGTTTATGGTTGATAAAGAGCTAATTGCAGAAATTAAAAACAGTGTAAACATTGTTGAAGTTATTGGTGAAGTTGTTTCTTTGACCAAGGCTGGCCGTAATTTTTTAGGGCTCTGTCCTTTTCATGGTGAAAAGACTCCTTCTTTTAATGTCGTTGAAGACAAGCAGTTTTACCATTGTTTTGGATGTGGTCGCTCGGGAGATGTCTTTAAGTTTATTGAGGAATACCGTGGAGTCGTTTTTATGGATGCGGTCCAGATCGTAGCAGAAAAAGCGGGTATTGCGCTTCAGTACCAAGCAAGGCCGGCTCAACCAACGTCTATCAATCCCAACCAAGAACTTTATGAGATTCATCAGGAAGCCAGTAAGTTCTACCAGGCGATTCTGATGACGACAAAGATGGGAGAAGAAGCGCGAAATTATCTGCATGAACGTGGATTGACGGATGAGGTCATCCGACATTTTCAATTGGGCTTAGCCCCAGCAGAAGGGAATTATCTCTATCGAAATCTCTCTGAGAAGTTCTCTGAGAAAGTGATTACCGATTCGGGGTTATTCACAATCTCAGATGCTGGAACAGTTTTTGATGCCTTTCAGGATCGGATTATGTTTCCTTTGACGGATGATAGTGGACGTGTCATTGCTTTTTCTGGTAGACTGTGGAAACTAACGGATGATGGCAGTCATCAAGCCAAGTATAAGAATAGTCGAAGTACCCGTCTATTTAATAAGAGTTATGAACTTTATCATTTGGATCAAGCTAAGACGAGCGCCAAAAAGCAACATGAAATGTATATCATGGAAGGCTTTATGGATGTCATTGCGGCTTATCGAGCTGGGATTGAAAATGCAGTCGCCTCTATGGGGACAGCCTTGACACCAGAGCACGTCCAGCACCTGTCTCATTTTACCAAAAAGGTCATTTTGACCTATGATGGGGATAAGGCGGGACTTGAAGCAACCGCTAAGGCCTTGGATATCTTGCAGGATCTGGAGTTGGAGATCGTCCGTATCCCTGATCAGATGGATCCCGATGAGTACCTCAAAAAGACCTCCCCAGAAGATCTAGCTTCCCTCTTGAAGAATTCGCGGATCAGTAAGGTTGAATTCTTGATGCACTACTGGAAACCCCAGTATATTGAGAACTTACAGGCACAGATTGAGTTTGTCGAGAAGCTGGCACCGATGATCGCCCAGACGCGCTCCATCACAGCGCAAAACACCTATATTTATAAGTTGGCAGATTTATTGCCAGACTTTGATTATTTGCAGATTGAGCAGATTGTCAATAATAGTCGCTTGCATCAACGGCAGGAGGATCAAAGTGGTGGACGATCAAGAACGTCGAATTTTTCAGTCGATCTCCTGCCTAATCGTGGGATGACGCGCTTGATCAAGGCGGAAAATCATTTATTAAGTAGGATGAAAGATTTTCCAATGGTGCTTAATGATTACCGTTTGCGACCTGATTTTGTCTTTGACACACCGGAGTTACAGATCTTGTACCAATTACTCTGTCAAAATGGAGAAGTCACATCTCAGGATTTGTCCGAGCAACCTGAAGGGGTCCAGCACGCCTGGTACCGGATGGTAGAAGAAGATTTGCCAGAAGAGATAGCGGATGGTGAATTAGAAGAAGTGGAAGAAACGCGAAATCGTGAGCTTCTTCGCAAAGAAAGTCAACAAATTGGAAATAAAGTGAAGGAAGCTTCCTCGACAGGGGATGCGGAAAAAGCTTTATTGGAACTCGAGCGTTTGATCGCTCAAAAAAGAAGAATGGAGTAGGAATGGCTAAAGAACAAAAAGATATTACAACATTGGACGTTCAAATTGCAGAGTTTATTCGCAGCCACAAGAAAAGTGGAACTGCAACAGATGATGAAATTAATGACAAGTTGGTTATTCCATTCACACTAGATGCAGATGGGATTGAAGATCTTTTGCAACGGATTCAAGATGCAGGAATTTCGATCACGGATAAAGATGGTAACCCAAGTGCGCGTGTGTTGAACAATGAAGAAGAGCCAGAATTGTCAGATGAGGAATTGCTTGGAAGCAACTCTGCCAAGGTCAACGACCCAGTACGGATGTACTTGAAAGAAATTGGGGTTGTTCCTCTTTTGACAAATGAAGAAGAACAAGAATTGGCTATCTTAGTGGAACAAGGTGACTTGGAAGCCAAGCAACGTCTTGCAGAAGCCAACCTTCGTTTGGTTGTATCCATTGCGAAACGTTACGTTGGTCGTGGAATGCAATTTTTGGATTTGATCCAAGAAGGAAATATGGGCTTGATGAAGGCCGTTGATAAGTTTGACTATACCAAAGGGTTCAAGTTCTCTACCTATGCTACTTGGTGGATTCGTCAGGCTATCACTCGTGCCATTGCAGACCAAGCACGGACCATTCGGATCCCTGTTCACATGGTGGAAACCATTAACAAGTTGGTTCGTGAACAACGCAATCTCTTGCAAGAATTGGGACAAGACCCAACGCCTGAACAAATCGCTGAACGCATGGATATGACGCCTGATAAGGTACGCGAAATCTTGAAGATTGCCCAAGAGCCTGTTTCTTTGGAAACGCCAATCGGGGAAGAAGACGATAGCCATTTGGGAGATTTCATCGAAGATGAAGTGATTGAAAATCCAGTAGACTACACCACTCGTGTGGTTCTACGTGAACAATTAGATGAAGTCCTCGATACCCTGACAGACCGTGAAGAAAACGTACTTCGTTTACGTTTCGGTTTGGATGATGGAAAAATGCGGACCTTGGAAGATGTGGGTAAAGTCTTCAACGTGACCCGTGAACGGATCCGTCAGATCGAAGCCAAAGCCCTCCGTAAACTCCGCCACCCAAGCAGAAGCAAACCATTGCGTGACTTTATAGAGGATTAAAAATGTCCAGTGGACATTTTTAACGGTCGCCTAGAAATGAAGAAGCGACCCAGGTCCTGCGGACCTTTTTAACCCGAGCCAAGAAATTCTATCGAGAGTAAATAGCAGAAAAAGGAAGTCATATGGCATATACAACTGAGCAAATTGAAGAAATTAAAAATAAAATCTTAAATGCTTTGGAAGAGGTAATCGATCCTGAGCTTGGGATTGATATTGTCAATTTAGGTCTTGTCTACGAGATCCATTTTGACGGTGAAACTGGAGCAACCATCATTGATATGACCCTAACGACCATGGGGTGTCCATTAGCGGATCTTCTGACAGATCAGATTCATGATGTTTTAGCAGAAGTAGAAGAAGTGACATCAGTGGATGTGAAGTTGGTCTGGTACCCTGCTTGGACGGTTGAAAAGATGAGCCGTTATGCACGGATCGCACTTGGAATTAGTTAAACATTCTATGCATCAAAATAAATCAGAGGTTGGGGTTTCCCTAACCTCTGATTTATTTATCCCTATTTTTTTGAACAAGTATTTACAAATTCTTAGCAAATTTTCAGATAAAGTTGCAATCATCAAGGGGACAGGGTATAATAGCATAAATAGAAAATAAAGGAGATTTACATGAATCAGTATCCTTTGGTCTACTTGGACCATGTGACAAAGAATTATGGGCATGAAGTTGCTCTCATGGATGTTAGTTTGAACATCCAACCTGGCCGTATTATTGGCCTTTTGGGGCCCAATGGTAGCGGGAAAACAACCATCATTAAATTGATTAATGGTTTGTTGCAACCAAGCCTTGGAAATATCTATATTCATGGGCAATTACCATCCCCTGCTTCTAAAAAAGTAGTTTCCTATTTGCCAGATACAACTTATCTGAATGAAAATATGAAAATTATTGATGCTATTCGCTATTTTCAAGATTTTTATGCAGATTTTAATGTCCAACGAGCTTACCAATTGCTCAACGATTTGCATTTGCATCCAAATCAAAAATTGAACAGCCTTTCAAAAGGGAACAAGGAAAAAGTGCAATTGATTTTGGTGATGAGTCGTGAAGCGGACTTGTATGTTCTTGATGAACCAATCGGTGGGGTTGACCCAGCAGCGCGTGATTATATTTTGCGGACCATTATTCAAAACAGACGTCCAAACTCTTCTGTCTTGATTTCTACTCACTTGATTGCTGATATTGAGCAAGTTTTGGATGAGGCCATTTTCATCAACCAAGGAAGAATCCTCTTGCATGAAAATACGACTGTTATGCGCAATCAACACGGAAAATCAATCGATGAGATCTTCCGTGATCAATTCCGTGTTTATTAGGAGGACCCCATGTTTGGTAAATTATTAAAATATGAATTTAAATCGACAGCTAAGTGGTATTTATTGATCACCCTGATCGCACTAGGTTTGTCAGTGATTACAGGTGTTATTGGTGGAAGTGCTACAAACGGTTTTGTGGATATGGAAACCAATAGTATGCAAATCATAACGGGGACTCTTGGGATTCTCATTTTTGGAGGAGTCATTGGTCTTTATCTTAGTAACTACTATATTATTATCCGTCGTTTCTATTCCAACATATACGGACGTGAAGGTTACTTGACCTGGACCCTTCCAGCTAGCCCGCATGCGATCATTTTGTCTAAATTTGTGGGAGCTTTAGTAGCGAGTCTTTACTGCCTATTCCTTCTATTTTTTAGTGGTTTTATCACAATTATTGTGATGGGTGCTGTCATTGGACAAGACCTCTCTCCTGTATTTAGTATTATCGCTGAGGCTTTTAGTCATTCTATTGCTTATTGGATTATCGTTTGGTGGATTTTTACCACAGCCTCAGGGATCTTCCTATTTTATGTATCGATCGCACTTGGCCAACTCTTCCAAAATCGTCGTGGATTTAAGGCTATTCTGTTTTTCTTTCTCTTGTGCATTGTTTTAAGTATCATCGGTACAGCAGTCAATCCATTAAAAGATTCATATGCTGTCGGATATGCATTGGTTTATGGAAATATTGATGATTTTGGACCTAACTTCATCCCAGGCCTCATCTATGAAGTCATCAAGATTGTTTCTATGTACTTCACCATTCACTATATCAGCAAGTATAAGTTGAATCTTCAATAAAAACAGTTAATTGAACAAGGAGCTCCCCAGTGGAAGCCTTCTTGTTCAATTTTTTTTTTTGCATTTTTAGCTACATTTTGATATACTAATTGTATTCGTTTTGGGGTCGTTACGGATTCGACAGGCATTATGAGGCATATTTTGCAACTCATCTAGCGGATGTAAAACGCCAGTTAAATATAACTGCAAAAAATAATAATTCATACGCTTTAGCTGCCTAAACACCAGCAGGCGTGACCCGATTCGAATCGCTCGTGTTTGATGACAGGTCTTAATTTTAGCGAGATACGATCTAGCTTGGTCTAGGAGTTAGATAAGAGATTGATAGACTCGCAGGTACAGGGCTTGAGTTATGTGTCATGTAGCTGTTAAAAGAAGACATAACCTATGGTTGTAGACAAATATGCTGGCAGGTGTTTGGACGTGGGTTCGACTCCCACCGGCTCCATATTTTTATTCATGGAAGATTACTCAAGAGGCTTAAGAGGCCGTGTTGGAAACGCGGTAGGCGTGTAAAAGCGTGCGTGGGTTCGAATCCCATGTCTTCCGTTGTTGAGACATCATTGTGTAGCAGTGGTGTTTTTTTGTTCAAAAATGAGTCCTCGAAATAGACTAGTGAGGGAGGAGAGAAAAGTGATTGCACAGCTAGATACCAAATCAGTCTATACCTTTATGGAAAGTCTTGTGACCATAAAAGACTATGTACAAGTGGCTAAAAGCATGGGTTATAACGCATTGGGAATCATGGATGTAGATAATTTGTATGGTGCTTATGAATTAATCGAAGTCTGTCAGTCGCATAATATCACCCCTTTAGTTGGTTTGGAGGTTGAACTAAAACTAGATAATGAAATGATTCCGTTTCGGATGCTGGCTTTGTCTACTAAGGGCTACCAAAATCTGATGAAGATATCAACTGTTAAAATGATGGGGAAGAGCAATTGGGAGGATGTGAAGCACCTAACAGAAGGAGTAGCAGTCATTGTCCCAGCTCCTTTTGCTAGCAGAGACCTGCCTCTTGATCTAGATTACTTCATCGGAGTTTTTGCGGATACGCCGGTCCAAGAGTTTAGCCACCCTGTGCTCCCTCTTCATACCGTTCGATTTTTTGAGGCTGGGGATGTGGAAGCCATGCAGATGCTGGCAGCCATCAAGGACAATCAAAGCTTGACGGAAACAGGACCAATTGATCCGACAACAGTCCTAAAAACTCCTCAGGATTTAAAGAATGATTTTGCAGAGCGATTTCCTCAAGCCATCACAAATCTGGAAAAACTAGTCCAAGGGATTCAATATGATATTGACACCCAGTTGAAATTGCCTCGCTTCAATCCTCAGAAACCAGCTGTTGAGGAACTGAGAGAATTAGCTCAAGCGGGTCTCCTTCGAAAGAACTTGACCAGTCCGGTCTATCAAGAACGTCTGGAGCATGAATTAGACATTATTCACCAGATGGGCTTTGATGATTATTTCTTGATTGTCTGGGACCTTCTTCGTTTCGGACGGAGTCAAGGCTATTATATGGGAATGGGACGTGGGTCTGCTGTAGGCTCACTGGTAGCCTATTCCCTAGGGATTACAGGGATTGATCCTGTGGAGAAGAACCTCCTATTTGAGCGCTTTTTAAATGTGGAGCGCTACACCATGCCGGATATTGATATTGATATTCCTGATATCTATCGTCCAGAATTTATCCGCTATGTGCGAGACCGTTACGGGAGTTACCATGCAGCTCAAATCGTGACCTTTTCAACCTTTGGGGCCAAACAAGCCATTCGAGATGTCTTCAAACGTTTTGGGGTACCAGAGTATGAATTGACCTCCATTACCAAGCGGATTGGGTTTAGGGATACACTGACGACAGCTTATGAACAGAATCTAGCTTTTCGACAAGTGATTCATAGCCGAGCAGAATTTGAACGTGGCTTTGAAATTGCCAAAATAATAGAAGGCCAACCTAGACAAACCTCGATCCACGCGGCTGGGGTTGTGATGAGTGACCAGGATTTGACGGATCACATTCCTCTCAAGTATGGAGAAGACATGTTTGTCACCCAGTATGATGCCCATGCGGTTGAAGCCAATGGTCTGTTAAAGATGGACTTTTTGGGTCTGCGAAATTTAACCTTTGTTCAGAAAATGAAGGAAGCCGTCTATGAAAAGTACCAAGAAGAGATCGTGATTGAAGCCATTGATTTAGAAGATCCAGAAACCTTGGCCTTGTTTGCTGCTGGGGATACCAAGGGGATTTTCCAATTTGAACAGGCTGGAGCCATTCGCCTCTTGAGACGAGTGAGACCCAATCATTTCGAAGAAGTGGTAGCGACCACCTCTCTCAATCGTCCAGGCGCTAGTGATTACATTGACAATTTCGTCAAAAGAAAGCACGGCCAGGAAAAAGTTGAGATTTTAGATCCAGCTATTGAAGCAATCTTACGGCCCACATATGGGATCATGCTCTACCAAGAGCAGGTCATGCAGGTTGCCCAGCGTTTTGCAGGTTTTAGCCTAGGGAAAGCCGATATCTTACGTCGGGCTATGGGCAAAAAAAATGTGGCTGAAATGCACAAGATGGAAGCCGATTTTGTCGCAGGTGCTCTTAAACTTGGGCATACGGAAGAAAAAGCCAAAGAGGTCTTTGCGATCATGGAAAAATTCGCAGGCTATGGGTTTAACCGTTCTCATGCCTATGCCTATTCTGCCTTGGCCTTTCAGATGGCCTATTTCAAGGTCCATTATCCAGATGTTTTCTTTGATGTCATGCTCAATTATTCGAGTAGCGATTATCTGACAGATGCTCTCCAGTTTGATTTTAAAGTCGCGCCATTATCCATCAACACCATCCCTTACAGAGATAAGTTCCAGGATCGGAAAATCTACTTGGGAATGAAAAATATCAAGGGACTCCCAAGAGATTTAGCATATTGGATCATTGACAATCGTCCCTTTGAAAGTGTCGAAGATTTTATTTTACGACTACCCAATCAGTATCATAAATTGCCTTTGTTAACACCTTTAGTGGAGCTTGGATTGTTTGACATTTTTGAAAAAAATAGGCGCAAGGTGCTTCACAATTTGCCGAATTTGTTTGTCTTTGCTGATGAGCTAGGCAGTTTGTTTGCGGATTCTAACTATTCCTGGACAGAAACGGAGGACTTTAGCCAGGCTGAAAAATATGAGAAGGAAGAGGCCATTATTGGCGTCGGGCTCAGTACTCACCCATTGGTTGCGATTGGGCAAATGAGTCCCTACGAGATCCAACCAATTTCTCAATTAGTTCAAGGAGAGCAGGCACGCATTCTCATTGAGATACAAAACATTCGAACGATTCGAACCAAGTCGGGTGATCTCATGGCTTTCTTACAAGTCAGTGATACCAAGAAAAAATTGGATGTGACCCTTTTCCCTGAAACCTACAATCGATTTTCCTCTTTGATAAAAGAAGGTGGCTTTTATTACTTGACAGGGAAGATACAAGAGCGTGATGGGCGCTTGCAGATGATTCTAGCAGAGGTGCAACTTGCAACCAATGAAAAGTTCTGGATCCAGTTGCTCGATCATCGTCAGGATAAAACAATTCTTTCTATCTTGAAAAAATATCCGGGCCCATATCCTGTGATATTACGCTATGAAGACGAGAAAAAAACTCTTCAATTGAAGGGCTATACAGTCCAGAAAAACAAAGAATTGGAAGATGAATTAAAGAATCTCGTTATGAAAACGATTTATCGGTAAAAACTGCGAAAAATACGAGAATTTTAGTCTTCTTTGTGTTATAATTACGTAGAATGTAAAAGAAAAAAAGGAGCAAACAACGAAATGAAACGTATTGCTGTTTTAACTAGTGGTGGAGATGCCCCTGGCATGAACGCTGCTATCCGTGCAGTTGTTCGTCAAGCAATTTCAGAAGGAATGGAAGTTTTCGGTATCTATGATGGATATGCGGGAATGGTTGCTGGTAAAATTCAGCCGCTTGACGCCTCATCTGTTGGAGATATTATTTCCCGTGGTGGTACCTTCCTTCATTCAGCTCGTTACCCTGAATTCGCACAACGCGAAGGTCAATTAAAAGGGATCGAGCAATTGAAGAAACACGGGATCGAAGGTGTTGTCGTTATTGGTGGAGATGGTTCTTACCATGGTGCGATGCGCTTGACTGAGCTTGGATTCCCAGCTGTTGGTCTTCCTGGTACGATCGACAACGATATCGTCGGAACTGACTTTACAATTGGTTTTGATACGGCAGTCACAACTGCAATGGACGCGATCGATAAGATCCGTGATACTTCATCTAGTCACCACCGTACTTTCGTAATTGAAGTGATGGGACG
The DNA here is from genome assembly GCF_032163505.1 of Streptococcus parasanguinis. NCBI lineage: Bacteria > Bacillati > Bacillota > Bacilli > Lactobacillales > Streptococcaceae > Streptococcus > Streptococcus parasanguinis. The sequence goes on from NZ_CP134147.1 coordinate 807,279, forward strand.
TAATGCTGGAGATATCGCTCTTTGGGCAGGGATTGCATCTGGAGCAGATGAAATCATCATTCCTGAAGAAGGATTCAAGATCGAAGAAGTTGTTGAGAGCATCAAAGAAGGTTACGCAAAAGGTCGTACCCACAACATCATCATCTTGGCTGAAGGCGTGATGTCTGCAGATGAATTTGGTAAAGCGTTGAAAGAAGCTGGTGATGAAAGTGACCTTCGTGTGACTGAGCTTGGCCACATCCAACGTGGTGGTTCACCTACAGCGCGTGACCGTGTTCTTGCATCACGTATGGGAGCACACGCAGTTAAATTGTTGAAACAAGGAATCGGTGGTGTAGCCGTTGGTATCCGCAATGAAAAAATGGTGGAAAATCCAATCCTTGGTAACGCAGAAGAAGGAGCCCTCTTTAGCTTGACAGAAGATGGTAAGATTGTGGTAAACAATCCACATAAAGCTGATCTTGGTCTTGCCGAGTTGAACCGTAGCTTGTCTTCAATTTAATTTTATTTCATAAATTCGTTAACCTTGTCTTAAAAAGACAGATATATTTAAAAAGGAGTCATATATATCATGAACAAACGTGTAAAAATCGTTGCAACTTTGGGTCCTGCGGTAGAAATCCGTGGTGGTAAAAAATTTGGTGAAGATGGATACTGGGCTGAAAACCTTGACGTTGAAGCTTCAGCACAAAACATTGCTAAATTGATCGAAGCTGGCGCTAACACTTTCCGTTTCAACTTCTCACACGGTGACCACCAAGAACAAGGTGAACGTATGGCAACTGTTAAACGTGCAGAAGAAATCGCTGGTAAAAAAGTTGGTTTCCTTCTTGATACAAAAGGTCCTGAAATCCGTACTGAATTGTTTGAAGGTGAAGCTAAAGAGTATTCATACAAAACTGGTGAACGTATCCGCGTTGCTACAAAACAAGGCATCAAATCAACTCGTGATGTTATCGCATTGAACGTTGCTGGTGGACTTGACATCTTCGATGACGTTGAAGTTGGACACCAAGTATTGGTTGACGATGGTAAATTGGGTCTTCGTGTTGTAGAAAAAGACGCTGCAAAACGTGAATTTGTCGTTGAAGTTGAAAATGATGGTATCATCGCTAAACAAAAAGGTGTCAACATCCCTAACACTAAGATTCCTTTCCCAGCACTTGCTGAACGCGATAACGACGATATCCGCTTCGGTTTGGAACAAGGTATCAACTTCATCGCGATCTCATTCGTACGTACTGCAAAAGACGTAAATGAAGTTCGTGCAATTTGTGAAGAAACTGGTAACGGTCACGTTCAATTGTTTGCGAAGATCGAAAACCAACAAGGTATCGATAATTTAGATGAAATCATTGAAGCTGCAGACGGTATTATGATTGCTCGTGGTGACATGGGTATCGAAGTACCATTTGAAATGGTTCCAGTTTACCAAAAAATGATTATCACTAAAGTGAATGCTGCTGGTAAAGTTGTTATCACTGCAACAAACATGCTTGAAACAATGACTGAAAAACCACGTGCAACTCGTTCTGAAGTATCTGACGTTTTCAACGCTGTTATCGATGGTACTGATGCTACAATGCTTTCAGGTGAATCTGCAAACGGTAAATACCCACTTGAGTCAGTTACAACAATGGCTACAATTGACAAGAACGCTCAAACTCTTCTTAAAGAATATGGACGTTTGAACTCAGATTCATTTGAACGTAACTCTAAGACAGAAGTTATGGCTTCAGCTGTTAAAGATGCTACAAACTCAATGGACATCAAATTGGTTGTAACTCTTACTAAGACTGGTCACACAGCACGTTTGATTTCTAAATACCGTCCAAATGCTGATATTTTGGCATTGACATTTGACGAATTGACAGAACGTGGATTGATGTTGAACTGGGGTGTTATCCCAATGTTGACAGAAGCTCCATCATCAACCGATGACATGTTTGAAATTGCTGAACGTAAAGCAGTTGAAGCTGGTCTTGTACAATCTGGTGATGATATTGTTATCGTTGCAGGTGTGCCACTTGGTGAAGCTGTTCGTACAAACACAATGCGTATCCGTACAGTACGTTAATAGACAATTATATCTGAAAGCCTTGTTGGTTGATCTGAAAGGATTGACCGCGAGGTTTTTCTTTTTCTTCTGGTTTGTGTTGATAAGAATTCTCACTAATGCTTACTTTCTCTTTTTTAAAGATCAAAAACATGGTATAATAAATAAAAAGGAAGGGAGACATACATGCCAAGGAGAGATTTAATTAGAAATGTCATCATTGTCGGTGTACTGGTTTTGGCACTGATTTTGCTTCGAATTTTTGTATTTCATCCATTTAGTATCAATGATAAAATGGCCAATGCTTCTGTGAAAACTGGAGATCTTGTGGTAGCGACTAGAAATGCTCAGGTAGATCGCAGTGATTTGGTCTTATACAAGGTCGGTGGAAAAGAATACCTTGGACGTGTCATTGCCAAAGAAAACGATGAAGTCAGCTACGTAGATGACGTCCTCTATTTGAATGGACAGGCAACACCAGAACCTTACCTAAATAAAATGCTGAATAAACACTTGGCGGCTCCAACGAGTAATGGGTATTATACGGATGATTTCTTCTTATCAGAGTTAAAAGGGACCAAGGCTGGTCGTGTACCATCCGATACTTATCTAGTCTTAAATGATAACCGTGGAGATACAGAAGATAGCCGTGAGTTTGGTTATATCCATAAAAATCAGATCGAAGGAGTCGTGAATCTGCGTCTCTATCCCCTCAATAAATTTGGATTTATAAAAGTGGAAGAATAGCCGAAAGGCTATTTTTTCTTACAAAAAAACTACTGCAAAAAAGAATTGCAGTAGCTTTTTATTCTGGTTAGATTGAGGTAGAGGGTTCTATTTTTTCTGTTTACTGGTAATTTGGTGAAAGACCTTTTGCCAGTGTTCATGACGCCGCCAGAGACTGGTATGGATCTGGTCATTTAACTCATAGCGAATCAATTTGGTCTTTTGACTGATAGATTCAATTTCGAAATTCTTAAAGGGAATTTGATGTTCTTCCTGCAAACGGACCAGGTCCTCTTTGTGGCTTTCTTGGCCATACTCATTGATGAGGGTGAAGTTGTCTGCTAGGAGGGTTTGGTATTCCTGCTGAGCCTGCAAGCGTTCCTCATAGGTCTTTAATTTGAGAAGGACATTGTCCAGAATCTCATCTTCAGGGATAGAACTTGGCTCCACATGGACATCGATATCAAAGACGCCAAACTGTTCCTTGAGAAGGCGCTCGACCTCTTCGGTAATAGCATGGCTCTCATAAACAGAGAGGTCTGGATTCATTTCGATGACGACATCTAGGTAAATGTTGCTTCCGTAAGTCCGTCCCCGTTGGGATTTGACCCGGCTGACCTTTGGCAATTCCAGAATAGCCGCCTTGTATTTATCCAGGAGACTTTCATCAAAACCATCGGAGAGGCTGAAGGAGGATTCAATGAAAATGTCGTAGGCAGTTTTTAGGATAAAGAAGGTAATAACGATGGCCACTAATTGGTCCACAATCGGATAGTTAAGAGCACTAGCTCCAATCGCAACAGAGGTTCCTAAAGAAGTGACCACGTCAGACAGGTTGTCTTTGGCAGCTGCCTTGAGGGCCTTGGATTGAGCTTTCTTAGCTAAAGTCCGGTTATAAAGATAGACCGCAAACATGACAAGGGCTGATCCAACTCCGACAATGGCCCCTAAAGGATCAATGACAGTGGTTTCCCTACTGAGGATTTTCTGAACGGTATCTCGTAGGACATCGAAGCCCACATAAAACATGATGATGGAAGTTACCAGGCTAGCTAGATCTTCAATCTTCCAATGACCAAATCGGTGGTCGCGGTCAGCTGGCTGGCTGGCCATGCGAATGCCGATGAGAAGGGCGACGTTACTGATAATATCGGATAAGTTATTAAAACCATCCGCGACCAAACTGGAGGAGTGAAGGAGATGTCCTGTTGCTAATTTAGCTGCGGAAAGAATCAGGTAGGCGACAATACTGATCAGGGCTCCACGTTCGGCTAGTTTTAAATTACTTTGTGATTGATTCACTGATAACTCCTCCAGACTTCTGTAGATTTCCTCCTAAGCGAAAAACTTGGATCGTTGTTGATGAGGAAATATTCGTTCTTCTTAAGCCTTTATTATAGCCTTTTTGAGTGCAAAATTCAAATGATGCCAACTGTTTCCAAAAGGAGAAAGGGCGAAAATGTGGTATAATAGAACGATTGAATGAATGAGGAGTATGAGATGAATCCTTTATTGAATGGTATGAATGATCGCCAGGCAGAGGCGGTCCAAACGACAGAAGGCCCCCTTTTGATCATGGCTGGAGCTGGTTCTGGTAAGACACGTGTCCTGACCCACCGGATCGCTTACTTGATCGATGAAAAAATGGTCAATCCTTGGAATATTTTGGCCATTACCTTTACCAATAAAGCCGCTCGGGAGATGAAGGAGAGGGCCTATCAGTTAAACCCAGCGACTCAAGATTGCTTGATTGCCACCTTCCACTCCATGTGTGTGCGTATCCTCCGTCGAGATGCGGATCATATTGGCTACAATCGCAACTTTACCATTGTCGACCCAGGTGAGCAACGGACCTTGATGAAGCGGATTTTGAAGTCCTTGAACTTGGATCCTAAGAAATGGAATGAACGGACCATCTTGGGGACCATTTCCAATGCCAAAAATGACTTGATTGATGAAGTGGCCTATGCTGCCCAGGCTGGAGATATGTATACCCAGATTGTCGCCAAGTGCTATGAGGCTTACCAAAAGGAACTCCGTCAGTCAGAAGCAGTAGACTTTGATGATTTGATTATGCTGACCTTGCGTCTTTTTGATCAGCATCCAGATGTGCTGACCTACTACCAGCAGAAGTTCCAATACATCCATGTGGATGAGTACCAAGATACCAACCATGCTCAATACCAATTGGTCAAACTCTTGGCTTCTCGCTTTAAAAATATCTGTGTTGTTGGGGATGCGGACCAGTCTATTTATGGTTGGCGGGGAGCAGATATGCAGAATATCCTGGACTTTGAGAAGGATTATCCTGATGCCAAGGTCGTTTTGTTAGAGGAAAATTATCGTTCCACTAAAACTATCCTGCAAGCAGCCAATGATGTCATCAAAAACAATAAAAATCGTCGTCCTAAGAATCTTTGGACCCAAAATGCTGACGGGGAAGAGATTGTCTATTACCGGGCTAATGACGAGCAGGATGAAGCAGTCTTTGTTGCTAAAACGATTGAAGAGCTCAGTCGTGAAGCTGGCTACAAACACCGTGATTTTGCTGTTCTCTACCGGACCAATGCCCAGTCACGGACCATTGAAGAAGCGCTGCTCAAGTCCAACATTCCCTATACCATGGTAGGGGGCACCAAGTTCTACAGCCGGAAGGAAATTCGGGATGTCATTGCTTATCTGAACTTGATTGCTAACCTCAGTGACAATATCAGTTTTGAGCGCATTATCAATGAACCCAAGCGGGGAATCGGGCCAGGTACAGTGGATAAGATTCGTGACTTTGCCCAAATGCAAGAGTCCTCACTCCTGGATGCTTCAGCCAATATCATGCTCTCTGGTATCAAAGGAAAGGCTGCTCAAGCCATCTGGGACTTTGCCAATCTCATTCTTGATTTGAGAGAAAGATTGGACCAGCTGACCATTACAGAGTTGGTCGAAGAGGTCCTTGACAAGACAGGTTACATGACGGCCCTAACCAATCAGGGGAATTTAGAAAGTCAGGCCCGCATCGAGAATATCCAAGAGTTTCTGTCTGTTACTAAGAATTTTGATGAAAATGGAGAGACCCTCGAAGACGAATCAGGTGTGGAAACCTTGAGTCGTTTCTTAAACGATTTGGCTTTGATAGCCGATACAGACGATGGGGCCCAAGAAACCTCAGAAGTGACCTTGATGACTCTACATGCGGCTAAAGGATTGGAGTTTCCAGTCGTCTTCCTGATTGGGATGGAAGAAAATGTCTTTCCTCTTAGTCGAGCAGCTGAGGATCCGGATGAATTGGAAGAAGAGCGTCGCCTAGCATATGTAGGAATCACGCGGGCAGAGAAGGTTCTCTTCTTGACCAATGCCAACTCTCGTTTGCTCTTTGGACGGACCAGCTACAACCGTCCGACGCGTTTCATCAATGAAATTAGCTCGGATTTATTGACCTATCAAGGATTAGCCCGTCCAGCCAACACTAGCTTTAAGGCTTCTTATAGCAATGGAGGCGGAACGACCTTTGGAAAAGGAATGAGCCTGTCACAAGCCCTTCAAGAGCGCAAGAGACAAGCAGCTCCAAGTGCCCTCACGTCATCAAGCCTCCCCTTTGGCAATAGCAACCGTTCTAGCGCCAAAGAAAGTGTCGCTTGGGCCATTGGTGATATTGCCATTCACAAGAAGTGGGGCGAAGGGACTGTCCTAGAAGTCTCTGGTAGTGGCAGTACCCAAGAGCTCAAGATCAACTTCCCAGAAGTGGGTCTCAAGAAACTCTTAGCCAGTGTCGCTCCGATTGAAAAGAAATAAGTGGAGACCAGTAAGCTAAGTCCACTGTTTCAGATTATAAATAAGCAACATCTTTTCAGAAATCTAAAATTATTACTGAATGAGACTATTGAAAAAAATATTTTGGAACTAGTGCAAAATAGATTGAGACCTTTCGCCGTGAGGAAAGCATCAGAAACGCATTAGTTTCTGGTGCTCGGTAGATTTGAGACGTAAGACTCAAATCTAAGGTATGGAATCCCAAAGGGAGTCGCTACCGTCCATCCTCACCTAAGGAAAGTCTCTATAGAGAAATGAATATTCAGTTGAAACCAGCAAGCTTAGCTTGCTGGTTTTGATTTTCCAAGTGGCATGATATAATATACTAAGAATAGAGAAAGAGGCATGCTATGAACGAAATCAAGTGCCCCAACTGTGGGGAAGTCTTTACAGTCAATGAAAGTCAATACAGCGAACTCTTGTCACAGGTACGGACAGCAGAGTTTGACAAGGAAATTCATGAGCGAATTCGGCAAGAGTTGGCTTTGGCTGAGCAAAAGGCCCTTAATGAGCAACAAGAGAAGTTAGCCAAGAAGGATCAAGAAATTGCCCAGTTACAAAACCAGATTCAACAGTTTGATACTGAAAAAGAATTGGCTAAAAAAGAGGTGGAGCAAACCGCTAGCCAAAGCTTGCTAGAGAAAGAAAAAGAAGTGCAAGCGCTGGAAAATCAATTGGCCACCTTGCGCTTGGAGCATGAGAACCAACTGCAAAAGACGCTTTCTAATTTGGAGAAGGAGCGTGATCAGGTACAAAACCAATTGCTCCTTCAAGAGAAGGAAAATGAACTGTCCCTAGCTTCTGTTAAACAAAATTATGAAGCCCAGCTAAAGGCGGCCAATGAACAGGTCGAGTTCTACAAGAATTTCAAGGCCCAACAATCTACAAAAGCTATCGGTGAAAGTCTGGAGCAGTATGCGGAAAGTGAATTCAACAAGGTTCGCAGTTTTGCCTTCCCAAATGCCTATTTTGAAAAGGACAACAAGGTCTCTGCACGTGGGTCTAAAGGTGACTTTATCTTCCGCGAGTGTGATGAAAATGGAGTGGAGATTATCTCCATCATGTTTGAGATGAAGAATGAAGCCGACGGGACCGAGAAGAAGCATAAGAATGCGGATTTCTACAAGGAATTGGACAAGGACCGTCGAGAAAAGAACTGTGAATATGCGGTTTTGGTGACCATGCTTGAGGCAGATAATGACTACTTCAACACAGGGATTGTCGATGTTAGCCACGAGTATGAGAAGATGTATGTGGTGCGTCCTCAGTTCTTTATCCAGATCATTGGGCTCCTGCGTAATGCGGCCCTCAATTCCCTCAAATACAAGCAGGAATTGGCGCTTGTTCGTGAACAAAATATCGACATCACCCACTTTGAAGAAGACCTGGATGCTTTCAAAGTTGCCTTTGCTAAGAACTACAACTCAGCTTCCGTCAACTTCGGTAAGGCCATCGATGAAATTGACAAGGCTATTAAACGGATGGAAGAAGTTAAGAAGTTCTTGACTACATCAGAAAATCAACTTCGTCTTGCTAACAACAAGTTGGATGATGTTTCCGTTAAAAAATTGACACGGAAAAATCCAACCATGAAGGCTAAGTTTGATGCCTTGAAGGAAGAATAGGAGAATCCTATGCAGATACGAAAAGCAACCATGAAAGATGCTGAAGCCCTACTGTCTCTATACGAAGACTTGGGCTATCCAACGACCGCTTCTAAGCTGTCTCGACGTTTAGAAATGATTCTTTCTCAGCCGCATTATGGCTGTCTTTTAGCTGAAAGAAACGGAGAAATTTTAGGTTTCTTAGGTTATGCAAAGCTCTTCTTTTTTGAAGCAGATGGATCTTACTATCGTATTTTAGCTTTGTCAGTTGCAAAAGAAACAAGACGACAAGGAATTGCTAGTAGGCTAATCGATGAATTGAAAAAACAAGCGGTAAAAGAAGGAGTTGAGGCACTGGCTCTAAATAGTGGATTAACCGCTGAACGAAATGCTGCACATCAGTTTTATCAGGCAGTTGGATTTGAAAAAGTGACTGCTGGCTTTGCCTTGCATTTAAAAACTCAACCTAAATAAATCATGAAAAAATAGTAGAGGGAACGAAGTAATGTCTTCAACAAAAGTGAAAACCTTATATTTTAACGAAAAGAGCAAGGACTATGTAACATTTGGTAAAGGTAAACAGCCATTAGTGATCATACCAGGCTTGGGGGATGGGTTACAGACCGTTAAAGGAAAGGCACAACTCTTTTCTCTCTCGTATCGTCTACTTGCTAAGCGATATAAGATCTATGTTTTTTCTCGAATCAATGAGTTGAGACAGGGCTATACGACGCGGGATATGGCAGCAGATGTAGCAGAAGCAATGGAGACACTAAACCTAGATACCGCTTATGTTATGGGGATTTCACAAGGTGGAATGATTGCCCAATGGTTGGTGGCGGATTTCCCTGAAAAGGTTCAAAAGCTCATTTTAGCCGTGACCACTGCAAAACCTAGTCAACTTGCTAGAGAACGAATTGAGCATTGGCAAAAACTTAGTCAATCTGGAAATTTTAAGCATCTCATGCTGGATATTGCAAAGCATTCCTATACGCAAAAGAGTTATCAAAAGTGGCGGTTGCTTTATAATATTATGGGTTGCTTGGGACGAATCAAAGATGAGAAACGAATTGCCATTCAGTCTCAGTCTTGCCTTACTCATGATAGCCTTGAGGTCTTAAAAGAAATTCAATGTCCGACTTTGGTTCTTGGTGCGCTTGAAGATGATGTGATTGGTGTGGACGGATCTAAGGAACTAGCAAAAGCGATTTCGAGCTGTCAGCTCCTTATTCTTAAGCATTCTGGGCATGCTCTTTATGAAGAAAATAAAGCATTTCAAGAGGCCGTCTGTGAATTCTTAAACTAAAAAACGCTGGAATATTTTCCAGCTTTTTTATGTTAGTTAAATCGCAAAGAGATCGTTTAGGTTTTCTGCCATGGTTGGGTGGGTAAAGATTTGTTTTGCGATGTAAGTATAAGGGATCTTGTTGTCCATGACCATGGTGATCAGGTTGATGAGTTCGCCTGCAGCTTCCCCAAAGAGGGTCGCTCCGAGAATTTCTTTGGTTTCTGGGTTGACCACGGCTTTGAAAGCACCTCGGAGGTCTGCATTGACATGTCCGCGAGGCATGGCAGCAACTGGCAATTCTTTAACAGCAACTGGAAGCCCTTTGTCGCGTGCTTCTTGCTCGGTCAAGCCGACTTGGGCAAGTGGAGGAGCAATAAAGAGTGTTGTCGCATAATTTCTACGAGTTTCGAGATTGTAGCTACCATCGCCTGTAAGGTAGTTGAAGACAATGCGGAAGTCATCGAGTGACATGTAGGTGAATTGAGGACCACCATTGACATCCCCAACTGCAAAGACACCAGGGACGCTGGTTTCCAAATGACGGTTGACTTGGATCGCTCCACGATCAGTGACTTGAATGTCTGTATTTTCAAGACCAAGTCCAGCTGTGTTTGGCTTCCGTCCTGTTGCGTAGAGAAGGATATCAAACTCGAAGTCTCCCTTATCCGTGACAACCGTTAAGCTATGGTCACCATCTTTGATTTCTTGGGTATGAACGCCTTGCAAGAATTGAATACCGTCTTCTTCAAGGTAGCTTTTTGCAAGAGCTGCAATGCTTGGCTCGATTCGTGGCAAGAATGTTTCAGAAGCATCCAGCACCGTTACTTGGCTGCCCAAGGTATTATAGAGATGAGCAAATTCCAATCCAATTGGTCCACCGCCAAGGACACCCAGGCGTTTAGGTAGGTTTTCCAAACGTTGAATACCGGTTGAATCCACGGCAAATTTACTTTCAGCCAAACCTGGGATTGGAAGAATAGTTGGCACAGCACCAGTATTAATAATAATGGTTTCAGCTGTCAATTCTTCCTTCTCATCTCCAGCTTGAATTTCGATGACCTTGTTAGAAACGAAACGAGCTGTCGCATCGATGATGTCTACACCGGTTCCAGCAATAGTTGCATAGTTCTTTCCGTTGAGACGAGTGGTGACAGCATTTTTCTCATTCATGGCTTGTTCAAAATCCAAGCCTTTTTCTGCTGCAACAATCAAGGTCTTGGTTGGAATACAAGCGATATTGATACAAGTACCACCATACATAGACTTGCTCTTTTCAATCAGAGCAACTTTTTTTCCTTGGCTTGATAATTTCGCTGCGAGTGTTTTACCAGCTTTACCAAATCCAATCACAATAACATCATACATTAACATATGTTACACCTTCTTTCGCTTTCTATTGTATCAAACCCATTTTAAAAAGTCTGAAATCTGCTACGGGATTTTTTGGGGTTCATGGGAAGGGGGAAAGAGGGACAAGAAGTCTTGTTTCATGGTATAATAAAGGGTCGGTGGCCCGGATGGTCACACAAGAGTTAGAAAGAGCAAATCAGATGGACGGAATTATCAATGTAAAAAAAGAAGCAGGCATGACCTCACATGATGTGGTCTTTAAACTGCGAAAAATCTTAGGAACTAAGAAGATCGGCCATGGGGGAACGCTGGATCCAGATGTGGTGGGAGTGCTTCCGATTGCAGTTGGAAAGGCGACTCGGATGGTGGAATTTATGCAAGATGAAGGCAAGGTCTACGAGGGAGAAATCACTCTGGGATTTTCTACCACGACGGAGGATGCCAGTGGGGAAGTCGTAGAGCGGACTCCAGTGGAAGCCTCTTTAGATGCAGCAGAGGTCGATCGCATGATTGCCCAAATGGTGGGAGAAATCGAGCAAGTACCACCTATGTATTCAGCGGTCAAAGTCAATGGACGTAAGCTCTATGAATATGCGCGGGCAGGAGAAGAAGTGGAACGGCCTGTCCGGCAGGTAACCATTTATGACTTTACGCGCACCAGTGAGATTAGCTATGAAGAAATTCTAGCCCGTTTTCGTTTCCGGGTTAAATGCAGCAAGGGCACCTATATCCGGACCTTGTCGGTGGATTTGGGTCAAAAACTGGGCTACGCAGCCCATATGTCTCATCTGACACGGACCAGTGCTGCCGGTTTGTCACTGGAAGATGCCCTGACCTTAGAAGAAGTGGCTGAAAAAGTAGCACAAGGAGATTTGAGCTTCCTTCACCCACTTGAGATTGGCACCGGGGATCTGGAAAAAGTAGAGCTGACAGTAGAAGAGGTTGGCGAAGTCCAAGTGGGACGCTTTATTCCAGTTGAGAGTGACTCCAAAGAGTTAGCTGCTTTTTACCAAGGAAAATTGGTAGCCATTTTAGAAAAAAGAGAAGAACTTTACAAACCTCGAAAAGTCTTTCTAACAGAAAGTGTGTTACAATAAATTCATGAATATTCGTACGATAACTACTGCTAACCAGATCCATTTGGAGAATGAGACAGTTTTGGTTCTGGGCTACTTTGATGGCCTGCATCTGGGGCATCAAGAACTCTTTAAAAAGGCGCGTCAGATCGCGGATGAAAAAGGCTTGAAGGTCGCTTTGTTAACCTTTCCTGAATCTCCTAAGTTAGCCTTTGTTCGCTACCAACCAGAATTACTGCTTCATTTGCAGAGTCCTGAGGATCGGTTCCAAAAATTAAACGAACTAGGTGTGGATGAGCTCTTCCTCATTGATTTTACGACCGATTTTGCTTCTAAAACCGCCAAAGAATTTGTCGATCAATTTGTCAAAGCCTTGAGAGCCCGAGTTTTAATTGCTGGATTTGATTATAGTTTTGGCTCTGATAAGAAAACGGCCTCTGACTTAGCTGCTTATTTTGATGGTCAAGTGGAAGTCATTTCTCCTGTATTGGATCAGGGGGAAAAGATTAGTTCAACCCGCATTCGTCAAGCTATCCTAGAAGGACGCGTCAAAGAAGCTGCCCGTCTACTTGGTCACCCTTTATCCAGTCGGGGAATCGTCGTGCACGGAGATGCACGTGGCCGTACCATTGGCTATCCTACCGCTAATCTAGCACCGATTGATCGGACCTATCTCCCATCAGATGGCGTTTATGTAGTCAATGTCGATTTTAAAGGGCAGACCTACCGTGGGATGGCTTCTGTCGGGAAAAATGTCACCTTTGATGGGAAAGAGCTTCGTTTCGAAGTCAATCTCTTTGATTTTACAGGAGATATCTACGGTCATACCCTGACCATTCATTGGTTAGATAAGATTCGAGAAATGGTCAAATTCGATGGGATCGATCAACTAGTGGCGCAACTAGAAGAAGATGAAGCAGTTTCACGAAACTGGACCAAGAGGCTGGGACAAAAGTCCTAGCCTCTCAATTGTTTTTGGATTGTCGAGCAAAACGCAGTGGTTGAGTGGGCTCTACTACGCTGATTTCATCAGCTTTCACAGCCCTACTCAACTGTGCGGAGGTGGGACGACGAAATCGAATTCTAACGAATTACCGATTTCTGTCCCACTCTCTTTTTTCGGGCCTCTTCTTGGGAAAAATGAAAGGGATTTCTTTTTTCCACTGAAATTCAGAAAAATCGTCGAGAAATCAAAAAAGCGCTTTTCAAGCACCTATTTTTTTTGTATAATAGAGTCAGATAGTTATATATAAAAAAAGAAGTGAACCACATGATTACATTATTTTTATCGCCGAGTTGTACATCATGTCGAAAAGCTCGGGCTTGGTTAAAAAAGCACGATGTTCCATTTAAAGAACACAATATTATGACAAGTCCTTTGAGCAAACAGGAGTTGACAAGTATATTGGCCTTGACCGAAAACGGAACAGACGACATTATTTCAACTCGTTCAAAAATTTTTCAAAAATTGGATGTTGATGTTGAAGATTTATCCATCTCAGCCTTGATCCATCTGATTGAGGAAAATCCAAGTCTCTTGCGGAGACCGATTATTTTAGATAACAAACGCATGCAGATTGGCTTTAACGAAGACGAAATTCGGGCCTTCTTGCCACGGAGTTATCGCAAACAAGAGTTACGCTCTGCCACTCTAAGAGCAGAAATAAACTAAGAAGTATGTCGAATGCAAAAAAATTATAGTTACCCACTGGACTTATCGTGGAGCACTGAAGAGCTTGCTTCAGTGCTTTCTTTTTTCAATAAAGTTGAAGAAGCCTATGAAAGTAAGGTAGAGGCCAAAGAATACATGGAAGCCTACCGCGCTTTTAAGAAGGTCGTGCCTAGTATCGGAGAAGAAAAGCGTCTTGGACGGGAGTTCGAAGAAGTGAGCGGTTATTCTCTCTATCGTGCGACCCAGGCTGCAAAGCAAAAAGAGGAAGGATGGTTTTCTCTTGAAGAATAAATTAGAGTTTGCCAAACAAATCGTTTTAGAGGCTGGAGACTACTTGCGTCTTCATCTCCATGATGACTTGATGATCTCAAAGAAGACAGGGCCGACAGATTTAGTAACCCAGATGGACCAACAGGTTCAAAAGGATTTGGTCGATAAAATCACACATCGCTACCCAGAAGATCGGATTTTTGCGGAGGAAGATGGCCTTCGTTCACCGATTTCAGAAGGATCTGTTTGGGTGATTGATCCAATTGATGGGACCAATAATTTTGTGACCCAAAAGGAAGATTTTGCGGTGATGGTGGCCTATTTTGAAGACGGAATTGGTCAGTTTGGCCTGATCTACGATGTGATGCGGGATCACCTTTTTTACGGGGGTGGAGAATTCCCTGTTTATCGCAATGAGGTTGAACTGACACCCTTTGTGGACCAACCTCTGGAAAACTTTTTGATTGCTTCAAATGTCGGTATGCTTGAGAAAAATGACTGGGGCATGGCAGATCTTGGTATGGATTCCCTGGGCATTCGGGTCTACGGAAGTGCCGGTATTAGTTTTTCAAAAATTCTCTCAGGTGGGATTCTAGCTTATTTTAGCTACATCTGGCCTTGGGATTATGCCGCAGCTGCGATCATGGGGGAACAGTTGGGCTATACCGTTTTAAATCTAAATGGAGATAAACCTAATTACCAGTCAGTGGAACCCATTATGATGGTTCCAAAAGTGAAGTTAACAGAAATTCAAACCTATCTTAAGAAAGGGAGAAGTTAAATGAATTTTCCCAATGGTTTTAAAGAAAAATACCAGCATCTTCTAGGTGAGGATGCTGCTGCTTTTTTTGCGACCTTTGAACAAGAAGCAGTATCGGCCTTTCGGACTAATCCTTTGAAAGAAGCTCAAAAAGCATTTGATGATCCGATTCCCAATACTCCTTGGGGACATTATGGAAAGGTCTCAGGAAAATCCATCGAGCACGCAACGGGTTTGGTCTATTCGCAAGAGCCAGCTGCACAGATAGTGGCCCAAGTCGCTCAGCCGAAGCCAGGGATGAAGGTCTTAGACTTGGCCGCAGCTCCTGGTGGCAAGACTACCCAGCTCTTGTCTTATTTGGACAATCAGGGACTCTTGGTCTCCAATGAGATCCACAAGGGCCGCTCGAAAATTCTTGTAGAGAATGTAGAACGCTTTGGTGCGCGAAATGTGCTAGTAACCAATGAGTCTGCCGATCGTCTGGCCAAAGTTTTCTCAGGCTTTTTTGATCTGATTGTACTAGACGCCCCGTGTTCAGGTGAGGGGATGTTCCGTAAGCAACCAGATGCCATGGACTATTGGTCTGTCGATTATCCTCGAGAATGCAGTCTCCTTCAAAGAGAGATTCTAGAGGATGCTCTCAAGATGTTGGTTCCAGGTGGTTCCTTGGTTTATTCAACCTGTACCTGGGCTCCTGAGGAAAATGAAGAGATCGTATCCTGGCTTTTGGAAAACTATGATCTGGAGCTGGAAACGATCGAGAAGATCAATGGTATGGCAGAAGGCATCGACTTTCCAGAAACGGCGCGCATGTATCCACATCTCTTTAAAGGGGAGGGACAATTTGTTGCTAAGTTCCGTTATCTAGGAGAGAATCGTCCTGCCAAAATCCCTTCCAAAAAGGACCAATTATCTGCGGAGCAAAAGAAATGGTGGCAGGAGTTTGCTAAAAAACACTTGAAGATTACTCTAGAAGGAATCCTCGAAACCTTTGGGGACGAACTCTACTTGGTTCCACTTGGTTTACCAGATTTGCGCAAAGTAAAAATCGCCCGAAATGGTTTGCACCTAGGGACCTTCAAGAAAAATCGATTTGAACCTAGTTTTGCCCTAGGTCTTGCTCTGAAACCGAGTGAGGTCAAAGAGACCGTTTCGATCACTCCTGAGGACTTTGTTCATTATGTTGCGGGAGAGACAGTTCAATTGAAGGAAACGCATCCAAATGGATGGTACCAGGTCCTGGTTGAAGGCAATGGTTTGGGCTTTGCCAAAGTGACCGGACAGACCCTGAAAAATTTCTATCCAAAGGGGCTTCGTTTTAGGTAAAATGCTGGGCAAAGAACTTGTTCTATGATATAGTGGAAGTACAGGTTTTTTTGAAAAAAACTTGTCAAAATCATAAGTGAAATAGTGAAATATCAAGGAGACATGATTTGAAAAAGTCTAAAAAGCTGATCCTAGGACTAGCAACGATCGTATTAGCAGGAAGTTTATCTGCTTGTGCTTCTTGGATCAATCGCGGAGAATCCATCACTGCTGTCGGATCGACTGCCTTACAACCCTTGGTTGAAGGAGTAGTAGATCGCTACATTGAAGAACATCCTGGTAAGATTGTGAATGTACAAGGAGGAGGTTCTGGTACAGGACTTTCACAAGTTCAATCAGGCGCTGTGGACATCGGAAATAGTGACCTCTTTGCAGAGGAAAAATCTGGGATCGATGCCTCTAGTCTGGTCGACCATCAGGTAGCCGTAGCAGGAACAGCCATCATTGCCAATAAAAATATCTCAATCGACAATTTGACAACGGAGCAATTGCGAAAGATCTTTACGGGTGAATATACCAATTGGAAGCAATTGGGAGGCCCAGATCTTGAAATCACGATTGTGAACCGTGCAGTTGGTTCTGGTAGCCGTGCTGTCTTTGATGCCATTATCATGGATGGCAAACAACCCAAGCAGGCCCAAGAGCAAGACTCTAATGGAATGGTGAAAAACATCGTTTCTCAAACGCCAGGAGCCATCTCTTATCTAGCCTTTACCTACTTGGATAGCAGTGTCAAAACCATGAAGCTTAATGGCTATCAACCAACCAAAGCCAATGTTGTCAACAATAACTGGCCAATCTGGTCTTATGAACACATGTATACCAAAGGAAAACCCAATGAGTTGTCTAAAAAATTCATTGACTACATGATGACCGATGAGATCCAGCAAAAGGTTGTTGGTAAGATGGGCTATATCCCAATCAATGATATGAAAGTCACCCGTGATTTAAAAGGGAATGTGACAAAAAAATAAAAGAATTAGGTAAAAAATGAACGAAGTAGCAAAAAAAATGCTGACGAAATCAAAAAACTCCCGCCTAGAAAAATTTGGGAAAACCATTACTTTTTTATGTATGAGTTTGATTGTTGTCGTCGTTGCCATGATTTTGATTTTCGTGGCCCAAAAAGGTTTATCGACTTTCTTTGTCAATAAAGTCAATATCTTTAGTTTTCTATTTGGGAGTACTTGGAATCCTGCTGCAAAGGAATTCGGAGCCCTACCAATGATTCTAGGTTCCTTTATTGTAACCTTGCTTTCTGCCCTCTTGGCAACGCCGTTTGCCATTGGTGCAGCAGTTTTCATGACAGAAGTCTCTCCTAAAGGAGCTCGTTTCTTGCAACCAGCCATTGAGCTCCTAGTGGGGATTCCTTCAGTTGTTTATGGATTCATTGGTCTTCAAGTCGTTGTCCCTTTCACCCGTAGTCTCTTTGGAGGGACTGGTTTTGGGATCCTCTCAGGGGTTTTTGTCCTCTTTGTTATGATCCTGCCAACTGTCACCTTTATGACGACCGATAGCCTCCGAGCTGTGCCCCGTCATTACCGGGAAGCTAGTATGGCCATGGGTGCGACACGCTGGCAAACGATTTGGCATGTCACGCTCAAGGCAGCCCGCTCAGGAATCTTTACAGCGGTTGTCTTTGGTATGGCGCGTGCCTTCGGGGAAGCCTTGGCTATCCAGATGGTGGTCGGAAACTCGGCAGTGGTACCAACCTCGCTCACTACACCAGCTTCCACCCTCACCTCTATTTTGACCATGGGAATCGGAAATACCGTCATGGGTACGGTCAATAACAATGTTCTTTGGTCACTCGCCTTGGTATTGCTCCTCATGAGTCTTGCCTTTAACAGTGTGATTAAACTGATTACGAAAGAAAGAGGTAAGAAGAACTATGCACGCTAAACGAATGGATAAAATTGCGACAGGAGTGCTGTATGCTATTTCAGGGATCATCGTTGCGATTCTTGCCTCATTGATCCTTTATATCTTGGTCCGTGGCTTGCCCCATGTATCTTGGCACTTCTTGACTGGGAAATCTTCTTCTTACCAAGCAGGAGGAGGGATCGGAATTCAATTGTATAATTCCTTCTTCCTCTTGGTCATTACCTTGGTGATTTCCTTCCCACTTTCTCTTGGAGCTGGGATTTACCTCTCTGAGTACGCTAAAAAAGGTCGCTTGACCAATTTGGTTCGGACCTGTATTGAGATCTTGTCTTCTTTGCCATCTGTCGTTGTAGGTCTCTTTGGTTACCTGGTCTTCGTTGTCCAGTTCAAATACGGATTTTCGATCATTTCAGGGGCCTTGGCCTTGACTGTCTTTAACCTGCCACAGATGACCCGCAATATCGAAGATAGCTTGCAGCACGTCCACCATACGCAGCGCGAAGCAGGTCTAGCTCTGGGCTTGTCTCGCTGGGAAACTGTGATCCATGTCGTGGTACCAGAAGCTCTTCCAAGTATTATCACCGGGGTCGTCTTGGCCTCTGGACGGATCTTTGGGGAAGCCGCTGCCTTGATCTATACTGCAGGTCAATCGGCTCCAGCCCTTGATTGGTCAAACTGGAATATCTTTAGTGTAACCAGTCCAATTTCGATTTTCCGTCAGGCTGAAACCTTGGCCGTCCATATCTGGAAGGTCAACAGTGAAGGAACTATTCCAGACTCGATCGAAGTCTCAGCCGGTTCTGCCGCAGTTCTTTTGATCTTTATCTTGATCTTTAACTTTGGAGCACGCAAACTCGGAAGTTACCTCCATAAAAAACTAACATCTGCTTAAAGGAGAAGAAATGTCAAAATACAATTGGGATGAGAGACACATCATTACTTTTCCTGAAGAAAAGGTGGTCCTATCGACCAAAGATTTGCATGTCTATTATGGAACAAACGAGTCCATTAAAGGCGTTGACATGCAGTTTGAAAAGAATAAGATTACAGCCTTGATCGGTCCTTCAGGATCTGGGAAATCAACCTACCTCCGTAGTTTGAACCGGATGAATGATACCATCGATATTGCGCGTGTAACGGGTGAAATTTGGTATGAAGGAATCGATGTCAATCGTCCAGATATCAATGTTTATGAAATGCGCAAGCACATTGGGATGGTTTTCCAACGGCCCAATCCTTTTGCCAAATCGATTTATAAAAACATCATCTTCCCGCATGAACGCGCTGGAGTCAAAGACAAGAAGATCTTAGACGAATTGGTCGAAACTTCTTTGAAACAGGCAGCCCTATGGGATCAGGTCAAGGATGACCTTCATAAATCAGCCTTGACACTTTCAGGTGGCCAACAGCAACGGCTCTGTATCGCGCGGGCTATCTCTGTGAAACCAGATATCTTACTCATGGATGAGCCTGCTTCAGCGCTTGATCCGATCGCGACAGCGCAATTAGAAGAAACCATGCTTGAGTTGAAGAAGGATTATACCATTGTCATCGTGACCCACAGCATGCAACAAGCAGCCCGTGCTAGCGATTATACCGGTTTCTTCTATCTTGGAAACCTCATCGAGTACGATAAGACTTCGAATATTTTCCAAAATGCGAAATTGCAATCGACCAACGATTATGTATCTGGTCACTTTGGATAAAGTAAAATGACAACAAAAAGGAAAATAGAATGACAGAACCAATTTTGCAAGTCAAGGACTTGTCGGTTTATTACAATAAAAAGAAGGCTCTAAATAGCGTCTCCTTGGACTTTGCTCCAAAGGAGATTACAGCCTTGATTGGTCCTTCAGGATCAGGGAAATCTACCCTTTTAAAAGCCATTAACCGCATGGGCGACCTCAACCATGAGGTCACCACTACAGGAACTATCCTCTACAATGGACATAATATCTACGGACCACGGACCGATACGGTCGAATTGCGTAAGGAAATCGGAATGGTCTTCCAACAGCCCAATCCTTTCCCTATGTCCATTTATGATAATGTGACCTATGGATTGATGATTAATGGTGTCAAGGACAAGGCTGTCTTGGATGAAGCAGTTGAAACCTCTTTGAAACGCGCGTCCATCTGGGATGAAGTCAAGGATCGCCTGTATGATTCAGCTATTGGGCTTTCCGGTGGTCAGCAGCAGCGGGTCTGTGTGGCGCGGGTCCTTGCGACCAGTCCAAAGATTATTCTTTTGGATGAACCAACTTCAGCGCTGGACCCAATTTCAGCTGGGAAAATTGAAGAAACCTTGTATGGACTAAAAGACCGCTACACCATGCTCTTGGTGACACGGTCCATGCAACAAGCAAGTCGGATTTCCGATAAAACTGCCTTTTTCTTGGATGGGGATTTGATCGAGTACAATGATACCAATGAAATGTTCTTGAACCCAGCTAAGAAAGAAACAGAAGACTATGTCTCTGGTAAATTTGGATAGGAAGAAAATAAAATGTTACGAGTTCAATTTGAAGAAGATTTAGAGAAGTTGCATAACCAGTTTTATGCAATGGGAAATGAAGTGTTGAGTCAGATCAACCGTACGGTTCGTGCTTTCGTGACCCATGACCGTGAATTGGCCCGTCAGGTCATCGAAGATGATGCGGAGATCAACGAATACGAAGTGAAGCTAGAGCGTAAGTCTTTTGAGATTATCGCCCTTCAACAGCCGGTTTCACAAGACCTTCGTGTCGTGATGACCGTCTTAAAAGCAGTTTCTGACTTGGAGCGGATGGGGGACCACGCAGTATCGATTGCCAAGGCAACGATTCGCATGAAAGGGGAAGTCCGTATCCAATCTGTTGAGGAAGAAATCAGCAAGATGGGCCGTGAAGTCAAAGATTTTGTCGAAGCGACACTAGATGTTTACCTCAAAGGTGATGTGGATTTGGCCTATGAAGTTGCTTCACGAGATGAAGTCATCAACCATTATTTTGATAGTATCCAAGAATTAGCAACAGAAGAAATTCGGAAAAATCCAGAGTCCATCGTGACGGGTCGTGATTATTTCCAAGTGATCAACTTCTTGGAACGCATCGGAGATTATGCAAAAAATATCTGTGAATGGGTAGTTTACTTTGAAACAGGTAAAATTATCGAAATGTAAGATCATGGAGTCTTTTCGATATCAGACAGGCATTGTCATGCTTGTCTTTTCTTTTATCCCAACTTTGTGATAAAATAGTTTTATTAGGGCTTTTGATTGGAAAAGCGTGAAACATTTAAAGGAGGAAATTATGCAAGCAGTTGCACATTTTGTAGAAACATTCGTTCCAGAACATTATGAAGTATTTTTGGATTTAAGTCGTAAAACCAAGACCTTTAGCGGTCGTGTGGTGATTACAGGTCAAGCCAAGGAGGACAAGATCTCGCTTCACCAAAAGGATTTGACCATCGAAACAGTAGAAGTAGCAGGTCAAGCTCGTCCATTTACGGTTGATGATGCCAATGAAGCGGTTTATGTTGAATTGGAAAGCACAGGTCAAGTGACAGTTACTCTGACCTATTCTGGTAAGATCACAGACAATATGACAGGGATTTACCCATCTTACTACAGTATTGATGGTGTGAAGAAGGAAGTCCTCTCTACTCAGTTTGAGAGCCATTTTGCGCGTGAAGCCTTCCCAAGTGTGGATGAGCCAGAAGCTAAAGCAACATTTGATCTTTCTTTGAAATTTGACCAAGAAGAAGGTGAAATTGCCCTATCAAACATGCCTGAAATTGATGTGGAAAACCGTAAAGAAACAGGTATTTGGAAGTTTGACACAACTCCTCGCATGTCTTCTTACCTCTTGGCCTTTGCGGCTGGAGACCTCCAAGGAGTGACAGCTAAGACTAAGAATGGAACCCTTGTCGGAGTCTACTCAACAAAAGCTCACCCATTAGAAAATTTGGACTTCTCATTAGATATTGCCGTTCGTGCTATTGAATTCTACGAAGACTACTATGGCGTTAAGTATCCAATCCCTCAATCCCTTCATATCGCTCTTCCAGACTTCTCTTCAGGAGCGATGGAAAATTGGGGCTTGGTAACCTACCGTGAAGTTTATCTCCTTGTAGATGAAAACTCGACTGCCCAAAGCCGTCAAACAGTGGCCTTGGTGGTGGCTCACGAATTGGCTCACCAATGGTTCGGAAACCTCGTGACCATGAAATGGTGGGATGACCTCTGGTTGAATGAAAGTTTTGCCAATATGATGGAATATGTCAGCTTAGATGCTATCGAACCAAGCTGGAATATCTTCGAAGACTTCCAAACAACCGGTGTGCCTGCTGCCTTGAAACGCGATGCTACAGATGGCGTTCAATCCGTCCATGTGGAAGTCAAACACCCTGATGAGATCAACACCCTCTTTGACCCAGCAATCGTTTACGCCAAGGGTAGCCGTCTCATGCACATGCTTCGCCGTTGGTTAGGCGATGACGCCTTCCGTAAAGGCTTGAAGATCTACTTTGAAAAACACCAATACAGCAATACCATCGGTCGTGACCTTTGGGATGCTCTTGGGCAGGCTTCAGGTCGTGATGTCGCAGCCTTTATGGATTCTTGGTTGGAGCAACCAGGATACCCTGTTGTCTCAGCTTCTGTGGAGAACGATACCTTGATCATCCGTCAAGAGCAGTTCTTCATCGGAGAAAGAGAAGAAAAAGGTCGCAAGTGGGTTGTTCCTTTAAATAGCAACTGGACAGGTATTCCAGATACTTTGGAAACTGAAGTCTTAGAAATTCCAAACTACAGTGCCTTGAAAGCAGCTAACAGCGGAGCTCTTCGCTTCAATACAGAAAATACAGCTCATTATATCAGTGACTATCGTGGGGAATTGTTGGAAGACATCCTTGCTGAACTTGCTAGCTTGGATAGCACTTCGAAACTACAAGTGGTTCAAGAACGCCGTCTCTTAGCGGAAAGTGGTCAAATTTCTTATGCAAGCCTCTTGCCAGTGATTGAACACTTGACAGAAGAAAGTTCCTACTTGGTTGTTTCAGCTGTTTCGAGCGTCTTAGCTGGAATCAGTCTCTTTGTGGATGAAGGAACTGAAACAGAAGCGGCCTTCCATGAGTTGTTGAAACGCCTGAACCGTTACAACTTTGAACGCTTGGGTCTAGAAGCTAAGCCTGGTGAAACAGAAGAAGACGAAAAAGTTCGTCAACTAATGATTGCTAATATGATCAAGGCCAATGATGAAGCTGCAAAAGCTCAAGCGAGCGCTATCTTTGAAGCGCATGCAGATGATTTGGAAAAACTTCCAGCGGCCATCCGCTTGCAAATCTTGGTCAACCAAATCAAGCACCAGGAAACCAAGGAGCTTAGCCAACAATACCTGGATACTTATGTTAAGACAGTTGATGGAAACTTTAAACGCCAGTTGGCGGCTGCACTTTCTTATACCAAGGATAAGGAAACTTTGGAAGCTCTATTGAAGGAGTGGAAGAACAAGGATGTGGTGAAACCTCAGGACTTGGCTATGAGCTGGTATTACAACTTCTTGCATGATGACTTTACCCAAGGTAGAACCTGGACTTGGGCGCGTGAAAACTGGGATTGGATCAAGAAAGCCCTCGGTGGTGATATGAGCTTTGATAAGTTTGTCATCTACCCAGCTAACTGTTTCAAGACCCGTGAACGGTTGAATGAATACAAGGCCTTCTTTGAGCCTCAATTGGATGATATGGCGATCAGCCGTAATATCAAGATGGGAATTAAAGAAATTGCAGCTCGTATTGATCTTATCGAGCGGGAGAAAGCAGCAGTAGAAGCCGCTATCCTTGCGACAAAATAGATTTAAAAAAATCGATACAGAAATTTCTGTATCGATTTTTTAGCGTCCTTTGAATCTTATTTGAAATACCAGTGGTGTTTGAGGCTGGCAAAAATCGCCTTGCTGGTGATAGTGATGATGACCAGTTTGATGAGGTCGGCAAGGATAAAGGGAGCAACGACCAAAGTAAATGCTTTTTGGAGATCGGTATGCGTGACCAGCATAAAGCCGATAGCTCCTGACACAAAGAGGAGAGCACTACTGAGGAGATTGGCCAAAAAGATAGTGACAAGGCTGGATTTAGCACTCGTGAACAGAGACGTGATCCATGCTCGGAATGGGAAGAAGAGGAGGAAACCAGCAGTAGGACCAAGGAAATGCGAAGCACCACCAGCACCTCCGGCAAATACTGGAAAACCTAAGAAGCCTAAAAGCAGGTAAAGACAGACTGTGACAAAGGCATGGCTGGGTTTATAGATGGTCCCGATGATCCCGATCATGAGTGTCTGCAGGGTCAAAGGAATTGGACCAAAGGGAATGGTGAATTGAGATAGGACGGAGATCATGGCCACTCCAATGGAGATGAGAACTAAGGGAAAGATTTTCTTCATAACAGTTAACCTCGTATTTATTTTATGGTAACTATTCTACAATAAGGGGTTCATCCTGTCAATAGCCCACGCTTGTTTTAGGATTTTTTAAGTAAAAATTTAGGCAGGCTTAAGACTCCTGAAGTATAATCGCCTTACTAAAGGATCGAGCTCCCTTTAAATTATAAAAGACAAGTACTTGTACAAAAAGATAAAAGGTAAAAAGATGAATCAAAAAGAAACAAAACAAGTAGTAGAAACGCAAGAATCCAAAGAAAAAATGGTTGTCCTAAAACGAAGTCCTAAGTGGTGGATTGGCATGGCAGCAGTTGGTGGATTGTTAGTTGGTGCTGGAAGCGGCTTTGGTATCGGTGTCATCGCCTCTCAATCCTCCAATAACCAACAATTTTCTCAAGAGGTCCAAACGGGTCAGAACCAAGGATCCAATCAGCAACAAAATAGTCAAACTGGCCATCCTTCACAAGGAAACCAGCAAACTGGTGGCCCACAGGATGGCGGACCTCAAAGCGGTGGTCCACAAGGTGGTGGCCAAGGCCAAGGTGGCCCGCAAGGTGGCGGTCCGGTTCAAATGCCACAAGAAGGCAATGGTGGCCCACAAGGGAATGGTCCAGATAATGGCATGAACCAATCTGGCGGACAAGAAGGGAACCAGGGGTCCTCTAAAAAGTCCAATAAGAAGAATTCAAAAAATAAAAACAAGACGAGTGACAGTCAAAGTAACAAAGAAAACACGACAAACTCATAGAATTAGCCTTCCTCAGGCAGGCTGTATTTGATCATAAAACCAGGTTCTAAACTATAGGAAATGAAGGCAAGTCGTGTTATAATGGTTAAGAATAGATTAGAAAGACTCACTCACGAAAGAGAAGAGGATACGACGATGATTAAAATTCTATTGGTCGAAGATGACCTTGGTTTATCAAATTCAGTATTTGATTTTTTAGATGATTTTGCGGATGTCATGCAGGTCTTTGACGGAGAAGAAGGTCTTTACGAAGCAGAAAGCGGGATCTATGATTTGATTCTGCTGGATCTCATGCTTCCTGAAAAAGACGGCTTCCATGTCTTGAAAGAATTGCGTGAAAAAGGCGTGACAACCCCTGTTTTGATCATGACAGCTAAAGAAAGTCTGGATGACAAAGGGCACGGCTTTGAGCTAGGTGCAGACGATTACCTCACCAAGCCTTTCTATCTTGAAGAGCTTAAGATGCGGATCCAAGCTCTCTTGAAGCGGTCAGGTAAGGTCAATGAAAACACCCTCAATTATGGCAATTTGAAGGTCAATTTATCTACCAATTCGACTTACGTGGACGATAAGGAAGTAGAACTTCTTGGGAAGGAATTTGATCTCTTGGTCTACTTCCTTCAAAACCAAAATGTCATCCTTCCAAAAACACAGATCTTCGATCGTCTCTGGGGCTTTGACAGTGACACAACTATCTCAGTGGTTGAAGTCTATGTTTCAAAAATCCGTAAGAAATTAAAAGGTACTGATTTTGTTGAGAGCTTGCAAACATTGCGTAGTGTGGGGTATATCTTAAAAGATGCTAACAAGGATTAAGAAAACCGTCGGAGAAGATGATTTTTCCTACTTCATCCGATATTTTGGACTCTTTACTTTGATATTCTCGGCCATGACCTTGATTATCATTCAGGTCATGCGCTCGAGTCTCTATACAACCGTCGATGAGAACCTCAGGACTCTCAGTCAGGATCCTTACTCACTTGTAGCGATTGCTTATCGAGATCAGCGACAATCAACTAATAAAGATGATGATAACGATCATGGGATGATGTTACCTGACCATGACAAATCAGAACCTAAAGGAGATGTCACATCCAATACCACTGTTGTTTTGCTCAATAAAAAATATGAAAACTTGACAACTGGTAACGGGTTTCTAAACTTTAAAACAGTGACGTTTGGCCGAAAACTTCTCAATAAGGTTTCTCAGCTTCAAATTACCAATAGCTATGGGAAAAAAGAAAGTTATCGGGCCTATATGGCAGAGTTGAGTCTATCTGATGATGAAGATGAAAGTAATATCAAGTATGCGGTCATCATGACCAATATTAGTCAGCTAGAGCAGACCAGTGAGGAACATGAAAGCCAGATCGCTCTTGTCATGATTTGCTTCTGGGGAATCTCCTTGTTTGCGAGTCTCTTCCTTGCCCGTCTTAGCGTTAAGCCGCTGCTTGAGAGTATGCAAAAGCAAAAGTCTTTTGTAGAAAATGCTTCTCATGAGTTGCGGACGCCTCTAGCAGTCTTACAAAATCGCCTCGAAACGCTTTTTAGAAAGCCTGAAGCGACCATTATGGAATCGAGCGAGAGCATTGCATCTAGCTTAGATGAAGTTCGAAATATGAAGCTCTTGACCACCAACCTTCTCAATATCGCCCGAAGAGATGATGGCTTGAAGCCAGAGATGGAAGACATCGAACCAAGCTTTTTCGATCAGACCTTCTCGAATTTTGAGATCATTGCGGAAGAAAATGACAAAATCTTCCGAGGAGACAATCAGGTGGACAAAGTCATTTGTTCTGATAGAACGCTCCTCAAGCAATTGATGACCATTCTCTATGATAATGCCTTGAAATATACCGATGAAGATGGCGAGATCCAGTTTGAAGTTCAATTGAAGGACAAAAATCTACTTTTGAGGGTGCTGGATAATGGTCCAGGGATTCGAGATGAGGATAAGAAACGGATCTTTGATCGTTTTTACCGGGTCGACAAGGCCAGAACCCGTCAAAAAGGTGGATTTGGTTTGGGGTTATCCCTCGCTAAGCAGATTGTAGAAGCCTTCAAAGGGACCATTCAAGTCAAAGATAATAAACCCAAAGGGACCATCTTTGAAGTGAAATTATCCATTAAGACGGAAAGTCGTAAAAAAAATCGTTCATAATTTTTTAAAAATAGAAAAGAGGAATACCTATGAGTTCAAAAATGTTGCACACTTGCCTTCGTGTGGAAAACTTAGAAAAATCAATCGCTTTTTACCAAGATGCTTTTGGTTTTGAAGAAAAACGTCGGAAAGATTTCCCAGACTACAAGTTCACGATTGTCTATTTGGCCTTGCCTGGAGATGACTATGAGTTGGAATTGACTTACAATTATGATCATGGTCCATATGTGATCGGAGACGGCTATGCTCACGTCGCATTGAGTACTCCTGATCTAGAAGGTTTGAATGCCGAACACAAGGCTAAAGGCTATGAAGTGACGGAACCAAAAGGTCTTCCAGGAACACAGCCGAATTACTATTTTGTTGTAGATCCAGATGGTTATAAGGTAGAAGTCATTCGCGAAAAATAAGAGTGATTAAAAATTAGGGGGCTGGGACAAAAGTCCTAGCCTCTCAATTATTTTTGGATTGTCGAGCAAGACGCAGTGGTTGAGTGGGCTCTACTACGCTGATTTCATCAGCTTTTACAGCCCTACTCAACTGTGCGGAGGTGGGACGACGAAATCGAATTCTAACGAATTACCGATTTCTGTCCCACTCTCTCTTTTTTATGAAACCATTTTCAAAAAAGGAATGTTTTTTCGAGAGAAATTTGCTATAATAAAGTTATGAGATTCAAACACACGAAAACTATTTTATTAATCATTATAAATCTCCTTTTTCTGAGTCTTTTGTATATCGGGTATCAAAAGATTCAAAGGCTTCGTGAACAAAAAGCCTATCAGGATCAGTTTGCCAAGGTCACCCAATTAGAGAAAAGCTCTGAAAAAGGAAAAGATGCCCAGGTTCAGGAAGGAATTTTAGGAACTTCTTATGTGACCGCTTTTTATCCTACTAAGGATGGACAGCCTGTTGAGATTATTAAAGAGAAGATCCAAGAAGACCTTCAGCGTCTAGGAACCGATGAAAAAACCAAAGAGCCTAAGCATCTGACCTTCTACCATAGTGAAGAAGCAGAAGCGCCTTTTGTTGGCTATCACCCAATCCAAATCAAACGGGCTGAATACCAGTACAAAAAAGGAAAATTCATTAAAGATGAGACGGTGAAGTTGCCCCTCTTTTACTTGGATGATGAGAGTAACCCTCTGACCCTCAGCCAGGTTTTTGCGGATCCAGATGGAGCCAAGCAGATCTTTTTGGAGGAATTACGAGGGAATCTATCCTTTCGTCAGCTAGATGAGGAAAGCATTGATCAAATGGTTGCCCACTTCTCAGAGTTGGACTTGAGCCAATGGGAATTCCAATATGAAAAAGGGAATTTCACCATTCCATTTCCAAGCAAGGTTAAAGGCGACGATACCTTTACTGTTCCCTTATCTAAATTCTATGACGTGATTGATACAGAGCGCTTGCTTCCTGATGATCTAGCTTCTTACCAATCCTATATTGAAGAACGCCATCGTAAGATGATTGCCTTGACCTTTGATGATGGACCGGATCCAACGACGACTCCTCAGGCACTGGCTATCTTGAAGAAATACAATGCCAAAGCTACCTTCTTTATGGTCGGAAAAAATGTCAGTGCGAATCCTGATATTGCTAAGCAAGTCCGCAAAGAAGGTCATCAAATCGGGAACCATACCTGGGATCACCCTCAATTGCCAAAATTGAGCTTGGATAATGCTAAAAAAGAGATCTTGGATACTCAAGAAGCTATTCAAAAAGCGACAGGCGTTCAAACTAAGATCACGCGCCCTCCGTATGGAGCCATCAATAACGCCATCCAATACAGTGTAGACCAGTCTTTCATCATGTGGGATGTGGATAGCCTGGATTGGAAAACTCATAATACGACGGCTATTCTCAATGAAGTAAAAAAAGAAGTCAAACCGGGTTCGATTATCCTCATGCATGATATCCATCAAACCACGATTGATGCTCTTCCGACCGTCCTTGACTACCTTAAATCACAAGGCTATACCTTTGTAACGGTAGATGAATTGTTGGATTATCAACTTGAAAGTCATCGCATTTATTACAATGGAAATTAACTAAAAAATCCTCTGCAGTAAATTTACTAGCAGAGGATTTTCTTATTCATTTAAAAATAGTTCGGAATTTTTTAAAACAAGTTCACGGACAGAAGCGTATTTTTTCAAGGATTTGAGTTCTTCTGGCTGGGTGATAAAGGTGATCACATAGCCATCACGCCCCATTCGACCTGTTCGACCAGCACGGTGGGTATAGGTCTCCACATCACGGGGGATATCGTAGTTAATCACACATTCAAGATGTTCAATATCGATTCCACGAGCGACCAAATCGGTGGCCAGTAAGAGGGTTAGCTGATGGTCTTTGAAGCGTTCCAAAATGACCTTGCGGTATTTGACATTGACATCGCTGGCGAGTGACACGGCCTCAACACCCCGGTATTGTAGTTTTTCTTCCGCACTACCTAGATCAGATAGGCTGTTGAAAAAAGCCAGACCACGAAAATCTTCGACGTAGGCGAGTTTGCGGAGCAATTCGACCTTGTCACGCCGATCCACTTGCATATAAAAATGTTGAATATTGTCCAAAGAAACTCCATCAACCGTAATGCGAAGAGTATTTTCCTCTAGCTGATCTAGATCGACCTTGGCTGTAGCGCTCATGTAGATATGTTGGTGGTCGCGGGGAGCATAGTGGCTGATCTTGTCGACGAAGTGGTACTGAGAATCACTCAGTAATTGGTCAAATTCATCTAAAATGATGGCTTCCACATTCATCATCTTGATCTTTTTCAGTTTGATCAGTTCAAAGATCCGGCCAGGCGTCCCAACCAGGATTTCGGGTCCTTTTTTGAGGCGTTCGATTTGTCGTTTTTGACTGGATCCTGACAGGAAGAGTTGGGTCTGGAGCCCAAGAGGCTCTGCCCATTGCTTGGTGACATCAAAAATTTGTCCTGCTAACTCTGTATTAGGAGCTAGAATCAAGAGTTGTTGGGCCTTCTTCGGTTTGAGTTTGAGCAAGCTCGGAAAGAGGTAGGCGAGTGTCTTACCAGTACCGGTAGGACTGATCCCGAGGACATTTTCTCCTTCATAGATAGGGGAGAAGATCTGTTCCTGAATTTCAGTGAATGTATCAAATCCGAGTGTTTCTAACTGGTCTTTCCAGCTTTGTGGAAATTTTTCTTTCATTCTTTTTCATCCTTAAATTGTATTCCAGCGCTTTGACGCATCTGGTAGAGGGTTTTATGGACCTGCTCAGCTGTTTGTAACCATTCAAGATAAGCAGCTGGCTTTTGATGAGTGATGGCAAGGGCAAAGGCTTCCTCCTCTTCTTGCATTTGGTGTGGGCAGGGCTGGATCGGAAGGTCGATAACCTCCCCAGAATAGCTGACGAAGCGAGCCTGGTTGATGGCTGCTACAGCATTGAGAGTTAGTGTTCCAGTCTTGGTGTAGATTTCAGCAGGTAGATGGCTGGTGATATTTTTCCCTGCCTGAATGGCAACCTGAAACTCTGGATAAATCAAGACACCTTGACCATAGAGATCAACCGAATTGGGTAATTGCTGAGCGCAATAGTGACTGGAGATCGGTTCTCCAAAGAAGCCAATCGCCAAGTAGAGGCAGTAGACACCCAGATCCATCAAAGCTCCACCTGCATAGACATCTGAGAAAATATTGGGCATCTCACCTGCAAGAAGGGCTGGCAATTTGGAAGAATATTTGGCAAAGGTGAAGTTGGCGCCCAGTATTTCCTGATTAGAGAGGAAGTCTTTAACTACTTGAAATGCTGCTTCTTGGTAATTTCTGGCAGCTTCAAAGAGATAGACCTGGTGCTCCTTAGCGAGCTTGACCAGTTCCTTCCATTCAGAAGGCTTCGTCACAGCCGGTTTTTCAATGATGACATGCTTCTTTGCTAAAATAGCAAGCTTGGCCTGAGCAAAGTGAAGAGAATTGGGGCTGGCAATGTAGACCACGTCCAGCTCACTATCTAGGAAATCGACCAAGTCTGTGTAGCAAGAGATCACCCCATAAGGCTCACAAAAATCTTGAGCCGTCTTCATTTTTCTCGAATACACAGCCTGCAAGTGATAGTGACCCGTTTGGTGAGCAGCATTTATAAATTCATGTGAAATCCAACTCGTACCAATAATTCCCAGCTTTAACATAAGGTGTCCTTCCGTAATCGATTCACTCTATTATACCATGAAAAGGGGGAGGGGACAGTATAAAGTAGAAAATATGCACTGATTATTGTATAATGAAGTGATATGCTTAGAAGGGAAAACAATAGGATTGAGAAATTCAGAATTACTGATCATTATTCCTGCTTATAATGAGAGTGGAAATATTGAAAAAACAATCAAGATGATTGAAGAACATACACCTGAATTTGATTATGTCATTATCAATGATTGTTCTACAGATCATACACTTGAAATTTGTCGCAATAACAACTTTAACGTTATCGATTTACCGATTAATTTAGGAATTGGTGGTGCTGTCCAGACTGGTTATCAATATGCAGTTAAAAATGGCTATCAATATGCTGTTCAAGTGGATGGAGATGGTCAGCATAATCCTGAATTTATCAGAAAGATGCTTCAAGTCCTTCAAGAGAAGAATGTGAATATGGTGATTGGCTCTCGTTTCATTGAAAATCAAGGTTTCCAATCCTCCTTCGCGCGACGGATTGGAATTTCATTTTTTGAAAAATTAATTAAGATTTTAACCGGTCAAAAGGTAACAGATCCAACCTCAGGATTGCGGGTGGCTGATCGAAAAGTGATTGAAGAATTTGCTAAACAATATCCAAGTGATTATCCAGAACCAGAGACGATTGTGTCCCTCTTAACCTCAGGCTATTCCGTTGCAGAAGTGCCTGTATTAATGAATGAACGAGAACACGGAGAATCGTCCATCACATTAAGCAAGTCTGTTTACTATATGATCAAAGTGACAATGGCAATGCTATTGGCTAGAATTGGTGGAGGATATAAGAAATAACATGTTAAATATTTGGTTAACCCTTACTGTAATTATTTTTATCGTTTATATTCTACGCCTAGTTGCAAAGAAAGTCGTTGAACTGAGAAATGTCATTTCTTGGCTCATTCTTTGTTTGCTATCGTTGCCAGTCATTTGGTTTCCTAATTTGATTGGAGCAATATCTTTATTTCTTGGTATTCAGACACTAAGTAACTTTATTTTTTTATTAAGTACATTTTTATTAATATTTTTAATTTTTTCATTAACTCGTACTGTATCAAAACAATCAGTACAGATTAAGAAATTGTCACAAACGATTGCTTTATTAAGAAGTGAGAATGAAAATGAACAATAAAGTAAATAGGAGTATTTATTTTTGGAATTTTGCAGGAAATATAGCAGCAGCTGCAGTCTCAATATTGTATTTGATTATTGTCTCTCGTTATACTTCCGCAAGTGATGCTGATAATTTTAGTTTGGCTTATGCAATTGGAAACCTATGGGTTGTAATTGGTATTTTTCAAGTTAGAAATTATCAGGCGACTGATTTGAAAGAAACGTACTCGTATTTGGAATATTGGCTAACTAGGGTTATTACAGTTTGTTTAATGTTAGTTTCACTATTTCCGTATTTATTTTTTAGTGGAAATAATGTTGGAAAAGGGGATTTATTTTTAATTATCATCCTAACAGTTATTTATCGTTCATGTGATGCTTTTTCTGATTTATTCCAAGGATTATTTCAACAACATGAACGTTTAGATATTGCAGGGAAATTAATGGTGCTTCGTTATAGTTTAAGCACAATCATTCTCCTAATTAGTTTGTTACTTTCAAATTCTTTAATTTTTTCTTTAATTTGTTTATGTTTTTTTAATGTTCTTTTTGTTTTTGGGGGTGATTACATCCAATCCAAACAAATAAGAACGATACCTTTTAATCAGATTTCATATGCTACATTTAAGCGATCAATTAGTATCATGAAAACTTGCCTTCCCTTGTTTGTTAACGGATTTTTATTGGTATATGTTTTGAATTATCCAAAACAAGTGATTGATAAGTTGCTAGTCGAGGGTGTATTACGTGAAGGTGCTCAAAGGGATTTCAGTATTCTATTCATGCCTGTTTTCTTTATGAGTTTATTTGTATTAGCATTAAGACCGTTAATTACCGATTTGGCAAAACAATGGTCAGAAAAAAAGTTTCATACGTTTAATGCTATGGTTCGAAAGATTTTATTATTACTTATGATTTTGGGACTAGTAGTATCAATACTGGCCTATTTGATAGGGATTCCAATTCTGAATATTATAAGTGGTATTGATTTATCAAATTATAGTTTATTACTTACTATTTTAGTGCTTTCCGGCTTTTTATATTCTATAGCTTCTGTCATAGGTGATTTTTTAATTATATTGAGGAAGCAAGTCTATCTACTCTATGTTTATATCGCAATGGCGTTGTTAACAAATCTTCTTACGCCTCTAGCGATGAGGGAGTTTGGCTTATTTGGAGCAGGGCTTAGTTTTGTTATGGTTATGTTATTTTACACAGTTGCGAGTTGGATTGTCTTTGTAATTATGAGAAGGAAGGAGATTCAAAAATATGAATCAGTGGAATGATCATACATTTGTAATCTGTGCTTATGGGGATAGTCCTTTTTTAGAGGATTGTATAAACTCGTTATTAAGCCAAACCGTAAAAAGTAATATTATTTTGTATACTTCTACTCCAAGTGTATTTATCGAAAGTATTTGCCAAAAATATGCTATTCCGTTTAATACAAGTGTAGGTGGTGGGATTGGGAAAGATTGGAATAATGCTTTATCTTTTGTTACTACCCAATATGCTACAATTGCCCACCAGGATGATTATTATGAACCAACTTATTTAATGGAGATTAAAGACAGGATAAAGAAGCATCAAGATGCTATCATTCTTTATTCTGATTATTTTGAAGAAAAAAATGGGGAGGTCATTAAACCGACTTCAAATCTAAAAATCAAATCATTAATGTTAAAAACAATCTCATTATTCCCTAAAACTAAGTGGTGGAGAAATCGGATTCTTGCTTTTGGAAATCCAATTTGTTGCCCTGCTGTAACTTATAATTTAGAATTGGTTAAGGGCTTTAGATTTGATGAGGAATGGAGAGTTAGTCTAGATTGGCTTGCCTGGTACCATTTGGCTAAATTTGATGGCAGATTTGTATATGTTCCAAAAAAATTAATGTGCCATCGTATTCATGAAGACTCTGAAACGAGTAATACCATTAGTGACAATACTCGAACAAAGGAAGATTACATGATGTTTAAACTCTTTTGGCCAAACGGATTAGCGAAATGTTTAAATCGTTTTTATAAAAAGAGTCAGGATACGAATGGTTAAAGTTTGCGTGCTCGAGGTTTGATAACAATATAAAAGTATGAATATCTTAATTATTTGAAAAACTATGGGTTCTATTAAAATATATAAAGGATAAGATTGTGAAAGAAGCGCCTAAGATTAGTGTCATTATTCCAGTATATAATGCAGAATTATATCTCAAAAGATGTATAGATTCCGTTTTGAATCAAAGTTTTAAATCATTTGAAATTATTGCAATTGATGATGGTTCAAAGGATAATTCGTTTAAAATATTGAATGAATACCAACAATTTTCTCCAAATATTAGAACTTTGAGTCGAGAAAATAAAGGTGCAGCCTATACTAGAAATGAAGGTATCAAGCTTGCAAAAGGTGAATTCATCATGTTTATCGATAGTGATGATTATATAAACCCAGATTACTTGCAGGTGTTTTATGATGAAATATCAAGTGGGATAGATGATGCAGTTATTGGTGGCCTTCAGAGAGTAAACCAAGATGGTAAACAACTATTTTCTATCCAATTGGGTAAAGATAAATGGTCGAAATATAGATCGATTTCACCATGTGCTCGCATCTATAGAAAAAAATTTTTAGTAGATCACGAACTTTCTTTTCCAGATATTCCGCTGGCTGAGGACTTGTTATTCAGCTTAACGGTATATACAAAATCTAAAAATATAAGAACTATCCCATATTGTGGATATAATTGGTTTTATAATGAGAATAGTGCCTCTAATACATTAAATAAAGGATTTAACCCAAATTTAGATATCAAGAATGTACTTGATAAAATTGCAGCGATTATCCCTAAAGATTTTTCTGAAACTAAATTAATTAAATTTTTTATAAAAAAATTTACTCTTTATTGGTTATTGGACGGTGGGAGACATTCTACAAGTGCAGAGTTTTTACGTCAATATAAAGAAATTAATGATTGGATCAGGATAAATGGAATGAAGTCCACTCTTTCTGTTTTTGATCGAGAAATTAGAGATGAGAGGTTTATGGTTAAACTAGCTATCTTTACAATGAACTTGATTGAAAAGCTCGGTTTATTAAAACTGTTTGCAAAACTGTATTGTAAAGGGTAGTTAGAAGATATACAGTTTACTGATAATTTAGTAGCAGATGTTAATAGGAGCAATGAATGGTTATATCAGTTGTAGTCCCATGTTTTAACGAAGAAGAATCGATTCCATTGTTTTATCGAGAAATGGAACGTGTTCGGATGAAGATGGGAGAAAAGTTTGAATATATTTTTATAAATGATGGCTCTTCAGATGGTACGCTATCTGTTCTTCAAAAGCTACATGTTACAGATTCAAATGTGCACTACCTTTCTTTTTCTCGAAATTTTGGGAAAGAGGCGGCGCTGTACGCTGGACTTGAGCGTGCTAGTGGTGAATACGTGACCGTCATGGATGTAGATCTGCAGGACCCTCCTGAGTTATTGATCGAAATGAAGCAGAAGTTGGAGGAACAGCCGAATTTAGACTGTGTCGGAACGAGACGCGTAACCCGGGATGGGGAACCACCGATCCGCTCTTTCTTTGCACGGATGTTTTATAAATTGATCAATCATATTAGCCAAGTGGAAATGGTTGACGGGGCGCGTGATTTTCGTTTGATGCGTCGTCCTATGGTCGATGCGATTCTTGAGCTCTCGGAGTACAATCGTTTCTCAAAAGGAATTTTTGCTTGGGTAGGATTTGAGACAGAATACCTCGAATATAAAAATGTAGAGCGCGTGGCAGGAGAGACGTCTTGGAATTTTTGGTCCCTCTTTAAGTATTCGATTGAAGGGATTGTCAATTTTTCGGATGCCCCATTAAACATTGCCTTTATTGGTGGACTTTTATCTTGGATCTTGGCCTTTATCATGGTGATTCTGATTGTGATCCGTACCTTAGTCTTTGGGGATCCTACTTCAGGTTGGCCATCCCTTATGACAGTGATTCTTTTCCTAGGAGGGTTCCAATTACTAACCATTGGGATTTTAGGGAAATATATCGGTAAGATATTCATGGAAACCAAGAAACGTCCAATCTATGTCATCAAAGAGAAAAGTAAGTAAAAAGCAGAAAACTTCTGCTTTTTTTGCTATAATGATAGAGAAAAAGCATTCGAAAGGAACGTAACATGATTTTAATTACAGGAGCAAATGGGCAGCTTGGAACAGAACTTCGCCATTTGTTAGATGAACGAAATGAAGAATATGTAGCTGTTGATGTGGCTGAGATGGACATTACAAATGCAGAGAAAGTTGATGAGGTTTTTGCGGAAGTGAAGCCAACTCTAGTCTACCACTGTGCTGCCTATACAGCCGTTGATGCTGCTGAAGATGAAGGGAAAGAGTTGGACTACGCCATCAACGTGACTGGTACGGAAAATGTAGCGAAGGCGTCTGAAAAGCATGGAGCGACCTTAGTCTATATCTCAACGGACTACGTGTTTGATGGGAATAAGCCAGTGGGCCAAGAATGGGAAGTAGACGATCAACCAGATCCCCAAACAGAGTACGGTCGTACCAAGCGCATGGGAGAAGAATTGGTTGAGAAGCATGTTTCGAACTTCTATATCATCCGTACAGCTTGGGTATTTGGAAATTATGGTAAAAACTTTGTCTTCACGATGCAAAACCTAGCCAAGACTCACAAGACTTTGACAGTTGTTAATGACCAACATGGTCGTCCAACCTGGACACGTACTTTAGCAGAATTTATGACCTATCTAGCTGAAAATCGTAAAGAATATGGTTACTATCACTTGTCAAATGATGCAAAAGAAGATACAACTTGGTATGACTTTGCGGTTGAGATCCTCAAAGATACGGATGTAGAAGTGAAGCCAGTGGATTCTAGCCAATTTCCAGCTAAGGCAAAACGTCCACTGAACTCAACGATGAGCTTGGCTAAGGCTAAGGCCACAGGATTCGTCATTCCGTCATGGAAGGATGCTCTAAAAGAGTTCTATAAACAAGAAGTGAAATAATTATAATGTTGGCGACCCTCTAGGGTCGCTTTTCTGTTTGGAATAGGCAAAAAGCCTAGAAAATGGTATAATTGAGTAGACTGTAAATTGTTAGAAAGGGAATATTATGCAACATGTTTTTATTATCGGAAGTCGTGGGCTTCCGGCTCAATATGGCGGTTTTGAGACTTTTGTGGACCAATTGGTCTCCCATCGAGTGTCTTCGGAAATCCAGTACCATGTTGCTTGCCTTTCTAATGATCAAGCTTATCATCATTTTGACTATAAGGGTGTCGATTGTTTTACGATTAAAGCACCCAAGCTTGGGCCTGCACGGGTCATTGCCTATGATATGATGGCCATCAGCTATGCCCTGAAGGTCATCGAGAAGCAAGGAATTGAAAAGCCGATTTTTTATGTTTTGGGCAATACCATTGGTGCTTTCGTAGCACCTTTTGCGCGCAAGATCCATAAAATGGGTGGCCAATTTTATATCAATCCAGATGGACTGGAGTGGAAGCGGGCCAAGTGGGCCAAACCGATCCAAGCCTATCTCAAGTATTCTGAAAAAATCATGACGCGCCATGCTGACTTGGTGATTTCTGACAACCCGGGTATTGAGTCTTATATCAAGGAAGCCTATCCTTGGTCCAAGACGACCTATATTGCCTATGGGACGGACTTGTCTCCAACCAGCCTAAGTAGTCAGGATAATAAGGTCCGAGAATTCTATCACAAGTGGCAGACTCAGGAGAAAAACTATTACCTAATTTTGGGCCGTTTTGTCCCAGAAAATAATTACGAGACCGCCATTCGTGAATTTATGGCCTCTTCCACCAAAAGGGATTTGGTGATCATTTGTAACCAGGAAGGCAATCCTTATTTTGAGGAGCTCCGAGATTGTACTGAATTTGATCAGGATCCACGCGTCAAGTTTGTAGGAACGGTCTATGACCAAGACCTGTTGAAGTATATCCGTAAAGAAGCCTTTGCCTATATCCATGGTCATGAAGTGGGCGGAACCAATCCGGGTCTCTTAGAGGCTCTTGCTCACACGGATCTGAATTTAGTTTTAGGAGTCTCCTTTAACCAAACGGTTGCCAAGGACACAGCTCACTATTGGACTAAAGAAACTGGAAATTTGGCGCATTTGATTGATCAGGTCGATCCTTTAGAAGATGTATCTGAATGGGGTCAACGTGCCAAGGCCAATATGAAGCAAAACTTTACCTGGGAAAAAATTGTAGGTGAGTACGAGGAATTATTCTTATCATGAAAGTAAATATCTTGTTGTCCACCTATAATGGTGAACAGTATCTAAAAGAGCAGGTCAAAAGTATCCAAGACCAGACTTATCAAGACTGGAAACTCTTGATCCGAGATGATGGGTCGACAGATGGTACGGTGAAGATTATTCAAGAGTTGGTGGCCCAGGATGAGCGCATTCGTTTTATCAATCAAGGAGCTATCGAAAATCTCGGTGTTATCAAGAGCTTCCATGCCCTCTTGAAATATGAAAAAGCAGATCTTTATTGCTTCAGTGACCAAGATGATGTTTGGCTTCCTGAAAAAATTACTCTTCAAGTAGCAGAAGCCGAGAAGCATCCTCAAGAAGTACCTTTGCTGGTCTACACAGATTTAAAAGTGGTCGATGAAAACTTGCACGTGCAGCATGAAAGTATGATTCGCACCCAGTCTGATCATGCCAATACAGAACTGATTCAAGAGCTGACGGAAAATACGGTAACTGGTGGGGTAGCCATGATTAACCATGACCTGGCGGAATTGTGGACAGGTCAAGAAAAGCATGCACTCCTTATGCATGATTGGTATTTGGCCTTACTAGCAACTGCCTTTGGAAAGCTCATCTATATCGATCAGCCGACAGAGTTGTACCGTCAGCACAGTAGCAATGTTCTGGGGGCTCGTACCCTTAGAAAACGGGTTAAAAACTGGGTTCGCCCTCATATTCTTTTTGCTAAATATTGGAATCTCATCGAGTCCAGTCAAGAACAAGCAAAAAATTTATTGGATCTGCCTGTCAGTCCCCAAAATAAAGAAATTATTGAAAACTTTGTGACCATCATGGACGTTCCGCTAAGAGAACGTTTGAGAAGGATTCGTCAGTATGGTTATCGTAAGAACCGAGCTTTTCACACCTTTGTGTTTACTAGCTTGATTCTGACAAAGTTTGCATATCGAGGTAAAAAATAATGTTTGACGTTTTTAGTCAGAAAAATCGAATTTTATTAAGAGAATTAATCAAAACAGACTTTAAATTACGTTACCAAGGATCAGCAATCGGTTATCTTTGGTCGATTTTAAAGCCCCTGATGACCTTTACGATCATGTATATTGTCTTCATCCGATTCTTACGCTTGGGTGGAGATGTGCCCCATTTCCCAGTTGCCCTCTTG
The DNA here is from genome assembly GCF_032163505.1 of Streptococcus parasanguinis. NCBI lineage: Bacteria > Bacillati > Bacillota > Bacilli > Lactobacillales > Streptococcaceae > Streptococcus > Streptococcus parasanguinis. The sequence goes on from NZ_CP134147.1 coordinate 847,158, forward strand.
TTGGCCAATGTAATCTGGGGCTTTTTCTCAGAAGCAACATCTATGGGGATGGTGTCTATTGTTAGTCGAGGCGACTTGTTGCGAAAATTGAACTTCTCCAAACACATCATTGTCTTGTCTGCGATTTCAGGAGCAGCGATTAACTTTGTCATTAACCTGGTTGTTGTCTTGATTTTTTCATTCTTTAATGGGGTGACATTCTCTTGGACAGCTTTGATGGTGATTCCGCTATTCTTTGAGTTGTTCTTGATGGCGACAGGATGTGCATTGATCTTAGCGACATTTTTTGTCCGTTTCCGTGACCTAGGTCAAGTCTGGGAAGTACTCCTGCAAGCCGGCCTGTATGCGACGCCAATTATCTATCCAATTACCTTTATTGCAGACCGCAATCCCTGGGCTGCTAAGTTGGTCATGATGAATCCTTTGGCCCAAATTATTCAAGACATGCGATACTTCTTGATTGATAAGGCCAACACCCCTGTCTGGCTTTTGGTGGAAAATAAGTTCTTGGTTTTGATTCCTTATGTTTTACCAATTCTTATTTTTGTCGCTGGCTATGCTTACTTTAACAAACATGCTAAGAAATTTGCGGAGATTCTCTAATGACAGATAAACAAATTGCAGTAAAAGTAGACCATGTCAGCAAGTACTTTAAGTTGCCAACAGAGGCAACCAACAGTCTTCGAACTGCCCTGGTCAATCGCTTCAAAGGCATTAAAGGCTACAAAGAACAACATGTGCTTAAGGATATTTCTTTTGAAGTAGAAAAAGGTGATTTTTTCGGGATCCTCGGAAGAAATGGTTCTGGAAAATCGACTCTCTTGAAAATTATTTCTGAAATCTATGTGCCGGAAAAAGGTACCGTCACCATCGATGGGAAATTGGTGTCCTTTATCGAGCTTGGAGTGGGCTTTAACCCAGAGCTGACTGGTCGTGAAAATGTCTATATGAACGGGGCTATGCTGGGCTTCTCGACAGCTGAAATTGATGCCATGTATGATGATATCGTAGACTTTGCTGAGTTGCATGAATTCATGAACCAAAAGCTCAAGAACTACTCATCAGGCATGCAGGTTCGTCTAGCCTTTTCGGTTGCCATTAAGGCCCAAGGGGATATCTTGATTTTGGATGAGGTCCTAGCAGTAGGAGATGAGGCCTTCCAGCGCAAGTGTAACGATTACTTCCAAGAACGCAAGAAATCAGGGAAAACCACGATCCTGGTTACCCATGATATGGGAGCTGTCAAGAAATATTGTAACAAGGCTGTTTTGATTGAAAATGGATTGGTGAAGGCTTTAGGGAGTCCAGAAAATGTTGCCAATCAGTACAGTTTTGATAATACAGCTCCTTTGCAACAGGGAGGAGAAGCTAATGGAGCAGGCAATTCCAACCAGGAAGAAAAAGTCTTGGTTGAAAATTTTCAGCTTCAGTTGTTAAGCTCAAACAAATTACGTCCTCAAGATCCTATTCAGTTCCAGATTGATTTTGATGTTCGTGAAGATATCAGGACCTATATCGCTCTGTCTTTAACGGATATTGATCGGAACATTTGGATCTACAATGATAATTCTATGAATCAACTGATGAGTGGAGCTGGACATAAAACAGTTCATTATACTTGTTCACTGCCAACTGTAAATGACTTAAAAATGAAATTGGAAGTGACAGTAAGGGATGAGGAAGGGCAGATGTTGGCCTTTTCAGATGCCACCCAGACTCCACTGATCTTTATCAATCGAGATGATATCGCTTTGGATGATAAATCAGCAATGGATTCGGCAAGTGGCTTAATCCAACGCAATGGAACATGGTCAATGACTGACTAGACTGAGGGAAATATGAAAACGACGCCTTTTGTTTCGATTATTTGTACGGTTTTTAATAAAGAGCCCTGGCTAAAGAAGACGATTGATAGCTTCTTAGCCCAACAAACAGAGTTTGATTATGAGATTATCTTGGTGGATGATGCTTCAAGCGATGGATCTCGTTCTATCATTCATGATTATCAAGCCAACTACCCTGATCTGATTCGTGCCTTTTATCAGGATGAGAATCAGGGAATTTCTAAAACCTGGGTCTCTATCTGTAAAGAAGCACGTGGAAAGTATATTGCCCGCTGTGATGGAGATGATTTTTGGTTAGACCCTTTAAAACTTCAGAAACAGGTTGACTTATTAGAAAGTGAACCTGATTGCAAATGGTCCAATACAGATTTTGATATTTATGATGAACAAGGAACCCTCGTTTCTAAGGCCGGCTTTGCTAATCATACGATTCCATTAGCAGATACCTATGAAAAGATGCTTGCAACAAGAGGGTTTACCATGGCCTCTACATGGCTAGTTGATAGAGATCTGATGTTAGAAGTAAATCAAGAGTTAGACTTAACAACATCAGATGATACTTTCAACCTCCAATTGGAACTCTTTCAACGGACTTCTTTAGCCTATCTGGATGAAGCGACAGTTGCTTATACCATTAATCAAGGATCGGATTCTCGTCCAACTGATTTCAGAAAACTAGAACGCCGATTTCATAAGTTGTTGAAAACACAACTTGACTATCTTGATAAATATCCAAATGCCGATTATAAAGAGATGACGAAGATCCTTTTAGATCGTAATAATACTTATGAGATTCGTCTTTCCAAACCAATGGATTCTCTTTCACACATCGGAATGGAGTCTGTTACAATTTATTTTGGTTACGAAGAAAATACTTATTCGGAAGATCGTACCATGACCAAACTTCTTCAAAAAGAAGATAGTCTGGCAATCGAAATTCCGAAGGGAACTTCTGTTATCCGAGTTGATCTGTCTGAAAGTCCAAGTTATTACTCTGATGTTGAATTGAGAGATTCTAACGGAAAGGTTTGCTCGCCAGTTTATAGTAATGGTATCGTTACAGATAATTTGTTTCTTTTTAGTGAACCAGATCCTCAATTGATTTATGAAGTTGAAGAAGAAGGTGTGTATCAACTGAGCTATAAAATGATTTCTATAGATAATCCCTCTGCACCGGATTATATTGGAAAAGTTTTTGCTGCCGAAATGTTAGATTGTCAAAATAGTTTGAAAAATCTTGAGGCAGAGTTACAAGCTACGAAAGAAGCATATAATACAGTCATCCATTCTCGCCGTTGGACCATTCCAACAAAGATCTTGAAATTCTTTAGAATAAGGAAATAATATGCAACGTTTACTTTTATATGTTCACTATAATAAGTTTAATTTTATTAGTGGACATGTACTTTACCAATTAGAATACATTCGTCCCTTGTATTCACGGGTGGTCTTTATCTCCAATAGTCAACTACCAGAAGATGTGAAGTCTAATTTAGTAGCACAGCATCTGGTAGACGATATTCTAGAGCGCCAAAATATTGGCTTTGACTTTGCGGCTTGGCGGGATGGAATGAAGACAGTTGGCTTTGACCAACTGGCTCATTTTGATTCGGTTACCCTCATGAATGATACCTGCTTTGGACCTCTTTGGGATCTAGAACCAATCTACCAAAAATTTGAGAATGATGATGAGGTTGATTTCTGGGGAATGACCAATTACCGGAAAGACAAGGATTTTAACGAGCATATTCAGAGTTATTATCTCAGCTTTAAAAAACAGGTTATTGAATCAAGTACTTTCCATGAATTTTGGCAGGGAGTTCAAGACTTTACCAATGTTCAGGATGTGATCGATAACTACGAGACCAAGGTCACAACGAACTTCTTGGATGCTGGTTTTCACTATAAGACGGTCTTTGATACCATTCATGAAGACACCACAGGAATGCTCTATCCAGACTTTTCTTACTATAATCCTACAGCGATTCTCAATCATAAGGTTCCTTTCATCAAAGTCAAAACCATTGCAAATAATGAAGGAATTATGCCTTATATTTTTGACGAGTTGGAGCGTGTATCGAACTATCCATTAGACTTGATCCTCAACCACATGTCTATGATTGATCGTCCGGACTATCCTTATCTCTTGTCTCGTAAGTACTTGAAAAACCAGGAATTAGCTGGAGAGTTCGGTAAAAAAGTTGCGGTTCATCTTCATGTCTTTTATGTGGACCTCTTGGAAGAATTTCTAGATGCTTTCCAAGCTTTTCATTTCGCTTATGACTTATGGATTACGACAGATGTAGAAGAGAAGAAGCAGGCTATTGAACAAATCCTTTCTAATCGAGCACAAGATGCGACGGTTGTGGTGACTGGAAATATTGGACGAGATGTGTTGCCAATGTTGCTCTTAAAAGAGCAACTCTCTCGTTATGACTATGTAGGCCATTTCCATACCAAGAAATCCAAAGAAGCAGATTTCTGGGCAGGTGAATCTTGGCGGAAAGAATTGATCGAGATGTTGGTCAAACCGGCTGATCAAATCCTAGCCAATATGGAAGCCAATCCAAAAGTCGGAATCACTATCGCAGATATTCCAACTTTCTTCCGTTACAATCGAATAGTGGTTGCTTGGAATGAGGCTCTTATTTCGCCAGAGATGAACAAGCTCTGGGAACGGATGGGAGCGACCAAGACGATTGACTTCAAAAATCTCAATACCTTTGTCATGAGTTATGGGACCTTTGTTTGGTTTAAATATGATGCTTTGAAACCACTCTTTGATTTGAATTTGACAGCAGCAGATGTTCCAGCTGAACCTCTACCTCAAAATTCGATATTGCATGCGATCGAACGTTTGTTGATCTACATTGCTTGGGACCAAAAATATGACTTTAGGATCTCTCAAAACCCACATGTTCTGACACCATTTATTGATAATAAGCAATTGAACAATCGTGAAGATCTTCAACCCCATACCTTTGTAGACTTTAATCAAATTGGAGGGATCAAAGGAGCCTTGAAGTATATCGTGATAGGGCCTGCAAGAGCTGTGAAATATATACTAAAAAGAATGATAAAAAGAAAGTAGAGTGAATTATATGGGAGTTATTGATAAGACTAAAATTAGAAATATTTTAATCGCTATATTTTTAGTATTATTTTCAAGAGTGTTTTTGGCCAGTTTATTTCAGTTTACTATCAATCTCAAAATTATACTATTAATTATTAGTATTGTAATTTATTTTATTCTTTTTGATCCAAAAGATAAAAAGAAATTGCCAATTAATGCTTTTTTTCTGATAATTATTTTCGGTAGTGTAATTTCAGTAGTGAAACCAGTCCAATATGGATTAGATGAAGAGTCTCATTTACCAAACGTAATCAGTATTTCGGATAGTCCTATTTTTAAATATTCTAATGAGAAATTGGAAGATTATAATTCAGTTTTTAAATATGATGCACTAAGAAATCCTAGTAAAAAAGATAAAAATTATTGGTTCAATGTTGAGCATAAGGAAAGTAAAATTAAAGGAGTAAGAGTTGGATTTGATAATCCAGCCTTTATTCCTAGTGCAATTGGATGGAATATAGGTAGATTAATCTCTAAAAAAGTGTTTGTTTCCTATTATTTGGGAAGAATCTTCGAAGTCATAGCATATGCCATTCTAGTATTTATTGCATTAAAAATCAGCAAAGTTTATAGAGAAGCGATATATTTATTTTCTACATTCCCTGCAGTATTGTACATCATAGCAGGTTATCATTATGATTATTTATATTTTGGAGCAACATTAATTAGTCTTGCTTTATTGACAAATATTCTATCAGGTGAACGTAAAATTGATAGAAAATATGCTTTTGCATTTCAATTCTCTACATTATTATTTTCATTTGCAAAATTTCCGTTTGTATTAATTGGAAGTCTATTTTCAATATTGCCAAATAAGTATTACCAGGATAAATCAGTAAGAAAATTCAGTTCAATCCTGTTTGGTTTAAATTTGTTAATTTCCTTTACATACGTTGGAATCATTAAATTGTTTGCTTCAGACAATGCTTTGTCAGGCAAAGGACCAGGACTATTATATTTTGTAACACATCCATTACCATTAATTAGAACTTTACTTTTAGCGCCATACGGTATTATTCATGACTTTGTTTCTGAACCATTGAAATATGTTTCAGAATCGTCTCCGTTTTTAATTGCAATTTCGATAGTTACTTTCTTTTTCGCTATGTTTGTCATTGCATTAAAAAATAAAATTGAAATGCCAACATTTTTTAAATATTACTGTCTTCTTTTACTTGCAGGTATTGCCTCATTAATAGTAATTGCTATTTCAGGAGATCCTAGGGTATACCACAAAGGTGATATTACTGTAGGTGGTGTACAAGGTCGTTATTATTATTTTATTCTGATGTTTTTGCCACTTTTTTGTGGATCATGGTTTAGAAAATTATTTGGTTTTTTAGATATGACCATTCAAAATGAAGATTCGAATTTTGAATGTAGTTTGCAATATATGTTAGTGTATTTAAATATTTTAACAATTAGTATCGGAATATACACTCAATTGCAGGGATAAAAAAATTTTTAGAAAGGATAAAAAATGAAGAGAAAGAGGAAATTAGATTTTAGAGATTTTCTTTTTAAAATTTATAATAAAATAACAAGAACACAAAAGTACTGTATAACTCTCTTTCTTTTATTTTTTATAAGCAACACTTTCTTAACACAAAATTTGATTTCTAAAGAGATCAAATCAACAGGATCTGTATTGTTCATAGTTAATCAGTTTGGTATTTGGTTTGGAAGTGCATTCTTAATTCTAGTTTTACTAATTTCACAATACGCTTTAAAATGGATTTTTTTCCTTAAAATTTTAGTTTCATACGTAATCTATTTAATACTATCATACTCGATTGATATTTCGCTTAATATTAATAATCCTAGTTATAAGATTGATCATTTCCAAAAAAATAATTTTTGGCAATTTAATTCTCTAGTATTTATTTTATCATTGTTAGTGATTTCTTATGTTTTGGGTCAGATCAAAAAATCATATGATAATAAAGCGAATAGAAAAAAATTAGAACCTATTGGGAAACTGTTCGAATATGTCTTGCATTCTAGCATAGTTTGTTCGTTCATTTTTACTGATTCTAAAATTCTTTCTTTTTTGTATCGTACATCATGGTATGTATCTGGAAATTTTGAGAAATTAGGAGCAGGAAAGTACTCCTTGAGCCAATTTTGGATTTTAGAATTTTATTTGCTACTCTTAAGTATTTTCCTGACTTTAGTTGGCTTGCTTTTTGTAAAAGGACAAGTTGATGTAGTAAAAAATAGGTCTAGTTTTTCGCTAGCTGTATTTACAAGTATTAGTCTTGCAATATTATTTAATACAGGGATTCAATTGGGTCTAGGACATGGGGAACCTTTGGTTGGATACTCAATATTTCCTGGAGGTGTAATCTTTCAGATATTATGCTTATCTTATCTGTTTATTTTTCTATACATACTTCTTAATAGATATTTATTTACGACAATATTAATTTTATTTGGTGGTGTTCTGTTTATTGTTGCGAATGCTATAAAATTTAGTATGCGTGCGGAACCAATTTTGCCAAGTGATTTGGTCTGGGTATTTCAACCTTCTGTTTTATTTAGTTTTGTAGATGCTTCGGTTTTAATGACTGTGAGTATTTCCTTAGTCATTTTTACGTTTATCTATATAATAGGACGGAGATATATTTATCCAGGTAGAATTATTCGTGCAACGATCCTAAGATTTGTTTTATTAGGATTTATGTTCTTATTGTCCATTAATGTTTATTCTATTTTTAAAAGAAAAGATAATGGAAAAATTATTGATGATGTTCCGATTATTACCTTGTTAAATAATTTCCAAGATACAAAGTGGTTAGGAAATTCCATAAACGCTAGATATCGTTCGTTGTCATATGTATGGTTAAATCAATTAACAAGTGATCCAATAGTAGAACCTAAAGGATATAGTAAAGAAAAAATTAAGGAAATCGAGAAGAAATACAATCAAGTAGCTTTAACAATTAATAAAAATAGAAATGAGTTAATTGATAATCAAACGATTGTTTATGTTTTAAGTGAGAGTTTTGCTGACCCATCAAGAATTGAAGGGGTAAATTTATCTAGAAATCCTATACCAAAAATTCAAGAAATTAAGACAAAGGTTACAAGTGGATTAATGCAATCGGATGGTTATGGTGGTGGAACTGCAAATATGGAGTTCCAAACATTGACGGGGTTACCTTTTTATAATATTAATCCTACAGTTTCTGTATTGTACTCAGAGGTCGCTCCTAAAATGAGAAGACTAATTTCAGTTAGTGATTCGTTTAATAATAAAGAAGTTATTCATTTCGAATCTCCAATTAATTATTCTAGAAATGTAATTTACAATAGATTGAAATTCAATAAATTTATAAGCATTGATGATAAAAAGAATTATGATTTAGGTTATCAAGAAGTACATATAAGCGATGAATCTACGTATAAGGCAGTATTAAAAGAGATGGATGCTAAAAAGAATCAATTCTTTTCTGTCATTACGATTCAAAATCACTCCCCATTTATAGCAGGAGAACCTTCAGACTTAACAGCAACAGGCAATGGTTTTTCAGATGATGAAAATACCAAGTTAACGAATTATTCACGTCTTTTAACCTTTACCGACACCGCCACCCAATCCTTCCTTGAAAGTCTTTCTAAAATCGATAAGAAGATTACAGTGGTATTTTATGGGGATCATTTGCCAGGTCTTTATCCTGAGTCGGCCTTTAAGAATAATCCGGAGAGTCAGTATCAGACAGATTACTTCATTTGGAGTAATTTTGATGCACCGAAATTGAACTATCCTTTGGTCAATTCAAGTGATTTCTCTGCTATGGTCTTTGAACAGACCAATTCAAAAGTTTCGCCTTACTATGCTTTGTTGACGGAAGTGCTGAAAAAAGCAAGTGTCGATAAAAAGGCCTTAGAAGGGGAAGCGCAAGAAATTGCAGAGGATTTGAAAATGGTTGAATACGACTTGATTAGTGGGAAAGGTTACCTTTCTAAAGACTTCTTTAAAGTTCCAACTAATAAATCCAATTAAAAGGAGCGCTAGCAGGTAAAAATCTTTGTGATTTTGGCTGTCTGGCTCCCTTTTTTTTGTTTTTTATGCTAAACTATTAGATGGGGGTACGCTCATGATTAAGATATTTGGAAAGGTCCATTATCATTGGCAACCGGACTTATCTATTCTTGTGACTTATTGGTCCATTGCAGTGATTCCGGTCTTTATTGGACTGGCCTTGATGTATGAGAGCTCTAGTGTGCCAACGCTAGTTTTGTTTTCGTTCTTTTTATTTATGGTCTTGCTTGCGATTGGGGTCCATCGTTACTTCACGATCTATGAGGATGGGATCTTGCGGATTATTACTGCCAATCCTTTTACTCCAATCAAGGTGAAGATTGACTCGATCGAAAAGGTCGAAGTAAATAAGAAATCGATCAAGCTCATATTTAATGATGGATCAAGAAGTCGGACCTTCTGTATGCGTAAGTGGCCGAAGAAATATTTTATCAATGCACTTGCCTTAAATCCTTATTTTAAGGGAGAAGTAATCCTGACGGACAATTTCATCCATGTGGATTACTACGAGATGTATTATGCAAACAAATAAAAAGCCCTCTTAATCTTTTAAGAGAGCATGAGTGGGGCATTCTTTGATAGCCTCGAGAACATCGTTTGTGACAGGAACTTCCTTTTCAAGGAGGTCGTCCTCTTCAGAAGCAAATTTAACGATGCCATTGTCATGGTAATCAAATAATTCAGAATAGGTCTGACAGAGACCGCAAGCGATGCAACGATCTGGAATTAACGTAACTTTCATACTTCTATTGTAATGATTTTTACGAGAAAAAACAAGGAGGAAGTCATGGCAAAAGAACCATGGGAAGAAGATATTTACGATGATGGAGAAGAAACATTGAAAAGAACGAGTAAGTTAAACGGAATCAAGGCAGATCGTCTATTGACGATTTTAGCGATTATTTTCTTTGTAGTAGTAGTGGCGATGGTCTGCTTGTTGATCTTCCTTTCAACAGGTGGCAGCAATAAATCAAAACAAATGTCTGGTTTCTACAATGGAGAGACTAAGGTTGAACAGAAATCATCAGCCCCTGCAGCACAAACTGACCAAGCGGCTAAAGACGATAGTTCAAAAGATGAGAACTCTGAAGAAGGCACGATCACTGTTCAAGCAGGTGAAGGGGAAGCAGCGATCGCTGCGCGTGCTGGTATTTCCATTGCCCAATTGGAACAGTTAAATCCTTCTCATATGTCTACAGGATCTTGGTATGCCAATCCTGGTGATGTCGTTAAGATTCAGTAGGAGTTGAGGACAGCATGAAACAAATTCAAATTGCCATTGATGGACCGGCTTCCAGTGGAAAATCCACGGTTGCAAAGATCATTGCCAAGGATCTAGACTATACGTATCTAGACACAGGAGCTATGTACCGTGCGGCGACTTATCTAGCTTTGCAAAATAATCTGACAGCTGAACAGGTTGATGACCTCTTAGCCCTTTTAGATCAGTATCCAATTAGTTTCGGTCGTTCAGAAGAAGGAGAGCAGCTTGTCTTTGTAGCAGACGTGGATATTACCCACCCAATTCGCGATAACCAAGTGACCAACAATGTTTCATGGGTTGCAGCGCTTGCGCCAGTCCGTGAAAAACTTGTCTCTCTACAGCAAGAAATTGCAGCAGAGGGGGGCATCGTTATGGATGGACGCGATATTGGGACGGTCGTCCTTCCACATGCAGAGTTGAAGATCTTTTTGGTTGCTTCGGTTGAGGAGCGGGCGGAACGTCGCTACAAGGAAAATGTTGAAAAGGGCATCACAGCAGATCTTGAATTGTTGAAAAAAGAAATCGCTGAGCGGGACTATAAGGACAGCCACCGTGCCGTTTCTCCTTTGAAACCTGCAGCTGATGCCATTCATTTTGATACGACGGGTGTTGGAATTGCAGACGTTGTTGCCTTTATTGAAGAAAAAGCAAAAAAACTTCTTGACAAAGAATAAAAAACTTGATATCATATAAAAGTTGAGAAAAGCAGAAGTGAGAACTTCTCGCCTTGTGACGCAAGTTGCCTGGCCCCTACGGATCAAGTTTCAGTAATGAAATACATCATGTAGTTCGGGCCTGTTTTGCAGGTCCGTTCTTTGTTTTTCTCGAATAATAAAAAAGAGGTGAAAACCATAGCAAAGCAAGACTTATTCATCAATGATGAAATTCGTGTACGTGAAGTTCGCTTAATCGGTCTTGAAGGTGAGCAATTGGGTATCAAACCACTTAGCGAAGCGCAAGCACTTGCGGACGACGCTAATGTTGACTTGGTGCTCATTCAACCTCAAGCTAAACCTCCTGTTGCGAAAATTATGGACTACGGTAAGTTCAAATTTGAGTACCAGAAGAAGCAAAAAGAACAACGCAAAAAACAAAGCGTTGTGACCGTGAAAGAAGTTCGTTTGAGCCCAGTGATTGACAAGGGTGATTTCGATACAAAACTTCGCAATGCTCGCAAATTCCTTGAAAAAGGGAACAAAGTGAAGGTTTCCATTCGCTTTAAGGGTCGGATGATCACCCATAAAGAGATTGGGGCAAAAGTTTTAGCCGACTTCGCTGAAGCGACACAAGATGTGGCGATCATCGAACAACGTGCTAAAATGGATGGTCGTCAAATGTTCATGCAGTTGGCACCAGCAACTGACAAGAAATAATCTGTCAGAAAGTTAAAAAAAGGAGAAAATATCATGCCAAAACAAAAAACACACCGCGCATCAGCTAAACGTTTCAAACGTACAGGTTCTGGTGGACTTAAACGTTTCCGTGCTTACACTTCTCACCGTTTCCACGGAAAAACTAAGAAACAACGTCGTCATCTTCGTAAAGCATCTATGGTGCATGCAGGAGATTTCAAACGTATCAAAGCAATGCTTACTCGCTTGAAATAATCGCGTATTCGTAAGTAAAGAATTCTAGGAAATATTGGAGGAAATATAAATGGCACGTGTTAAAGGTGGCGTTGTATCACGCAAACGTCGTAAACGTATTCTTAAATTAGCTAAAGGTTACTATGGAGCTAAACATATCTTGTTTCGTACTGCAAAAGAACAAGTAATGAACTCTTACTACTATGCATACCGTGACCGTCGTCAAAAGAAACGTGACTTCCGTAAATTGTGGATCACACGTATCAATGCGGCAGCTCGTTTGAACGGACTTTCATACTCACAATTGATGCATGGTTTGAAATTGGCTGAGATCGAAGTTAACCGTAAAATGCTTGCTGACTTGGCTGTTAACGATGCAGCAGCTTTCACAGCTCTTGCAGACGCAGCTAAAGCAAAACTTGGTAAATAATGTTTATAATAGGCTGGGCAAAAGTTGTCCAGCCTTTGATGTATGATAGAAATAACTGTATGACGCAGTGGTTGATTGGTATCTTTATTCGCTTTTTTAAGCTCTAAAGATGACCTAATCAACTGTGCGGGGGTGGGAAAACGAACTCTTTTTTACTAGTCAGAGTTCTTTCCCACTCCCTTTTTTTCTTGTTGATTTCATGCTATAATGAAAATAGTCGTAACCGATATGAGGAGAGATGGAGGATACAAAGGTGACACACAATCGACTAGCATGGGATGAATATTTTGCAGCACAGGCCTTACTAATTTCAAATCGGGCAACTTGTAATCGGGCGAAAGTAGGGGCTGTACTGGTAAAGGATAATAAGGTCATTGCAACCGGATATAATGGATCCGTTTCTGGGACAGATCATTGTCTAGAGGATGGATGCCTCATGGTCGAGGGACACTGTGTCCGGACGATTCATGCGGAAGTCAATGCTATTTTGCAAGGAGCTGAACGTGGAATTCCTAAAGGCTTTACAGCTTATGTGACGCATTTTCCTTGTCTCAATTGTACCAAGCAGTTGCTTCAAGTCGGTTGCAAGCGGGTGGTGTATATCCATCAGTACCGCATTGATGAATATGCCGAGTATCTTTACCGTGAAAAAGAAGTAGAACTGGTCAATTTACCAATTGAAGAAGTGAAACGAGCTATTGCTGAGGCTGATTTTATTTAGGGAAGGCTTCCCAACTATTTCATGATATATTAGCAATCTAATTGAAAACCTGTCCAAATTAATGTTTAAGAGATAGCATTGAATAGATGGCTATCATGAAAAGAATAATGGAATCAAGTATAATGGTGTTAACGGAAAAACATAAAAATATAAGAAAGGTAGGAGAAAGTGATGACAAACCAAGAGAAACATCTTGAGGAAAATAAAGAACATAGTAAGATCAGTGAAGATTATCCCAATTCTGTATCTGTTCAGAATCCTCCAAAAGAAAATAGCTTACATTCTATTCTTCTTTCAGTAACCTTTTACCTATCCATTATCTATCTTGTATTGTTTGTCTTTTTCTTTGCACCTTGGGGTGATGGTTGGGGATTTGTCGTTTTGATTTTCCTTGGTCCAAACTTATTAAGTCTTGCGATTGGAGCCTTTCTAATTCGACTAGGGATGAAGAAGGGGAATAAAAGCCTTCTCTATGCGAGTATTGGACTCTATCTGCTGTCTATCATCTTGGCTTTTGATCCGGACTGGGAAATATTTCGAATTGCTCCCTTATGTTTAGGTATTTTGAATTTAATCGGAACACTCCTGGTTAAAGAAGAGAAAAGCTCTTAATCAAATAATGGGTATGGTCAACTCTACTCAATAAAAAGTATTCGGGTCGATCAAAGAGATAGTTAAATCAGTTCTTCCGCTCTATTTTAAGCGCTATTATTTGAAAGAATAACTAAAAATGTTAGGAGAAAGTTATGACAGATAAACATCTACATTCTGAAACAAACCAAGAAAAAGAGGGAATGCTAGAAGAATATGTTCAGCCACCAATGGCGGAACAAGGCCAAGAAAATCCTGTTCAGCAACCAATTGTTGAGCAAGATCAACAAAAATCTGTCCCTACTTCAGCTATTCTAACTCTTGCATATTACCTAGCTCTCGGCTATCTTGGCTTTGTTTTATGTGGTGCTATCGCAGTAGGACCATGGGTAATTTTGTACCTACTTAACATATTGCCTCATATGGTTTGTTTTATTCTTGCAACCATCCTACTACGGAATGGGAAAAACAAGGGAGATAAAACAACTCTATATGCAGCGACAATTTTTTATTTTATTGCTGTAATTGCTGCCAATGATCCGAAGTGGCATTTTAATCTGTTTTCATCACTTTTAATGGCTGGAATGGTTTTTATTGGAACGTTATTGCTTCCAAATGAATAATGATGATAGTAGATAGGGCCAAAAGTCCTATCTTTTTTGCTAAATACTGATTACACCCAGAGAAAGCGATTACAAACTGTGGTATAATTAGAGTTAATAAATCGTTTAATACAATACTATGAAAGTGGAGGTAATATATGTCTAGAAAAACATGGTATTATATACTGCTAATTCTTGAAGCAATTCTTTATCTTGTTTCTTATGGTAGTAGTCTAGTAGTGAGCTATAGTTCCCGAAATCTAAATGGAAATACACCACTGTTCACTGCCTCTAGTATTTTTTCTATCTGGAATGGAATGATTATTTGCTGGGTAATTTGGAGAATCATGAAGCAACGTTTAAATGTTGAAGGATTGATAGCTGCTCTTCTCCTCTCAATTACCCAACTACTGATGTTTTTTTTACCACCTTTCTCCCCAACAAATCTGATGAACATTTCCTTTGTACTAAATATCATTTGTTTAATATGGATTTGCTTGCTTATAAAGAATGTAGAAATGAGGGAGCTTTTAAACAATTGGAAAAGTAAAGATAGTTGGAAATCATCGATAGCTTATTTAGTACTATTTGTTGCCTCTACAAATATTTCTCCACTATTTATATTGATTGGTATGGATAGAACGAGTGACATTTACGCTTTTACACTTCGATACATTGTAATGGAGTTAATGTTTCTACTTCTGATTAATGTTATGATCACAAGTACAAGTGAGAAACTTCAGAAAGTATTTTCTCTCTTGCTCATTTTATCTTCTCTTGTTGAGATAGGTGCAGTATACTCTTTCATCACTCGTATAAGTTTTTACGGTCTCTTTTATCTTCTCTTATCGATTTATATTGCTTGTCGTGTTTTTGGTTTGTTTGAGAAAGTTGCAGATAGCTGGGAGTCCAAGGTGAAAGTACAAGATCTATCATCTATTGAAACTAAATCAGAGATGGAAAACTCTCAAGTAGAAGGAGAGATAGATGTAAACGATCAGTTGAATGCTGAGATACGATCAAACAATGATAAAGAAAATTCGCCAAAAAGAATTATTCTTCAGTCATCTTGGTTATGGAGCGCCCTTATAATAGCAGTCTGTCACCTTGGTATTATGATTTTTCCTTTATTTTTAGGAAACCCCATGTATCTACTGATCTTATATATTGGTGCCATCCATTATATTTGTTTTATGATTGCGACTATATTACTTTTCATTGGTATGAGAAAAGGAAGTAAAGGACTCCTAAATGCGGCAGCTATCTTATTTGTTATTTCCATTATAGGTACGCCAGATACTTATTGGATAGGTCCAAATATTTTATCCTTTATTCTTGGGGTCTTGGTATTTATTGGAACTATATTATTTAAAAATGGAGACTGATTAAAGTAGATAGGGTTGAAAATTTTTAAAGATATGTTATCATTTATGTAGGTGGTAGGTTTTCGAGTACCCATTGGTACGCGGACACCTACCATTTTTGAAGATAAAAAAGCATCGTGTGAGGGTGCTAGATCTTACCTGCTGAACTCGTAAATTGATCGATACCCTACGGGGTATTTTTTTGTGAACTTTTTAGGAACTTTGAGGACTGTTTAAGTCGATTTAATTAGATAGCGCATAGCCTGAAAAAGCTGATTTAATGGGCTTCTTGAAAAATCATTTTCCATATCATTTGTAATGTGTTATAATGAAGTGTTATATGGTCCCGATAAGGTGGTAGAAATCTTCTATCAGTACTTTGTAACTCTATAACAATATTTTTTAAGGGGGGACATTTTTATGTCAGAACGTAAACTTTTCACGTCTGAATCTGTATCTGAGGGGCATCCAGATAAGATTGCAGACCAAATTTCAGATGCTATTTTAGATGCTATTTTAGAGCAAGATCCAGAAGCTCACGTGGCTGCCGAAACAGCTGTTTATACTGGTTCCGTGCATGTCTTCGGTGAGATTTCAACGACTGCTTATGTGGATATTAACCGTGTGGTTCGTGATACCATTGCAGAAATTGGATATACTAATACGGAATATGGATTCTCTGCTGAGACGGTAGGAGTACACCCATCTTTAGTGGAACAATCTCCTGATATTGCCCAAGGGGTTAATGAAGCCTTGGAAGTACGTGGAAATGAAGATCAAGATCCACTTGACTTGATTGGAGCAGGAGACCAAGGTCTTATGTTTGGTTTTGCGGTGGATGAAACAGAAGAACTCATGCCATTACCAATTTCACTCAGCCACAAGTTGGTTCGTCGTTTGGCAGAGCTTCGTAAGTCTGGTGAAATCAGCTATCTTCGTCCAGATGCTAAATCACAGGTCACTGTTGAGTACGATGAAAACGACCGCCCTGTGCGCGTGGATACAGTCGTTATTTCAACTCAACACGATCCAGATGTCAGCAATGAACAAATCCACGAAGATGTGATTAACAAGGTCATCAAAGAGGTGATTCCAGCTTCTTATCTAGATGCTGAGACCAAATTCTTCATCAACCCTACTGGTCGCTTTGTTATTGGTGGACCTCAAGGGGACTCAGGTTTGACAGGTCGTAAGATTATCGTGGATACTTATGGTGGTTACTCACGTCACGGTGGTGGTGCCTTCTCTGGTAAGGATGCCACTAAGGTGGACCGTTCCGCTTCTTATGCAGCTCGCTACATTGCCAAAAATATCGTAGCAGCAGGTCTTGCTAAGAAAGCAGAAGTGCAATTGGCTTATGCCATTGGGGTGGCTCAACCTGTCTCTGTTCGGATCGATACCTTCGGTACGGGAACAGTTGCTGAAAGCAAATTAGAAGCAGCAGCGCGTCAAATCTTTGACCTTCGTCCTGCAGGGATTATCCAAATGCTGGATTTGAAACGTCCAATCTATCGTCAAACAGCGGCTTATGGCCATATGGGACGGACAGATATTGACCTTCCATGGGAACGTTTGGACAAGGTAGAAGCCTTGAAAGAAGCTGTAAAATAATTCGTTGAAATGGAAAAGTTAGGGTCAAGTTGATCCTAGCTTTTTTTCGTTTTGAAAATTCCTTCAGATGGAAAAATAGGTCGATCTGTGGTATAATAGATGCAGTATTTTGAATACGTTGTCCCTTTTATTTTCGTTACAAAAAACGATAGTAAAAGGAAAAAGACTTGAAAGAGCTAATAAATTATTAAGATGAAAAAAATTGTAATAAATGGTGGTCACCCTCTAAAAGGAGAGGTGACCATTAGTGGTGCAAAAAATAGTGTAGTAGCCCTGATTCCGGCGACCATTCTGGCGGATGATATCGTGACCCTTGATGGGGTACCGGATATCTCCGACGTGGCGAGTCTGATTGAAATCATGACCATCATGGGGGCTAAGATCGAGCGCAAAGAAGACAGTTTGGTCATTGATCCACGTGGGGTGAAGAATATGCCCATGCCATTTGGAAAGATCAACAGTCTGCGAGCTTCCTATTATTTCTATGGCAGTTTGTTAGGACGCTATGGTCAAGCAACTGTTGGACTTCCTGGTGGGTGTGACCTTGGCCCACGTCCGATCGATTTGCATTTGAAGGCCTTTGAAGCGATGGGAGCTGCTATGACCATGGATGGCTCTAGTATGAAACTTGAGACTGATGGCAAGCCTCTTCAAGGAGCAAACATCTACATGGATACTGTTAGTGTCGGTGCAACGATCAATACGATTTTGGCAGCAGTCAAGGCTGAAGGTCGGACAGTGATCGAAAATGCGGCGCGGGAACCTGAAATTATCGATGTGGTGACCTTGCTCAACAACATGGGAGCCCATATTCGTGGAGCAGGGACAGATATTATTATCATTGATGGTGTTCCACAATTGCATGGAACGAGACATCAGGTGATTCCAGATCGTATCGAAGCAGGAACCTATATTGCCCTTGCAGCTGCTATTGGGGAAGGTATCCAGATCAATAATGTCCTATATGAGCATTTAGAGAGCTATATTGCTAAGTTAGAGGAAATGGGTGTGCGCATGACCATTTCTGAAGATAGTATCTTTGTAGAAAAGCAAACAGGCTTGAAGGCCATCCAGATCAAAACATCTCCTTATCCTGGTTTTGCGACTGACTTGCAACAACCGATCACGCCTTTGCTCTTAACGGCTGTAGGACGTGGTCGCATTGTTGATACGATTTATGAAAAACGGGTCAACCATGTACCAGAATTAGCTAAAATGGGGGCCACCATTTCGACCTTGAACGACCACATTATTTATGAAGGGCCAAATCAATTGACAGGATCCAGTGTGAAAGCGACGGATCTTCGAGCTGGTGCGGCTTTAGTGATCGCAGGTCTCATGGCTTCTGGAACAACAGAAATTACAAATGTGGAATACATCCTTCGCGGGTATTCAGATATTATTCATAAATTGACCCAACTTGGAGCAGACATCCAGTTGGTAGAGGAATAGTGACAGAACTTGGGATCTGATAGTGGCGGCTGGATACACGAACAATGGAGTTTGAAATGAATATTTGGACGAACTTAGCTGCCTATTCACTAATTGAAACACAAAGGTTGTATTTACGACCTTTTCTCTTTGAGGATGCGGAAGATTTTTATAAGATTGCTTCGAATCCTGAAAATTTACACTTTATCTTCCCTGCACAAGCCGATCTTGCTGAAACTCAATATGTACTAGCCAACTATTTCATGAAAAATCCTTTGGGGGTTTGGGCGATCTGTGATAAGGAAACCAATCAGATGATTGGCTCCATCAAGTTTGAAAAGTTGGATGAAATTAAGGGAGAGGCTGAGTTAGGCTACTTTTTACACAAAGATTTTTGGGGAAAGGGTCTGATGACAGAAGCGGTCAAAGAGTTGGTCTCTCTATCGTTTGAAAAATTTCAACTGAAGGAGCTTAAGATTGTCACCCATGTTGAAAATGCAGGGAGTCAAAAGGTCGCTTTAAAGGCTGGCTTTCGTCTCTTTCGTCAATTTAAAGGGAGTGACCGTTATACGCGTAAAATGCGCGATTATTATGATTTCCGCCTAGGTAGAGGGGACTTCTATGAGTAAACACCAAGAGATTTTAGACTATCTCGAAAAATTACCGATTGGAAAACGGGTCAGTGTTCGGAGTATTTCCAATTTTTTGAATGTCAGTGATGGAACAGCTTATCGTGCCATTAAAGAAGCTGAAAATCAAGGAATTGTAGAAACGCGTCCTAGAAGTGGGACCATCCGTGTTAAATCGAAAAAGGCTGTACTAGAGCATTTGACGTATCGAGAAATCCAGGAAATTACCGGTTCGGAAATTTTAGCTGGTGAAGAGGGGCTCGAAAAAGAATTTAATAAATTCTACATCGGTGCCATGACGGAGAAGCACGTCCTAGACTATGTGTCTGAAGGGGGCCTTTTGATCGTGGGAGACCGCACCAGCATTCAACGATTGGCATTAAAGCATGACAATGCAGTCTTGGTGACAGGTGGCTTTGAGGTGAGTGAAGATGTGATTGATCTGGCCAATCAGGTGCAAATCCCAGTCATCCGAACTTCACACGATACCTATACCGTCGCGACCATGATCAATAAGGCCTTGTCCAACATGCAGATCAAGACGGATATCTTGACAGTGGAACAGGTCTATCGGCCCTTCCATGAGTACGGCTATCTTTCTGAGACGGATACGGTCCGGGATTATTTAGATTTGGTTCGAAAGAATCGCTTTAGTCGTTTTCCGGTTGTCAATCAGCACCAGATGGTAGTGGGCGTCGTAACCATGAGAGATGCTGGAGATAAGGCACCTCAGACGACCCTTGATAAGGTGATGTCACGGACTATTTTTACCACTAATTTGTCCACCAGCATTGCAACGATTAGCCAACGGATGATCGCTGAAGATTATGAAATGATTCCTGTTGTTCGTAATAACCAGACCTTGCTGGGTGTTATTACGCGTCGGGATGTCATGGATCGGATTAGCAAGGTGCAGTTTTCGAGCTTACCAACCTTTAGTGAGCAGATTGGTCAAAAGATTCAAACAGAAAACGACCATTACCAATTTACAGTGGAGCCAAGTATGTTGGAGAAAAGTGGTGTTTTGGCCAATGGGGTCATGATCGAAGTGCTGATGAAGGTTGTTCGCAAGATGATGCAACACAGTGGGCGTAGCTTGATCGTCGAACAGCTGATCATCAATTTTTTACAAGCTGTGCAGGTGGACGATGTGATCCGCATTGAACCACAACTTGTTCGGCGAACCAGACGTTCAGCCTTGGTTGATTTTAGCTTGTATCTAGATTTGCAGCTGGTCGCAAAAGCAACCATTACCATTAAGATTAATTAAACAAGAGAAATGAGGAGACAATGATTACATTAAAATCACAACGTGAAATTGAAGCAATGGATCGTGCAGGAGATTTCCTTGCCAGCATCCATATTGGATTGCGTGACTTGATCAAGCCAGGGCTCGACCTTTGGGAAGTAGAAGAATATGTCCGCCGTCGCTGTAAAGAAGCCAATGTCTTACCACTTCAAATCGGAGTAGAAGGTAGTCTCATGGACTATCCTTACGCGACTTGTTGCGGTTTAAATGATGAGGTTGCCCATGCCTTTCCCCGTCATGTTATCCTGAAAGATGGTGATCTCCTCAAGGTAGATATGGTCTTATCTGAGCCACTCGACAAGTCTGTTCTGGATGTTTCAAAATTAGATTTTGATAATGTAGCCCAAGTGAAGAAATACACGGAGTCCTATACTGGTGGCTTGGCGGACTCTTGCTGGGCTTATGCGGTTGGAAATGTTTCTCAGGAAGTTAAAGATTTGATGGACGTGACTAAAGAATGTCTTTACAAAGGAATTGAGAAAGCAGTCGTAGGCAACCGCTTGGGAGATATTGGCGCAGCGATTCAAGAGTATGCAGAAAGCAAAGGCTATGGCGTGGTGCGTGACTTGGTCGGACACGGTGTCGGGCCTACCATGCATGAAGAACCAATGGTCCCACATTATGGTCGTGCTGGACGCGGTCTTCGTTTGCGTGAAGGTATGGTCTTGACGATTGAGCCAATGATCAATACCGGTACTTGGGAGATTGATACGGATATGGAAACTGGATGGGCCCATAAGACCCTCGACGGTGGCCTTTCTTGTCAATACGAGCATCAATTTGTGATTACAAAAGATGGTCCAGTGATCCTAACTAGTCAAGGTGAGGAAGGAACATACTAAAAAATAGAGAGGAAAGAATGGAGCTGAAGGCAAGTTGTCTGGTTTCGCTCTTTGCTCTTTTTTAGTAAAATGGGGAGGTGACGAATGAAAAAGGTCCTACAAAAAATACTGGGACAGCCATTTATAAAAGGCTTCGTGCGATTTTATCAGAGTGCAGAGTCTGATATCACTAGCATTGCGGTTGCCTATTATTTGCTGATCTCCATTTTCCCTTTGATGCTGATTGCAGCCAATATTTTACCCTACTTTCATATTCGTCCTACCCAAATTCTTTTGAGCTTACAAAAAGTCTTGCCAGCCTCCTTATATCGAATAGTGGCACAGATGATTTCGAGTGTGTTGACCAAACCGTCAACAGGCTTACTGAGTTTTTCGATTGTTTCCGCTTTGTGGATCTTCTCACAGAGCATTGCCTACCTCCAAAAAGCCTATAACAAGAGTTATGGGGTGGAAAAGGAGCGTGGTATTATCTGGGGGCGACTCTTTAGCTTTCTGATCAGTTTTGCCTTGCAGGGCTTGTTTGGACTCTCGCTGATCCTTTCCATGTTTGGGAAAATGATCGTTCGTTATCTCTATCAGACCTTTTCATTTGATCGGACGATTTATGTGCGCTTACTGAATTTGACAGAGCCGACCATCTACCTCTTACTTTTTGTCAGTCTGGTCTTGCTCTATTACACCCTTCCAAATGTCAAAATTCCAAAATTTAGATATGTATTGCCAGGGGCGACCTTTGTTGTTGCTGTCCTGTATGCGATCTTGAATATCTTTTGGAAATATGTGGATCGTTATGTGAGTCATTTCTTAGATGCTCGTTTCTTCGGTTCGGTCGTCCTAGCGGTCATCATGTTCTGGTTCATCTTGGTGGCAAAAATCATGATTATTGGTTGTATTTTAAACGCCAGTATCCAATTTGCCAGAGAAGCCAAGTTCCAAACGCGCAGTGGAGAAATTGTCTCTAAGTTAAAATCAGAAGAAGTGGACTTTCGGCATAGAGAAGTTTCACAAAAATTAAAGCGTCGGTTACGCTTGATAAAAAAAGAAAAAACGGAATAAGGGAGAGTGGGACAGAAATCGGTAATTCGTTAGAATTCGATTTCGTCGTCCCACCTCCGCACAGTTGAGTAGGGCTGTAAAAGCTGATGGGATCAGCGTAGTAGAGCCCACTCAACCACTGCGTCTTGCTCGACAATTCAAAAATAATTGAGAGGCTAGGACTTTTGTCCCAGCCTCTTTTTTGTTATCTATTTTTATTGCATTTGCAATAAAAATGTGTTATGCTATTGTCAATAGGAAAGGAGGAGTAAGATGAGTATTTTGCGTGAGATTGGAATCATTGCGAGAGCACTGGATTCTATAGCAAATATTGAATTCCGAGATTTGGATCTGGCGCGTGGTCAATACCTCTACTTGGTGCGAATTGCCGAGCAACCTGGAATGATTCAGGAAGAACTCTCTGAAGTCTTGAAAGTAGATCGATCCACCGTTGCAAGGTCTGTAAAAAAACTAGAAGAACGAGGCTTGATTCAACAGCGTCCAAGGGGTGAAAACCTTAAAATCAAGGAATGGGAATTAACTGAAAAAGGTAAGCAGATTTACCCCTTCATTTTAGGGGAGCATCTTTACTCTGAGACAACTGCCTTAAAAGGATTTTCCAAAGAAGAAGTCGCACAGTTAGAGGAGTATCTCATCCGAGTTCGAGAGAATATCACCTTGGATTGGGAGCTAGTCAAAAAAGGTCAAAAAAGAAATTACAGTGAGGTAAAGCAATGAAAGTGACAGTCGATCAAGCATTTTGGGATTTATTTCCAACAGCTAGCATTACAGTGATGTCTTTGTATGGCATTGATAATACAGTAGATGAAGCCAAGGATCCTTATTTCAAAGAATTGTTGGACAAGGGTACCAAGCGAGCATGGGAATTTATCGATGAAGAAAACTATACCCAGAGTGAATTTGTCCAAGAGTGGCGCCAAGCTTTTAGCAAGTTTAAAACAAAAAAAGGAGCCCGATCTTCCATCGAGGCACTCTTAAAACGGGTTCACCAGGGGCGTGAATTCTATCCGATTAATCCGTTGGTGGATCTTTACAATAGTGTGTCTATGGCTTATGCCCTTCCTTGTGGGGGAGAAGATATGGATAAATTGGTGGGTGGCCTCTCTCTAGGTCAAGCGAAAGGAGGCGAACCTTTCTTTCCATTAGGAGCTGACGAAGATGCGCCAGCTTTGGAAGGGGAGATCATCTACTACGACCAAGAAGGCGCCGTTTGCCGTTGTTTGAATTGGCGTGAGGCTCAAAGAACCATGCTAACGGAAGATACCAAGGACGCTATTTTGGTCATTGAAGCCATCAACGAGGAGCAGGCCAAACGAGCCCAGACAGCCATGCAGGAATTGAAAGATCTAGCCAAGGATTATTTTGGGGTTGAAGGCACCATCCATCAATTAAGTGCAGAGCATGCAAGTATAGAAGTTTAAAAGAATAAAGCTTGAAACAATCGTTTCAAGCCTTATTTTTGTTTTTAAAGACAAAGAGTTTACTAAAGACGTAATTGAGGACCACAATGGCCACTTGTGCAAAGAGGGTTTCAATCAGATTGATTTGACTCTTGTTATTGTTGACAAATTGCCCGATAATTCCTGGGAATTGCTTGACAAAAATCTCAGTCAAGGCCATATCTAGAATAAAGGTCCCAGAGCGCGCAATTGCAAATCGAATCAAGCGCTGAAACCAGCCCTTTCTTTCTTGTTTAAAGACAATGGTATCGTTGGTCGCAAAGGCAAAGAGGATCCCAGCGATGTTTCCAATCGCGGTCGCTAATCGTTCATCACGAGACACTTGATAGATGAAGAGGCGGGTTCCGACGGAAACAATGGTTGTGGCAACCCCAAAAAAGAGATAGGATAAAATTTCATTATCAAAAAATTTTTTAATTAGTATTTTCATAAATTCAGTCTACCATAAAACCTCAAAATATGCTATACTTGAAAGGTTGAAGAATCAAACCTTCAACCCTTGGTGCTTAAGATCCTTTCGCCAAGCATATTACACGCGGGAAAACCGCTAAAGGAGAATAGATGAAACAGTTAACTGCTCGTGATATGGCACAAATTGCCATTGTTGCTGCGATTTATATCGTATTGACCATTACCCCACCTCTTAACGCTATGGCCTACTATGGCTATCAATTCCGCGTTTCGGAGATGATGAATTTCTTAGCCTTCTACAATAAGAAGTATCTGATTGGGGTGACGCTTGGTTGTATGATTGCTAACTTATTTAGTTTTGGATGGATCGATGTCTTTGTTGGTGGAGGTTCAACCTTTGTCTTCCTAGGACTTGGACTTATTCTATTTGGTCGGTTCAAAAACAAGTTCGTATTCAACGGCCTTATTCGGTTAGACCATTTCTTGTTTGCGATTTTCTTTTCCATCTCCATGTTTACGATTGCCTTGGAACTTTATTACCTTCAAGGCCAACCATTCTTCTATAACTGGTTGACCATGGGATTGGGCGAATTTGCATCCTTGATTTTTGGAGCGATTGTGATCAATCAACTTTCTAAACGGATCGATTTTACAAAATAAGAAAAGGGAGCTTTGGCTCCTTTTTTTAATGCTAAGAATGCAGTAAATTCAAGGCTAAATTAAGATTTTATGATAAAATAAGAACATGAAAACCAGAATGAAAGAATTAGTGGAATTACTCAATCGATATGCTTACGAGTATTACACAAAAGACGCTCCATCTGTTTCAGATAGTGAATATGATCAATTATATCGGGAGTTGGTGGAACTAGAAACCGCTCATCCTGATGAGATCTTACCAGAGAGTCCAACTCACCGTGTAGGTGGGGTGGTTTTAAAAGGCTTTACCAAATACCAGCACCAGTATCCCCTTTATAGTTTGCAGGATGCTTTTTCGCGTGAAGAATTAGAAGCCTTTGATCAGCGTGTCCGTAAGGAATTTCCTTCTATCAGCTATGTATGTGAGCTGAAAATCGATGGCTTGTCCATTTCCCTCACCTATGAAAATGGAGTCCTCGTAACGGGGGCGACACGTGGGGATGGTTCTGTCGGTGAGGATATTACAGAGAACCTCAAGCGGGTCAAGGATATTCCTTTGGTGTTACCAGAGCCAGTGAACATTACAGTTCGAGGCGAGTGCTACATGCCACGGGCTTCCTTTGATCGGGTCAATCAGATCCGTCAAGAAAACGGCGAGCCGGAGTTTGCTAATCCGAGGAATGCTGCTGCAGGAACGCTTCGCCAATTGGATACGAAAATCGTGGCCAAGCGAAATCTTGCAACTTTCTTGTATCAAGAAGTGAGCCCGACAGATCAAAGCAGTCAGGAAGGCGTGCTTGAGAAATTAGCCCGGTTAGGCTTTGTCGTGAACCAAGAGCGAGTGCTGGCTGAGGATATGGAGCAAATTTGGGACTTTATCCAAAAAGTAGCTCAGCTTCGAGAGGATCTTCCCTACGATATCGATGGGATCGTCATCAAGGTCAATGACCTAGCTGTTCAAGAAGAACTAGGCTTTACCGTTAAGGCTCCTAAATGGGCTGTCGCC
This sequence comes from Streptococcus parasanguinis, assembly GCF_032163505.1. Classification (NCBI taxonomy): domain Bacteria; kingdom Bacillati; phylum Bacillota; class Bacilli; order Lactobacillales; family Streptococcaceae; genus Streptococcus; species Streptococcus parasanguinis. Next base: position 873,132 of record NZ_CP134147.1, read on the forward strand.
TATAAGTTTCCAGCTGAAGAAAAAGAAGCGAAAATCCTATCGGTGGATTGGACGGTTGGACGGACCGGTGTTGTCACGCCAACTGCCAATCTAACTCCAGTCCAGCTAGCAGGAACTACCGTTAGTCGGGCAACCTTGCACAATGTGGACTATATTGCTGAAAAAGATATTCATCAGGATGATACCGTCATCGTCTACAAGGCGGGTGATATCATTCCTGCGGTCTTACGTGTTGTTAAAGATAAGCGAGTCTCTGATCAAGCATTAGCCATTCCAACTCATTGTCCAAGCTGCCAGAGTGAGTTGCTTCATTTCGAGGATGAGGTGGCCCTTCGCTGTATCAATCCACTCTGTCCAGCGCAGATCAAGGAAGGATTGAACCACTTTGCAAGTCGGGATGCTATGAATATCACAGGCTTGGGTCCAGCTGTTGTAGAGAAACTCTTCGCCGCTCAGTTGGTAGAGGATGTAGCTGGGATCTATCGTCTGACAGTCGAGGATCTATTGACCTTAGAAGGCTTTAAAGAAAAATCTGCTGAAAAACTCTATGAAGCCATTCAAGCTTCAAAAGAGAATTCAGCTGAGAAATTACTCTTTGGTTTGGGGATCCGCCATGTCGGTAGCAAGGTTAGTCAAATCTTGCTCCAAGAATTCCATGACCTCGATCAATTGGCTACAGCTGATCCAGAACGAATTGCTGGCATTGACAGTCTCGGTATGGTCGTGGCTGAAAGCCTCAAGCGTTATTTCGCGCAAGAAGGATCCAAGCGCCTACTGCAAGAGCTTAAAGAAGCTGGCGTCAATATGGCTTATCTTGGTGAGAAAGTCGCTGCTGATGCGGCCCTATCAGGAATGACAGTCGTTTTGACTGGGAAGCTAGAGCGACTCACGCGTTCAGAAGCTAAGGCAAAATTAGAAAGTTTGGGCGCTAAGGTAACTGGATCGGTTTCCAAAAAAACAGATTTAGTCGTTGCAGGCAGTGACGCTGGTAGCAAGTTAACCAAAGCACAAGAATTAGGAATCCAGGTAGAAGATGAGGCCTGGCTTGAAAGTTTATAGAGGATCTTTATGGTAGAACGAATCAAAAAAGCCCGTTTAATTTATAATCCGACCTCTGGGCAAGAAATTATCAAGAAAAATATTGCGGAAGTCTTGGACGTACTCGAAGACGTGGGCTATGAAACCAGCGCTTATCAAACGACTCCAGAACCATTTTCTGCCCAAAATGAAGCAGAAAGAGCCGCTAAAGCAGGCTTTGATTTAATCATTGCCGCTGGTGGAGATGGTACGATTAACGAAGTGGTCAATGGGGTCGCAGGTCTGGAAAATCGTCCGCAGATGGCCTTTATTCCGACCGGTACCACCAATGACTATGCGCGTGCCTTGAAGATCCCGATGGGAGATCCTGTGGCGGCTGCCCGCATTATCGAAAAGAATCAAACCATTCAGATGGATATTGGTCGTGCCTATGGCAGCAAGTATTTCATCAATATTGCTGCAGCAGGAACCATGACAGAATTGACCTTCAGTGTTCCAAGTAGTGTTAAATCTCGCTTGGGTTACTTTGCCTATGTGGCAGAAGCTGCTAAAATGTTGCCACGAAACAAGGCTCGTAAGGTGCGGATTGAGCACGACAATGGTGTCTTTGAAGGGCCAGCGTCTATGATTTTTGTGGCCTTGACCAACTCGATTGCTGGTTTTGAAAGTGTCGCGCCAGATGCTAAGCTTGATGATGGGAACTTTACCTTGATTATCGTAAAAACTGCTAAGCTCTTTAACATGTTGTCCCTGATGATTCAGGCCATTAATGGAGGCAAGCATGTGCACGATGAAAATGTAGAATATCTCAAGACCAAGAAGTTGACGATCGAAATGTTAGGAAAAAATGCTCAACCGTTCCGCATCAATCTAGATGGGGAATACGGGGGAGATACTCCGGTTGAATTGGAAGTCTTCCATAATCACTTGGAATTCTTTGCAAATATTGATGAAATCAACAACGATGCTTTGGTTCACCCATCTGAAGAATAAAAACAAATAGTTGGAGTCCATTACGTGTTTTGAAAGCGGATGGTTCCTTCGGTATTAAATTGGAAATAGGAAAATGTTATGCGACAATACCATGTAAAGCTTCATTTTCATAAGCAAAAAGGAAATTATTTTGCCTATGATATGTGGCAATGGCAGGATCAAGTAGAAGGAAAATCAGTCTCTTTCTCCAAGTTGGATTATTTTGGAGTGGAGGGAAATCTGGTATACGAGAGTAAGGATGCCTTGAACCGGGGCCATGTCCTAGTTAAAGAAGGGGATTGGCTCACTAAGACCCGGGACTTTGAAATCGAACTCTTACCAGAAGGGCATGTTCGAGAAGTGTGGATTCTTGATGGAGACGATACAGTCTATTATTCTTTGCAAGCTGCTTTGACGAGTCATGCATACAGCCATCGTCAGCCTCATGCCTACGATATGGCGATGCGCCCTCGAGAGTTTGATGCCAAGTGGGCATATCAAGGATGGCTCGGTCATCGGGAGGAAGAAGGAGAGCATTGCTTTAAACTGTGGGCTCCTACTGCTAAGAAAGTTGAATTGTTACTCTATCAATCAACAGAATTGGATGCGCCTATTTGGAAAACTATTCCGATGATGCGTGGCAAACAAGAGTCTAGCTACCACCCAGAAAATACCCATGGTGTTTGGATTTTAGATTTTCTAGGAAATTTAAGTGGCATGGCTTATCAATATCGTGTGAATTTTGAACACCATACTCAAGTGACGAGCGATCCTTATAGCATTGCAACGACAGCGGACGGGATGCGCACTGCCATTCTTTCAAGAGCAGATCGTCAGTTTGATTGGGGTCCTAAAAAAGGAGCCGATGCGACTCCTTGGCGCTTGGACAATCCTTGTCAAGCAGTGATTTATGAGATGCACCTTCGAGATTTGACCAAATCACCGACTTCAGGTGTGGACGAGTCTTTGCGTGGAACCTATCTGGGCGCTTGCCAAGAAGGAACCGTCAATAGCCATGGTGATGCAACTGCCTTTGATTATATCCGTCAGTTAGGAGTCAATGTCGTGCAACTGCAGCCCATTTCTGATCGCTTTAAACAGTACGACGAAGAAGGCCGTGTGACCTACAATTGGGGTTACGATGTTCAAAATTATTCCGCACCAGAAACGAGTTTTTCGACGGATCCATCCAATCCGAAACAAACCGTGAAAGAGCTCAAAACCATGATCCGGGCTTATCATGAGGCAGGAATTTCTGTGGTCATGGATGTGGTCTACAATCATATCTACTCGACCGAGCATGGTCCTTTCCAAAATACAGTACCCGATTATTATTACCGGATGGAGCCAGATGGTCGCTTCCAAAATGGGACAGGTGTCGGTAATGAAACAGCTAGTGAGCATGAAATGTACCGCAAGTACATGATTGATTCCCTCACACACTGGGTCAAGGAGTACCAGATCGATGGCTTCCGCTTTGATTTGATGGGCATTCATGATGTAAGGACGATGAATGCTATTCGGGAGGCTATGGATGCTCTAGATCCTCGCATTCTTCTTTACGGAGAAGGCTGGGACATGGGGACAGGTCTCGCACCAGAAGACAAGGCTAAGAAAGACAATGCAGCGCAATTGCCTCGAATTGGTTTCTTTAATGATACGGAGCGCGATGCCATTAAAGGGGCTGAGGTTTATGGTTCCATCAAACGTGGCTTCGTCAGTCGAAAATCGACGGAGAATATCGTTGCACGTGCTGCTTTAGGTAGTGCGGAGCTTGGCAATTATTTAAGTCCCAATCAGGTCTTGAATTATGTGGAAGCTCACGATAATTATAATCTTTATGACTTGCTTCAGACCCTTCATCCGAATGAAGAAGTAGCAGGCTTGGTCAAGCGCTCAGAGTTTGCTACAGCCATGAATCTACTCTTCCAGGGCATGACCTTTATGCAATTGGGTCAAGAGTTCATGAGGACTAAATTGGTAGCGACAGGTCCTGATGGTGAGATCACCCCTTTGGATCGTGAACGGGCCATGAATTCCTACAATGCTCCAGATTTTGTGAATCAGGTCAATTGGGATCTGGTCAGTCAAAACAAGGAATCAATTGCCTATATCCGAAGCTTGATCAATTTGAAGACAAGTCTTCCTGTCTTAGAGCTTGAAAGCTATGATAAAATCTATCAACAAGTCTTTATCCAATCTGCAACTGATACCAGCGGTCTTGTCATCTATGAACTAACAGGAGACAAGAAGTACTTGGTCATCTTCAACGTCAGCGGGCTTCCATATTACCTCCAAAATTCAAATAAATTGACATTGATGGTTGGGAATAGTCGTCATAAACGACCATTCTACGTGGAGAATTTAACAGCTTCTGTTTTTGAAGTCCTAGATTAAGTTCTTTTTAAAGAAATCACAAAATCCCTGAGTTTGAAAACTCAGGGATTCTCTTTATTTAGAAGAACTGCTACTGGTCTCTGTTGAGGAAGAACTATCGTCTTCTGGGTGCAATTCTTTATAAGTTGGTGCCTTGAAGAGATCAACGGTAGACTGGTTGCCACGTTGGTTATAAAGGCTGGTTGATTTGTCACCTTTTTCCTTTTCAATCTTCTTCAATGCCTTGAAGGAATTGGTGTAGGAATAATCTTCTGGATTGACTTTTCCAAGATCATTGCCCTTGAAGAAGCGAAGGAGATCACCGGTCTGGATGCTATCGCTAATCTTCAATTGCAGGTTAGCAGCTTCCCTGATCTTGTCCAGTTCTTCCTTGGTTTTTTCGTCTGGGTTGGTGATTTCCTCACCTGTTTTGGTGTAATAGGTCCGGCCACTATAGCTTGTATACTCTGGAGTTACAAAGTAGTTAGCGGAGCGGAAGGCGACGATTTGATCATGTTCTGGTGAGAGCATATCTTGACCAACTTGGAGGAATTTGTTGGATTCAATGCCTAGCAAATGTTCCAAGGTTGGGAGCATATCGATTTCGCCACCATAGGTATCAATGATGCCACCCTTATCCATACCTGGAATAACTACCATATAAGGAACGCGTTGCAACATGGCATTGTCATAGCTTGACCACGTTTCAGAGTTCTTACCAAGTAGAGGGGCAAGAGCTGGGTTGCGGGAGTTTGAAATTCCGTAGTGGTCCCCATAGAGAACGATGATGGAATTTTTGTAAAGACCAGATTCTTTTAGGTAATCAAAGAAGGCCTTGATCGAAGAATCTAGGTAGTTAGCGGTCGCAAAATAGCCATTTATGGTTTCGTCCTGAGTCTTAGCTAGAGGGAAGCCAAGATCATCTCCTGACAAGCTGGTCGTATAAGGATAGTGGTTGGAAACCGTAATGAACTTCGTATAGAAAGGTTGTTGCAATCTTTCTAGGTATTTGATGGAATCCTTGAGCATGTATTTGTCATTAAGACCATACTGGAAGGAATTGCTGCTGTTTTGTTTGGTGAAGTAGCTGGCATCAAAGAAGTAATTGTAGCCCCATTGTTTATAGGCGGTATTTCGGTTCCAGAAACTTCCAGCATTCCCGTGGAAAACAGCGCTCGAGTTGTAACCATTTTTTGAAAGAATAAATGGTGCAGCCTGTTGGGTATTGGTTCCACCATAGTTCACCATAAAGGAACCTTGGTTGAGTCCGAAGAGGCCTGTTTCAATCATGGTCTCAGCATCGGACGTTTTCCCTGCCTTGACTTGGTTAAAGACGTTTGAAAAGGCAAAGGTTTCTTTCGAGTGGTAAAGTGAGTTTAAGAAAGGTGTCACTTCATATTCTTTATCGTCTACTTTCAACTTGTAATCGATCAAGAATTGTTGGAAACTTTCCAGGTGAATGTAGATGACATTACGGCCTTTGGCCATTCCAAAGTACTCAGGATTAGGTTTGGCATAATGCTGTTGGATATATTCTTCCACCGGTTTTAAATCTGCTTCGGAGGCTTTGGAACGTTCTTTGTTGGCAGCATAGGTCTGATTAGCGCTATACCCCAGAAAGGCTGGTAAGCCTAGGGCACGAACGACATAGTAGTTTGAGAACCCACGAGTCAAGAGCTCAGGTCGGTCAATTTCTGCAAGGAAAAGGTTGGCCGAAAAGAGCATAGCCGATAAAGAGGTAACCGCAAAACTAGCTCGTTTATTGAAGGGACGATTGTCCATTCGAATCCATTTCTTAAAGAAGAAGAAAGCTAGAATAGGGAAATCTAGAATGTAGATCACATCCCAAGGTCGGAACAATTCTAAAGCAGCAGCTCCGAGACCGGCAGAAACCTTGCTGGAAGCCAACATGGTATTGACCGTTACGAAGTCTGTAAACTCTCGATAATAGATGGAGTTGGAAATCAACCAAATAAATAAGAGAAGGTAGATCCCAAAGGCCAAACTATAAAAGAGCTTGGTTCGTTTGATATAAAGTGCAAGACCAATGAAGAGCAGACTGATCGGCAATGGGTTGATCACTGCTAGAAAAATCTGATACGGTCCCTGAATGTCTAAATTAAAATCAACTGAATAGGCCCACATGGTTTTGAACCAGTAGAGCAACAGAAGGGTCAAGACAAATCCTAGTCTGGTACTCATGAAATTGAGTATCGAATTCGTAATTTTTTTCACAAAATGTTACTTCCTTGTCTTATTTCCTAAAAATTTTCATATACAAGTATACCACAATTTTATGGAGAAAGAAAAAAATGACTGTAAAGGAGAGGAAAGAAATAGGAAAGATCCGGCATTTTATATCATTTGAAGCTAAATGATGAGAGCTAGGATAAAATGGTAAAAAAAGTTCCAGTAAATAAAGCCTCCCTTTGTGAAAACTGTAGACTTTTGCTATAATAGAGGGTATGAAAAAACTCACAGTCAGTCGCCAAGTCGCAACAAAAATCAAACAAGGACAATCCCTTCTTGAAAAGCAAGATTTTGACTCACTTCCTGCTTTGGATCAAGCGGTTCAATTGCTTTCAGGAGATGGACAATCCCTCGGGGTCGGATACTTATCTGAACAAAATAAAGGGATTGGATGGTTTGTTTCGCAAGAGTTGGTCGCTTTTGATCAAGACTTTTTTAAAAAGCTTTTCATCAAAGCCAAGCAATACCGTCGTTCTTATTATGCGGATGAAACGACGACAGCCTTTCGTCTTTTTAACCAAGAGGGAGATGGTTTTGGTGGCTTCACGGTTGACTTGTATGGTGAGTTTGTTGTCTTTTCTTGGTACAATCCCTTCGTATTTCAGATCAAGGAAACCATTCTAGCGGCCTTTCAAGAAGCTTTTCCAGAAGTCCGAGGTGGCTATGAAAAGATTCGCTTTAAAGGCTTGGACTATGAATCGGCTCATGTCTATGGAGAAGAAGCTCCGCAAGAATTTTTGATTCTTGAAAATGGGGTCTCTTACCAAGTCTTTCTCAATGATGGCTTGATGACGGGGATTTTTTTGGATCAGCATGAAGTTCGAGGTGGCTTGGTAGAGGGCTTAGCAGCTGGCAAGTCCTTGCTCAATATGTTCTCCTATACGGCGGCCTTCTCTGTGGCTGCGGCAATGGGTGGAGCAGTTGAGACAACATCGGTCGATCTGGCTAAGAGAAGTAGAGAACTATCAGAAGCGCATTTTGTGGCAAATGGCTTGGCGCTGGATGCTCATCGTTTTGTCGTGATGGATGTCTTTGACTATTACAAATATGCCAAACGCCATGACTTAAGCTATGATGTGATCGTGCTCGATCCGCCTAGCTTTGCGCGGAATAAAAAACGGACATTTTCAGTCGCTAAAGATTACCATCGGTTGGTCAGCGAGGCCCTTGAGATTTTAAATCCAGGTGGGACCTTGATTCTCAGTACCAATGCGGCAAATGTGACCAAAGAAAAATTTAAAAAACAAATCGAAAAGGGATTTCAAGGCCGTAAGCATCGCTATCTAGCGGAATACGGACTTCCGGGAGATTTTCGATGGAACAAGAAAGAAGAAAGTAGTAATTACTTGAAAGTATTTACGATTAGGGTGGATGTATGAAGTTAGTTGTTTCGATTATGCCTCGCTCCTTAGAAGAGGCGCAACAACTAGATAGTTCGCGTTACGAGGATGCAGATGTTATTGAGTGGCGTGCGGACTTTTTAGAAAAAAGCGAGATCTTAACTGTTGCTCCTGCAGTTTTTGAAAAATTTGCTGGACGCGAGATTTTATTCACCTTGCGGACTCGAGCTGAAGGGGGAGAGATGGAGCTGACCAACGAGGAATATGTTGGAATCCTGAAAGATATTCAATCCATCTATCATCCGGATTATATCGATTTCGAGTATTATAGTCACCGTGAAGTCTTTGAAGAGATGTTGGAATTTTCAAATCTTGTTCTCAGCTACCATAACTTCCAAGAAACTCCGGAAAATATGATGGAGATCTTATCGGAATTGACCAGCTTTTCTCCAAAATTAGTCAAAGTATCTGTCATGGCCCACAATGAACAAGATGTTCTTGACTTGATGAATTATACGCGTGGTTTCAAGACACTGAACCCTGAGCAAGAATATGTAACGATTTCCATGGGCAAGGTCGGGAAGATTTCGCGCTTGACAGCTGATTTGACAGGTTCTTCCTGGTCTTATGCTAGAGTTGGAGATGAAAGTGCCCCAGGTCAAATTCCTCTTGAAAATATGAGAAGAATTCGGGAGTTATTAAATGAAGATTGACGGATATACTCGGATGGCAGCTGTCATTGCCCATCCCATTCGTCATAGTATCTCTCCTTTCATTCATAATCTAGCCTATGAATTAACAGCGACCAATGCTGCTTATCTAGCTTGGGATATTGCTGAAGAAGACTTAGAAAGCACCATCAGCCAAATTCGTAAGTTGGATATGATTGGGGCCAATATCTCCATGCCCTACAAGCAGAAGGTCTTTCCTTACTTAGATGAAGTGGATGAGATGGCCCGAAAGATCGGTTCTGTCAATACTATCGTTCACCGCGATGGTAAACTTAAAGGCTATAATACGGATGGGATTGGTTTCTTTCGTAGTTTACCTCCTGCTTTCTCTATTAAGGGAAAAACAATGGTTCTCTTAGGTGCAGGTGGTGCAGCTTTAGCGATTATTGCACAGGCGATTCATCTAGGTGTAAAACGTATCCTTGTCTTTGTGAGAGAGGAAAGATTGGTTCATTATCGTTCAATAGTTCAGTTGATTGAAGAAGGCTTTGATTTCTTGATAGAATTGTATGCGATTGAGAAAGATGAAGACGTTCAAAGCTCCTTTAATCAAGCCGATCTCATCTTAAATGCGACTGGTGTTGGGATGGATGGTCAGTCTCTTCCGATAGCGAGTCACTTGACCTTTCCCCCACAGGCCTTAATCGTAGAGATGGCTTACTATCCGGCAGTGCCCCCCTTTCTGCAATTAGCAGTGAATCAAGGAAACCAGAGGGTAAATGGGCTGGGAATGCTCTTTTATCAAGCTGAAGCAGCCTTTGAATTAATGACTGGGAAAGTATTTCCTACAGAGTCTGTATGGGAAGCATTGACAACAGAATATCGCCAATTTGTATGTGACTAAGAGAGGGGTTTACCTTTTCCTATTGAAAAAGCTTTATGAGATTAGAACAAGACCTGATTTAAAAAAAAACAGTCTTGCTCTAGTCTCTTTTTCATTTTGATTGAGACATGTGTCCTATTTCATGATAAGATAGAATCAAAGAAAAACGTGAAGGAGATTCCTATGAACGTATCGGTACCTATTCCAGGACATTCCTATGAGATTGTGATTGAAAGAGGTGGTCTCAACCAGGTTGGAGACTGGTTGCGCACTCTTTGGGGCGATAAAAAAGTCGCCATTATTTCCGATAACCGCGTGGCTAAGCTATATGCCTCTATCGTAGAGAAGAGCCTTGAGAAAGCTGGTTTTCAAGTGGTGCGCTTTGAGTTTCTTCAAGGAGAAGCCAGTAAGAATCTAACCACTGTTTCAAAAGTCTATGACTTTCTAGCTACCCAGGGCATGACGCGCAGTGATGGAATCGTTGCTCTTGGGGGTGGCGTAGTTGGTGATTTGGCTGGTTTTGCTGCCTCGACCTATATGCGGGGAATTTCCTTTGTTCAGATTCCGACTAGCTTGACCGCACAGGTGGATTCCTCTATCGGGGGAAAGACCGGAGTCAACACAGCACTTGCTAAAAACATGGTAGGGACCTTTGCTCAACCAGATGGTGTGTTTATTGATCCTGAAGTGTTGAGCACTTTAGGGCAACGTGAATTGATCGAGGGGATGGGCGAAGTCATCAAGTATGGCCTCATCCAAGATACGGAACTCTGGGAAGAATTAGAAGCCATGGATGGTTCTGTCCAGAGTATTTTAGAGCATGCAGAGAGCATCATTTCTCATTCTTGCCTGGTGAAGCGAGACCATGTGGTGGCAGATGAGTTGGACAATGGTATTCGACTGTATCTTAATTTTGGTCATACCATTGGTCATGCCATTGAAGCGACAGCTGGTTATGGGCAGGTCATGCATGGAGAAGCCGTCAGTATGGGCATGGTGCAGCTCTCCCGAGTTGCAGAAGAAAAGGGCTTGATGCCAAAGGGAATCACTCAAAAAATCGAAGGAATGTGTCGGAAATTTGGCCTTCCGGTGGACTATGAGAAGTGGGATAAAGAAGCCCTTTATCAAGCCTTGACCCATGACAAAAAAGCGCGTGGGACCAGCTTGAAATTGGTGATTGTTCCAGAGTTAGGGCAAGCAGCGATTCATCAAATCCCTCTTCAAGAAATGAAGGACTTTTTAAAAAGAAAGGAATAAGGTTGTATGAGATATTTAACAGCAGGAGAGTCCCATGGACCTCGACTAACAGCCATCATCGAGGGAGTTCCGGCAGGCCTTCCTTTATCTGAAGAGGATATTAATAAAGAGCTCAAACGTCGACAAGGTGGCTATGGTCGCGGTGCTCGGATGAAAATCGAGAGTGACCGTGTCGAGATCACATCAGGGGTCCGTCATGGCTTGACCATGGGAGGTCCGATTACGCTGAACGTGACCAATCTGGATCACCAAAAATGGCTGGAGATCATGAATGTAGCACCGGTCGAAGAGAAAAAGAAGAATCTACGTAAGATCACCAAGCCACGTCCTGGTCATGCCGATCTAGTCGGAGGGATCAAATACCGTTTTGACGATCTTCGAAATTCCTTAGAGCGTTCTTCTGCCCGTGAGACAACCATGCGTGTAGCCGTTGGTGCAGTTGCTAAACGGATTTTAGAAGAAATTGGCGTTGAAGTAGCCAGCCACATTGTTAATTTTGGGGGAATCGAGATTGCAATTCCCGAGAATCTAACCGTTTCAGAAATCAAGGAAAAGGCAGCGAAGTCGGAAGTTTCGATCGTTGTGCCAGAACAAGAAGAAGCTGTTAAGGCCTACATTGACCAAGTGAAAAAAGATGGCGATACCATCGGGGGGATTGTGGAAACCTTGGTTGGCGGTGTGCCTGTTGGACTAGGCTCCTATGTACAATGGGACAAGAAATTGGATGCCAAAATCGCTCAAGGAGTAGTCTCTATCAATGCCTTTAAGGGTGTTGAGTTAGGCCTTGGTTTTGACGCAGGTCGCCTAAAAGGTAGTCAAGTCATGGATGAAATCATCTGGTCTCAAGACACCGGTTATACCCGTCGCACCAATAATCTTGGTGGTTTTGAAGGGGGCATGACCAATGGTGAGCCCATTCTGGTTCGTGGCGTCATGAAGCCTATTCCGACTCTCTACAAACCCTTGATGAGTGTGGATATTGAAACCCATGAACCCTATAAGGCGACGGTTGAGCGCAGCGACCCAACGGCTCTACCTGCTGCAGGAGTGGTAATGGAAGCAGTGGTCGCAACGGTCCTTGCGACAGAAGTGCTTGAAAAATTCTCATCCGATAACTTGGAAGAATTGAAAGAAGCCGTTGCCAAGCACCGGGACTTTACGAAGAATTTTTAAGAGAAAGAGTTTTCCTTTGGAGAAGAAAGTTGTTTATATTGCAGGGTTGGGCTTGATTGGTGCTTCACTTGCGCTAGGCATTAAGAGAGCCCACCCAAACGTGACTGTTCTTGGGTACAATCGTAGTGAAGCCTCTCGAACCATCGCCCTTGAAAGAGGAATGGTGGATCAAGTGACGGATGATTTCGCAGCCTTTGCCCCTTTAGCAGATATCATTATTTTGGCCCTTCCCATCAAGCAAACCAAGTCTTACTTAGAAACCTTAGCTAGCTTGCATTTGAAAGACCGGGTACTGGTGACAGATGCAGGCTCTACCAAGGCAGAAATTGTCGCACAAGCTGAAAAAGTGTTTACAGACAAGGCCGTACGATTTGTGGGAGGACACCCCATGGCTGGTAGTCATAAGACAGGTGCCGCAGCAGCAGATGCAACCTTATTTGAAAATGCCTATTATATTTTTACTCCTTCCAGCTTGACGACAGGAGGTGCCATGGAAGAGTTGAAAGAGCTTCTGAGTGGATTGGGATCTCGATTTATTGAAATCGATGCCGAGGAACACGATCGGGTGACTTCCCAGATCAGCCATTTTCCTCATATTTTAGCCTCGACTCTGGTCGAGCAGGCTGTAGCTTATGGGGAAGAGCATGAAATGACTCGCCGTTTTGCGGCTGGTGGCTTTCGGGATATGACACGGATCGCGGAAAGTGAGCCAGGTATGTGGACTTCTATTCTCTTGTCCAACCCTCAAGCGATATTGGAGCGGATTGCAGATTTCAAAGAGCGATTGGATCAGGTAGCTGAGACCATTCAAGCAGATAACGAGAAGGCTATTTGGTCCTTTTTCCATGAAGGGCGGAAGCACCGAAAAGAAATGCAAATCCATCAGCGTGCTGGACGCGATAGTGCCTATGATCTCTTTATCGATGTCCCCGATCAGGAAGGTGTGATCCTCGAAATCTTACAACTCCTACAAGGGATTTCCTTGGTTAATATTCACATCAATGAAGAGAATCGGGAAGATATCCACGGGATTTTGCAACTGACCTTTAAAAATGCAGAGGATCAGGAACAGGCCCAAGAATTGATCAGCCAGGCGACGTCTTATACCGTCCTTGCTCGCTAGGTCTTAAGAAGGATTTGCATCAAAATGCCTGCTTCATTTTAGGAATATTGAAGGAAAAGCAGTATAATAGAAGTATCTTATCAGTAAAGGAGCCTAGAAAATGGCAAATATTTATGATGTAGCAAACGAACTCTCTCGGACCCTGCGAGACCTTCCTGAATACAAGGCTGTCGTAGAAAGCAAGCAAGCGATCGAAGCAAATCCAGAAGCGAAAACGCTGTTTGACGAATACGTCGCTTTCCAAAATCAACTGCAAGGCTTGATGCAATCCGGTCAACTTCCAACAGAAGCTGTGCAACAAGAAATGAAAGACTATATGGAAAAAATCCAAGCAAGTCCGATTGTGAATGAATTTTTCACCAAACAACAGCAATTGTCTATTTATCTTGCAGATCTTGAAAAGATCATCTTTGAGCCGATTCAAGATTTATACAAGTAGAAATTTCTACCAGAGTTGTCATTTCGACTCTGGTATTTTCGTTCGCCACTAGAGGAAAACAAGCTCAAAAAATGCTTGGAAACATTCGTTTTTTGTTCCAAATTTTTGATCAAAAATTGAATTCATGTCCTATTTATGATAGAATATGTGGAAAAGCACTCTGGAGATGGCAATGAAATTAAGAACCAATAGCAAGGGTCTAAAGGGAACCATTCGAGTCCCTGGTGACAAATCCATCAGTCACCGATCCATTATTTTTGGAAGTCTTGCAAAGGGCGAAACTAAGGTCTATGATATCTTGCGAGGCGAAGATGTGCTTTCTACCATCCAGGTGTTTCGAGATTTAGGAGTCTCCATCCAAGATGACGGGGATGTGATTCGGATTCAAGGAGTAGGCTTTCAGGGCCTTCAAGCTCCGTCAGCTCCCCTTGATATGGGCAATTCAGGGACTTCTATTCGTTTGATATCAGGTGTCCTAGCAGGTCAGGATTTTGCAGTGACCATGGTCGGAGACGATAGTCTTTCCAAACGGCCCATGGATCGTGTCGCGATTCCACTGCGTCAGATGGGAGTAGAGATTGCTGGTCAGGGAGAGCGCGATTGCCCGCCTTTACATGAAAAAGGCACCCATCAGCTCCAACCGATTCATTACCGTTTACCAGTGGCATCGGCTCAAGTCAAGTCTGCTCTCATTTTTGCCGCTCTACAAGCTGAAGGTGAATCGACGATTATCGAGAAGGAAAAGACGCGTGACCATACGGAGGATATGATTCGCCAATTTGGTGGAGAGATCCAGGTGGATGGAAAAACCATCCGCATCCAAGGTGGACAAGAGTTCCAAGGTCAAGAAGTCATCGTTCCTGGAGATATTTCCAGTGCAGCCTTTTGGTTAGTGGCCGGCCTCATCCTTCCAGATAGTGTGATCAAGATTGAAAATGTTGGCATCAACCAAACGCGGACAGGGATTCTCGAAGTGATTCAAGAAATGGGGGGAGATCTCACCATGGAGGATCGCGATGAAAAAGCGGTCTCTGCAAGTCTCACTGTTAAGACTTCGTCCTTAAAAGGGATTCGGATTGATGGGGAGTTGATTCCACGCTTGATTGATGAATTGCCGATTATTGCCTTACTAGCGACACAAGCAAATGGTCAAACCGTGATTGCGGATGCTGAGGAGCTTCGTGTGAAAGAAACGGACCGCATCCAGGTCGTAGCAGATAGCCTCAATGCTATGGGAGCCAATGTCGTGCCAACGGAAGACGGCATGATCATCACTGGACCGACTCCTCTACATGGAGCTGACTTAGAGACCTTTGGAGATCACCGGATTGGGATGATGGCTGCCATTGCTGCCTTATTGGTGAGAGATGGAAATGTGGTGTTGGATCGGGCAGAGGCCATCAACACCAGTTACCCTAGTTTTTTTGAAGATTTGGAGACCTTACTGCATGGCTAAAATTTTACTTGGTTTTATGGGAACAGGTAAAACGACCGTTGGTCGCATTCTTGATCCAAAATTCCATGATATGGATGAATTAATTGTTGAAGAGATCGGCATGTCGATCAATGATTATTTCTCAGTGGAAGGAGAAGCTGCCTTTCGTCGTCGCGAGGCTGAAATGTTAGAGCGTTTATTGGAAAATGAAGTGGCCATCATTTCCCCCGGAGGTGGGATTGTGGTCAATCCTCATAACCGTGCGCTCTTGGAAAAAAATCCTCACAACATTTATCTGCGGGTAGATTTTGAAACCTTGTACAGACGAATTCAAAATGACAAAGCTATGCAACGTCCCCTCTTTTTAAACAACACAAAAGAAGAATTTAAGAAGATTTTTGATGGTCGTTTGCCTTTGTATGAAGCGATTGCTACCCATATTGTGGATGTCGAGGACAAAACACCTGAAGAAATTGCGGAGATCATTCGATGCTTGTAGGCTATCTTGGTCCTAAGGGATCTTTTACCCATGATGTGGCCACTCATAGCTTTCCAACTTCTGAACGCATCGCCTATCAGACGATCACAGATGTCATCAAGGCTTATGAGAATCAAGAAATTGATTTTGCAGTCGTCCCAGTTGAAAACTCGATTGAAGGCAGTGTCCATGAGACCCTTGATTACCTCTTTCACCAAGGGACCATCCAGGCCGTTGCAGAAGTGGTCTATCCCATCAAGCAACAGCTCTTGGTGGCTAAAAAAGACCGGCCCATTCGAACGGTCTATTCGCATCCACAGGCCTTGGCCCAAGGGAAGGCTTTTTTAAGAGCCCATTATCCAGATGCGGCTATGGAAATGACGGCTTCAACAGCCTATGCGGCTCGCTATGTAGCAGAGCATCCAGACTTGGAAATTGCAGCGATTGCCCCTCTGGCAGCAGCCAGTGAATACGGCTTGGAAGTCCAGGCCAAAGACATCCAAGAAATCGAGGACAATTATACACGTTTTTGGATTTTAGGGGCCAAAGAGCCAGCGATCTCAGAAACTTTAAGTCCAGCCCTTCAAAAAGTTAGCTTGGCCTTGACCTTACCAAGTAACTTGGCAGGAGCCCTCTATAAGGGCTTGTCTACTTTTGCTTGGCGGGGGATCAATTTAACCAAGATTGAAAGTCGCCCCCTAAAAACAGCTTTAGGAGAATACTTTTTCATTATTGACCTCCTAAACGAAGCGCCTGATCTTCTGCAATTTGCCTATCAAGAATTAGACAGTTTGGGCATTCAGACAAAAGTCTTGGGTCAGTATCAGGTCTATACCTTAAAAGATAACGGAATGGAGAAAAGATGAGTAACGAATCCAACTTTCTATCTCACCACGAGCGAAAGCGATTAGAGTACTTATACTCAAATTTTCATTATTTAAATGAACGAGAACAACTAGAATACAATTACCTGCTCAAGAAGAGCCAAGGAGCTTATGAGGAAGCAGAAGCCCTTCAACCTGAGGTAGACGCTACAGAAGAAGTGCAAGGAGAGATTGCTGAACCGATTGGGGATCTCCCTGTTTACCAATCACGTAGCAAAAAGTCTAAGAAGAAAGCAGTTGCTGCGACGAGCGATATACCTAAGAAACCACGGAAAAAAATTCGCGTCAAGCGGATTCTCAAGTGGATTGCTCTCTTTTTCTTGCTCATTATCGGTGGCATGGTCTTCATGTTTGTAAAAGGCCTCAACAGCAAGCCGACAGGTCCAGATGCCAAACCGGCTGTCGTTGAGAAATTTAACGGCAAGAAGTCAAGAGATGGGGTCAATATCCTGATCTTGGGGACAGATGGTCGGATCGGTGAGAAATCAGATGAGACCCGGACAGACTCCATCATGGTAGTCAATGTCAATAACAAAGAAGGCAAGATCAAGATGGTCAGCTTCATGAGGGATACATTGGTCCATATCGATGGTGTCAGCCAGCAAAATATTCCTGAATATGATGGCTACTACGACCAGAAGCTCAATACTGCCTTCACCATCGGGGAGCAAAATAACAACCAAGGGGCTGAATTGGTGCGTCAGATGCTCAAAGACAACTTTGACATTGATATCCAATATTACGCTATGGTCGATTTCAAGACCTTTGCGACAGCGATCGATACCCTCTTCCCAAATGGGGTCGAGATGAATGCGCAGTTTTCAACGGTTGACGGCGAAAAGGTCAGTGAAGTAGAAGTACCAGATGATTTGAACATGAAAGACGGTGTCGTTCCGCAACAAACCATCAAGGTTGGAAAACAACGGATGGATGGCCGGACCCTTCTCAATTACTCGCGTTTCCGTAAGGATGATGAAGGAGACTTTGGTCGGACCCGTCGCCAGCAAGAGGTCATGTCCGCTATCATGCATCAGATCAAGGATCCAACCAAACTCTTTACGGGATCAGAAGCCCTAGGGAAAGTCTTTGCTATGACGTCCACCAATGTTCCTTTCTCTTTCCTATTGACCAATGGACTTGGACTAGTCGGAAGTGCTGGAAAAGGAATTGAACGAGTGACCATCCCAGAAAATGGGGATTGGGTCGATTCCTACGATATGTACGGTGGCCAAGGCCTGCTGGTCGATTTCGATGCTTATAAAAAGAAATTGTACCAAATGGGACTGAGATGATATAATAAGGGGATAGGAGTTTTGGACTCCACCCCTTTTAATTTGTAGAAAGATAGAAAACGATGTTAAAGAAAAATGAAATTGTAACGGTTGAAATTGTCGATTTGACACACGAAGGAGCAGGAGTGGCTAAGGTCGATGGCCTGGTCTTTTTTGTGGAGAATGCCCTGCCAGGAGAAGTCATCCGCATGCGCGTGCTCAAGGTCAACAAGAAGATCGGCTACGGAAAAGTAGAGGAGTACTTGGAAAAATCACCTCACCGCAATGAAGAGCTAGACCTAGCTTACTTGCGAAGCGGCATTGCCGATTTGGGGCACCTGGCTTATCCGGAGCAGCTGAAATTCAAGGCCAAACAGGTCAAGGATAGCCTCTACAAGATGGCAGGAATCTCTGATATCGAAGTACCCCTGACCTTGGGGATGGACCATCCTGTCCAGTATCGCAACAAGGCTCAGGTTCCTGTCCGTCGTGTCAATGGTCAGGTCGAAACAGGCTTCTTTCGGAAGAACTCTCATGATTTGATGCCGATTGAAGACTTTTATATCCAAGATCCCGTCATTGACCAAGTGGTCTTGGCACTTAGGGATTTGATTCGTCGTTTTGACCTCAAGCCTTATGATGAGCAGGAACAATCTGGCTTAATTCGAAATCTTGTGGTTCGTCGAGGACATCATTCAGGAGAAATCATGGTCATTTTGGTCACCACTCGTCCCAAGGTGTTCCGTGTGGACCAGTTGATCGAGCAGTTGATCAAGCAATTCCCAGCCATCAAATCCGTCATGCAAAATATTAATGATCAGAATACCAATGCCATTTTTGGAAAAGAATGGCGGGTTCTCTATGGTCAAGACTATATTACGGATCAAATGTTGGGCAATAGCTTCCAAATCTCTGGACCAGCCTTTTATCAGGTCAATACCGAAATGGCAGAGAAGCTCTATCAGACAGCCATTGACTTTGCGGAGTTAAGAGAAGATGATGTGGTGATTGATGCCTACTCAGGAATCGGGACCATTGGCCTATCAGTTGCCAAGCATGTCAAGGAAGTCTACGGGGTCGAAGTCATCCCAGAAGCGGTAGAGAATAGCCAGAAGAATGCTGCATTAAACAATATCACCAATGCCCACTATGTCTGTGACACAGCTGAAAATGCCATGAAGAATTGGCTCAAGGAAGGCATCCAACCAACCGCCATCCTAGTTGACCCGCCACGCAAGGGCTTGACCGAAAGCTTTATCAAAGCAAGCGCCCAAACAGGAGCTGACCGTATCGCCTATATCTCCTGTAACGTCGCCACCATGGCGCGTGATATCAAACTCTACCAAGAGTTGGGCTACGAATTAAAGAAAGTCCAGCCGGTGGATTTGTTTCCACAAACGCATCATGTTGAGGCGGTAAGTTTGCTAGTCAAGGAGTAAAACGACGAAGATTAGCATTTACTTCCGCCCATGCGATAGCTGTCCGTGATTGACAAGTGCTAGCACGCAGACAGAACGGAGATAGCGAACCGCTGAGTGTGTCGCTCTGCTCGTAAAAGCTTAGAAACCTTTGAACGAAAGGGATAATGAAAGCCTTGATTGCAAGGCTTTTTGCTTTATGGTGGGTAAGTATCAGAGTGAGAAAATTTTTGGAATGAGTAGAAGTGATAGCTAGAAATTATCAGTTTCTATTTCCATTTACCCTGTGGGTACGTGTTTGTTTCCATTGACAAGGAGTTTGTGGGAATAGAAATGTACCCACCTTGTTTGAATCAAGTGAAGTGTAGTTGAAGGAAATCTGTTGAAAGCAATACTTCATTTTACCGAATAAGTAATAATTTAGGCAACTTCAAATCGATTAAAAAAAACTATTTTAAAGGTTAAGAGTAGACAAAAATTGTCCACTCTTTTTTGCAAACTCAATTTATCAATAAATGAAATGAGGGAATGTAAAATGAAATATTTTGAGGTTGAGTTAGAAAATCCTGATGAATTTTTAAAACTACAAACAGAAGATTTTGTGAAAGCTAATCGCTTGCTACTAAGGAAGATAATCCAGAGCGTTACAGTCTATGAAGAAAACTTCGTCATATCCTTTAAATCTGGCATCGAATTGGAAGTATGAGTCTCATTCCATAACTTTTATATTGAACATATCATCTTGTTGTGTTATACTATAAATTGATATAAACAAAGATGTAGGAGGAACCGAAACTATGACAGCCTCAATGCGTTTAAGATAAGCTGGCAATAAAAAAAGCAGAATCTATACCCGATGATAGGCTTTTTTGTTGTGCTTATTTATACGATATTGAGCATTCATTAGTTACGGTGAGGATATTGGTTATTTAACTATACCTTTATTTAACTATGTCTTTAATATGAATGTTTCCAAATTGTATGTATGCAGACCAAAAGCCACATTGTGGGGTTTGGCCTGCATTTTTTATTGCCTAGAATGCTATTCAAAATAGAAATTCAAGCAAAATAATATGCAGGAGATAATATAAATGGAAAAATACAACAATTGGAAACGAAAATTTTATGCAATATGGGCAGGGCAAGCAGTATCATTAATCACTAGTGCCATCCTGCAAATGGCGATTATTTTTTACCTTACAGAAAAAACAGGATCTGCGATGGTCTTGTCTATGGCTTCATTAGTAGGTTTTTTACCCTATGCGATTTTGGGACCTGCCATTGGTGTGCTAGTGGATCGTCATGATAGGAAGAAGATAATGATTGGTGCCGATTTAATTATCGCAGCAGCTGGTGCAGTGCTTGCTATTGTTGCATTCTGTATGGAGCTACCTGTCTGGATGATTATGATAGTATTGTTTATCCGTAGCATTGGAACAGCTTTTCATACCCCAGCACTCAATGCGGTTACACCACTTTTAGTACCAGAAGAACAGCTAACGAAATGCGCAGGCTATAGTCAGTCTTTGCAGTCTATAAGCTATATTGTTAGTCCGGCAGTTGCAGCACTCTTATACTCCGTTTGGGATTTAAATGCTATTATTGCCATCGACGTATTGGGTGCTGTGATTGCATCTATTACGGTAGCAATTGTACGTATACCTAAGCTGGGTAATCAAGTGCAAAGTTTAGAACCAAATTTCATAAGGGAGATGAAAGAAGGAGTTGTGGTTCTGAGACAAAACAAAGGATTGTTTGCCTTATTACTCTTAGGAACACTATATACTTTTGTTTATATGCCAATCAATGCACTATTTCCTTTAATAAGCATGGAACACTTTAATGGAACGCCTGTGCATATTTCTATTACGGAAATTTCCTTTGCATTTGGGATGCTAGCAGGAGGCTTATTATTAGGAAGATTAGGGGGCTTCGAAAAGCATGTATTACTAATAACAAGTTCATTTTTTATAATGGGGACCAGTTTAGCCGTTTCGGGAATACTTCCTCCAAATGGATTTGTAATATTCGTAGTTTGCTGTGCAATAATGGGGCTTTCGGTGCCATTTTATAGCGGTGTGCAAACAGCTCTTTTTCAGGAGAAAATTAAGCCTGAATATTTAGGACGTGTATTTTCTTTGATCGGAAGTATCATGTCACTTGCTATGCCAATTGGGTTAATTCTTTCTGGATTCTTTGCTGATAAAATCGGTGTAAATCATTGGTTTTTACTATCAGGTATTTTAATTATTGGCATTGCTATAGTTTGCCAAATGATAACTGAGGTTAGAAAATTAGATTTAAAATAAACAATATTGGAGGAATATTTATGTATCTTATTTTCATGTAACTCTTCCTGCTAAAATCGCAGGGTTTTCCCTGCATACAAGCAAATGAAAGCATGCGATTATAGACAGGAGGAAATGTTATGGAATTAATATTAAAAGCAAAAGACATTCGTGTGGAATTCAAAGGACGCGATGTTTTAGATATAAATGAATTAGAAGTATATGATTATGACCGTATTGGTTTAGTAGGAGCAAATGGTGCTGGAAAAAGCACTTTACTCAGGGTACTTTTAGGAGAATTAACTCCCCCAGGATGTAAAATGAATCGTCTGGGTGAACTTGCCTATATTCCCCAGTTGGACGAAGTAACTCTGCAGGAGGAAAAAGATTTTGCACTTGTAGGCAAGCTAGGTGTTGAGCAATTAAATATACAGACTATGAGCGGTGGTGAAGAAACAAGGCTTAAAATAGCACAGGCCTTATCGGCACAGGTTCATGGTATTTTAGCGGATGAACCTACGAGCCATTTAGACCGTGAAGGAATTGATTTTCTAATAGGACAGCTAAAATATTTTACAGGTGCACTGTTAGTTATTAGCCATGACCGCTATTTTCTTGATGAAATAGTAGATAAAATATGGGAACTGAAAGATGGCAAAATCACTGAGTATTGGGGAAACTATTCTGATTATCTTCGTCAGAAAGAGGAAGAACGTAAGAGCCAAGCTGCAGAATACGAACAATTTATTGCGGAACGTGCCCGATTGGAAAGGGCTGCGGAGGAAAAGCGAAAACAGGCTCGTAAAATAGAACAGAAGGCAAAAGGTTCTTCAAAGAAAAAAAGTACTGAAGACGGAGGGCGTTTAGCTCATCAAAAATCAATAGGAAGTAAGGAAAAAAAGATGTATAATGCTGCTAAAACCCTAGAGCACAGGATTGCGGCCTTAGGAAAAGTAGAAGCTCCGGAAGGCATTCGCAGAATTCGTTTCAGGCAAAGTAAAGCATTGGAGCTCCATAATCCATACCCTATAGTCGGTGCAGAAATTAATAAAGTATTTGGGGATAAGGCTCTGTTTGAAAATGCATCTTTTCAAATTCCGTTAGGAGCAAAAGTGGCGTTAACTGGTGGTAATGGAATCGGAAAAACAACTTTAATCCAAATGATCTTAAACCATGAAGAAGGAATTTCTATTTCGCCTAAGGCAAAAATAGGTTACTTTGCACAGAATGGTTACAAGTACAACAGTAATCAGAATGTTATGGAGTTTATGCAGAAGGATTGTGACTACAATATATCAGAAATTCGTTCAGTGCTAGCATCTATGGGGTTCAAACAGAACGATATTGGAAAAAGTTTATCTGTTTTAAGCGGTGGAGAAATTATAAAATTGTTGCTTGCTAAAATGCTCATGGGTAGATATAACATCCTAATAATGGATGAACCCAGTAACTTCCTTGACATACCAAGTTTAGAGGCTTTGGAAATACTAATGAAGGAGTACACCGGAACTATCGTGTTTATCACCCACGATAAACGATTACTCGAAAATGTAGCAGATGTAGTTTATGAAATTAGAGATAAGAAAATAAATCTGAAACATTAAATTTAAGGTAGTCGCTGGTCAGTATAGTCTGTTCTGGTTGGCGACTCCATTGTTAAAGAGTATAAAGACTTTAGATTTTATGAATATTAAAAATAGGAACAGTCAATTGAACTGCTCCTATTTTTCTGCTAAATATATTGTAGTTTTCTTATATGTATAATGATAGATTAGCGGATTCTCATCTACGGTACTTACTTCAAATATGAAGAAGTGATCGCGGTTATCTCTGGACTTTTCCTTATTGAGGACAAAGTAATTCTTACGTGAAGTCGCCATTGTTTTTAGGATATCATCAGTTAGGAAGGTCAATGGAATATTCATGTTAGAGTAGCGGTAGAAGTCACGTTCAAAATCTTGGTAGCTCTCGCTATAATAGTCCATTTGTAGGTGATTACGCTGAAACTCAAGCTGATTCATAGAGCACCTCCTCGACAAGTTCAATACTAATAATGTCTTTTAATTTCAAATTGATGTGACCTGTTGTAGTTTTTATCAAAATGAAATCTTTGGTCAGACTTGGTATTGTTCCAGTGTAGGAAACACGCTTGTTTTTTTCAATCACTTGAATGCGTGTGCGTAGCTGCCCGGCGTATACTTGACTGAGGAGTAATAATTTCTTCTCTAGTGATAAGTCAGACATGTACGTTACTTTGTTTGTATCATCAGAGAGTGCTGATGCATGTTCAGATAGGAAAAAGCCCATCCATTTTTGCATCTTTGTATCCTGGTACTCTCTTGCTGATTGAAATGGTAAATATGAACGGTCAATCATATCAAATCCTTTCTATGCAGAGGCAAGGGTATTTTTATCAAATTGAATCGTAAAACCTTGAATTCCCCCACCTGTGTAACATTCTTTAAAGCGATTGATTACCTCAGTATAGATTATCACAGATGAGCTTGTTGGCTTAATGCTAAATGTAAATTCCAATGGTAATCGGTTTTCAGATTTAGCATGTACTAGTCGTATCGATATTTCAGTTGTTTTGAGTTTTCTCTGACGAAGTTTTGAAGTTGCTGTTTCAACGATTCCATGTAAAAATCTTTCAAGCATTTCAATATCATTACATCCTTTGCTACGGATTTCTGAAAATTGTACTGTATTTTTTTCTTGTTTCATTTTAATCCCTCCAATCCACCCGCGGAATGACCACCGATAAGTTTACTGCGTTCAATATTTCTGGAACCTTCAGTTAGGACGGTTCCTTTTTGTATGGCTAAAAAACCAAACTGTTCTCTGACAACATCAATAGCTGTCTGAAGTCTATTATCTTTTTCAATTTGTTCTACATCATCAAAGAGTGATAGTAGAGTATAGCTTTCATCTACGAAGCCACTATAAGATACACCAATTTGTCTCACTGCACCAGAGGTGTATTTTTTCGGAATAATACAAGTACATGACTCACCATTGTTTTGGGGAGATTTGCGGGTTCAATTTTATTCTGAGCATTTATAGATTTTTTCATCTCAGTCCTAGAATAGCCAATATGAATAGAAACGACAGTAGTCAATACTAGGGCTACTGTTCCGTTCCACAGTATCATTTAAAAATCATTTTCACACCCTTTCGTCTATTAGTATAGAAGAAAGCTCTCAGCACACGTGGAGTGTGTTGCTCTGCTCGTAAAAACCTAGAAACCTTTGAACGCAAGGGAGTTTGAAAAGCCTTGATTGCAAGGCTTTTTGTATTGGCGTGGGGAAGTATCAGAGTGAGAAAATTTTTGGAATGAATAGAAGTGATAGCTAGAAATTATCAGTTTCTATTTCCATTTACCCTGTGGGTACGTGTTTGTTTCCATTGACAAGGAGTTTATGGGAATAGAAACGTCCCCACCTTACATATCTCCAGAATGGACGATTGAAATTGAGACAATTTAATAGAGATAAGCTCTTGTTATGTTTCTTTTAAGTCAATAAACTAACAATACTCAAAGTATGCTCAAAAATATGATATAATCTAGAACATAAGGCAATACTGTTTTAAAGTATTTTCTCTTAACCATGTCTCGTTAGACAAATCTGATTCGTCTGGTTTTCTAATAGATTTTAATGCTGACTTGGTTTTATAGCCATTATGCTCTCCATTATTTTAGTGTAGAACACTTTGGTTATTAGTTTTTTGTTACATTGTAAGCAAATCAATAGAGATAGAAAAAGGGATTATATGTTTAGTTATGAGGTTGTAGCAAGTTTTAACGACTTAGAAAATGCTATTTATACAACTATTTTAGAAAATGAAAATATATCCTCTATGACAATCAAGGAATTGGCCCAACTTGCACATGTATCAGTTGGAACCGTACAACGATTTTGCAAGCATCTAGGATTTGATGGATATAGCCATTTTAAGATTGCTTATAAAGAATATTTAAAAAATGAGCAAATTATTTTAAACAATCAAGACAATAATTCTTTGAAGCTATTCATTGATTATACTGAGCAAGATACTTTTTTGCAGCTGATTATGGAGGCTGTGGCAATCTTAAAGAACGTTGAACAGATTGTTTTTGTCGGAATTGGTTCCTCTGGAACTTTAGGTCGATATGGAGCGCGCTATTTTTCAAATATTGGCAAATTTAGTATGTGTATTGAAGATCCTTGGCAACCAGTGCTACAAAACAGTATGGAAAAAACTTGTGTCATTGCCTTATCCGAATCTGGTGAGACTTCTCAAACATTGAAAATTGTACAAAAATTAAAGGAAAAAGGTTGTCCAGTTATTGCCATCACAAATACATTGGAATCAACATTGTCAAGGCTATCTGATTGCTCCATAACCTATCATGTTCCTCAATTATTTTTAAATGGGTTTAATATTACGACGCAGGTACCTGTTATTCTCATTATTGAAATGTTAATGAAACAACTATATACTACAAAAGCATAAGGGTGTCTATGAATTTATTTGATTATCATAAAGCAAAAGGGCTAAATAATAGTGAATTAAGCGTGTATAATTTTATATTGCAACATAGAGATAAAGTTGCTACGATGACTATCAGAGAGCTATCGACATCTATAAATCTATCGACAACAACCATCATTCGTTTTGCGAAAAAGATGGGATTTGATAGCTACAATGATTTAAAATATGCCTTGTCAAGGTCGGAAGATAAGGAAAATAAACATCGTCACTACTTTCCTATTGATATTCCAGCAATACAATTTTTACAGACTAGTGTCCAAGATGAAGCTTTAAAAAAACAACTATCAGAGATAGCAGACTTGATCGTTCAAGCCAAACAAGTTATCTTTTTAGGGGTGGGTACTAGTCTAAGTTTGGCAGAATATGGCTCATATCTTTTTTCTGGAATCGGTATTCTTAGCTTTGCTATTACTAATCCATTTTATTCTCTGAAATTGCATCATTCTAATTTGGAGGATGTTTTGGTTATTGCTCTAAGTGTCAGCGGTGAGACAGAAGAAGTTCTAACTCTGGTACAGGGATTCAAAGAAAGAAATGCTAAGATTGTTAGTCTGACAAATACAGATATTTCCACTTTATCACAGCTATCGGATATAAATTTATCCTACTTTATGCCAGTTGCCTACGCAGATTCCTCGCTACGTTCCACTAATTTGACCACTCAGATTCCAGTTGTCTATTTTTTAGAATCCTTACGTTACCAAGTTTATTTAAAAAAATAGGAGTGAAAACTCTTGTTTTTTTTATGTAACAAATATTGTTCGACTGTACATATATTTTCTATCTCAATATCTATTGTCAGCAGGTACAGTATGTTATAAAATAGACTTGTTCATAGCGCTAGTACAAAATACAGAAAGGATAGGTAAAATGGCAAAAATACCAGAAGGCTTTTTATGGGGTGGGGCAGTTGCTGCTCACCAAATTGAAGGAGGGTATGATAAAGGTGGAAAAGGCATTTCGATAGCCGATGTGATGACGGTTGGAAGTGCTAGCCACTCTCGACAGATTACTGATGGCGTCTTACCTGACGAATATTATCCGAATCATGATGCAATAGATTTTTACAGAACCTATAAGGACGATATACAATTATTCGCTGAGATGGGATTTAAGTGTTTTCGAACTTCGATTGCCTGGACTCGTATCTTCCCAAATGGAGATGAAGAAGAACCTAACGAAGAAGGGTTGAAATTTTATGATGATTTATTTGATCAGCTGCTAGCTCATCAAATTGAACCGGTCATCACACTCAGTCACTTTGAAATGCCCTATCATCTAGTTACTAAGTATGGTGCTTGGCGTAATCGCAAGTTGATTGATTTCTTTGTTCGTTTTGCGGAAGTCGTCATGGAACGATATAAGGACAAAGTTAAGTATTGGATGACCTTTAACGAGATCAATAATCAAGGTGCAATTAATGTTCCTTGGTGCTCATGGACTAATTCTGGTGTCATTTATCAAGAAGATGAAAATCCAGTTGAGGTACTACAGCAGGTTATCCATTATCAGTCAGTGGCTTCTGCAAAAGTTGTTCAATTGGGTCGGAAAATCAATAAAAATTTCAAAATTGGTTGTATGCTGGCAATGGTACCATTTTACCCGAATACATGTGATACAAAAGATATACTTGCTAGCCAGAAGGCAATGGAGCATCGTTTATTTCACTATGGAGATCTTCATGTTTTTGGAGAGCGTCCTTACTATATCGAGGCCTTTTGTCGAAAAAATAATATCAAACTGGATATTTTACCAGAAGATCTAGAAACTCTAAAAGAAGGTTGTGTAGATTATATTGGCTTGAGTTACTATATGAGTGATACAGTGACTGCTACAGCATCTGAGGAAACAGAAGAGCTTTTCAAAGATGTTTATACTAAGAAAAATCCCTATATTGAATCAAGCGATTGGGGTTGGCAGATTGACCCTGAGGGATTACGCTATAGCTTAAATCTTTTATACGATCGCTATCACTGTCCGCTTTTTATAGTTGAAAATGGATTCGGTGCTTATGATAAGGTAGAGCCTGATGGAATCCATGATTCTTACCGCATTGATTACCTCAAACAACACATTGAACAAATGATGTTAGCGATTGAAGAAGATGGCGTAAATGTCATTGGTTATACCCCTTGGGGCTGTATCGATATTGTTAGTGCTGGTACAGGTGAAATGGAGAAGCGTTATGGCTTTATCTATGTCGATAAGAATAATAATGGCGAAGGAACTTTGCAACGAATGAAGAAAGATTCCTTTACATGGTATCAAAAAGTGATTACATCAAATGGAAACGAATTATAAGGAGTAATTAAAATGAATATTGGATTGTTTTGTGCAGCAGGTATGTCAACAAGTATTTTGGTTGAGCGTATGAAAGAAGCGGCTCAGAAAAAAGGGAAAGATGCAACAATTGCAGCTTATTCCATCAGTGAATTGGAACAAAGAGTTGGAGATATTGATGTGGCTCTATTAGGCCCACAGGTTGGTTTCCAACTTGAAAAAGCAAAAGAAATTTGTGCTTCTCACAATGTTCCTGTAGAAGTGATTGCAATGGCTGATTATGGCACTGTAAACGGTATGGCAGTTCTTAAACAAGCTTACATGATGAAAAAATAAGGAGAAGATGATGAAGGATAAACTAATTAAAAAGTTTGTTGATCGGATGATGGCCTTTGTCAATACCAAAGGTGTAACAGCGATAAAAGATGGTATTGTTTTCTCTATGCCATTGTTGATTGTTGGCTCCATCTTTCTTATCTTGGCCAATTTTCCAGTTCCAGCTCTAGCAACGATGTTAGAAACTAGTGGTATTACCCCTGTTCTCAATCAAGCAATTGGTGCGACCTTTAATATCAGTGCGATTGTAACAGTCATTGGGATTGCGTATACCTATGCTAAGCTAGAAAAACAGGAGCCGCTTGGGGCAGGTGTCATTGCCTTAGCAGTTTTCTTGCTAATCCAGCCCTCCAGTTTGATTTCTAAAAATGGGGATGTAGTTGGTAACATTATTCTGAAGGATTGGACTTCCGGGAAAGGGATGATTGGTGCCATTATCGTTGGTTTGATTGTAGGAGCAAGCTATTCTTGGTTTTTGAAGAAAAATATCAAAATCAAAATGCCAGATGGCGTACCAACTGGTGTAGCCAACGCATTTTCAGCCTTGATTCCTGCTACTGTTATCATCACAGCGGCAACGATCTTTGTCGGACTTGTTGAACAATTGTTTAAGGTCACAACGATTGAAGTGATTTATAATCTTATTCAAACACCAATGCAAGGCTTGACTGACTCATTGTTTGGTGCGGTGCTTATGTGTTTCCTTGTACCATTCTTATGGATGTTTGGGGTGCACGGCTCAACTGTAGTTGGTGGCATCATGAGTGGCTTGCTACAGGCGAATGCTTTGGAAAACCAAGCCATTTTAGATAAGGGCCTTGAATTAAATCTAGCCAATGGTGGTCATATTGTGACGATTCAATTTTTTGATCAATTTATCAATGTTACAGGTGCCGGGATTACGATTGGTTTGGTAGTTTACATGGTTGCATTTGCAAAATCAAAACAACTAAAAATTCTTGGACGTCTTGAAATGGTTCCAGCCATCTTTAATATCAATGAGCCGGTGCTCTTTGGTTTGCCGATTGTAATGAATCCAGTTTTAGCAATTCCCTTTATATTAACGCCTATTTTATCTTGTATCATCCAGTATTCAGCGATTTATTTTGGACTGACACCTATGTATGGTGCCGTTCAAGTTCCGTGGACTTGTCCTCCAATTATTTCAGGATTTATCATCGGTGGTTGGAAAACAGCCTTGTTGCAAACACTTATTTTGGTTATGTCTTTCTTTGTTTATTATCCGTTTATTAAACAGATGGATAAACAAGCTTTACAAGCTGAAATACAAGAAACAAGCGATTTAGAAGACGAAGATTGGTAAGAGAGGCATTAAAATGGACGAAAAAGTACTCGAAGTGTGTTTTCAAATTATCACCTATGTAGGAACAGCAAAATCTATGTACATCGATGCTATTCAATTGGCTAAGCAGGGTGAATTTGAGCAGGCTAAAGATAGAATTAAACAAGGCGAAGAAGCATTTGTACAGGGACACAATGCTCACCACTCACTTTTGACAAAAGAAATGAATGGGGAATTAAACCAAACAGGTCTAATTCTGATGCACGCTGAGGATCAGTTATTGAGTGCAGAAGGTTTTCGAACGATTGCTGAGGAATTTATAGCAGTCTATAAACGCTTTGAGGAAGGTAAATAGAGCAAGTTATGAAAGTAAAAATTAAGCAATGTTAATTACCTTTTCAGACAGTCTTGGAAAAAATCTGAAAGACTTGAAGCAGGTCTTAGAAGGCCCTTTGAAAGATGTGGTCGGTGGTGTCCACATTCTTCCCTTCTTTCCATCGTCAGGCGACCGCGGGTTTGCACCCGTGGACTATACCAAGGTTGATGAGGGTTTTGGAGATTGGAGCGATATTGAGGCACTCAGTCAAGACTACTATCTCATGTTTGATTTCATGATTAACCATATCTCAGCCAAGTCGCCTTATTTCCTTGATTTCCTAGAAAAGAAAGATGATCCGCCCATGCGACAAGGTGAAACCGAAGGTCGAGAAGGTATCATGGGGTATAGGTCTCATAGAATGAGGAGGGAAACAGACGAAACGATACGGTAACAGAGAACTGCATAGTGTGGTGATGCCTTTTACCGACTGATATAGGATTGTAGAGATGGTAAACTGGATAGGATTTTGGTCAAGTTGAGTAGTTATTTTGACAGGAATATCATGTGCCAATTTCTCGACAACATCACAATCTCAGGAAGTGGGCAGATTCCTGTAACTTTCCTTGAAGGAAGAGAAGTTGACTTGTAGGAAACTGCAATCGAAAGGTTGCAGTTTTTTGTGTTGTTTCGTGGTATAATATGCTAAAACGATAAACGGTAAGATTGGTTACTAGCTGTAGGAGTTATATTATGGGTAAGTGGACTTGTCAATGCGGATATCCAATGAATGACCATGCTGCTCCAGACCCGAATGCTTTTTCGGTATTCTCGGATGAGTTATGGGAAGAGATAACGGATACCGCAGATGAAAATAATAAGATTGATTATTATGATATTACTGATGCTTCGTACTATGCTTGGCAATGTCCAAATTGTCATAGCTTGATGGTATTCGGTGAGGATGAGAATCCAAATCGTTATACTTTCTATAAGTGGATAGATTTAGATAGTAAAGAGAAGGAGCTATCTGATCAAGAAACTGATTCAAATTCATCAGATATAGTTTACAGAGTTGCATCAGTCACTTTTTCAGAGTTTGGTGAGGAATACATCTATATTTGTGAGGATGAATCAATCAGGGAAGACCATTTTGTGGTTGTACCTGTTGGAATCAACGACGTTGAAAAGATTGCTCATGTTGTGAAGATATATCAGGCTTCGCAAAAAGACATCTCATATCCAATTGACAAGTTAAAGCGTGTGATTAAGCGTTACTCTGATTTTGATAAAGGGAAAGCAAGAGAGATTGCAGCTGAATTATTAAGGTCAGGTCGATGTTTGCAAATAAATGATTTTTCTAAATCAGTAGCAACAGACGAATATTTTGATATTTTGCACAATAAACTTGGATACTGGTGGTTGGAACTGAATGGCGTTCCCATTCCAATGAAGGTTATCCTATTGAATACCAATTATGAAAAGTATCACGTTGACTGCGCTATACATATCAAACCTTACAATATGCACTATAGTACTTTCCAATCGTTAAAGTTATGTACCGACTTTGAGATTGACGCTTCCCGCTGGGTTGATGTCATTTCTTATGAATATGTTTGGGGAAATTACTGGGAACTTGATGGTATCCAGTTTGGGATAACCTGTCAGGAATCATCAGAGGAGGATGAAGTGACACTTGGCAAATACAGTCGTGTCCCATATTATAAGGACTGGCATCCAGATTGGAGCTATAGCTACGGTTTTAATGTACCTTGGAAACCACATGAATCTGATGAAGACTTATCGGTAGGTTTTTACATTTCTTAAAGTGATAAATTCGTTCAATCATATAATAACAAAGCCATACTAGTCACTTTTCGTTCGATAATATAGATGTTTGCTAGCATCACATGTTGAGGCAGTATCACTGCTTGTTCAAAATGATTTAATATGGATGTATCTAGTGAAAATCCCACAGTAAGGAGTTTAAACATGAAATTCCATGAATTTGGTGATAAGAATTTGCCTCCTATCTTGCTGATACATGGCGGTGGCAGTTCTTGGTGGAATTATCTTCGCCAAGCACGGATCTTATCAGAAGAATACCGTGTTATTTTACCTACTTTGAATGGCCACGGCGAAGAATATCAACTTGATTATGTTTCTACGGAAGATTCTGCTTTGGAGATCCTAGACTATATCAAAGAACACTGTGGCGGGAAGTTGTTTGCGATTGGTGGTGTTTCGCTTGGAGGTCAAATTGCTATGGAGCTTTTGTCCTTAGACAGCGAAATTGCTGAGAAGGCCATCATAGACGGAAGCCTCTGTATTCCTCAACCAAGGTTAGCTAAAATCAGCATCTTTCTAGTATCACTATTTGGTAAACTGATGTTCAGTAAATTCTCTTGCAAACTCCAGTTAAGCATGATGAACAAACTCTATCCTAACCTGGCTTATCCAGAGGAGATAAAAGCATATTATTTGGAGGATCTGCCAAGGACGTCTATCAAAACATTGGTGACCATTTACAAAACCTATATGGGGCGTTACAAGTTGAAGGACACAATTTCTACTAGTAAGGCCCAGGTACTGTATATCTACGGTGAAAAAGAATTGAACTGTGTGAAAGCATCGGCGAAATTATTTCAGCAGCTCCATCCCAATACGATCCTGTATGAAGCTAAAGGCTATAACCACGGCTATTTATCAGCTTATATACCTCAAGAGTGGATTAAGTTGGTTGTTCCATTTTTGGAGAATAACAATTGATTATACTTTATTAATTTAGAAAGCAGAGTTCCATGGAAGTCAAAAAATATAGTCCCCTCAATTCCTTAAAAAAGATAGCAGATAATCTATGGGTTGTGGATGGGGAAGAAGTACTGATGGATTTCAAATTCTTCAAAGTGCCTTTTTCAACTAGAATGACAGTTATCCGTTTACAGAATGGTGGTCTTTGGGTGCATTCACCGACTAAGCCTAATGACAATTTACTTTTTGAAATCAAGCAATTAGGTGAGGTGAAACACCTTATTGCACCCAATGTCTTACATTATAGTTATATAGGTGAATGGCATCAACTATTTCCTGAAGCAAAAGTTTGGCTAGCTAGTGGTGTTCAAAAGCGTGCCAGAAAATCGGGAATGAGTTTAGATTATGGTCAGGAATTAAGCAAGGCCAATTGGAACGAAGAAATTTGTTTTACAACATTTGAGGGAAGTTTTTACGTGAAAGAGGTTGTTTTTTTCCATACTGAAAGTTCAACTCTAATTTTAACGGATCTTATTGAAAACATAGAAACAGAAAATTTATCGATTTTTGAAAAGCTACTGTTAAAAATAGGTGATAATCACTATCCAAATGGTAAAACACCAAGAGATTTAAGAATGACTTTTTTATTTGGTAAAAAACAAGCATTGAAGAGTTATCATAGAATAAAGAAATGGGAACCTAAGAATATTATTATTTCTCATGGACCGTGTATAGTTGGACAAGCAAAAGAAATGCTAAACCAAGCGTTCTCTTGGCTAGAGAAATAGTAATTTACTATAAAGAAATTAATAAAATATATCTAATATAATTGACTACAATTACTTGGAGTTGTCAAATTAAGATGTGGAATCTACTTAAATTGTTGATTCTAGGAGGTATCAGATGACACGAGAGAAAGAATATAGATTAGCTATCGGTATCTCTTAATTAGATTTAGTGAAAGAAGAATCCATTTTTTACTTGATTCCCCTCTCTATCTTATGGTAGTATGTATATACAAATTGTATGTACAAAGGAGAGGTAGAAATGGCAAACACGAAAGCAGTGAATTTTCGAGCAGATGCGATGTTTTACCAAAAAACAAAAGAGGTGCTTGCGGATAAAAAAATTTCTGTGTCAGATGTCCTAAATGCAGCACTTCGAAAAATTGCTAATGGGACTGTGGATCCAGAAGAATTTGTTTCGAGTGATTTGCAGGACAAACAGTATCAGGTAGCCTTTGAAGATTTGAAGAAGGAGATTTTAGTGGGGCATCAGGAAATCGCTCAAGGAAAAGTTACTTCTGTAGCCGATGTGAGAAAGGAATTTGGTCTTGACTAAGTTGAAACGTTATCAGGTCTTTCTTTCAGATCGTGCTAAGCAGGACTTGCGTGACATTCACGACTATATTCTTGTGAATTTTTATAGCCAGCAAGCTGCAGATGGCAAAGTCGATTTGCTATTGAGTGCTCTTGAGACCCTAGAACTCTTTCCAGAAGCCTGTCCTCTGGTATCAAGCCGGGGCTATGGTGAGATGACGAATGATGGAAAACCCTATCGTTATATGCCAATAGAGAACTATCTCGCATTTTATTATATGGAGAAGCATAGGGTGTATGTTGCTCGTATCCTTAGTGCAAAGCAGGATTGGGTCAAGATTTTTTATAAGTAGGATGCGGAACCTCCATGTTAAAATCGAATAAGCTGATTATTTTTTTAATTTCTCTACCTTTTCTGATGGTCCTTGTTTTCTATTCTCTTAGTGAGCATCCTTGATATAGTGATGATAGTAATTTCATTAGAAATCATGAAGCTGCTATTAAGAGTGAGATCATCGCACACTTAGCCCAGGAAAAGCAAGGCATAAAGTCCGTGACCTTATTGCCAAATACTGCTAGAGGAGAGTATGATAATGGTGGTGATGTAAGTGGACATTACCATATCTATTTTACAGCCTATGCTGATGATAACCCTGAGAGGACGTTAAGAGTAGAATTATCCTTCCCCGATGCCAGCATTCCCCCTTTTACCTTGTTTCACCCTAACCCTTATAAAAGCAAGAGCCAAAAGATGGCCAATTGGTTGATGGGGAATATTGAAGTATCAAAGGAAGCGTCTAAATAGAAATAAGAACAAGTCATGATGAATAGAATAGTAGATGATCAGATAGTGCTTATTCCTTATTATAGGAATGATGAGATCTCCCTTCTTTGGTATCAAGATAGTGAGGTTTGCAAACAAGTTGATAATACTGAACAGATTTACGATCTAATAAAACTTCATAAAATGTATGATTACCTAACTTCACACGGATCTTGCTATTATATCCAATATGAGGGTGTGTTAGTTGGAGATGTGACACTTCAAGATAACTCAGAACTTTCTATAGTGATCAGCAAAGAGTATCAAAATTTACAGATCGGAAGACGATGTATTTCTAAAATGATACAGCTGGCCAAAGAAAAAGAGATGGTTAAGGTAACTGCTCAAATTTATCCTTTTAATACCCAAAGTCAAAGAATGTTTTTGGCTTTGGGATTTCAGAAAGTAGATGAAAAGTTGTATGAATATACGTTGATATAGAACAGTTGTATATCTCCATATATATTAAGACTGTAATCTACTGTTTATAAAACAATGTTCATGAAAAATAGAGTTAAAGGGTACCTACTGATACATGGACAAGAGGTTTTTTCAGAAATCTAAAAATGAAGAGAACACCAACAGATGATTTTTTGTTGGTGTTCTCTTCATTTGATTTTACGATCTATCTCGCTTTTGCTTTAAAGTAAAAGCTGGCATGGAATTATTCAGGCATCTAGTTAGATTTTTGTTTATTCAACAGGAGGATAGATGATATTATTGCAATGCAAGATACAAGAATCAGATACCAAAGATTTTCAAGACCAAAACCATGATCTAGCATCAAGCGGTATCCCCAAGAAGCGGGGAAAAGACGCCCGATTGCTTGAAGAAAATCAGGCAGTAAGGTGATGGGAAACATGATTCCTGAGAGCATAATTGAGGGTAAAAATACAAGTTGCGCTATCATGGTCAGCTTTGCTTGATTTTTTACAGTAAGGCCCAGTATACTTCCGATACTCAACGATACAAAAATGTAGATGGCAAGCGCGAGAAAGAATAAGGGAAATTGACTTGGTAGACTTGCTTTAAATAAAATTGGAGCAAGTAGTAGGATCACTATGCAAGTCATTATCAAATGAACAAAGGCAGAGAGAACTATGGTCACCAATCCTAAATGAATAGGCACACCATTTGCTTTATAAATCTTTTTTATGTCGCTTCCGTATGTTTCAATCAAGGAAGGCGGTAAACCGAGAAAGGCTCCCATTGAAACACTCATGACAATCATTGACTGTATAAGTGTGCTACCCATTTCAGGCATAACGGAAGTAAAAATACCACCCATGAGAAGAAAGAAAATAATCGGTACAATATAGTAAGTAACCAAGAGAGACTTACTTCGTATGTCCAATTTCCACTGTAATGTTAGGCTATATAAAAAACCATTCATTCCAAACCCCTCCTTGCCATTTCAATGAAATGCTGCTCCAGTGTGCCACGATCAACCTTGATATCCAATATCTGGATATTTTTCTGTTTGCATTCTTCCAATAATGAAATTAAGCTATCCTCGATCGTATCTGTTTCAAAAGATTCCTCTCCGTCCCGGGTCTTTAAATGGATGAAATATTTTCTTCCCAACCTGTCTGTCAGTTCTGAAGGAGTACCACAAAAGACAATCTTTCCACTATTCAAAATAGCAATGCGGTCACATAGGGTTTCAACTTCGGCCATATCGTGGCTTGCCAAGACGATTGTCTTTTCCTGTGATTTGAGCTTTCGGATTTGTTCATGGAGAGATAGTCGTCCTTCAACATCAAGTCCCGCTGTCGGTTCATCGAGAAAAATAATATCCGGGTTACTGATAAGTGCAAGAGCAAGATGTAATCTCCTTTTTTGACCGGTGGATAATTCTATGTATTGCGACTGTTCAATTTCTTTTATTCCAAGGGCCTTTAGCATAGCATCATCAATGTATGTATGATTCCATTTTGCAAAGAGCTTTATGGCTTCCATTGGTTTGATGTGGACGGGTAGAGAGGAGAACTGTAGTTGAATTCCGGTTTTCCCATTTACAACGATAGTGCCTTCGTCATATTTTCTCAGACCTTCGATACATTCAAGCGTTGTTGTTTTACCAGCTCCGTTCACTCCGAGCAGAGCAAAGATTTCTCCTTGTTTGATTTGAAAATCGAGACCACTAAGAACCATATTGCTACCATAACTTTTCTTTAATCCAGAAACCTCTATTGCGTTTTTCATGGTTCTACCTCCTCAAAAGGATTTGTTCCAAGCCTTGAAAAATAGACTTGTAGGGCGGGTCCTATATAATCATTGACGATTTTTTGCTTTTCTTCCCAAGCGTTTGAGGCGGTATCAATAGTACCAACTTCCATCAACTTAGGAAGCATGCTCATATCACCATTTGTAAACTCCATAATCAAGCCCCAGTATTCTTTCACAACCTGTTGGCTTTGTTCGCTTTCAGCTGGTACGTTTTCTTTTTGAAGCTCTACGATTTGATCACTTAGGCGGTTCAATCTGTCCATAAAGTCAAGTCCGCTTTTCTTGTCAAATCGACTGCGTATCTGGTCGAGTGTATTATCATCAAAGCGCTTAATGAGAGAGTAGGAGTCATTCTTCATCTGTAGATTGACGATGATGTCTGCATACTTCTTAAAATTGACCGTCTGTATTTGTAAAACTTCTGCCTTTAACTGCTCTATTGCGACTAAAGAATCCTTAAGTTGTTCAATATTTTTACGAATAGTATCTGCTTGCTCTGTAAGAGCATTGGCAACATCATCAGGTGTTTTCAAAGAGATCAAACGCCCCTTTATATCCTTGAGAGAAAAACCTAATGATTTTAAAGACAATATCTGATGGAGTAACACTAAGTCTTTATCGGTATAGAGCCTGCGACCTCCCTCACTTTCTGCCGATGGGGAAAGTAGCCCCTCTTTATCGTAATATTGTAGAGTACGGATGGTAATGCCCATTTTCTTAGCAAGTTCCCCCACTGTCATAAATCCTTCCGGAATTGCTCTATATTTAGCCATCATTACCCACCTCCTCATACCTATTATACATCATGACGTAAGGTCATAAACAAGATTATTTTAAAAGAATTTGATTGAAAAAGACCTTTTCATTTTCGAGAAAAGAAAGAGACTTCATAGAAAAAGTAGAATGTGACAAAATAAGTCCAAAATATTGACATAATTCCTACCCTTTAGAATATTATTGATGAGTATGTGTCATGATTTAGAAAAGCAAAGCACAATTACAATATGATCAATAGCAAACACAAGGTGATAGACAGAACAATCTATCACCTTTTTCTGTCAAAACTATTTATCACCAGTTATGAACTCAGCTTTCTTATCTATTTCAACTTATATTCGGTAAAAGAAGAATCCATTTTTCACTTGAATCCTTTCTCTATCGTATGGTAGAATGTATATACAAATTGTATGTACAAAGGAGAGGTAGAAATGGCAAACACAAAAGCAGTTAATTTTCGCGCAGATGCGATATTTTACCAGAAAACAAAAGAAGTACTTGCAGATGAAAAAATTTCTGTGTCAGATGTCCTGAATGCAGCACTTCGAAAAATTGCCAACGGGACTGTGGATCCAAGAGAATTTGTTTCAAGTGATTTGCAGAACACGCAGTATCAAGTGGCTTTTGAGGACTTAAAGAAGGAGATTTTAGTTGGGCACCAGGAAATTGCTCAAGGAAAAGTCACTTCTGTAGCCGATGTGAGAAAGGAATTTGGTCTTGACTAAGTTGAAACGCTATCAGGTCTTCCTTACAGATAGAGCTAAGCAGGACTTGCGTGATATTCACGACTATATTCTTGTAAATTTTTATAGCCAGCAAGCTGCAGATGGCAAAGTCGATTTGCTATTAAGTGCTCTTGAGACCCTAGAACTCTTTCCAGAAGCCTGTCCTCTGGTATCAAGCCGGGGGTATGGTGATATGACAAATGATGGAAAACCCTATCGTTATATGCCAATAGAGAACTATCTCGCATTTTATTATATGGAGAAGCATACAGTGTATGTTGCTCGTATCCTCAGTGCAAAGCAGGATTTGGTCAAGATTTTTTATAAGTAGATTGAAGGACTTTGTGTTTAAAAGAGAGTAATAAGGAAATATGAAAAAATTTAAATGGCTTTTATGGATAATGTTTGCAGGAATTGCTCTGTATACTTTAGCATTCCTTAATGGATTTGGTGGTGAAACCATTCCCAAAAACAGAACAAAGGAACAGTACGAATTTGAAAAAACGTTTGAACCTTTGTTTAAATTTTTGGAACAAGACAAGAAGGAGTTTACAGGATTAAAGGCATACACTAGTAGAGTTTATATAAAAAATCAAGATGAAGTAAAAAAATACGAAGTAGATTTAGATATCACTCAATCTGATATTAAAGGTGATTATACAATAACACTTGGCGAGGATAACAAAACTGTTCCGGTTACATATTCTAATGGGAAGTTAAATTATGGGTCGGAGGTAACTCCTTTATATGATGAAGAAATTCTTAATTTAGTGGTACAAAGAGATTTCTTTACTTCTTTAGATGTAAAGGAGACCTTTAAGAGTGCAGAAACAGAACTTCGTGAGATTGTATATCAGCCAGAAAATAACTCTGACCTCTATAAACATCTAAAAAGCAAATATGATTTACCAGAGGAAACAACATGTATAGTATTAGTAAATCATTCTAGCTCAACTATATATAGAGTAACTATTCAACTAAAATCTAATCAAAAGATTGTGCAAATTAGTAGTGTTATTTTTGAAAAAGAATGAGGTTTCCATGAACGAAATTGAAAAGAGTAATCGCCGAGTTGAAATGTCTGCAGTATTATCGGATGCATTATAAAATTGGAATTGTCACATTTGAAGGTATTCGTGAAATTGAATAAATTCTTTTAACTCAGGGGTAATTTGACTCTGATAAAGTTAGAAAGATAAATATGGATTTAAAATTTAAATATTCGAATATAGCAGTTTTTAGAATCGTTGAGTATAACAATAAAAAATTTATTTTAGATTCTACTTCGATAAAAGGAAAAACCTATTTCTTGGGTTGGCTTCCCAAGAAAGTTACTGCAAATATGGTTGAGTTATCTCCTTCCAATGACAGTTTTGAAATAAGATCTAAAACTCGGTTAGGAACATCTACAATAGCCATTATGGTTCAACCACTGGTCGGTATTTCCTATAGGTTCATGAAAAAGGCGTTTATCAGCTGGGGAGTCAGTCAACAAATTATTTTGAAATTAG
This sequence comes from Streptococcus parasanguinis, assembly GCF_032163505.1. NCBI lineage: Bacteria > Bacillati > Bacillota > Bacilli > Lactobacillales > Streptococcaceae > Streptococcus > Streptococcus parasanguinis. Next base: position 913,331 of record NZ_CP134147.1, read on the forward strand.
GTATATTTGCTTTCTCTATGCTTTTATCCTATCTAATGGCGGTTTGGTATGGAAAACGTGCCAAACGGACATTTGACTCGAGAATTCCTAAAGATAGCAAATCATACTGTCTTGTTTTTGAACCAAAAGGGAAACGAATGATCGATTGGTATATCACAGTAGTGGCCAATATTGTTTGTTTGAGTTTTTTTATCGGAACTAATAATGGAACTGAAGGGGCATTATTTATTGTGAATGGCCTTATATCGTGGTTCGGTTTTGTGATCATGAGAATGCCACAAATCCCAGAGTACTATAAAACCTTATCTTTGATTAAAATTGAGGAGCTTTCAAAAGAAAAATGAATGAGGAACCCCCATGTTAAAATCCAATAAGCTAATCATTTTTTTAATTTCTCTCCCCTTTCTGATGGTCATTGTTTTCTATTCTCTTAGTGAGCATCCTGGATACAGTGATGATGGGAATTTCGTCAGAAATCATGAGGCTACTATTAAGGAGGAGATCATCGCACACTTAGCTCAGGAAAAGCAAGACATAAAATCTGTGACGCTCTTACCAAATACTGCTAGAGGAGAGTATGATAATGGTGGTGATGTTAGTGGAAATTACCATATCTATTTTACAGCCTACGTTGATCATAATCGCGAGCGAACGATAAGCGTAGAACTATTCTTCCCAGATGCCAGCATTCCCCCTTTCACCTTGTTTCCTCCCAATCCTTATAAAGACAAGGGCAAAAAGATGTCCAATTGGTTGATTGGGAATATTGAAGTATCGGAAGAAACCTCTAAATAGAAATAAGAATAAGTAAGAATGAATAGAATAGTAGACGATCAGATAACGCTTATTCCCTATTATAGAAATGATGAGATCTCCCTTCTTTGGTATCAAGATAGTGAGGTTTGCAAACAAGTGGATAATACTGATCAGATTTACGATGTAACAAAACTTCATAAAATGTATGATTACCTATCTTCACATGGTTCTTGCTATTATATCCAATATGAGGGAGTGTTAGTTGGAGATGTGACACTTCAAGATAATTCAGAGCTTTCTATAGTGATCAGCAAAGAGTATCAGAATTTACATATCGGAAGACGATGTGTTTCTGAAATGATACAGTTGGCCAAAGAGAAAGAAATGGTTAAGGTAACTGCTCAAATTTATCCTTTTAATACTCAAAGTCAAAGAATGTTTTTGGCTTTGGGATTTCAGAAAGTAGATGAAGAGTGGTATGAATATAAGTTGATTTAGAATAGTTGTGTATCATTTTATGTATTAAAATAATAGTCAATATTTTATACACTAAAGAATATTAAAGTAAAAATAAACTTATTAAAAAATCTAATTGACATAGGAGAAGAAATTGCCTATCTTCTATGTTTGTAACCGCTGTTTTCTGCTATAATATCACTAGATAGAAATGTGGGAGTTTCAATCATGGTTACAAAACGGTTTTTGAAAAATGTTATTGTTGCGATGGTCTCGGTTTTTATGTCCTTGGCCATTGTTCAAGGGGCTCAAGCTCAGCAAACGGGCCTCGATTACCAGAGCCTTCATCTACTGCCTTTTAATGGCAGTAAGCAGCTTGTACTGGGGGATTTTGATCATTTAGGTCGTGCGACCTCAGCCCATATTCAGCTTCAGGACAAGGATGAGCCAAAGAAAAAAAGAGAACCACGTCTCAACTATAATCCGGTTGGCTGGCACAATTATAAGATTGCTTATGGAAACAAAGGGAAGAAGGCCTGGCTGTTCCATAGAGGGCATCTGATTGGCTATCAGTTTAGCGGTCTGACCGATGAAGGGAAAAATCTGGTTCCTCTAACTGCCTGGACCAATACGGGGAATTATAAAGGGACAGCGGATAGTAATGTGGAGGGCATGCTCTACTACGAGAAACGACTCGATAGCTGGCTGGCCACCCACCCCAATTATTGGCTGGATTATAAGGTGACGCCTGTCTATACGGGGGATGAATTGATCCCTCGGCAGGTGACCTTGCAATATGTAGGAATTGATCGAGATGGCAACCTTCTGCCTATCCATCTAAGTAGTCCCAAAGAGTCGGTAGATGCTTATGGGATCACCACTGTTACCTTGGATAACTACTCTAAGAATGCGACTATTGACTATCTGAAGGGGACAGCCAAGCCATCTTTAGTGCCGACGGAACCAAGTAGTCAACCACAACCAGCCAGTCCTTCTGTAGAGACGAAACCAAGTCAAGCCCCTCAACCGAGTCAGCCAGCAGTGCCTGCACAGCCAGTTCAACCTGTAGAGCCTGTAGCGCCAACTCGTCAACTAGCTCCAGTTGTTTATGTGGCCAGAAATGGGAGTGCTGATGTTTATTGGTATTCTAAAGATAGCATGCCACGAAATACCAACTTTGCGAAAGTAGTTGAAATGTCAGAAGAGCAAGCGCTCAGTCTTGGAAAACGGCATACAAGTAAGGAATGAGTATCAGTCATTTAGATGATGAGAAAGCCCAATCGCTGGGCTTTTTGTGTAGGGTAAGTTCTAAATAGGAGAACTAAAATGATTGAAAATATGCTATAATAATAGGACGGAGGTAGAATATGACCTTAGATGTAGATAAAGAAAAAATGATGATTATGGGTGTGATTTTTGACAACAAAAAGGTTTTTAAGAGCGTCTGGTTTGCTCTTAGCACCAATATGATTGAAGGATGGCATCCCACGGTAGAAGACGTGGAGCGACTGAGAGAAGAGGCAGTTGCATTAGGAGTTGGATAATGGTCAGAAAAATATTTAAATACTTTGATTTCAAACTATCTACTTAACGCAAATAATAAAATTGAGATTTGTAAAAGTTTAGCTGAGATATTAGATAATCTAAATTATTTTCACCCATTTAGAGAAGGAAACGGTCGTACTCAACGAGAAGTTATCCGTTCTTTAGCTTTGATGAAAGGCTATGAATGTGAAATTTCAATTGGTTTAGATGATGATATCTATCACTTATATATGGATGGAACAGTTTATGGAGATACTAGTAAACTCGAACAACTGTTCAATAAACTATTAACAGAAATATAGATCTGTAGTATATTTTAGTAGGAAACAGTATAAAGTGATGCTTATAATGTAAAGTCATTGCTTCAACAAAGATCTTTAAGCCCAATCGCTGGGCTTTTTGTGTTGCACTAGAATCTTAACAAGTTAGTAGTCTAAAATTATCTCACAAGATCTTGCAAACCTTTTTCTAAAGTTGTATACTAGAGTGAGTTTTGTGTAATCGTTTGCATAAACTGATGAATGATGAGAAGAGAGTATAGTAGGAGACGAGACAGATGGAATTAACAGCGATTTACCACCGGCCTGAATCGGAGTACGCCTATCTTTATATGGACGGTCAACTCCATATTCGCATCCGGACCAAGAAAGAGGATATCAAACGGATTGTCTTGCATTATGGGGATCCTTTTATTTTTATAGAGGATCTATATGAGGCAACCAAGGAAATGGACAAGGTGACGACCGACGACCTCTTTGATTATTGGCAAGTGTCGGTATCTGTCAGCCATGCACGGATCCAGTACCTCTTTGAATTAGAGGATACAGCGGGAGAGAAGATCTTGTATGGAGACCGGGGTGTGGCAGCCTATAAAAAGGAGAACCTGGACTTCGTCATGAACGGCTTTAAGCTTCCTTTTATCCATGAGATTGATGGGTGTGCTGTTCCGGACTGGGTGGCTCAGACAGTTTGGTATCAGATTTTTCCTGAGCGTTTTGCCAATGGGAATCCAGCCATTTCCCCAGAAGGTGTCCGTCCTTGGGATGCGTCAATTGCCCCTACAATGTTGGATTTCTTTGGTGGAGATTTGCAGGGAATCATCGATCACTTGGACTACTTGCAGGATCTAGGAATTACAGGGCTCTACCTTTGCCCGATTTTTGAATCACCAAGCAACCACAAATACGACACCATTGATTACTTTGAAATTGATCGACATTTTGGTGATAAAGAGACCTTCCGCAAACTAGTGAAAGAGGCTCATGCGCGTGGGATGAAGATCATGCTGGATGCCGTCTTCAACCATATTGGCTATGATTCACCCCAATGGCAGGATGTGGTCAAACACGGGGAGGATTCGATTTACAAGGATTGGTTCCATATTAAAAAGTTCCCTGTCTCCTCAGAAAATCTGTGGAATAGTCGCGACTTGTCTTACCATGCTTTTGCCTTTGCGGGCTATATGCCTAAGCTCAATACGGCTAATCCAGAGGTGAAGGACTATCTCTTGAAGGTGGCGACATACTGGATTGAAGAGTTTGATATCGATGCTTGGCGACTGGACGTGGCCAATGAAATCGACCATCAATTCTGGCGAGATTTCCGTAAGGCGGTCTTGGCTAAGAAGCCAGACCTCTATATCCTCGGAGAAATCTGGCATTCGTCCCAACCTTGGCTCAATGGCGATGAGTTCCATGCGGTGATGAATTACCCCCTCTCTGAAAGTATCAAGGATTATTTCCTGCGAGGGCATAAGGAGACGCAACGCTTCATTTGGGAGATTAATAGCCAGTCGATGTACTACAGGCAGCAGATCTCTGAGGTTATGTTCAACCTCTTGGACTCGCATGATACAGAGCGCATCTTGACGACGGCCAAAGGCGATCTTCAGTCTGTCAAGTCTGCTCTTGCCTTCCTCTACCTGCAACGGGGAACGCCGTGTATCTACTATGGAACGGAGCTAGCCCTCATCGGTGGCCCAGACCCGGATTGCCGCCGTGTCATGCCATGGGAGCGCGTGTCAGCAGACAATGACATGCTAAACTTTATGAAGGACTTGATCCAGCTACGAAAAGAAGTGGCGGGCATGATTCAACATGGTAAAGTGAGTCTGAAAGAAGTAGACCCAGATGTAGTAGCAGTAGAATGGCAGCATGAAGGTCACCTTCTCAAAGCCTACTTTAACCACTCCAGGAAAGACTTTGTCTTAGAAAGAGGACAAGCAGATCTGATCAGTCTTGGGAGCATCTCTGATGATCGATTGAACATTCAGCCAAATGGCTTTGTTATTTATAGGGAAGATTAGGAATGAAGAAGACTGGAATCGAGAGATTGCAGGCTTCTTTTTATAAATAGTATCTTTATTCGCACCCTTATATTATAATAGGAGATGAGAAAGGGGGAGACGGTGATGAAGATTTTAGCAATTAATTCTATTTCGTTTAAAAAAAGAATGATTGAATTACTATTTGATTATCTTTTCATAATAGCTTATTTAGCGCTTCTGTTTTTAGGTTGTATGACTTTTTACATTATTTTTTTTAATGGTATCCCAGAGTTTACAGAAATTCAGTCGCAGTGTCTTGCATTTTTTACCTCTGTTTTGCCAATCACTCTACTTTTTACATTCTTAGATTATACAAATAATGGGAGTTTTGGGAAGGCGAAAGCTGGACTTCAATTGGTTTACCAGAAAAAAACAGTGCAAGCTAGCTTGATTAGAAACACCATTAAATTTTTGCCTTGGCAACTCGGTCATATGGGCACGATACATGGTGTCTATAGTGAGTTTGATGTGTTATCCATTAGCCTCTCTATTTCGGCGACTCTCCTCGCAGTTTTGCTACTGGCAATGACAATGTTTAGAAAAGATAAGAGGCATCTAGGTGACCTGCTAGCCCATACGCAAGTTCAGCAAAAAGGTGACTAGGATACAGATTGTCTATTCTGTCCTCAATGGAAAAATACACATAGTTAGGAAGTATCTATATGAATGAAAACGTCGAGTTTACGAATCTTTGTATGGTAAGAGATGGCGATAGAGTTCTTGTTATGAATCGTAAAAAAGAGGACTGGCCAGGCATTACATTTCCTGGAGGTCATGTCGAAGTGGGAGAGTCATTTACGGAAGCAGTGATCCGTGAAGTGAAGGAAGAAACTGGCTTAAGGATAGCTTCTCCCCAGATTTGTGGAATGAAAGATTGGGTAGAAGACGGCATTCGTTATGTAGTTCTCTTTTATAAGACAGAAAAGTTTGACGGAGAATTAATATCCTCTGAAGAGGGGGAAGTCTGGTGGGAGGACCTGAAAGAATTTCCAAAACTAGACCTCTCCTTAGATATGGAGGATATGCTTCGTATTTTCTTTGAAGAAGACCTTTCTGAATTTTTCTACTACCAAGATGGAGAAGACTGTAAGTACGATTTAAAGTAAATTTGGATACTGATTCTTCTAATAATTAACTAGACAACTTTTTTAAGCAGTTAACCCAATGGTTGGCTGTTTTTCTTTTTTAATGACTGATTTATTCGTGGAAGCTTGTTATAATAAGAGATAAATGAGATTAAAAAAATGATTGTCTTCTGTTTATAAGGTAAAGGTTGACATGCCCCTTGGGGACAGGAGTATCATATAGTAAAGGGGGGCAAGATCATGTTAAGAAATGATATTCAAAGAATAACAGCTTTAACTCGAAAAGCACTAGAATACTATGAAGAAAAAGGTTTTATTCATCCTCGAAGACTAGAAAATGGGTATAGGGAATATTCGGAAAAGGATGTAGAGATTCTGAATAAGATTACCTTGTTTAAAAAATTAGGGCTAACCATAACAGAAATAAAGGACTGTCTGAAGTCAGATGGGGCTACTGCATCTAGTATTCTCAGAAGAAAAGAGCAAGAACTAGAAAGTGATGAGAAACGGAAAGTAGTGTTCGATCTCTATATTAAAGGTGCAGACACGGATCTGATCAATGAAAAACTTGCGGTCATCGAAGCTGAAGACTCACTTTATAAGAGACTCGAAAGAGCATTTCCAGGATACTTGGGGCAATGCTTATTTGCTGCCTATCAGCCTTTTTTACAGGAACCCTTGTCAAAAGATGGAGAAGAAGCATTTAAGAAGTATATTCAATATTTAGATAGCCTTCCAACCTTTGAGTTAAGCAGAGAAGAACAGGATTATGTTGATGAACTGAGTTCTAGTTTTAATATGAAGACCTTAAAAGAGGTTAATGAAGCTAAGATAGCTGCGGTAGAAAGTTATGAAAAGTGGCATAATGAAAATAAGGACACAATTTCTATTTTTGATCGCTATTTGAACAGTGATGATTACAAAACAAGTCCAATGAAAAATATTCAAGATCAACTGAAAACATTTTTGATTAACCATCACTACTATGAAGTAGCTATTCCTCTGATTAGACAATTTAGTAAGAGTTACGATCATTATTATAAAAAACTAACTGAGGCAAGTGACTATTATTTAAAGCAAAAGGGAGATGCTCCACAGTAAATCGGAAATCAATATACTTCATAAGATTTAACGATTAAGAGATAGAGTCAGGGATGACTTACCCTTGCTCTGTTTTTCAGTTTCTTTAGTTGTACTTTCCTCTACATAGGTGTATAATGTGTCCTTAGATAAACAAATGAGGAGTTTACTATGGAATTAAAAGATTTTACAGAAAAAGAACAAGAACAAATCAAGCAAGGATTGAGTACGGCTGAGATTTCTGATAAAGAAGCAGCGAAGAAGTTGCTTGCCCTTGTACCGCAAGAATGGATCAAACGCATTCCTTTCTTTGTCAGAGGGCATGCGACAACCAAGACAGTTGAGCGTGTAGCCAAGCAATACCCTGAACTCTATGCGGTGGCAAAACGTCAAGGGGACCTTCCTGAAAAAGAAGGCGAAGAGCTCCGCAAAATTATGACAGCTATCTTTGAAGAAAAGATGAACAAACACAAGATTAAATAAGAGTTTTAAAGGAAATGTATTTATTTCTACAATTACGATTAAACATTCCGTAAAAAAGACAATATCAGTTTTCTGAATTCCAGAATTCTAATATTGTCTTTTTTCTTATTTTTTATGCTAAATCAAATTAGACTTGTAATCTTATTGTTTGCCAGTCTCCTTACATGAATGTTCAGAAATCCATTTAGAGTAGATTGCTAACTTTTCATCAGTTAATGACTCCACAGCTATTTTAACGCACATCTCAACGGCCTCATCAACTGTGACAGAAAAATGATAACCATTTAATCGTAAAAATTTCACCAAAACGTAAAAGGCTGTTCGTTTATTGACATTGGCAAAAACATGCTTTTTTATCAATCTGTTTTTCTATTAGATAGATTGTCAGTTTCCGACTAAAGCTTTGAAAATATCATCATATTCATCAAAAATATCATTAGTCAAATCAGAGTCAAGATTGTTATCTTCTTTGGTTGAATTTCCTTCTTTTACAGTTTCTACTACCATTTGCCTACCTCCTTTGGAGTATTATATCAAATAATTAATAGTATGTAAGAAAATAGTTTTTTTAACACAAGATCCTCAACTATAGTTTTAAAATCAGTATTATTATAGTAGAGAGTTTTTTCTTTCTGTTTCAATCTATTTATTGATATAATGAAGCTAAGAAACTTTAAAATAAATGATTCTTACAACAATTATTAGAAGGAACCATTTTATGAAACCATCTAAAAAAATCATGCTTCTTACTAGCTGCGTCTTGGCGATCTTTGCTTTAGCGGCTTGTGGTAGCAACCAAAAGCAATCCAAGGAAAAGCAGGCAAGTTCCACTGTGCAGAAATCTAGTTCAGATAAGGAGCGCTACAAGGGAAGCTACAGCAACCTCAACAGCAAAGCAAGTGTCAAAGAAGTGTGGGCTCTCCTATCTGCTTATTTGGATCAGGACAGTGTAGATAAATTTCTGGGTCTAGTAACGGATTACGATAGCATTGTAGGCTCGGTCGGATTGACGGGTGATTTCAGTAAGTTCAAGAAAACAGACTACAATGTTGAGAAGATCAGTGACTTGTGGACCAAGAAAAAGGGCGATTTCGTCGGGACCAACTGCCGGATCAATAGTTATACTCTTCTGAAGAATCGCATCGAGATTCCTAAGATGAAAGCGGATAGTGAACTTTTATTTGTGGACAATGATGCCATTGACAAAGGAAAAGTCTTCGATGAGGCAGACAAGGAAGACTTTAACATTCTGTATTCACGGGTTCCAACAGAGGCTACAACGGATGTCAAGGTCCATGCCAAGAAGATGGAAGAGTATTTTGCTCATTTCAAGTTCAATGAAAATGCTCGCATGCTTTCCATCATCGTTCATGATAACCTAGATGGAAATACTCTTTTTGTCGGCCACGTCGGTGTCTTGGTTCCTGCCAAGGATGGCTATCTCTTTGTTGAAAAGCTGACCTTTGAAGAGCCCTATCAAGCCATCAAGTTTGCGACTAAGGAAGATGTTTACAAATACTTGGAGACCAAATACCAGAACTACACAGGCGAAGGTCTAGCCAAGCCCTTTATCATGGACAATGAAAAATGGGTTGAGATGAAATAAGACCCCCAAATGGAAAGTGACAATTTTATATAAGATTAGAAATCTAGGAACAAAGGAAACTATAGAAAAGTGAGGATAACGAAAAATGAATCAAACAGCGAAAGAAGAGTATACTCGTATCGTTCGGTTACTGACTGAGGACAGCTCTATCTATGATGCTATTGAAAATTGCTTAGAATCACCTTGGTCTTATTTTGAGGAAAATATTGATCGCTATGATGAGCGTGGAATTGATGAGGATGAAACAGAAGAAACTATTATTTGGCTTGGCATTGCAGATGAATTGATAGATGCGAATGAAGCTGTTGAATTAGATTGGAATCCTGAATTAGAAGATTTTAGTTACTTCATGAAATCACTGGCTGAAAAGAAGAATCTTCAGATGGAAGATGATTGGTTTGATGAAGAGGACACTATTACGAATTGGTGCTCTATGCTCGATAGGAAATGGGAAACAGAAGGTTTCTGTGTAGGTGGAATAGACATTGATAGCGATAGTTACGTCCTATTTATTTGTGAAGTGGAGACGCTAAAAGAATTAACAAAATGGAGCAATCGCATTGATCAGCGTATTGATCATGCAAAAAATCTCTAAGGCAAAAAAGTGGTGACAGCTACTATTTAAGAACTGACATTACCAAGTAAAAACAGGAAGGAGAGCGAGAATGGCTAGTCATGTGATAGAGTTTGAAGGAATGCAACTATATGCTCCAATTCTATATGTGCTAGTTTTCTTGTTCTTTTTCAGTCTTCTCCTCTTCCAGAGAAGAAGGGCAATCGTGAAACGTAGTGGTGGTCCCTTCTTTGCTCCCTTCCATATTAACCGTGGCATCTTCTACATTCATGTGCCTTTGTGTTTCAGTCGGCGAATGATCCCACTGAAAGAGATCAAGCAAATCACCTATGCAATTTTTCGTGGACGATCTGGTGGCGGGGCTCGCTATGCTTTTTATATAGAGCTTAGAAATGGAAAGACTATTCCCTTCTTTTTTGGAAAAAGCAAGCGGAATGAAGAGCTGGTGGAGAAGCTCAAACGAAATGCAGGTAGGTATGGGTTTAAAGTACATGATCCAGGTTAGAATACAATCATCTGTAGAAATAGGATCTACGATTTGATTCCTTTAAAAATGAAAGCGAGTAGTCCTATGAACGATTCTATGAAAGAATATATCCATCTTAAAAAGCAGTTCCAAGAGCAAGAGAAGGATTCATCCAGCGTGCTGGCTTTCTATGAATTTGCGGATCGGCTGGCTTTACTGGAAACTCCAGAAGCCAAGCAGGTCTTGGTGGATGTTTACCAAGAGTTGGGCTTGTATGCTAGTGCCTTTTCCCTCTTCTTAGAGCTAGTAGACAAGTCTGATCGCAAGCAAGTTAAGAAGCTTTTTACCTTAGAAAAGATGAGTCTCAGTCATGGAGATCGCTTTGCTCTCCCTCGTCCTTTGACTGAAAAAGAAAAAGAGACTCATAAAGAGAAAATCAGTTCCTTGCCAACCTTCCGCTATCATCCGGATCCACTAGGGACTGGTGCTTTTAAGGAAGGGGAGCCTAAGACCTGTCCTTCGTGTGGGGAAGACCACACCATCTATTATGTTCTGAGACCTTATTGTGTGGAGGAGCTAAGCCATCTCTGTCCGACTTGTATTGCTACAGGTCGTGCTGCCCAGAAGTTTGAAGCAGAGTTTATCCAAGATGCTGATTGGCAAGGGGTCATGGATAAGGAAAAAGATCAGGTCCTATTCTGTCAAACTCCAGGCTATAGTAGCTGGCAGGGGGAACATTGGCTCTCCTGTTGCCGAGACTACTGTGCTTATCTGGGGACAGTTGGCACTCGTGAATTGGAAGAAATGGGCATTGCAGAGCAAGTATTAGCAGAATACGAGGCACGTAATGAATTTCAGGATGTGGCTGAATACTTAGTCAAGGATGGTTCAATGTGTGGCTATCTCTTTCGATGTCTCCATTGTGAACAATACCATCTGTGGGTTGATGCGGATTAGGGGATGCTCCAAATCTAATAGAGTCATGAACTAGATGAAAGAATAGAAAAGGAATCACGAATGAATAGAAAGCAAGCCCTTTCCATGTATTTGATAGGGACCTTTGGTCAAGTATTAGGAGTCAGCCTTCTGGTGTGGTTTTTAAGAGCAGGAGGAGCGAAGGTTGATTTTACATCACCAATGGGGATCATCGCTGTTGTTTTAGGTGGCTTATCATCTGCTTTTTGGGGTAGTCTTGCAAGCATTAGTTACCATCAATCTAGTTTTAAACAACTTCTCAAAGATTTTTTTCAAGTCAAAGACAGGTTAGCTAATTATTGTTTAGTGCTCGTTTTCTTGCTACTCGACTTTTTCCCCTTTATCTTTGGTGGTAAGATCACTACTCAATCGTTGGTCTTGCCAGTGGTGCTCTTTTTCAAGGCTCTTCTTTTTGGTGGAGTTGAAGAAATTGGCTGGCGTTATTTCTTTCAACCAACTTTGCAGAAAAAAATACCTTATCTTTCAGCTACTTTGATCACCTTTTTAGCCTGGTCTAGTTGGCATCTACTATACTTTTATATTGATGGTTCTTTAGCTGTCATTCAGTTGCTTCCGTTTCTAGTAGGTCTGCTAACTAACTGCTTTATCTTATCGGCCTTGTATCATAAAACGCAAAATTTATGGATCTGTGTCATGACTCATGCCTGTATTAATTCCTTGTCTCAGATTCTAGTGAATGAAGAGGTATGGCTATCTATCGTCAGTAAAATTCTTATTATTAGTTTAGCAATCATGATTGCAAGAAAGAAGTATGTAACTGTAAAGGAGGAAAAATGAGCAAATTTATTTCAAAACAATCAGTCGCTAGTTGGTATGCACTGACTGCGCTCCTAGCTACCTTTCTAGTCGGGCAAGTGATCCTTTGGTTTTTCCCTGATGGGACTAGTATAGGTGCCTCACTACTGTTTATCCTAATGAACTGTATTCCCCTGATTACTGCGGCGGTCTTTTCTCTTGTCCTGGGTGAAGTCAAATACTTGGGTGATTTTTTCAAAAAGGTTTTTCTTCAAAAAGAAAGTCCTCTGTCATGGATCCTAGCATTCTTCATCCCCGTCATCTATTATGGGATCTCCATCCTGCTTATGAACGTTCGCTTTACTGGGAACTCCCTCTTGGCCTTCTTCCTTTATTTCCCCTGGACATTATTATATGGCGGTCTAGAAGAAGTCGGTTGGCGTTGGTTTTTACAAGATCATCTTTCCTTTAGTAAGCACTTTATACCTAAAATGATGGTTCTCTCCATTGTCTGGTTCCTCTGGCATATCCCTATTTATCAACTCCCTTGGATTACCGCAGGTTCATCCAACTATCTCATCTTTTACCTGATGATTTTAGGGAATACCTTCCTATTTGGAGCGCTCAAGGAGTATTCAAAAGGAGCTGTCCCTTGTATCCTGGCTCATATGCTGATCGATAGTCTGGCTGTCCTTATGCTGGTTCAAAGTTCTCTTCCTCAGATCATCCTTCTAGTTATTTTCGAAATCCTAGTAGCCTCTTGGCTAGTGGCTATACGAAAATCATTGAAATAGGGTTATACCTCTTTCGGTGGGAGTCTGTCATATTTACCCTTTAGGACTTTAATTAAGAGTCCATAAAATGGTATAATCAGTTTAACGAAGAACCTAGAGATAGGATCAAAGTATCAACACAGTGTCATTCTTATCTATAATGAGAGAGGGGCAAGACCATGCAAAAAACCTTTCAGTTGTTGCGAAGAGGAGATCTAGAGGCCGTCCGTCAGATATTGGATAAAAAGCCTGAAGAAGTCAATGCTGTTTCGGGTGACAAACCTAAAAGAGATCAGGGACAGTCGCTCCTTCAAGTCGCTATCAAATCGGGACATTTAGATATTGCAGACTTACTCATTGATAGAGGAGCAGATCTTAACTTTATCGAAGAGCCGACAGAGCTGAATCCATTTTGTCAACCAGTCCTCCAAACAGCGGGTGGACGAGCTGTATTTGACTGCAGGCGCATGATCAAACGTTGGAATGGCCAATATGAAATGTATTCGTCTAAGGAAAAGGCGGACCAGTCTTTCAAGGTTTTTGAGAAAATGTTGGAACTTGGGGCAGATATCACTCAGAAGGATAGTCATGGGGGAACCTTATTGCAAACTATTTTAATTGAAACCAAGGAAGTTCTGCCATCTTATTATTGGAAAACAAAAGAAACAAGCGATAATGTCCTCATCACGGATGAATTGCGACATGATTTAAATCGTATTTATGATCTATTGATTCGTTACGGTGTGACTGCTGACGAAATAGCTGTCTATCAGAAGATTCCTCTCAAAGAACTTTACCAGGACAGCCCGACTATGGAATTTTTAAATCGTTTGAAACAGCGCAGATCTTGATAAGCATTTGAACCACTAGTTAAAAGAGCCTCGGGGCTCTTTTAACTTTGTCTGATAGAACTGGAAGTACTATGAAAATGTTAGACCGGATTTTCTTAAAAAAATGGATACAAATCCATGATGAAATAGAGTATACTAGTTTATGAAAGAACAAGATTTTTAAGTACCCAATTCAGGAGGGCAGTTTATGTCTCAAGAAACTTACATCATGGCGATTGACCAGGGAACCACTAGTTCGCGGGCTATCATTTTTAATAAAAAAGGCGAGCAAGTCAGCTCTAGTCAAAAGGAATTCACTCAGATTTTTCCGCAGGCTGGTTGGGTGGAGCACAATGCCAATGAAATTTGGAACTCGGTGCAGTCGGTGATCGCTGAGGTCTTTATCGAAAGTGGCATCAAGCCCAATCAAATCGAGGCGATCGGCATTACCAATCAACGGGAGACGACAGTTGTTTGGGATAAGAACACGGGGCTTCCTATTTACAATGCCATTGTCTGGCAATCACGGCAAACGGCTCCACTGGCTGAAGAACTTAAAAACCAAGGCTATGTAGAAACCTTCCACCAAAAGACAGGTCTAGTCATTGATGCCTACTTCTCAGCGACTAAAGTTCGTTGGATTTTGGACCACGTAGAAGGAGCACAAGAGTGTGCGGAGAAAGGTGAATTGCTCTTTGGGACCATTGATACTTGGTTGGTCTGGAAGCTGACAGATGGAGCTGCCCACGTGACAGACTATTCCAATGCAGCCCGTACCATGCTCTACAATATCAAGGAACTGAAATGGGACGATGAAATCTTAGACATTCTCAACATTCCTAAAGCCATGCTTCCTGAAGTGCGTTCAAACTCTGAAATCTATGGCAAGACAGCGCCTTTCCATTTCTACGGTGGACAAGTGCCGATTGCAGGGATGGCGGGAGACCAGCAAGCGGCCCTCTTTGGTCAATTGGCTTTTGAACCTGGGATGGTCAAAAACACTTATGGAACTGGATCCTTCATCATTATGAATACGGGTGAGGAGATGCAGTTATCAGAAAATAACTTGCTGACGACGATTGGTTATGGGATCAATGGCAAGGTCTACTACGCCCTTGAAGGATCGATCTTTATCGCTGGAAGTGCCATTCAATGGCTCCGCGATGGCTTGCGTATGATCGACAGTTCACCTGAATCCGAGGCCTATGCTCTGAAGTCTCAGAACCAGGATGAAATCTATGTGGTTCCTGCCTTTACGGGTCTTGGAGCACCATACTGGAATCAAGAGGCGCGTGGTTCTGTCTTTGGACTTACCCGGGGAACAACCAAGGAAGACTTTATCAAAGCAACCCTTCAATCCATTGCCTATCAAGTACGTGATATTATTGACACCATGCAGGTGGATGCCAAGACTCCTATCCCTCTCCTAAAAGTAGACGGAGGAGCAGCGAAAAATGATTACTTAATGCAGTTTCAGGCAGATATTCTTGGAATTGCAATTGCCCGCGCGAAAAACTTGGAAACAACTGCTTTAGGAGCGGCCTTCCTAGCAGGTCTGACTGTAGGCTATTGGAAAGACTTGGAAGAATTAAAATCTCTTCATGGAGCAGCTCAAATCTTTGAACCCAAGATGGATGAATCTCGTAAGGAAGAGCTGTACAAGGGGTGGAAGAAAGCAGTCAAAGCTACTCAAGTATTTGCGGAGTCTGATGACTAAAGGGATCAATCAAATGAATAGTTTATGAGAGAGAGTGGGACAGAAATCGGTCATTCGTTAGAATTCGATTTCGTCGTCCCACCTCCACACAGTTGAGTAGGGCTGTAAAAGCTGATGAAATCAGCGTAGTAGAGCCCACTCAACCACTGCGTCTTGCTTGACAATCCAAAAATAATTGAGAGGCTAGGACTTTTGTCCCAGCCTCATGTAGTTTTTACAGAATAGAACAGTTATCTGTTTTGGTTAAAAGCCATATTCTATTTCACTTATCACTAAATAAAAATATCATATAAATGAACTTTTTTTAAAAAATAACAGGCCAGAGTTTGACACTTTTTTCACAAAGGAGTATACTGTTAGCATAGTTTTGTCGGATATTTATAATAGATCCCATCAAAACTAGTTGTCAACCCTTGCTGTTCTGATAGGAACGTTTGCTGGTATCGTTGATACCAAGGAGGAATCATATGTCTAAAGTAGCTATTGTCACAGGTGCTGGTCAAGGAATCGGTTTTGCAATCGCAAAACGTTTGGTGCAAGATGGCTTCAAGGTCGGAGTATTGGACTACAATGCTGAAACAGCTGAAAAAGCAGTTGCTGAGTTGTCCGCAGAAAATGCTTTTGCGGTCGTTGCTGATGTATCCAAACAAGCAGAAGTAGCTGCAGCTTTCCAAAAAGTTGTTGACCATTTTGGAGATTTGAATGTTGTCGTGAACAATGCAGGTGTTGCGCCAACTACACCACTTGATACAATTACAGAAGAACAATTTACGCGTACATTTGCTATTAACGTTGGTGGCGTGATTTGGGGTGCTCAAGCTGCACAAGCTCAATTCAAAGCGCTTGGCCATGGCGGAAAAATCATCAATGCAACTTCACAAGCAGGGGTTGTAGGTAACCCTAACTTGACTGTTTATGGTGGTACTAAATTTGCAGTTCGTGGTATCACACAGACTTTGGCGCGTGACTTAGCGGATTCAGGAATCACTGTCAATGCTTATGCACCAGGTATCGTGAAGACTCCAATGATGTTTGACATTGCTCATGAAGTTGGTAAGAACGCAGGTAAAGATGACGAATGGGGTATGCAAACATTCGCTAAAGATATTACTCTCAAACGTCTTTCAGAACCTGAAGATGTAGCAGCAGCGGTCAGCTTCCTTGCTGGACCTGATTCAAACTACATCACAGGACAAACCATTATCGTAGATGGTGGGATGCAGTTCCATTAAGATAATAAATAGAGGTTGGGATCAACATCCTAACCTCTTATTTTTTATGCTATTTCGTTAATACAATGGTATCAGAAGGATCGCGATCGTCATCTTCAATAGTGAGTTGGTTACCTTCTAGTTTGTAATATTTGAGATCATCTCCCACAGTGAGAGTATGATTGTCGGAGTGAACGGTTACAGGCTTGCTTTCTTTCTCGCCATCCCTTTCAACCTCTTCCCATGTGCCCATCTTACCAGAGAGGGTCAGAGTGATCTGATCATTTTCATCAGTCCCTTTGTATGTACCGTCTAGATTTTCAGCTTGGCTAGCTGTTTGTGAACCTTTAGAGCTTGAAGTGCTCGAAGAAACCTGTTGTGAACTAGCAGAGTTTGCAGGTGTTTGAGCTGTCTGGTTCGAGCAGGCTACTAAAAGACCAAGAACTGCCAGTGAGGCAAGAGAAAGTGTGAGTTTTTTGGACAATGTCATCGGCTTGTCTCCTTTCTTTGATAATCCAAATATAGCAGAGGATAGAGGAGAAGACAATGAAAATGATTTTTCAGAAAAGGGAGAAAGAATTCTTTATATGTTCATCTTTTTAGATCAAAAAAACCACTCCCGAAAGGGAAGTGGTTCTGTGTTGGTTCTTATTTGAGACCGTATTTTTTGTTGAAACGATCCACACGTCCATCTGCTTGAGTGAACTTTTGACGTCCAGTGTAGAATGGGTGTGAGTCTGATGAAATTTCAACACGGATCAATGGGTAAGTTTCACCTTCGAATTCAACTGTTTCGCTAGAGTACTTAGTTGAACCGCTGACGAACTTGTAACCAGTAGTAGTGTCCATGAAGACAACAGGGCGATATTCTGGATGGATATCTTTTTTCATTTTGCAATATTTCCTTTCTGCCATGGTCTCTTTCCGAGCCATAGATTGTTACTAAGCTAGTTTACCAAATTTCCAGGATCTTGACAAGTATTTTCACTAATTTTATTTAAATTAATGATCAAAAAAATCACCCTAGCTATGCTAAGGTGATGATAATCTTATTATTGTTCAGATTGATTTGGATCTTTTGGTGCTTCAACTGGTTGATCAGCTTTTCCTTCAGTGTGTTCGTGTGATTCTTTTTTGATTTCATCTACTGCAGTTTTAACTGTAGTAGTTGTCACCCGTCCAACTGTTTGTGCAAATCCTTTACCAGATTCAGCAAGTTCTTCGAATGTTCCTTTAGTGATTTTACCACCTGACATCGCCAAGAGACCAGTTACAACAATAGCGATTGATGCGATCAAAGCAAGGATCAAACCAAAGCCAATTGAAACGCCATAACCATTGAAGTCAACAGCATATTTGTTTACACCAAATAGATCGATCAATGTTACGATAGTTGAGAGAGCCCCTGATACGATAACACCAATTGCAAAACCTTTTGGTAGTGAAGATTTCACATCGTTCAAGCAAGCAAGGACAATCGCAACGACTGCGAAGATAATAACGAACCATCCATCTCCGCGAAGGCCATTCCAGCTGTATGAACCAAAGGCACCAGCATTCAGGCTTGCCCATGGCAAGAAAGAGCTAAGAATCGCTACCGCAGCAGAGATAATGATAAACAAACGATTTTTTTCCATAATAAGTCTCCTTAAAAATTTTATTAGCTTTATTTTACCATAAGAAAGATCAAATGAAAACCCCATGACCAAGATAAAAAGGCTGAGAAACCGTTCTCAGCCTTCGTTTGTGCGTGCCACTTCTTGTAGCTCTTTGTAGATTTGGTCGTTTTCTTCGAGGGAGTAGGAGTTAGCTCCACTAGCTAGTGGATGGCCACCACCATTATGACGTTTGGCAATCTCATTAATCACTTTTCGTTTGCTACGCATCCGGACACGGAAGTGACCGTCAGTCTGTTCAACAAAGATAGCCCAAACAGACACGGTATCGATGCGTCCAGGAGCTCCAACAATCGCAGCAGTCTCAGAATCACGTAGATCAAATTTCTTCAAGAGCTCTTGTGTCAAGGTCACACGCGCAGCGCCATGTTCATCGATCTCGAGATGGTCGTAGACATAGCCTTGAAGCTTAGCCGTCTTGAGATTGATCGTATCCATTTGACGAGCAAGGGCAGTAAAATCAAAAGGAATGCTTCGAAGATAGGCAGCGATCTCAAAGGTCCGAGTTGAAGTAGCAGGATAAAGGAAGCGACCTGTATCTCCGACAATCCCAGCATACAGGAGACGAGCAGCACTCACAGGAAGTTCGAGCTCCAATTCCTTAGCAAAAAGTGCGATTAACTCACTGGTAGAGCTAGACTCAGTATCGACCCAGAGCAGATCGCCATAAGCATCGTCATTTGGGTGGTGGTCGATCTTGATCAGGAAATCACCATTCGTATAGCGCTTGTCATCGATGCGAGGAGTATTAGCCGTATCACAGACAATCACCAAAGCTCCCTCAAAATCCTCGTCCTTAACCTCATCCATTTCAGCAAGCCAAGTCAAGGTCGGTTCATCATAGCCAGTTGCCAAGACCCGCTTTTGAGGGAAGTGCGCACGCAGGAGATCCCGCAAGCCCACCTGGCTACCAATCGCATCCGGATCCGGATTCTGATGACGGTGGATAATAATCGTGTCATAAGCTTGAATCTTTTCAAGAATTTCATTCATTACGTTCATACATTACCTCATTTTCTCTGTCAATTTTAACATAAGAAAGGCCCATCCAGCAAGCATTTATCACTAATTAGGAGCTATGGAAGCGGTTTTACATTGGATAGATATTTTGTTAGAATGAAACCAATAGAACATGTTTTTCTTCCGCTATTATCTGGATCGTCAAGCAATTTACTATATTCGCAGTCATTACGAAGGCGCAAATGATTATGAAAAACTATTAGCATATGGTAAAGAAAATAATATTGAATTTGATTACACGACTGGTGCTAACTACCATAACCGCTTTGAGAAATCAGATGGATTCAAACGCCCCTATAATATGAAGGTTCAAGTCCCTCAGGGCAATTCAGCTAAAGGAAAAGATTTGAACAACGCACGGATGGTGGAGTTTATTGTGAATATAGACACTGGCGAGTTTGACAGTCAATGGGATGCCTATGACAATCATAAACTAGCAAATGGTCGCTATGATTCAGATCCAGGCAAATTTTCTAAAGAAGAATTAAGGGAGATTGCTAACACGGAATCCTTTAACTATGGGCCTTCAACAGGTCAAAATTCAGATGTTACTAAGTTTTACGAAGGTAAACATGGAATGCTTGATGTAGATGGCACTCTTGAACCAGCTACTCGAGTTAGAGCTAAAGAGTTATTTCGCTATGAAAATGATTTGGGTAAAACAGATGAAAAAACTGCTCATGTAGGTCAATTTGCGGATATTGTAAAAGGAGGAGGACATGAAGACTATGAAGCATGGCAACGTAATACAAAAGGAATGTCAGAAAAAGAAAAAATGGAAGAGTATAATAAATATAAAAGTTATGCTAGTGGCATTAAGCCTAGCGATCGCGGGTATAATAAGTATACTCGTAGCCCTGAGTACATCAAAGAGCATAAGTGATACTCATTCAATATTAATAAATAAACGTTATATTGAGACTCAAAGTATTTCAGATAATGATAAAAAATTATCAATCAGTGCAGGTTTTGATTTAAAAGAAAAAGATTTTTTTTATTACCATGGAGCTGCAATAAAAAATAATAAATTGTATGGTGGTAGTCAGGAATATAGTGCTGCGGAGTATTATAAAAGAGCTTTAGATATTGAGCTCACTTCAGCACTTTTAAATCACCAAATTAATATTAAAGATATAAAAGATTCCAACTATCAAATCACTCGTTCAACTGATTCATTCATCAATAAAAAATTATTAGAAGAAAAACATCCGCCTGAATTTGAAGGTAGATATTCTATCAAGGATAGTCAGTTTTCCAAAGTCCGTATCACCTACAACAAAGAATTTCTACCAACAAAAATTGAGTGGTACTATAAGGGTGAAGAAGGACTAAAATGGTACACTTGGCGCACCTATTCGTATCCCTTCAAAAATAAGTCTGATTTTGATAAAAAGCTGGATGAAGAAATTGAAAATATTAAAGAAATTCAAGAGGAAAATGAGGGAGATTAACCTAGTTTTGAGATAAAGCTGAGCTTACATATGTCTCAGCTTTTTGAATAGTTTAACACTTCACTTTGGATGTATATTTTGCTAGAATGTGATGGATATGATGAAAGAAATTAAACAGAGAGGATTCAGTTCGAAAGTCTTTCTAGTTGCTTTGTCTCTAGTAGTTGTTGCTGGTGTTTTCATTGCATTCCGCAGAGGCAAGATTCAAGAAAATTCAAAATCGATATTAGAACAACAGCGGTTTATTGTTGTGGATGATTCGGGCGATGAAAATTTATATCGATCTTATTTTGAGAATGGCTATGACTTGAGGAGCAATAATTCTTATAGTAAAACTCAAGTAGTAGTAAAATATGGGAAAAAATATGGCAGTTATTCGGACGAAAAACCATCCGATAGGTATCATAGAGACTTATACCGAAATATTACTTCCGCAATTTTGAACTTAAAAGTTTCGAGAGAAGAGATCGAAAAATCAAACTTTGTTATTGAGCGAGATCCGAAATCGTTGATTACTAAATCTCTAGTGAAGGAAGGGAAGACACCTGATTTTGAAGCCAAAGTTTTAAATGAAAAGAATCAATTTTCCAAAGTTCGGATCACCTATAATCAAGATTATTTACCGATCAAACTTGAATGGTATTTTAAAGGTAAAGATGGGTTGAAGTGGTATACCTGGAGCCGTTTTTCATATCCATATAAGACTGAATCTGAATTTAATAAAAAACTAGATGAAGAAATCCAGCGTATTAAAGATATTAAAGAGGAGTACGAGTTGGAGAAGGAAAACAGATAATAATTGAACTATTAAAGCAATTCAAGAAGAAAATGAGGGTGATTAGGTTGAATCGGTCCAAATTCTTGAAACGTGTCCCTTCTTTCAGCTTATCGGGAAAGGTTTCGTGCAAAATGCTTGAAAAAGTGGTATAATACGGGAAATAGCTTTTGGGAGGAAATTATGACTGTAGCGAAGATTGTTTTTGCTAGTATGACTGGAAATACTGAAGAAATTGCTGATATCGTAGCGGACAAATTCCGTGATCTTGGTGTCGAAGTAGATGTGGATGAGTGTACAACTGTGGATGCGGAGGACTTCCTTGAAGCAGATATCGCAGTGGTAGCGACTTATACATACGGTGATGGAGAGCTTCCAGATGAGATCCAAGATTTCTACGAAGATTTGGCTGGCCTTGATCTCAAAGGCAAACTTTACGGTGTGGTAGGATCAGGTGATACCTTCTACGATGAATTCTGTAAAGCAGTTGATGATTTCGACCGTTGCTTCGCTGCGACTGGTGCTGAAAAAGGTTCTGAGTGTGTCAAAGTTGATTTGTCTGCAGAAGACGAAGACATTGAAAAATTAGAAGCCTTTGCAGAAGAACTTGTAGCAAAAGCAAATTAATGACAATGAGGCTGGATCGATGGATTACAGACTCGATTTATATCCAAAATAAAGAGGAGACACATGGATTTAGATCAGATTCGTAAGGACATTGACCAGATCGATCAAGAGCTAGTAGCCTTACTGGAAAGACGGATGGTCTGTGTCGGTCAAATTGTAGAATATAAGGAGCAACAGAGTTTACCTGTGCTCGATCAGAGAAGGGAGAGAGAAGTACTTGAGAAAGTCGGCTCTCTCGTGACGGAGGAGCAGTATCGGGCGACTATTCAAGCTCAGTTTCAAGATATGATGAAGCGCTCGAGAGACTTCCAAGAGGAGGTGAGGACGCGTGACTAGTCTATCTATCAAGCAAAAAGTACAACAGTATGTGGTCCTAACAGGGATGGCGCTTTTCATTGGTCTCTTGGTTGGTGCCATTGACATGATTTTTGGTCAAGGATTGCTCCTGATTGGAGATGTCCGAAGCCAGCATTGGCCTTTGATTCTTTTTCTGGCCTTAGCGGGGCTTGTCATTGTTTATCTTTATAAACGTTTTGGTGGCAAGGCTTCAAAAGGGATGGGCCTCATCTTTGATGTCGGACACGCGCGTGAGGAGAAAATCCCCTTGGTCTTGGTGCCTTTGATCATGCTGACGACCTGGATGAGCCACCTCTTTGGTGGTTCGGTCGGTCGGGAAGGCGTAGCGGTCCAGATCGGAGCGACCCTTTCGCATCGTTTTGCGCGTCATATCAAGATTCCAGATGCTTCGCGTATCTTTCTCATGACCGGGATGGCAGCCGGTTTTGCGGGTCTCTTTCAGACGCCACTGGCAGCAACCTTCTTTGCTCTTGAAGTCTTGACAGTTGGGGAGTTGCAGTTGATGGCTCTCTATCCAGCGCTCATTGCCTCAATCGTGGCTAGCTTCACCTCTCATGCCCTTGGCTTGGAGAAATTTGCTGTGCCACTAAAAGAAACGCTGAGCTGGACACCAGAGACCTTGATCAAAGTTGCCCTTCTTGGCCTAGCTTTTGGTCTCGCTGGGAAACTCTTTGCTGTTAGCCTTTCATGGTTGAAGAAAACAGTCGCTCAAGTCTTACCTAATCCTTATATCCGGATTGCGCTTATAGGGGCTGGACTTAGTTTGGTCCTCTTAACCCTCCAGCTGACCAAGGTCGGAACATACAGTGGTCTTGGAACCAATCTGATTGATATGGCTTTTCATCAGGGCAGTGCGCAGAGTTATGACTGGATCTTGAAGCTCCTCTTTACCGTAGTGACCATCTCTGCTGGATACCAAGGGGGAGAAGTGACCCCGCTCTTTGCGATCGGAGCTACGCTTGGAGTCTTCCTTGCTCCTATGCTAGGTCTTCCAGTCTTAGTCGTGGCTGCTATCGGATATGCCAGTGTCTTTGGCAGTGCGACGACGACCTTGCTCGCACCGATCTTGATCGGAGGAGAAGTCTTTGGCTATGCCAACCTGCCATTCTTTGTCATTGCTTGCGCCATCGCCTATTGC
Organism: Streptococcus parasanguinis; assembly: GCF_032163505.1. Lineage (NCBI taxonomy): Bacteria > Bacillati > Bacillota > Bacilli > Lactobacillales > Streptococcaceae > Streptococcus > Streptococcus parasanguinis. The sequence goes on from NZ_CP134147.1 coordinate 937,014, forward strand.
CTACCAAAAGAGTGGAGCATTTATTCCGGACAAAAAGTTGCGAAAAAGTAGAGAAAAGAGCTTTACAAACCTGAAATTATCTGATATGATAGTTTCTGTGCGTAATGGAAGCACAAAAATACAGTTTATCCGCTGAGGGAGGTCCCTCAAGATTGACGAAGATAGGAGAATAAAATGAATCCATTAATCCAAAGCTTGACTGAAGGTCAACTTCGTACTGATATCCCTGCATTCCGTCCTGGTGACACTGTTCGTGTACACGCGAAAGTTGTCGAAGGATCTCGTGAACGTATCCAGATCTTTGAAGGCGTTGTTATCGCTCGTAAAGGTCAAGGACACACTGAAATGTACACTGTTCGTAAAATCTCTAACGGTGTCGGTGTTGAACGTACATTCCCAGTACACACTCCACGTGTAGAAAAGATTGAAGTTGTACGTTACGGTAAAGTACGTCGTGCGAAATTGTACTACCTTCGTGCATTGCAAGGTAAAGCAGCTCGTATTAAAGAAATCCGTCGTTAAGACGAACAAGGAGGCGGGAGTGATCTCGCTTCTTTTTTTATCGGTCCCCTTAGTTCAATGGATATAACAACTCCCTCCTAAGGAGTAGTTGCTGGTTCGATTCCGGCAGGGGACATAAATAGAAAAGAACACTGAATCTTCAGTGTTTTTTTGTTGGTTTATGCAAGGATGGTTCTTGGGGAAAGTTCTTGTATGGTATAATAGTGGAAAACGTAACATTGTCTTTTAAGGTAATTCTATCATGTTGGAATACCAAATTAAGAAGATTATGAGTGCTCTGCAAGTTTAGTCTAAAAGGGATATAAGAAAAGGAAGGAAAATGAAAATTTCTAGTCCAAGGTCTATCATCACTTTTGATTATGAAAATGGTAATGTTTTAAAAGCAAAAGGGAGAATTGTTGATTGATGGAAGTTTTACTGTATATAGGTCAAGTATACAGAATTGTGAGGCATCATTCAACCACATTCGTATCACACAGAACGAGATTGATAAACTTGTCGAGGAAGTGCAGTCCATGATGACTGAGCAAACAATGCATCTCGAATTTATCTGAGTTAGAGTAGGAGAAGGATGATGAAAATCGATTACGGTGAACGGATGGTCATATGGGAGTGGGATGGTTGTGTAATAAAGATAGAACAACCAGATATCATTCATGCGGAATATAATAAAGATGAGAACATTGTTATCGTCTATAGTGGAGAAAACTTTGTAAGCAAAATCATTTTCTACTTTAGTTTAGAAGGAAAATTGTTAGGGCAACAAAATATACTAGAAGGAACCCTAGATTGGAATCATAATGGGAAGCATCAGATTAGTTTTCATCATTTACATTATCTTCGCTTTAGCCCTAAATATCAGCGAATCTTCAGTATATTTCGCTCATCCAGCGATTTTGACGTTCCATCAGAACTAGAGGTTTATAATTTAGAAGGTGAGAAAATCGACCAAATTGAATCTCCTGCAGGATTTACTATGCTATATATTTCTGAGATAAGTAAGAAGAAACTGGGAATTGTATGCGAGGCTCTTAAAGAGGATTGTTTTGATAAATCTGGTCGAAGAGATTTCTATTTTAATTTGGAGTTAGAAACTAGAAAATGGGTAAAAGATGGCATCGCCTATTGAGGAAGAGAAAAAGAAGCCTGATTTTATGATATTCTGGTTGAGAAAATAACTTGCACTAGGAGAATACAAATGAAACCAACAAAACTAGAATGGGAAGATGTTACCAAGTTTGAAGAGGTAAAAGGATACGGTCAGCATATATGGAGAGATGAGGACAAGTATTATTTGGTTTTAGAAGAAGGAACCGTAGTTTCTTGGTTAGTTGTCTATGAATTACCAAATGAGCTGTTTGCCTTATTAGATAGTGGGGAAAGAACGCTAAGCGAAGTATCTTGGAAGATTAAACACGATTCTTGGCCACCGTCAGAAGAAGAAAAGAACGAAATTAGAAAAGATAGAGCTAGAAAAAAGCCAATTGTGCTGATTTCTAACCGTAAAAATCAGTTGCTTTTTAGTAACAAAGAACTTGAAATACTTATTCCCAAAGCGGAACAACAATGGATAGAATCAATGGGTAAACTTCCAGATGATTATGTATCACCATTGAAATAGACAAAAAGAAATAGTATGACAACAGAAATTCAACAATACAAAAATTGTACGATATTAAAAAACAAGAATGATTATCAGATCCTGTGGAGTAGAGGGAAAGAAGTGCTTAACTTTCCCATTAGCCAAAAATTAGCAGAACGTGTTTCAAAATCAGAAAAAGATGCTTTAGAAGTAATGTTTTATTGTGAACATCATCGTTGGCCAAAGGCAGATGAGTTAGATGATTATAATCATTCCAATACGATTGTACATAGAGGCGATGGATTTGTTGTATATGAAACAGATGGTTATTACGAAATTAGCTTCTTTAAAGAAGTTGGAGGAGCTATGGGCCCAGAAGTATGCTATCCCATTACTAAGGAACTAATGGATAAAGCATTTCAATCTTCTAGGGAAGCATATGAGGTGATGATTTATGCCGAAACAGGGCACTGGCCCTTAAGTAAGCAAGATGATATTGATAGAAACTATATACGTAATCATCCTGAAACTATGCTACCAAATATAGAAGATCAACGTGAGTTGTTTGATGTTGAAGAGTTTAAAGCTCTTGTAAAAAAAACTATTGTTTCAGAACTAGAACCTAGCGAACTTGACGCTATTGGTATAGTTGATAATCATTTAGAGCTTCTTCTGGTGGATTCAGTCGGCTGGCAGGAAGAGATAGAAGCAGTCCATCTGGAAATTCTGCAAGAAAAACTCAATAACTATATCTACTTCCTCGAAAGCAAGCAATATGTGGATAGATATGGCGATAGCTTTGATAAAAAAGTCATTCATATCACCTTCCAATGTTCTCCATCGGATAATGGACTATCCTTTCTCACCGCTGTTCAGAAAGTATTGCAACCGACAGATATGAGCTTGAAGGTAGAATTACCGGAGTAAAGAACAACTAAGAAGAATAAAATTAATCAATTTATGAGGGATAAATAATATTAAAGCGAAGGTCAGTCAAAAAATAAGATGGCTAAAAAGTAGACCAAAAGTAGACCAAAAGTAGACCAAAATTTTCTAAAAGCCTATTTTATATTTCGGCAGGGGACAGAGATAGAAAAGAAAACACTGGCAGTTGAACTGCATCCCAAAAGTTAGATTTTTTCTGTCTAACTTTTGGGGAGTAGTTCACTTATGACAGAGTGTTGACGTTTTAGAGCTGTGTTGTTTCGAACGGTCCCAAAACAAGAAAAATAAAAGATGATGGTATAGAAGCTCGTTACATTGAGCTTCTTTTTTTTGAGACATTCAAATCATAATTTTACAGAGTTTTAGGTCATTAATTTATTCTCGCCCTCCACTTTTTCTTTGACTCTCCTTTCTTATTTTTCTAAAATAGTAGGTATGTGAAGGGAGATTAATATGAAAAAAGGTTTGGTAATTTTGCTTTCTGTTTTGGTCTTGGCTTCGTGTGGTCGTCCTCAGAAGACGGTGTCGCCTAAGAGTTCGGATACCCAGCAGTCCAGCACTTCGGAAAAGAAACAGTCTGGTATGGATTTGAAAGCCATCAAGGCTAAGGACTACTCGAGTATCAAGGGGACTTGGATCGATGGTCGTGGTAATGAGCTGGTCTTTGATGATAAGGGCTTGGTCAGCGAGGATGTCGAGCTTGATGCATCGAGTTTTAAGCAGAAGGACCAGATCGCTGAGATGACGGTTAGTGCCAAGTCGGGTGTTGGAGGCTACGGTCTTTTGCTCCTTCCAAAGGGTCAGAAAGCGGGCAAAGACGATGCTTCGGATAAGTCCAAGGATCGGATCTGGGCTGGTCAGTCACCGGCTTATGGCGATGATGACAATTTCTACTATCGCAAGAAAGAGCAACCGAAAGATCGGGAGCAAGCTGATACAGATGATAGCAGTAGTACGTCTAAAACGAGTAAGGCCAAAAAGTGGAATACTCGATCGGATAGCGAGGTCAAGTCTTCGAAGAAGGCGGATCAGAATGATTATCTAGGCTACACCGCTGCTCAGGTCGAAGCTGCGCGTGTCTGGGCTTATGTGATCAAGTCTGTACCGACAGAATTGAGTATTAATGAGAAGAGTGCTGGTACGAAAATTTACTATGGTGGGCTAGGAGTTGATTATCCCAAAGACGTTCGTCAGTTGTTTACTCCTATTTCTGCAGAAGGCCATGTGACTTATGCATCCAACGGTGATGGGACGGTGACGATCTATCCTGTACCGAGCCATTGGCAACAGTCTGCAGATGAACTCAATAGTGAAGAGTTTATGACGCAATTTACCCAAGGGATCTTGGACCATGCTGAAACGGTGACATTGCCAGACGGGGATCCAGACATGATTCGTCAGATTCTTGCAGTACTGAAGTAAGAGAGATTATGGTAGAATAATATTAGATAATAATTTTTTAAACTATTAAAGATCTAATTAGTTATAAGGTTATGAAATTAAAGATTTGGAACATCTTTTACAGGAAGCTTATGCAATTTTGGTCAATTACAGGTCGTTTTCTACTTGTAAAAATAAAAGGAGAAAATCTATGAAAAAAACTATGTTTGCAACAATGACCATTCTCTCGCTATTTCTGTCATCGTGCGCGCAAAAAGAAGTGAAGAATGAAGACAAAAAAGAGCAGTCTACTGAACAGAATGTAAAAGATTCTACAAAGGAAAGTAAAGAATCAGTGGTCAAAGGGATGAATCAAGCCCCTACCTCATTGGTTGGAAATGAAAAACCTAATGTAGTATTTGCTTATATGCTTCAAAATCAAATCAATGGCGAAATTGAGATGGCGAAAGTGTATTATAATGAAGAGTATCTGATCCTTGTCTTCTCTGTATCAGAAAATATGCTATCTTTAGCAAATATAAATCCAAAAGATTATTGTAAGACGCTTTTTGATCTAAAAGAAGAGATAGTAAAGCAATACAATGCAACTCAAAACACACCAAGCAGTATAAAACTTAAAATATATGATAAAGACGAGAAGCTCTTGGCAACGGAGGAAAATGGAGCGTTGGTGATTAAGTAACTAAATTTAGTCAACCATTTGTCGCCATCTACGTTTTACATTTTTCTCACGAATCCACATTTATTGTTTTTTTAAGCTGATCCTGTTACAATGATAGTACTCGGAAAAGACTGGGCTTCCAGCCTTTTTCATTTCACTTTAGAAAGGTCTTTTATGAAACGCAAATCGATTTTGTTTCTCTATTTACTCTTGCTAGCGATCGGCCTAGCCTATGAGACCCAGTCACTGACGGAAGGTTGGATGTCTGGTAGTCAGTACGGGATTGTGGGACTTTCAACCTTGATCCTCTTGGTCTATGCACTTCCTGCTGTCTGGGCTCTTTTTCACTTTGCTAAGAAGTGGAAGTTGTCTTGGGTACCGGTTCTCTTTTCTCTATTAGGTGGGGGCTTTGTTGCCGGTTGGTTGTCTAGCTTTGCCAATACTTATTTCCATGATATGATTCAAGCGATCGCTCCAAATAGCGACTTTTGGAACCAGTACGAGAGTGCCATCGCTGCGCCACTCTTTGAGGAACCCTTTAAGTTGATTCCAATCTTCTTTGTCCTCTATTTGTTCAGCGTCCGTCGCATCAAGTCGATTTTCCTCTTAGCGATTGCCTCTGGTCTTGGTTTCCAGATCGTCGAGGACTTTGCCTATATCCGTCAGGATCTGCCGGAAGGTTTCTCTTACACGGTGTCAGGGATTCTTGGTCGTGTGGCCAATGCGCCCATGTCTCACTGGGTCTACACAGGTCTTGTCATGCTGGGGCTCTTCCTAATTGTCCAAGCAAGCAGAGGACGCAAGGATCTAGGTCTAGCAGGTTGGGGATATTTAGTAGCAGGGTTTGGACTCCATTTTGTTGGCAATTCACCTTTCTCACAAATCGTGACCGAGTTGCCGATTGCGATTCCAATCTTGAATGCTACAGGGCTCTTCCTAATCTACCAAGCGTATCAGACCGTCGAGCGATTAGAACAAGCAAAATAAGAACAAAAAATGCGTATGTGTGGAAACATACGCATTTTTGTTATTTACCAAGACAGAACTGGCTGAAGAGTTGGGTAATGAGCTCATCTGGAGCAGCATCCCCTGTGATTTCTCCGAGGATTTCCCAGGTGCGGGTGAGATCGACTTGAAGCAGGTCTACCGGCATACCGAGGGCCAAGCCTTCGTTGACCGCTTGCAGGCTTTCAACAGCTTTCTCGATAAGTGAGATGTGACGAGCATTAGAAAGATACGTCGCATCTTGCTCAACCAGCCCAGCATTTTCGAAGAAGAGAGCATTGATCCGGTCTTCAATTTGATCGATGTTTTGGTTTTTCAGAACGGAAATCTTGATGTAATCTTCCGGCAGTTGGTCGATTTCGATCTTCTCTGGGAGATCGACCTTATTGAGGAGAATGATGCGGTTGCTGTCTTGAGAGATTTCAAGGAGTTGGCGATCTTGGTCGGTCAAGGGCTCGCTAGCATTGAGGACCAGAAGAACCAAATCAGCTTCCTTGAGGGCTTTTTTCGACCGTTCGACACCGATTTGCTCAACGATGTCTTCGGTTTCCCGGATTCCGGCCGTATCGACTAGTTTGAGGGGAACGCCGTTGATGTTGACGTATTCTTCGATAACGTCACGGGTGGTTCCTTCGATATCAGTTACGATGGCTTTTTCCTCGCGAAGAAGATTATTGAGGAGGCTGGACTTGCCGACATTTGGACGACCGATGATAGCAGTAGAGATCCCTTCACGCAAGATCTTACCGCGACGGGCAGTCTTGAGAAGGTTGGTCAAGAGGGCTTCAAATTCACTGGTCTTTTCGCGGATGATCTCAGTGGTTGCTTCTTCGACATCATCGTACTCAGGATAGTCGATATTGACTTCAACCTGGGCTAGAGTATTGAGGATCTCTTGGCGTGTGTTGTTGATGAGGTCAGACAGGGAACCATCGAGTTGTTTCACGGCGATGTTCATAGCCTTATCGGTCTTGGCGCGAATAATGTCCATGACGGCTTCGGCTTGTGTCAAATCGACCCGACCATTCAGAAAGGCCCGCTTGGTAAATTCACCAGGTTCAGCCAAACGAGCTCCTTCACGGATGACTAATTGCAGGATTTCGTTGGTCACAGCAATCCCGCCGTGGGTATTGATCTCGATAATGTCTTCACGGGTGAAGGTCTTCGGCGATCGCATAGCTCCAACCATGACCTCGTCGAGAATCTCGTCCTTATCTGGATCTACGATATGACCGTAGTTGAGGGTGTGGCTAGCCACGCTGGTCAAATCTTTACCTTTGAAGATCTTTTGCGCAATGGCAAAGCTGTCTGTTCCGCTCAAGCGGACGATTCCGATCGCCCCCTCACCGAGAGGAGTCGAGATGGCAGCGATGGTATCAAATTCTTTAGTAATCATGTCATTTCTCTTTTCCTGTAGATTCATCTCTATTCTATCGTAAAGTCAGCGGACGGGCAAGGTTTTGCTTTTAGAACTAAAAGATGGAAAGGTTTTCAAATAATTAGTGAAATCTCTTACAGAATATGCTATACTGTAATAGAATATAAAAGGAGGTCTATGATGGTAAACCTAAAAGAACAGGTAGGAATTAAAGCGGCTGAGTTTGTCAAAGACGGCATGATTGTCGGTCTCGGTACAGGGTCAACTGCTTATTATTTTGTGGCTGAATTGGGTCGTCGCATCAAAGAAGAAGGCTTGCAGATCACAGCTGTCACAACTTCTAGTGTGACCTATGATCAGGCTGAAAGTTTAGGCATCCCGCTCAAGGCTATCGACGATGTTGAAGTGGTCGATGTGACAGTGGATGGCGCAGATGAAGTGGATCCTCAATTGAATGGGATCAAAGGTGGCGGTGGTGCTCTCCTCATGGAAAAGATCGTCGCAACCAATTCAAAAGATTGCATTTGGATCGTGGATGAATCCAAACAAGTCACAACTCTTGGGGCTTTCAAACTTCCAGTGGAAGTAGTGCAATACGGTGCTGAAAATCTTTTCCGTCACTTTGAGCAAAAGGGTTACCATCCTGCTTTCCGTCTCGCGGATGATCAACGTTTTGTAACAGACCAAGGTAACTTTATCATTGACTTGGATCTCAAAGTGATCGAGGATGCAGAAGCTCTAGCCAATGAATTGGATCATACCGTCGGGGTTGTAGAGCACGGTTTATTCTTGAACATGATATCAAAAGTGATTGTAGGGACACCAGATGGCCCTGTCATCATTGAAAAATAGGTTTCTCTAAAGAGGGGCCGGATCTATCAACGGCTCTCTTCTTATAGGGATATGGTATAATATAGCTAGTTTAATAAAGGAAAGAGGCAGTATATGTCAAAATTTAAACGCATGCACTTAGTTGTGCTGGATTCAGTTGGAATCGGTGCTGCACCAGATGCCAATAACTTTGTCAATGCAGGTGTTCCAGATGGAGCATCTGATACATTGGGTCACATCTCTAAAACCGTTGGCTTAAATGTACCAAACATGGCCAAAATCGGTCTTGGAAATATTCCTCGTGAAGTACCATTGAAGACGGTGCCAGCTGAAAGCAACCCAACTGGGTATGCGACAAAATTGCAAGAAGTCTCTCTTGGGAAAGACACCATGACTGGTCACTGGGAAATCATGGGGCTCAACATTACAGAACCTTTTGATACTTTCTGGAATGGTTTCCCTGAAGAAATTTTGACTAAAATTGAAGAATTCTCAGGACGTAAGGTCATCCGTGAAGCTAACAAGCCTTATTCTGGTACAGCGGTGATCGATGACTTTGGACCACGTCAAATGGAAACTGGTGAGTTGATCATCTATACGTCAGCAGACCCTGTCCTTCAAATCGCAGCTCACGAAGACGTCATTCCTTTGGATGAACTCTACCGTATTTGTGAATACGCTCGTTCCATCACTTTGGAACGTCCAGCTCTTCTAGGACGTATCATTGCCCGCCCTTATGTTGGGGAACCAGGCAACTTCACACGGACAGCCAACCGTCGTGACTTGGCTGTTTCACCATTTGCGCCAACTGTTTTGGACAAGTTGAACGAAGCAGGTATCGATACTTATGCAGTTGGTAAGATCAACGATATCTTTAACGGAGCTGGCATTAACCACGATATGGGCCACAACAAATCAAATAGCCACGGTATGGATACCTTGATTAAGACCATGGGACTTCCTGAATTCCAAGAAGGGTTCTCATTTACCAACTTGGTAGACTTTGATGCTCTTTATGGTCACCGTCGCAATGCTCACGGCTACCGCGATTGCTTGCATGAATTTGACGAACGCTTGCCAGAAATCATTGCAGTCATGCGTGAAGATGACCTCTTGATGATCACTGCAGACCACGGGAATGACCCAACTTACGCTGGTACAGACCATACGCGTGAATACATCCCATTCTTGGCTTATAGCCCATCCTTCAAGGGCAATGGTGTGATTCCAGTCGGACATTTCTCTGATATCTCTGCGACAATTGCAGAGAACTTTGGTGTTGAAAAAGCCATGATCGGTGAAAGCTTCTTAGATAAATTGAACTAAGATGACACGCTTCGCTCTCCTCGTAAGAGGGATCAATGTTGGCGGGAAAAACAAGGTCGTGATGGCAGAGCTTCGAAAGGAGCTTCAAACGATCGGGCTGGATGGGGTAGAGACCTACATCAATAGTGGCAATATCTTCTTTGAATCTGCTGCTTCTAAAGCAGAATTGGTAGATTTGCTGGGACATTTCTTTCGTGATCACTACCCCTTTATCCAGTCTTTTTCTCTCTTTTCAGCTGAGGACTATGCGCAAGATCTCGCTGCTCTACCAGCCTGGTGGCAGGAGGATCTGGCCCGCAAGGATGTTCTTTTTTACACAGAAGGCCTTGATCAGGATGCTGTCTGGGAGCTGGTCTCCTCTTTTTCACTCGGTGATGAAATCATCCATCGTGGGAATCTAGGGATCTACTGGGGCAAATACTCAGAAGAGACCTATACAAAGACAACTTACCACAGACAAGTCCTCAAGATGCCAGATTACCGTCTGTTGACCATTCGCAATGCCAATACATTTGACAAAATTGGCCAATTTTTAAGGAAATCATAAAGGAGATATGCAATGACATTATTAGCAAAAATCAATGAAACAGCTGCTTTTTTGAAAGGCAAAGGAATGGAAGCACCTGAGTTTGGCTTGATCCTTGGATCAGGTCTTGGAGAACTGGCTGAAGAAATCGAAAATCCAGTCGTAGTAGACTACTCTGAAATTCCAAACTGGGGTCGTTCAACAGTAGTCGGACACGCTGGTAAATTGGTTTATGGTGATCTCGCTGGACGTAAAGTCTTGGCCCTTCAAGGACGTTTCCATTTCTACGAAGGAAACCCACTAGAAGTGGTGACTTTCCCAGTTCGTGTCATGAAAGTTTTGGGCTGTGAAGGGGTTCTTGTTACCAACGCTGCCGGTGGTATCGGCTTTGGTCCTGGTACTTTGATGGCTATCACAGACCACATCAACATGACTGGTCAAAACCCATTGATCGGTGAAAACTTGGATGATTTTGGTCCACGTTTCCCAGATATGTCGAAAGCTTACACACCTGAATACCGTGAGACAGCTCATCAAGTAGCAGACAAATTGGGTATCAAATTGGATGATGGGGTTTATATCGGTGTGACAGGTCCTACTTATGAAACTCCAGCTGAAATCCGTGCGTTTAAGACTCTTGGAGCAGATGCTGTCGGAATGTCAACTGTTCCGGAAGTCATCATTGCAGCGCATTCTGGCTTGAAGGTTCTTGGTATTTCATGTATTACTAACTTTGCGGCTGGTTTCCAAGAAGAGCTCAACCACGAAGAAGTAGTGGAAGTGACAGAGCGCGTCAAAGGCGACTTCAAAGGATTGCTGAAAGCGATTCTTGCTGAACTCTAATCCAATGAAAGTACGACTTCAAAATCTGCCCTACGGACTGAGGTTGCTTCTAGCCACCTTATCATTAGGGATTGGGACGGGCCTGGTCGGAATTGCCTGTCATTATCTACTAGAAGGGGTGCAAGAGCTGGCTTTTGACCAAGCTAGTTCCGATTTGCTCCAGCAATTTCAAGAAGCTGGAGGTATCCGTAGATTTTTGATCTTATGTGTGACTGGGTGCTTGGCAGCTGGCTTCTGGTATGTCCTGCAAAAGCGTTATCAGATCCTGTCTATTCGCCAGCAAATTGACTTAGCTGGAGACAGGGATCCAGCGCCCTTAGCCCACCTCCTTCATGCAGGGATGCAGGTGGCAATTGTTGGAGCAGGAGCATCGGTCGGAAAAGAAGGAGCCCCACGTGAGGTCGGGGCTCTTCTAGCTGGTCGTTTGGCGAAGGGGTTCTCACTAGCTCTCAAAGAGCGAAAAGTCTTGATCGCCTGTGGGGCTGGAGCTGGTTTGGCTGCGGTCTATCAGGTCCCCTTTGCCAGTAGCTTGTTTGTCTTTGAGACCTTAGGACTTGCCTACAGTTTGCAGAACCTTCTACTGGTTTTGACCAGTACTTATCTGGCCACCTGGGTTGCCCAGCCCATCGTTGGTCAGGAGGCCATTTATCACCTGTCCGCAGGCTCATGGTCGGCTAGCAGTTTCTTACAGGCTATTTTGATTGCTTTCTTGGTCACTCCCTTGGCTCTGGCCTTTGCTTTCCTCGCCAAGCGGGCTAGTCACAAACGGCGGAAAGATGGGACGATTCTTTGGGCTCTTCCTCTAGCCTTTCTAGTGCTAGGGAGCCTAGTAACCTTTTTCCCTATCTTTATGGGAAATGGCCAGGTACTAGCGCAAGCCCTTTTGTCTAGCCAGTCGATTCCTTATCTTCCACTGACTCTTGCAGTGAAGGGGCTTCTGGTTTACCTCCTCTTGCGCAATGGTGCTTATGGAGGAACTTTGACACCATCATTTGCCCTTGGGATTGGATCTGGCTATCTAGTGACCTTGCTTTTGACAGTCCTTGGGATTCATCTGGATCCAGCTATAGGGATGTTACTTGGAGCGACCGTCTTTTTAGGGACGACCCTAGAAGCTCCTTTGACAGCCATTGCTCTTAGCCTTGGATTTACAGGCCAAGCTTGGAGTTTGACAATCCCGCTTGTACTTGCGGCTGGTCTGTCTTATGTGATTCGAAAGAGATGGGAGAAGAAATGATGAAGGTACATTTTGTACTGCATGAAACTTTTGAAGTGCCGGGCGCTTATCTAAAATGGGCACAGGAGCGTGGTCATCAAGTGACCACGACCAAAGTCTATGAGAACGAAGCATTACCTGATACAGTGGATGAGATTGATTTTTTGATCGTAATGGGAGGACCTCAATCGCCAGATGAAAATCGAGAAGCTTTTCCATACTACGATCCTCAGGCAGAGATCGACCTGATTCAAAAAGCCATCAAGGCTGATCGTTATATTGTTGGGGTCTGTCTTGGTGCCCAGCTCCTGTCTGTTGCTTATGGCGCGAAGTATGAGCACAGTCCGGAACGTGAGATTGGGGTTTATCCTGTGACCTTGACGCCTGAAGGACTCACAGATCCGCATGTCGGTGAGTTTGGAGAAACTCTTGAAACTGGTCACTGGCATGGTGATATGCCAGGATTGACAGAAGATGCTGTTGTTCTTGCGACCAGTCAAGGGTGTCCACGTCAGATGATTCGCTTCAGTCCTAAACATTATGCCTTCCAAGCCCACTTGGAATTTGATCCAGAAGCAGTTGATCTCTTGATTGCTGCGGACGGTGAAGAGGTTATAGAAGAACAAAGTCAAAAATTGACCTTTGTTCAAAAACCTGAAGCCATTCGTGCTTACGATTATCGAGAAATGAATGCCAAACTTTTTGAGTTTTTGGATTCATTAACAAAATAAATAAAAAAGAAAGGTAGAGCATGTGTTCTGATTTGAACACGAGCGGAAAGCTCTCCTAATTACTCAATAAAAAAGAAAGGATGGGTTTACCGTATTCGCTGAACTGAATACGGGCGGAGAACTGTGTAAAAAAGATAAATCCTCCTAGATGCGAGGCATCTTTGTCGGATTTCCTATTTTTACTTTGCCTCTTTAACGCCTATTCTAAAAAATAAAAAAGAAAGGTAGAGCATGTGTTCTGATTTGAACACGAGCGGAAAGCTCGGAAAATAGATAATCTGACTGAGAAATCAGGATTTCTCGTCAGATTCCTAATTTTCAGTCGCTTTCTGGTCGCTCTTTGTATCATAAACTATGTCTATCCATATTGCTGCTAAGCAGGGTGAAATTGCTGATAAAATTCTTCTTCCTGGAGATCCTCTTCGTGCGAAATTTATTGCTGAAAACTTCCTTGAAGACGCTGTTTGCTTCAACGAAGTCCGTAACATGTTTGGTTACACAGGTACTTATAAAGGTCATCGTGTTTCTGTCATGGGTACTGGAATGGGGATGCCATCGATCTCTATTTATGCGCGTGAGTTGATTGTCGACTACGGCGTGAAGAAATTGATCCGTGTGGGAACGGCTGGTTCTTTGAATGAGGATGTCCATGTTCGTGAATTGGTCTTGGCACAAGCTGCTGCAACCAACTCAAACATCATCCGCAACGACTGGCCTCAATACGATTTCCCACAAATCGCTAGCTTTGATCTTTTAGACAAGGCTTACCATATTGCCAAAGACCTTGGCATGACGACTCACGTCGGTAATGTTTTGTCATCAGATGTTTTCTATTCAAACTATGGTGAAAAGAATATCGAGCTTGGTAAATGGGGTGTGAAAGCTGTAGAAATGGAAGCAGCAGCTCTTTACTATCTTGCTGCTCAACACCATGTTGATGCGCTTGCTATCATGACTATTTCAGACAGTTTGGTCAATCCAGATGAGGACACAACTGCTGAAGAACGTCAAACTACTTTCACAGACATGATGAAAGTCGGTCTTGAGACCTTGATTGCAGACTAATGGCAAAATTCTTTCATGATGAATGGCTCTACGATCTCCAAAATTATCACTACAGCCGGGCTCTGCGCTCTATCAAGCAGCAGGAAGAAGTACCGGATTTGCTTGTGAGTTTACTGCAGTTAATGGCGGAACGTCGAGAGCTCAATATCCAACCCGTCATGAATCAAAAGTTGAGAACCGAGTTGCTAGAGGCGACTGGTTTTCAGCTTTTTTGGCATGAGGATCCAGAAGATGAACAGTTGGCCAACTACCTTTATGACTTAGAGGCGAAATTGCGAAATGAACAGATCATTGACTTTGTTCGTGCCGTCAGCCCAGCCATCTATCGGATCTTTATGCGATTGATTCAGTTGAAAATTCCTGATATTACAAACTATATCCATAATTCCAAAGAATCGAGTTATGACCGTTGGAAGTTTGAGAGCCTGCATGCGTCTGATAACCCTATCCTGCAGCAATTCCACAGCGAAAGTGTGGTCAATTCCTCCAGTTTGACGGAGTTGATTGTGCAGTTGGATTTGTCAGATAGCGTCAAAGTTGCGACCCAACAATTGCGGGAGTTAGAAAAATCAGTTCGCAACCCCTTGGCCCACTTGATCAAGCCCTTTGATGAAGAAGAGCTCCATCGGACGACGGGTTTCTCTTCTCAGGATTTTATGAAGAATTTGATTGACCTTGCAAGCTACACAGGCATCCATTATGATCAAGCTAACTTTTATTTTGATCAGGCCAATGCTGTCATGGAAGAGCTACTAAAGGAGAAGTAGATGGATAAAATTGCTCAACTACAGGAGATGATTGATCAGAGTCAACGGATCGTGTTTTTCGGAGGGGCAGGAGTTTCCACGGAGTCAAACATTCCAGATTTTCGAAGCTCAGACGGGGTCTATAGTGTTCAGGTAGGGCGGCATTTGACAGCCGAGCAATTGGTCTCCCATACCATGTTTGAGCGCTATCCTGAGGACTTTTTCGACTTTTATAAGAAGTACTTGCTCTACCCAGATGCCAAGCCCAATGCAGCCCATCAGTATCTGGCTCGGCTTGAGGAGACTGGTAAGCTCAAGGCAGTGGTGACACAAAATATCGATAGTCTCCATGAAATGGCTGGTTCTAAAAAAGTTTTGAAGCTCCATGGCAGTGCCGACCGCAATTACTGTACGGGTTGCCAGCGATTTTATGATTTGGAGGCCTTTCTAGCTTTAGAAGGCCCGGTTCCACATTGCCTGAACTGTGGCAAGGTGGTCAAGCCTGATGTGACTCTTTACGAGGAACCTCTCGATATGGACGTCTTTAGCCAAGCAGCCCAAGCAATCCAAGAGGCTGATCTCCTGATTATCGGTGGAACTTCCCTTGTGGTCTACCCAGCGGCTAGCTTGATCCAGTATTTTCAAGGGAAGAAGCTGGTTGTCATCAATAAAACCAGTATCCCTCAAGACAAACAAGCAGACCTGGTTATTGAAGGGAAAATTGGCCAAGTATTTTCACAATTAAGACAATAAAAAATATCTGAGTGAACATGAGACACTCAGATATTTTTTATTTATCAAACTTCACTTCCTCAAGCAAGTACTCGATGAATTTTTCTCCCATTTTTGAGAGAGCTGTTTTTTCATGTTTGATGTAGACCAACTCGATTGTGTCTTCGATATCAAGGGGAATGGAGACGATGTTATTTCCGTTGAGATTGCTGTTGAGGATCCCGGTCGCAATGGTGTAGCCATCCAGACCAATCAAGAGATTAAAGAGGGTCGCCCGGTCACTGACAACGATGGATTTCTTATGATGCTCTTGAGAGAGAATCTCTTCTGAGAAGTAGAAGGAGTTGTGGGTTCCTTGGTCATAGCTAAGGTATGGGAAATCTTCCAGATCTGACAAGTGGACGATCTCCTTCTTGGCAAGAGGATTGGTCTTGCTGACAAAGATATGAGGTTGCGCTGTAAAGAGGTGGGTGGCAATCAGGTGATTATCATCCAGCATCTTAGAGAGGACATCGCGGTTGTAGCTATTCAAAAAGAGTACGCCAACCTCGCTGCGGAAGTTCTTGACGTCATCGATGATCTCCCAAGTCCGCGTCTCCCGTAGGAAGAGCTCGTATTTTTCCATGTCGCTTTTCTTCAATAGTGAAACGAAGGCCTCAACCACGAAGGCGTAGTGCTGTGAAGAGACGCTGAAAAGCTCACGAGAGCCCACAGGATTTTTATAGCGCTCGGACAAGAGGTCAATCTGCTCCACCACCTGGCGGGCATAAGAGAGGAACTCCATCCCATCGCGGGTCAAAGTGATCCCTTTGGGATTTCGGATAAAGATTTCAATTCCCATCTCATTTTCCAAGTCCTTGACAGCATTGGAAAGGCTAGGTTGAGTGATGAAGAGTTGTTTTGCGGCCTCATTCATAGAGCCGGTTTCGACGATTTTGATAATGTATTGTAATTGTTGTATTCTCATGCTTTTATTTTAACATAAAAAAGCGCGTTTTTCCCGTAAAATGTGGTCTTTCAAGGACTGTATGAGAATAAGACAGGCTGAGGTAGGTAATAGGAAGTAGGCTAGATCAAATAGTTAAAAAATAGAAGATTGGAAACAAAATCTACATCTGGGGACTGATTTTGATGGAAAAATACAGTTTTGCCTTGCTGAAGGTAAGATCTGATTGATAGAATGGTAAAAAATTGATTGAGGAGATCTTATGAAAAAACTCGTTTCCTGGTATAAGAAAAAGGATAAGGAATTGGAAACCCATTTCACAGCTGGTCTGTTGCAGATCAATTTTGTGACCAATGCTCTGATTCTATTGGCCTTTTACATCTATTTGGTTATTAGTCAGTCGCTCTACGCAATTAAGGATCCATTCATTCAATTTAGTTTTCTTGCTATAGTATCCTTTACGATGGAGGTCTTGCCCTATGGTGTGACCTTAGCCCTTTTTGTTCCCAATATTTTTGTCATTATCTATGGGATCGGTCGGTGGTCTAGCCTCCAGTTCAAAGAAGCTGAAGAAGAAGCTCTCAAAGATCCGGATTTGTTTGAAGATAGGGTGCCAAAGGAAGGAAAAGGGACAAGAGAAGATGACGCATCTCTTATGAAGGAAAAGCAAGAATCACCTAATCCTAAGCCTGTCAAAAAGAAAAAGCAACAGCCTACAATTGTTCTTTGGTTTGGTCTCTTTGGTTGCTTTCTCGAAGCGATTTTCATTTACATCGTCAAGGAGATGACCTTTTACGAATGGAATGAGCCCTTGATCAATTCTCAGAAACATGCCTTGATCTGGTCTGGCGCCTATCCGACCTTCTTTACACTGGCAGCTCTTACTTTACTAGCCTTGATTATCTATTCCTACCGGGATGCGAATTCACTTTCGCCGTTAGCAAATGTCTTCTGTATTAGTGGCATTCTAGGAGGAGTGGTTCTCCTCTTAGTTTTTGATAATCAACTGCAGGTAGCAAGTTTTCACACCTTTTTCTTACTGATCTATTCCATCCATCTCTTATGGGTTCGCATTAAGGAGTGGCAGGAAGATCGAACAGAGATAAGCTATGAGAATCGTCTACTTCAATGGCTCCATCAGCTCTTAAACAAGTCGCGCAACTGGCCATGGCTAGCGGTCCTTATCGCTATTCCAACCCTTGCCCTTGTTGTCCTTGTTCTCATGCTCTTTGGGCAGCAGCCGGATTCCATGATCAAGGCATGGACCAATACAGCTGATTGGGCCTTCTCACAGAAGATCCCTCCTCAGAATCTTATCATTGATGAGCACTATCTCTGTACGGTTGCGGCTGGTGGGCATGAAAAAGTTGTCAAGCCCCAGCGGATGGGCATCCGCCACGGTCATCCAGTCGTTGTCAATCGCCAGCTTTGTATTGCCAATGCCTTTGAACAGGTACTAGAAGAAAAGACGCCGCGATTCCATCGCTTCTTGCGTCGCAATTACGACCGCTATGGCTATCCCTTTGCTAAACACATCAAGAAGAAATGGGCTATGGACCTGATTTACTACCTAATGAAACCCTTGGAATGGCTCTTTTTACTTGTTCTTTATCTAGTTGATCGTAAGCCTGAAAATCGAATTGCCATGCAATACATCAAACCGATCCCAGAAGATTTTGACCCCAAGAAAGCTTCGTAAGCTACCGATTTCTACTTGACAAGCGAGAAGGAGCGCGATATAATGAGACAAATTTAACCTTTAAGAGGTCCAGAGAGGCCTGCAAGGAAAGACGGAATAAAGATCAGCGGACGGAGTCTAGCTGACCATTTGTGGGACCTTGCTTTTGCGAGGTCTTTTTTGCTGAAAGAAAGAAGAGGAAACCAATGGTCAGTGACAGTTGTAAAAAACGCTTTGGCAAAATCATGATGGAGGAGATGGAGCTCGTCGCTCAAGAAGAAATCGCTCCCCGCATCTATTCTATGATCTTGAAGGGGGAAATGGTGGCGCAGATGCTGCCAGGTCAATTCCTTCATATCCGCGTCCCTGATGGGGCCAAGCTCCTTCGCCGTCCGATTTCAATTTCTGAGATTGATCCTGAGACACAGACGTGTCGCTTGATCTACCGCATCGAAGGTGGGGGGACAGCTATCTTTTCCCAATTGCCAATCGGTAGCAAACTCAGTGTCATGGGGCCTCAGGGAAATGGCTTTGATCTCACTAATCTCGGTCAAGGTCAGAAAGCCTTGATCATCGGTGGCGGTATCGGTGTTCCTCCTTTGGTCCAAGTGGCCAAACAACTCCATGAGCAAGGGGTGGAAGTTGAAGTGGTTGTCGGCTTTGCGACCAAAGAAGCCGTTATTTTGGAAGAAGAGCTTTCTCAGGTGGCTCATGTCACTGTAACGACAGATGATGGTTCTTATGGCACCAAGGGCTATGTTTCAACCATCGTTGATCAGATGGACCAGGAGTTTGATGCTATCTATTCTTGTGGAGCCCCTGGTATGCTCAAATATGTCAATACCAAATTTCATGACCATCCTCGCGCCTATATTTCCATGGAATCGCGTATGGCTTGTGGGATGGGTGCTTGCTATGCCTGTGTAGTGCATCTGGAAAATGAAAGCCAAGCAGCCAATAAGCGCGTGTGTGAAGACGGTCCAGTCTTTGAAACCGGTACGATTGTGATGTAGGGAGGAAAGTATGACAAGTAATCGATTAGCTGTATCCTTACCAGGATTAGACTTGAAAAATCCCATTATTCCGGCTTCCGGCTGCTTTGGCTTTGGTCAGGAATATGCCAAATACTATGATTTAGACCTGCTTGGATCCATCATGATCAAGGCGACAACCGCTGAGGCTCGTTTTGGTAATCCAACGCCCCGTGTTGCTGAGACGCCTGCAGGCATGCTCAATGCCATTGGTCTCCAAAATCCAGGGGTAGACGTGGTCCTAGCAGAGAAACTCCCTTGGTTGGCCCAGCATTATCCAGATCTACCGATTATCGCCAATGTAGCTGGCTTCTCTAATGAAGAGTATGCAACGGTATCGCGGAAGATCTCGCAAGCGCCAAATGTCAAGGCCATCGAGCTCAATATCTCTTGTCCAAACGTAGACCATGGCAACAATGGCCTCTTGATTGGGCAGGTCCCTGAGTTGGCCTATGCGGCAGTGAAAGCAGCGGTAGATGCGTCCTCAGTCCCTGTCTATGTCAAGTTAACGCCTAGTGTAGCAGACATCACGCAGGTCGCAAAAGCAGCAGAGGATGCAGGGGCGACTGGCTTAACCATGATCAATACCTTGGTGGGCATGCGCTTTGACCTCAAGACTGGTAAGCCCATCATTGCCAATGGAACCGGAGGCATGTCGGGTCCAGCTGTTTTCCCAGTTGCTTTGAAACTCATCCGCCAGGTTGCTCAATCCACTAAACTTCCGATTATCGGAATGGGAGGTGTGGATTCAGCAGAAGCAGCCATTGAAATGATGATTGCAGGAGCCTCTGCGATTGGAGTTGGAACCGCTAATTTCACCGATCCTTATGCTTGTCCAATCATCATCGAAGATCTGCCACAGGTCATGGATCGCTACGGTATTGACACCCTTGAGAACTTCCGAAAACATGTACGGGAAAATCTACTGTAAATCCTTGACTTTTCCCAAATATCGTACTACAATAAATAAAAACCTTTAAAGTAGTCCAGAGAGGCTCCTAAGGTCTAGACGGTGAATCATGGTAGTTGTTCCTACCTAATTTTCGTGTAACCTTGCCTCGGGCAAGGTTTTTTTGTAGATAAAATGATCAATCAAAAAAGGAGTAATCCATGCGTGAAGAACGTCCTATTATCGCCCTTGACTTCCCAGCTTTCGAGGATGTCAAACACTTTTTAGAGCATTTTCCAGAAGACGAAAAATTATTTGTAAAAATCGGAATGGAATTTTTCTATGCAGTTGGTCCTGAAATTGTACATTACCTCAAAGGGCTTGGACACAGTATTTTCCTTGATTTAAAATTGCATGATATCCCAAATACAGTCAAATCAGCCATGTCCGTACTGGGGACTTTCGGAGTAGATATGGTGACGGTCCACGCAGCCGGTGGTGTAGAGATGATGCGCGAAGCCAAGGCAGCTCTTGGTGAAGGGGCTAAGTTGGTAGCCGTGACCCAGTTGACTTCTACCAGTGAAGAAGACATGCGTGATTGCCAAAACATCCAAACAACGGTCCAAGAATCTGTAGTTAATTATGCTCGCAAGGCCCAAGAAGCAGGCTTGGATGGCGTTGTCTGTTCAGCCCATGAAGTAGCCTTGATCAAGGATGCCACTTCATCAGACTTTGTCTGTGTCACACCAGGGATTCGTCCTGCTGGAGCTGAAATTGGTGACCAAAAACGTGTCATGACTCCACAAGAAGCCCATAAAATTGGATCTGACTATATTGTCGTTGGACGTCCAATCATCCAAGCAGAAAACCCATGGGACGCTTACCATGAAATTAAGAGACAGTGGAATGCGTAAGAGCTACTAAAAGTGAAACTTTTGTAGCTCTACGGAAAGTCCTATGGGACCTTTCCTAACGCATTCACTAGATTTAGAGTATAAAAATAATCGTTTTATCCTCTAAATCGTCGGAATACCAATCGCTACTAAAAGTGGGATTTTTTGTAGCTGTACGGGAAGTCCTACGGGATCTTCCCTAACGAGTTCACTAGATCACAGAAGAGAAAATGATCGTTTCTCTTCTGTAATCGTCGGAATAATCGGAGCCCGATAGGGCCTTCTCTAAACTATTCACTAACTTAGTTGAAAGAAAATTATCGTTTCTTTCAACTAAGTGTCGGAACTTAAAAAGTCCATGGGATCTTCCCTAACGCGTTCACTAACCTGTAATGTTGTTGTTTAAATCTAAAAATGATTTAATTCGTATATGATTAAAATCGTAAAAAAGGAGTCGTCATGTCATTAGCTAAAGATATTGCTAGCCATCTTTTGAAAATCGAAGCGGTTTATTTGAAACCAGAAGAACCTTTTACTTGGGCATCTGGGATCAAGTCCCCAATTTATACCGATAACCGTGTAACCCTCGCTTATCCTGAAACTCGTACCTTGATCGAAAATGGATTTGTAGATAAAATCAAGGAAGCTTTCCCTGAAGTAGAAGTGATTGCAGGTACAGCAACTGCAGGAATTCCTCACGGAGCCATTATTGCGGACAAGATGAATTTGCCATTTGCCTACATCCGTAGCAAACCAAAAGACCATGGTGCTGGAAACCAAATTGAAGGCCGTGTACCACAAGGTCAAAAGATGGTCGTAGTGGAAGATTTGATTTCTACTGGTGGATCTGTCTTGGATGCTGTCGCAGCTGCCAAGCGTGAAGGGGCGGACGTTCTTGGTGTGGTTGCCATCTTCACCTACCAATTGGAGAAAGCCGATAAGAAATTTGCGGAAGCTGGCGTTCAACTTGAAACCTTGTCTAACTATACAGAATTGATTCATTTGGCAGAAGAACAAGGTTATATCACTTCTGAAGGTTTAGAGTTGTTGCACCGTTTCAAGGAAAACCAAGAAACTTGGCAAAATAAATAATAGGACGGAAGCGTTTCTAACGCTTCTTTTTTATACTATTTTCACTAGTTGGTGGTTAACTTGAATCTCAAAGTAAAATCCGGTATGATAGTAGTAATTGTTTTTATGGATGAAGGAAAAACTATTTTTAAGGGAGAATAAGATGACAAAAGAACATTATTTGCAAGTGAAGAAGCAGGCTCGGGTCTGGTTTACCGTCAATATCATCATCAGTTTGATTGCTATTGCAGGAGGAATTTTAGTGGTCATTAGTAAATCACGTCATATCCCATTTTTATTGATGGCCTTGGGGGCACTGACTTTGATGAACCAAGTCTTGGTTACCCCCGCTTTCAACGCCAAAAAAGAAGCTGAGGAAGAACATCCAGAATGGAAGAGCTTGTCTACTAAAGATACTAAACTTCCTGTGGAGAATCTGCAGAAAGGGGTTTTGGTATCAGCTGCGGCTCTTCTGATTGTCATTATTGGTTTCTTCATGTTCTATCGTCCTCTTCCGACAACAGACGCAGGAACTGAAGTGATCAAAACCTATCGAGAGATTCAGTCTGTTCCAGAAAGTTCGACAGAAAAAGAATCTAACTCGATCTCCAATTTGACTCCGAAAGATGTTCAAACCTTACAAGAATTGAAAGAAGAAATCGAATCCAATGCCCCATCAGATTCAAACTCACTAGATATAAACAAAGCAAAAGATCTTGCAGAAAAAGCGCAGCAACAGAATTGGTTGAAAAGGGGAGAATAAAAATTTTTTCAAGGGATTTGAAACCAACTAGTTTATGTGAAAAGGTAAAAAATTAATGACAGTAACAATATTCTGGCTTAGTTTGGGCATTCTGACACTTATTTTCCTGATCATGCTGCTTATCTTTTACACCTTGTATCGCCGTGAAATAAAAGTGAAAACAGAATCTACCGCAAAAGTTATGGGAGAAGTAGTTGCTTTTGATTCCCAAAATCAACTGCTTATTTCTCTGCCTGTGGTGGAGTATCAAGTCGAGGGTGAAAGATACCAGAAGAACTTTACCTACGCTTATTTTAGAGAGACTTCTTCTAAGTCAAGACAAACCAATGTTTTCGATAGAACCTATGTTCTTGGAGCCGGCAAAAATCTGGATTTGCGGATGATATTCCCAATTGGGTCTCCTATGACAGTTTTTTATAATCCAGTCGATCCACAGCTTGGTTTTGTCGAACGATATGCCGGCTTAGTCGGTTTCTATAAAATCGGAATGATTCTAACGGTTGGAATTTATCTTGGGTTAGTATGTATTCTAGCTTTGTTAGGTTGAATTGTTCCGACCTATCTGAAATAAAAAGCACATTCATATATGTTTGGTTGAATGAGAGGATTTTCAATGATCAAAAGAGGTCAATGTTTTAATATCAGTTTGAATGGGAAAAGGCCACTCTGGGGGTACTTTTTGTTGGTGACAGATCAAGGGGAAGAATTCATCGTCAAACGCAATTGTAAAATCCCTTTCGACAAGTACCGAAAAGTGTACCAGACCAACCATTCGTTTAAAGATCAAATTTTTTCAAAGAAAGCACCAGCAAATATTTATTCTTTGATTGGTGTTCCACTAGGCCTATTATTAGCAAGGACATTTATAAAGATCCTTCCCATGGACCTTTTCTTTGGGAAAGCAAATCTTGATTTGAATGTTAGAGAAGGGGCGATAAATGTCTTTTTGTTTCTATTTGCAGTTATGATCACTTTATGGCTGGTCGCTATTGCTAGATATGTGCAGTTGAAACGGTTTGTTAAGAAAAATGAAGCAGAACTAGTATTTGTTGGTCAGATAAAACCAGTAGAGTATCTTCAAAAAACAGCAAATGGAATCGAGGTGTGGTGAATGCGAAAAATAAGAAAACGTCAATTGTTTGCCCTGGTTTGTTTAAGCATGATAGTCCTGTTTTTAGCATATTTTGTTCAAATGCGCTTGTTTTTGGGATTGATTTTATATTTGTTGGTCGTTCTCTTTTATAGAGGCCTTGAATTCACAGAGCCTCGGGAAATTGAGTTTGATTTTAAGGAAGATCCTAAAGATTAAAGATTATTCCCCAACCTTAATGATTTCCTACCACCCCATAACAGCAGAAATGCTGTTTTTTTGATATAATGGACCTATGTTATCGAAAAGTAAACGTATTCTATTTGGGATGCTTCATGTTGTCATGTTGCTAGTGATGGTCCACTGGTTCTTGATCAGTGTGATCTATCTGAGAGAGATTTCATGGCTAGCCATTTTAGGTGCTGGATTGCTATTTCTGCTAGCCTGGCTGAAACGCGATGGGCTAAAGAGTGCCTTTGCTTGGTTGACTCGGCACAAAAAAGGCTTCTTGCTTGGTGCCCTTGTCTTTCAGGTGATTGTCATGGTCTGTGCGGAGCTCTTTATCCGTCGGGATGCTGCGGTTGTTTTCAAAGGGGCTTTTGATCTTCTTAAGCAATCTTCCATCACCAACTACCTCAGTCGCAATCCCAATAACATTCCGCTCTTTCTTTACGAGAAGTTTTTCTATGTCTTATTTGGCTCTAGCGGTCTGTGGGTCATGCAGGCTCTCAATATCCTCTATGTCAATCTGGGTGCAGTCCTCTTGTACAAGCTGTCCCAGAAGCATTTCAATCAAAAAACGGCTGATCTGGTCTATCTCTTCTATGTGAGCTTGATCTGTTACTCGCCTTATTTCTACTCCATGTACACGGACATTCCGCCGCTTCCATTGATTGCCCTTCAATTATGGTGGGCCTTGGATCTCTTAAAGGAAGATCAAGCAGTCTCCTGGAAGAAGATTGTTGGTTTGGGAATCTTATCTGGCGTGACCATGTTGATCCGTCCAACGACGATTATTGTCATGATTGCCTTTTGGACTGTGCTCTTCTTCAGAGGAAATTGGAAGGCCTTTGGCAAGATTGCTACGGTGACGGTCTTGACGACGGGCTTTGTCTTTGCAGGATTGAATACAGCGGTCAATCATCAAAGAGTTGTACCGATCTTGAAACAAGAAGGGCTGGCTAAAGGACCACTCTTGTTTATCAATCTGGGCTTGACAGATATGGGGCACAACCAAGAAGATATGAAAGAAGGCTTGCTGGCCTATATCGATGAGGATAAGCGATCGGATTACAACAATGGCCTCTTTAAAAAAGAAAATGTGATCAAAGAAATCAAGCGCCGTCTCAAGGAGTACGGACCGTTCGGTTTGATCGGGCATATCTACTACAAGCAATCCTTGACGGTAGCAGAAGGAACCCTGGGCTGGCTCTACCGAGATGTAGAGTATGAGAAGACGCCTTTTATCAATCCTCTCTATGCACCCCTGACTAAAAATAATGGTTTGGCAAAATGGGTGCGGACCTATTTCCTTAGCATTGATCGCCCGCAGTACAAGTATTATGAATTTGTCAAGCAGCTGATCTGGATCGTCCTATCGGCTGGTTTGGTTGGAGCTTATCTCAAACGTCGAGATACAGATGATTTTAACTTCCTTTCCTTAGCGGTCTTTGGTGGTTTGCTTTTCTTAACCATCTTTGAAGGAGGGAAGACCCGCTACCTCATCCAATTCTTACCGCAAATTTTACTAGTCGCTTCGATCGGTCTAGCAGGATTTACCAAGAAAGAAAATACCTAAAAGCTCTGGCTTGTTTGACAGGCAGAAATTGAGGTTGGACAAAAATGTCCAGCCTCTTTTTTATCCAGTGGATCTGCGCCAAATGTGGTATAATGGAAGGTAAGAATTTATTGGATAGCGGAGAGTTTCCATGCAGCATTCACCCTGGCATGAAGCCATCAAATCCCATCTTCCAGAAGGGTATTTTCACCAGATCAATCACTTTATGAATGAAGTCTATAGCAAAGGAGTGGTTTATCCACCGCGTGACAAGGTCTTTAAGGCCTTGCAGACGACAGAGATGGATCAGGTCAAGGTCTTGATCTTAGGCCAAGATCCCTACCATGGACCAGATCAAGCGCAGGGCTTAAGTTTTTCTGTTCCGGATCATGTACCAGCGCCACCTTCTTTGCAAAATATTCTCAAAGAATTGCGCTCAGATATTGGAGAGAAGCGTTCCCATGATCTGACCTCTTGGGCAGAGCAAGGAGTGCTCTTGCTCAATGCCTGTTTGACGGTGCCTGCTGGTCAGGCCAATGGTCATGCAGGACAAATTTGGGAGCCTTTCACAGATGCTGTGATCAAGGTGGTCAATGAGTTGGAGGAGCCTGTTGTCTTTATCCTCTGGGGATCTTATGCCCGTAAGAAAAGGCCTCTGATTACCCACGATCGACATTTGGTCCTTGAATCAGCTCACCCAAGTCCTTTATCGGCCTACCGAGGATTCTTTGGTTCCCAACCCTTTTCAAAAACCAATCAATTTTTGAAAGAGGCGGGACGCGAGCCGATTGATTGGTTAAGATAGGAGAAAGAAATGCCACAATTAGCAACGATTTGTTACATTGACAATGGGAAAGAATTTCTCATGCTGCATCGCAATAAAAAGCCCAATGATGTCCATGAAGGTAAATGGATCGGAGTTGGTGGAAAATTAGAACGCGGGGAAACCCCTCAGGAGTGTGCTGCGCGTGAGATTTTTGAGGAGACGGGCCTTAGAGCCAAGCCAGTTTTGAAAGGGATTATTACCTTTCCGGAGTTCACTCCAGATTTAGACTGGTACACCTATGTCTTCAAGGTAACAGATTTTGAAGGAGAACTGATCGAGTGTAACGAAGGGACCTTGGAGTGGGTACCTTATGATCAAGTCCTCTCAAAACCGACCTGGGAAGGGGACCACACCTTTGTCGAGTGGTTGTTGGAGGATAAACCCTTCTTTTCAGCAATGTTTCGCTATGACGGCGACCGCTTGTTAGAGTCGCATGTTGATTTTTATGAATAAAGGAGAATGCAATGGTTGTCATTAAAAATGGTCGCGTAATGGATCCCAAAACTGGCTTGGATCAAGTCTGTGATCTTCGCATTGAAGGAAAGAAAATTGTAGAGATCGCTAAAAACCTCCCAACGGATGGACAAGAAGTCCTTGATGCTACTGGTCTGGTGGTTGCTCCTGGTTTGATCGATGTACACGTGCATTTCCGTGAACCCGGTCAAACTCATAAAGAAGACATCCATACGGGTGCCTTAGCCGCAGCTGCTGGTGGTTTTACTCGAGTGGTTATGATGGCCAATACCAATCCGACCATTTCAGATATTGCTACCTTAGAAGAAGTCTTAGCTTCTGCAGCCAAGGAAAATCTCCACATTCATACGGTAGCGACGGTGACTAAGAACTTTGACGGTCAACACCTAACAGATTTTGAAGGCCTGCTTAAGGCTGGTGCAGTAGGATTTTCAGATGATGGGATTCCCCTTCAAAGTACTAAGGTTGTCCGCCAAGCCTTGGAAGAAGCTAAGCGTCTAGGGACCTTTATTAGTCTGCATGAAGAAGACCCTGAGTTGAATGGCATTCTAGGTTTGAATGAAAACATTGCTAAGGAACACTTCCATGTCTGTGGGGCGACGGGTGTAGCCGAATATTCAATGGCTGCGCGTGATGCCATGATTGCCCATGCGACAGGTGCTCACCTCCATATCCAACACCTTTCCAAGGAAGAAAGTGTCAAGGTGGTGGAATTTGCCCAAGGATTAGGAGCTCATGTGACGGCAGAAGTGGCACCTCAACACTTTTCGAAAACAGAAAGTCTGCTCTTGACTAAGGGAAGCAATGCTAAGATGAATCCACCTCTTCGCTTGGAATCTGACCGTCTAGCAGTGATTGAAGGCTTGAAGTCAGGCGTCATCTCCGTGATTGCGACTGACCACGCGCCTCACCATGCAGATGAGAAGAATGTTCCTGATATTACCAAAGCACCATCTGGCATGACTGGGCTTGAAACTTCGCTTTCTCTTGGTTTGACCTACTTGGTGCATGCTGGCCATTTAAGCCTGATGCAATTGCTTGAAAAGATGTCCTATAATCCAGCACGTCTCTATGATTTTGATGCTGGCTATATCGCAGTGGATGGACCGGCTGATTTAACCATCTTTGATCCAGAAGCAGATCGTCTGGTATCGGATCATTTCGCTTCAAAAGCTGGCAATTCACCATTTGTGGGTGAAACATTAAAAGGGAAAGTTGCTTATACAATCTGTGATGGACAAGTGATTTTTCAAGGATAAGCGATCGTATTCATATGAATCTTAAAAAAATGATGCAAGGCTTGGTTTTCTTTTTAACCAGCCTTCTTGTCTTTGTCTTTCTATTTCGTGCTTTGCTACCAACTGCGTCTCCTCGTATGACCAAGCCCAAAACGGCTGAGAAAGAAATCACCTATACATATGTAGCTCTAGGAGATTCACTGACCAAAGGTGTTGGAGATAGTACCAATCAAGGGGGCTTTGTGCCCATCCTTGCTCAAAGTCTGTCCAATGAAAATGACGGCCAGTACCAACCTGTCAACTATGGAGTAGCTGGGAATACAAGTGCTCAGATCTTAGATCGACTCAAGAAGCAAACAGATCTTCAGAAGGATCTCAAAAAGGCGCGTGTCATGACCTTAACGGTTGGGGGAAATGATCTGCGCAAAGTTGTTGTCGATCATCTGAGTGATTTTTCTCTATCAGATATCCAAAAACCGCTCAAGAATTATACAGCGAACCTCAAAGAAATTATTACAAAGGCCAGAAAGGACAATCCCCATCTTCCCATTTATGTAGTGGGGATCTACAATCCTCTTTACCTGAATTTTCCTGAATTAACTAGTATCCAGACGGCTGTAGATCGTTGGAATGAGACGACGGAAGAAACCATCGCGCAATTTGATCAGGTCTATTTCGTTCCGATCAATGATCTGCTTTATAAAGGAATTGATGGCAAAATGGGCGTATCAGAAGTCAGTGACGGGAAGACTACCGTTATCAATGATGCCCTGTATGAAGAGGATAGCTTTCACCCTAACAATACGGGCTATGAAAAGATGAAACAAGCAATATTGGAGAAAATCAATGCCACGAAGAAAACTTGGAGTCAAAAATAATCCCATCAACGAGAAGGTCCCCTTCCTTCAAAAAATTAATATTTGGAAATGGTTGTTTTTAGGATTGGTGAGCCTTCTCTTAGCCTTTGCTATAGTCGTGCAAGGACGCTTAGCGACGCCAAGAGAAGATGTTAGTCAGCTTCATCAAGCAGTTGGCACCAAAGATGTCAAAGTTGGAACCATGACAACGACTCGGGATCAACTCAATGATACTATCAAATCGCTACTGAAAAAATATAAGCTGTCCGACTACAAGGTCTATGCGGACAATCAGCAAATCCTATTAGAAGGGCAGTTGAGTCTCTTAGGAAAGGAGTATCCCTTATATATTTACTTCCAACCATCCAAATTGGAAAATGGGAACATCCTCTTGACGGTGAAGGATTTTTCAGTTGGAACCTTTCAAATTCCACAAAGGATGGTCTTGCAGCTCTTGAGTAAAAATAAAAATATCCCAAAATTTGTTCAGATCTCACCCAAGCAGTCTACCATCACCATTGTATTGCCAGAAATTGACAATGACTTTGGAATCTATGTCAAGGCCAATACCATTGACCTCTATAATGACAAGATCGTTTTCGATTTGTATCAGAAGAAGTAGGGCGAAAGAGGCTATTCAAATTGAATTCACAATCATCTTAAAAAATTTCCTTAGGTTCAATAATTCCGAGTGCTAGAAACAATAGTGTTTCTAGCACTTTTCTCATGACGGGAAGTTTCTAAGATGACTATATCCTCAATCTAACTAGAACTGAAAGCTTTATTTTGTTTCTATTCAAAAAATTCAGAATATTACAGAAAATTCTTGACATTGCTTTTTCCCTATGCTAAAATACTAAACAAGACATTGAACAAAGGAGAAAGTCAAACATGAAAACAGCTAAGTTTATTCAATTTGCTTTGTTGTTGAGGTATAAGGGCTAGTGCAGAAGCATTAGTCCTGTTTGGCTTACCAAGCGGGCAAAAACATCTCGCTTGGTTAACCGAGTGAGATGTTTTTCTTTATATCCACTACATAAAAATGAGGAGACCCTATGCGTAAAGTTGAATTTTTAGATACCAGCCTTCGGGACGGTGAACAGACTCCAGGAGTTAATTTCTCTATCAAAGAAAAAATTGCCATTGCTAAACAATTGGAAAAATGGGGTATTTCTGCTATTGAAGCAGGTTTTCCTGCAGCTAGTCCTGATTCCTTCACGGCTGTTCAAGAGATTGCCAAGGTCTTGACCAAGACAGCCGTGACAGGTTTGGCTCGCTCCGTTAAATCCGATATCGATGCTTGCTATGAAGCCTTGAAAGACGCCAAATATCCACAAGTTCACGTCTTTATCGCAACCAGTCCGATTCACCGGGAGTTTAAACTCAACAAGAGCAAGGAAGAAATTCTTGAAGCCATTAAAGAGCACGTTTCATATGCGCGTTCAAAGTTTGAGGTTGTGGAGTTCTCGCCAGAAGATGCGACACGGACCGAATTGGATTTCCTCTTGCAAGTCGTACAGACTGCAGTCGATGCAGGGGCCAGCTATATCAACATTCCTGATACAGTCGGTTTCACGACACCAGCGGAGTACGGTGCCATTTTCAAATACTTGATTGACCATGTCAAGACAGATCGCGAGATTATCTATTCCCCTCATTGCCATGATGACCTAGGTATGGCCGTGGCGAATAGCCTCGCTGCTGTTAAAAATGGTGCCCGTCGTGTTGAAGGAACCATCAATGGCATCGGGGAGCGGGCCGGCAATGCGGCGCTTGAAGAAGTAGCAGTTGCTCTCAATATTCGCGAAGACTATTTCCAAGTGGAGAGTCCGATTGTCCTTAATGAAACCATCAACACTTCTGAATTGGTTTCTCGTTACTCTGGTATTCCAATTCCTAAAAACAAGGCGGTTGTTGGTGGCAATGCCTTCTCACACGAGTCTGGGATTCACCAAGATGGGGTCCTTAAAAATCCTCTTACCTATGAAATCATCACACCTGAATTGGTGGGTGTCAAGAGCAATAGCCTCCCTCTTGGAAAATTGTCTGGTCGCCATGCCTTTGTCGAAAAACTGCATGAGTTGGGACTGGAATTTACAGAAGAAGACATCAAGCCATTGTTTGCGAAGTTCAAATCTCTGGCAGACAAGAAACACGAGATCACAGATGCCGATATCCGCGCCCTTGTTGCAGGTACAGCAGTTGAAAATCCAGAAGGATTCCAATTTAACGATCTCCGTTTGACAACCAACGCAGACGAAACGATTACAGCAGCGGTTAGCCTCAGCAATGAAGAAGGGGAAGTACTTGAATTCCTTGCCAATGGTCAAGGATCGGTTGAAGCGATCTTTAATGCGATTGATAAATTCTTCAACCAAACTGTTCGCTTGACATCATACAATATCGATGCAGTGACAGATGGGATCGATGCCCAAGCCCGTGTCTTGGTATCCGTGGAAAATGTCGATACAGATACGATTTTCAATGCCTCTGGTTTGGACTTTGACGTATTGAAAGCCTCTGCCATCGCTTATATCAATGCCAACACACTGGTTCAAAAAGAGAATGCGGGTGAGATGGGACGAGCTGTCTCCTACCGTGATCTTCCACAAGCCTAAGAGGAACTGAACATGACAAAGAAAATTGTAACACTTGCAGGAGATGGGATTGGCCCTGAGATCATGGCAGCTGGACTAGAGGTCCTCGCAGCCGTCGCTCCCAAAATTGGCTTTGATTATAGCCTAGAAGACAAACCTTTTGGGGGTGCAGGAATTGATGCCGCTGGCCACCCTCTTCCCCAAGATACTCTAAAAGCAGCTAAAGGAGCGGATGCTATTCTTCTCGCAGCCATCGGGAGTCCTGAGTATGACAATGCTCCTGTTCGTCCAGAACAAGGCTTGCTCGCTATTCGCAAGGAATTAAATCTCTTTGCCAATATTCGTCCTGTACGGATTTTTGACGCCTTGAAACACTTGTCTCCTTTGAAACCAGAGCGTATCGAGGGTGTCGACTTCGTGGTCGTGCGTGAATTGACAGGTGGGATTTACTTTGGAGAGCATATCTTGAAAGAAGATACAGCGCGCGATATCAATGATTACAGTGCGGAAGAAATTCGTCGGATTATGCACCAAGCCTTCAAGATCGCGCAAGGACGTGGCAAGAAAGTGACCAGTATCGATAAGCAAAATGTCCTAGCAACTTCTAAATTGTGGCGCCAAGTGGCAGAAGAAGTTGCCAAAGAATTTCCAGATGTGACCTTAGAGCACCAGCTTGTCGATAGTGCGGCCATGATCATGATTACCAATCCAGCCCGCTTTGATGTCGTAGTGACAGAGAATCTATTCGGAGATATCTTATCTGACGAATCGAGCGTCCTTCCTGGAACACTAGGCGTGATGCCGTCTGCCAGTCATTCTGACCAAGGACCAAGCATGTACGAACCGATTCATGGTTCAGCACCTGATATTGCTGGTCAAGGCGTTGCCAATCCGATTTCCATGATCCTGTCCGTCGCTATGATGCTCCGAGACAGTTTTGGAGAAACAGCAGGTGCAGAAATGATCGAAGAAGCGGTCAATCAAACCTTGAATCAGGGGATTTTAACCCGAGATCTAGGTGGTCAGGCTTCGACTGCAGAGATGACAGCAGCTATCATAAGGAATCTCTAAGATGACTTGGAGAGATCGCTGTTTAATGGTCATTGCTCTTTGGAATGGTATGGTCTTTCTGACCTATGGCTTAGATAAGCGAAAAGCCATTCAAAACAGATGGCGGATTCCTGAAAAGGTCCTCTTACTCGAGAGCTGGCTACTTGGTGGATTTGGAGCTCTTCTAGGTGGGCATCTCTTTCACCACAAGGTACGAAAATGGTATTTCCAAGTCACCTGGTGGATGAGTAGCCTTCTCTTAGCAGGTGTCCTCTTTCTAATCCTTCAATGGATTCCCTAGCAACAAGATAAATGGAGAAAGACGATGATTGGAAAATCTATCTTTGATAAACTTTGGGACCGCCACGTGATTACTGGAGTGGAAGGGCAACCCCAACTCATGTATGTAGACCAACACTATATCCACGAAGTGACGAGTCCCCAAGCCTTTCAAGGATTAAGGGATGCAGGACGCAAGGTTCGACGACCTGATTTAACCTTTGGAACCTTTGATCACAATGTTCCAACGGTCAATATTTTTGATATCCGAGATGTCATTTCAAAGGCCCAGATTGATAAATTAGCTGAGAATGTGGTGGACTTTGGGATTGATCATGCTGCCCATGGTTCTGCTAAGCAAGGAATCGTTCATATGGTGGGCCCTGAAACCGGTCGGACCCAGCCTGGGAAATTTATTGTCTGTGGAGACAGCCATACCGCAACCCACGGAGCCTTTGGTGCCATTGCCTTTGGGATTGGAACCAGTGAAGTGGAGCATGTCTTTGCTACCCAAACCATCTGGCAAGTCAAACCCAAGAAAATGTTGGTTGAATTCACCGGAACCCCACAAAAAGGGATCTATTCAAAGGATTACATCCTAGCTTTGATAGCGCGCTACGGTGTTGCTTGTGGAGTTGGCTATGTCGTAGAGTATCGGGGAGAAGCAATTGATCGTTTGACTATGGAAGAACGCATGACCATCTGTAACATGTCGATCGAGTTCGGATCCAAAATGGGGATCATGAATCCAGATGAGACGACCTTTGACTACCTCCGAGGACGCGAATGTGTGCCAGATGATTTTGAGGCCGCAGTAGCAGATTGGAAGACTCTGGTTAGTGATGACGATGCCGTTTATGACAAGGTCATCCGTATGGATGTATCTGATCTTGCTCCGATGGTGACTTGGGGGACCAATCCTTCTATGGGAGTGGACTTCGAGACTCCTTTTCCAGAGATTCGCGACATGAATGATGAACGGGCTTATCATTATATGGATCTTGAACCTGGCCAAAAACCAGCAGACATTGAATTAGGCTATATCTTTATCGGTTCCTGTACCAATGCGCGTCTCAGCGATTTGGAGTTGGCAGCCAAGTTTGTGAAAGGCAAAAAAATTGCGCCAAACTTAACTGCTATTGTGGTACCTGGCTCTCGTCCGGTTAAGCAAGCCGCCGAAAAATTAGGCTTAGACAAGATCTTCATGGATGCGGGCTTTGAATGGCGTGATCCAGGATGCTCGATGTGTCTAGGAATGAACCCAGACAAGGTTCCAGATGGGGTCCACTGTGCCTCTACTAGCAACCGGAACTTCGAAGACCGCCAAGGATTTGGGGCTAAGACCCATCTCTGTAGCCCAGCAATGGCCGCTGCAGCAGCAATAGCTGGTCGCTTTGTCGACGTGCGCCAAATGCCAGAAGTCAAGTAAAAGGAGGAAGCATGGAGAAATTTACCATTTATACAGGAACAACAGTTCCTTTGATGAACGATAATATCGATACCGACCAGATCCTCCCCAAGCAATTCTTAAAGCTGATTGATAAAAAAGGTTTTGGGAAATACCTCATGTATGCTTGGCGCTATTTGGATGACCAATATACTGAGGATCCAGAATTTATCTTTAACAAGCCAGAATACCGCAAGGCAACCATTTTGATCACTGGTGACAATTTTGGGGCTGGTTCCTCTCGGGAGCACGCAGCCTGGGCTTTAGCTGACTATGGTTTTAAAGTCGTTATCGCCGGCTCTTTCGGAGATATCCATTACAATAATGAGCTCAATAATGGCATGCTACCGATTGTCCAACCACTAGAGGTTCGTCAAAAATTGGCAAGTTTGAAGCCGACAGATCCAGTGACAGTAGATTTGGAAGAACAGAAGATCCTCTCGCCTGTTGGAGAGTTTCGCTTTGAGATCGATCAAGATTGGAAACACAAGTTGCTCAACGGCTTGGATGATATCGGGATTACGCTTCAGTACGAAGACTTGATTGCAGCTTATGAGAAGAACCGGCCAGCTTACTGGCAATGATAAAATTGTATACTTAATTACGAATTTTCTGAAAATATATTGAATTTGAGACTATTTTTTGATACAATACTAAAAAGAATAGAAAAGGAAAGAGACTTATGACAAAACACATTCAATGGGACGGACAACTTTCACAAGAAGGATTTGATATTCTTAAAGGAGAGGGTGGCTGTATCGTCTGCCCTACCAAAGTTGGCTACATCATCATGACCAGTGACAAGGCTGGCTTGGAACGTAAATTCGAAGCCAAAGAACGTAACCGCAACAAACCAGGTGTGGTTCTTTGCGGAAGCATGGATGAACTTCGTGCCCTTGCACAATTGAATCCTGAAATCGAAGCCTTCTACCAAAAACATTGGGATGAAGATATCTTGCTTGGTTGTATCCTTCCTTGGCGTGAAGATGCTTATGCAAAATTGCAGGCTTTCGGAGATGGACGTGAAGAACTCATGACAGACGTTCGTGGAACTTCATGCTTTGTCATCAAATTTGGTAAAGCTGGTGAGCAAATCGCCAAAGAAATGTGGGAAAAAGAAGGCAAGATGGTTTACGCTTCTTCAGCCAACCCTTCCGGTAAAGGAAACCGCGGGAAGGTCGAAGGAATCGGTGAGCGTATCGAAGGTGCCGTGGACTTGGTTATCGAAGCCGATGATTATGTAGCTTCTATCCAACCAGACAAGACCATTGAAACGCGCTATGAACAAGGTGTAATGGTCTCTATGGTTGATGCCGAAGGAAAATTGATTCCAGAACAAGGAGCAGGTAGCCGTTCCGTCAATACTTGTCCAGTCGTCATCCGTAAAGGATTGGATATCGATAAGATCATGATGCACTTATCTGATCATTTCAACTCTTGGAACTACCGCCAAGGGGAATACTATTAAGAAACAGAATAAAGCATTCCATTTGGAATGCTTTTTTTGTGAAAGGATAAAAGATGGTATAATAGATTCAAACGATGTTCCAATAGAAGAGGAGTTGGTATGGTCTCCAGAAAAGCATTTATCGATAAAGCCAATCAGGAAGGTTTTTCCTTCAACATCCAAATCCCATGGTGGCGGTACAATAACTTCAAGTCATTGGTCTGGAGAAAAAAGCTCTCTGAGGAGCAACTCTATCAGATTTTTCTTTTACTTTGTAGAGAGGTAGAAGACCGGCAAATGCAGGCAGTAGCCGATAAGAGAAAGTATCAGACCGGATTTTATATAGTCGCATGCAATGGTCGCGAATTTCGCTTTGAGTTTGCTTTTAAAAAGAATCAAGAACTAAGAGTTTATAATCTCTTTGAGACCGTCAATGGTCGCAAGAAACTCACCCTGATGGACCTGCTTGATTACATAATGGATTGACTGTGTATAGAAACAATAAGGGGTCACTATAGATTGACAACAGAAAGAGTGGTTCTATGATTTCAAGAGATGCATTTTTAGAAAGAATCAATCAGGAGGGATTCTCATTTAGCATTGAAATTCCTCGCAGAAGTTTTTCGGATTTTACATCATTAGTTCGGAGAAGAAGAATTTCAGAAGAAGACCTCTATCAGCTGTTTTATAACTATTGTCAAGAACTAGAAAACTGTTTGAAAGAAGCGGGAGATAAGCGACGCTTGCTCTTCAATAAGTTTCCAGTTAGCCCCGTTCATGATAAATATAAAACGAAATTTGATACAGTGGCACCCAACGGTCGTGAGTTTCGCTTTGAGTTTGTATTTAGCAATGACAATCGTTTAAAAGTTTATCATCTTATCGAAACGGTTAATGGTCGTAGGAAAAAAACACCTATGGAAATACTGACGGACCTAGTCGATGCTTTATAGTGGATACTGATCTAAGAGAAATCTTATGAGATACCTATTTCTTCTTGATTCCATTGAGCCTAGTGACTATAATGAGTGAGTTTAATAAAGCTACAGGTAGACTCTTGTTCCTCTGCTTGTTTACTCTTACTTTTTCATGTTGCTACTATTTGTAATCATCACAGCTCCAGTAGTTTTATTAAACCGACCTTTCCTATTTGATCGCCTAATAGCTAGTAGTTATTGAAGTACGGTTGGGAAATAGACAAAAGACAAAAAGGACTCTATTTTTACGTTAGAGACCTTTTTGACAAGTAGGGGTTGAACTGTAAAGCTGGAGAATGGTAATAATAGTTTTCTAACTGCTTGAAATTTGGTACACTAGAGCTATGAAGATGGAAGATACAATAAAAAAAGGGATCATTATAGGAGCTACAGGAGGGATTGGTCGTCAATTAGCGAAAGAATTGGCACAACGTTTGGAGCATCTGATTTTAGTGAGTCGAGATGCTGACAAACTCTTCCAAGTCCAAAAGGAACTAACTAGGAGTAAGGCGCAGCTTTCAATCCTAACATTAGATATGCTAGATCAAGTGGCTCTAGAAGCTTTTGTAGAGAGTCTAGATGCTGATCTTCTCGTCAATTGTGCGGGACTAGCCTATTTTTCCCTAGGATGTGACCTTGATTCAGCCAGTGAGCAAGACCTCTGGCAGGTCAACTACCATAGTCCAGTCCAGCTAATCAAGCAGGTGGTGCAAAAGAATCAGAAGATCAAGCTGGTCCAGCTGTCTTCGTTGGCAGCTCTTTTTCCTCATCCCTATCTAGCAGCCTACAGTGCTAGCAAGGTTGCCTTGCAGACCTACACTCTTGCTCTCCAGGAGGAACTGAGGCAATCAGATTCCCCGATTCAGCTAGGTCTCTATATTCTTGGACCAGTCCAAACAGCTATTTTTCCTGCCAAACTAGTAGAAGCATTGGGAGGTGGTAGCTTGCAGATGAAGCCTGAGAAAGCTGCTCAGCAGTTGATACGATTCATAGAAGGGGATACTTCCTATGCTGTTATCGGGCTTCGCTATCGCTTGCTAGTTTGGCTAGGTCGCTTGCTTCCCCAAAGGTGGATCATCCGTCTCCTTGCTATATATTTAAAAAAGGGACTTAATAGATGAAATTTGTATTTATATTTTTAGCCGTTACTTATCTTCTCTTATTTCTCATCCGTTGGTTGCTGTCCTTCACTTATTATAAAAAAAGTCAGGTTCATACTGCGGACTTTCCAGAACAGCTTTTTACAGTGGTTCAACCCATCCTTTCTGGGGATCCTCGTTTAGAGAGTGATTTGAGGGCCAATCTCCAGCAAACTGAAGCAGTAGAATTCTACTGGTTGATTGATCAGTCTGATACAGAAGCCCAGCGAGTAGCAGATCGGATTTGTCAAGACGCATCCTTTGCCCAACGCATTCGAATTTTTCTCATTGAAGACGTCCCTCAGGGGATTAATCCCAAGAGTTACAAGATTGAGCAGGTTGTAGAGGAGCTAACCCGGCCTTATCTGATTGTTTTGGACGATGATAGTGTGATTGATTTTTCTAAAATGGGTGAGCTAACTGACTATCTGGGTCAAGAGGTCATTCTGACAGGTATTCCTTATAACCAGGAGAGAAGCAATTTCTGGTCTAAGCTGGTTGCAGCATTCGTTAATGGCAATTCCTTTATTACCTATTTTACAATGGCAGAAGTTGAGGCGAATCACTCCATCAATGGGATGTTTTATATCCTGCCGGTGGAACTTGCAAAAGGCCAGAAGCTCTTCACAGCGATTAAGGATTTTCTATGTGATGATTTAGCCGTGGCCGATTTTTTAAGGAGTAAAGGAGTATCCATTATCCAAACAAGGGTCACCTGTAATGTTCGAACGACTATCAAGGATGCCAAGCAATATTTGCTCCAGATGAAGCGTTGGCTTCTCTTTAGCTCTATCTACCTCAAAGAACACCTGGACTGGAAGCTGTTTAGCCTCATAGGTTTACCGAGTTTTCTACCTCTTCCAACTTTGATCCTAAGTCTCATTTTAGGATGGCCTTATCTTCTTCTAGCCTTAAGCTTACTGGTATTCAAGGCAGTATGGATGCTCCTCTATCGGCAAAGCATTCTATCCAATCGCCTACACTTGGATGAAGTCATCTACGAAGTGCTGAATGATCTCCTGCTTCCTTGGTTGTTTGTCTATGTTCTATTGACTCCTCCTGTGATAAACTGGCGGGGGCGGAAGATTCGTGTGACGGACGGAAAGATTCGTTATGAGT
Organism: Streptococcus parasanguinis; assembly: GCF_032163505.1. NCBI lineage: Bacteria > Bacillati > Bacillota > Bacilli > Lactobacillales > Streptococcaceae > Streptococcus > Streptococcus parasanguinis. The sequence continues at coordinate 976,112 of NZ_CP134147.1, forward strand.
AAGATGAAGTCCTATCTAGACCGTTTGTCTGCCTTATCTCTTGATCAGACCATGCTAGACTCTAATCGCTTGGTCCTCTTTCTCAGTGGGAGCAGTGACTACTCCTGTGCTGGACTGACAGCAGGACAACTGGAACTCCTACATGCGATTTGTCCATTAGGTTATAGAGTAGTAGAGAGTAATTTCCCCTTCAATCAAGATTTTGAACATATAAAATTTCCTCAAGTATCCCTAATGTCGGCTTCTGCATCCAATATCATCTATTATTGGTATACCATTTTGAACTCTCGCTTTCAAAAGCTCTTACAACAACACTTGTCTCCCTTACTGGAAGTGCAGGAAGTAGTTCTTGTTTGTAAGAGTTCAGGGGTCAATATGCTGACGCAGTGGCTCAGAAGTTTAGGGAATCAGGTCTCCCTTCCAAGATTGCGTGTGATAGCGCTTGGCCCGGTTTCCCAGCTTCTCTTACGTCAAAAGGAGGTAGAGGTATTGGTTATCAAAGGCAAAAAAGATCCTTATTCACGAATTTTGGACCGCCATTTAGCGGATATCCAAGTGGATACGAATCATTATAGCTATGAATACAGAGAAGATGTGAAAGGAATCATCTATGACTGGATTAGACAAAGTGATAAAAATCGATGTAATAAGCGTTCCCTTTAGTGGCCATTTATTTCCGACTTTGACTTTGGTCAAGCCCTTGCTGGAGGATCCTCGTTTTCAGGTTCGAGTCATCACAGGTTTTCAGAAAAAGGCATTGGTTGAGCAGATTGGTTTTGACTGCCTTGCCTTATTTCCTGACCGTCCGACAGTCATGGAAGATATAGCCAATACAGCCAAGCAAGCAAACCTATTTATCATGTACCAACAATTAGGGGCCAATAGCAAACTGATTCCTGAAGTTTTCAACGAGATAAATCGAATTTGGGACTCTGAAGGACAACCAGACTTGATTATTGCAGATTTCGTAGCAGCTCCTGCTGGTGTTTTAGCGGATCGTTTGGGGATTCCTTGGATTACGACCATTCCAAGTCCAGTAGCGATAGAGAGTCGTACGACCACTCCGGCTTATCTAGGAGGCTGGAAACCGCATCAGGGAATCTTCTACAAGTGGAGAGATGCTCTGGGTAGGCAAGTCATCCGTCTGGCAAAGAAAGTTGGGTTTGCGCTGGTTAAGAAGAATCTTGATACCATACAGGATTTTAAACTCTACCGTGAAGATGGGACAGAAGGGGTCTATTCTCCCTATTCAATCTTGGCTCTGGGCATGAAAGAGTTGGAGTTTCGAGACGATTTTCCTTCCCAGCTTAAATGGGTTGGTTATCGCTGTCTCTCTTTTGATCGACTTCCTCAAGAACAGAAACAGTATTTTACGAGTTCTAAAAAGCGGGTCCTCGTTACCTGTGGCACTCATTTAAAATGGGAAAAAGAGCGGATGGTGGAGTTGGCAAAGCTTTTGAGCCAAGAACATCCTGACTATGTCTTTTACGTAACCTTAGGCGACCCTAATGGTTTGGAGAATCCACCCAAGATGTTGTCGGAGAATCTTTTGATCTTTGATTACCTCCCCTATTCAGATGTTCTGGATCAAATGGATTTTGCCATTCATCATGCAGGTGCTGGGATTTTGATGGGGTGTATCGAAGAGGGGATTCCTAGTCTGATTTTGCCCCAGGACTATGACCAGTTTGACAATGCGGTTCGGGCTGAGTTATTCCAAGTAGGATTGGTTTCTCGTAAAAAGACAGATTCCGAAGTTTTGCGCTTATTTAATGAATTGGTTTCTCGGGAAGATTGGTCGCACCTAAAGGCTCTGGCTCAGAAAAGCAAAGCCTACCAGTCAACAAAGATTCTTTATCAAGAAATTGAGAGACTCCTGAAAGTGAAGTTATAGAAGAAAGAGGAGGGAGAGACTCCTACTTGCTTTCTTCCATAGATCTTCTATTTAATGAACATAAAAAACTAGAGCGCTTGCTCTAGTTTTTTGGTTGTTGATGGGTGATATTCTTTCCCCAAGGGATGAGATTTTCTTTTTTCTCTTTGATCCGTTGGATATTGTCCTTGTGACGAAGAATGATCAAGGTCGCTAGTGCCAAGACAATGATTGTAAAAAGTGGATCATAGCTGTGCAAGATCCATCCAGTCAATGGGAGAAGGAGGACAGATAGAATGGCGAGTAGCGCAACGGTAACACTCGAAAACGAGATCATACTGGTTAAATACAGGCTGGCTACAAAATAGACAGCTAAAATGAGTAGCAGGATAGGCGAGAAACCAAGTAAGACACCAGCACTCGTCGCCACTGCTTTTCCACCTTTGAATCCAGCAAAAATCGGGAATGTGTGTCCCAAAACAGCTAAGAGACCAAAGACCATCGGTGAGATCCCCTGAATTCCGAAGAAAGTCGGAAGGAGAACGGCTAAAGTCCCTTTTAAGAAATCAATCGCAAAGACGATGATCCCAGCTTTCTTCCCTAAAATCCGAAAGGTATTGGTCGTTCCTGTATTGCCCGAGCCATGTTCCCGTATATTAATATGGAAAAAGATTTTCCCAATCCATAATCCCGAAGGAATGGAACCTAATAGATAGGCTAAAATTAAAACACTTATTTCTTTTATCATACTTTCATTATAACAAAAAGCCATCAATAGAAAAAGCAATTTTTTGAGTTCAAGTGTGACATCTGAAGAAAGTGCTCAGCCAGTATTTTATACTGAGATATAGAAATCTCCATATAAAGAGAAAAAATTTTGCAAAATTTCCTAAAAAACTGTAATATAGAAAAGATGAACAAACAGGAGGTTCCTTGTGGCAAAAAAGGAAATCAATATTAATAATTATAATGACGATGCCATTCAGGTACTAGAAGGGTTGGATGCAGTCCGTAAACGTCCAGGAATGTATATCGGATCGACCGATGGAAACGGCTTGCATCACATGGTCTGGGAGATCGTGGATAATGCGGTCGATGAAGCCTTGTCTGGCTTTGGCTCACAAATCGATGTCACGATTAATAAAGATGGTTCTCTATCGGTAGAAGACCAGGGACGTGGAATGCCGACAGGGATGCATGCTATGGGCAAACCGACCGTTGAAGTGATTTTTACGGTCCTCCACGCTGGAGGGAAGTTTGGTCAAGGAGGTTATAAGACATCTGGAGGTCTTCACGGAGTGGGATCATCGGTCGTCAATGCCCTTTCTAGCTGGCTTGAGGTAGAAATTACCCGTGATGGAGCTGTCTACAAGCAACGCTTTGAAGATGGTGGAAAACCAGTTACGACTCTTGAAAAGATTGGCTCGGCTCCCAAGTCTAAGACAGGGACCAAGGTCACCTTCATGCCGGATCCAACTATCTTTTCAACGACGGATTTCAAATTTAATACCATTGCTGAGCGGATCAAAGAATCAGCCTTCTTGCTTAAGGACGTGACGCTGACGCTGACCGACCTTCGTAAGGAAGAAGATAACCATGTGGCCTTTCATTATGAAAATGGTGTCCAAGATTTTGTAGAGTACTTGAACGAAGACAAGGAAACTTTGACACCTGTTCTCTACTTTAGTGGCGAATCAGATGGTTTTCAGGTAGAAGTAGCCATGCAATACAATGATGGTTACTCAGATAATATCTTGTCCTTCGTAAATAATGTCCGCACCAAAGATGGGGGAACCCACGAGACAGGTCTGAAGTCAGCCATTACCAAGGCCATGAACGACTATGCAAGAAAGACAGGACTTCTCAAGGAAAAAGACAAAAATCTGGAAGGATCAGACTACCGCGAAGGTTTGTCTGCTGTTCTTTCAATCTTGGTCCCAGAAGCTCATTTGCAGTTTGAAGGGCAAACCAAAGACAAATTAGGAAGTCCCTTGGCTCGTCCAGTCGTTGATAGCATTGTTTCTGATAAATTGACCTTCTTCCTCATGGAAAATGGAGAGTTGGCTTCTAATCTCATTCGTAAGGCTATTAAGGCCCGTGATGCGCGTGAAGCAGCTCGAAAAGCGCGGGATGAAAGCCGAAATGGCAAGAAGAGCAAAAAGGACAAAGGACTTTTATCTGGTAAATTGACACCAGCCCAGTCTAAAAATCCTAAGAAAAATGAACTCTATCTAGTCGAAGGAGACTCTGCTGGCGGTTCTGCCAAACAAGGACGGGACCGTAAGTTCCAAGCGATTCTCCCTCTTCGTGGGAAGGTTCTCAATACTGAGAAAGCCAATATGAGTGATATTCTCAAGAACGAGGAAATCAACACCATGATCTACACCATTGGTGCAGGAGTTGGGGCAGATTTCTCTGTGGAAGATGCCAACTACGATAAGATCATTATCATGACCGATGCGGATACAGATGGTGCCCACATTCAGACCCTTCTCTTAACCTTCTTCTATCGCTATATGCGACCTTTGGTAGAAGCTGGACATGTCTACATTGCGCTTCCTCCTCTTTATAAGATGTCGAAAGGCAAAGGCAAGAAAGAAGAAGTAGCCTATGCTTGGACAGATAGCGAATTAGAAGAGTTGCGTCGGACCTTTGGCCGTGGAGCAACCCTCCAACGGTACAAAGGGTTGGGGGAAATGAATGCGGATCAGCTTTGGGAAACGACCATGAATCCAGAAACTCGTACCCTGATCCGTGTCACCATTGATGATTTAGCGCGTGCAGAACGCCGTGTCTCCGTCCTTATGGGAGATAAGGCTGCACCACGTCGTCAATGGATTGAAGATAACGTTAAGTTTACCTTAGAAGAAAATACAGTTTTTTAATCACTTTCTACTTATAAATTAAATAAGCTGGGATGTAGAAATGGTAAGGAATCGACATGAGAACTGATACAGAAATGATGAATCTGATTTTGCAGATAGCTGAGTCCTTGCAAGTGGAAGCAGTGGCCTTATCCGGTTCGCGAGTCAATCCTCGGGCACCCAAAGACGAGTTTCAAGATTATGATGTGGTCTATATCGTTGATGATCTAGAAGACCTGATTTCAGATTTATCCTGGTTGGATCAGTACGGAAATCGACTCATCGAACAGCACAACCGACTGGGACATCGTCGTCTGTATCTCATGCTCTTTGAAGACGGCAACCGTATCGATTTGACCCTCTGTCCCAAGGAGTCTATCCAAGAGTGGGTGGACAGCGAAGCAAATTTTGAAGTTATAAAAGACGACAAAGGTTTGTTTGAAGCCTATCAGCCTAATTCCAAGCGCTATTGGACCGTTCCGCCTACTGAAGAGGAATTTGCAGCATCCTGCAATGAATTTTGGTGGGTATCGGCTTATGTCGTAAAGGCCATTCGAAGAAATCAGCTTATTTATGCGACCGACCACCTCTATGGCATTTGTCAGCAAGAACTTTTCAAGGTCTTAGCTTGGCAGGTGACAAGCGATAGGGGAGTAGTTGACATCGGAAAGAACTACAAGCACCTCTTCCAGTATCTACCAGCTGAGCAAGAGAAGGAGTACTCAGCTTTGCTTGATTTATCTAGTTTCGATAAAATCACTAAGTCTTTATTTGCTACCATGGGGCTATTCAATCGAGAAGCTCAAATTCTGGCCCAAAAGATGGGGTTTACTTACGATAAGGAAGTAGCAGAAAAAATGACTTCTTATGCTAAAGAGAAACTTTCTAATCATTAATGAATCTATTTTAAACATCAGAAAGGAACGTTTGGTTACTTGGTGTGACTGAATTCCTTTTTCTACAAAAGACTACTCAACATTCTTTGAAAGGAGTTGAACACGCCCTGAGTGCTGTGTGAAAAAGATAAATTTCTTATTTTCACTTTGTATTTTACGGGCTTTGTATCTTATGTCTAATATTCAAAATATGTCCTTGGAGGACATCATGGGGGAGCGCTTTGGTCGCTACTCCAAATACATTATTCAAGAACGGGCTCTTCCTGATATTCGGGATGGCTTGAAACCAGTTCAACGGCGGATTCTTTATTCGATGAATAAGGATGGCAATACCCATGACAAGGGCTACCGCAAGTCTGCCAAGTCTGTTGGTAATATCATGGGGAATTTCCACCCTCACGGGGACAGTTCCATCTATGATGCCATGGTCCGCATGTCTCAGGACTGGAAAAATCGTGAGATCCTAGTCGAAATGCACGGAAACAATGGTTCCATGGACGGTGATCCACCGGCAGCCATGCGTTATACGGAAGCTCGTTTGTCTGAAATTGCGGGTTATCTTTTGCAAGATATCGAAAAGAATACAGTGCCTTTTGCCTGGAACTTTGATGATACGGAAAAAGAGCCAACTGTTTTGCCGGCAGCCTTTCCAAACCTCTTGGTCAATGGGGCAACAGGGATTTCAGCTGGTTACGCGACAGACATTCCGCCACACAACCTTGCTGAAGTCATTGATGCCGTGGTCTATATGATCGACCATCCATCTGCCAAGGTAGACAAGCTCATGGAGTTTCTACCTGGACCGGATTTCCCAACTGGTGCCATTATCCAAGGCCGGGATGAGATTAAGAAAGCCTATGAAACTGGTAAGGGTCGGGTGGTTGTCCGCTCTAAAACCGAGATTGAGCAGCTCAAAGGAGGCAAGCAGCAAATTGTTGTTACCGAGATCCCTTATGAGATCAACAAGGCTGTCTTGGTCAAGAAAATTGATGATGTCCGTGTCAACAACAAGGTTGCTGGTATCGCTGAGGTTCGGGATGAGTCTGACCGAGATGGTCTTCGTATTGCCATTGAGCTCAAAAAAGATGCCAATGCAGACTTGATCTTGAACTACTTGTTCAAGTATACGGACTTGCAGGTCAACTATAACTTCAATATGGTGGCGATTGACAATTATACCCCTCGTCAAGTGGGGATTATACCGATTCTCTCTAGCTACATTGCTCACCGTCGGGATATCATTGTCGCTCGCTCGCGCTTTGATAAGGAAAAGGCAGAACGACGGCTCCACATCGTAGAGGGCTTGATCCGCGTGATTTCCATCCTCGATGAAGTCATTGCCTTGATCCGCGCTTCTGAAAACAAGGCAGATGCCAAGGAAAACCTCAAGGTCAGCTACGATTTCACGGAAGAACAAGCAGAAGCTATTGTTACTTTGCAATTGTACCGTTTGACCAATACGGATATCGTGACATTGGAAGAAGAGCATGCCAGTCTCAAGGAGCAAATCGCGACCTTGGCAGCCATCATTGGGGATGAACGGACTATGTTTAACCTCATGAAGAAGGAATTGCGTGAAGTCAAGAAGCTCTTTGGTAACCCTCGTCGCAGTGAGTTGCAAGACACTGCTAAAACGATTGAGATCGATACAGCTAGTCTGATCGTTGAAGAGGAAACCTTCGTCAGCGTGACCCGTGCGGGTTACATTAAACGGACCTCTCCTCGTTCCTTCAATGCGTCGACAGTGGAAGAAGTCGGTAAGCGGGACGACGATGAATTGATTTTCGTAGAGCCTGCTAAGACCACTCAGCATCTCTTACTCTTTACCAACTTGGGGAATGCCATTTATCGACCAATTCACGAATTGACAGATACCAAGTGGAAGGATATCGGAGAGCACCTCAGTCAAACCTTGACCAATTTCGAGCAAGAGGAAGAAATTCTCTTTGCGGAGATTGTGGATCAGTTTGAGGGAGTTACCTACTTTGCAGCAACCCAACAAGGTCAAATCAAGCGCTTTGAACGCAAGGAATTGAGCCCATGGCGGACTTATCGTTCTAAATCGACTAAGTATGCTAAGCTAAAAGATCAAGACGACCGTATCGTAGCAGTTGCGCCAGTTGTTCTTGAAGATATCATGATCATTACTAAAAATGGGTATGGGTTGCGCTTCAATGTTGAGGAGGTCCCTGTCGTAGGAGCCAAAGCAGCAGGGGTCAAAGCCATTAACCTCAAAGATGGGGACCAAGTTGTGGCCGTCTTTAAGTCAACGACGCCAAGCATGTACATTCTGACTCATAGAGGTAGTCTGAAACGGATGTTACAAGACGATATTCCTGTGACCAGTCGGGCCAAACGGGGACTACAGGTCTTGCGTGAGTTGAAAAATAAACCACACCGCGTCTTCAAGGCAGGTCCAGTCTTCACTGACCAGGGAGATTTTGATCTCTTTACGAGCCAAGATGAAGTGGCAGAACAAGATCAAATTCTTCAGATCACTTCTACAACAGGGCAGGTGACAGAAATTGATTTGACGCAATTAAGCATTTCTGAAAGAACAAGCAATGGATCCTTTGTCAACGATACCATTTCGGATCAAGAAGTTTTTTCAGCTACCATCAAATAAAAGAAAGCGTCGGTCCATTCTAGGACTGACTTTCTTTAAAAATAAATTTTCTGAAAATTGAAAATTTCGCTTGAAATTCTCATGAAATGGTGTACAATAGTGTACATAGATTGAGAAACTGAATCGACCTGCATCAGATCGACTAGGAATAGAAAGAATTAAAAGGAGCATTATCATGACAGTATCACTTGATTGGGAAAACCTTGGCTTTTCATATATGAAATTACCTTATCGCTATTTGGTATATTATCGCAATGGAGCTTGGGAAAAAGGGGAATTGACAGAAGATGCGACTTTGCATTTGTCCGAATCTTCTCCAAGTTTGCATTACGGTCAGCAAGCCTTTGAAGGGTTGAAAGCCTACCGTACAAAAGATGGAAGTATCCAATTGTTCCGTCCAGATCAAAACGCTAAACGTTTGCAACGCACAGCAGATCGGTTGCTGATGCCTCAAGTACCTGTTGACATGTTTGTAGATGCTTGTAAGGCAGTGGTAAAAGCCAATGAAGAGTATGTTCCACCATATGGTACAGGAGCTACCCTTTACCTTCGTCCACTTTTGATTGGGGTTGGTGATATTATTGGTGTGCATCCAGCAGATGAGTATATCTTTACCATCTTTGCCATGCCTGTCGGTAACTATTTTAAAGGTGGTTTGGTCCCAACGAACTTCTTGATTCAAGATGAGTATGACCGTGCTGCACCACATGGTACAGGGGCTGCAAAAGTTGGTGGGAACTACGCAGCTAGTATGTTGCCAGGTAAGATTGCGCATGATCGTAACTTCTCTGACGTGATTTACCTCGATCCAGCGACTCACACCAAGATTGAAGAAGTTGGTTCTGCAAACTTCTTTGGTATCACTGCTAATAACGAATTTGTGACGCCATTGAGTCCGTCTATTTTGCCATCGATCACCAAGTACTCTTTGCTTTACTTGGCAGAACACCGTCTTGGTATGACACCAATTGAAGGGGATGTCTTTATTAATGAGCTGGATCGCTTTGTAGAAGCAGGAGCTTGTGGTACCGCAGCTGTCATCTCTCCGATCGGAGGTGTTCAACACGGTGATGACTTCCATGTCTTCTATTCTGAAACAGAAGTAGGTCCTATCACACGTAAGCTCTATGACGAGTTGACCGGTATCCAATTTGGCGATGTCGAAGCGCCAGAAGGATGGATTGTCAAAGTCGATTAAACCGAAAGCATCTGAGATAAAAGTGTCCAGGCTTCAATGAGAACGAGTCTTAACGAAGGACGTAGTAGCTAAAGTTTCTCTTCATTCGCTTTTAGGCTCAAAAGAGTGCCGAATGACCTTTTCGGGGGTGGGAGAAAGAAGGAATTTCTAACTAAATTCTTTCTGCCCACTCCCTTTTCTCTTGCGTCATCAAGAGAATTTTTGTAAAATAGAAAAAGTGAAAAGAGGGTTGAAATGAGTAAAAAAGATAAGAAAATTGAGATTCAAATCGTTGATAGTAAAGTAACCGTCGGAAAAGACACTTTTGATGGATTCACTTTGTCCATTGGCAAGAAAACGATTGGTGAAATTGCAGACATGGGTGGGCAATTTGCCATTATCAAAAATGGAAATGTGGATTCTCTTTACAAAAAACTTGAAAAAGCCGTTGAAATTTTGATAGAAAATTATAATTTGAATAAATAAGGGCTTGCAATCATAATAAATCAATGGTATAATAGATCCTGTTGATTTATATGGAGAGATAGCGAAGAGGCTAAACGCGGCGGACTGTAAATCCGCTCCTTCGGGTTCGGGGGTTCGAATCCCTCTCTCTCCATTTCATTCATGGGGTATAGCCAAGCGGTAAGGCAAGGGACTTTGACTCCCTCATGCGTTGGTTCGAATCCAGCTACCCCAGTTCTTAGGTAATATCAGATAAGTGATAAAATATCTATCCAGGTATTTTATTTCTTTATAGGATGAGTCGTTAAAGATTGTAGATGATCTCATTGCGAGTGCTTGCTTAGGAAAAATAATTATAAGTATGTCAAGTTTTAGAAAACTTGATTGTTGGAGGATTTTTTAGATGAATGAATTTGAAGATTTGCTAAACAGTGTTAGCCAAGTTGAACCAGGTGACGTTGTTACTGCTGAAGTATTGACAGTTGACGCGAACCAAGCTAACGTTGCAATCTCTGGAACTGGTGTCGAAGGTGTCTTGACTCTTCGCGAATTGACAAACGATCGTGATGCTGACATCAACGACTTGGTAAAACCAGGTGAAACACTTGAATTGCTTGTTCTTCGTCAAGTAGTTGGTAAAGATACTGATACAGTAACTTACCTTGTATCTAAAAAACGTTTGGAAGCTCGCAAAGCATGGGACAAATTGGTTGGACGTGAAGAAGAAGTTGTTACTGTTAAAGGAACTCGCGCTGTTAAGGGCGGACTTTCAGTAGAATTTGAAGGACTTCGTGGATTTATTCCAGCTTCAATGCTTGATACTCGTTTTGTACGTAACACTGAACGTTTCGTAGGTCAAGAATTTGATGCTAAAATCAAAGAAGTAGATCCAAAAGAAAACCGCTTTATCCTTTCACGTCGTGAAGTTGTTGAAGCTGAATCAGCTGCAGCACGCGCAGAAGTATTTGGTAAATTGAACGTTGGTGATGTCGTAACTGGTAAAGTTGCACGTATCACAAGCTTCGGTGCCTTCATTGACCTTGGTGGTGTTGATGGATTGGTTCACTTGACAGAATTATCACACGAACGCAACGTATCACCTAAATCAGTTGTAACTGTTGGTGAAGAAATCCAAGTGAAAGTTCTTGACTTGAACGAAGAAGAAGGTCGTGTATCACTTTCATTGAAAGCTACAACCCCTGGACCTTGGGATGGCGTTGAACAAAAATTGGCTGCTGGTGATGTTATCGAAGGAACTGTTAAACGTTTGACTGACTTCGGTGCATTCGTTGAGGTATTGCCAGGTATCGACGGACTTGTACACATCTCACAAATTTCACACAAACGTGTTGAAAATCCAAAAGATGTTCTTAAAGTTGGACAAGAAGTAACTGTTAAAGTTCTTGAAGTAAATGCTGCAGATGAACGTGTATCACTTTCTATCAAAGCTCTTGAAGAACGTCCAGCTCAAGAAGAAGGCGAAAAACAAGAAAAACGTCAATCTCGCCCACGTCGTCCAAAACAAGAAAAACGCGACTTTGATCTTCCAGAAACTCAAACTGGATTCTCAATGGCTGACTTGTTTGGCGATATCGAATTGTAATATTTAAAAGAGGCTGGGACAAAAGTCCTAGCCTCTCAATTATTTTTGGATTGTCGTGCAAGACGCAGTGGTTGAGTGGGCTCTACTACGCTGATTTCATCAGCTTTTACAGCCCTACTCAACTGTGCGGTGGTGGGACGACGAAATCGAATTCTAACGAATTACCGATTTCTGTCCCACTCTCTTTTTTACTTGTAAAATCTTTAAAAATTTGATATACTATAACAGTTGCCACCCTTAGTGTAATGGATATCACGTAAGATTCCGGTTCTTGAGATGGGGGTTCGATTCCCTCAGGGTGGATGATTCATAACGAGGCTCCTCGGAGTCTTTTTTGCTCTTTCTTGGAGGAACATGCAATGACAGTAAAATTAATCGCCCATACCTTGATTGAGAAAGACGGGAAGTATCTGCTTATCAAACGCTCGAAAATAAAGCGAGGTCTCCCTAATGTCTATCCATCTTATTGGGATATTCCAGGTGGAAGTGTAGAAGAGAATGAATTGCCCAGAGAGGCTGCTCTACGTGAGGCTATTGAGGAGGTTAATCAAAAGCTTCGGATTAATAAGATTATCCACGAAGATAGTCAATTTGATGCCAGCAAAGATACTGTCTTTACACGCCTAGTTTATGCTGGCGAGATTTTGGAAGAGCGTGATTTTATATTAGATCCAGAAGAGCATACAGACTTTAAATGGATTTCTTCTTTGAAAGACATAGAGAGCAATCTCGTTGTGCCTTATTTGCTTGAAATCCTTGCTGACAAATCCAAATAAAGCAGCTAAAAAACATCCCCTTTTAATAAGGAGATGTTTTTTTCTTAGTTTTTAGAAGCTTCTTGGAATTCAGGGTTTTTCCATGCTTCATCAATGATTGCTTGCAATTCATCAGCAGAAGCTTTCATTTTTTGTTGTTCTGCATCGTTCAATGGGATGTTCACTGGACGTACAATACCGTGTGCACCTACGATGGCAGGTTGACCGATAAAGACGTTGCTAACACCATATTGACCTTCTTGGAATACAGAAAGTGGAAGTACTGCATTTTCATCATCAAGGATTGCTTTAGTGATACGAGCAAGGGCAACAGCGATACCGTAGTATGTAGCACCTTTTTTGTTGATGATAGTGTAAGCAGCATCACGAACGCCTTCAAACAATTCGATCAATTCAGTTTCTTGAACGTTTTGAGTGTCTTTAAGGAATTCTTCAAGGTTTACACCAGCGATGTTAGCGTGTGACCATACAGCGAATTCTGAGTCTCCATGTTCACCCATGATGTAGGCGTGCACTGAACGAGCATCAACGTCCAATTTTTCAGCAAGTGCTTGACGGAAACGAGCTGAGTCAAGAGAAGTACCAGAACCGATAACGCGTTCTTTAGGGAATCCTGAGAATTTCCATGTAGAGTATGTCAAAACGTCAACTGGGTTAGCAGCTACAAGGAAGATACCGTTAAATCCTGATTCAATAACTTGTGTTACGATTGATTTGTTAATGGCAAGGTTTTTACCAACAAGATCAAGGCGAGTTTCACCTGGTTTTTGAGGAGCACCTGCAGTAATTACAACAAGGTCAGCATCCGCACAGTCAGCGTACTCAGCCGCATAGATCTTCTTAGGTGAAGTGAAGGCAAGGGCGTGGCTAAGGTCAAGCGCATCTCCGACAGCTTTTTCGTGCAATTGAGGAATTTCGATAATTCCAAGCTCTTGTGCAATTCCTTGGTTGACAAGTGCAAATGCATAAGATGAACCTACGGCACCGTCACCGACAAGGATAACTTTTTTGTGTTGTTTAGTCAAATCCATGAGTCTAAACGTCTCCTTCATTTTTTTTTGAGATAGATTCTCATACGACTTCATTCTACCACTTTTGAAAGTCTTTGTCATCTGAAACAGTATGAATCCTTGATGTAAACGTTTTTACGTTTGTGTTCCTAAGAAGAAAAATAGGCTAAAATGTGTTATAATAGTATGGTGAATTAAGTAAAGAGAGGCATTTTTTGAATGCAGGATAATAATCTAATTGATGTGAATTTAACATCAGAAATGAAGACGAGTTTTATCGATTATGCGATGAGTGTTATCGTAGCTCGTGCCCTACCTGATGTTCGGGATGGTTTAAAACCCGTTCACCGTCGTATTTTGTATGGTATGAATGAATTGGGTGTTACGCCAGATAAACCACATAAGAAGTCAGCCCGTATCACAGGGGATGTTATGGGTAAATACCACCCACACGGGGATTCCTCTATTTATGAAGCCATGGTTCGGATGGCGCAATGGTGGAGTTATCGCTACATGTTAGTGGACGGTCATGGAAACTTTGGTTCTATGGACGGTGATGGCGCCGCTGCTCAACGGTATACAGAAGCCCGTATGAGTAAGATTGCTCTTGAAATGTTGCGGGATATCAATAAAAATACAGTTGATTTCGCTGATAACTATGATGCTAGCGAGCGCGAACCTTTGGTCTTACCTGCACGTTTCCCTAACCTTCTCGTCAATGGTGCTACTGGTATTGCCGTTGGGATGGCAACCAATATTCCTCCTCACAATTTGGGAGAAACCATTGATGCAGTGAAGCTGATGATGGATAATCCGGAGGTAACGACCCGTGAACTTATGGAAGTTCTTCCTGGTCCAGATTTTCCGACAGGTGCTTTGGTCATGGGGAAATCAGGTATCCACAAAGCCTATGAAACAGGAAAAGGATCAATCGTTCTTCGTTCTCGTACAGAGATTGAAGTGACCAAGAGTGGCCGTGAACGGATTGTTGTTACTGAGTTCCCTTATATGGTCAATAAAACCAAGGTGCACGAGCACATCGTTCGCTTGGTGCAAGAAAAACGGATCGAAGGGATTACAGCTGTACGTGATGAATCAAACCGTGAAGGGGTTCGTTTTGTGATTGAGGTCCGCCGAGATGCTTCGGCTAACGTTATTTTGAACAACCTCTTTAAGATGACACAAATGCAAACCAATTTTGGATTCAATATGTTGGCGATCCAAAATGGAGTTCCAAAGGTTCTTTCTCTTCGCCAAATTTTAGGTGCTTATATTGAGCACCAGAAAGAAGTGGTGACTCGACGGACCATCTTTGATAAAGAAAAAGCGGAAGCACGTGCCCATATCTTAGAAGGTTTGCTCATCGCCTTGGATCACATCGATGAAGTGATCCGGATTATCCGCAATAGCCAGACAGACGCTGAAGCACAAGCTGAATTGATGTCTAAATTCAAGCTTTCTGAACGTCAAAGTCAAGCCATTTTGGACATGCGTCTTCGTCGTTTGACCGGTTTGGAACGAGACAAGATCCAGAGTGAATATGACGACTTGGTTGCCCTGATTGCTGATTTGGCTGATATTTTGGCTAAACCAGAGCGTGTGGCGACTATCATCAAGGAAGAATTAGAAGAAGTCAAACGCAAGTTTGGCGATGCTCGTCGAACTGAGTTGATGGTAGGGGAAGTTCTTTCTCTTGAAGATGAGGACTTGATTGAAGAAACAGATGTCTTAATTACCCTTTCTAATAAAGGATACATCAAACGTTTGGACCAAGCTGAATTTACTGCACAAAAACGTGGTGGACGTGGGGTCCAAGGAACCGGTGTGAAGGACGATGACTTTGTTCGTGAATTGGTTTCTACGAGCACCCATGATCATTTGCTCTTCTTTACCAATAAGGGGCGTGTCTATCGTCTGAAAGGTTATGAGATTCCAGAATATGGCCGGACAGCTAAAGGATTACCAATCGTCAACCTCTTAAAATTGGACGAAGGTGAATCGATTCAAACCATTATCAATGTGGAGCAAGATCGCAGTGATGAGTCTTATCTCTTCTTTACGACGCGACAAGGTGTAGTCAAGCGCACTAACGTAGCAGAATTTTCAAATATCCGTCAGAACGGTCTGAAAGCTCTGAACCTACGGGACGAGGATGAATTGATCAATGTCTTCCTTACAGATGGCAATACTGACGTCATTATCGGTACCAAATATGGATATTCAGTCCGCTTTAATGAGGCAGTAGTTCGGAATATGGGACGTTCTGCTACAGGTGTACGTGGTGTGAATCTCCGTGATGGAGACAAGGTTGTTGGGGCAAGTGTTATTACCGACCAGGACGAAGTATTGGTCATTACTGAAAAAGGGTATGGTAAGCGGACGATAGCTGGCGAATACCCAACCAAGGGCCGTGGTGGTAAAGGAATCAAAACAGCCAATATTACAGAGAAAAATGGTCCGTTAGCTGGTCTTTTAACCGTTAAAGGGGATGAAGATCTGATGATCATTACCGATACCGGAGTTATGATCCGGACAGGTGTGGCTGACATTTCTCAAACGGGTCGTTCGACTCAGGGTGTGAAAGTCATGAGACTGGATCAGGATGCGAAAATTGTGACCTTTACAACTGTCCAGCCTGATGAAAAAGATGAAGAAGTAGTGGAAGAAAACGAATAGATAAGGGGACAGCATGTCACGCAAAAGAAAAAAGAAAAAGAGTTTACGCAATACTCTTATCAACATCGTTGCAACACTTTTGATTATTCTCTCGCTTCTCTTGATTTTCAATGCTCCGATCCGAAACATGATTATGGTTTGGCATACCAACCAATATCAGGTTAGCAAGGTCGATAAAAAAACCATTGATAAGAATAAAGAAGTGAAGACGAGCTTTGATTTCCAACATGTCCAGTCACTTTCGACGGAAGCTGTCATCAATGCCCAATGGCAAGCTCAAAAACTACCAGTAATTGGGGGAATTTCGATTCCTGAATTAAACATGAACCTTCCGATCTTTAAGGGGCTTGAAAATGTAGCCCTCTACTACGGAGCAGGGACCATGAAGGAAAACCAAGTCATGGGACAAGGCAATTATTCTCTTGCTAGTCACCACGTATTTGGCCTAACTGGAGCAAATGCCATGTTATTCTCACCATTAGAGAAAGCCAAGGCGGGTATGAAGATCTACATCACGGATAAAGAAAAAATCTATACTTATGTCATCTCGTCTGTTGAGACAGTGACTCCGGACCGTGTAGATGTTATTCAAGATCGTGAAGGCGTTAATGAGATCACCTTGGTGACCTGTGAGGATGCTGCAGCGACTTACCGTACGATTGTAAAAGGAAATTTGGAAACCTCTGTTGACTATGACAAGGCTCCAAAAGACATCCTGGATTCATTCAGCAAGTCTTATAATCAAATGCAACTTTAAGAAAATAAAGCCCGAGACAGAAATGTCTGGGCTTTTTCTATGTAGGAAGCTAGGAGAAATTCTTGTAAAATTGTAAGAGATTGGTAATATAATGTAAGGAACTTGTCATAATATTAAGGGAAAATCAGTATATAATAAAGGGGAAAGAGTATGATAAGGAGGTAGAATAGTGACAAAAGAGCGAATTTATCATCTCTTGCATCATTTCTATAATCTCTTAGTAAACGATTTTCCACGAAATGGTTTAATTACGAAAGGAATCTATGAAGTAGAGCAGGTCTACCAAGCTTTAGAGGCCATTCCTCAGAGCCAGGAGTACTTGATTCGCTGTGAAATTCAACAGTTTTTAAAAGAGCTTGAACAAGTTCAAACAGGTTACCAGATCCGCTTTAATAAAGATGAAGTCTTAGTGTTAGATGATTTGAAGGAAGAAATCGCCTGTAAATAATGCAAGGTCGTCGTTTTCTCTATTTATTACGAATTAATAAGTGAGGAGGAAATTATGTACGACATATCATTTATTGAACCATCTTTGCTTCCTAGAGAACGTTTGGTTTCTGAAGGGGTAGATAAGCTGAGTCATCAAGAATTGCTATCCATTCTCTTACGGACAGGTAATAAGAAAAAAAGCGTTTATGAGATTGCACAAGGTCTTTTGAGTTCGGTTAATAGTTTAAAGGAGTTAAGTCAATTAACCCTAGAGGAGCTACAGGAAATCTCAGGTATTGGCCGGGTGAAGGCCATCGAACTTCAGGCTGTGATTGAGTTTGGACGAAGGATTCATAAAGACGAATTGATGAGTTCTGAACAGATCATGAGCAGCCAGAAATTGGCCCATAAAATTCAACAGGAAATCGGCCATAAGAAACAGGAGCACCTGGTTGCCCTCTATTTAAATACGCAGAATGAAATTATTCATCAGCAGACCATTTTTATTGGAACCGTGAATCGAAGTATTGCGGAGCCACGTGAAATCCTGCATTATGCACTGAAGCACATGGCAACCTCTATCATCTTGGCTCACAATCATCCATCTGGTGCCGTATTTCCCAGTAAAAATGATGATGAAGTAACGCAACGAGTTTTAGAGGCCTGTGAAGTGATGGGTTTAACCCTATTGGATCACTTGATTGTATCTGAAGAAAACTATTATAGTTACCGTGAAGAGACAGATTATTTGGTATAAAAAAGAGAGTGGGACAGAAATCAGTAATTCGTTAGAATTCGATTTCGTCGTCCCACCTCCGCACAGTTGAGTAGGACTGTAAAAGCTGATGAAATCAGCGTAGTAGAGCCCACTCAACCACTGCGTCTTGCTCGACAATCCAAAAATAATTGAGAGGCTAGGACTTTTGTCCCAGCCTCTTTTCTTGTTAATGTATAAATCTTTATTCTTCGTTTTTTCGCATGAAATAAAGGAGTGTTTGCAATTCACTGGTGAGATCGACATATTGGACGACGACGTCTTTAGGAACTGTCAGATGGACCGGAGAAAAGCTTAGAATTCCTTTGACACCGGCATCTACTAAAAGACTAGCCACTTCCTGCGCTTTAATACTTGGGACAGTTAAAATTGCTGTTTGAATGCCTTCTTTTTTGAGATTCTCTTTGATCGTAGAAATCCCATAAATGGGGATCCCATCCTTACTTTTGGTATTAATCAGTTCATGATCATCTACATCAAAAGCCATGACAATTTTCATCTTATTGCGTTCATGGAAGCGATAGTTGAGGAGCGCACTTCCCATATTTCCGATCCCCACAATAGCGACATTGGTAATAGCATTATCATTTAAGAGATCCGCAAAGAAGTTCATCAGTTTTTTTACGTCATAACCAAATCCCCGTCTTCCTAATTCACCAAAATAAGAAAAATCTCGGCGAACGGTAGCAGAGTCAATCCCAATTGCATCAGCAATTTGCTTGGAATTGGCGCGCTCTATTTTTTCAGAGTTAAAGCGTTTAAAAATGCGGTAGTAGAGCGATAAGCGTTTTGCTGTTGCGCGTGGAATTGGAGTATTTTTATCATGTTTCACAATATCACAACCTTTCCCTCTTATTGTATAGGAAGATTGTGAAAAAATCAACTATCTAAAGCGGTTTTTAAAAAATATTTTTGTCTAAAGAAAAAGCTGATGGCGATGGAGAGTTCCATCAGCATCAGCTTAGTTTTCAGCTTGTTCTACCTTTTTCAAAAAAGCATAAAGTCCATCGACTCGTCCTGTATAGGGGAGCTTTTCCCCCTTGTATTCAATGGATACGATTGAGTAAGAGTCAGGCAAGGTTACACAGCCTGAAAAAGCTAGGATACAGGCTGCAAGGTCAGGATAAGTAGTCGTTCGTTCTACTTGGTAAGCATCGATATAAGTTAGGGTTACCATATTAGGCCTCTGTTTTGTTGAAAATTTCTCTTTCGACAAGACTATCCATTAAGAAATAGAATTTTTGTTGGATAATGTCATTTTCTGGATTTTTAAAGATATTAACCAGGCGAAGTCCAGACTTGTCTGTAATATTGATCTTAAAACCTGTCAAATCTTTATTGAAAATAATTTTAAGTAGGAAGCCTTCGCCGCTATTTGGAACGGCTTCGAGCAAACGATTTAACTCGTAATTTCCAACTTTGGTAACAGCGAATGTATTGTCACGTAAGGTATATTTTTTAACATTTGGGTGTAGACTATAGGTATATTTGCAGTCTTTCAATGAAACACTTGTTTCAAAAGCCATATTGTTCTCCTATGATAAAATTTCTTTAAGTTTTGAGAGGAAGTCTTGAACCTCCTCTACGGTATTGAGTTCTGAAAAACTAATTCGAAGTGATTCTTTTAGGCGTGAGCTATCTTTTCCATAGAGCGCCTCAAGGACATGGCTGGGTTGAACTGTACCAGCGGTACAAGCAGAACCTGTAGAGACAGAAATTCCAGCAAGATCGAGTCGCATCAGTAAAACGTCATTTTGGACACCTGGAAAGCCAAGATTCCAAACAAATGGAAGATGATCTTCATTCGCATTAACGTAGTAGTCGTAGGCTGCTAAACCATTGACTAGTTCTTGGCCGAGTTTTTGAACCTGGTTGAAATTTTCTTCTTGATGAAGTGTAGCTTGCTGAAGCGCGGTTGCCATCCCGACAATAGAAATGAGATTTTCCGTGCTGGCTCTCATCTTACTTTCCTGATCCCCACCGTGTAAGAGATTATCAAAATCTGGGACGGCTGCATAAAGGAAGCCGACTCCCTTTGGTCCGTGGAATTTGTGGGCAGAAGCACTGAGAAAATCAATTCCCAACTCTTCGGGATAGACAGGGACCTTTCCAATTGCCTGGACAGCATCAACATGAAAGGCAGCTGGAAGATCTTTTAAGAGTTCTCCGATTTCTTTAATCGGTAGAAGATCGCCTGTCTCGTTATTGGCAAACATGGTAGAGACAAGAATGGTATCCGGTCTAAGCGCCGCCTTGATATCACGAGCCTGAATGCGTCCATCTCTTGGTTGGACGATCGTCACTTCAAATCCGAAACGTTCTACAAGATATTCGATGGGTTCTAGAACCGCATGGTGTTCCAAAGCGGTCGTAATGATGTGTTTGCCATCTGCTTGGTGTTTCAAGCAGTAGCCTTTTATAACGGTATTATTACTTTCTGATCCACCTGAAGTGAAGAAAATACGATTTGGAAGAGTATGGAGAGACTGAGCAATCTGCTCGCGAGATTCTCGGAGGAGTTTACTAGCCATCCGTCCATGAGCATGAAGGCTCGATGGATTTCCAAAAGTGGTCTTCATAGTTGCAGACATTTTATCAATGACTTCAGGTAGAAGGGGAGTGGTTGCGGCATTATCAAAATATATCACATTAAGACCTTATTTCTTGTGGTAGGCAAATAGAGGACTAACAGGTTTTCTTTCTTGAATACGAACAATAGCTTCAGCGATCAGTTCGCTAGCTGTCAGATAGTTGATATTTTTAGGTGTTGGTCCGTTTGGAGCAACAGAATCGGTTACTAAGATTTCTTTGATCGGAGCTTGGTCTAATAACTCGACAGCACCTTTTACAAATAAACCATGACTTGATACAGCATAAATTTCAGTAGCTCCTTCGCGTTCAACGATTTTCGCAGCTTCTGAGAATGTCTTACCAGTATTGAGGATATCGTCAATCAAGATCGCTTTCTTATCTTTGACATCCCCGATAATATAGCCATAATCACGGTTCGCATCATCTTGCTCGTAATCAATGATGGCAATCGGTGCATCAAGATATTCTGCTAAACTACGAGCGCGTTTGACACCAGAGTTTTTAGGGCTGACGACTACGACGTCAGGTCCTGTTAGACCTTTATTAATGTAATGTTCTGCAAAAAGCGGAATGGTAAAGAGGTTATCCACGGCAATATCGAAGAAACCTTGGACTTGCACTGCATGGAGATCCAGAGTGACGACACGATCCACCCCAGCTTTGACCAACATATTTGCGACAAGCTTAGCAGTAATTGGTTCGCGAGGAGCAGCAGTCCGGTCTTGGCGAGCATAACCGAAGTAAGGCATGACCACATTGACAGTATTTGCGCTGGCCCGTTGGCAAGCATCCACCATAATTAAGAGTTCCATCAAGTGATTGTTGACAGGGAAACTGGTTGATTGAATGATATAAATATCATATCCACGAACACTTTCCTCAATATTGACTTGGATTTCACCATCTGAGAATTGACGGGATGAAATTTTCCCAAGTGGAACCCCAGCATGATCCGCGATTTTTTGCGCAATCTCTGGATTTGAATTGAGAGAGAAGAGCTTCATATTTTTTTTATCTGACATGTGATTCCAACCTCATTTAGATTTTTGATCTTAGCACTATTTTAGCAAAAATTTGCGATAATTTCAGCTATTTTACAATCTTTCCGCCAATCTTGCGATTTTATTTTTTGCAGCTTTGTAGACGATTCCATGCTCTTTGATGAACTGATGGAAATTTTCTTCCTGCTCAGCGGTTTCGACCTCGATTTCTAATTCATAATCTTCAGTGTCTAGATAGAGACTGTGGTCTAGTGCCACCAATCCTGCAGCTGTTTCTTTTTCGAATCGTTCTGTTGTAAGGCTTCCCCAGACAGCGAGTTGCTCAACAGAGATTTCTTTAGAGATTAAGAGGTTTTTGATTTCTCCGTCAGGAAACTGTTGGTGTTGAAGGATCGCCTCGGTTTCTTCTGGGCTGAGGTTTTGATTGTACTCGAAATGGCCAACTGCTTCAGGGACCTTGAGAGTCAACTCAGCTTGATCTGTGAAAGTACGCACCCGCAAGGCCATTTTTTCCTTACGGATGAGCTGGTCGGGGGTATCGATATAGTGATTGGTTTGGACAACCAATTCTGTATCATCAAAAAGTGGAAGGAGGGATTGGTACTCCTCCTTGTCTAGCAAGGTTTTGTATTCAATTTCTAAATGGTTCATTTTGTAGTCCTTTGCTTTTTTTCGAAAGCGATTCATGATATAATAAGAAATGTGTTTATTGTATACAAAAATGGTTCAGATTACAAGGTGGTAGGATGGCAATTGATTGGGAAAACTTCTTAGATCCGTATATCCAAGCAGTTGGGGAATTAAAAATCAAACTGCGTGGGATTCGTAAGCAATATCGTAAGCAACAAAAGCATTCTCCAATCGAGTTTGTCACAGGACGGGTCAAGCCGATTGAGAGCATCCGTGAAAAGATGATCCGAAGAAATATTTCTGAAGAAAATCTGTCTCAGGATATGCAAGATATTGCTGGTCTTCGCATCATGGTTCAGTTTGTGGACGATGTGGATGAGATCCTAGAGGTTCTGAGACAACGGCAGGATATGCGCGTGGTCCAAGAGCGAGACTACATCCGCCACAAGAAATCAAGTGGCTACCGGAGTTACCACGTCGTGGTCGAGTACCCGGTTGATACCATTGATGGAAATGAAACGATCTTAGCAGAGATTCAAATTCGGACCTTGTCCATGAATTTTTGGGCAACCATTGAACACTCGCTCAATTATAAATATAAAGGAGACTTTCCAGACGAGATCAAAAAACGCTTAGAGACGACAGCAAACCTGGCCTATCTCTTGGATGAAGAGATGGGGGCAATTCGGGATGCGATTCAGGAGGCTCAAGCCCTGTTTGATCCACTTCATCGTAAGTTAAATGATGGCGTTGGAAATAGTGATGACACAGATGAAGACTACAGGTAAAAAAGTATCCATTATTCGCAATCGCAAGCGTCAAAGTGAAGAGGTTTTTCAGCAGTTGCGCTACAAGCTTCGGAAAAATAATTTTATTTTGACGGAGAAGCACCCGGATATTGTGATTTCAATTGGTGGCGATGGAATGTTGCTATCGGCCTTTCACAAGTATGAACACCAGTTGGATCGGGTGCGATTTGTTGGCGTCCATACCGGACACTTAGGATTCTATACAGATTACTTAGACAGTGAAATCGATAAGCTGGTTGAAAATTTAAAATATGATACAGGAGCTAAGGTTTCTTACCCTATTTTGAATGTCAAGATTACTTTCGAAAATGGGGAAACCCGTACCATGAGAGCTTTGAACGAAGCGACGATTAAGAGAAGCGACCGGACCATGGTTGCCGATCTTACGATTAATGGAGTGGATTTTGAGCGCTTCAGAGGAGACGGCATTACTGTTTCGACTCCGACAGGAAGTACGGCATACAACAAATCCTTGGGAGGAGCAGTCCTTCACCCAACTATTGAGGCGCTGCAGATTGCTGAAATCGCCAGTCTCAACAACCGTGTTTATCGTACCTTGGGTTCTTCTGTCATTGTCCCTAAAAAGGATAAGATCGAGATTACACCGACGAGACCTGGCTTCCACATTATCTCTGTCGATAATTCAACCTATTCTTACCGCAATATTGGAAAGGTAGAGTATCAGATTGACAACCATAAGATCAATTTTGTGGCAAGCTCCAGTCACACCAGCTTCTGGAATCGGGTCAAGGATGCCTTTATCGGAGATGATAGAGAATGAGATTTGAATTCATTGTCGATGAGCATGTCAAGGTCAAGACTTTCTTGAAAAAGCACGAGGTTTCTAAGGGGCTCTTAGCCAAGATTAAGTTTCGTGGTGGTCAGATCCTTGTCAATGGATGTCCGGAGAATGCAGTTTATTTGTTGGATATTGGGGATCGCTTGGTCATTGATATTCCGGCAGAAGAAGGTTTTGAAACCTTAAAACCTATGGATCGGCCTTTGGATATTTTGTTTGAAGATGATCATTTTTTGGTCTTAAACAAACCCTTTGGCATTGCTTCGATTCCAAGTGCGATTCATTCCAATACCTTAGCCAATTTTGTAAAAGGCTACTATGTGAAGCAGGGCTACGAGAACCAGCAGGTTCACATTGTCACTCGCTTGGACAAGGATACAAGTGGCGTTATGCTCTTTGCCAAACATGGCTATGCCCATGCTCGCTTGGATAAGCAATTGCAGTCTAAAACGATTCAGAAACGCTATTATGCCTTGGTCAAGGGATCTGGGAAGCTTGATCCTGTTGGAGAGATTATTGCTCCGATTGCGCGTGATGAAGAGTCGATCATTACTCGAAAGGTAGCAAAAGGTGGCAAGTATGCTCATACTAGCTACCAGGTTGTTCAATCTTTTGGTGATATTCACCTAGTGGATATTCAGTTGCACACAGGTCGAACCCATCAGATCCGCGTTCATTTTTCCCATATTGGTTTTCCGCTTTTGGGAGATGATCTCTATGGCGGGAGTTTAGAAGACGGCATTGAGCGCCAGGCCCTTCATTGCCATCGTCTATCCTATTATCATCCATTTCTAGAGGAAGAATTGGTCATAGAAAGTCCACTACCTCCAGATTTTCAAGCTGTATTAACACAGCTTCAAACCAGTTATTAATTATTAAAAGGAGTAAAACTCATGGAAGTTTTTGAAAATCTCAAAGCCAACCTCGTTGGTAAGAATGCACGTATTGTATTACCTGAAGGTGAAGAGCCTCGTATTCTCCAAGCAGCAAAACGAATTGTGAACGAGACAGATGTAACCCCTGTATTGCTTGGTAATCCAGATAAAATTCGTATTTACCTCGAAATCGAAGGGGTTTTGGAAGGATATGAAGTTATTGATCCGCATTCTTATCCAGGTTTTGAAGAGATGGTAGCTTCCTTAGTAGAACGTCGTAAGGGCAAAATGACAGAAGAAGAAGCGCGTCAAGTTTTGAAAGACGACGTTAACTATTTTGGTGTCATGTTGGTGCACATGGGAATTGTTGATGGGATGGTATCTGGTGCGATTCACTCAACAGCCGCAACTGTTCGTCCGGCTCTTCAAATTATCAAAACTCGTCCAAATGTAAAACGGACTTCAGGTGCCTTCCTCATGGTTCGTGGTTCTGAACGTTACTTGTTTGGAGACTGTGCGATTAACATCAATCCAGATGCTGAAGGTTTGGCTGAAATTGCCATCAACTCTGCTATCACAGCCAAGATGTTTGGCATCGATCCGAAAATCGCCATGTTGAGCTATTCAACCAAAGGTTCTGGTTTCGGTGAAAGTGTTGATAAAGTTGTGGAAGCAACAAAAATCGCTCATGAACTTCGTCCAGACCTTGAAATTGATGGGGAATTGCAATTTGACGCTGCCTTTGTACCAGAAACAGCAGCATTGAAAGCTCCAGGAAGCAAGGTGGCAGGACAAGCTAATGTCTTTATCTTCCCAGGTATTGAGGCGGGTAACATTGGGTACAAGATGGCAGAACGTCTCGGTGGCTTTGCTGCAGTAGGACCAGTTTTGCAAGGGTTGAACAAACCAGTTAACGACCTTTCTCGCGGATGTAATGCAGATGACGTCTATAAATTAACCTTGATTACGGCTGCTCAAGCTGTTGAACAATAAGAAATGCATTTAGAGAGTGGGACAGAAATCGGTAATTCGTTAGAATTCGATTTCGTCTTCCCACCTCCGCACAGTTGAGTAGGGCTGTAAAAGCTGATGAAATCAGCGTAGTAGAGCCCACTAAACCACTGCGTCTTGCTCGACAATCCAAAAATAATTGAGAGGCTAGGACTTTTGTCCCAGCCTCTTTTTCTTTATAAAATCAGAATTTCTAAACTCTAACTCATTCTATGGTATACTAGGAATATGTTAGATTTAAAAGATTACGGGATTACCATGTGGGAGGAGGAGAAAATCGCTTCCTTCCGAGAAAAGTTATTAGTCTGGTATGATGCCCATAAACGGGATCTTCCCTGGAGAAGGACCCAGGATCCTTATAAAATTTGGATCTCAGAAATTATGCTCCAGCAGACACGTGTCGATACGGTGATTCCTTATTATGAGCGGTTTTTAGACTGGTTTCCGACGGTCGCTGATTTGGCTCAAGCTCCTGAAGAAAAACTCTTAAAAGCTTGGGAAGGCTTGGGGTATTACTCACGTGTCCGCAATATGCAGAAAGCTGCCCAGCAGATAATGGAAAAACACGGAGGAGTGTTTCCATCAAGTTATGAGGAAATATCTAAACTCAAGGGAATTGGGCCTTATACAGCTGGTGCCATTGCTAGTATTGCCTTTGGATTACCAGAGCCAGCAGTGGATGGCAATGTCATGAGGGTTTTAGCTCGTTTGTTTGAGGTGGACTACGATATCGGAGTTCCAACCAATCGCAAGATTTTTCAAGCCATGATGGAAATCTTGATCGATCCTGCCCGGCCGGGTGATTTCAATCAGGCCTTGATGGATTTGGGCTCCGATATTGAGTCCCCAGTCAATCCACGGCCGGAAGAGAGTCCTGTTAAGGATTTTAGCGCGGCCTACCAACATGGGACCATGGATCGTTATCCCATTAAGGCTCCTAAGAAGAAACCGGTACCTGTCTATCTAACAGCCTATATTATCAAGGATAGCCAAGGGCGCTATTTGCTGGAGAAAAATGAGCGAGAAGGGCTTTTATCAGGTTTCTGGCATTTCCCCTTGATCGAAGTGGATAGCCTATCTGAGAACCTAGGTCAATTATCTCTACTGGATGGGAAGGGGGATGCAGAGAGTAACCCAGAAATTCTTTCTTTTGAACAGGACTATGACTTGGCCATTGAATGGCAGGACAGATCGTATCCTATCGTCCAGCATATCTTTTCGCATCGCAAGTGGCAGGTTCAACTTCGTTACGGCCTAGTAAAAGAAGGAAAGCAACCAGCAAGTGAATCGACTGTTTGGTTAACACCAGAAGAATTTTTGGACTATCCGTTTGCTAAACCTCAGCAGAAGATCTGGACGTCTTTTTCGGAAAATGAAAAATAGCTAGAGACTGATCTCTAGCTATTTTTTTATAGATGAGCGAATTCTTTGATTTCTTCTTCAGACATAGATGAGTCGCAACGAACAGTGACTTCACCAGATTCGACATGTAAAAATCCTGGGACAGTTGGGATGCCGTAAGTTGAGCGGAAGGCCTGTAATGCGTCTAGCTGACTTGGTTCTTCACTATTAATGAAGTAGATATGAGCTTTGGTTTCAGCTACGACAGCTGCTAACTTAGTAGCGAACTTCCGGCAGTAAGGACAAGTCTTGCGTCCGATAAAGAAGGTCGCTGTTTCTTTTTGATCGATCGCTTCTTGCGCACGCGCGACAGTTGTCACTTCAAGATCTTTAATATCTTCTAAAAATTGTTCAAATTGTTCCATGAGATTACCTCGCTTTCTTCTAAGTCTAGTATGCCATAATTTCTATAAAATCGCTGGTATTTGCTACGAAAGAAAGAGAGAGTGGGACAGAAATCGGTAATTCGTTAGAATTCGATTTCGTCGTCCCACCTCCGCACAGTTGAGTAGGGCTGTAAAAGCTGATGAAATCAGCGTAGTAGAGCCCACTCAACCACTGCGTCTTGCTCAACAATCCAAAAATAATTGAGAGGCTAGGACTTTTGTCCCAGCCTCGTGTTTTAACCTACAAAAGCATTGATTTCTGCTTCGATATTGGCAATTTTTTCTTTAGCATCTACTTCAGATTCACCAACTGTAGCGATGTAGAATTTGATTTTTGGTTCTGTACCTGAAGGACGAACGGCAAACCAGGAATCATCAGCTAAGATGTATTTAAGCACGTTACTTGGAGGAGTTGTCAATTTTTCAACGCCGTCAGCAGTAGTAGCTGTTTGTTCCAAGAAGTCTTCTGTCTTAGCAATGTCTGTCTTGTTGAATTGTTTAGGAGCATTGCCACGGAATTTATCCATGATTTTCTTGATTTCAGCAGCTCCGTCCACACCTGAAAGGGTAACAGAGATTGTTTTTTCTGCGAAGTAGCCGTATTGTTTGTAGATTTCTTCGATACCATCTGCCAAAGTCATACCACGTGAGCGGTAGTAAGCTGCGATTTCAGCAACGATAAGAACGGCTTGGATAGCATCTTTGTCACGTACGAATGGTTTGATGAGGTAACCGAAGCTTTCTTCGAAACCAAGCATGTAAGTGTGGTTGTGTTGTGTTTCAAATTCATGAATTTTTTCACCAATAAATTTGAAACCAGTCAAGACGTTAAACATAGTTGCGCCGTAGCTTTCTGCAATCTTAGTCACCAACTCAGTTGATACGATTGATTTACAGAGGGCAGCATTGGCAGGAAGGGTACCAGCTGTTTTGTGAGCTTCAAGAATGTATTTAGCAATGATCGCTCCGATTTGGTTACCAGAAAGGTTGAGGTAAGAACCATCTGGTTGGCGGATTTCAACACCAAGGCGGTCAGCATCTGGGTCAGTTGCAACCAATACATCAGCGTCTACTTTGCGGCCAAGTTCTTCAGCAAGAGCAAAGGCAGCTTGGTTTTCAGGGTTTGGAGATTTAACAGTTGAGAAGTCAGCATCTGGAACGGCTTGAGCCTCAACAACTTGAACAGCTTCAAATCCAGCTTGGGCAAGAGCACGACGAGCCAACATTTCACCAGTACCATGAAGTGGTGTGTAGACAATCTTCATGTCGCGACCGTATTCATTGATCAAGTCTTGGTTGATGTTAACGCCTTTCACTTCTTTCAAGTATTCAGCGTCGACATTTTCACCGATAACTTCAATCAAGCCACTAGCTTTGCTTTCTTCAAGGTCAGCCAATTGTACAGTGAAAGGATTTTCGATAGCACGGATGTAATCTGTCAAAGCATCGGCATCTGCAGGTGGCATTTGTCCACCGTCTTCACCATATACCTTATATCCATTAAACGGAGCAGGGTTGTGGCTAGCGGTTACCATAATCCCAGCAAATGTGTGGAGATGACGAACAGCAAATGACAATTCAGGTGTTGGACGTAGGCTTTCAAATACATAAGATTTGATTCCGTGTGCAGCCAAAACTTGAGCAGATTCAAAAGCAAACTCAGGAGAGAAGTGACGGCTGTCGTAGGCGATCGCAACACCGCGTTTCTTCGCTTCCTCACCTTTTGAGTCGATTAATTGGGCCAACCCTTCAGTTGCTTGGCGAACAACATAGATATTAATACGGTTGGTACCAGCACCGATTAATCCACGCATACCAGCTGTACCGAATTCAAGGTTGGTATAGAAGGCATCTTCTTTTGTTTTTTCATCCATTGCGACCAACTCATCACGAAGGTAAGCTGGTAATTCAGCAAAGTCGAGCCATTTTTGGTAGTTTTCTTGATAGGTCATGCAAGCGTCTCCTTTTTGCTTATAATTTAATCGCTTACATTATAGCAAATTTTTTCTGAAAATTCTAGCGATAAATGTAAATCTTTTCAAAAAAATAGAGCTAATTCACCATCAAATAAAGCCAAGATAAATTGGTCTTGGCTTGAAAGGTTATTTTAATTTTTCAAGAGATGGAACGACGGCACTGGTAATGAGGACTGTAGCAATGACTTCGATGAGAGAGTTGGTAGATATAATCAAGGCTAGGAAATGTTGAATTCCACCACCGAAGCTATTTCCAAAGAAGAAATAAATCCCACTTAGAACGAAAACAGTATTGGTCATAGAGCCGACAATTCCAGCGATCATAAGTCCTGTACGATTGCGAATCCAGCGATAGACGAAGTAAGGGGTTACCCCAATGAGAATCCGAGGGACTATGGCAATGATAAGGGAGTAGAGATTCCCGTGAGGGACAAAGGGACTAAAGAGATAGCTGGCTGGTGTTATAACCAGGGTATTCATGGTGAGGCTAAAGAGTCCCATGAGGAGTCCTAGAATTGCTCCAGTTCGAGGTCCGTAGATAATAGAAGCGATCACGACAGGAATATGAACCAAGGTTGGTTGAATTCCTGATGGGACAAATTGCAAAATGAAGGACGTCACAAAGTGAATGGTGATCATCACGGCAAAAAAGATGGCAATTCGTGAAATAGAGGCTGATTTTCTCATAAACAATTCTCCTTAACAGCTTGGATGATAGTGTCGACAGTGGCTAGAGCTCCAGAACCTTGATCTCCACAAGCGAGAGTAGCCTCTCGAGGTTGGATGATCTGGTAACCATAGTCTTGTAAGAGTTTTAGATTTCGTTGGGTAGCAGGATGATCTAGCATTTTTGTATTCATAGCAGGGGCCAGTAATTTTTTAGTCCTTTGAGGCAAGGCTAGAGCTGTGCTTGTGACCATATTATCTGCAAGTCCCATGGCCAATTTAGCAATGGTGTTGGCACTGGCCGGCGCTACAAGAAAGAGGTCAGTTTCTTTCCCAATGTCGATGTGCTCGATCCGCTGTGGATCGTCTTCCACCATAACCTCTAGGCCTACTGGATTTTTTGAAAGAACTTGCAAGGTTAAAGGGGTGATAAATTTTTGGGCTGAAGGAGTCATGAGGACCTTCACTTCAAATCCCAATTTGGTTAGTTGGCTGGTAATATCAGCAGCCTTATAGGCGGAAATACTACCGGTAACCGCTAAAGTAATGTGTGTCATATGTACCTTTTTATTTGATATAACGTAGGATAGCCTCTGCGATTTCTGTTTTCGTAGAAGCTTCTAAAACGTGATCATCTGTTACTAGATAGGCTTGATGCTGACCGTTCTGAATCTTGGTCAGATCATTGGCAACGATCATGCTGGCATGATTTTTAACCAGGCTTTCACGCGCTACCTGGATCAACTCTTCAGAAGAAACGTCGACTAAAAGCTTAAAGCCGATCAGTTGAATGGCAGGGTTCCATTCTTTAACGAGCGAGATAATCTTCGGATTTTTCTTTAAGAAGAGCACCTGATATTCTTCTTTCGAAGAGATTTTGGTTTCGTGATTTTCGCGATGGATAAAGGTATGAAGGTCTTGAGCTTTCTCAACTTCCTCAAGGCTTGTCATGTAAACAGGTGTGTAGTCTGAAACAGCCATAGCGTGAATCAAAACCTGATGTTGAGGGACTTCCGTTTTCATTTGTGTGAGAAGTTCTTCGACATTCTGGATCAATAGAAGTCGAAGCTGTGGGTGAGGATCAGGTTTAAGAGCGGTAGGCGTTGTGATCAAGGTCACCTGATGTCCCTTAGCAAGAGCCATTTCTGTAAGGATTTTCCCTAGGCTCCCGGTGGAATGATTGGTGATCGAACGAACACTATCAATGGCTTCGCTCGTCCCACCTGATGTAATTAAAATATGCATATGCTTATTTTACACAAAAAAGATACGTAAGTAAAGTTCTGAAGCTATTAGGATTAACTATGTATAGCCATAAAATTTAGATAAAAAACGAACGTTCGATTCAAAAGGTGGAAAAACCATGTTATTTTCGCGAATTTTAGGTATAATAGATCTATCAAATATAAAGGAGTCCCTTATGAAAACAGATATCGAAATTGCTCAAAGCATTGAACTCCAACCGATTGTGGACGTTGTTAAGAAAATTGGTTTGGTTGACGATGATCTTGAATTGTATGGAAAATACAAGGCAAAATTGAGCTTTGATAAGATTCGTGAAGTTGAGAAAAATCCAGTAGGAAAACTTATCTTAGTCACTGCGATCAACCCAACTCCAGCTGGAGAAGGGAAATCAACCATCACCATTGGTCTAGCAGATGCTTTGAATAAAATCGGTAAAAAAACCATGATTGCCATTCGCGAACCTTCTTTAGGTCCAGTTATGGGGATTAAAGGTGGTGCTGCTGGTGGTGGCTATGCCCAAGTTCTACCAATGGAAGACATCAACCTTCATTTCACAGGGGATATGCATGCGATCACAACGGCTAATAATGCCCTCTCAGCATTGATTGATAATCATTTGCATCAAGGAAATGAGCTAGGAATTGACCAACGTCGGATTATCTGGAAACGGGTAGTGGACTTGAATGACCGCGCTCTTCGTCATGTTTCTGTTGGCCTTGGCGGTCCTTTAAATGGGATTCCGCGTGAAGACGGTTTTGATATTACCGTTGCTTCTGAGATCATGGCCATCCTTTGCTTGGCGACAGATATTGAAGATTTGAAACGTCGTTTGGCCAACATTGTTATTGGTTACCGCTATGATCGTAGTCCAGTTTATGTCCGTGATTTAGAAGTAGAAGGGGCTCTTGCCTTGATCCTCAAAGATGCGATTAAGCCAAACTTGGTTCAAACCATCTATGGTACACCTGCCTTTGTTCACGGTGGTCCATTTGCCAATATCGCCCATGGATGTAACTCTGTGTTAGCAACGACGACAGCTCTTCATTTAGCCGACTATACGATTACAGAAGCTGGTTTTGGGGCTGACCTCGGTGCTGAAAAATTCCTCGATATTAAAACTCCAAACTTGCCTACATCACCAGATGCGGTTGTGATCGTAGCGACTCTCCGTGCTCTTAAGATGAACGGTGGAGTGACCAAGGATGCTTTGACTGAAGAAAATGTAGAGGCTGTTCGTGCTGGTTTTGCCAACTTGAAACGTCACGTTGAAAATATCCGTAAGTTTGGCATTCCTGCAGTGGTTGCTATCAATGAATTTATCACAGATACAGAAGCAGAAATTGCTGCTTTGAAAGAATTGTGTGCTGAAATTGATGTACCAGTTGAGCTTGCGAGCGTATGGGCGAATGGTGCTGACGGTGGAGTTGAACTTGCTGAAACCTTGGTTAAAACCATCGAAACAAGTCCAGCTAACTACACACGCTTGTATGATAACAACCTTTCTGTTGAAGAAAAAATTGAAAAGATTGTTACAGAGATTTACCGCGGTACGAAGGTGAATTTTGAGAAGAAAGCTAAGACACAAATTGCCCAAATCGTGAAAAATGGTTGGGATAAGTTGCCAATCTGTATGGCCAAAACACAATATAGCTTCTCTGATAATCCAAATGCCTTGGGAGCTCCTGAAAACTTTGAAATCACTATCCGTGAAGTGGTTCCAAAAATGGGAGCAGGCTTTATTGTCGCTTTGACTGGGGATGTCATGACCATGCCTGGTTTACCAAAACGTCCAGCTGCTTTGAATATGGATGTGGCTGCTGATGGAACAGCCATCGGTTTGTTCTAATAGCTAGATATCTAAAAACAACTTCTGTTCAAATGAGCAGAAGTTGTTTTGGTCTTGTTAATCAATCATTATTCAGTAAGGAGTTGGTACCTGATTTTTCGATAGATTATGATGAGCTGTAGGGTCATGGGAATCCAGATAAGTGGTTCGCAGAGAATGACCCCCATGTAGCCGGTGTGAGGAATAATCCACAGAACGAAGAAAATTTTTCCAAACAATTCAATAAAACTGGATGTGAGTGGGGTTAATTTTTTACCCATTCCCTGTAGGGCATTTCTCAGGATGATGAGACTCGCCAAAATAGGATAAAAGCAAGAGCTGATCTGGAGATAAAGACTGGCATTTGCAATGAGATCAGGATTTGTCGAGCCGGAAATAAAGCTGGTTAAAGACGGACTTGTGAAGAATAGAAGAGCAGCAACCAAGACAGACCAAACCCAAGAAAGAAGGTTGGCAATGGTAACGCCTTTTTTGATCCGCTGGAATTGCTCTGCGCCAAAATTCTGCGAGATAAAGGTTGTGATACTTGAGGCGATAGCTGTAATCGGTAAAACGGCAAAGGACATGATACGACGGGCTGCGACCTGTGCACTGATAATGGTTGTTCCAAGCTGATTAATAGCGGATTGGAGGATAACCGTTCCAATCGAAACGATGGAAGTCATGAGGCCCATGGCAAGGCCCTGACTTAGCAGATCCTGATAAAGCTCCTTGTCCCAAACAAAATCCTTGCGATGCGGGAGCAGAAAAGGGACCTTCTTACGAATATAGAGAAGACAAAGAAGGGCCGAAATACCCTGGGCAATAATGGTCGCAATTCCAGCGGATTGGACTCCGAGATGGAGTTGGGTAATAAAATAAAGATCGAGAAGAATATTGAGAATAGCGGCGATAATCAAGAAATAGAGTGCCGCTAGGCTATCGCCAACCGCTCGAAGAAGTCCGGCACAAAGATTATAGGCAAAGGTCACAGCCACACCATTAACAATGGTAGCGATATAGAGATAAGACTGAGACACAATTGCTGATGGGGTCCCTAAAAATTGGAGCAGGGGAAAAAGTCCGACAGCTCCAATGAAGATCACGAAGAGACTGAGAATGCAACCAATAATAGCAGTTGCGGCGACTGATTTTCGTAATTGGTCTTCGTTTTTGGCTCCATAATTTCTCGCGATAATAATCCCCATCCCATTTCCAACACCGACAGCAAATCCAACGATCAAATCAAATATGGCAGAGGTTGCTCCAACGGCGGCCAAAGATTTTTGACCTAAAAAACGCCCTACAATCATGACATCCGAGGTATTGTAGAGTTGTTGAAAGATATTGGACAAAAGAATAGGAAAGGCAAAACTCAAAAGAGCGGGTAAAATAGGACCATCTATGAGGTCCACACGCTGAATTCTTTTCATAGTGTCATTATACCAACTTCAGGAACCAGCGACAAGCGTCGATAGTTGAAGGCCCTTACATTTTTTGGTATAATCAGGGCAGAAAAGGAGGCTTTTATGAGCTTAACCAGTCAATTAATCACGGAAACGTTCCCAGATCTGGACAAGGTCGAGAGGCTGAATATCGAGGCATTTCCAGAAGAAGAGCGAGTTCCTTTGTCGGAATACCTGCGTTATACGGACAATGACGATGCTAATTTTTTTGCTTTTTATAACGAAGAAGAATTTGTAGGCTTTGCTTTTTCTATCTATAATCAGAAAGTTTTTTATGTTAGCTTCTTTGCCATTATGCCCCACCTACGTAGCCATGGTTATGGTCAAGAAATCATTGAAAAATTGGTAGAATTTTACCAAAGAACCATGATTCTTGAAGTGGAACGTTTAGATGAAGAATGTGACAATCTAGAGCAACGTCAGTCTCGGATGGATTTCTATAAGCGAAATGGATTTAAAACTGCCAATGCCTTTTTAGAATACGAAGGACTGAGCTTTGAAATTCTCTATCGGGGTGATCGCTTTGATGAAGAGGCTTATCGCGATATTTTCCACAAACTGCAGGAAGAAAATTATTTCGATTTCCGCATTAAATATAGACGCTTTAGTGACCACTAGACAAGAAGGAGGCTGGGACAAAAGTCCTAGCCTCTCAATTATTTTTGGATTGTCGAGCAAGACGCAGTGGTTGAGTGGGCTCTACTACGCTGATTTCATCAGCTTTTACAGCCCTACTCAACTGTGCGGAGGTGGGACGACGAAATCGAATTCTAACGAATTACCGATTTCTGTCCCACTCTCTTTTAGTTTAGATATTTAATGAAGAACTCAATCAGTTTCATGATTTGTGTAAAGAACCAAGGCAGAAATAGAAAAGCTAGGAAGGTAACATGCCATTTCCAATAAAGTGAAACCAAGCCAACGGTTTCTCGAATCCAAGCGGATGAGAGATAGTAAAAAGCTGTTCTTGAACCGATACTTCGACCAGGTATTTTCAATCGTCTCATAAAGACACCTGCACGGAGCGCGTGGAAAGAATTGGTCACCACAAGGACTCTCTTGCCAAGCCCCTGTTCTTCAAGGATACGCTTGCTAAAGGTCAGGTTTTCAAAAGTAGTACGAGAGCGATTCTCGATGAGAATGGCGTCTTCAGGAACCCCGTGTTCCATCAAGTATATAGCCATAGCTACTGCCTCAGCGATCAGTTCATCTGACCCTTGGCCACCAGAAACAATCAGCTTTGGTCGTTCCTTGAACTGCTCATAAATGGCCTTTCCCTTCTCAAGACGCTGGGCCAAGAGTGGGGGAACCTTGTCTCCGATCAAACCTGAGCCAAGGATGATGATGGCGTCTGGCTCTTTGCGAACCGGAAAGAGATTGCAAAAGGTCCCATAGGATACATAAGAGAGGTAGAGAAAGGTCATGTAAAACAGGGCAAAGTCAGTCAGATAAATGAGGATGTCATTTCCTGGGAAATAGGGTAGAAAATGAAGTGCCAAAGCTCCGATAATAAACAGCCCATAGAGAAGCGAGAGGAGGTTGGCCAGTCTTTTTCCTTCAAAAGCCATCATTTGACGGCCGTTAAAAAGGAGAAAGATAGATGAGAAAATAATGCTGAGAAAAACGAAGATGGAAATCACAACAAAGACAATAATTGCAATTTGTTGATTAAACCATAGCTCAGTTCGAACGACTAGGAGAAATGCAGAAATCAGTAGAAGAAGTCCTAGGTTTATCGAAAAGAGATAAGCATTGAAAAGTCTTCTGCGATCACTCATAAAGAACAATAAAAAAATAAGAGCTGGAAATAACCAGAATAGATATAGATACATGTTTTGCACCTCGTAAAATCTTACATCCATTGTACCATAATGACTGATAGAAATAGCGGATTGTTCATGCAAATAAGTTGCATTCTTCAAATGAATTTGATAAAGTTAAGATTATCGTTTTTTTAAGGAGATCGTATGTTACGAAAAGGTTCCCTGACAGGTTTATTACTGTTTGGTATTTTTTTTGGTGCTGGAAACCTGATTTTCCCACCGGCTCTTGGTGCTTTATCGGGTAATCAATTTTGGCCAGCTATTGCTGGGTTTGTCCTTTCAGGTGTGGGAATTGCCATTGTGACCTTGATTATCGGGACGCTTAATCCCAAAGGATATATTCATGAGATTTCTCGTAAGATTTCACCTGTTTTCGCGATTGTATACTTAGTTGCGCTTTATCTTTCGATTGGTCCTTTCTTTGCTATTCCAAGAACGGCGACGGTATCTTTCGAAGTGGGGATAGCCCCCTTATTAGGTGGAATGAATGCCAGTTTAGCACTTTTCATTTTTACCCTGGTCTACTTTTTGCTTGCCTTTCTGATTGCTTTGAATCCATCTAAGATTCTAGATCGAATCGGTCGTATTTTGACCCCGATCTTTGCGATTCTCATTTTGATCTTGGTCGTTCTTGGGGCTCTAAAATACAGTGGACATGCTCCAATGGTGGCTACAAAAGCCTATCAGGCTTCTGCCTTTGGGCAAGGATTTTTAGAGGGCTACAACACCTTGGATGCCTTGGCATCTGTTGCCTTTAGTGTGATCGCAGTGACTACCTTGAATCAACTTGGATTTTCAAGTAAGAAAGAATATATCAAGACCATTTGGTTGGTTGGGATTGTCGTAGCCCTTGGTTTTAGTGTGCTGTATATCGGTTTAGGATATCTGGGGAATCATTTTCCAATTCCAGCTTCTGTTATGGCATCTGATACCAATAAAGGGGTGTATGTATTATCAGAAGCGACAAAAGCGATCTTTGGTCCGACTGCTCAGATTTTCCTAGCAGGAATGGTGACGGTAACTTGCTTTACCACAACCGCTGGTTTAATCGTCTCTACCAGTGAATTCTTCCATAGTACCTTCCCTAAGGTTTCTTACAAGGTCTATGCAAGTGCCTTCACTTTGATTGGTTTTGCGATTGCCAACCTTGGCTTGAATGCCATTATTGCTTTCTCATTGCCGGTCTTGATGATTCTTTACCCAATCACCATTACCATTGTATTGATTGTGATAGTGAATAAATTTGTGGCTCTTTCAAAACCAGGAATGCAACTGACTATTTTCTTGGCCAGCTTGGTCTCTCTTGCAAGTGTTCTGGCAAGTACCTTTAAAATTTCACTAGTAGAAAAGGGGATTGCTTTACTTCCATTTGCGGCTCAATCTCTTCCATGGTTAGTGCCAGTAGTCATCGGGATTCTTTTATCGCTCGTATTACCAAATAAACAAACGGCAGAAGAATAAGTTATATTAAAAACTCTAAAGGTTTGTGCTTTAGGGTTTTTCTTTTGAAACTAGTATCTAAATTCAAACTTTAGTAAAAAAACGTAGCAGAAATTTTTATTTTTTGTCAGTCAATGTTATACTGAATGTAGCATATCAATATACGGAGTGAACTATGAATCCAATCGTTTTTTCATTGACAGTTTTTCTTGCGGGTATTCTGTCTTTCTTTTCTCCCTGTGTCTTTCCTTTGCTTCCGGTTTATATTGGAATCTTACTAGGAAGTGATCAGGAAAAGGCTATCCAATTGTTCGGGAAAAAAATTCGCTGGCATGGCTTGCTGAAAACCCTTTGTTTTATTGCAGGTATTTCTGTTATTTTCCTCCTCATTGGTTTTGGAGCGGGCTTGCTTGGAAAGATCATGTACACCAATTGGTTCCGTTATCTGATGGGAGCCCTCATCATTATCCTTGGTCTTCATCAAATGGA
Source organism: Streptococcus parasanguinis (assembly GCF_032163505.1). Lineage (NCBI taxonomy): Bacteria > Bacillati > Bacillota > Bacilli > Lactobacillales > Streptococcaceae > Streptococcus > Streptococcus parasanguinis. The sequence goes on from NZ_CP134147.1 coordinate 1,014,473, forward strand.
AGTCTTTCATTTTCATTTCCTTGAAAAGCAAAAATCAGTAGATTTTGGAGCCAACAAACAGAAGAATGAATTGTTTTCAGCTTTTCTCCTTGGTCTTGGCTTTAGTTTTGGTTGGACGCCTTGTATTGGTCCAGTATTAGGATCAGTTCTTGCTTTAGCAGCATCAGATGGGCAAGATGTTCTTATGGGAGCTATTTATCTCCTTGTTTATACCTTGGGAATGGCCCTTCCGTTTTTACTGTTGGCCTTAGCATCTAGTCTGGTCCTACCTTACTTTAATCGTCTCAAACCCCATTTGTTATTGCTGAAGAAAATCGGCGGAGCTATCATTATTCTGATGGGAATTCTCTTACTTTTGGGACAATTGAACAGTTTGTCATCTATCTTTTCATAAATATATCGGAGGTTTAACGCATGATGAAAGGTATTAAATACGCTTGTTTCTCAGTTCTTTCTTTAGCTTTGCTGTCAGCTTGTTCCATGAATCAATCCAGTGAGAGTAGTATGGACAATCAGCCAACAATGAATACAACAACGAATAAGAATGCTTTGGTAGGAAAAGACGCTAGTGACTTTGAACTAAAGGATATGAAGGGGAATACGGTTAAACTTTCAGACTACAAAGGGAAGAAGGTTTATTTGAAATTTTGGGCAACCTGGTGTGGCCCTTGCCGACAAAGTATGCCTGAACTAGAGAAATTGGTCAAGGATACGGATAGAGACTTTGAAATTCTGACCATTATGGCACCAGGACTCCAAGGTGAAAAAACAGAAGAAGAATTCGTTAAATGGTTTGATCAACAAGATTATAAATCCGTACCGGTCTTGTACAATCCAGACGGTTCTGCATTTGCAGATTATCAGGTTCGCTCTATTCCTACAGAAGTCTTTATAGACAGTCATGGGAAAATTGGACATGTCCAATTAGGGGCTATTTCAAACAAAGAGGCTAAGAAGATCATCAAGGAGTTACAATAAAAAAATGAAGCTTCGTGCTTCATTTTTTTTAGTTTCTTAGTTGCTTGCACCAGAAGTGGCATCGGCATCTCCGTGGCCTCCGTCACCATGTCCTCCAGCATCAGAAGCACCAGAAGTTGCATCTGCACTACCGTGTCCACCAGCAGGAGCAAATGGACCGCTTCCGCCAACTAGACGTTGACCGGTTGTTTGTAGGTACCAGTCTAACCATGGTTTGAAGTTGAAGACAATCTCGTTAATACCAGCGTAAGAACCATCTTCATAGTACATAGCTTGGTAGTTGTGAGTATTGATCACGCCTTCTGGAGATCCTGGAACAATAGTCCGAACATAGTCTTGGTTACCGTTACGAAGGGTACCAATCACCCATTCCACGTTTTTCATACGTGCTGGTGGAAGAGAGCCATGAACGGTTGACATCCGGCTTCCTGATTGAGGTGGCACGCGTTTAGCAAACATGGTATCTGGATCCTGATGGGCATTGTTGTAGTAGAGGAATTGGTTGTTATCATCGGCATAAGTCAATTCAAATGGCATAGCCTTCAAGAACATATCAATTTGGTTAACGGTTAGGATACCGTGGTCGAGTTTGACATAGGTATCGCCAGAAACGGCACCGGTGATTTCAGCTACTTTTTCTACCCAATCTGGATCGTCAGGATCGACTTCAGTAACAGTTGTAGCGATTGGATGATTACAATCCAAGTCTTCTGGTTCAATTGGTTTTGGTTTTTTCAATTTCGATACAACCTCAACGTATTTCATAAAATTATCCAAGCAGGTTTCAAGGAATTTGACGGTTCCCTCGTTGATGATATTGCCGTTTTCGTCAAAAGCTTCTTTTGCTTTTCCAAGAAGGAATTCATTTCCTGGAAGGGTATAAGCATTGACACCTGGGGCATCGAGGATCTTACGGAGGTGAACTTGTGCACGTGAAGTCCCTTGATCATAGTAAGAAGCACCGACGATCATAACCGGTTTGTTTTCAAATGGATGCACCTCGAAAGATAGCCATTCAAGAACAGACTTGAGAGCAGCAGAGATCGTATGGTTGTGCTCTGGAGTGGCAATGATAACACCATCTGCACGAGTGATTTTGTTATATAAAAGACGCAATTGGAAACTTTCGTCCCATTTTTCATCTTGGTTAAACATTGGAACTTCGTCGATTTCAAGAACTTCCAATTCAAATTTGATTTTAAATTGGCGGCGAATGAATTCCAAAAGTTTACGGTTATATGATTGATCGTAGTTCGATCCTACAAGTCCAACAAATTTCATTCTTTTCTGTCTCCTATCTTACAAGTTTTCCCAGTCAAATTCTTCAGCATCTTTTCGAAGCAATTCTTGGGCGTTGCGCAATTTGTCTGTGATTTTTACAAACACACGGAAATCATCAAAGATGGCATCTAATTTTTGAATGACATCTAAATCCACCAAGTCTCCATTTTGATCAAAGGCTTGCAATGAATGAGAGAGCAAGAATTCATCTGGCAAAACAGTCGCTTTAATTTCTGGAGCATTTAAGATTTGGCGAAGTTGGAGTTGGGCGCGTGAAGATCCCAACGTACCGTATGATGCCCCAGTAATCATGACCGGTTTGTTCAACAATGGGAAGACTCCATATGAGAGCCAAGCGAGTGCACTCATCAAGACTGCTGGAATAGAGTGGTCGTATTCTGGAGTTCCAATAATGACCCCATCAGCTTCTTCAATTTTTGCAACAATATCCAAGACAGCTTCAGGCACTTGTTTGTCGGCTGGTTTGTTAAAGACAGGGATATCTTTAATTTCGACCAATTCGATCTCAGCCTTATCAGCAAAATGTTTTTGCATGTATTGAAGCAGTTGACGGTTTGTAGAACGTTTGGAGTTAGTCCCCACAATCGCAATAAGTTTTATCATGGAATATTCCTTTCTGATAGGAGAATTATAAATAAGATTGAAGCCCACTTGTATAGGCGATCTTGCCTGATTGAGAAACCAATAAGGTATCTATACCAGGAAGTGATTCAACAGTGTTGAGGATAGAAGTAGGAGATTCCCCGAACAAGCGGGTAGTCCATATCTCCCCGTCTACGGATCGATCAGATATGATGGTGATACTGGCTAAGTCTGTCTCGACCGGATAGCCCGTCGCGCTATCAAAAATGTGGTGAAACGACTGGCCGTCCACTTCTAAATGACGCTCGTAGATGCCAGAGGTGACAATAGATTTATCCTTGACAGAGAGGACCAGTAGGTGCTGACCCCTTTTTTCGACTGGATTTTGAATGCCAATCCGCCAAGGCTGTTGTTTGATAGGGTGTTGACCGACAGTGAGGATATTTCCTCCAAGATCGATCAAGGCATCTGTTACTCCCTGACTCTTTAAAAAGGTTGCAATACAGTCCGCACTATAGCCCTTAGCCAAGGCTCCCAAATCAATCTTCATTCCAGGACGTGTCAGAAAGACCGTATGGTTTTCTGGGTCGAGCTGAATTTGGTGAGGATCGATCTTGGCCAGAGCTTGATCAATTTCCCCTTGCTGGGGACGTCTAGCATCTGAAAATCCAATTCGCCAGGTCTGTACAAGAGGACCAATGGCGATGTTTAAATGGCTGTTCTGAGCTTGACTATGCAAGGTTCCTAATGCAATCAGTTCAAAAAGATCTGGATGTACTTGGACAGGAGCAATACCAGCTTGGTGATTGACCTCCATGAGTTCAGAACTTGCATCATTAGCACTGAAGCGATGTTCGTAGGAGCGAAGAAGTTCAAAGCAGCGGGCTAAGAGTTCATTCGCTTGTGGGTGACAGATCGAAACAGTGATGGTCGTTCCCATCAAACGTTCGGATCGACTACTTAGGTCCACTAAAAATCTATCCTTTCCTATTTTCACTTACTTACAGTATATCAAAAAGATATCGTTTTCACAATCCTTTCGAGCATATTGTTTGACATTTTTTGAAACATGTGAAGTGTGATTTTCTGGAAAATTGAAAAAAAGATCACAAATTCTGAGCAAAATAATTGTAACCGATATCATTTTTATGATATACTCAAGAAGTAAATTAAATTAAAGGTAGGATTTATTCTATGAGTAAAATCGTTGTTGTAGGGGCTAACCATGCCGGAACAGCTTGTATTAACACTATGTTAGATAATTTCGGAAATGAAAATGAAATTGTAGTTTTTGACCAAAACTCAAACATTTCATTCCTTGGATGTGGAATGGCACTTTGGATCGGTGAACAAATCGATGGTCCTGAAGGTCTTTTCTACTCTGACAAAGAAAAATTGGAAGCAAAAGGTGCAAAAGTCTACATGAACTCTCCTGTTCTTTCAATTGACTATGACAACAAAGTGGTGACTGCAGAAGTTGATGGAAAAGAACACAAAGAATCTTACGAAAAATTGATCTTTGCGACTGGATCAACACCAATCATTCCTCCAATTAAAGGAGTTGAAATCGTACCTGGTAACCGCGAATTCAAAGCAACACTTGAAAATCTTCAATTCGTTAAATTGTACCAAAATGCTGAAGAAGTCATCGAAAAATTGAAAGACAACAGCAAACACTTGAACCGTATCGCCGTAGTTGGTGGTGGTTACATCGGTGTTGAACTTGCTGAAGCTTTCGAACGTCTTGGTAAAGATGTTGTCTTGGTGGATATCGTGGACACTGTCTTGAATGGTTACTACGACAAAGACTTCACTGACATCATGGCGAAAAACTTGGAAGACCACAACATCCGTTTGGCACTTGGACAAACAGTTCAAGCGGTTGAAGGAGATGGTAAGGTGGAACGCCTTGTAACCGATAAAGAAACCTTCGATGTAGATATGGTTATCTTGGCTGTTGGTTTCCGTCCTAATACAGCTCTTGCTGATGGTAAGATCGAACTCTTCCGCAACGGTGCTTTCCTTGTTGATAAGAAACAAGAAACTTCACTTCCAGGTGTCTACGCAGTTGGTGACTGTGCGACTATCTTCGATAACGCTCGTAACGAAATGAGCTACATCGCTCTTGCATCTAATGCGGTTCGTTCAGGTATTGTCGGTGCCTACAATGCAACTGGTCATGAATTAGAAGGAATCGGTGTTCAAGGTTCTAACGGTATCTCTATCTACGGCCTTCACATGGTTTCAACTGGTTTGACTCTTGAAAAAGCGAAAGCTGCAGGCTTCAATGCCACTGAAACTGGCTTTAACGACCTTCAAAAACCTGAATTTATCAAACACGATAACTATGAGGTTGGTATCAAGATCGTCTACGATAAAGACACTCGTCAAATCCTTGGAGCTCAAATGGTATCACGTGATAGCGCTATCTCAATGGCTATCCACATGTTCTCACTTGCGATTCAAGAACACGTGACGATTGATAAGTTGGCTTTGACGGACTTGTTCTTCTTGCCACACTTCAACAAACCTTACAACTACATCACAATGGCAGCTTTAACTGCTGAATAATGAATAACTGAAAAACAAAGCTAGCGTTGCTAGTTTTGTTTTTTTCTGTCTTTCCATGTATTCAGAGGCAGTGAAATAAGGTATAATGAATAGGATAAGAGTTTGAAGGAGTTAGGGAATGTCTGCTAAAGAAGAAGCCTTAAAAAAGGAATTTCATTTTGCCTCTAGTTCGATTGTGGCCCATATTGTCAGAGGTGTTCTGGTTGGGATCGTTGTGGGCTGCATCGTCTCAAGTTTTCGTTTTTTGATCGAACATATTTTTCATTTTGTTCAAGGCGTTTACAAGGAGATGTCTGGTCAACCACTTTATTTGCTGGCGATGCTGTTGGGGTATGGGGTGATCGTACTGATTGCTGGTCGCCTCATTCGCACCAATCGGGATATCAAGGGATCAGGAATTCCGCAAGTCGAAGCGGAACTCAAGGGCCTCTTGGCGGTGAGCTGGTGGGATACCTTGTGGAAGAAGTATATTCTAGGTGTCTTGGCCATCGGAAGTGGTTTGATGCTTGGTCGTGAAGGTCCTAGTATTCAATTAGGAGCAATGGGTGGAAAAGGAGTGGCCCATCATTTGAAGGTCAGTCCGGTTGAGGAGCGATCTTTGATTGCAAGTGGGGCTGCTGCTGGTCTTGCCGCTGCCTTTAATGCACCTATAGCGGGGCTTTTATTTGTGGTTGAAGAGGTCTACCATCATTTTTCACGTTTCTTTTGGATTTCGACCTTGGCTGCTAGTTTAACTGCTAATTTTATTTCACTCAATGTCTTTGGTCAAACACCAGTGCTTCATATGCCACAAAATATTCCGCCACTCCATCTGTCTCAGTACTGGATTTATCTTTTTCTTGGAGTCTTTTTAGGGGCAGCAGGTTATGTCTACGAAATAGTGGTGCTCAATATCGGTCGCCTGTATCGTTTGCTAGAGAAGATTTTCCATGTTCCTTCTCATTATTCTTCCTTATTTGCCTTTGTCTTGATTCTTCCAATCGGCTATTTCCTTCCCCAAATTCTTGGTGGTGGGAATCAATTGGTCTTGGATTTGGCTCGAGTACCGTATCCAGTGCTGACCATCCTTCTCTATTTTGCAATCCGTTTCATCTGGAGTATGTTGAGCTATGGTAGTGGCTTGCCAGGTGGCATCTTCCTGCCCATATTAGCATTAGGATCTCTTTTAGGAGTCATCGTTGGAACCTTCCTCCAAAACATTGGCTTTATCTCTCAAAACCAGCTACCTCTTTTCATTATTTTAGGCATGAGTGGGTATTTTGGGGCTATTTCAAAAGCGCCATTAACGGCTATGATCTTGGTAACAGAGATGGTCGGTGATATTCGCAGTTTAATGCCCCTAGGCATGGTGACCTTGCTAGCTTATATGATCATGGATCTCTTCCATGGAGCGCCAGTCTATGAAGCCATGCTCGAGCAATTGTTGCCGGATAAGGCGCAAGAAGAAGGAGAGTTGACTTTAATTGAGATCCCTGTATCAGAAAAGATCGCAGGAAAGCAAGTCCATGAACTGCACCTCCCTCAAGATATCTTGATCACCACGCAAATGCGAAGTGGTAAGAGCTATACGGTCAATGGTGCAACCCGCTTGTATCTAGGTGATAGTATCTTTGTGGTGGTTAAAGAATCTGAAATCGGACAGGTCAAAGATATTCTTTTGTAAAAGACTGATTCTCAGAAAAGTTTTTCTATTATTAAATTTTCAGACAATTATTGAAAAATGAGAAAATATCTGGTAAAATAAGGGAAGAACAAATGAGGAGAAGTCTTTCATGAAAAAATATAGTCTACTCTTATTGAGTGTTGCTCTTTTAGCAGGGTGTGCGAATTCTACTAGCAAACAGTCGAGTCAAAAGACGCAAACCAGCTCAACGGTGCAGTTGTCAAAGGCTGACCAGAAGACCTTGGACAATGCAACAGCTGAATACAAAGACTTTGTCGAAATGCAAATCGACCAATTGCTCAAGGATACAGAAGGTTTCCGAGATACCCTAAAAGCTGGGAATTTGGAAGAAGCTAAAAAACAATATCCCTTGATCCGCATGGCCTATGAACGCTCAGAACCGATTGCTGAAACCTTTGGGGAGTCTGATGTGAAGATTGACTATCGTTTGGTGGACTATGTGGATGAAAATAAATCAGAAGAAGGCTGGTCTGGCTTCCACCGGATTGAACGCATCCTTTGGGAAAACAATACCACAGATGGCACTGACAAATATGCAGACCAACTGGTAAACGATATCAAGGAGTTGAAAGCTAAGATCGCAACCGTTGATGTGACTCCTGATGTGATGCTAACTGGGGCTGTTGATCTGCTCAATGAAGTGGCAACGCAAAAGATCACGGGTGAAGAAGAAGTCTTCTCTCATACAGATCTGTACGACTTCCGTGCCAATATTGAAGGAGCTGAAAAGATTTTCTCACTCTTTAAACCTTTGATTGAGAAAAAAGATGCCAAGTTGGTTAAAACCTTGGAAGCAGAATTCAAAAATGTCAATGATTTATTGGACAAACACATGACTGATGAAACAAATTACAAGTCATACACAGATTTGACCAAGGAAGATACCAAGGAATTGGCTGAAGCGGTGACCAAACTTGGTGAACCTTTGTCTCAAATGGGTGTGATTTTAGATGGGAAATAAGAAAAATGGCTGACGAAAAATTTTTAGATAAAAAAATGGACCGTCGTGAATTTCTTAAAAAAGCAGGTATTGGAGGGGCTGGTCTAGCACTGGGCCTTTCTGGTGCATCTGCTTTTTTCGCTAATCAAGACAGTTCTAGTAAAAAAGCTTATGATGGGGATGAAGACATCTCCTTTTATGGCAAGCATCAAGCCGGGATTACGACGGCCATGCAGAAGGCTTGCTACTTGGTGGTGCTGGATCTTCACACGACGGACAAAAAAGAAGTTATCCAGCTTTTTAAAGACTGGACCGACTATAGTAGTAAATTAGTCGAAGGAGAATTGGTCAAAAAAGATGGTTCCAATGCCCTCTTGCCACCAACAGATACAGGTGAAACAGTGGGACTCAACCCCTATCGCTTGAGCCTGACGTTTGGGGTTTCAGCTTCCTTTCTAAAGAAACTGGGCTTGGAGTCCAAACGTCCCAAGCTCTTTCGTGATTTGCCTCCATTTCCAAAGGAGCAGTTGCAGGACAAATACACTGGTGGCGATATCGTCATTCAGGCCTGTGCCGACGATGAGCAAGTGGCCTTTCATGCGGTCCGAAATCTTATCCGCAAAGGTCGCAATACCATCACCATGAAGTGGAGCAAGTCCGGTTTTGCGGCTATTGGCGACCGAAAAGAAACACCGCGTAACCTCTTTGGCTTTAAAGATGGTACAGCAAATGTCACGACGGAGAAGGACTTTGATAAGGTCGTCTGGACTGACAGCAAGGACTGGATGAAGGGTGGTTCCTATATGGCTCTTCGCCTAGTCCAAATGCACTTGGAAACTTGGGACCGGACCAATTTGCAGGAACAGGAAAATACCTTTGGTCGCTACAAGGAGTCCGGTGCTCCCTTTGGTAAAACCAACGAATTTGATGAAGTAGATTTATCTAAACTACCAGTTGATTCACATGTCCGTTTGGCCAAAGAAGTCGATCGACCGATTTTACGGCGGTCATATTCCTATTCGGATGGCATCAATGAACAGACTGGGCAATTTGATGCCGGCTTGATCTTTATCGCCTTTCAAAAGGATCCGAACAGCTTTGTCAAAATCCAAACCAACTTGGGTGCAGTGGACAAAATGAATGAGTACATCACCCATATCGGAAGTGGACTCTTTGCTTGCTTTGCAGGCGTTGAGAAAGGAGGGTATCTTGGTCAAGCACTCTTTGAATAAATTCTTGATCTTATTAGGTCTTCTTGCCTTGTTCTGGACTCATCCAGTAGCTGCGGAATCTTATAGCGATCTCTTTATCAAGATCACAGATGCAACAACCGCTGTAGAAAATAAGAATCAGGATAAGGCCAAGGCATTAATCGCTGAGATTCAGGCTGATTTTGAATCCAAAGACCACCATGATTCCAAGGCAGGGAAAAAAGTTAGCCAAGCCCTGGCTATAAAAGGGGAGGTAACCAAAAACGATCTTACAAAGATCTCATCTGCCTTGCTCGCTTTTGAAAAAGTGCAAAATCCGGTCGATTTAGAGGCGGAAAAAGATAAACTTGTCAGTCGCCTCGCTCCTTATTTTAAGAACCTACAAGATGCCATTACAGCTAAGGATCTGGATAAAACGCGTCAAACCTATGCAGATCTCAATAATACCTGGACGCGAAACGAAGCGGTAGTAAGAGATCACAGCACAGCCTACTATGGCAAAATCGAGACGGCCATTTCGCTCTTACGCAGTAGTATTGAAACAGAGCCTACCGATTTTACCAACATCCAGTCCTCTTATGATGACCTCAAAAATGGGATTGATGCCTTTGTAAAAGGCGAAGCCATTAGCAGTGCCAGTACGGATTTGACGCTGAACGATGGGATCAAGCTTTTGGAGAAGGCGCAAAGCCAATTCCAATCCGGCGACGATAAATCTGCTGCAGCGACTATGAAGCAGTTCATCACGATCTGGCCAACTATCGAAGGGGATGTCAGCACGACCAATACCAGTCTCTATACGCGCGTAGAGAGTGAATCCCCGGTTATAATGGTCAAGGGGAAAGAAAAAGCCTATCAAGAGAAATTACAAGCCTTGATCAGGGACCTTTCTGCGATCGATACGACAGCTTCTTACAATGCTTTTGATGCCATGTTGATTCTTCTGCGTGAAGGAGTAGAAGCCCTTCTGATCGTTATGGCGCTTGTGACGACCCTTAAGGCTGCTAAGATGAGGAAAGGCCTCAAATGGGTCTACGGTGGAGCTATTGCTGGTGTTCTTGCCAGTGCAGCGATCGCTCTTGTTTTGCAAGTAGCATTTCCAGCCGTTTCTTCGGGGACTAACCGGGAAATCATTGAAGGTGGCGTTGGGATTTTCGCTGTGGTCATGATGATCCTCATCGGAATTTGGCTCCACAGCAACTCTTCAGTCAAACAGTGGAATGCCTTTATGGACCGTCAAATGAAGACAGTGACGGCTACTGGAAGCTTTGTCTCGATGTTTGCTCTCAGTTTCTTAGCAGTCTTTCGTGAAGGGGCTGAGACCATTCTCTTTTATGTCGGGATCATTCCGCGGATTACAACTGCGAATTTCTTACTGGGAATCGGGCTTGCTATAGCCGTTCTCATCATCATTGCAGTGGCCATGACCAAGGCTAGTCAAGCTATCCAACCTCATCGAATCTTTTTCATTCTGACATGGTTGATTTACGCCTTGGCTTTCAAGATGCTCGGTGTCAGCATTCACGCCCTGCAGTTGACCAATATCCTACCAAGCCATTTGGTCAATGGACTTCCAACTATCGATTGGGCGGGCATCTATCCAAGCTGGGAAGTTCTTCTTCCCCAACTAATCTTTGTGGCTTTGATCGCCCTTATCACGGTGAGACAACATGGCAAAGAGTAGAGCAGATGAAATGACCATTGTTGAACATTTGGTCGAATTTCGAAAACGATTGATTGCAGTGGTCTTATGTTATATTATCGTCTTTCTGCTGGCTTTTGTATTTGGTGGAGAACTCTACCAAGCCTTGACGGCTAGCCTCCATCAAAAACTGCTGGTACTGGGACCGAATGATATCCTCTGGATCTATGTATCGCTGGCTAATCTCACAGCTTTTAGCCTGACCTTGCCCTTTATTGTCTACCAGATTTGGCAATTTGTAAGGCCGGCTTTGAAGGAGAAGGAGGCGCGTGCAGTCTTTGCCTACATTCCAGCTAGCTTTATTTGCTTTGTACTGGGGCTTGCATTTGGTTATTTCTTTGTCAGCCCAGCTATTTTAGAGGTCTTGATGCGCTTGGGAGAAGGGCTGTTTGATACCCAATTGACGGCACAAAATTATTTAACCTTCTTATGGCACACCACCTTGCCTTTAGGGGTCTTGTTCGAGTTACCAGTTTTGGTCGCTTTTCTGACCTCGATTGGGCTCTTGACACCACAGTTTTTAATAACCTACCGACGTTACGCTTACTTTGTCCTGCTGGTCTTGGCCGTCGTGCTAACCCCTGCAGACTTTATCAGTGACTTGGCCATGACACTCCCTTTGATCCTCTTATTTGAAGTCAGTGTCGCCATCAGTAAAGTCATCTATTCAAGAAAAAGGAGAAACTAATGGGAATTTTACGTGATATTGGAGCACCAGGTTTGATCATCATCATCCTGGGCGCCCTCTTGATTTTTGGACCAAAACGCCTGCCTGAGTTGGGCCAGTCTATCGGCAAAATGTTTGCTGAATTTAAGACAGCTGTCAATAAAGGCAGTGAAGAAGCAGATCAAGACGCCAAAGAAGCTAAAGAAGAAAAAGAATAATCAGACAATTTTCAAAATTCTATTGAGTTCGATTGCATAAAAAGGTATAATAAGACAAGTACTTGCAATCGACGAAGGAGGAAACCATGATTATTACGATTTTGTCACTCATTTTCTATTTTAGCTATATCGGATTCTTATGCTGGTTGGTCGTAAAAATTGTCGAAAAATTGTTCAATTTCTTGTTGAACCGTTAATGAAGAAACAATCCATTTCACCCCGAGTGAGTGGATTTTTTGTGTCCAATTCAGTTAGAAAGATTCAAACAAAGAGGTTTTAACGGTCTCAGATTGAAGATAAAGTCATATAAAAAACTTTCCTTAAGTGAGTACGGACGTCAGCGAACTTATTAGAAGTTCCATGACTAAATCAAAATACAAAGGGCGTCTGCGGATAAAGTCAAAAGAGGAAATTAGAAAGCAAGTGAAACAACACAACAAAACCATCGTTTTACTGACTGTTTTGTTTATTGCTATGCTTTCCATTTAAATGTTTTTATATCTTTCAAATTCTAGTATTTCTTGTTACTAGTGATGGACTATATCGTTTGTTTTTCTTATTTATTTTATAAGAATGTTAAGCTTAATAGAAATACAGTAATTACAAGATTGTAATATATTCTGTTATAGCTTTATGTGGCATGGGTATAAATTGATATGACTTTTATTATCTATGGTATAATGAGATAAATTTGGAGTTGTAGAGGCGAGCATTTGGAAGAACATAGACCTGATTTTAGAGATATAAAATCATTTGAAGAATTTAACAGATACTACTGGTATCGAGAAGAGCTTTCACAAATTTGTAAGTACCTTGGATTAGAATACAGATGTACAAAAAAAGAATTAAATCATATTATAGAACAATATTTTAGGGAAAATAGAGTAGAAAAAGTTTTGAGGAAAAGAAACAAAAATCAAACCGAAATAATAACCCTAAATACATCATTACTTGAATGTGGGTTTTCCTTTAATCAGAAATTTCGTGATTATTTTTCAGCTGTAACAGGTGTTAATCCGTTTAAGTTTAATGCTGATATGGCAACTGCTTGGAGAAAAGTAAAACGGGACAACAACATAAATTTTACAATCCAAGATATGATTAAAATATACTATGGAGAGTCAGACTACGCCAAGTATGATAATTCAGCTTGCCAATGGAATCAATTTCTAAAAGACTTTTGTGCCGATGAATTTAGCAATCATTACTCCAACAAGTTAAAAGTTGCGGCTATCCTTTGGAATGAAGTTAGAGATTCAAAAAATAAAAAAATTTATTCACGGGGACTTCTAAAAGAATATAGCTACAAAATAGAGGAGTACTGTAAGTAAACAACTTCAAGTTTGTCGAACGGAATATAAAGTATTAAAGACGATAGCACTCTGTTTTTGCAGAGTGCTTTTTTGTTTTATAGAATATAAGAGAATGTGGGATACTTGCTTTCTCTGCTAGATGATCGAGCAGAGAAAGATTTATTAGATATGACATCAGTCAGCTAAACCCTTTTAGCTGGCTTTTTTGTTAGCGACTCGGTCATTAACTTGCTTGTCAAAATATAATTCGGTATCATAGATATATAATGTTTGGTAAGTAAGTCCTATTGTCAGTTCGGAACAAGTAGATAGGAGAAGGGGAGAAAAAACTAGTGAATAAAGACCAATTGATAGAGAAACCAGAAATAAATATTGTTGGGGTTATTGCAAATCATCAGTTTAACTGGTATATTTGTTCAAACGAAATGTGGACAATGGATATCGATAAATATATTCAGGCATACCAGGAAGCAGGTCTGGATGTTGATTTCTCCTATTTACCTGAGATTCAGCAGAATCTTCATGTGATTACAAAAAGCAATCTTGAGAGCTACTTAGAAATGTATAAAGATGATTGGCTGAAGGTGACGGTTGAAGAATTGATCTCAATGATCAAACGTTCAATGGAAGAGGAGAACTTGAATTCAGAGATTATTCTGGAAGGAAAAGCCTTGCTTCCGGATCTTTTCATCGATTTTGATAAAGAAGAATTTTATTCAAACCATCTGGGGATGAAAAACTACGAAAGATATGTGCCAAACGGATGGAAGTTTTTTTCAGGACGTTTTGATCATTTGATCCCCAAAGAGGAGCAATATTGGATTGAAGAGACCAAGAAAACTGAAGGAACTAGTCTTCTATTCATATAAAAATAATACAGTTTAAAAGTATTTCATGAGACTGTGAAATGCTTTAAAATTTCGCCACATTTCAAATCTTTATATTCCGTTTCGTTAGGAATAGCGATGGAAAGCCAACCAAATATGCTATACTGAAGTAGATAGAAGGAGGAGCGACTGATGAGCAGAAAGTGGGTAAAGATCATTGCTATTTTAATTTTCATCCTATCCGGTAGTTACTTTGTCTACAATAAACTAACGAAGCCGAATCTTGGACCGAAAACAACAAAGCTCTATAAGCATGGTTTTCTTTTGCTAGAAGAACAAATCGGAACCTACATCAAAGAACACTATACTGGGATTGAGAAGATTGAGTTCTCCCCAATCTACGTTACTGAAGAAGGGTCAACATTCTCAAATGCCTATGTGCGTCCGACGATCTATGACAAGTATGGAAATAAAGCTACTCTGGGAGATAAAATAAAGAAATTTATTCCATTAAGTTATGGATTGATTTCAGACATTGTTCTTGATTTTGATGGAGGTGGCAATGAAGTCATTGAGTTACTGGACTCAAATGGCAAACCTGTAGACGTTTCAAATGAGGAGCATTTGCCTAAGAGAGCTATACTCACAGAGGCAAGTAGTACAGATGAAAATATTGAATTATTAGTAGAAGATGGTCAGTTAATAGGAGTCGTAAAGGATGATAAAGGAAGCCCTGGTGCAGAAATTGTTTATAATACGGAACTCCATAAAGGAGACGCGAGAGAGTAGCGCTAACCAATGAAATAGAATGAAAAAGAAAGGACAAAACACATGCAGTATTATTTTATCGGTGGCCTAGGTGGTAATAGCTACCATCTGGCTCCACTAATGGATGAGCTAGGCTTTCCTGTGACCTTTCTAGATCCCTATAGGGAAATGATTCAGACAGAAAACGATCTTCGTGATTGGTTCCAAGGTCGGGTTGGCCAGGCTGAAGAGATCTGCTTATTTGGGCATTCCTTGGGTGGAGATTTGGCTCGTTATCTGGCTACTGAGTTTCCTCAGATCCAGTCTTTGATTCTCCTGGATGGGGGTTATCTGGATATGGAAAAGATCCTGCCTCTTGAAGAAGAACTAGAAGGAACGGCGTCCTTCATGCAGCAGCAAGTTTTTGCAACTTTAGAAGAAGCCGTGTTATCAGAACTTGGTGATGGAGAAGATCCTACTCCTATAGCGCGAAAAGCAGTAGAGGCTAGCTTTCGCTGGAATCCAGCAAGTGAACAATATGAATTAAATCTGGATCTCGAAAAGGTCATGGCTTTATTGCGTCTACGGCGTCGGATCAAGACTTACCAGATTCCACTGGCGGACCTGCCTGCCCTTTTTATTGGACCTCGGTACCAAGAAGAACCGGAATGGAGAAAAGACGCTCTGAAGCAACTAGATCCCCAGATCGAGCAAGTCTTACTAGATGGTTTGGGGCACGAACTGTATACAGAGTCGCCAGAAATTGTGGCTAGAGAAGTCAACAATTGGCTCCAAAATGTTCATAAATAAAACCTGTTTCTCTGTGTGAAACAGGTTTTTGTCTTGTAATTTCCGAACGTTATTTCCTATAAAATCATTCCCATTGCATTAGGTCCGTATCTTTGGTATAATCTATCAAGGAAACGTCAAGAGACGTAGCGATGCGCTTGCGCATAGGTAGGTCAGTTTTTAGAAAAGAGATTTTTCAATCTATGTTAAATGAATTTCCTATTTTCGACTATGAAGATATCCAGTTGATTCCCAACAAATGTATCATCAATAGCCGGTCAGAAGCAGACACAACCGTCCAATTTGGTAAGCATACCTTCAAGCTTCCAGTTGTTCCTGCCAATATGCAGACAATCTTGGATGAGAATGTGGCAGAGCAGTTGGCGCGTGGTGGTTACTTCTACATCATGCACCGCTTTGATGAAGCAGGTCGGATTCCTTTTGTCAAACGTATGCATGAGCAGGGTTTGATCGCTTCGATTTCGGTCGGTGTTAAAGAATACGAATACGACTTTGTGAGTCAATTAAAGGCAGATGCACCTGAGTACATTACCATTGATATCGCACATGGTCATGCGGATAGTGTCATTCGGATGATCCAACACATTAAGAAAGAATTACCAGATACCTTTGTCATTGCTGGAAATGTTGGAACACCTGAGGCTGTTCGTGAATTGGAAAATGCGGGAGCTGATGCGACTAAGGTCGGGATTGGTCCTGGTAAGGTTTGTATCACCAAAGTGAAGACTGGATTTGGTACAGGTGGTTGGCAATTGGCTGCTCTTCGCTGGTGCTCAAAAGCAGCGCGTAAGCCAATTATTGCGGACGGTGGGATTCGGACCCATGGTGATATTGCAAAATCGATTCGTTTCGGGGCGTCTATGGTCATGATCGGTTCTCTCTTTGCAGGTCATATTGAAAGTCCTGGTAAAACAGTCGAAATCGATGGAGAGTCTTTTAAAGAGTACTATGGATCTGCTTCAGAGTACCAAAAAGGCGCTTATAAGAACGTCGAAGGCAAGAAGATTCTATTGCCTGCCAAGGGTCATTTGCAAGACACCTTGACAGAAATGGAACAAGATTTGCAAAGTTCGATCTCGTATGCTGGAGGCCGAAAATTAGCAGATTTGAAACATGTTGACTATGTGATCGTTAAGAATTCCATCTGGAATGGCGATGCACACTAATTGAATTACTTATTTATTTCACGAATGGGCGTGATGTTTCTACAAGGTGCCGGAACACCTAACAATAAGTAAGTCGAGATAAATCCTTTTGTGAGAGGATATTCAAGGCTTGCTTTGCAGGCCTTTTTGTGTTTTGTGAATAAGTAACGGATTTTATAGAAAGTAGGAGGAAGTATGAAATTACTTGAAGAACGCATCTTAAAAGATGGCAACGTTTTAGGTGAGAATATCCTCAAGGTGGACTCCTTTTTGACCCACCAAGTGGATTTCAAACTCATGAAAGAAATTGGCCAGACCTTTGCGGACCGGTTCAAAGATGCGGGTATTACCAAAGTCGTCACCATTGAAGCGTCTGGGATCGCGCCAGCCCTTTATGTAGCAGAAGCACTAGATGTCCCTATGATTTTTGCGAAGAAAGCGAAAAACATTACCATGAATGAGGGGATTTTGACAGCTGAGGTTTATTCCTTCACCAAGCAAGTCACCAGTACGGTTTCAATTGCTGGTAAATTCTTAGATCCAGCGGATAAGGTTTTGATTATTGATGATTTCCTTGCAAATGGCCAAGCAGCTAAGGGCTTGATTCAGATCATCGAACAAGCTGGTGCTCAAGTGGAAGCCGTTGGAATCGTCATTGAAAAATCCTTCCAAGATGGACGGGGATTATTAGAAGAGTTGGGATATCCAGTTGTATCCCTCGCGCGTTTGGACCGTTTTGAAAATGGTCAGGTTGTATTTAAGGAGGCAGACATCTAATGCAAAAACAAGAAAGCCATTCACAGGCCGCTGTTCTAGGCTTGCAGCACTTATTGGCCATGTATTCCGGTTCTATTTTGGTGCCGATCATGATCGCGGGAGCTTTGGGCTACAATGCTCATCAGCTAACTTACCTCATCTCTACAGATATCTTCATGTGTGGGGTCGCAACTTTCCTTCAAGTGCAGCTCAATAAATACTTTGGGATCGGTCTTCCGGTCGTCCTTGGGGTTGCCTTCCAGTCTGTGGCACCTCTTAGCATGATCGGGGCTAGCCATGGTAGTGGTGCCATGTTTGGTGCCTTGATTGTCTCAGGGATTTATGTCATCCTTGTCTCTGGTTTCTTCTCTAAGATTGCTAATCTCTTCCCATCTATTGTAACGGGATCTGTTATTACAACCATTGGTTTGACTTTGATTCCAGTAGCGATTGGAAATATGGGAAATAATGCGCCAAAACCAACCGTTCAAAGCTTGATCTTGGCTGTGGTGACCATTCTCATCATTTTAGTTGTTAATATCTATACGACTGGTTTTATTAAATCCATTTCAATTTTGATTGGTTTGATTGCAGGTACTGCCATTGCGGCTTCTATGGGCTTGGTGGATTTCACACCTGTATCGCAAGCACCAGTGGTTCACGTTCCAACACCTTTCTTCTTTGGAGCTCCTAAGTTTGAAATCACCTCCATCTTAATGATGTGTATCATCGCAACAGTTTCTATGGTGGAATCAACAGGTGTCTATCTCGCTCTTTCTGATATTACCAAAGATCCAATTAATAGAACGCGCCTTCGCAACGGGTATCGCGCTGAAGGGTTGGCTGTTCTCCTCGGTGGTATCTTCAACACCTTCCCTTACACCGGATTCTCACAAAACGTTGGCTTGGTGAAATTGTCTGGTATCAAGACTCGTCTACCAATCTACTACGCGGCTGGTTTCCTTGTCCTTCTTGGTCTCCTTCCTAAGTTTGGAGCTCTGGCACAAATCATTCCAAGTCCAGTTCTTGGGGGAGCGATGCTAGTCATGTTTGGTTTTGTATCGATTCAAGGGATGCAGATTCTTGCGCGTGTTGATTTTGAACACAATGAGCACAATTTCTTGATCGCAGCTGTATCGATTGCTGCAGGGGTTGGTTTGAACAACAGCACCCTCTTCAATGGCCTTCCAACAGGATTCCAAATGTTCTTTGCGAACGGAATTGTCGTTGCCAGTGTCTTGGCGATCGTTCTCAATGCTGTTTTAAACCGCAATAAACACTAATTACAGATGAACCGGAGGTCCTTGGATCTTCGGTTTTTTGACTTTTAAGGAAACATATAGTAGAGTGGAAGAGGAGAAAATCTTATTTGATGAGAAGAGAGTTAGAATCATGTATGCAACCTATCACTTTAAAGAGCGCTTGCGCTTGTTTTTGAGTCTATTTTTGCCGATTTTGATCTATCAATTGGCCAATTATTCGGCCAGCTTTGTCGATACAGCCATGACCGGTCAGTACCGGACCCTTGATTTGGCTGGTGTTTCTACAGCTACCAGTCTGTGGAATCCATTTTTTACTTTTCTGACAGGGATTGTCTCTGCGCTGACACCGATTGTTGGGCATCATTTAGGAAAGGGAAATAAAGAACGGATTGCTGGCGATTTTTACCAATTCCTCTATCTGTCATTTGGTATGGCCATTCTCTTAATAGGCTTTGTTTGGGGGATTGCACCCATGATTCTCAAGCAGATCGGCTTAGAAAATGTTGTTGCTCAAATAGCCATTCGCTACTTATATTTCCTTTCTCTAGGAATCTTACCTTTGTTGCTCTTTAGTATCGTGCGGACCTTCCTCGATACCTTGGGCATGACGCGTCTATCCATGTACTTGATGCTCTTGCTCTTGCCTTTGAATGCTTGTTTTAACTATATCCTGATCTATGGAGCATTTGGTTTTCCTGAGATGGGAGGAGCAGGAGCAGGTCTTGGAACCTCTCTGGCCTACTGGGTCTTGTTGGCCATTGCGGTTTTGATCTTGTGCAAACACCCCAAGGTAGCACCTTTCCAATTGTGGAAGCCTCAACCTTATGATTTTAAAGGGATGAAAGAAGTACTGCGCCTTGGGCTTCCAATTGGTGGAATTGTTTTTGCAGAAGTCATCATCTTCTCGCTGGTTGGTTTGTTAATGGCAAAATTCCCATCACTGACCATTGCGAGCCACCAATCGGCCATGAATTTTTCTACCCTGATGTATGCTTTCCCAGTTAGTATCTCCAGTACTATGGCGATTATCGTATCTTACGAACTGGGAGCAGGAAGACCAGAAGTGGTCAAACAATATTGCCGTTTGGGACGACTGACAGCCTTTGGTTTTGCCATTGTCACCCTCGTCTTTCTCTATACATTCCGCTTCCAACTAGCAGGACTATACGGGAAGGATCCAGTCTTTGTGCAGCAAACAGCGATTTTCATGACTTATAGTCTCTTTTTCCAAGTGGCTGATACTTTTGCAGCACCTCTACAAGGGATTTTGCGGGGCTATAAGGATACAACCGTTCCTTTCTTATTAGGTGTCTTTAGTTATTGGTGCATCTCTATCCCACTAGGGATTTTCCTTGACCATGTGACCAACTTGGGTCCATACGCTTATTGGATCGGCCTTATTTCTAGCCTTGTCGTGAGTGGAATTTGTTACCAACTTCGGCTCTGGCAGATCGAAAAAAAGCAAACAAACTAAAATGAAGTCTGGGAAACCAGACTTTTTTGTGTACCGTGAATATTATAAATTTTCTGAAAGTTCTTGACAATTGATGTCAAAGTGGTAAGATTAGGAGGTAGAAATGAAGAATAAGAAGGAGAACAAGATGAGAAGTGATATGATCAAAATGGGGATCGACCGAGCACCAGCGCGTGGTCTCCTTTATGCAACAGGGCAAGTAAAATCAGCCAAGGATATGCAAAAGCCCTTTATTGCCATTTGTAACTCCTATATTGATATCGTTCCAGGACATGTTCACCTGCGTGAATTAGCAGATGTTGCCAAGGAAGCTATTCGCGAGGCTGGTGGGATTCCTTTTGAATTTAATACCATCGGTGTCGATGACGGGATTGCGATGGGCCATATCGGGATGCGTTATAGTTTGCCATCTCGCGAGTTGATCGCAGATGCTGCTGAAACAGTCATCAATGCCCACTGGTTTGATGGTGTTTTCTATATTCCCAACTGTGATAAGATTACACCAGGTATGATCTTGGCAGCCATGCGGACCAATGTGCCTGCCGTATTTTGTTCTGGTGGACCCATGAAGGGTGGCGTTGACATGACGGGGCATCAGGCGACTCTCTCGAGTTTGTTTGAAGCTGTCGGTACTTATCAAGCTGGTGATATGGGCATGGATGAACTGGATTTCTTGGAAAAAAATGCCTGTCCAACCTGTGGCTCTTGCTCTGGTATGTTTACTGCCAATTCCATGAACTGTTTGATGGAAGTATTAGGCCTTGCTCTTCCTGGAAATGGTACCATCCTAGCTGTCTCAGATGAACGCCGGGAATTGGTTCGCCAAGCGGCCAAACAATTGGTAGAGAATATTAAAAAAGGTATCCGCCCACGGGATATTGTGACCAAAGAAGCCATCGACGATGCGTTTGCGCTCGATATGGCCATGGGTGGTTCTACCAATACTGTGCTTCATACACTCGCTATTGCACGTGAAGCAGGGATTGACTATGATCTCAAAGATATCAACGAAATTGCCAAGAAGACACCTTATCTTTCTAAAATTGCCCCTTCAAGTGTTTACACTATGCATGATGTGCATGAAGCTGGTGGTGTACCAGCCATTATCAATCAGTTGATCAAAAAAGGTGCCATTAAGGGTGATCGTATCACAGTTACTGGTAAAACCTTGAAAGAAAACGTAGCTGGTGCTGAAATCAAAAATGAAGAAATTATCCATCCAATCGAGCATCCGATTTCACCTGTAGGTGGTTTGTCGATCCTCTATGGAAATATCGCTCAGGATGGGGCTGTTATCAAGGTCGGTGGGGTCGATCCATCTGTGACCACTTTCCGTGGTAAAGCTATTTGTTGTGATTCACAAGATCAAGCCCTTGAGTTGATTGACAATGGAACAGTTAAGAAGGGACATGTCGTTGTCATTCGTTACGAAGGTCCTCAGGGTGGACCTGGTATGCCAGAGATGCTAGCGCCAACCTCTAAGATTGTCGGACGCGGTCTTGGTAAGGATGTGGCACTGATTACGGATGGTCGTTTCTCAGGAGCTACTCGTGGGATTGCTATTGGTCACGTTTCTCCAGAAGCAGCAGAAGGTGGAAATATCGCCCTAATTGAAGATGGGGATGAAATCGTGATTGACCTTCCAAATCGTACTATTGATTTGATTGTCGATGATGCCACTCTTGCAGAACGTCGCAAACATTTGAAACCTTTCAAATCAAAAATCTCCAGCGGTTGGTTGCGTCGCTATACAGCCTTTGCTAAATCAGCTAATGTCGGCGGAACCTTGATGAGTGACGAAGAATTCGAAGAACGGAAAGCAGAACGTCAAGCCCAAGAAAAATAAGAAAAAACCTTTCCTGCTATGTGATATCACAAGCAAGAAAGGTTTTTTAGTGGAACCATTATTTGGTGCGCATTTCACCTTGAGGGAAGTAGGTTCCTTCAGGCATATCGTTAATGATGACGTGAACAGCTGACTGAGGAGCACCAGTATTGCGGACAACAGCTTCGGTTACTTCCTTGGCCAAGGCTTTCTTTTGTTCCAAGGTGCGTCCTTCAAATAGGTCAATTCGTACAAATGGCATATGGCCACCTCCTAAATTTTTTATAGGACTATTTTATCACATTTTGGGATACAAAGCTTAGCAAAATTATGGTAAAATGATAATGAAACACATTTTAGAGAGAACAGAAGGAAAATGGCACAATTATATTATAAATATGGGACCATGAACTCAGGGAAAACCATTGAGATCTTAAAAGTGGCCCATAATTATGAAGAGCAAGGCAAGAGCGTCGTCATCATGACCTCAGCAATCGACACCAGAGATGGAGTAGGAGTGGTTTCTAGCCGAATCGGTATGAAACGAGAAGCCGTTGCAATTGAAGACGATACGGATATCTTTGGCTTTATTAAAAACCAAGCAATCAAACCTTACTGTGTCTTAATCGATGAAGCTCAATTTTTGAAACGCCACCATGTCTATGACTTGGCAAGAGTCGTGGATGAACTGGATGTGCCGGTCATGGCTTTTGGCCTCAAAAATGATTTCCGAAATGAACTCTTTGAAGGTTCCAAACACCTCCTCTTATTAGCCGACAAGATCGAGGAGATCAAAACTATTTGCCAATACTGTTCCCGCAAGGCGACCATGGTCTTGCGTACCCAAGCGGGTAAACCTGTCTATGATGGAGAGCAGATCCAGATCGGTGGACACGAGACCTATATCTCGGTTTGCCGCAAGCATTATTTTAATCCAGACATACCAACCGAAAGCGTCTAGAACGTTTTAGAGAGGATAATAATGTCTATTTGTTTAAAAGATATTACGATAGAGAATTATTTTGACGTTTTAAATCTAGAAGTTCATCCAAATCAAAGGAATTTTATTGCATCCAATTCCATTAGCTTAGCTGAAGCCTATGTATATGATAAAAATGGTGATTTTATAGCTCCCTTAGCAGTTTATGATAAGGAAGTATTAGTTGGTTTTGTTATGATTGCCTATGACCAGAAAATTGGGATCAGCAAGGGAAATTACTTGTTATTTCGCTTTATGATCGATAAACGATTTCAAGGTTTAGGCTATTTTAAACCGACTATGGATGCAGTCATTGACTTTGTTCGAACAGAGCCAGCTGGAAAAGCAACAAGTCTTTGGCTATCTTATGAACCGGAAAATAATCAAGCGAGATCTTGCTATCTCCATTATGGATTTAAAGAAACTGGCGAAGTCATAGAAAACGAAATTGTAGCAATCTATGATCTAACAACCAATAATTAAGGAGCAAACATGAATATCTATGATCAACTACAAGCTGTAGAAGACCGTTACGAAGAGTTAGGAGAATTACTGAGTGACCCAGATGTGGTCTCTGATACCAAACGCTTTATGGAGCTTTCAAAAGAAGAGGCTTCCACTCGTGATACGGTGACAGCATACCGAGAGTACAAGCAAGTCCTTCAAAACATTGTTGACGCTGAGGAAATGATTAAGGAAGCAGGCGGCGATGCGGACTTGGAAGAAATGGCCAAGCAAGAGCTAAAAGATGCTAAGGCTGAAAAAGAAGAGTACGAAGAAAAACTGAAGATCTTACTTCTTCCAAAAGATCCAAACGATGACAAGAACATTATCTTGGAAATACGTGGAGCAGCTGGAGGAGACGAAGCCCAATTGTTTGCTGGTGACCTCTTACAAATGTACCAAAAATATGCGGAAAGCCAAGGCTGGCGCTTTGAAGTCATGGAAGCTTCCTACAATGGCGTTGGTGGGATCAAAGAAGTCGTAGCCATGGTTTCTGGGCAATCAGTCTACTCGAAACTCAAGTATGAATCTGGTGCCCACCGGGTACAACGCGTTCCTGTGACTGAAAGCCAAGGTCGTGTCCATACCTCAACTGCCACTGTTCTGGTCATGCCAGAAATCGAAGAAGTCGAGTACGACATTGATCCAAAAGACCTTCGGATCGACATCTACCACGCATCTGGTGCGGGTGGACAGAACGTCAACAAGGTCGCAACAGCCGTTCGTATCGTCCACTTGCCAACCAACATCAAGGTCGAGATGCAAGAAGAACGGACCCAACAGAAGAACCGCGAAAAAGCCATGAAGATCATCCGTGCGCGTGTGGCTGACCACTTTGCTCAGATTGCCCAAGACGAGCAAGACGCTGAGCGGAAGTCAACCATCGGGACTGGTGACCGTTCAGAGCGGATCCGGACTTACAACTTCCCTCAAAACCGTGTGACTGATCACCGGATTGGCTTGACCCTTCAAAAATTGGACACCATCTTATCTGGTAAACTGGACGAAGTGGTCGATGCTTTGGTCTTGTATGATCAAACACAAAAACTAGAAGAGTTGAACAAATAATGTTGTTGGGATCATTATTGGCCCAGTATGAAGAAGAATTAATATCCGTTGGAGAGGAAGCAGAAAGCCTCTCCTTCGCGTATCGTGCTTTAAATAACTGGACTTTTACAGACTTTGTCCTTGCCTTGCAAAAAGAAGTGGAAGTAGAGGATCAGGCCTTGCTTCTATCCATCTTTGAGCAGCTGAAACATCATGTTCCTGCCCAATATATTATTGGTAGCGCAGATTTTTTTGGCCATATTTTTACAGTGGATGAGCGCGTGCTGATTCCACGCCCAGAAACAGAGGAGTTGGTGGCTCTAATTCTCGAAGAAAACGATGAGAAAGCCTTACGAGTTCTGGATATTGGTACAGGAAGTGGTGCTATCGCTATTAGCTTAGCCCTTGCTAGACCTACCTGGCGGGTTCAAGCTAGCGATGTATCAGAAGAGGCTTTAGCCCTGGCTCAAGAAAATGCCAAGCAGTTAGAAGCTGTCCTTGAATTCAAGTCGTCAGATGTACTGGACGAACTAGAAGGTCCTTATGACCTGATTGTGTCCAACCCTCCCTATATCTCTCGGGATGATGTAGAAGAGGTTGGAGCCAATGTTTTAGCCTCTGAACCCCACTTAGCTCTTTTTGCGGATCGTGATGGATATGCCATCTACGAAAAGATTGCCCAGCAAGCACCAAGTGTTTTAACACCAGACGGAAAGATCTATCTAGAAATTGGCTATAAGCAAGGAGCCAAAGTAAAAGAGCTCTTTCAAGAAGCGTTTCCTGACAAACGCGTTCGCGTTCTGAAAGACCAATTTGGACAAGATAGAATGGTAGTAGTAGACAATGGATCACATTGAGAAAGAATTAGAAGCAGGCCGTGCGGTTATTCTGCCAACTGAAACAGTCTATGGTATTTTCGCTAAAGCTTTGGACCAAGAGGCAGTTGATTATATTTACGAATTAAAACGTAGACCTAGAGAAAAGGCTCTGAATTTAAATGTAGCCGATGAAGATACAATTCGAATTTATTCGAAAGATCAACCTAGCTATTTAACAAAACTGATTGATTCATTTTTACCAGGGCCTCTCACTATTATTCTTCAGGCAAATGAAAATGTACCTGGCTGGATTCATTCAGGCTTGGATACGGTTGGTTTCCGTATTCCGGCTCATCCAAAAACGTTAGAATTAATTCGTAAATATGGTCCTTTGGTTGGTCCTTCGGCCAATCTTTCAGGTCATGCAAGTGGAACAACGTATGAGGCTATTGTAAGCGAATTTGACCAAGTGGTTCCTGGTATAGAGGATGATGATTTCTTGACTGGTCAAGATTCAACTATTTTGGATATCTCTGGTTCTAAAGCCAGGATTTTGCGGCAAGGTTCGATTACACAAGCTGATTTGCTTGCACAAGTGCCAGAGCTTTCCTTTGAGGATGATAAACTTCCTCAGTGATAATGTACATAAATAATTTTTTATAAAGGAGTAGACCGATGATTTTTGATAAAGAAGATTACAAAGCCTATGATGCAGACCTATGGAATGCGATCGCTAAAGAAGAAGAGCGTCAACAAAACAATATTGAGTTGATTGCTTCTGAAAATGTCGTCTCTAAGGCAGTGATGGCTGCTCAAGGGTCTATTCTGACCAATAAATATGCCGAAGGCTACCCTGGTCGTCGTTACTATGGCGGGACAGATGTGGTTGATGTGGTCGAAAGTCTCGCGATCGAACGGGCCAAAGAAATCTTTGAGGCTAAATTTGCCAACGTTCAACCGCATTCAGGAAGTCAGGCAAACTGTGCTGCCTATATGGCCTTGATTGAGCCTGGTGATACTGTTATGGGGATGGATTTAGCTGCCGGTGGGCATTTGACGCACGGAGCTTCTGTGAGCTTCTCTGGTCAAACCTATAACTTTGTGTCCTATAGTGTAGATCCTGAAACAGAGCTCTTGGATTTTGATGCCATCCTAAAACAAGCCCAAGAAGTGAAGCCAAAACTCATCGTTGCTGGTGCCTCAGCCTACTCTCATATTATTGATTTCTCAAAATTCCGTGAGATTGCGGATGCAGTAGGAGCTAAGCTCATGGTTGACATGGCCCATATTGCTGGTCTCGTGGCAGCGGGTCTTCATCCAAGCCCAGTTCCTTATGCCCATATCACGACTACGACCACTCACAAGACCCTTCGTGGACCTCGTGGAGGCCTAATCTTGACCAATGACGAGGAATTAGCTAAGAAAATTAACTCTGCTATTTTCCCTGGTATTCAAGGAGGACCATTGGAGCATGTCATTGCAGCCAAAGCTGTCGCTTTCAAAGAAGCGCTGGATCCTGCCTTTAAAGAGTATGCAGCTAATGTGATTAAGAATAGTCAGGCCATGGCTGATGTCTTCTTGCAAGATCCTGATTTCCGCGTCATTTCAGGCGGAACAGAGAACCACCTTTTCCTTGTCGACGTCACTAAAGTCGTTGAAAATGGGAAAGTGGCGCAAAACTTGTTGGATGAAGTCAATATCACCCTCAACAAGAACTCTATTCCTTATGAAACCTTGTCTCCATTTAAGACCAGCGGGATTCGGATTGGTGCAGCAGCCATCACAGCTCGTGGTTTTGGTGAAAAAGAAAGTCGCACCGTTGCTGAACTCATGATCAAAGCGCTGAAGAATGCGGACAAGCAAGAAGTATTAGACGAAGTGCGTAGTCAAGTCAAAGCCTTGACAGACGCCTTTCCACTTTACGAGGACTAAACCATCTTATGGATATTTACATAAAAAAAGCCATCATTCATCAATTTAGCCCAGACGATACCGATCTCTATCTGGCAGATAAATTTCTCAATATCACGCCTAAAATCGAGGAATACTTGCGTAAGAAGATTGAACGGGTCTATTCCGATGAAGCCAGGACCGGTATTTTCGAAGAGGACAATCCTTTTCTTGAGATGATATCAGATGATCTATTAGAAACTTCGGTCGCAGTAGCGAATCGCTGGAAGGAAGAATTTGTCGTCTCTGAGAATCAAAAGACCAACGATTTGGTGTTCATTCAATTCTCAAAAGAAGGGGTGGACCATTTTGCCTTTCTTCGGATCGCCTTACGGGAAACCTTGACGCATCTTGGTGGTGAAGTGGACAATCCGATTAAGTTGACGCAAAATAATCTACCTGGTTTTGGGACTGGTGCAGATGAAGCTTTGGTCATCAATCTTCAAAGCCGCAAATACCACTTGATTGAAAAACGGATCAAGTACAATGGGACGTTCTTGAACTATTTTTCTGAGAATCTGTTGCAGGCGCAACCCAAGATCTCTCCTAAAAAATCGATCAAGGCACTAGAAAAAACAGCCCAGAAGATTGCGGAAAGCTTTAACACAGATGATTTTCAATTTCAATCAAAGGTTAAATCTACTATTTTTAACCATATTGAGGAAGAAAATAAACTCTCTCCTGAGAAATTAGCGGATGATCTCTTCGACGACAATCTGACAGCTCGCCTTAGTTTTATTGACCAAGTAAAAGAAGCTGTGCCAGAGCCTGTCACCTTTGAAGAGATTGATGCCAGTCGCCAGTTGAAGAAGTTCGAAAATCAGAAATTGTCATTGTCAAATGGAATTGAACTGATCGTTCCGAATAATGTCTATGAAGATGCCGAATCTGTTGAATTTATTCTAAACGAGAACGGAACCTATTCTATTCTGATCAAAAATATTGAGGATATACAGAGTAAATAATGATTAAACGTATAGTGAAGATCTTCTTATTCATCTTACTAATATTTGGAATCTACAAGGGAATTCAGATCCACCATGACGTCAAACAAGTCATGCAGTACCGCTCCCTGGTTAGAGAAGTCCTTGCTGAAGAGGACACCACGGCCAATGAAAACCTCATTCTTGCTATGATCTATACGGAGACCAAAGGCAGAGAAGACGATGTCATGCAGGCGAGTGAGAGTGCAAGTGGTGAGACCAATACTATTAGTGATAATAAGGCCAGTATTCGCCAAGGTATTCAGACTCTTTCAGATGAGTTAAAAGAAGCCAAGAAAAAAGGCGTTGATAGCTGGACTGCGGTTCAAGCCTATAATTTTGGAAAAGACTACATCGATTACGTCGCAAAACACGGTGGTACAAATTCCCTAGAGTTGGCCCGTGCTTATTCGCGGGATGTAGTAGCGCCAAGTCTTGGCAATGTAACCGGTGAAACTTATCTTTACCTCCACCCAATCTCTCTTTTAAACGGGATGGAACTCTACATTAATGGGGGCAATATTTATTATTCCCGTTTAGTAGAAACCAATATGACGATTATGAAGTTATTTTCATGGTTTTAATCATTTTCCAAAGAGCCAATTGGCTCTTTTTAAGTTGATCAGTACTACCTCCAATTTTGGGGGATAATAAAAATGTCATGCATTCTTAAAAAAACTGTAAGCTAGTTTTAAGAAATCAACTGTATAATGAAAATCGAAGTGGGTAAACTTTTTATTTACTTCTTTTTTCATCTCTAGTGAGGTGAGAAAGGTAATAAGAGATGCCCAGAGGTAATTTGAATTAGAAAGAAGAAAAAGATGAAATTAAAGAAGATTGCATTGTTTGTAACAACGACTTTGGCTTTGTTTACAGGTGTCCCTCGGGTTTCTGCAGATAGCAATGTGCAGAAAGTCATTGATGAAACCTATGTCAAGCCAGACTATGTTTTGGGCTATTCGCTGGACCAAAGTCAAATCGAACAAACCTTGAGTCTCTTGAACTACGATAGTTCGAAAGATAAAGAAGAGTGGAAGACCATGACACCAGAGGTTTATTCTTCGATTATGAACGTTGCCAACGATGATAGTTTGGAACTTTATTCCTCTGTTAAAATTCAAAAATTAGGCAAAAATAAGCCACTAGAAGTGAATATCGTGACACCTCAAAATATCACCAAGGTCACTGCAGATATGTATCGTAATGCAGCCGTTACACTTGGATTGGAGCATGCTCAAATTACAGTAGCTTCACCTATACAAGTGACTGGAGAAAGTGCTTTAGCTGGGATCTATTACTCGCTTGAGAAAAATGGTGCCAAAGTTTCTCAAGAAAGCAAAGATCTGGCCCAAGAAGAGTTAAAGACTCTATCCGGGATCAATGAAGAAAACGCTGGTAAGAAAAACTTCGATGCGGATAAGTTAAACGTAGCATTGACCGACATTAAAACAGCAGTAGCCAATGCTAAACAGAACAATCAGGATTTAAGCAAGGATGATATTCGAAAGATCGTCGAAGAAACCCTGAAAAATTATAAGCTGGATACAACTGTAACAGGTGATCAGATTAATTTGATCGTGAATTTCGCAGTCAACCTCTCAAAGAGTAGTGTTATCAGTAGCAAAAGCTTTACGAAGACCTTGTCGGATCTGAAAGATAGTATCGTGGATAAAGCAGGCGATACCTTTAACAATATCAATCTCAATTTTGATACAGATGCTATTCTAAAAGACAGTGGAAACTTCTTTACAAATGCGTGGAATGCCATTGCCGGCTTCTTCGGCGCCATCTGGAATGCCATTGTCAAATTCTTTAGTGGTTTAGTTGGCTAAAAACAGCACGAAAGCACTCCTGACAAGATGTCAGAGTGCTTTTTGTGTGTGATTTGCTACTTGAAGTTATTATGAAAATAGTTGCTACATAGCAGAAAAAAGTTGCAAAGAATTGAAAAAGATAGTATACTTTGAAAAGCAAATTAAAGGAGGAATTATGTTAAAAGCTTATAAAAAATTTTGGGAGGGCTATGCAGATTTTACCGGTTACTCAACGGTATCAGAATACTGGTGGCCACACTTCATCCATTTGCTTATTACAATGCCATTGTTTTATGCATTAATTCAACTTCAAATCGATCCTAATGATGTGTCTGCTTATCAATTGATTTTTTCGTTACGCCCACTTTATTCTGTATTTGGACTCATTATTTTCCTACCTTCATTAACTCTTTCAGTTCGGCGTCTAAGAGATGCAGGATTGCACTGGTTATATCTTCTTGTTGTCCTTATTCCATACGTAGGTTGGCTTTTCATGCTTCTTTTTATGATCCTACCAACGAATCGAGACAATGAAGTAGAACCTGATTAAGTGAATAAAAGATCTTGAAATCTTTATCATTTCAAGATCTTTTATTTTATATGGCTTTACTATTTTTAACTCGCTCTGTTATTGAAAAAAGGTCCACTGGACCTTAGACTCGCTTTACTATTTTTAAGCTCGTGAAAAAAAGGTCCCCCGGACCTTTTTTTTATTCCCACTCTACAGTTGCAGGTGGTTTACTTGTGATATCGTAGACGATGCGGTTGACGTGGTCAACTTCGTTTACGATACGGACTGAGATTTTTTGGAGGACTTCCCATGGAATCTTCGCAAAGTCTGCTGTCATTCCATCGATAGAAGTGATAGCGCGGATAGCGATAGTGTAGTCGTAGGTACGGCCATCACCCATAACCCCAACAGAACGAACGCCTGTGTTGACAGTGAAGTATTGCCAGATATCGCGGTCAAGACCAGCTTTGGCGATTTCTTCACGAAGGATAGCATCTGATTCACGGACTGTTTCAAGTTTTTCTTCAGTGATTTCACCCATGACACGGATAGCAAGACCTGGTCCTGGGAATGGTTGGCGCCATACGATGTGGTCTGGCATACCAAGCTCAGTACCAAGAGCACGAACCTCATCTTTGTAAAGAGTGTTGAGTGGTTCAATCAGTTCGAACTGCATATCCTCTGGAAGTCCACCAACGTTGTGGTGAGACTTGATGGTTTGAGCAGTATCCGTACCTGACTCGATTACGTCTGTATAGAGAGTTCCTTGTG
Source organism: Streptococcus parasanguinis (assembly GCF_032163505.1). Lineage (NCBI taxonomy): Bacteria > Bacillati > Bacillota > Bacilli > Lactobacillales > Streptococcaceae > Streptococcus > Streptococcus parasanguinis. The sequence continues at coordinate 1,045,864 of NZ_CP134147.1, forward strand.
CCAAGAATTTCACATCTTTGAGTTTACTTGCTTCGTCATCAAAGACATAAACAAACTCGTTACCGATGATCTTCCGTTTTTTCTCAGGATCAGATACACCAGCTAACTTATCAAGGAAACGTTTTGCAGCATCTGCTTTAACGATGTTCAAACCAAACTTACCACCAAGCATATCCATCACTTGATCGGCTTCGCCTTTACGAAGAAGACCGTGGTCTACAAAGATACAGATCAATTGATCGCCGATGGCTTTTTGAAGGAGAACCCCAACAACGGAAGAGTCAACACCACCTGAAAGACCAAGAAGAACACGTTTGTCTCCGACGGTTTCACGGATTTTTTTGATCTGCATGTCAATGAAGTTGTCCATGGTCCAATCACCTTTAGCCCCACAGATGTTCAAGGCAAAGTTACGCAAGATATCATAACCGTGAACAGAGTGACGAACCTCAGGGTGGAATTGGATTCCGTAAATTTTCTTGTCTGGATTTTCAATGGATGCAAATGGACAGTCAGCAGAAGTACCAGTGCGGATAAAGTCAGCCGGAATTTCTGTAACAGCATCCCCGTGGCTCATCAAGACCAATTGTTTGTCTGGTGTGCCAGCAAAAAGAGCGGAAGATTCTGTCAAAGTCAGTTCGGATTGTCCATATTCGCGGTTACCAGCATCACCTGCAGGAACGACCTTCCCACCCAATTTATGGGTCAACAATTGCATCCCGTAACAGATTCCAAGGATTGGAATACCGAGTTCAAAAATCTCAGGATCGATATCAAAAGAACCTTCCTCGTATACAGAGTTTGGTCCGCCTGAAAGAACGATCCCGACTGGATTGATTGCACGAACTTCATCAGCAGAAATCTTATGGCTCTTCAACTCTGAGAAGACACCAATTTCACGAATCCGACGTGAAATAAGCTGATTGTATTGGCTACCGTAGTCAAGCACGATGATTTTTTCAACATCATGCAAATCAGTTGATAGGTTTGTCATCTTATCCCCTTCTTAAAGAAATTTACTTTCCTCTATTCTAACACAAAAGCCTTGTCTTTACCAATCTCTGATTGAAGAATTAGGAATTTTACGCTACAATAGAGATAACACAGAGAAAGAGCAAGGTTATGATTCCAGCTTACATTCAAATCCATGATCAGATTAAGTCTGAGATTGATCAAAAAATATGGAAAATCGGGGAGCGTCTTCCCAGCGAACGCGATCTAGCTGAGAAATTTCAAGTGAGTCGGATGACGCTTCGTCAGGCCATTACCCTTCTGGTTGAAGAAGGAGTGCTTGAAAGACGAGTAGGAAGTGGCACATTTATCACTAGCACGCGCGTCCAAGAAAAAATGCGAGGCACAACCAGTTTTACAGAAATTATGAAATCGCAAGGCAAGGAACCTTCTAGCCAAGTGATTTCTTACCGTAAAACTATTCCTAGCCTCCAAGAAGTGGACAAATTGGGCATTGATAAGACAGAAACCATCATTCGGATGGAGCGGGTCCGGTATGCCGATGGGATCCCTGTTGTTTATGAAGTGGCCTCTATTCCAGAGAAATTTATTAAGAATTTCAATCGTGAAGAGGTTACCAGCCATTTCTTCCAAACCTTGGAGCGTCATGGCTATAAGATTGGGAAGTCGCACCAGACCATCTATGCGCGATTGGCCAAGGATAAGATTGCGGAGTACTTACAGATTTCAAAAGGGCAGGCTATTTTAGGTCTGACACAGGTTTCCTATTTTGAAGATGGGACGGCTTTTGAGTATGTAAAAAGTCAGTATGTCGGCGAGCGCTTCGAATTTTATTTAGAAAATAACTAAGCTCGCAAATCGTAAAAATAGAAAACTCTTCAAATGTGTGAGAGGCTCACTCTCTTTGGCATTTGGGAGCTTTTTTTAGGTTGAAATCATTCTTTCTAAATAGTGATAGTACGGTCAAAAATAAAAGATTTAAAAAAATTTTATTTTTTCTTCAATTTTTGATTTTTTTTACGAATTAATAGATAGAAGTTAGTTTTAGATCTAAAAAAAGATATAAGGCAGGAAAAAATGAAAAAAATTAAAATCGATGTGGTAGCTGTTCCCTTGAGTGGGCATCTGTACCCAACTTTAAATCTCGTTAAACCCTTATTAGATGATCCAACTATGGAAATCCGAGTTTTCACGGGTCCTCAGAAAAAAGCCGTCGCAGAAAGTCTCGGCTTCACGGTCGTTCCGATTCTAGAGGACAAAGTAGAAGAATTTGAACGTGTGGCTAATAACGATAAAAAATACAATCTCTTTTCAGCTTATCGGCAATTGTCTAGGAGTCTTGATTTGATTAATCATGTATCGGATCAATTGCTAGAGGAGTGGCGTGTCAACCGTCCAGATATTGTCATTGCTGACTTTATCACTCTATCAGCAGGCTTTGTGGCAGAAGAGTTGGAAATTCCTTGGATTACCACCATGGCAACCCAATTTGCAATCGAAACTCCTTATGGTCCTCCTTGCTTCTTCGGAGGGATGGGAATCGCGCGCACGAAGAAGGAAGAGAAGATCCAAGCACTATGCCGTAAACTCACGCGCATTGGAAAATACTGTGGGGCTTTCCTCTTACGCAAACGCTTAAAACGTTACAATTTCAAGTTGTACAATCAAAATGGAGTGGAGACCATCTACTCTCCTTATGCCATCTTTGGAATTGGTATGATGGAGCTAGAGTTGAAGACACATTTCCCTCATCAATATGCGTGGCTTGGCCCTTTGGGGACTTCTCTTGAAAAAGCAGAAGATTATCCTTTAGACATCAGTTCTTACGAGGACAAGACGAAGGTACTCGTGACATGTGGAACCCAGTTGCCTTGGGCAAAGGAGAATTTGCTAGAACAAACCAAGCAGTTGGCCAAAGAGCATCCAGAATGTCACTTTTTCGTCACCTTAGGAGATGGGGCAAAAGACTTTTCTGAAGAAGATGTAGCACCAAATGTGACGCTCGTCTCTTATCTGCCTTACAAAGAATATATTCCGCAGATGGACTATGTCATTCACCATGGAGGAGCTGGAATCTTTTATCAGTGTATCGAATTTAAAAAACCAGCCTTGATCTTGCCACATGATTATGACCAATTTGACTATGCGATTCGAGGAGTAGAAGCAGGAATTGCCTTTCAAGCTCATCGCAATCGCACCGAAGAGATTCAAGCAGGTTTTAATGCCCTATTAGAAAAAGAATCTTGGGAAAAGTTAGAAAGACTAAACAAACTTTCAAAAACCTACAAGCCGTTGGATACCTTGGAGTTTGAAATTCAACGATTATTAAGACGTGGAACGGATGGGAAACTATGAAAATACTTGTAACAGGTGCGACTGGCTTCCTTGGAAAATATGTGATCGATGAGTTGTTGGCTCACGATTATACCATTGTAGCTTTTGGCCGAAACGAAAAAAATGGGAAAGCTCTGGAAAATGATCGCGTCCAATTTATCAAAGGGGATTTGAGCTCTATTGAGGAATTAAGACAAGCCTTTCAGTCTGTTGATGCTGTTGTTCATGCAGGAGCTTTATCTTCCGCCTGGGGACCTTGGAAGGCCTTCTATCAGGCGAATGTAGTTGGTACTAAAAATGTCCTTGAATTGTGTCGTGAATATGCGGTAAAACGCTTGGTTTACGTTTCTTCTCCTAGTATTTACGCAGCTGGAAAAGATCAATTAAACATCAAGGAAAGTGATGCTCCAAAAGAAAATCACCTCAACAATTACATCCGAAGTAAATTGGCGTCTGAAAAACTTTTTTCTGACTATTCAGATGTGCCAAGTATCATCTTGCGTCCTAGAGGATTATTTGGTGTGGGGGATACCAGTATTTTGCCTCGTGTCTTACGCCTCAGTCGAAAAATTGGAATTCCTTTGATTCGAGGAGGAGAGCAGCTCATGGATATGACCTGTGTGGAAAATGTTGCCCTAGCCATTCGCTTGGCTCTGGAAGCAAAAGAAGCACACGGGCAGGTTTATAATATTACAAATGGGGAACCAAAGACCTTTAAGTATTTGATCGAAACCACACTAAAGGGATTGGGAGAGCCGATTCGCTATCGGAAAATTCCGGCAGGTCTTGTAGCAGGTGCGGCCTATAGCCTTGAAGGAGTGTATCGATTATTCCATCTGAAAACTGAACCTCCATTGACTCGCTATACCTATTATCTCCTTCGATATAGCCAAACCCTCGATATTCAAAAGGCCCAAACCGAACTTGGCTACTATCCAAAAATGACCATTGAAGAAGGGATTGACAACTATGTCCACCATGATCAAGCGCATTGATTATTTTCCAGCAGGCTATTGCAGTAGTCATTCCGGTCTCTTATTCAAAGGGATTCCGAATGAAAAAATGCAATTTCCAGCAAGTGTCTTTTTGATTCACCACCGTGAAAAAGGCTATATTTTGTACGATACCGGTTATCACTACGAGATTAAGGAAAAAGCTCGGTATTTTTGGTACCGTCTAGCCACCCCAATGCAGATGAAAAAAGAAGACCAGATCGATTATTTATTGCAAGAGCGTGGGATTGATCCAGCAGAAATTACTTATGTGATTCTTTCTCATTTGCACCCTGATCATCTCGGTGGAGCAGCCCTTTTTCCAAATGCTCATTTCTTTGTCAGTCAGGAAGTCTATGAGGTGTACCAAAAACCGAAATTTAAAGATCTAATTTTTAAAGAGTTTTTGCCAGATGATTTCAAAGATCGGGTAACTTGTCTCAAAGCAGATCAAAGGCATCCTGCTTTCCCCTATCGCCCGACCGCGGATCTTTTTGGAGATGGGAGCATCCTTGTTTCGTCCATCGATGGACATGCGAGAGGGCAAGGTTGTCTTTATCTGGATGAGCTCAAGCTCTTTATTGGGGCGGATCTTTCTTGGGGAGTAGACCTCTTGCCTTTCACACGGCAAATGCGTCTCATTCCTTCCTTGGTTCAGGATGATAAGAAGGCTTATTTAAAAGGAGCTGATTTGATGGAAACACTCTTGCAAGATGGTATTCAAGTTGTGGTTAGCCACGACCCGCAAGAACGGATTGAAAGGATTTTAAATGAAAAAAACAGTCTTTCTAAAAACCTTTATTGAAACTAGATGGTGCCATCGATTCCGTTCAAAAGAGGCCTTGAAGCGATACCAAGATAAACAATTGGCACGCTACCATGCATTTATCACTTCTCAATCCCCCTATTTTCAAACCCATTCTCCCGAATCCTTTGGAACCATGGATAAATCGTTTATGATGACACATTTCAATGAACTCAATACCCTAGGGGTGGATCGAGATCAGGCTTTAGAAATGGCGATTCGCGGAGAACAGACGCGAGATTTTACTGAGATGAATGGAGAAGTAGCAGTAGGCTTGTCTTCTGGGACTTCAGGCCACCGAGGAGTTTTTGTCACCACAGAAAAAGAAAGAAGTATGTGGGCTGCAGCGATTCTAGCCAAGATGCTACCGAAAGGAAAACTGTTTGGTCATCGCATTGCCTTTTTCTTACGAGCGGACAATGAACTCTATCAAACCATTAATTCAGGCCTTATTCGCTTGGAATATTTTGATATTTTCAAGGATAGCAAGGAGCATTTAGAGCGCCTCAAAGACTATCAACCAACCATTGTGGTTGCACCAGCTTCAACCTTGATTGAGTTGGCTAACTTTGTCAGCAATCAGCAACTTGCGATCCAACCCGTCAAGGTTGTCTCTGTCGCAGAGATCCTAGAAGATCGAGATGCACAGACCATCGCCAAAGCTTTTCAACTAGACAAGGTTGATCAGGTCTACCAAGCGACAGAAGGGTTTTTAGCTTGTACCTGTTCAGAAGGCAATCTACATCTCAACGAAGATATTTTGTATGTCGAAAAAGAGTATCTAGATGATAACCGCTTTTATCCGATTATTACGGATTTCAAACGAACGAGCCAACCCATCTATCGCTACCGCCTCAATGATATTTTGGTGGAAGAAAAGTCCCCTTGCCCTTGTGGTTCCGTCTTTACTCGAATCGCAAAGATTGAAGGACGATCGGACGATATCTTCTATTTCAAAAAAGAAGATGGCAGCAGCCAGATGATCTATCCGGATTTTATTCGCCGGTGCATTTTATTCGTCGAAAATATTCAGGACTATCAAGTAACTCAGTTGGCAGATGGATCCATTACCATTGCCTTGAGTCACCGGACAGAGTCTATGGAGCAAGCAATCTTTGCTCAATTTGAACTCTTAGCTCAGCAAAAACAATTCATTCTCCCAAGTATTCAATTTATCGATTACCAATGGGACCCAACACGTAAATTAAAACGTGTTCAACGACTTCAATAAAAGGAGAATCCTATGACTACTGTAAAAAGACATTTGCAAATTAAAGGCTATGGAACAGCGCTTCCAGCTCATACAGTGACTTTCAAAGACCAGACTCGTTACCGCGTGAAAGAAGGAGAAGAAACACAGATTGATCTTGCAGCCCGTGCGATCGAAGCTGCTTTAAACCATGCGGGTCTTGAAATGGCAGACATCGACTGCCTGGTTTCGGCTAGTGCAGTTGGTGTTCAGCCCATCCCTTGTACAGCTGCTTTGATCCATGAGCGCGTGGCCAAGGGACTGACGATTCCTGCCATGGATATCAATACTACCTGTACCAGTTTTGTATCTGCTTTAAGCACCGTTTCTTATCTGATTGAAGGTGGAGAATACCAACGGGTGCTGATTGTATCCAGTGAAGTAGGGAGCCTAGGGCTGAATCCTAAACAAAAAGAAAGCTTTGAATTGTTTAGTGATGGAGCTGCAGCCTTTATTTTTGAAGCAACAAAGGAAGATAAAGGAATCATTGCCAGTATGCAACGTACCTGGTCTGAGGGAGCCCATGACACCGAAATTCGTGGTGGTTTGACAGCTTATCATCCGAAATTATACTCTGAAGCAACCAAGACTGATTTCATGTTTGATATGAAAGGGAAGAAGATCCTTTTACTTTCTGCCCGTGTTATTCCAGAAATGTTCCAAGAATTCCAAGAGAAATCAGGCATTTCTAAAGATGCTGTAGACTATATTATTCCTCACCAAGCAAGTCGCGCCTTACCACTTGTCATGGACAAATTAGGCGTCGGCAAAGACAAGTACCTCAATATTGTCAGTGATTATGGAAATATGGTTTCGGTAGCCGTACCTTTCGGACTAGCCTATGCACTGGATCATGGCTATGTGAAGGAAGGAGATACCATCTTCTTGATGGGAACTGCAGCAGGGATGACGGTCAATATGTTGGCACTGAAACTTTAATGATGAATCCTCTTATTTCAAGCTCAAAAAGCATCAAGTCCCGCTAGTCTTTAGCGGGCTTTTTTGATATAATGAAAGGTATGGAAATTGAGAAAACCAACCGAATGAATGCGCTCTTTGAGTTTTATGCAGCGCTCTTGACGGACAAGCAGATGAATTATATCGAGCTCTATTACGCAGATGACTACAGCTTGGCTGAAATTGCAGAAGAGTTTGGAGTGAGCCGTCAGGCGGTCTATGACAATATTAAACGTACAGAAAAGATTTTGGAAGACTACGAAATGAAACTCCATATGTATTCCGATTACATTGTTCGTAGTCAGATTTTTGATCAGATTTTAGAACGCTATCCGGAAGATACTTTTCTACAAGAGCAGGTTGAAATTTTATCAAGCATTGACAATCGAGAGTGATTATGGGCAGTCTCGTCATTTATCAAGGAATACCTTGCAAACTATTAGTCGCAGAGGAAGTATTTCCTACTCGACTACAGATTATCTCGCCCAATGATATCTCCCAAGCTATGCGAATAGGTTTTAGCTGTTGGGGATATCCAAATGAAATCATGAAAGAAGTCACACCCGAAGAACTAGAATGTTTGCAACATTTCGGACGATTTCCACTGAATTGAAAAAATAGGAGAAAATAATGGCATTTGAAAGTTTAACCGAACGTTTACAAAACGTCTTTAAAAATCTTCGTAAGAAAGGGAAAATCTCTGAAGCAGATGTCCAAGAAGCGACCAAAGAGATTCGTCTAGCCCTCTTAGAGGCCGACGTTGCCCTTCCTGTTGTAAAAGACTTCATCAAACGGGTCCGCGAGCGAGCTGTAGGTCATGAAGTCATCGAAACCTTGAACCCTGCCCAACAAATCGTGAAGATTGTCGATGAAGAATTGACAGCGATTTTGGGTTCAGAAACAGCAGAAATTATCAAATCTCCAAAGATTCCAACCATTATCATGATGGTCGGTCTTCAAGGGGCTGGTAAAACAACTTTTGCTGGGAAATTAGCTAACAAATTAGTCAAGGAAGAAAAAGCGCGTCCTTTGATGATTGCGGCCGATATTTATCGTCCAGCGGCCATCGACCAGTTGAAGACCCTTGGTCAACAGATCAATGTCCCTGTCTTCTCACTTGGTACAGAAGTCCCTGCAGTAGAGATCGTTCGCCAAGGTTTGGAGCAGGCAAGAGCCAATCACAATGACTATGTCTTGATCGATACGGCTGGTCGTCTGCAAATCGACGAAAAACTCATGGGCGAGTTGCGCGACGTCAAAGCCCTTGCCGAGCCAAACGAAATCCTCTTGGTTGTCGATGCCATGATTGGTCAAGAGGCAGCCAATGTGGCGCGTGAGTTCAATGAACAACTCGAAGTAACTGGGGTCATCTTGACCAAGATCGATGGGGATACCCGTGGTGGTGCGGCCCTTTCTGTCCGTCAGATTACTGGGAAGCCAATCAAATTCACTGGTACTGGTGAAAAAATCACTGATATCGAAACCTTCCACCCAGACCGTATGTCTGGTCGGATCCTCGGTATGGGGGATATGCTGACGTTGATCGAGAAGGCTTCTCAAGAATACGATGAGAAACGTTCGCTTGAACTCGCTGAGAAGATGCGAGAAAACACCTTTGATTTCAACGACTTCATCGATCAGTTAGACCAAGTCCAAAACATGGGACCAATGGAAGACCTGCTCAAGATGCTTCCAGGCATGGCCAATAACCCAGCCATGAAGAACCTCAAGGTCGATGAACGAGAAATTGCTCGCAAACGTGCGATCGTATCATCCATGACACCAGCTGAACGGGAAAATCCAGATTTGTTAAATCCAAGCCGTCGTCGTCGGATTGCGGCTGGTTCAGGAAACAGCTTTGTCGAAGTCAATAAATTCATCAAGGACTTTAACCAAGCCAAACAGATGATGCAAGGCGTCCTCTCTGGCGATATGAACAAGATGATGAAACAAATGGGGCTCAATCCAAATAACATGCCGAAGAATATGCCTGGTGGCACGCCTGATATGTCTGCCCTCGAAGGCATGATGGGACAAGGTGGCATGCCTGACTTGTCAGCTCTTGGCGGAGGCGCTGGAATGCCTGACATGAGCCAAATGTTTGGCGGTGGTCTCAAAGGAAAAGCCGGTGAATTTATGATGAAACGGGCGATGAACAAGATGGCCAAACAAATGCGCAAAAATAAGAAAAAACGGAAATAATCGTTTCTAATAAGGGCCTGGAACACACTGTTCTGGGTTCTTTTAGAAACTACTACTAGAGGAAACATGTTAAAAAAACTATTTCAACAACTCATTCGTTTCTTTGCAAGATTGTTTTCTTCGCACAGCAAGCCCTTTGAATTCCCAAAAGGGTCGAAGAAACCACCGATTAGACCAATCATCTTTGTACCTGGGAGTTCAGCCAGTATACAGCGATTCAACGGAACCATTCGCATGCTCCATCGCTTTTCTAGAAAAAAGCAGAGTCTCTTAAAAATAAAAGTCAACAAAGATGATTCTATAGAGATGGAAGGAAGACTAAATACAAAAGAGCCGAATCCGATGATTGTGATTGGCTTTGAGAACAATCGAGATGGCTACAGCAATATCAAGCAGCAAATCGAATCCCTTAAGATAGCTCTAACCTACCTTCTTGATCACTATCATTTTACAGACTTCAAGGCAGTAGGGCATTCTAATGGTGGACTGGTTTTGACTGGTTTATTGGAAAGTGGCTTTTTAGAGAAAAAGAAGGTAACCGTAACCAAGTTGGCTATTATTGGAAGTCCTTACCGTTTCAATCAAGAGATGTATGACGATTTTCAAACATGGAAGCATCGTCTGGGAAAAGAAGTAGAAGTTCTTAATTTTGTTGGTAGCTTTGCTGGAAAATCAGATGGCATCGTTCCTCTCTCTAGTGCACAAGCAGCACAATCTATTTTTGACAATCAGGCCTATACAGAAGTGAATTTAAACGGTCGCAACGCTCATCATTCAGCTTTACCCACTAATCCAGATCTAGTGAAACAATTAAGTCTATTTTTGAATCTATAGCAAAATTACATAATTTCGGTTATGTAATTTTTGTTTGTCTCTTGCAACCCTTAAGTAAATATGGTACATTTTTGGTAGCGATTACACATACCTAAGGAGGATTTTATGAAAGATCCTAAATTACTAGAGACAATGAAAGTATACAAGGGACGGGATGAGGTTCCCGTAGATTTTGATGCTTTTTGGGATCAAGCCCTAGCAAAGATGACTGAACTTCCTGAATACAAGCTTGAAGAACGAGATTTCAGCATTCCAAATGTTGCTTGTTATGAATTAACATTTAAAGGAACCAGAAATGGCCTTGTCTATTCAAGAATGATCCTTCCAAAAACGGACCAAAAGGTTCCAGTTATTTTCCATTTTCACGGCTATATGGGTCGTTGTTGGGATTGGGCTGATATGTTAGCTTATACAGTAGCCGGCTATGGTGTTGTATCAATGGACGTGAGAGGCCAATCAGGTTATTCAACAGACGGAGATCGCTCACCGCTTGGAAATACCGTAAAAGGACAGATTATCCGCGGAGCCGTGGAAGGTCAGGACCAGCTCTTTTATAAGGATGTCTATTTAGATCTTTACCAGTTAATTGAAATTGTAGCCATCCTCCCTCAAGTAGATGACAGCAAACTTGCCAGCTACGGAGCATCTCAAGGCGGTGCCCTTGCTCTGGTTGCTGCTGGATTAAATCCCCGAATCCAACGAACAGTCGCCATTTATCCATTCTTATCGGATTTCAGACGGGTATTAGAGATCGGAAATACCAGTGAGGCCTATGACGAGCTTTTCCGTTATTTCAAGTTCCATGATCCATTCCATGAAACGGAAGATCGTTTGATGCAGACTTTGGCCTATATTGATGTAAAAAATTTTGCCCATCGTATCAAAGGACAGGTTCACATGATTACAGGTCTAGATGATGATGTCTGTTATCCTGAAACGCAGTTTGCCATTTATAATCGATTAGAAGGTCCAAAAGAGCATTTAATCATGCCAGAATATGCCCACGAAGCTATGAATGTTCAAGTCAATGATCGAGTCTATAATTGGCTCTGTGGTAGCAAGATTCCATTTCGATATGTAGAAAAATAAGTTAGAAAAGAAAAACAATCAGTAAATCCATGAGATTTGCTGATTTTATTGTGTTTAAAAGGGATCTAGTATAGAAAGGGATACAAAACAGTCCTATAGATACCCTATGACATCTTTCCGAAAAACTATAATTTTCTTGAAAAATATATCTAGCTATGCTATACTACTAGTATAGAAAGATTTGGAGAAAAACATGAAACGCGAAATCTTATTAGAACGGATTGATAGACTCAAACAAGTCATGCCTTGGTACGTCTTAGAATATTACCAATCAAAACTGGCCGTTTCATACAGTTTTACAACTTTGTACGAATACTTAAAGGAATACGATCGATTTTTTACCTGGGTTTTGGAATCTGGTATATCGGATGCTGACACCATGGCCGAGATCCCCTTAGACGTTCTGGAGCACATGACCAAGAAAGACATGGAATCCTTTATTCTTTACTTACGTGAACGTCCTCTGCTCAATGCCAATACGACAAAAAACGGGGTTTCCCAAACAACGATTAACCGTACCCTTTCTGCATTATCTAGTCTTTATAAGTATTTGACTGAGGAGGTTGAAAATGAGCAAGGTGAACCTTATTTCTATCGAAATGTTATGAAGAAAGTTGCTACCAAGAAAAAGAAAGAAACCTTGGCGGCTCGAGCTGAAAATATCAAGCAAAAACTCTTTTTAGGGGATGAAACAGAAGGTTTCCTTAACTATATCGACCAGGAGTACCCACAAACACTCTCAAACCGCGCCTTATCCTCTTTTAATAAGAATAAAGAACGAGATTTAGCCATTATAGCACTTCTTCTCGCTTCTGGTGTCCGTCTCTCTGAGGCAGTCAACTTGGACCTTCGTGACCTTAATCTTAAGATGATGGTGATTGATGTCACACGAAAAGGTGGAAAACATGACTCGGTTAATGTTGCTGCCTTTGCTAAGCCTTATCTAGAGCAATATCTTGCTATTCGAGACAAACGTTATAAGACAGAAAAGACTGATACAGCCCTCTTTCTGACCCTGTATCGAGGTGTTCCAAACCGAATTGATGCTTCTAGCGTTGAAAAAATGGTGGCCAAGTATTCAGAAGACTTCAAAGTCCGCGTGACACCCCATAAACTTCGCCATACATTAGCAACTCGTCTCTATGATGCTACTAAATCGCAAGTTTTGGTCAGCCACCAGCTGGGACATGCTAGCACCCAAGTTACCGACTTGTATACCCATATTGTTAATGATGAACAGAAAAATGCCTTGGATAGTTTGTGATATTACATAACGTAAATTATGTAAATTATTTTTGTGTTAGAAAAAGAGCGTAGATTTTTATATGGAATCTTACGCTCTTTTATTCTTTCTATAAAAATTCAATCCAATAATTACGGTGTGGCTCAATAATGACTGGTTTTCCCCAAAATGATTTTAGATAAGCCATATTTGCTGGGGTGACCGGTCTTTTTTCACCATTATACTTTTCTGCACTTTCTTCCGTTAAAAAGCATTTAACTGCTTCATATGGTGTTCCGTCACTCGCTGTACGATCAATACCCATATAAGCAATTTCATCACCGGCCTTCGGAAAATCTGTAAATAGTTTACCAATAAAATAAACCGTCTTATCTTTCATTAATTCATAAGCTTTACTATTTTCCAATCTGTTATTCGCTGCAGCGTACATAATACAAAAGCTATCCACGATATCTTTCAAAGGCATTAATTCTTCTTTGCTAACGATTATTTCCTCAGGAGCAAGTCCACCAATGATTAAGTTTTCATAATGAGGTTGCTGGATGACGTTATCTAAAGCCATTCCTAATGGTAGTTGGACAGCTTGATAGCCTAATGGTTCTAGCACTTGCTTTTTCTGGTCAAGGTGTCCTTGTGTAATACTGACATTCAAATCATAAGGACTTAAAGATTGTTGCTTTCTAAAAAAAGGCACTACTATACGATCTAACTGTTCAAATAGACCAAGATTTTCCACTGGAATTTTCATCATCGAATATGATCCCCTTTTTGTTCAGATTTCCTCTATATTGTACACTCATGGTTTTCGAATATCAAGTTTAAGATAAAAGATATCCATTTAACATGGATATCTTTTACTTTATTCCACCACTGCTTCAGCAATTTCTTCTGCAGTGATACCTGCAAAGTAACGACCTAGGTTAATGGTTTGAAGGGCATTGAGGACGTCTTCACGTTCGTATTTAACGCCACGAAGAACATCTTCTACTGCTGCAACATCTTCGATACCAAAGAAGTCACCATAAATCTTGATGTCTTGGATTTTTGATTCAATGACGTTTGCGAAGATTTCAACCTTACCGCTAGGGAATTTAGTGCCACGACGGACATTGTATTCAGGAGACTTTCCATAGTTCCAATCCCAGGTACCAAACTTGGTTTCCTTGATACGATTAATTTCAGCCAATTCTTCATCCGAGAAGACATATTCTGTCATCTCAGGGTATTCTTTCTTCATGTAGTCCAAAAGTAGGTCACGGAACTCTTCCACCGTGATTTTTTCTGGCAATTCATCGATGATATTGGTCACACGTGCACGAACCGATTTAACCCCTTTAGACTCAAACTTGTCTTTAGACACCTTGAGTGCATTAGCAAGGACTGACAAATCCACGTCAAAGAGAAGGCAACCATGGTGCATTATCCGACCATTGATGTAAGCTTGGGCATTTCCACAGAATTTCTTACCATCAATTTCCAAATCGTTACGACCAGTGAATTCAGCCTTCACTCCAAGCTGAGCCAAGGTGTTGATCACAGGAGTTGAGAAGCTCTTGAAGTCAAAGGCCTTATTTTCGTCTTCTTTTGAAATAATGGTGTAGTTGAGGTTGTTCAAATCGTGATAAACAGCCCCACCACCACTGATCCGGCGAACCACTTCAATCCCATGCTCCCGAACGTAGTCGCGGTTGATTTCTTCGATGGTATTTTGGTGGCGACCAACGATAATCGATGGTTTGTTAATCCAGAGAAGGAAGATTTGATCCTCATCTAAAAGGTGCTTAAAAGCATACTCTTCTAAAGCAATATTAAAAGCAGTATCATTTGAATAATTAATAATGTATTTCATAAGATTCCTTTATATACGATAGAGACTGGTCCAGCATTTGCTGTCCAGCCATTCTATCATTTCAAATATTATTTCTTCTTAGGTGAGTGAACCGCCAAGCCAAGTACATCCGCAAAAGCTTCGTACATTACTTCTGAGAAGGTTGGGTGACCATGAATGGTCTTGAGCATTTCTTCTACAGTGATTTCCATCTCAATGATAGTAGAAGCTTCGTTGATCAATTCAGCAGCTGCTGGACCAATAATGTGAACCCCAAGAACTTCACCATATTTCTTGTCTGCAATGACCTTAACAAAACCTTGAGCCGCATCTGATGCAATGGCACGTCCGTTAGCCGCAAAGTTGAATTTACCGATTTGGACATCATATTTCTCACGAGCTTGTTCTTCTGTCAAACCAACAGCCGCTACTTCTGGAAGTGTGTAGATAGCTGCAGGAGTTAAGTTCAATTTGGCAACAGCATGATTTCCCTTAAGAGCATTTTCGGCCGCTACTTCACCCATACGGAAGGCAGCGTGAGCCAACATCTTCGTACCATTGATATCACCTGGTGCATAGATACCTGGAACAGATGTTTCCATGTATTCATTGACCTTGATACGACCACGATCCAATTCAAACTCCACTTCTCCGATTCCTTCAAGATCTGGAACACGACCGATTGAAAGAAGAGCTTTGTTTGTAATGATATCGTCTTTTCCTTCAACCTTGATACGGAGTTTGCCATCTTCTTCAATGATTTCTTGCAGTTTAGTATCAGTCAAGATGGTCATTCCCTTGCGTTCAAGAATCAAACGAAGGTTCTTAGAAACTTCCGCATCCATAGCTGGAACAATGCGGTCCATCATTTCAATAACCGTTACTTTTGAACCAAAGGTCATAAAGGCTTGACCAAGCTCGATACCGACAACCCCACCACCAATGATTACGAGACTTTCTGGGACTTCATTCATATCCAAGATGTCATCACTCGTCATGACAAGGGATGATTCCATGCCAGGAACGTTAATCTTGCTGACTTTTGAACCACCAGCGAGGATAATCTTCTTAGTTTCAAGTAACTCAGAACCATTGACCAAAACATTCTTATCTTTCGTAATGGTACCGATCCCCTTATGAACATCAACTCCGTAGCTACGAAGAAGTCCTGCAACACCACCAACCAAAGTATTTACGACCTTGTTCTTAGTTTCAAGAACCTTGTCCATATCTACTGTGAAGCTAGGATTGTCAATGATGATCCCACGGTTTGCCGCATGACCGATATTTTCAATGATTTCAGCGTTGTGTAGGTAAGTCTTAGTTGGGATACATCCGCGGTTCAAGCAAGTTCCACCAAGTTCAGATTTCTCAACAAGCGCAACTTTACCACCCAATTGAGCTGCTTTGATAGCAGATACGTAACCAGCAGGACCACCACCGATCACTACGATATCATAAGCATCATCGCTCTTATTGTCATCATTTGAAGCACTTGTTGCAGCTGGTGCAGGACTCGCTTCTGGTGCTGCTGCTCCAGCAGTTGGGATGTTCTCCCCTTCTTCACCAAGGTAACCAATCACTTCTGTTACAGGAACAGTCTCGCCGTCCCCTTTTAAGATAGCAATCAAGTAGCCATCTTCTTCAGCTTCCAATTCCATGCTGACTTTATCTGTCATGATTTCAAGGAGAATTTCTCCTTCTTTTACAAATTCGCCGACTTTTTTATTCCACTGAACGATTTGTCCTTCGGTCATATCTACGCCGGCTTTTGGCATAATTACTTCTAAGGCCATTTTATTTCCCTCTTTTTCTTGTTTCTATTCTCTCTAGTTGATTAGACCAACATTGAAATCGGGTCTTCAATCAAGGCTTTCAAGTCTTTCATGAATTTGGCACCAGCCATACCATCGACAACGCGGTGGTCAATGGTCAAGCCCAAGCTCATGATTGGACGAATGACGATTTCACCATTAACTACAACTGGTTTTTCAACAGTTGCGCTAACCCCAAGAATGGCAGAGTTTGGCTGGTTGATAATCGGTCCAAAAGATTGAACACCAAACATCCCCAAGTTACTGATAGTAAAGGTTGAATTTTGCAATTCGCTTGGAGCAAGCTTACCATCCAAGGTACGTCCGATAACGTCCTTGAAGGCTACCACCAACTCTGATAAAGTCATCTTTTCTGCGTTATAGACAACCGGTGTCATCAGCCCATTGTCCATCCCAACCGCCATAGCCAAGTTGACATAGTTGTGAGTGATAATGGTTTTGCCATCCTCCGTCAATGACGCATTGATGTATGGGTGTTTCATCAAGGTCTTAACAACCGCAAGAGAAAGCAAATCTGTTACAGTGACTTTCTTGCCAGTTGCTTCCATGATTGGATCCAATACCTTCTTACGAAGGGCCAACATTTGAGACATATCAACGTCATAGTTCAAAGTAAAGGTTGGTGCTGTCAAGTAAGATTCCACCATCCGTTGAGCGATCACCTTACGCATTGGTGTCATCGGAATCCGCTCGATCTCACCATAAGGTGTCACATTATCTGGAGCTTCCTCCACCTTCTCGATTTGAGCAGGTGACTTAATGGTCTCATTCTCGATATTTTCAGGAAGGAAAGCAAGGACGTCCTTCTTCATGATCTTGCCACAATGACCAGTTCCTTGGATTTCTTGCCAAGCAATATTGTGTTCTAAAGCAATTCGTTTTGCAAGTGGTGAAATGCGAACCACATTTGTGTCTTTATATGTTTCCACGTCTTCTTTGTGGACACGACCGTTTGCGCCTGAACCAGAAACATCATAGAGGTTGATCCCTAGATCATCCGCCAATTTTCTAGCCGCAGGAGTCGCTCTTAGCTTATCATCAGCCATGACCTCTCCTATTCTATACTAAGATATTAAGGACGAAGAGGGCAATGAAAAAATAGGAGATTGACGATGTGTTCGATGAACACAAGGAAATCTATCTTTTTTTCACAGACCTCCGTCCGAATTCAATTACATGATACTAAGGGCGTTTAAAAGCGACCGAAAAATAGGAAATCAACGCAGACTTAGATGAAGTCAAGGAGATTTATCTTTTTTCCGAGCTTTTAGCCCGTGCTCTAATCTAAGATATCAAGGACGCAGAGAACTTTGCATCTTAAAGATACAAAGTTTCCTCGTCTGATTCAATAGATACTACATAATTTAAATTATGTGTTATTCTTTATTATACGTTTTCCGAATGTCATCTTTGATGCTTTCAACTGTCGGAATCATTGCATTCTCAAGATTTTGTGCGTAAGGCATTGGCACATCTTCCCCCGCACAACGGCGGATCGGTGCATCCAAGTAATCAAATGCTTCTGATTCAGAAATGATAGCTGAAATTTCACCGATATAGCCACTTGTTTTGTGGGCATCATTGACAAGGACTACTTTTCCTGTCTTCTTGACAGAATTAATGATGATCTCTTTATCGAGTGGGACCAAGGTCCGTGGGTCTACTACTTCTACTGAGATGCCTTCTTCTGCCAATTCTTCAGCTGCTTGCATCACGCGACGAAGCATTTTCCCGTAGGTTACGACAGTGACGTCAGTTCCTTCGCGTTTGATTTCTCCGACACCAAGTGGAATCGTGTAGTCTGGGTCAACTGGCACTTCCCCTTTTTGGTTGAATTCTGATTTGTATTCAAGAATGATAACGGGGTTGTTATCACGGATAGATGACTTGAGCAATCCCTTCATATCCGCTGGCGTACCAGGAGCAACAACTTTCAAACCAGGAATATGAGTAAACCATGATTCCAATGATTGTGAGTGTTGAGCCGCAGAACCTACTCCGTTCCCAGCAGCACAGCGAATGGTCATCGGCACTTGACCTTTACCACCAAACATGTAACGAGTTTTAGCGGCTTGGTTGACGATAGCATCCATGGCAATAACAGAGAAATCCATGAAGGTCATATCAACGATTGGACGTAGCCCTGTCATAGCAGCACCAGCTGCTGCACCTGAAATTGCAGCCTCAGAAATCGGACAGTCACGGACACGTTCTGGACCGAATTCCTCAAGCATTCCTACTGAAGTTCCGAAGTCTCCACCGAAAACTCCGACATCTTCTCCCATCAACAATACATTTTCGTCGCGACGCATTTCCTCAGACATAGCAAGGATAATGGTATCGCGGAAAGACATTAATTTAGTTTCCATAATTCTCTACTCCCCCTTAGTCTGCGTAAATATCTTCGAAAGCTGATTCAAGTGGAGGGAATGGGCTTTCTTCCGCAAATTTCACTGAAGCTTCCACTGCTTCTTTTACTTCTTCTTGGATCTGATCCAATTCTTCTGCGCTCGCAATCACATTTTCAAGGAGATACTTGCGAAGGTTTTCGATTGGATCTTTCTTCTTCCACTCTTCTACTTCTTCACGAGTCCGGTATTTACCAGGGTCAGATGAAGAGTGACCAAGCCAACGATAGGTGACACTTTCAATCAAGACAGGTCCTTTACCAGAGCGGACGTGTTCAACAGCTTTTTGGAATCCTTCATAGACATCGATAACGTTATTTCCATCAGGAATAAACATTCCAGGAATGCCGTAAGCAGCACTACGTTCGTGGATATGCTGGATATTGGTCATTTTCTTGATGTCAGCAGAGATTCCATAACCGTTATTGATACAGTAGAAAATTACCGGAAGATTCCAAATAGAAGCCATATTCACCGCTTCGTGGAAGACACCTTCGTTGGTTGCTCCGTCCCCAAAGAAGCAGACGACAATCTTACCAGTCTTTTTCATTTGTTGAGTAAGGGCAGCACCTACTGCAATTCCCATACCACCACCAACGATCCCGTTAGCACCAAGGTTACCAGCATCGAGGTCAGCGATATGCATGGAGCCACCCTTCCCTTTACAAGTACCCGTATATTTCCCCAGGATTTCTGCCATCATGCCATTCAAATCGATTCCTTTAGCAATGGCTTGTCCGTGACCACGGTGGTTAGATGTCAGCAAATCATCATCGTTCAAAGCCAACATCGCGCCAACGTTAGCCGCTTCTTCCCCAACAGAAAAGTGCGTCATTCCTGGCACTTTCCCTTTTTTTACTAACTGTGCAATTTTTAAGTCCATGCGACGGATTTCTTCCATTTTACGGAACATTTCCAATAAGAGACTTTTATCTAATGTTGCCATCATTTCGCCTTTCTTAGCATTTATTCATTCTCTTTCATTCTAGCCAAAAATGAAAGCACTGTCAAAAATAATGCTCAAATGATTTCACAAACTTTATTCCTTGGAAGATGGTTTTATAAGCTTTTTAAAATTCAAATACAATATTTCACAAACTTATCACTCATGACTTTGCTATACATATAAAAAAACCGATAGGATCCTATCCTACCGGTCATCATCTTATGATTGGCGTTGGCCAAAGTCATGAATCATTTGTTCCAATTCTTCACGACTAGGTGTAGTAAGCATATAGAGGTAATCTCCCTGAAGTTCCGCAAAGGCCGCTGGCATGTCTTTCTTGACACGGAATTGATCATGGTATTTAGCCAAAACTTCATCCTCTGAAAGGACATAGGCTGCATTTGCACGACGAGAAGTTGCCAAGCAATAAAGGGGCTCAAACTCAGAAGCTGGGAAAGGTTCTCCTGCTACGATGGCAGCATAGCCACGGTACAAATCAATCGAGTGAGCGTAGTTGTAGACATCGATGGTAAAGCCACCTGCAGGGCGATTATTGTACTCGATCGCAATATAGTCATCCCCATCGCGGAAGAACTCAATGTGGAAGAAACGTTCCTTCATGCCAAAAGCTTTGACAATGGCTTCCCCGTATTGACGCAATTTTGGATCCATCTCTTTGAGGACATAATAAGAATTGTCCATCTTGTAGAGCATCAAATCGAGTGGCGTATAGGCATAGTCAAAAGTAGTCGAAAAGACAATATTACCATCGCGATCGACCAGACCATCAAAGGTACAAATCTCGCTAGAAGTGACAAATTTCTCAAAGAAGTACTCTGTATGGCCATCCCACTCAGCCTTGAAATGGTCCACATCTTCTGGCGTTTCGATCTTGAAGATAGCTGCTGCTCCTACCCCATTGTCAGGCTTAGCAATCAATGGCAACCCAATCTTCTTCACAGCCTTATCAATGTCTTTTTCTGTTTTAACTACTGCACCAGGTACGACTGGGACTCCAGCCTTCTTGAAGAGTTTCTTCATTTCTGATTTGAACTTGGTTTTCTTCAGATCTTTTGGCTTAGCCCCGAAGACATTGAATTGCTCCCGAAGCGCCGCATCCAATTCCAACCAGTATTCATTGTGGGATTCGATACGGTCGATTGGACCATGTTTGTAAAAGAGAAAGGCTACCGCACGCTTCACTTCATCCAGATTTTCCAAATTTTCAACACGGAAATATTCTGTTAAGCTGTTGCGCAAAGGCTCATCTAACTGTTCATATGGCTCTTGACCAATTCCCAAGACAGTGATCCCTTTATTAGCCAATTCAATTGTAAATTGTTGGAAGTTTTGTGGGTAATATGGTGAAATAACGATATAATTCATTGAGGTCTCCTCCCTTTTTACTTAAAGATGCATTTGGCCTAGGAAGTATGGCATTTGTTTGCGCCACCATTCCCAATCGTGGGCAACATCATGTCCCCATTCAGCGAACCATGCAGGAATATTTTTGTGATCAAAGGCTTCTTTCAGTTTGTAGAAAGATGGAAGTCCATCTTGTTCCCAAGCTCCTAAACCAGTACAAATAACGATTTCGGCCTGACGGTAACGATCGATAAACCAGCCATCATTTTGGTTCCAAATATAATCAGATGGAGAGTTTTGGTAAATGGCTTCATCGCCTCCAAAGTCACCAACAAAGAAACGTGCGTCATAGACTCCACTCAAGGCAATCACTTTGTTAAAGACATCTGGATGTTGCAAGAAGAAGTTGAGCGCGTGGTAGGCCCCCATAGAGCAACCAGTTGTCATCATCGGGTCAAACCAGCCTGTTTTGTGCTTGATAAAAGGAATGGCTTCTTCAATCACATAGCGTTCATAAGCTCGGTGCATTTCTGCTCGATCGTGAGGATTCTTCCAATTACAAAGCCAGCTCTCACTATCCACACTAGAAAGGGTAAAGAATTGTACCCGTCCTTCTTCGATAAACTGAGCACAAGCATCAATCATACCAAAGTCATAGTACTCGTTATGGCTTCCACCTGATGAAGCGAAGACCACAACAGGAATACCAGCATGTCCATAGCGGTTCAGATACATTTCACGGTTGAGTTGGCCACTCCAGTGGCTTAAATGTTCAATATTCATAAGTTTCCTCTTTCCTTTATTTCTTTATTTACAGTCTATTAATCCCAATTTTCAGCCAAAAAGCGAAGGCACTCAGGTAAATGCTCTGCCCAGGCTTCTTCATGGTGGATAGCCCCAGATTGAATCCGAATGGCGATATTTTCTAAAGCAACTCCTTGTTGAATGACATCATGATAGTAACGAAGAGATGAGTCAATATAGGCTTGCTTGATATTCCCTGCCATCAGGGTTTTATCTGTATCATCAGCCTCTTCAGTCCCCACATAGATGTAAATGCGTTGATCTGCATATAATTTTTTACGCTCGATATAATGATTGAAGGCATCTTGATGCAGCCAGTTAGCGGATGAAAAGACCCCTAAACAACCGATTTGATCTTGGTATTCTAGCCCCAAAAATTGTGTAATATTTCCACCAAGCGAAGAGCCAATCATGGCTGTATGTTCTCTGTCAGCAAGAGTCCGGTATTCTTGGTCAATGAAAGGTTTGACCACTTCCATAACGAACTCTCCGTACTCAACGCCCTTGCCACCAAATTGCATTCCAGGAATATTAGATTCCTTGTATTTCCAGGCAGAGTATTCATTCATGCGTTGGAAACCATCATTATCGATCGCAACGACAATCATGCGGCTAATATCAGGATTCCGCTTAATGGCTGGAATCACCTTCCAGGAATGACCTGCAAAAGCTTCCTTGCTATAGAGAACATTCTGGCCATCATGAAAATAGACAACAGGATAGCGTCGATCAGTATCTGTTTCATAATTCTTAGGTAATAAGACTCTCACACGACGGAGTTTTCCGGTATAAGGCACTTTCAATTCGTGTGTCTTCATATCTAAATAAAAATAGGATTTGTTCATTGTCAGAAAACTCTCTATATTCTAAATTTTATTCATTATACCATTTTTAGAAGAAAAAGTCTGGATTTTCTCCAAACTTTTTCCTTTCTTGGGTTATTTTTCCATAAACTGAGCCAAATCTTGCAAGGAACGTTCGGCAATTTTCTCATAACGTTCCTTTTTATCCCGAATGCGTGGACCTTCTAGCTCCTTGATAATCCCAAAGTTAACATTCATAGGTTGGAAATGTTTGCTGTCGGCATGAGTGATATAGTGGGCCAAGCTTCCGATAGCAGTTGTTTCAGGGAAAATAGCTGCTTCTTCTCCTTTAAAGAGGCGAGCTGCATTGATCCCAGCAACTAAGCCAGAAGCTGCAGATTCAACATAGCCCTCCACTCCTGTCATTTGACCTGCAAAGAAGAGGTTTGGTTGTTTCTTCGAACGATAAGTTTGTTCAAGCAGGTTTGGAGAGTCCATGTAAGAATTGCGGTGCATGACGCCGTATCTCACAAATTCTGCATTTTCCAAACCTGGGATCATTTGGAAGACCCGTTTTTGTTCGCCCCATTT
Source organism: Streptococcus parasanguinis (assembly GCF_032163505.1). Taxonomy (NCBI): domain Bacteria; kingdom Bacillati; phylum Bacillota; class Bacilli; order Lactobacillales; family Streptococcaceae; genus Streptococcus; species Streptococcus parasanguinis. The sequence goes on from NZ_CP134147.1 coordinate 1,069,121, forward strand.
AAGGTGCGTTTGGAAGCCAACGATATTGTAAAGGCTGGCAGCCGCATTGTCTTGGCGCAACTGAACGACTGCGTAAGGTGTCTTAAACTCCCCATCACGTGGCCCTTTGTAATCATCTGGATACTCGAGCCCAACTGGCTTCATAGGGCCATAGAGCATGGTTTTGATGCCTCGTTTGGCCATGACTTCAATGGGCATACAACCTTCAAAATACTTTTCTTTTTCAAAAGAGTTGAGCGGGGCTTCTTCTGCATTGACCAAGGCCTCGTGGAAATCCATAAATTCTTGTTTGGTCATGGGGCAGTTGAGATAGGCTGCTTCTCCCTTGTCATAGCGTGACTTGAGATAGACCTTGTTCATATCAACGGTATTGACATCGATAATCGGAGCTGCTGCATCATAGAAATAGAAACCATCGCCACCATTGAGAGAATGGATCTTTTCTGCCAAGGCATCACTGGTTAGAGGGCCTGTTGCGACCACTGTGATGGCATCTGTCGGCAATTCCGTAATTTCATCGCGAATCACTTCAATGAGAGGGTGTTGGGACACCTTCTCCGTCACCCGGCTAGCAAAGCCTTCTCGGTCCACTGCCAGCGCTCCACCAGCCGGCACGCGAGTCGCTTCCGCTGCTTCAAGGATGACAGAACCCAGACGGCGCATTTCTTCTTTGAGGAGCCCGACAGCATTGGTGAGAGAATCCCCACGAAGAGAGTTGGAACACACTAACTCAGCAAAGTTGTCTGTTTTATGTTGCGGAGTAGATTTGACCCCACGCATTTCATAAAGCTTGACCGGAATACCCTGTTGGGCAATCTGATAAGCTGCTTCAGAGCCTGCAAGGCCCGCACCGATCACATTGATATAAGATTGAGACATGACACTAATACCTCTTTGGGTATCAAAACACCCTGCTGGACTGTTTGACACCCACAAATCTTTCTAATTTTCTACTTGCTCCATTATACCAAAAAGCCAAATAAAAAGACAGGAAGGCTTTTCCTTCCTGTCTTAGACTTTACTATTTATTTTCTTATAGACACAACCAAGCTGCTAAGAGGGCAGATAGGATACTGAACAAGGACCCGATCAAGTAATACTCCGCAAAGGCTGGATTTTCCGAAATTTTATTATAGCGGGCAATGGATTTGGCTGTAAACACCAGACCGATCGAAGCAAATTGCCCATAGATGAGACAGGCACCAATCACCAAACGCTCTAAAAAGCCAATCATGGAACCAGCCCCAGTGATCGTATCCATTTTCTTCTTGCTGGTGGGTTGATACTTGGCAAACAGAATTTTAAAGGCAATATTGCTTGGTTTCCCAACTAGGAGGACATAAAAGATTAGATTTAAAATGTCCAAGGGTAGATAGGTCGTGCCATTCTTCGCTCCCATAAGGACCAGACAAGTTAGGATACCAATATGCAAGACTTGATCCAATGCAAAAATCCAGGCTTTTGGTAATTTCAATCCCTTCTGCACGATCGGTTTCAAGAAATCTATTCCAGCATGAGTTAGTAAAATGACCAAGCAAATCCACCACAAGGCTAGATGAAAGAGCGAAACAATGAACAAAGGCAAAGCCACATATAGAATGTGAAGCCCGAGCACCTTCTTATCCTGATCCTTGCGATCCGCCATCTTTTGACTTTGAAAATAATAATCCGATAACAAATGACAAATCAACAAGAGGATCAAGTATGGATTCATTACGATACTAGACAATCCGCTCATGGGCCTCTCCTTTCTCTAAGTTTTGAATACAAGCTAGTGCTGCTGCTCGTCCCCGTAAATAAACACGAATACTGCTACTCTTTAAGCGCTTGGACAGGGCGCTTGGGTTGATGGCTAGCGCTTGGGCCAATTCCTGTTGGCTAAAGCTTTCACTATAGACAGATCTCTTTAGCAGATTGAGCAGAATCTCTTCCTGACTCTCTCGCCAACCCGAACGTATGGCTTCTCCGGAAGCGATGAGCGCATTCACCACTAAGTCCTGGCTGTCATTACCGCTCAAAAAATAGATCTGGGTATTGCCATAATCATTTTTCTGATGGACCAGATTAATAGCTGCACGTGCATTCCAATAGGCTGGTCCATCTGCACCGATACTTTGCAGAGGATCGATATCCGTTACAATCTCCCCTAGGCCAATGCCGAAACGAAGCTGAGTCGGCTTTAATTCTGAACGCAGGGTATCAATGATTTGAAAAACCGGAGCATCCACTTTTAAAAGGGCCTGAAACTCATCGCCCAAAGTTAAGGTAAAAGCCGATGCTAGGCAGTCTTTAAAAATCTCATTGATCTTTTGAAGCGTTTTTTCTAACTGTTTTTGCAGGTCAAAACGTTCTTGTACGATTTTGGAATCAATCACATCTGCAATCAAAGCAAGATACATAAAGCCCACCTCCTTATGTCTATTATAACGAAAAAAATAAAAAATGTCTATTATAACAGACATTTATAAAAATTGCCGTTATAATAGACATTGAATTATTTGAAAGCTTATTTCACTTTTTCTTCTTCGTAGTCGCCGTTGCTACATACGACTTGTTTGCCGCCACCACGAACTTTTTTCTCAACTAAGTAGTGGCCACATTTTGGACAATCCCGACCGATCGGCTTATCCCAAGAGGTAAATTCACACTCTGGATAGCGATTGCATCCATAGAAGATACGGTTGCGCTTGGTTTTGCGTTCGATGATTTGTCCCTGATGACAGTCAGGACACTCCACGCCGATTTCTTTGACAATGGCCTGGGTATGACGACAATCTGGGAAATTACTACAAGCATAGAACTTACCAAAACGTCCTAATTTAATCACCATCGGGCTACCACAAACTTCACAATCAAAACCAGCTGGTTCGTCTTTAATTTGGATTTTTTCCATCTCTTCTTCAGCCTTTGCGACTTCCTTAGAGAATGGTTTGTAGAAGGCATCGATGACTTTTTGCCACTCTTCTTTTCCGAGTTCGACATCATCGAGTTTCCCTTCCATCTCTGCTGTGAAGGTTACATTGACAATATCTGGGAAGAATTCAACGATCAGTTTATTAACGATTTCCCCTAACTCTGTTGGTTCAAAGCGTTTGGCTACCAGCTTCACATAATAGCGTTTTTGAATGGTCTCAATCGTCGGAGCATAGGTTGAAGGACGACCAACACCGTTCTCTTCCAAGGTCTTAATCAAGGTCGCTTCAGAATAACGAGCTGGTGGCTGAGTAAAGTGTTGCTCCGGTTTGCTATTGACCTGCTTGACGATATCGCCTTCTACCATGTCCGGCAACATCTTGTTTTTGTCTGAATCATTATAAATCGCCAAATAACCGTCAAACTTTACCTGACTCCCATTCGCTGTATATTGAACCCCATTTTGACCTAAACGGACATTCATAGTATCAAAAACAGCTGCCGTCATCTGGCTAGCGACAAAACGATTCCAAATCAAGGTGTAGAGTTTCAATTGGTCTTTGTCCAAGTATTTAGCAATGCTCTCAGGAGTATTGAAGACGCTAGACGGACGAATCGCTTCGTGGGCATCTTGGGCACCAGAAGCATTCTTCACACGGCTTCCATGCTTAGAATATTTCTCACCGAAGCGATCCACGATAAAGTTAGCTGCCTCATTTTGCGCAACCGGACTGATCCGTGTGGAGTCGGTACGCATATAGGTAATCAAACCTTGAACACCAGAGCCGATATTGATTCCTTCATACAACTGCTGGGCGACCATCATGGTCTTACGTGTACGGAAGTTGATCTTATTGGCAGCATCCATCTGCATGGAAGAGGTGGTGTATGGAAGTGGCGCATTCCGACGACGTTCTTTCTTTTCAACTTTTTCAACGGTAAAATCTTTGCCATCTAAGCGTTCAAGAACAGCTTTCACCTCTTCATTGGTGTTGAGCTTCATCTTCTTGCCATCAATCCCATAGAAGCTAGCTTGGAATTGCTTGGTCCCTTTTTTAAAGACACCATCAATGGTCCAGTATTCTTCCGGCTTGAAATCATTTATCTCATTTTCACGATCAATGATTAATTTGAGGGCAACTGATTGCACGCGCCCTGCAGAAAGTCCTTTTTTAACCTTTTTCCAAAGAATAGGCGAAATTGAATACCCTACAATCCGGTCCAAGACCCGACGTGCTTGTTGGGCATCGACCAAGTCCATATCGATTTGGCGCGGTTCTTTAAAGGCATTTTTAACGGCATCCTTGGTGATTTCGTTAAAGACCACACGGTTTTTTTCTTTGGCATCCAAGTTCAAAATATGCGCTAAATGCCAAGAAATAGCTTCTCCCTCGCGGTCCGGGTCACTTGCGAGAAAGACTTGTTTGGCTTTTTTAGCTTCTTTTTTCAAATCATTGATCAAGGGACCTTTTCCGCGAATATTGATATACTCCGGTTCATAGTTATTGTCGAAGTCAATAGACATCGTAGATTTTTTCAGATCCCGAATATGGCCAACACTAGCCATGACTTTGTAGTTACGACCAAGGTATTTTTCGATTGTTTTCGCCTTAGCAGGAGACTCCACAATCACCAAATTTTTCTTGGTTGTACTGCTTTTCTTTTTTGTTACCACGTTTTATCCCTCTGTATTGTATAAATCTCATTGAGTTTAATACATTTTAAGAAAGATGTCAACTAGGAACTTCTCCTATAGGAAAATCACAATTCGTATTTCAATTCATCAAGAATGTCCTGGCCTGAGGTGACAAGCTTTGCACCTTCTTGAATCAGATGATGGCAGCCTGCAGATTTTCCATCTAAAATGTTTCCTGGAATAGCAAAAACGTCTCGGCCTTCTTCCATAGCGCGCTCACAAGTAATCAAACTCCCTGAACGGAGTCGCGCCTCTGCCACAATTACAGCCTGACAGAGGCCTGCAATGATGCGGTTTCGCTCAGGAAAATGAAACTTAAGTGGTGCCTGACCTGGACCATACTCGCTCAAGATCAGATGGTGTTCCCCCATATGCGCCTGCAGTCTTTGATTGCTCTTAGGATAAAAGACATCCAGTCCCGTTCCTATCACTCCGATGGTCTTGCCACCATTTCGTATACTGGCATAATGAGCTGTCGCATCAATTCCCTTAGCAAGTCCACTAACGATAACCAACTCATTCCCAAGTTCCTTAATAATCTTCTCTACAGAACGAACCCCTTCTCGCGTGGTCTCCCGAGCTCCTACGACTGCAATCTTCGGTCTGGTTAACAATTCCAAATCTCCCTGGTAAAAAAGGAGTACAGGAGGATTGTAGATCTGTAGCAATTCCTCAGGGTATTCAGGATCAAAAATGGATAGAGATGGGAACCGTTCAAACTCCTTGTGTAAATGGTCTTCATCCAGCTGCCGGTATTTGTCTACAAAATGAAGAGTGCTGCGACAGCGAGCGATCCTTGCTATCTCTTCTAAACATGGTAAGGCTTGGTCTTTCCTACAGTAGTCCAAGACTCTTAAGACTTGTTCATTTGATAAACCGGCTTCTTTTAATTTAAAAATTTCAAATTTCTCCATGGTCACCTTCTACTTCCTCTCACTTATTTATTCGCAAAAGAAAGGAAAAAAAGCTCTATTTCTAGAACTTTTTTTCATTTGTAGATGAATAAAAGTAAGATGCGGCACCAATCAAGTTACTTTCATTATGGAAGCGAGCCGATTGGATGGGCAAGGCCTCAAATTGTTTATGCCCTTTTTGAGAGAGCAGGTCATGGTATTGGTGATTGATTTCATCGATTAGTAGTGGTTGGCTACTAATGCCTCCTCCAATTGTCACCTTCTCAAGTAACAGCAAAGATTGAAGATTAAAAATCAGAATTGCAATATCATGGCAATAGGCCTGAAACAAGGATGTCAGCTCCGCATGGCCCTCTTGATCAAGAGCCTTGAAAACAGCTACACCATCTGCCTTTTCTAGGTTCAAGATGTGACTAGCTTTCTCAATAAATTGAACAGCAGAACCGGTGTTTTCCAAAAGATTGGAAATGCCTTGCAAAAAAAGTTCGCGATGAAAGCGGCGATTTTCTGGTTTTCTTTCTGTCTTATCAATAGACCGAATGTATTCTGTCAGTTGCCATCCTCTCAATAGGTCACCGTTAGAAAGAAGAGCAAGGCCAACTCCTGTCCCTAAGACCAGGGTCGCACCGCAAGGACAAGCTTTTAGGTTACCAAGCCTTGCTTCCGCTAGACCAGCAGCTTCTCCATCATTGAGAACAGTGACAGGGACTTGAAATGTTCGTTCGAGTCTACTTGCTAGAGGAATGCCGCGCAAATATGGAATGAGACCACCTCGAAAGACAAAGCCAAGGCTCTTTTGGATCTCACCAGGGCATGAAATGGCGATTCCCTCGATTTCTTCCCGTACAGGAGCAACGATTTCTTCTAATCCTTGCCAAAACTCCTCAATCGTAGATGGTGTTGAAATCTTGTCTGTATGAACCAATTGATAGTCCGCATCCATCAGACCATACTTTATAAAGGTTCCTCCGATATCGATGGTAAATAGCATAGCCTAATCCTCACACATTGATTTGATAGGTTCAAATGAACGCCGATGAATAGGTGTCACTCCCAGCTTGTCGAGGCCAGCCAGATGCTTAACCGTCCCATAGCCAGCGTTCTGAGCAAAATCATAACCTGGATATTCTCGATCAAACTCTTCCATCATCTGATCCCGAGTTACCTTAGCTACGATGGATGCTGCAGCAATGGATAAGGAGTTGGCATCCCCTTTGATGATACTAGTTTGGGGAATCGGAAGATCTAACTTCATGGCATCAATCAAAAGATGCTGGGGTTGAGGCTCTAGCTGACCAATAGCTTCCATCATGGCTAGCTTCGTAGCTTCATAGATATTAACCTGATCAATCACTTGATTGTCCTTGATGCCGATTCCGATCGCAACGGCGTTTTGGAGCACAGCCTCATAGATTTCCTTGTGTTTGGATTTTGGAATCTTTTTACTATCGTTGAGTCCTGAAATCTTACAATCTTCCGGCAGAATGACGGCTGCTGCGACGACAGGGCCAGCCAGAGGACCTCTCCCTACTTCATCCACACCTGCAATAAGCTGAATCCCTTGAGTATAAAGTTCTTTCTCATAGGCTAGCATTTTTTCCAAACGCAAGTCTTCATCCACTTGTTTTTGGAGTTCGCGTTTTCGTTTTGCGATCGCTTGGATCACACCAGATCGGCTATCCTGTTCCAATTCAGCCAATAAAGGATCGTCTAACCGCTGGATGTTTGCTAATTGTTCTTTAATTTCCTTAATGGTTGCCATCAATTTCCCCTACGCGATCCAGCGTATACCGTCCCAATTTCCCATCGCGAACATCTTTAACAAAGAGTTGGTAAAAACGGTCGTAATCCTCACGAAATCCTAATTTCTGGGTCATTTCCATAATGATTTCAGGAGCTTCTTGTTCCAGATCCATTTGTTTAAAACGTTCCTGCAAAACAGCTGGATAGTGCTTTTTGAAATAGTTAAGACCAAAGATGGTCACTTCATCCATTGGAAGCAACTGGTCTTTGATGGCGCCTGTTAAAGCAAGTTTTAAGGCCACTTCTTCATCTTCAAACTTAGGCCAGAGAATCCCTGGGGTATCCAAAATTTCGAGATCCTTATTGGTTTTCAACCATTGTTGCCCCTTGGTTACCCCCGGTTTATTTCCGACAACAGCAATCTTTTTCCCTGCTAAGCGGTTCATCAAAGTTGATTTCCCAGCATTAGGAATCCCGATGATCATGGTCCGAAGGGTTTCAATCTGAATCCCCCGTTCCTTTTGACGGGCAATTTTATCGGCCATCAAGCTCTTAGCAGCATCTGTTACTTTTTTTACCGTAGATTGCTCTTTGGAGTTGATAGCCAAGGTTTTGATCCCTTGTGACTCAAAATAATCCTGCCATTCTTTTGTTGCCACAGGATCTGCCAAGTCTACCTTGTTCAAAATCATTAATTTGGGCTTATCACCAACAATTTTCGTTAACATGGGATTTTGGCTTGATAGGGGCAAACGAGCATCTACCAGAACCGTCACAAAATCCACAAATTTTAAATTTTCTTGTACTTGTCTTCTAGCTTTGGACATGTGTCCAGGAAACCATTGTATAGTTGCCATGTTCTCCATTCCTTTCCAGTTCAATCTCTTCTATTATACCATGTTTTCTGAAATCACTGTGATTAAGAAAAATACTAAAAAGAAGCTACCGAAGTAACTTCTATTAGTATTCTAGCGAATTTGCTCAAAATGCAAATGCACGGCGATATGATCACCATAGCCACTCCGTTCCAAATCACGTTGCAAGCGATAAGAAATGTAGTGTTCTGCAATGGTAATATAACCCGCTCCCAGCAAACGTTGTTCCACTAATGATTGGATCATACTGATGGTTGCGCGTTCTACTTGGGCTTCATCCAAATCCATAGCAACTTTCTTGGTCACTTGAGCTAGGTTTTGTCGCAAATCATCTGTCAAAACATAGACAACTTGCGCAGCTTTCAAAATAGCTTGGTAAATTTTATCTGGGTTGAATTCAACCACTTCTCCACTACGTTTAATGACTTCCATCGGAGTCTCCTTTATGTTTAAATTTTCATGAATACTCCATTTCCCTTAGAAAGAAATGAAGACCTACTACTTTATTATATAATTTTTTTGCCAAGAATCAAAGCTCTTTTCAGGACTTAGAGTAGATGATTGGATGAAAAAATCTAACGATCACTTTTTTCCATGACCACATCTTCTTTTTTATAGCTGTAGGTCAATCTCCAAAGATGGTCAGAGACATGATCCAAACGGAAGGTCTTCAAAATTTTCTTCAGAGCTAACTTCTCCATCTCTACTTTTCTAAGGAGTTCCACGAGTAGTTCACCACCAGCATTGACCGCAATCAGCTGATCTTCGTCACTATCATATTGGAGAAGGACTGTTTTAGTCGGTTTATAGAGAACATTATAGAGATTGTAGGCTCTATCAACTTCAAAATGTTTATCCTTGTCGGCTTCTCTCGAGTAGCGGTGAATCGTAAGGGGACCAGTTTGAAAAGCTCCTGCTAAACTAAAAATAAATCCTAAAGCTGCTACCGTTTCCCAAAGAAGATTGAGTAACTTGGAATCGAAATCAAATATGAAATGAAGGAGCAATAAAATAATTCCTGTACCAAATCCAATTAAAAGTAAGAGAGCGCCGATGCATCCAGCTTTTTCGCCTGTTTTAATGGTCGGTTTATCATGGATCATCACACCATCTAACTTTTCAAGACCATGACGTTCTTTAAATTTTTCTAGTTCTGATTTTTCTGAATCCGTTTTTTCTAACTCTGTTTTCTCTAACTCTGACATACATTCCTCATGACAATTTTATTAATAATCCGGACGAAGGACTCCCGTAATGATCTCTTTAGTAGCATGGTAATCCCCATCTACTACAACCTTGATGATACGTTTCGCTTCTTCTGCCGGTGCTGGCACCAATGGCAAACGAGTTGGCCCTGCTTCAAAGCCCATATAGTTTAAGACAGCTTTGACAGGAGCTGGGCTTGGATAAGAGAAGAGAGCATTGACTTTAGGGATAAATTGACGTTGGATAGCCGCAGCCTTTTTAATATCGTTGTGTTCAATCGCTTGGAACATCTCATGCATTTCATCTCCATTTGTATGAGAAGCCACTGAGATCACTCCATCAGCTCCAAGGTTCATCGCATGGAAAGCATCTCCATCTTCCCCTGTATAGATGAGAAATTCTTCTGGCTTGTGTTCAATCAAATAGGCCATATTAGCAAGGGTTGTACACTCTTTGACCCCGATGATATTTGGGTGCTCTGCCAAACGAAGCATGGTTTCAGGTGTCATTTCTACTACCACGCGCCCTGGAATATTGTAGATAATAATCGGAAGATTAGATGCATCCGCAATCGCTTTAAAGTGTTGATACATTCCTTCTTGGGATGGTTTATTGTAGTAAGGGACGATAGCCAATCCTGCTGCAAAGCCACCAAAAGCATCCACTTCTTTAACGAACTCAATCGAGTCACGGGTTTCATTGGTTCCGACACCAGCGATCAAAGGGACCCGTCCATTGACAATCTTTTGAACGGCCGCAAAGAGTTGCAATTCCTCATCGTGGGTCAGAGTTGGACTTTCTGCAGTCGTTCCAGCTAAGAGAATCCCATCTGTATGATGTGCCAAGAGGTGCTCGATCAAGGCAGGAAGAGCGTCAAAATTAATGGTTCCATCTTCATGGAAGGGAGTGATAAATGCAGTGATGATTTTACAATCTTTCAAATCATTATAAGACATAGAAAAAACCTTTCTCTATATAAGAAAGAGGCTGGGGCCTGCTTGCCTTTGCCTCATGATCTGTTTATAAAACAAGTTGATTTGCTAGTTAGCTAAGGAGAAATCAAACTCTTCGAGTTACTGATTTCTGTTTTGCTCCCTATTTCAATTCAAACTTCAATTCAGCTGTTGGTCGTACGAGTCCACGTTCATGAAGGGTTTCTGCGATTTGGACTGAGTTCCAAGCAGCTCCTTTAAGGAGGTTATCTGAAACCACCCACATGTGGATTCCTTTTTCAGCATCCAAGTCTCTACGAATCCGTCCAACGAAGGTATCACGTGAACCTACAGCATTGACTGCTTGAGGATAGATTTGGTGAGCAACATCATCTTCAAGGACTGCACCTGGAAATTCTGCAATAGCAGCTTTCACTTCGTCAATTGGTGCCACTTCTTTTGTTTCAATGTAGACTGACTCTGAGTGAGCTGACAAGACTGGAATCCGCACACAAGTTGCTGAAACAGCAATGCTATCGTCTTCCATAATTTTCTTAGTCTCGTTTGTCATCTTCATTTCTTCGTATGTGTAGTCATTATCTGTGAAGACATCAATTTGTGGAAGAGCGTTGAAGGCGATTGGATAGTGTTTCTTATCTCCACCTGAAGGTAAGATTTCTGCTTTAACATCACGTGGATTAACTCCATCATTTAAGACTTCTTTCAACTCACGTTGGGTTTCAAGAATAGCTCCCATACCAGCACCTGAAACAGCTTGGTAAGTAGATACGATGATACGGTCCAAGCCCCATTTTTGACGAACTGGCTCAAGAGCTACCATCATTTGAATGGTTGAACAGTTTGGACAAGAGATGATTCCGTTGTGAGCATCAAGAGCATGGGCATTCACTTCAGGAACAACCAAAGGTACATCCGGATTTTGACGGAAATAAGAAGTGTTATCAACCACTACTGCGCCTGCTTTTACCGCATAAGGTGCATATTTGGCAGATGTTGAACCACCAGCTGAGAAGAGAGCAATATCAACCCCTTCAAAAGCATCTTCAGTCGTTTCCTCGATGGTCACGTCTTGCCCTTTAAATTGCAAGACATTTCCTGCAGAACGTGCTGACGCAAGGTAGCGAATTTTATCGATTGGAAGAGTAGATTCTTCCAACATTTTGATCATTTGAGCACCAACGGCACCTGTAGCACCGACAACAGCAACTGTGTATCCCATAGTAAATCCTCTTTCAAAATTTTCTAAAAATTGAGTATTTGTACCATTATACAATTTTTTGGCATAAATGAAAAGTACCAACAGTAGGAAAAAATCCCGATTCTAAGACCAGGATTGTTGATGGTTATTTATCATAAATAGCTCGTTAGTTCAGGTCATAGTTCAAGTCACTTAAATCTTTCTTACCTTGTGTTTCTTCAGCAAGAAATGGAACTTGATGGATCCCCTTTACACCTGCTACGATAGACGCCGGAAAGGAAACAATTTCTTGATTGATATGGCTGACATTACTGTTGACAATTCGCTTCGCTGCAGCAAGATCTTCATTTTCGTCAGCAATTTCCTTTTGCAAGGCCAAGAATTGGTTAGAAGACAAGAGCTCTGGATAGTTTTCACCGACTGCACGAATTTGTGCCAAGACATCATTTTGATTGGTAATGACTTGGTTGGATTCTTGAATAGTCGCTCCTTGGCGTAAAGCAACTAAATCAGTAAAAATCTCTTGCTCGTGTTTGGCATAGGCTTTGGCTACTTTTAGCATTTCCGAAATGGTATCATAGCGTTTTACGAGAACGATATCAACCGTTCTCTTTGATTCTTCGATGGTTACTAGATAACGATTGAGGCGATTTCCTACACTAATAAACCAAATGGCCAATAGGGCAAGAAATAATAGGATGATTCCAATAATGAGATTCATGATGCTTCTCCTTCAAAAATTGCTGTTATTTCCTTAATTAAAGCTAGTTCTTTGCATAATTTATGATATTCAGATACCAAAGATAGTTGATCAATATCTTCCGGTTTTTGGGGCGTCGGAAAGATATAGCGATCGGTATACAAAGAAATAAATAGTTTCTTGTCTTTCAAAAATACACACATGGCATTTTGAGAAATTTGTCGATCAAACCATTCCAACATCTTAGGGGTGAGAAATTTACGGGCAGACAGTTCATCCGTGCAGTAGATATTGTAATTTTCGTTATTGCGAATATCCTCTGTTTCAATCTGAACTTCATCCCCTCTGGCTCCAGGATAAACCCCATTCACCTCCCTCTTAAAAAGAAATGATTTCTTGGTCGGAACCACCCGAAGATGACCCGAGAAATTGATCGGTAGACATAAAGAGAACACTTGTCCAAGGAAATCTGTAACTTCCACATGTTCCGTCCTCGTATGACCATTAGATGTCCGGTAACGAGTCTCTGTATGATGGGCATAGAGATTTGACACCGTCAGCTCTTTGTCATCATGAAATGATAGCTCTTTGAAACACAGAAAATCAGTCGACCGAGGACATAAATGCGAGAGAGCTTCAGAAGGGATGGAACCGTCCTCTTTGATCGAAGCCTTAGGAAAAACTTCCTTTAATACAGGCGACAAGATATCATCAAGATAGATTTCATCGTTCGAACGAATTCGATCCCCAAACAAGGCTTTTCTTTTTTTATATTGTGGCCAATAATACAAACCAACAACTAAAAGGATCAAAGGAATAGCTGCAAAACGCAATAAAATGAGAGACAGTATGGCGCAAATAATACCAAAAGATCGCAAAACATTCCACTGAAGATTGTTCTTCATCTGTTCTCGAATCAATCCGATGGCATCCTGAAATTGTTTGGAGTTTTCAAGATCCTCAATTTTCTGCGAATAGTCTGTAGATGCTGAATCATTAGAATGATAGAAATCTCCCAATCAACTCCACTCCTTTCTGACACGAGGCACTTTACTATATTATAACACCAACATAACTTTGTAGCAACTGTATTATAATAGTTTTCATTTCTTAAAAGGTACAAAAAAATCCTGATCCGAAGACCAGGATTCGAGGCACCTTTCAGTGAGAACAGCCGGTTCACACAACTGTTCAAGGTCCGCTCCTGCGTTACAATTGAATGTAGACCTCCTCAGCGCAAAAGGCTCCTAAGAGCCAATCGACTCATCGCATAAATCTAGTTTACCATGAACATCCACAAACTGTCAAGAAGGTAGGTACTTGCTTCCTTCTCGAATACTCAAAGGAGATAACTGCTCTCGATAGCGGTCGATAAAGGCCCCTACCCAATCCGGATTAACCTTAGAATAATTGCGTAAACTCCAGCCGATTGCCTTATTTATAAAGAACTCGCTTTGACCTAGATTATTGAGGATCACTTTTTCTAACAAATCCGTATCTGTTTTTTCTTTCCTCATAAGCTGGTGATCAATGGCAATCCGCCTCAACCAAAAGTCCTGATCCCTACTCCAATCCAGCATAACCTGCTTTGTTTCTGGATAGTGAAAAGTAATCTCTCCGATGATAAGGTCCAATTGATCTATACTGTCCCACCATGATTTGGTTTGAGCCAATTCCTTTAGCTTTGGAAAATCTTCAGGTCTAAGCTCCTTCTTCTTTTTATCCAGATAATCCATAGCAATATATTGGAACTCACGGTAGGGTTGCTGCCAACACTCTTCCACAAAAGCCCAATCAATTGGATTCTTTATGAAAAGCTTAAAAAAATCTCTTTCAATCTTTTTGAGAATTGGTTTTTGAACGCCAAGAAAGCTGAATTTATTTTTCATATAAGCTTCCATTGCTGGGACTTTCGCTGGATCAGCTTGGTCTTCTAACAATTTCAAAAGAATTTTTGTATCCATATGATTCCTCCTTTTTTACATCAAAGGTCCAATCAGAGAAAAGAGATAACCACCTAGACGATGAGCCATAGGCATTTTTGACAAACTTTCCAGAGTAACTTCCTCTGAGAGAGCCTGGGTTTTCTCAAAATCTTCTTCAATTTTAAGCACTTCCAGATTATTGTAGAGATAAACCCCATCTTCGAAATTTTGATAGAGACTTCGGTAGTCTGTGTTAATGGTTCCTACAACAGCTTGTTGGCTATCAGAAACATAAACCTTAGCATGGACAAAGCCTGGGGTATAACGGAAAATACGGACCCCAGCATCCAAGAGGGCTTTAAAATAGGTCGTCGCAATATCAAAGGCATACTGTTTATCTGCAATCCCTGGCATAATGATACGAACATCCACACCTCGTCTGGCCGCAAATGTCATGGCTCGAACCAATTCATCATCCAAGATCAGATACGGCGTCATGATATAGACATAATTAGTAGATGTATTCAGAAGATGTAAATAAACATTTTCTGCAACCTTGTGGTAGGTCAACGGTGAATTGCCATAAGGAAGAACCAAGCCTTGACCCTCTCTTTTTTGAGGTTTTTCTTGTAGATAGTGCTCCATATCCGTTTTATCCTCTATTCCAGTCACTTTCCACATGGTCAAAAAGAGAGCTTTCAGCGATTGAACTGCTGAACCATCTAATCGAAGGGCCGTATCCTTCCAATGACCAAAGCGTTCTAGTTTATTGACATACTCATCAGCGATATTAACGCCACCAGTATAAGCAACTTGACCATCAATCACTGTAATCTTTCGATGGTCTCGGTAATTGTAATAGGTTGATAGAATGGGCTTGACTGGTGAGAAGGTCTGAGCTTTTATCCCAACCTTGTGCAATCGCTCGATATAATCGTAGGACAAGGTAGTCATCTCATTCATCCCATCAAACATGACACGAACATCCAGACCTGCCTTGGCCTTCTCCTCCAAAATGGCTAAAATCTCGCCCCACATGATCCCTTCGTCAATAATGAAATATTCCATAAAGATATAACGTTCCGCCTTTTTCAAATCCTCCAACAAGGCTGGTAGCATGTCATCTCCAAGTGGAAAATAGGTGACCTCTGTGTCTCTGTAGATAGGAAACTGGGCTGGACTATGCTCCAGAAAATAAGCTAATTTCTGTAATTGGCTATCACTTTGGGATAAATAATCAGCAACTTCTGGATCGGTGCTTAGATAGTCAGATGCCTGCACTGTAGCATCCTCAAGCCGCTTCTTCAAGCGTCTCACACCCAAATCAGCTAACGAAAAGTAAAGCAGAGCCGTCCCAAAAATTGGAAAGAGGGCAATGATAATCACCCAGGACAGTTTGGAACGAGAATCCATGGAACGATTGAGCAAGTAAAAGAAGGTCAAGACACTCAACAAGTGTTCCCATAAGATAATGGATGGGAAATGCTCTTGTAGACTGAGATATGAAAAGACAAGAAAGGCCAATTCCAGTAAGAAGAACAGAAGAATGGGAACCTTTCGGTTAAGTAGAATTTTGGCCCATCTGGAGGGTTTTTGAGGTAACAGCCTAGCACTTTGTTCTTCAGTCATAAAGGCTCCTTTCATGTAGGGGAGACCATCACAACTTTCCGGTCTCTTTCAGTAATTTTTTTAGTATCATTTTAGCCTATGAAAAAGTCAGGGATAATTAACTATTGCGATTTACAAATGTCGTGATTTCTACTGTATTTTTCTAACAGGACCGTCTATGGTCTTTTGCATCCAGATGATATCATGCCATTTGTTAAACTTATAGCCAATTTTTGGAAAATGAGCCACTTGGACATACCCTCGCTTTTCATGCATGGAAATGCTCGCTTCGTTCGGAACCGCGATACAAGCCAGAAAGCGTAAGTAGCCTCGTGCTTGCAACTCCTCTTCTAAGGCCGTATAAAGAGCCGATCCAATCCCTTGTCCACGCGCTTCTTTTGCTACATAAATAGATAATTCAGTGGTCCAATCATAGGCAGCGCGTGCATAATAGGTCGAGGCATAGGCATACCCACAACTTTTCCATCCACTTCTGCGACCAAATAAGGAAATTGAGTCAGCGTTTTTGTGATGCGACTTTCAAATTCCTGGACAGTCGGCACATCAACCTCAAAGGTAATGGCTGTCTCTGTTACATAAGGTTGGTAAATCGCTCGGATAGCTGTTGCATCGCTGAGCTGAACGGGTCGAATCATCATGGTGGCCTCCTAATTAGATTATACCTAGTATACCGATATGCCTTATCACTGTCAATGAAGGACTAGAAGCAAGCAAAAAATCCTGGAATTGTATCCAGGATTTCCATCCTTCTTAAACCGTTTGACTTAACCCCATCATCCGGTAAAGGAATAAAGCACTCGGAGCTTTCAAAAAGCTCTTTTGCTTGGAATTTGTTGCTTTTAAGACATAGTTAGGTTTGACTGTTTTAGTAACTGTCTTTGCTTGTTTAAGATTCAGACCGGTTTGTTTTTTAGACGGTTGAACTTTCGATGGTTGAAGGGAAGCTTTCACTGCGCTTACTTGAAGGGGTTTTTCTTTCACTTTCAAGGCTTGTCCAGCTGATTTTGAAGTAGAGGCAGATAATCCTGCTTGAGCTGGATGAGAGAGTTGACTCATGGTTTGATTGTTACTGACTTCGACATGGTTTAGGATACCTCCATTTGGATTGAGGTGATCAGTCACACCTGTATCAAATGGCGCTACAAATACATTGTCCTCAATGGTGACATTTTTAATATCTCCATAGCGCGTTTCAACATCAATCGATCCACGATGCTTGTTGTAGATATCGCTCTTCGTCCCTGTACGCTCCAAGAGATTGTGGTGAACCCGAATTCCTTCTTCATTCAGATCAAAGTTATGACCCTTAAAGACAGTCGTCAAGCGAATTCCGGCATCCCCGATATTGTCTTTAATCCGATTGTAGGCAATCTCATGGCCTTTTCCACCAAAGATCCCAACACCACCAGCACGCCAACCAAGTTCAATCGTATTGTGCAAGAATTTATTGTTTTCTGCTACTGCTGATTCTGTTCCATCCGCAATACTTGACCAGCTGGCTAGTCCGTCATCTCCATTCCCACGGATACTAGAATTGCGGACAATCGAATTCTTAGTCCCTTGGGCAAAGTTGACTCCGTCAGCCAGGTTATTGCGCAAACGGACATTTTCTACTACTAGACCATCTGTGTACTTCATATCATTTTTTCCAGCATAATCGCCAATCCACATGCCGACTTCAAAATGTTCGGCCCAAATATCGTGAATATGAGAGTTCTTCCCTGGCGTTCCAGAAATGGCCTTGTACTGAGCATTTTCACCATAGCGTGAACGAAGGTTGGAGGACAGATAGACATCGCTAAATTCAACATGGTTGTCTTGGTGAAGGAAGTCAAATCCACCGCCACCAGCTTGGTCACTAGTAAAATGCAGTTGGGTATGCCAGATACCAGCCCCTGAAATCTTCATATCAGAAGCATCGATACCGACTTTTCGATTGAGATTAAATCGCCCAGCTGGGATATAGACATTCTTTCCGGTTTGTTTAGCTTCATAAATCGCATCATAGAGGGCCTTGCTGTCATCAGTATCGTCGTTTGGCGTAGCTCCTTTAGAAACAATATTGATAGCATTGTCCCCTTGAGCAATCGGGTCTGGAGCTTGCTCGAATTCCACAAAGTCAAGGCCATAATGGACGTCGTCTGACTTGTTTTTCACCAGTGAAACCACATCTCCTTTTTGAAGCTGAACTCCTGGAAGTAGGCTGTGTACTTCATCAAATTGGAACCGAGCGAGTGTATCCGCCTGGGAACTATCGTGTACACCTTTGTCATTCAAGTACTGCCAGTTAGACGTAGATGAAAGATCCAATTGTTGAACACTGTGACCATTCACCTGTACATCGAGTTGTCCACTTGCGCCATCTGGTACCGTGTAGCGTACGGTTAAAGCATTGGCTGGTTCATTGACCTTAAAGGAAACACCATCTCCCTTTTCTTTTAAAGCGACATAAGTCTGATCAGAAGCTTCAATAGCTGTTGAGTGACTGTCTTGAGACTGCTCTACCTCTGCCTTTCCAAGGAGGTTTCCTTTGTCTGCTTCATAACGGGTGTAAGGCATAGATGCTCCATATTGACTGGTATCTACTTGAGAGCTTTCGGGATCAGAAGTTGTCGCTTCTTGCCCTTGTGTTTGGACTTGTGCCTGCTCTCCAACTTGATCAGCTGCCACAGATTTTCCAGTCAAAAAACAAGCCCCCATGATCGCAATTACGACAGAAAAGACTCCAAGCTTAGACTTGCGAATGCCAAAAATGATATCTTTGTTTAAATGATACATCACATATTTCTCCTTTTATTTTTTACAACGATTCTATCCTAATAAAAATTATCATGACAAACAAGGTGAATTGTGTGAATATTCTGTATCAATTTGTTGCAGAAATATTAACCTTTTTATGTAGTAATAAAAGTGAGTAAGAAAAAAGAGGCTGAGAATGCTTTCTCAAACCTCTTTTGATGGCACGCGCTTATTCCGCTTTTTT
The DNA here is from genome assembly GCF_032163505.1 of Streptococcus parasanguinis. Taxonomy (NCBI): domain Bacteria; kingdom Bacillati; phylum Bacillota; class Bacilli; order Lactobacillales; family Streptococcaceae; genus Streptococcus; species Streptococcus parasanguinis. The sequence continues at coordinate 1,087,856 of NZ_CP134147.1, forward strand.
ATTTGAAAATTGGCTATTGTAGAGCTCATAGTAGAACCCTTTATCTGCTAACAAGGATTGGTGATTTCCTTGCTCGATGATTTGGCCATCTTTGAGGACAAGGATCTTATCTGCTTCTTGAATGGTAGACAAGCGGTGAGCAATAACAAAGCTAGTCCGCCCTTTCATCAAATTCTTCATCGCTTTTTGAATCAAGAGCTCTAAACGCGTATCGACAGAAGACGTCGCTTCATCCAAAATCAAGATTTTAGGATCAGCCAGGAGCGCACGCGCAATGGTTAGGAGTTGCTTTTGCCCTAGAGAAATATTGCTAGACTCCTGGTTCATTTCCATATTGTAACCACCAGGAAGCGTCCGGATAAAGTGATCGACATTGGCTGACTTTGCGGCTTCCACAATTTCTTCATCCGTTGCCTCGAGATTACCAAATCGAAGGTTTTCTTTGATGGTTCCTTCATATAACCAAGCATCCTGAAGCACCATTCCAAATTGCTTGCGGTAATCTTGGCGAGATAGATGACGAATATCATGACCATCCACCGTAATCGATCCTGCAGTCACATCGTAAAAGCGCATCAGCAGATTAATCAAAGTTGTTTTCCCTGCTCCAGTTGGTCCGACAATGGCCACCATTTCACCTGGTTTGACTTCTAGGTTGAAATCACGAATCAAGGGTTTATCCACTACATATTGGAAATCAACGCTTTTAAAGCTGACTTGCCCTGTCAAATCTCCAGAGAGGGTTTCTGTCACATCTGCTACTTCATCTGGTTCATCCATGACTTGGAAAATCCGATCTAGAGACGACTTAGCACTTTGTAGCTGACCTGCCAATTGGGTCAAGTTTTGAATCGGTTGGTTGATCTGCCAAACATATTGAACGAAGGCCTGCATATTCCCGACAGTCAAACGACCTGCTAACACTTGCAAGCCACCAAACAAAGCGATAATGAGATAAGTCAAATCTGAAATTCCATTTAAAATCGGCATCATTAAGCCGGAAATGAAATTAGCCTTGAATCCTACCTTTTGAAGGTGATGGGTAATATCATGAAACTCTTCCTGGGAAGATTTTTCCCGAACATAGAGCTTGAGGACATTAAAACCTGTTAGATTCTCTTGTACAAAGCCGTTCATTGCCCCCAAAACATCTGCCTGCTCTTTAAAGTAAGGCTGAGATTTTTTCATGATAAATCGAGCACTGAAATAAGTGATAGGAATGGACAAGATGACCACTAGTCCCAGTTGGATGTTTAAGTACAAGACCATGCTGATAACAAAGAGCAAGGTAAAGATGGCGTTGACAACTTGTAAGAAAGATTGTTGCAGGGCATTCGAGACGGTTTCGACATCGCTAGTGAAACGTCCTAGCAAATCTCCGAACTGATGCCGGTCAAAATAAGAAACGGGAATGTGATTGATTTTATGAGACAAATCATTTCGCATATCCTGAACGGTCTTTTGAACAGCATTGGTCATGAAATAGTTGGAATAATAAGATCCCAACTCATAGAGGACCCCACGGAATAGATAGAGCGTCATAATGATCGCGATATAGGAGGTATTAAGACCAGCTCCTGCAAGGCCTTTTGCCATATCCATGAGATTTTTTGTCAACTCAGTAATGGCAAGCCCCAAAACAAAGGGTTCGACAACACTCATGACGACACTCAGGATTTTTAAGAAAATGGACAAGCAAACTTCCAAGCGATAGGCTCTCAAGTAAGTCCATAGTCTAGAAAAACTGTTTTGTTCTTGTTTCATCTGCTTCTCCTTTCTATTCCTCTGTTAATGACGGACTGTCGAGCTGCGAATTGGCAATTTCACGATAGATCTCATTGCTTTCCATCAATTCATCGTGAGTACCTCGACCGACGATCTCCCCTTGGTCCAAGACAATAATTTGATCCGCATCCATAATGGTTCCCACGCGTTGCGCTACGATCAAGACAGTCGCATCTCCTGTAACTTCTTTGAGACGTTTCCGCAAAGTAGCATCCGTCTTGTAGTCCAAAGCAGAGAAGGAATCATCAAAAATAAAGATATCGGGCTCTTTGACAACAGCACGGGCGATAGACAAGCGTTGTTTTTGACCACCTGAAAGGTTGCTACCACCTTCTGCCAAATGCGTATCAAAGCGTTCCTCACGACTGTCGATAAATTCCTTGGCTTGGGAAATTTCAGCTGCTTGTTCTAGCTCTTGTACAGAAGCATCTTCTTTCCCATAACGAAGATTTTCAGCAATGGTTCCTGTAAAGAGCAAGGCCTTTTGTGGAATAAAACCAATCTTTTGGCGAAGGGCTTTCAGATTGTAGTCACGGACATCCACGCCGTCGACCAAAATCTTACCAAGTGTGACATCATAGAATCGAGGAATCAACTGCACAAGTGAAGATTTCCCAGAACCAGTCGAGCCGATAAAGGCAATGGTTTCGCCAGGATTGGCTTGAAAGGAAATATTATGGAGAACTGGACTCTCCGTCTCACCTGGATAAGCAAAGGTGACATTGTCAAATTCCAAATAGCCACGAGATGCTGTCTCTGTTACACCATTCTCATTTGGATCAATCGAAATGGGCATGTCCATGATTTCCTTGAGCCGACGGCTAGAAACCGCAGTCCGAGGATACATGGTAAAGAGATTGGCTAAAAAGAGGAAAGATAAAAGCGCGTGGAAGCTATACTCAATAAAGGCAACCAGATCCCCAATTTTCAAACTACCGTCATGAAGAGGATCCAAAGCAAACCAGACAATCGCCACAATCATAGCAATGATGATCTGCACAAATAGGGGTTCTGTCAAACCAGTTAGTTTAAACAATTTATTCGAGTTCTCTGCGTAGACTTCATTTTCAGCTGCAAATTTATCCTCTTGAAATTCTTCACGAGCAAAGGCACGAATCACACGAAGCCCTGTCAAATTTTCACGCGCAAACTGGTTGAGATGGTCGAGGGTCTTTTGTTGCTTCTCAGAAAGTGGACGTGTCTTAACTGCTACATACCAGACGACGACAGCAAGAAATGGTACAGAAACCGCTACAATCCACGCTAAAGAAGGACTGGTCGTCAGAATCAAGAGAACACTGGAAACCATCATCAAGGGTGTAATGACCCCCATCTTCAACATAGAATCCGCAAACTGCATCAAAACAAAGGCATCAGAAGTCAAGCGAGTGACCAATGACGATACCCCGATTTGCTCATACTCGTGATGCGAGTACTCCTGTAACTTAGCATAGAGGTCATTGCGCATATCTCGAACCATGGTGGTCGTTAGCTGGCCAACCGCGTAAGACAAGATAATCCGCCCCACGATCCCAAGCAAAATAATCGCAAACATGACCCAGCCCCAGAAATACAGCCGATCCACATCACGCGGGTTAATCCCCTCATCAATCATGCGAGCTAGAATCGTTGGCAAGCCCAAATTGACAATAACAAACAGGACTGCTGAAAATAGATTCAGGGCTAGCCACTTGGGATACTTTTTCAAGTAAGACCAAATATAAAGCATAGATGATTCTCCTTTTCCATAAATAATAACCTTGATCACACAGAAAAGAGGGAGCGAGACGAAATCATTTTCAAAGAAAATCATTCCTGCCCCAGTCCCATCTGTAGTCTCATTCATTATACCAAACTAGTCATAAAAGTAAAGCAAAAGAGCAGGTTTCCCCGCTCTTCACTTGCATTATTTCGTGCGTTTGAGTTTAGCATTTTTAAGAATCATAAGATCCCCTTGGTTGCTATTACTTAACTTAGAAAGATCAAATGTCAAATAGTCACCATCGACCTTGTATGTAATCTTTTCTCCTCTACCATCATTTGACGAGATTGTTTTCTCTTTTTGATTGATTTTGACATCATAAGATCGCTCATTCTTTTGACCAGCGACTTCACCCGCGATGCTGAGGGTTCCTTTAGAATCTTTGATCTTAATAGAAACTTCAAAATTAATAACGTCTCCAATAGACTCTAATTGACTACCTGATAAGCCTTGCTCCTCAAGAATTTTCTTGAGTTCAGTTTTTGATGGTTTGTAGACATAAGTCCCATTATCACTTTTGACACCACATGCCACCAAGAGGACTGCTGCAAAAACTGCAACGAAAGCTAAAAGAATACGTTTAATATTTTTCATAATCAATCTCCTAATGTATTTTATAATGAGATTTTACCACTATTTTCATACCGATTCAAGATGTTTTAAAGAAGAAAAAGAGCAGATACTCTCTGCCCTTCTCTTATATTATTTTGTACGTTTGAATTTAGCGTTTTTGAACATTTCCAAAGCGGCTTCATGACCTGAACTCTTCTGACCAGATAAATCAAAAGTGAACACATCTCCAGATACTTTGTATTTAACCTTCTCACCTTCACCTGTTTTAGATTGAAGAGTTTTCTTTTGTTGGTCAACTTTCATATCAAATGATTGGTCTGTTTTTTGTCCCATCATTTCACCTTTAATTTTAAGGCTACCTGTTTTATCTTTAATGGTCACTGAAACTTCCAATTTAACATTGTCGATCAATGCATCTACACTTGAACTTGGAGCACCTTGTTCTTCAAGGATCTCCTTCACTTCAGTTTTTGATGGTTTGTAGACATAAGTCCCGTTATCACTTTTGGCACCACATGCCACCAAGAGGACTGCTGCAAAAACAGCTACTACAGCCAAAAGAATACGTTTAAAGTTTTTCATAACTTCTCCTTTTTAGTTAGATTCACCCTATTCTATCAACAATTCAGGCACACGGCAATGAAATATTACAAATGTAATACTCTTGTAATATATTTATCAACTAATATTAAACGATTAAAAAGGCAGGATCCGTGCCTACCATTTCTTTTATTTGATCTTTTTAAATTTCGCGTATTTTATGAAATTTATATAGGTGTCAGAATCACTTACATCTTTAATTGTTAATACCCCACCAGAAATTTGATAAGTAATTTTAGTCTTACTATATTCACTTTCCAATATAATTGTTTTAGTTTTTTGATCAACCTTAAAATCATAGGGTAGATTGGTATTTTGAACATTTGATTTTATCTGAACCTTTATGAGGCCTGTTTTGTCCTTAATGATAATCGAAACCTTAAATTTATAATCATCTGTAATGATATAAGCAAGTTGACTTGGTAGCATCTCCCTCACTTCTTCTGTTGTGGGTTCGAATACATAAGTCCCATTATCACTTTTTGGACCACAGGCTACCAAGAGGACGGCTGCAAAAACAGCAACAAAAGCCAAAAGAAACTGTTTAAAATTTTTCATACCTCCTCCTTATTTCATAGAATATCCCTATTATAGCAATAATCTTGTCGTATCTCAATGAAATATTTGATGATACAGGGCTTGTAAAAGTCACGAAAGAAAGAATCCACGAAAAAACCGAGGCCTAAACCTCGGTTTTCATTTTGATTGGAAACTCTATTATTTAAGAGTAACTGAAGCTCCAGCTTCTTCCAATTTACCTTTGATTTCTTCAGCTTCAGCTGCAGCAACACCTTCTTTGATGACACCAGGTGCACCATCAACAAGTTCTTTAGCTTCTTTAAGACCAAGACCAGTGATTTCACGTACAACTTTGATAACGCCGACTTTCTTGTCGCCTGCAGATGTCAATTCGATATCGAATGAATCTTTAGCAGCACCTGCGTCAGCAGCACCAGCTGCAGCAACAGCTACAGGAGCAGCTGCAGTTACACCAAATTCTTCTTCGATAGCTTTTACAAGGTCGTTCAATTCAAGGATTGAAGCTTCTTTAATTTCAGCAATAATGTTTTCAATGTTCAATGCCATTGTTATTTCCTCCAAATAAGTTTTAATTTTATGTTTTTATTTTTTGTAGCTAGGCTACGCTGCGTAGCTTAAGATTAAGCTGCGTCTTCTTTGTTGTCTGCAACCGCTTTGACTGCAAGAGCAATGTTGCGCACTGGCGCTTGAAGTACAGAAAGGAGCATAGAAAGAAGTCCTTCGCGGTTTGGAAGAGTTGCAAGTGCAAGAATCTCTTCTTTAGATGCGACAGCGCCTTCGATTGCACCACCTTTGATTTCAAGTGCTTCAGCGTCTTTTGCAAAATCGTTCAAGATTTTCGCAGGTGCGATAACATCTTCGTTAGAAAATGCTACTGCAGAAGGTCCAACGAATACAGATGCAAGATCTTCAAGACCAGCTTTTTCAGCTGCACGACGCAAGATTGAGTTTTTGATAACTTTAAACTCAACTTCGCTTCCGCGAAGGTTGCGACGGAGAACTGTATCTTGCTCAACTGTCAAACCGCGAGAATCTACAACGACGATTGATGCAGCAGCTTTCATTTTTTCAGCTACCACGTCAACAAGTTCCGCTTTTTTAGCAATAATTGCTTCACTCATTAGTGTGTTCACCTCCGTAATTATTTTGCTTGGGGAATTTTTCCAAAAGAAAAACGCGCCCAAACCTAGACACGAAAGTACAATACGCTTCTTTTAATTGATACGTTTTGTCCTCGGTAGGATCTTTATGAGTCGAGCTCCCCTACTGTCTTAGGCAGTTTTTTCAAACCGTAGATTAGTTTATCATATATAAAAAAAGAATGCAAGTACTTTTGCAAACTTTTTTTATATTTTTTAATCGTTATAAAGACTCTTGATATTATTCAACCAAGCATAGGCTAGTCCCATTAGGACTCCTCCTCCTACCCAGTTGGCAAAGAAGGTTACGCTATAGTGACGTAAAATATTTAAAAACTCAAAATGTGGCAATTGGCTAGAAACTGAATTAAAGCTCAATAATGAGAAGGAAGCAAAGTTTGCAGCCAAGTGTTCATTGGTCATAAAGACAAACATATAAATAGCAGAGAGGGCTAAGAGCACCTTGGCTGTTTCATCTTTGAAATATAAATAAGAAAGAATAGCAATATTTACAAAGATATTGGCAATAACCCCTTCAAAGAAAACCACTTGATTGCTTCGTTGGAGTTTATTTTCTGCCACCGTAGCTAGGAATCCTTTTGGATCGATATGTGCGAAGGCAGTTGTTTGATTGAAAAGAAAAGCGACGATTAAAGCACCAATTAAATTAAAGAAGGTACAATAAAGAAGAATTTCCAGCGCTTTCTTCCAATGAATTTTCTTTAGATAGGTACCCGCCGTCAGATACATCATATTTGAGGTGGTTAATTCCGCATTTAAGAATAAGAGGTAAACCAAGCCCCAGGCAAAGATGAATGGAAATAGAAAACGACCAGATCCAGGTACGAAGGTATTCAACAGGTCTGCAGCAACTGCTCCGACCGCCGTACTTAAAGTAAGAAATCCTCCAGCAAAAATAGAACGGACTGCATAGCGCGTTTTAGATTTCTGATAGAGATCTTCCTTCTTATTACACGCCGCTCCAACTTTTTGAATAAAATTAGATTCAGACATAATATTCTCCTTATATAATGTTTGTGAACAAAATCATTATATCATAGAGAGAAAAGTTTGAAAAGGTTTTCAGGAAGAATTCTTAACTTTTCATCATATACGTTTTATATCGAATATCACTGTGTGCTAAAAACAAATAAAAAAACAGGCATCTGCCTGTTTTACTTTTAATAATTTAAACGGTTCGCCCAAGCGATATCCAAATTCAAGATTTCTTGTGAAGTGAACTGTTGACGATATGGATTGTATACCGAACCTGTAATACCACCTTGAACATTTGGTGAATCGTATTGAGTTAAATTATAAGTTTCAATGATGTTATTAAGTTTTGCATAGTAGCTTGTGTCTGTCGCATAAACACCTGTCAACGCTGCTGTTGCATCTTGGTAACTTGAGGTGTTGCTCTTCCATGCGCCAGCAAAATGCCCTTGTTTCAAAACAGCTACATAGTCTTGCAATGATTCATAGTAAGATGGGTAAGAACGAAAAGCGTCATTAATCGTATAGGCATTTCCTGCACCGTCATCTTCCCAAGTTTGCATCACTGCTGATTGACCAGCATAACTTCCTTTAATACCGAAAAGGTTGTAATGCGGATAAGAAGACAAGCCAGACTGACCTGAACCACTTTCAAGGATGGCTTGTGCGATCATAACGGAAGCATAAAGGTCATTCTCTTGACCGAGCTGACGAGCTGACTCACCAATTTGTGAGATGAAAGCTTCAGTAGGGTCTGAATAAGCTTGGTAAGATCCATCATTAGCACCAACTGATGTGACGTGCTCGCTCATAGCAGCAGCAAAAGTCCCTGCTGCTAATACAGAAACGAACAAACCAAATAATTTCGTTTTATTCCGTATTTTCTTTTTCATAATACAATTTATCTCCAATTATTTTTTATCATCTTTTATCTTTATAGAGATTATACCATATAAATAGAAGAAAACAAAGGCACTTATATTACACTTGTATTACAATTGCGAGATAAATCCAAAACAAAAATGACATTTTCATGTCATTTCAATTTATTTCGTAAAATGCATTTTCTAAAATAGCATCCCATGACTTCTCTAGACCTTCCCTGGTTACAGAAGAAAAGACAATAAAGGTGTCAGCAGGATCGAAATCTAATTTTTTCTTGATGATCGATTCATGTTTGTTCCATTTTCCACGTGGAATCTTATCTGCCTTGGTAGCAACTAAGATCACAGGAATTTCATAATATTTTAAGAACTCATACATCTGAACATCATCTGCAGAAGGTTCATGACGAAAATCGACCAGGCTAACGACTGCTTTTAAGTTCTCACGACTAGTGAGGTATTCTTCGATCATCCGCCCCCACTTCTCGCGCTCTTTTTTAGAAACACGTGCATAGCCATAACCAGGTACGTCTACAAAACGGAGTTTATCATCGATATTGAAGAAATTTAGCAATTGGGTTTTTCCTGGTTTCCCAGATGTTCTGGCTAGGTTCTTTCGATTTAAGAGAGTATTAATAAAAGAAGACTTGCCGACATTTGAGCGACCGGCAAGTGCAACTTCTGGAATCTCATCTTGAGGATAATGACTCTTATTTGCAGCGCTTAAGAGGATATCCGCATTATGTGTGTTAATTTCCATATTTTATCTTTCTAGGCTGTTTCAAGAACTGGTTTTTCTGTTCCGTCAACAGCTTCTTTTGTGATTCGGACAAGTTTTACATCTTCTTGACTTGGAATTTCAAACATGACATCCATCATGGTTTCTTCAATAATCGAACGAAGACCACGAGCTCCAGTCTTTCTTTCAATAGCTTTATTCGCAATCTCTTGAAGGGCTTCATCGTCAAATTCCAATTCAACATTATCATAAGAGAGCAAGGTTTGGTATTGTTTTACCAAGGCATTGCGTGGCTCTTTTAGAATACGGACAAGGTCGTCAACCGTCAATTGCTCAAGAGCCGCAAAGACTGGAAGACGTCCAATCAATTCTGGGATAATTCCAAATTTTTGAATATCTTCTGCTACAATTTCTTGCATGTAAGAGCTGGATTCATCGATGGCTTTGTTATTCTTACCGAAACCGATGACTTTTTCACCGAGACGTTGCTTAACAATTTCTTCGATTCCGTCAAAGGCTCCTCCTACGATGAAGAGAATATTCTTGGTATCCACTTGGATCATCTCTTGTTGAGGGTGTTTGCGTCCCCCTTGTGGTGGAACACTAGCGACGGTCCCTTCGATGATCTTCAAGAGAGCTTGTTGCACCCCTTCACCAGAAACGTCACGTGTGATCGAGACATTTTCACTTTTCTTAGCAATCTTATCGATTTCATCGACATAAATAATGCCACGTTCTGCACGCTCAATATTGAAATCCGCTGCCTGAAGAAGTTTTAAGAGAATATTTTCAACGTCTTCACCCACATAACCGGCTTCAGTTAAGGCTGTTGCATCTGCAATAGCAAATGGAACATTCAGGCTACGAGCCAAGGTTTGGGCCAAGAAGGTCTTTCCTGAACCAGTAGGTCCAATCATGAGGATGTTTGATTTTTGCAATTCAACATCCGTCTCATCTTCGCGTGTATCGTGGAAGTTAATGCGTTTGTAGTGGTTGTATACCGCTACTGCAAGGGCACGTTTAGCCCGATCTTGACCGATGACGTAGTGGTTCAAGATATTGAGCAATTCGATTGGTTTTGGAACTTCGCTAAGGTCAGCAAGTACTTCTTCAGCAAGCTCCTCGCGAATGATTTCTTGAGCTAACTCTACACATTCATTACAGATAAACGCATTGTTTCCTGCAATGATTTTTTGGACTTCATCTTGACTCTTTCCGCAAAATGAGCAATAAACCATCATATCATTGTTTTGATTCGTTGGCATGTATTTCCTCTTTCTGTCATTTTCTGTTTGTATTTAGTTTAAAATAAGGTCATGTAAAAGGCGTGAATAGAATTCACAAGATTGGTAAAAGCATTTAGTAAGAATAAAATAGCGAGGCCGAACCGTTTTTTACGAAAGGTTTGTAAGGCGCAAATCAAACAGATGACACATAGGACAGCTGTAAAAAAACCAAAGACACTTCGCTCCATTAGTCTAAATCCTTTCTCTTATAATAGTTGACCGTAAAATCATATGGATTTTTCTCATCTTTCAGATGGGGAACTTGACGGACCTTTTCATAACGTTTCTCATCAAATTTTGGTGCCAATGTATCGCCATCAATCGTTGCATGAATCATGGTCTGGATCAACTCTTCTAACTGATCAGAGAAAAGCCTTAAAATCTGACTACCTCCAATAATGTAAAGATTCTTCTCTTGGTTCTGATACCACTCCAAGACCTCTTCTTTGCTATGCATGACGAGTACAGCGTCATTTTCAGAATCATAAGCCTGATCTTGCGTTAAGATAATGCTAGTCCGACCTGGTAGAACCCGTTTTTTCATACCATCAAAGGTCACTCTTCCCATAAGAATTGCTTGTCCCATGGTCGTTTCTTTGAAATGCTGAAGCTCAGCTGGCAGGTGCCAAGGCATGACTTGGTCCTTTCCAATAATGCCATTTTCAGTTTGAGCCCAGATACCAATTATCTTTTTCATTCTCTCATCCTTTACACTGATACTTCTATTTTATCAAATTTTCTTATAAAAGACAGATTTCAACTATCTAGTTTGGAGGATATTTTTTCAAATACAAACAGAAAAAACCGCGAGAGTTTCGCGGTTTTTCTTAGCCACAAGTTAGCTTAGTCTTCTTTTTTGCGTTTTGCAAATCCGAATAATGAGAGACCTGCTAAAGCACTAAAGATTGCAAGACCAGCAGTAGAAGATTCTTTTGTTCCCGTGTTTGGAAGTTGTGCAGTTGGATTTTGTGGATCGATATACTTCACTTCTTCTTTCGTTTCTGGAACGACAGGAATCGTTGGTTCTTCTGGTTTTGGTTGTGGAGTAGGTTGTGGTTGTGGTTCTGGTGTTGGTTGCGGTTGTGGAGTAGGCTGTGGCTCTGGTGTCGGAGTTGGATCCGGCATTGGAGTTGGTGTCACAGTCTTCTTGTAGATATGTTGAGTGTTTCCATCTTTATCTACAACAGTCTTCACGAAGTCATAACCTGGGATTTCTTTCTTCGGTTGTTCCCCATCTTCTGTAGGGTTACCTGGGATTGGATCCCCATTTTCGTCTACGTATGAAGTTGTAACTTTTTCATAGACGTGTTCAGTATCACCATTAGGCAATTTCTTGGTCTCCACAAAGCGGTAACCTGGAATTTCAGCTTTTGGTTCTTCTCCATCAACTGTAGGATATCCTGGGATTTCCTTACCTTCTTTATCAACAAATTTAGTGATTGGAAGAACAGTTGGTGTGTAAGTTGCAGAAGCTTTTGTTCCATTCACATCTTCACGAACCACTGTCACTGCTGGTGCAGTACCAGTAAATTCAGGTTCTGGAGTGAAGGTTACTGTTCCGTCTGCTGCTACTGTGTAAGTACCAACACCTGGAATTGTCTTCGTAGTTGAACCATCTTCAAAGGTTGCTGGAACTTCGTCATTCATTGGTACACGGCTATCACCTTCTGTGAAGCTTGGTTTACCTGTTTGAGTAGCACCCTTCTTACCAATTGAAGTAACTGGTTCTGCTGTTGGTGCAACTGGTGTTACAGTTGGTGTGTAAGTAGCTGTAATTGGTGTACCGTTCTTATCAACACGTTTCACTGTTACGCCTGTACCAGTTCCTGTGAATGATTTCTCTGGTACGAAGGTTACTGTTCCGTCTGGAGCAACTGTGTAAGTTCCTTCACCTGGAATAACCTTAGTTGTTGAGCCATCTTCAAAGGTTGCTGGAACTTCATCATCCATTGGCACACTTGGGTTACCAGGTGTGAAGGTTGGTTTACCAGTTTGAGTTTGACCTTGGATGTCTGTAGATGTTGCAGGATCAGCAGCTGGTGTAACAGGTGTTACAGTTGGTGTGTATGTTGCAGAAGCTTTGGTTCCGTTCACATCTTCACGAACCACTGTCACTGCTGGTGCGGTTCCAACAAATGATTTCTCTGGTACAAATGTCACTGTTCCGTCTGGAGCAACTGTGTAAGTACCAACACCTTCAACTGTCTTCGTAGTTGAACCATCGTCAAATGTTGCTGGAACTTTATCGTTCATCGGCACACGGCTGTCACCTTCTGTGAAGCTTGGTTTACCTGTTTGTGTAGCACCTTGTACATCAGTAGATACTGCTGGAGTACCAGTTGGTGTTACTGGCGTTACAGTTGGTGTGTAAGTTGCGGAAGCTTTGGTTCCATTCTTATCTTCACGAACCACTGTCACTGCTGGTGCAGTTCCGACGAATGATTTTTCAGGTACAAATGTCACTGTTCCGTCTGGGGCTACAGTATAAGTACCAACACCTTCAACTGTCTTCGTAGTTGAACCATCGTCAAATGTTGCTGGAACATCATCGTTCATTGGTACACGGCTGTCACCTTCAGTAAATACAGGTTTACCAGTTTGTGTTGCACCTTGCACATCAGTAGATACTGCTGAAGTTGCAGTTGGTGTAACAGGTGTTACAGTTGGTGTGTAAGTTGCAGTAACTGGAGTACCGTTCTTATCAACACGTTTCACTGTTACGCCTGTACCTGTTCCTGTGAATGATTTTTCTGGTACGAAGGTTACGGTTCCGTCCGGAGCAACTGTGTAAGTTCCTTCTCCTGGAATAACTTTTGTTGTTGAACCATCTTCAAAGGTAGCTGGTACATCATCATCCATTGGGATTGCAGGGTTACCAGGTGTGAAGCTTGGTGTACCTGTTTGTGTTTTACCTTGGATATCTGTCGATGTTGCAGGATCAGCAGTTGGTACAACTGGAGTGATCTTCGGTGTGTAAGTTGTCTCAGCAACTGTTCCGTTTGTATCTTTACCTTGAACCTTAACTGGAACAACATCACCTGAGTAAGATTTATCCGTTGGTGTGAAGGTCACAACACCTGTTTCTTTATCAACAGTGAAGGTACCGATCACATCACCTGCTGGTGATTTAGCAACTACAGATTCTGCTGGCTGACCATTTTCGTCTAGAAGAGTAATGGTATCCTTGTCGATTGGTGCAACTGGGTCACCTTCAGTGAAGGTTACAGTTCCAGTTTGAACCACACCTTGAGGAGCTTCTGATTCAGCTGGACTTGCTGTTGGTGTTACCGGTGTCACAGTTGGTGTGTACTTAGCAGTAACTGGAGTACCGTTCTTATCGACACGTTTAACTGTTACGCCTGTACCTTCTCCTGTGAATGATTTTTCTGGAACAAAGGTTACGGTTCCGTCTGGAGCAACAGTGTAAGTTCCTTCACCAGGAATAGTCTTGGTTGTTGAGCCATCTTCAAATGTTGCAGGTGTATCATCATCCATTGGAACATTTGGATTACCTGGTGTGAAGGTTGGTGTACCTGTTTGCGTTTGACCTTGTTTGTCAGTAGATGTTGTATCTTCTGCAGTTGGTGTAACTGGTGTTACGGTTGGTGTATAAGTCGCAGAAGCTTTTGTTCCGTTCTTATCTTCACGAACCACTGTTACGGCTGGTGCAGTTCCAACGAATGATTTTTCTGGTACAAAGGTTACTGTACCGTCTGCTGCTACTGTGTATGTACCAACACCATCTACAGTCTTCGTAGTTGATCCATCATCGAAGGTTGCTGGAACATCATCGTTCATAGGTACACGGCTGTCACCTTCGGTGAATTTAGGTTTACCAGTTTGAGTTGCACCTTGGATATCTGTTGATTCAGCTGGTGTTGCTGTTGGTGTTACTGGTGTCACAGTTGGTGTGTACTTAGCTGTGATTTCAGTACCGTTCTTGTCCACGCGTTTCACTGTTACGCCTGTAGCAGTTCCAGTGAATGATTTTTCTGGTACGAAGGTTACGGTTCCATCTGGAGCAACAGTATATGTTCCTTCACCATCTACTGTCTTAGTGGTTGAGCCATCTTCGAAGGTAGCTGGAGTATCTTCATCGATTGGAACATTTGGATTGCCTTCCGTGAAGGTTGGTTTACCAGATTGTGTTTGACCTTGAATATCTGTCGATGTAGCATCTTCAGAAGTTGGAACAACCGGAGTAATCTTCGGTGTATAAGTTGTTTCAACTGTAGTTCCATTTGCATCAGCTGCCTGAACCTTAACTGGAACCACATCACCTGAGTAAGATTTATCTGTTGGTGTGAAAGTAACTACACCTGTGTCTTTATCAACTGTGTATGTACCGATCACATCACCTGCTGGTGATTTCGCTTCTACTGATGCTGCTGGTTGACCATTTTCATCAAGAAGAGTAATCGAATCCTTGTTAATTGGAGCTACTTCATCACCTTCAGTGAAGGTTACAGTGCCAGTTTGAACAAGACCTTGAGGTCCAGTAGATTCAGCTGGTGTTGCAGTTGGAGTTACTGGAGTTACGGTTGGTGTGTAAGTTGCAGAAGCTTTAGTTCCGTTCTTATCTTCACGAACAACTGTTACGGCTGGTGCTTTACCTGTGAATGATTTTTCAGGAACAAAGGTTACAGTTCCGTCTGCTGCTACTGTGTAAGTACCAACGCCATCAACTGTCTTAGTTGTTGAACCATCATCGAAGGTTGCTGGAACATCATCGTTCATTGGCACACGGCTGTTGCCTTCAGTAAATACAGGCTTACCTGTTTGGGTTTGACCTTGCTTACCTGTTGTTTCAACTGGTGTCGCTGTCGGTGTGACAGGAGTTACAGTTGGTGTATAAGTTGCAGAAGCTTTGGTTCCGTTCTTATCTTCACGAACAACCGTTACGGCTGGTGCAGTTCCGACAAATGATTTTTCAGGGACAAAGGTTGCAGTTCCGTCTGCTGCTACTGTGTAAGTACCAACACCGTCGACTGTCTTAGTCGTTGAGCCATCGTCAAATGTTGCTGGAACATCATCGTTCATTGGCACACGGCTATCGCCTTCAGTAAATTCAGGTTTACCAGTTTGTGTAGCACCTTGGATATCTGTAGTTTCAACTGGTGTTGCAGTTGGTGTTACTGGTGTCACAGTTGGTGTATAAGTTGCAGAAGCTTTGGTTCCGTTCTTATCTTCGCGGACAACGGTCACGGCTGGTGCAGTTCCAACGAATGATTTTTCTGGTACAAAGGTTACAGTACCGTCTGCTGCTACTGTGTAAGTACCAACACCGTCTACATTCTTAGTCGTTGAGCCATCGTCAAATGTCGCTGGAACATCTTCATTGATAGCTACTGTTTTCTCAACGCCATCAACTGTTACAGTTCCACCCTTGAATTCAGGTTTACCTGTTTGAGTTGCACCTTGAATATCTTTTGTTTCAGCTGATGTTGCTTCAGGTGTTACTGGCAATACTGTTGGTGTGTAGGTTGCAGAAGCTTTGGTTCCGTTCTTATCTTCGCGAACAACGGTCACGGCTGGTGCAGTTCCGACAAATGATTTTTCTGGTACAAATGTAACAGTACCGTCTGCTGCTACTGTGTAAGTACCAACACCGTCTACAGTCTTAGTTGTTGAGCCATCGTCAAATGTCGCTGGAACATCTTCATTGATTTCAACAGTCTTCTCAACGCCATCAACCGTTACGGTTCCACCCTTGAATTCAGGTTTACCCGTTTGAGTGGCACCTTGAACATCTTTTGTTTCAGCTGATGTTGCTGTTGGGGTTACTGGAACGATTTCTGGTGTGTAAGTTGTATCCACCTTGATACCGTTTGAGCTTTCAGCTTGAACCTTGGCTGGTGTGACTGCACCAGTGTATGATTTATCAGTCGGTGTGAAAGTTACTTGACCCGTTGCTGGGTCGATTGTGAAGTTACCGATCACGGTTGTACCGTCTGCCGCATAAGCTGGTGTCGTTGAAACTTCGTTACCATCTTTATCTAGCAATGTGTAGCTATTGTCTTTTATGGTAATAGCTTTATCTTCACCATTTACTTGAACAGTAGTTCCTGCAAAGGTTGGTGTACCGGTTTGAGTCGCACCTTGGATATCTTTTGAAGTTGCAGGGTTTGCAGTTGGAACTGCTGGCACAACAGTTGGTGTGTAGGTCGCATCTGAAGTAATGGTTGCAGTCTTACCATTAGCATTTGTAATAGTAGCAGTTGCCTGAACAGTTACTCCTTTTGCAGTACCAACAAAGTCTTTTTCAGGTGTGAAGGTCACCGCTCCTGTAGTAGGATCGATTGTATAGCTACCTTCACCTGCTACTGTCACTGTTGTTTCATCAGTTGGTTGACCAGTTGCTGGATCTACCAGTTTCTTGCTAGTGATTTCAGCAGTCTTATCATTACTCAAATCAAAGGTTGGTGTTTGTGTTTGAGGAACATTTTGAATATCCGCAGAAACCTTGTCTGTAGGAGTCACTGTGATTGGAGTAACCGTTGGTGTGTACTTAGCTGTCGCTGTCTTAAGGTATTCATCACGAACGGTACCGTCTTTATCTCTTCCGACAGGAGCTGTCACTGATACGGTAACACCTTGAGCTGTACCTGTGAATCCTGGTTCTGGAACAAAGGTTACTTTACCAGTAGCATCGTCAATGCTGTATGTTCCTTCACCTGCTACTGTTACAGAGGTTGCATTGGTTACTTGACCAGTCGCTGGGTCCACCAATTTAGCAGGGTATTCCAAGCTTGGAGTGACAGAGATCTTTTCGCCATTAGCATTCGTTGTAGTTGTGTTAAAAGTAGGTGTACCAGTTTGAGTCGCACCTTGGACATCTGATGAAGTCTTATCTACCCCTTCAATTTCCGTTGGTGTAACTGTTGGGATGTATAGACCGTCCATGGTATTGATGGCAGTATCGACATTGGCTTCATCGGCTGGGAATTTTGTTGACCAACCCGTATCGTAGCCATTGCTGTCTGTACGACGGATAGAGATACCGTCAGCTGTTCCAAGGAAGTGATCTTCGGGAATGAACTCAACATCCACAGAAGTTCCGTTTGAAGTGATCTTGTACTTCCCTTGACCAGCTACAGCATAGTAGCCATCTGCACCAGGTGTTACGACTTGCCCCGTACGGTTATCTATCATTTGTGGAGCTACTGTTTCATCAATTTTTGCTGACTCAGTTAGGCTATAGCCTTGCAAACCTCGAGCAGTAAAGGCTACGGTTGCTGTTTGTTTTGCACCTTGAGGGCCAGTTGTTTCTTTAAATTCCCCTTTTGGTGGGTGAGTGATTTGAGTCTTAAAGTCTTCAACCTCACCAGAGAAAGCCATCCCCGTTGGGCTTTCAATTTGATCAGCATCCTTAGCAATCCGGACACGAACACCTAATTCATTGACACTAGGATCAATATAGGTTTTACTCTTTGTAAATCTTAACGTAGCCGTTCCATCTTGGGTAATGGTTGTTAAATCAGACCGTTCATCTTCATCGAAGGTTCCGTTTTGGTTGAAATCTACCCAACCATAGATGTTAGCTTTTGCTGCTCCATCCGTATGAGCTTCCACTGAAATGGTGTAATTACCTGGACGTGTCCGGTCCATCTTGATCAGCTCATTGGTTTTCCCTTTGAGATCGTTTGGAAGTAATTGGTCGATGCCTTCATCCGCAGTGGTCGCCTTGTCATCACCCGTCCAATCAAGCGTATTGTTTTCATCCATATCAGGGCTTAAGTGACCTAGATAAGGTTGGTTTACTTTCTTACCTGTTACACCATCTACAGTTGCAATCGAATGAATCGCCTTCCCGTAAGATGCTGGCGCATCTCCTTCATCAAGTGGGAAGAATCCAAGCATGGCTGATTGTTTACCACTTGAAGCAATGTAAAGACCAACTTCAGAAGCTCCTTTTGTCATAACAAGGGGAACGGCAGAAGGACCTGCAGAAATATTTGGCCCGAAGACCCCTGTTCCGAGGCCTCCAGTTGTTAAATCAGCACTTCCAAAGTACTTCCAAGCAACCGCTTTTTTATCTGGTCCCACTTCATTTGCACGTTTAAGTAAGTTAAGGTTCGTCGAATAGTAATTCGTACCTTCTATATTAAAGGAAGGATTTGGGCCAAATAAATTGTCTGTATCTTGTGGAATAAAAGTTTTAGTAGATGTTCTTCCATATTTATACCACTCCCCAATTTGTTTCCAACCTTCTCCGTTTGTGGTGAAAATAACCGATTCACCAGGGTTAGCGGACTCACCATCTGCCATGACTACAGCAGGTTTTACGGTTTTGCCACGGAAAGTAGCAGAAATTTCAAACTGAACACCAATATTTCCACCGTCAAACTCGGAACTGATGGTTGTTTTTTTAGTGCCAGTATCGATGCCTTCACCTTTTATTTCTGTCCAACGGTTTTGAGCTTCGGCAATAATTTTAGCTTCTTCACCTTTTCCAAATGCATTGTTAGTTCCAGGATTAGTAGTTGTTCCTATATATCCGTTCTTAGCATTTGGGTCATAGGTCGCTTTTTCTGCTTCTGTTGCTCCTCGTTCTTCAAGACGTTTTTTATAAAGTTCTGTCGCTTGGAAGGGTTTTAAGGATTTAACCTTGATCTTGACCACATAGCCAGGCATGATTTCCTTGGTGTAGGTAGAGCCTACTTGAAGGGCCAGATTCCCGCTTGATGTTGTCGTCGTTCCTGTCCAGTTAGCTACATCTCCAAAATCCAACCAAGAGATTTGGCTAGCCAAGTCTGTAGCTTTGATATTTGTTGTAAAGCCAGGTTTTTCAACTTTTGGAGTTGATGTGGCATCTTGGACATCATCTCCGATGAGGTTTGGATCGTTTGGATCCCCAATTGAACGACGACTACGACGTTTACCAGAAGTTTGTGCTGTCTCTTCAGTGGCTAGTGTATTGTTTGTTGGTAGACCTTGTCCAGCTGAAAGAGTTGGTGTTTCTTTTTTATCTGCACTTGTTGAAGTTACTTCTGCCGCCTTGTTTGCAGGTTTAGCAACTTCTAAGCTTGGTGTTTCTGAACCTGTTGATGTTGCTGGTGCAGTCGAGGCAGCAGATGCTGCTGTGCTCGCGCTTGAAGCGGCACTTGTAGACGCTACGGCAGTTGATGTAGCTGGTGCAGCAGTGACGGCTGGGCTTGCATCATAAGTCGATGTAGCTGGTGCAGTTGACGTAGCTGAAGTTGCTGTAGCTGTTGAAGTTGCGGGCGCTTCTGACGCTGTTGCAACTGCTGCTACACTTTCACTTGTCGTATCTGTCTTTTCTTCTGCGGCTGCACTTGCGGCTGTCCCAACCATGACAAGCGTTCCCAAAAGTACTGAGCAAACCCCCACATTCAGTTTACGAATTGAGAATCTGCTAATACGATCATTAAATAAGTCTTTCCCCATCTAATGGACCTCCATATTTATCTATAAATTAACATTCTTTTTAAAATTGTTTAGTTTTTACAAACCTTATCTATTTTAACAAAACCCGAACGATATTCAAAATATTTTGACTCAAAAATGAGTAAAAATTTTTAGCTGAAATTGTTTTAATTTTGAAAGGATTTCACCCATAGATCAGGGCATCAAAAAACCTTGATTTATCACTAAATCGCAAGATCAAACTTCAACTGTGGCTTCACTGGATCATAATCGACCAACTCAAAATCTTCTGGTTTGATGTCAAAGAAATTGGTTCCATCTGGTACATTCAAAACCAAGTGCGGCTGACAATCTGAAGGCTCCCGACGGAGTAACTCTTCAGCCTGTTCAAATTGATTATCATAAATATGAAGGTTATTAATGAAGTAAAAGAACTTTCCGACCTTCCAGCCAAAATGCTTGGCAATCATCATCTGAAGAGCAACATATTGCATGGCATTGATATGGTGGGCCACCAACATATCATTCGAACGCTGGGTCAGGGTCGCATCTAGATAGATTTCCCCATCCACGCGCCGCACGTCAAACATGGTTTGAAATGCACATGGCAAGAGTCCGTCGGTCTCCTCAAAGGCATCATAATCCCAAAGCGAGATAATGTTGCGGCGATTCCAAGGATTGGCTTCTAATTGTTTGAGGATTTTATTGGTAATGTCATGCTTTTTGACCACAGCACCATAGCGTTGACCAATAGTACGACTATCCCCTACTTCCCAGTCATTCCAGTAGTGGACATTGTACTTGTCTTCTAACAGGTCTAAGCTATTCGACTGATCCTGGTAGATCCAGAGCATCTCTTTGATGGCTGATTTAATCGCGATGGGACGAAGGGTCGTGATAGGAAACTCACCTTTTGCGAGGTCAAATTCCATAAAGGCTCCCGTGATGTACTTGGAGTTGGCCGTTCTACCATCCTTGTACTTAGGACGCGCCTGCTCTGACCAGACTCCCTCTTCCATGATTTTTCGAATATAGTCTTTAAAAATCGTATCTGCTTTTGTCATATATCCTCCTAAAACTACTATTGCCTTCATTATATCACAGGACAAAGAAAAAAGGAGAGGCAAATCTCCTTTTAATTTTATTGTAATACTAGCGATGCGGCACCGATCACACCGGCGTCATTTCCCAAAGTAGCAAGTGCCAATTGAGTAGATTCACGCACTTGTGGGAATGAGTTTTCTTCAAAGACCTTGCGCACACCATCCAAGAGGAAGTCTCCAGCAGCGGAAACCCCACCACCGATAACAATCTTAGATGGGTTCAAGGTTGAACCAATATTGGCTGCAGCAAGTCCAAGGTAACGTGAGAAGTTCTTGTAGACGATCAAAGCAAGAGCATCGCCTTCTTTTGCCAGGTCAAAGACCGTTTTAGCCGTTACTTCTTCTCCGTTGTCGATCAAGACTTTCAATTGAGAGTCCCCTTCGTACTCATCTGCGTAACGACGAGTCAAGTTGACGATACCTGTTGCAGATGCAACCGTTTCAAGACAGCCTTTTTTACCACAAGTACATTGGATTGGATCATCAAAGTCAACAGTGATGTGACCAAGCTCACCAGCAGCTCCACGTACACCATGCAAGAGACGACCTTCAGCGACGATACCACCGCCGACACCAGTACCAAGTGTCATGAAGACAACATCTGGTTGGTTTTCACCAGCCCCTTTCCAACGTTCACCCAAAGCAGCAACGTTGGCATCATTATCGATAAAGAATGGAATATGAAGGGCACTTTCGATCTTTTCTTTGACTGGTTGAAGGGTCTTCCAGTTCAAGTTGTAGGCACCGATAACTGTCCCTTTTTCACGGTCAACGACACCAGGTGATCCCATTCCAATTCCTTGGAATTCAGAAGCATCAAGCTCAAGCATCTTCAAGCGATGCGCGATGGATTCGATCATATCATCTACGATATGGCTACCTTCATCCAAGATATTTGTTTTAATAGACCATTTTTCTTGAACTTCCCCATCCAAAGTAAGGATGGCAAACTTAATTGAAGTTCCCCCAAGGTCAATCCCAATAATTTTTTTAGACATCTGTAACTCCTTTCAAACTTGTAAACACTTACAGATCTATTATATCAGACTTTTTATCAAACGCAAAGGTTTGCACGTAACTTTTCTTAACTTTTTAACAAGAGACTAAAAGATTGAAATCCTAGAATGAGGAAAATCAAGCCAATAATATTTAATAGAAAGACGCTAATCGAAAGCGGACTAACAATTAAGAATAAACCGATGAAGAGCTGTAGCAAGGCAAAGAAGATATAACGCTTGGACAGTTCCTCAACCTTCCTCGAGTAGAAATTAGCTTTTCGGAAGTTTAGAATCGAACGGTAGATGAGCCAAATTCCTAAGGTAACTGGAAAGACAATCGGCAAGGTCTTGTAGCCATAAAGCAGTAAGTAGACCGCAAAAACCAAGGCGACCATACTGTGAAAGAGCTGTTGCTGCTGAATTATACCAGCCTGACGCAATCGGTAATAGCGTGAAAAACGCGAAAGGGAGATTAAAAAGAAGCCACAAGATATCAACCAGCTAAACGAGCCAATGTGCTCAATTGGATTGATAAACAAGACGATACCGATAATGGTAAAAATAGTGGCTGAAATCCCAAGGGATATCCGGTTCAATTGATTCATAGGGCCTCCTTATTCATCTAATTCGCTCAGATATTCATAGCGATCGTACTTCTCAAGTAGTCGCTCATTTTCCTGATCCAATTCCTTTTGAAGAGCTGACAATTTGCCAAAGTCAGAGCCGTTTTCATTCATCTCTACTTCAATCTCTGCAATCCGATTTTCAATGGCTTCGATATCTGCTTCAATGCTTGCCCACTCTTGCTTCTCCATGTAGCTCATGCGCTTCTTCTCTTCTTTGGGCTTGACAGGTTTCTCTTTTTCAACCTTGTGACTGGCCGTTACTTGAGCCGCCTCAAAAGCTTTTTCATCCAGGTAATCCGTATAATTGCCAAAGAACTCACGAATGCCCCCATTTTCAAAAGCCAGGATCTTGCTTGCTACCTTATCAAGGAAATAGCGGTCGTGGCTGACGGTAATGACTGGCCCACCAAAGTTTTGAAGGAAGTTTTCCAAAACTGTCAGGGTAGCGATATCCAAGTCATTGGTCGGCTCATCGAGGAGAAGCACATTGGGTTTTTCAATCAAGAGTTTTAAGAGAAAGAGGCGTTTCTTCTCCCCACCGGAGAGTTTTTCAATCAAGGTTCCGTGCATGGAACGTGGGAAGAGAAATTGCTCTAAGAGATCAGCTATCGAAGTTGTTCCGACAGTCGTCTTGACTTCCTCAGCCACTTCTTGCAAGAAATTGATCACGCGCTTGCTCTCATCCAAGCCATCAATCTGTTGAGAGAAATAAGCCACCCGCACGGTTTCTCCGATAATGACTTGCCCAGACTGAGGCTGGAGTCGCTCAGCGATCAGATTAAGTAGGGTGGACTTGCCGACGCCATTATCCCCGACGATCCCGATGCGGTCCTTGTTTTGCACCAAGAGGTTAAAGTCCTGTAAAATTGGCTTGTTTTCAAAAGCAAAACTCACATCTTTAAACTCGATAACTTTCTTTCCGATCCGGCTGGTCTCAAAGTTCATCTCCAAATCCATCTGGTTGCTTTGACCAGACAAGTCTTGCTTGAGATCATGGAAACGATTGATCCGTGCTTGTTGCTTGGTCGCACGCGCCTGAGGTTGACGCCGCATCCAGGTCAACTCCTGCTTATAGAGTTGCTGCTTCTTATGAAGAAGGGCGGCATCACGCTCGTCTTGCTCAGCCTTTAAGCGGACATAATCCTGGTAGTTGCCCTGATACTCGATCAAGCCACCTCGATCCAACTCAAAGATCCGAGTCGAGATATTATCCAAGAAATAGCGATCGTGGGTAATAAAGAGCACGGTTTTCTTAGAGTTCTTCAAGAAATTGGTCAACCATTCGATAGTATCAATATCTAGGTGGTTGGTCGGCTCATCTAGTAAGAGCAGGTCGTGGTGAGACAGCAAAACCTGTGCCAGTTGCACCCGACGACGTAAGCCCCCAGATAGATCCCCAACTTTGGCATTCAAATCTTCAATCCCAAGTTTGGAAAGGACTGTCTTGACCTGACTCTCGATTTCCCAAGCATTGAGTGAATCCATCTCCGCCATGACCTTTTCAAGACGGGCTTGGTTCTCTTCTCGATAATCCGCCATCAAGTATTCATAATCGCGAATGAGCTGCATTTCGCGCAAATCACTAGATAGCACCGTATCCAAAACCGTCTTTTGATCATCAAAGTCTGGTTCCTGCGTCAAGTAGCCAATCGTATAATCACTCTTGGCAGAAAAAGGACTCACATCTCCATCAAAGCCAGAGCGACCTGACAATACATCTAACAGCGTGGTTTTTCCAGTCCCATTGACCCCGATCAATCCGATCCGATCCAAGTCGTGAATGATAAAGGAAATCTCACGAAAGACGGTCTTATCTCCGACAGATTTGGTTAATTTATCGACAATAAAATCGCTCATTTTTCCTCCTCTTTTGCTTGCTGGATATAGGCGATGATGGCCTCTTTTTCATTGGCCAGTTCCCCATCGACAATGGCATATTCAATTTTTGTCAAAATCTCTCCTAAGGCTGGACCAGGTTGAAAGCCGTAGTCTTTGATCAACATACCGCCATTAACCACAACCTCATGCTTATCATGAATGGTCAAGCTATCATAAACGCGCTCAATGGCCAAATAATCCACACTCAAGGCATACGCTTCACGGAGCTCTTCAGCTAGTAGCAACAAACGCTTCTCATACTTGTAGCAGGCACGCTGGTCTAGACTTCCATTTTCTCGGAGCTTAAGAATCTCCACGATCTGCTCCACCGTCTTGGCAAACTCTCTAGACGTCTTCCATTTCTTAAAGAATTTTGGAATATCTTGAATCTCTAGTGCTAAGACCAAAGCAGTCCAGGCTTGCTCAGAAGTTGAAAAGGTATATTCCAACTCTATGTCAAACAAACGCTCGATTGCTTCTTTGCGATCCTTCATTTCTGGTAGATAGTGATAGGCTTTGCTTGCAAGCATAGCCTCCAAGCCTTGTCTCCAGTATGGGGAAAGCAAGAGTTTATCAAACTCGATGAAGGTACGCTCTACAGAAATCTTCTCTAGTAAGGGAGCACACTCCTTCATGGCATCAAAGGTTGCCTCTTCTAATTCAAAACCGAGACTGGCTTGAAAACGAAAGCCTCGCATGATCCGGAGTGCATCTTCGTTAAACCGTTCGTGAGGAAGCCCAACGGCCCGAAGGACCTTGTTTTCTAAATCTTCTAGTCCATGAAAGAGGTCAACAATCTCTCCTTTTTCATTTAAGGCAAAGGCATTGACCGTAAAATCACGACGCTTGAGGTCTTCTTCTAGCGAGCGCACAAAAGACACAGAGCTCGGACGGCGATAATCTACGTAGACATCCTCCGTCCGGAAGGTCGTAATTTCATATTCTTGACCATTTTCAAGGACCAAGACGGTCCCGTGTTCGATACCGACATCTACTGTCCGATCAAAAATCGCCTTGGTCTCTTCTGGGTATGAGGAGGAAGCGATATCGACATCGTGAATTGGACGATCCAAGAGGGCATCTCGGACAGATCCCCCTACAAAATAGGCCTCAAAACCAGCTGCTTTAATCTTCTCTAATATTGGTAAAGCCTCCTGAAACTCAGAAGGCATCTTTTCTAATCTCATAGTAAGTGTTCCAAACCATAAACAAGCTCATGACGCTTGACAACTTCTTTAATCCCTAGATTTACTCCTGTCATGAAGGAAACACGATCATAGGAATCATGACGGAGAGTCAACCCTTCGCCTTGGCTACCAAAAATCACCTCTTGGTGAGCGACTAGGCCAGGCAATCGAACCGAATGGATGCGCATCCCTTCAAACTCTGCCCCTCTTGCCCCAGGCATCAACTCTTCTTCATCTGCTGCACCTTGCTGGATCTTCTCGCGCTTCTCAGAGATCAACTCAGCGGTCTTAATTGCTGTTCCACTCGGTGCATCTTTTTTCTTATCGTGGTGCAATTCAATGATTTCCACATTCGGGAAATACTTGGCTGCTTGCGCTGCAAATTGCATCAAGAGCACGGCTCCAATGGCAAAGTTCGGCGCGATCAAGCCACCCAAGCCCTTTTCACGTGAAAGGTCTGTCAATTCTTGGATCTGCTCAGGAGTGAATCCAGTCGTTCCCACAACAGGGGCAAAGCCATTCTCAATTGCAAAGCGAGTATTTTCGTAAGCGACTTTGGGCATGGTAAAGTCCACCCAAACATCTGCCTTTAGACCCACGACATCTTCTTTGTGGTTAAAGACAGGGACTCCTGCAACTTCTGTCTCATCAGTAAATGGATCGATCAAGCCGGCTAATTCTAACTCAGGATCTTCTGAAACCATCTTGTAAGCCGCTTGTCCCATTCTTCCCTTGAAACCTGCGATAATGACTTTAATTGACATAGAATTCTCCTTAAACGATAGGAATATACCCAACTGCTAAGCTATGGTCACCTAAGTGCGTCCCAATAACACCACCAAAAGTCGCAAAAGGAATGTCACCTTCCACTCCTTCTTCAATGAGCAGTTGGCGAAGTGCTTCTGCTTTTTCAGGGACATTGGCATGGATGACAAAGACTTGGTAATGACCATCTGCGATATCTGATACAACAATCTCTACCAAGCGTTTCATGGCTTTCTTTTCCGTCCGGACTTTCTCAAAGACCTCAATCACGCCTTCCTCATTAAAATAAAGAATAGGCTTGATGCTTAAGAGGTTCCCAAGAATAGCAGCCCCATTTGACAGACGACCACCTTTGACCAAGTGGTTTAAATCATCCACCATGATATAGGCGGAGGTTCCATCAATCTGGTGTTGGACATTGGCAACAATCTCGTCGAAGGAACGGCCTTCACCAGCCCATTTCAAGCAGTCTTCTACCATCATTCCTAGAGGAGCACTGGTAATTTTTGAGTCCGGAAATTCGACGGTCAAGCCTTCAAATTCGTCCTTCAAATATTGGATATTTTGGTAGAAACCAGAAATACCAGATGACAAGAAAAGACCGATAGCATGCGTATAGCCCTTAGCTGTCAAACCAGATAAGACCTCTTCTAACTCTGCCACACTCGGCTGGCTAGTCTTTGGCAATTCCTTAGACGCAGCCATCTTTTGGTAGAACTCATCGTGTGTCAGGTTCTTCCCTTCAACATAAGACTCCCCATCGATATAGATCGGGATCTCTAAAATAAATAAGTCGTCGTGATGGAGCACGTCTTGCGGTAAATAGGCAGACGAATCCGTGATCACTGCTAATTTCATTGATTAAAACTCCAAATTAATACCCGGTAAATCGAGGGCAATTTCTGTGACTTCATAAGTCAAACGGTTGAGCATATTCAAGCAAGGGCGAGCCAATTCTTCCACTTCGTCTTTGCTGAATTCACTTGGTTCATTGACATAACGACCAAACAAGTGGTTGATTTGAGTGATGGTTCCACTGATCACAAAACCGTCAAAAACGATCATGTAGCTTAAGATGACAATCAAAGAAGTCGTGTTTTGTTCTTGATCACGATTGATCAATTGAAAGTTTACATCTACTTTTGTTTCAGGGATGCCATTTTCTTTTTCCCACTCAAAATTACGAGCATCATAGTGGTATTGGCTGACAAATTCTTTTTCACGTTGAATATCCATTTTTATTCTCCTAAAAATATGCGATAGGCTTATTATATCATAATTCAGCTCAAGATACCAACGCCGAAGGAGGTGATTTTTTCACTTGTACAAGAAGAAAAGGCCAGGGTTTCCCAACCTTTTAATCATATTTAGTTTTTAGGTTTGCGAAGCAATCCGAACAAGATACCACTTACGACTGCACCGATCAATACGAACAAGATGTATAGAAGTGGATTTGATGTAAGAGCGATAACGAAGATTCCTCCGTGAGGAGCCATGAGTTTCAAGCCTGCAAGACCAACAAGGGCACCTGTCAATGCTGAACCTGCTATGAAGCTAGGGATGGCACGAGCTGGGTCAGCTGCACCGAATGGAATGGCACCTTCTGTGATGAAGGAAAGACCCATGACAATGTTTGTCAAACCAGAATCGCGTTCTTCTTGTGTGAATTTATCTTTAAACAATACAGTTGCTACGAATACTGCCAATGGAGGAACCATACCAGCTGCCATAACAGCTGCCATAACAATAGAACCACCTGAAGATACAGATTCAGCAAGTGTACCTGTAGCGAAGACATAAGCGGCTTTGTTAACTGGTCCACCCATATCGACAGCCATCATACCGCCGACGAGAAGTCCAAGAAGGACAGCTGAGCTACCTGACAAGCTTGAAAGGAAGTTGTTAAGACCAGTATTGATAGCAGCCATTGGAATATTGATGAGGAACATCAAGAATCCTGTCAAACCAACACCAAGTAATGGCAAGAGAAGGATAGAGCGGATACCATCGAGTGAACGTGGAAGACCTGCAAGGGCTTTGCGAAGAACTAGAATCACTCCACCTGCTAGGAAACCACCAACTAAGGCTCCAAGGAAACCAGATGATACGGCTGCTGGTAATTCACCTTTAGCAGCACCGTAGGCGATATTTCCAAATGCTGAACCTGAGCTAGCAATAGATCCAGCGATAAACCCTGCTACAAAACCAGGTTTTTCAGCGATTGAGAATCCAATGTAACCTGCAAGTACAGGAAGCATGAAGCCAAAGGCTACTCCACCAATTGTTTTAAATTGTGCTGCTAATACATGATAAGAACCAAGACTAGACAATTGATCTTGAGGTACACCCATAACTTGGTCAATCAAGAAGGCAAGGGCGATCAAGATACCACCACCGATAACGAATGGAAGCATTTGAGAAACCCCACTCATCAAGTGTTTGTAGAAGGCTCCACCCAAGCTCAATTTTTCTTGGCTAGCGCTAGCTTGTGCAGCATTTTCAGCGTGGAAGACATCTGCTTTGCCATCCAAGATGGTTTGGATCAATTCTTCTGTCTGACGGATACCGGCTGCAACAGGTTTAGAGATCAATTTTTTGCCATCGAAACGAGCTGTTTCAACTGCCTTATCAGCTGCAATGATCACTCCTTCAGCTTTGGCGATTTCTTCAGCTGTCAAGCGGTTGCCGACACCGGATGCACCGTTTGTTTCAACGCGGACCGTAACACCCATTTCTTCACCTTTTTTGATGAGGGCTTCTTCTGCCATGTAAGTGTGGGCGATACCAGTTGTACATGCTGTAACAGCAACAATGAGAGGTTTGTCAGATGAAGCTGCTTCTTTGACTGCTTCTGCTTTTTTCGCTTCTTCTGCTGCAGCTACTTGCTCTTCCGCATCAAAGTCTGCGATCACTTGCTCAGGTGTGCTTGCTTGGCGAAGTTTATCCGCAAATCCTGGTTTCATCAAGTACTTAGACAGTTCAGCAAGGGCCGCCAAGTGAGTGTCGTTTGCGCCTTCTGGAGCTGCGATCATGAAGAACAAATCAGTCGGTTGCCCATCCAGTGAGGCGTAATCCACACCCTTGTTTGATTTTGCAAACAAGACCGTTGCTTCTTTGACAGCTTCATTTTTGCTGTGGGGCATAGCAATTCCGTCACCCAAACCAGTTGAAGTTTGTGCTTCACGGTTCATAATCCCAGTCTTGAAGGTGTCAAAATCTGTCACCACACCATTGTCAACGAGCGATTGGACCATTTCATTGATCACGCCCTCTTTATCTGTTGCTTGAAGATCAAACAACATCACGTTTTTATTTAAAACGTCTTGAATTTTCATAGTTTTTCTACCTCTACTTTTTCATAAGTTTCTTTAATATAGTCCGCTGTCGCCAAATCATCTGAGAAGGTGGTCGCTGTGCCACAAGCCACGCCCCATTTGAAAGCTTCGATGACATCTCCTGTCGTTGCGAGCTTCCCAGTGAAGCCTGCTACCATAGAATCTCCAGCCCCGACCGAATTCTTCACTTGCCCTTTGATTGGTTTTGCGAAGTAAGTACCGCTTGGACTGACAAGGAGAGCACCATCACCCGCCATGGAAATAATGACGTTTTGTGCTCCTTTGGCCAAGATTTCCTTGGCATAGCGTTCGATTTCTGGCAATTCCGTCAAGGTTACGCCAAAAATATCTCCCAACTCATGGTTGTTTGGTTTAACCAATTGCGGATTAAACTCCAAGGAATCAATCAAGGTTTGCCCTTCAAAGTCGCAAACGACTTGTGCACCTGTCGCACGAGTTGCTGCGATCAATTGTTTGTAAATGGCATTTCCAAGTGAAGATGGGGCAGATCCTGCAAAGACTACCACATCATCTGCTGTTAAGCTCGATAAAATGCTGAGCAATTCTTGCAACTGAGCTTCCGTCACTTCTGGGCCATTCCCATTGATCTCTGTTTCCTCATCAGCTTTGATCTTGACATTGATC
Organism: Streptococcus parasanguinis; assembly: GCF_032163505.1. Classification (NCBI taxonomy): domain Bacteria; kingdom Bacillati; phylum Bacillota; class Bacilli; order Lactobacillales; family Streptococcaceae; genus Streptococcus; species Streptococcus parasanguinis. The sequence goes on from NZ_CP134147.1 coordinate 1,118,081, forward strand.
CGTGTATCTTGGTCCACTGTCACAAAGTTGGTTGAAATGGCTTCGCTAGTCAGTACGTCTTCAATGAAGCGTCCAGTGAAGCCACCGATAAATCCAGTCGCTGTGTTCTCGATATCGAGACGCTTCAAGACACGACTGACATTGATTCCCTTACCACCGGCGAATTTATCTTCTGAAGCCATCCGATTGACCGCTCCGGTCTCTACATGATCAAGACGGACAATATAGTCAATTGCTGGATTCAGTGTTACTGTATAAATCAAACCTCTATAACCTCCGTTTTTTCTTTTAAAACCTTTAATCGTTGCGGTTCACATTGATTGGTGATAATCATGGCTCGCTTGATAGGAGCCACTTTGACAAAGGATGTCACCCCAATTTTCGAATCATCCGCTAGGATATAGGTTTTTTTCGCATTTTCGATAATCGCACGCTTGACAGATCCTTCTTCCAGGTCTGGAGTGCTGTAAAATTCATCATCGATTCCATTCATTCCAAGAAAGGCCTTGTCAAAATTCAACTGACCGATCTGATTGAGCGCAATCCCTCCGATACTAGCATCTGTAGAAGATTTTACCTTCCCACCGATGATGACCGTTGGAACATTTCGCTCGACCAACTTGGTCGCATGGTGAATCGAGTTGGTCACCACGGTTACCGTTGGATTGACAATTTCTTGTACCAAAAGTTCATTGGTCGTCCCAGCATCGATAAAGATCACGTCATGATCTTTGATCAATTCCGCCGCTTTTACCGCGATTTTTGACTTAACTTGAATGTTTTTGATAGATTTTTCTTTGTTACTTTCTTCCTCTTGAAGAAAATGCAGGCTTTCCGCACCGCCGTGAACCCGGCGAAGTTTACTTTCAGCTTCTAATTCATCCAAGTCACGTCGAACCGTTGATTCAGACGTTCCCAACTCTTGTACAAGGGTTTCTAAAGAAACAAACTTTTCCTTCAGTACCTTCTCGAGGATGAATTGTTTTCGTTCAGACTTAAGCATTTCTCCTCCTTTTGCAATCGATTACAAGGACTATTATACTCCATCTCCAAAAAATGTCAACACTTTTTATCAATTTCTATCATTTTCTTTCAAAAATTCTAAAAGTGTACAAAAAAAGAGCAGGAAAGAACTCATTTTGTTAAAAGAGTTCTTTTCCCACCCTCATCTATCTTCTTTGAAGATTTTAAGCAATAAAGTGTCTAAGCATCTATTCTATCTTCGGTATGTCTTAATCATTTTTTGAAGATTGTTTCTTTTTCTTGAAACCAAACAATCCAGCAAGTAACCCAACGGCAACACCTGTTGTTGCTACTGCATATTTGGAGGAATCAGATCCAGCCACAGCTTGGCTGTTTTCTTTTTTAGGTTTGATCTCTTCTACTTTGGCTTCTTGTTTTGGAGCTGGAGTAGCTTTTGGTGCTTGCACTTGTGGACTATTGGTAGTTGTTGGAAGAACCGTTGGTCTATCCGAGAAAGTTGTTGGATTGCTTGAGCGGATATCCATTGGCATATCTGCTGCTTCTAAAATAGCTGGATCCATTCGTGACGCTAGATCTTCATATTGGGAATTCAACAGTTCCACGACACTTTGATAAGATTGCAGGGTTGTGAATTCTGCTTCCAATTTTTCTTTTTTATTCTCTAAATTAGCCACAGCAGCTGATAAAACAGATTGGGCTTTGACCAATAATTCTGGAGCATTTTTAAAGTCAGAAAGACGTTTTTCAGCAGCAACCAGGCGCTCTTGCGCCGCCTTCAAGCCCTCATGCGCTTCTTGAACGACTTGGGCTTTTTCTGCTTCTTCAGCTTTTAAAAGATCTAATTTCTCACGCGCAGCCGCTAACAAATCCTTGGCTTTTTGAAGGGCTGCTTCTTTTGGCTGGATAGCTGCTTCAATCCGACCTCTAGATACATCAAGAGTCGCCTTCGCCTTTTCAACCGCATGGTCCTTGCTAATGAGAAGAATCTTGTAATTTTGGATGGTCTTTTGGACATTGGCCATCTCTACTGCCACATTTGAATTAGCATGGCGGGCATCTTCTAACTTGCCTTGCAAGATAATGATTTGAGACTCTTGATTGGCCTTGTCCAACTTGAGATTAGCGACCTCATCAGATTTTGCTTTCACATCTGATCTTGTCGTCGTAGCTCCAGCTCCCTGACGCAATTGGTAAGCGAGTGCACTGGTTGACACTGCTGAATGGACCGGACTGTGTAAGAAAGCTGCTTCTGACATAGCATTGCTAGGGTCATAAGCGACTGATAAAGCTGTCGCTTTGTTGTCTACCATTTGGAGATAGTGACCAACCTTAGCAAAGGCCTCAGCACCAATCTTCATATAGATATCATTGGCATCGATTTGAGTTTCGTCTGTTGGTAGACCATATTGAGCCGCTACTTCTTGATAAGCCGTTTTTTCATTGTACCAAAAGTCAACCGCCCCAGCAGGTGAGAAGCCATATGCAATGTTCTCGTTTGGCAAATACTTAAACATATGCCAGTTGGCTTTTTTGAAGTATTCCAACTGTACTTGGCTGGCAGGAAGGGAATAAGGATCCAGTTCCAATTCAGGCAAGCCGGCATTGCGACGATAGCTATTGATGGCATCCGCGATTTCAAGAGCACGAAGGTTGGCTTGCAAAGATCCAGACTCTCCAACTGTTAAGCCGTCTTCTTCACGACCACGTTTGTAGAGGGCTAAAGCGCTGGCTGCAGCTTCATTGCCATTGTCGGCTAAGTGTTGCAAATAACCTTCATAGGTTGCTTGACTTAACTGAACTGGGCTATTGGCTGCGGCTTGTTCTAAGGCTGCCAATTCTGCTTCCTTGGTGGCGATGACCGCTTTCAAATCTGTCAGACGCGTTTGAGCCAGTTGAATGTCGTTCTCAATTTGAGCCACTGTATCTGAACCGGTTTGCTGACTCGCTTGCAAGGTCGCAAGGTAATTCTGAGATTCTCGGATACTTTGCTCGACTTGACTTTGCTCCAACAAAGCCTGGTTGAGTACATTCTCATCATTTGAAATCGGTGCTTTGGCTTGGTTCAATTCATTTTGTGCTACATCGACCAAAGATTCCTGAGCAGTAACCTGATTTTCCTGTTGACGAACAGCCTCTACGACTTGGTCATGAGCAGCTTCTGCTTCTCGAACCTTATTTTCTTCAATAGTCACATAGGCTTGAGCCACCTTGACGTCATTTTCTGCATTCTGAACTTGGGCATCCGAAGTCGTTGCGATGAGGTTTTCCGCATCCGTCACTTCTGCTTTCTTTTCTTCCAGTTCTTGTCCAGCAGCCTTGACTTCTGTTTGAGCATCGATCACTTTTTGCTCTTGGTAGTGGACATCTTTCACCACTTGGCCTTTTTGAGCTGTGATTTGCTTCAACTCATCAACTGTAATTGGTTTTTCGACTACTTCTGTACTGTTGGTTTCTGCATTTTCATTTTGCTTCACCTCTTCCGCACTAGCCTTGTGATGAAACATACCAGATAGGACCGTTGTCGCAGCCACCCCCGTCGTGAAAACCGATTTTCCTAATTTCTTTCCCATTAAACTCACCCCCAAAACTGAATCATTTTCTTGAAGTTTCTCTACCCCTTAGCATACCACATTTTGTTACCAATAACTAGTAGGTTTAAAAAGTTTTTTTCATAAATTTTTGAGGCAAAAGAAAAACAGCTAACGCTGTTAATCTTCTTGTTTAATTTGTTCCAACAATTTTTCTTCTTCTGCTGTCAACTCATAGTTTTCTAGCAAGTCTGGACGACGTTCTAAGGTCTTTTTCAAACTCTGATAGAGACGCCATTGACGGATATTTTCATGGTGGCCACTCATGAGGACATCGGGAACTGTCATTCCTCTGTATTCATAAGGCCGTGTGTATTGAGGATATTCCAGAAGACCAGACGAGAAACTGTCATCCTGGTGACTGGACTCTTTTCCAATCACTTCTGGAATCAAGCGGACTGTCGCATCAATCATGGTCATAGCAGCAAGTTCCCCACCTGTCAGGACATAATCCCCCAGCGAAATCTCATCCGTTACCAAGGTCTTGATCCGCTCATCGTAGCCCTCATAATGGCCACAGATAAAGATCAATTCTTCTTCCTGAGCTAATTCTTCAGCATAGGCTTGGTCAAAAGTCCGTCCAGCAGGGTCCAGTAAGATCACTCGCGGATTCTTTTTCTCAATGGCATCAAAGGCATCGAAGATTGGCTGCGCACGTAAGAGCATCCCTTGGCCGCCACCATAGGGCTCATCATCGACGTGCCGCGCCTTCTCAGCATTTTCACGGAAATTATGGTAGTTGATCTCGAGAAGTCCCTTTTCACGCGCCTTCCCGACAATCGAGTGCTCCAAAGGCGAAAACATCTCTGGAAAGAGGGTTAAAATATCAATCTTCATCGTCTAATCCTTCTAAGATGTCAACATCCACCCGATTTCCTGGGATATCAATATTCAAGACTACTGGTGGGATATAAGGCAATAGTAGGTCGCGTTTGCCTTTGCGTTTCACGACCCAGACATCATTGGCACCTGGTTGCAGGATTTCCTTAATCTGACCGATTAGCTGGTCATTTTCGTAAACATCAAGGCCGATAATCTCATGGTAATAAAACTCGCCATCTTCCAAATCCGTCAAATCTTCTTCTGCAACCTTGAGGCTAAAACCCTTGAATTTTTCGATGGCATTGATATGGTACATATCCTTAAACTTGATAATATCGAAGTTCTTGTGCTTGCGGTGACTGGCAATGGTCACTGTTTGGACAAAACGATCCTTCTCATCAAAGAGAGCCAACTCTGCTCCTTTTTTAAAACGCTCTTCCGCAAAGTCTGTCACAGACAAGACCCGCATTTCTCCTTGCAGACCTTGCGTATTGACAATTTTCCCGACATTAAAGTAATTCATGATTTCTCCAGTGTAGTTTATTCACTCTATTTTATCACGTTCAAGGGATTTTCTCAAATGGACTTATCTGCTAAAAACTGCTCCAAATCCCGTTCGTGCTGGTATTTTACGGCTGCTGTTTTATCTTTTTCAAAGATAGTTTTAGTAAGGTCAATCTCATTGATGGCCGCGATAGCAACCGTGTAGTGAATGATATCAGCCAGTTCTTTAGCCAATTCCTCATTTGAATCCTGGACACCCGCTTTCCGTCCAGAACGTCCATTTAAGACCTCGGCTACTTCCCCAACCTCTTCAACCAGCTTGATAAATAGTCCTTCTTCTGTCCGAGTATTCTGGTAATGTTCTTGTAAATAGGCTTGTAATTGGCCAATGGTCACTTCTTTCATAGCTTCTCCTTGTAACAAAAAAACGGGACAGAGTCCCGCCTTTTATTTTTCGTCAATAACGATTCTTACTTTTTTATCTTCAGTTGGGACAGAGTAGACAATCGTTCTTATCGCAGAAATGGTGCGACCTTTTCGACCGATTACACGACCAACATCGCTAGGATCAAGGTCAAGATGGTACTCCAAAAATTCAGGAGTATCTTCGATCTTGATGGTTAAAGCATCCGGTTGTGAAATCAAGGGTTTCACAATTGCAATAATGAGATTTTCAATCGTATCCATACATCAACCTACTTAAAAAATTATTTTGAGAATTTAGAATCGTGGAATTTCTTCATCACACCAGCTTTTGAAAGGATGTTGCGAACTGTATCTGAAGGTTGAGCTCCGTCAGCCAACCATGCAAGAACGCGATCTTCTTTCAAAGTTACTTGGTTTTCTTCAACAAGTGGATTGTAAGTTCCAACTGTTTCGATGAAACGTCCATCACGTGGTGAACGTGAATCTGCTACGTTGATACGGTAGTAAGGTTTTTTCTTAGAACCCATACGAGTCAAACGAATTTTAACTGCCATTTTTATAAGTCTCTTTTCTATATTTTAATTTTCGGTGAAATAGACAAGCTATTTAGCACATGATCTATTATAACACATTTTATAGACCTGTCAAGAAAAAAACTTGACAGTATTTAAATTTTTTTATTTTATCAGTAGATCGGCGATTTCTTGATAGTTGCTAACGGTATAAGTCGGCACTGCTTGGCTGGTATTTGCCTTGTGATCAGGATTATACCAGACAGTATCAATCCCCGCAGCATTTCCTCCTGTGATATCCGCCGTCAAAGAATCTCCGATCATAAGGGTCTCTTCCTTGCTGAAACCTGGAATCAGTTGGCCAACTTTGTCAAAAAATGCAGGTTCTGGTTTCTGAGTATGAAGCTGCTCAGAGATAAAGACCTCTCTGAAATAAGAAGCAATTGTAGAATGAGCCAAGCGTCCTTCTTGAATGGCAGTCACTCCATTCGTTGCACCATAGAGCTGGTAACCCGCTTTTTCAAGTCGGGCCAGTAAGTCCTCCGCACCTGGGAAAGACTGCCCTTGAAGACTGATATAATCTTGGTAGCGAAGAGCCATCTCAGCCCCATCAACCGTGATCCCAAAGTGGGCAAACCCAATCTCAAACCGACTATCCACGAGCTCTTGCTTGGTCAATTTCTTTTGTTCCAAATCCTTCCAAAGCCCTTGGTTCATGGGTTTGTAGTAATCCTTAAAGGCCTGTATATCTGAAAAATTCATGTCTTCTAACATCTGCGTCAAGGCTGTTTCTTCAGCAGATTCAAAGTCCAACAAAGTATGGTCCAAATCAAAAAGTAAAAATGTATATGCCATTACAAACGATCCTTCAATTTTTCTACAAATAAATAAGCCGCTGGGCAAGTGAGGGTATTCTTGATGGTCAGATGGTTAATCTGATAAATCTTCTTGCGATCTGTGTGAGGGAATTCCCGACAAGCTTTTGGGCGTACATCATAAATGGAACAGAGATTGTCCCCACCAAGAAAGGGGCAAGGCATGGATTTAAAAACCTTGTCCCCATCTTCGTCAACTTGAAGAAATTCTGCCTCAAAGGCAGGAAGTTTCATCTTGAAATACTTGGCAATCCGCGTGATATCCGCTTCCTTAAAATCGGGCCCTAAGGTCTTGCAGCAATTGGCACAAGCCGTACAGTCGATTTCTTGGAAAACTTCATCGTGGATTTCTTGCGCTATTTTATCTAAATTCTTAGGTGGTTTCTTCTTGAGATTCGCCAATACCTTGCGGTGCTCCTTTTGCTTTTGGAGAGCTAACTGATGGTATTTTTCAATATCAATTTCCTGTGTCATCCTCTATTTCCTCTTCTAAACAATAGAAAGATTATACCACAAAGACTCTAAAAAAAGATAGATCCTGAGATCTATCTCACTTGATTAATCCGTTACAGCACCTGTTCCGTCTAGGCTCCAAGTGTTTTCGACATAAGGAGTAAATTGAGTTATTGTTTTCTCAAATCCTTCAACAACAATCAAATAAACCTTATCATCTTTTTGGAATACCCAACCAGCAACCTGCAGGCCTGACTTGAGAAATATATGTATTTTAAGCGATTCATTTCCCCCAACAGTCGTCGTAGATTTTGTCATTTTCTCAACAATTTTATAATCATTCCACTTACTCTCCAATCTTTGAGCTATTAGTTCTGCATTAAATTCCACTCCTTCAGGGACATTTGCTTTTTCTCTAGTGGCAGCATTTAAAACAATAATATTGAAGGCGTTTTTATCTGTATACTGAATATTATCTCCGACTTGGATACTATCATTCTTTTTCCAGTCACTCGGGATATTGACATAGCCATAATCTGCCGAACCAATTCGTTTCGTTTTCACATTCCCCTTATCACTATCTGGATTTTTTTTCTCTACATTGCTACTTGATGTTGTAGTCTCTTTCACCACATTCGTGGAACTAGATGCTGCCGATGATTTACTAGACGCTTTCTTTGGACTGGTACAAGCAGAAAGGCTTACAACAGACAAAAACGTAACAGACGCGAGTAGGAACTTATTTTTCATATTCTCTCCTCAATGATGTATTTACTTTCCTCTAGTCTACCATGATTTTCTAGGATTTGAAAGTGCGATTTCTATAGCATAAAGAGACTAGAAATGATTCTAGCCTCTCTTCATCAATCCGTCACAGCGCCTGTTCCATCTAGACTCCAAGTGTCTTCAATGTAGGGGATAAAGGTTTTCAAGGTTTCTGCATCCCCTTCAAAAGAAATGGTATAAACTTTTTCACCCTTCTGGAAGATCCAGGTAATCAGGTATTGACCAGATTTCATGACAATTTGAAGCTGGTAGGCGTCCAGACCTGCGACTTTAGTCCGCGCTCCCGTCATCTTATCAACATCCTGGTTATCTTGCCACATTACGGCCAGTTTCTTGGCTAGAAATTCAGCATTAAACTCGATATCCGCAGGAACTTTGGCCTTTTCCCGCGTAAAGCTGTTCAAGGTGACAATATTATAGCCACTCCCATCCGTATACTGGACAGCTTCTGTCCCATCGATATCCGTGAATTTGAACCATTTACTTGGAATATCGATGTATCCATAATCTGCATTTCCAATCCGCTTGGTTTCTTGACTGGAAGAATTTTTCTTTGTAGAAGAAGTATCCTTTGACGAAGAGCTGCTTGTTTGCTTTTCGACTTTGCTGCTACTCTCTTTTGTAGAAGAAGCTGCTGTGTCCTTTTTAGTGGTGTGACTACAAGCCATTAATGTGAAGGTAGAAAGAATCGTCAGTGATGTGACCAATAATTTATGTTTCATGCCCAACCTCCTTGAGAACGTTTTCTTTCTTCTAGTCTACCATGAAAGTGGGTATTTTAAAATAGGATAAGTGTCACATCTGATGGAACCTTTCTTATTCAGTCTATTTCTTTTGAACCTAAAACAAAAGTGCCCTTTTGAGGCACTTTAAATGTTATTCTTCATCCATTGACAAGACAGATAAGAAGGCTTCCTGTGGTACTTCTACAGATCCAATCGCTTTCATCCGTTTCTTACCAGCTTTTTGTTTTTCAAGAAGCTTGCGTTTCCGTGAGACGTCCCCACCATAACACTTGGCCAAGACGTTCTTACGAAGGGCCTTGATATCTGTACGGGCTACGATCTTATGACCGATCGCTGCTTGGATAGGCACTTCAAACTGTTGACGAGGGATAATCTTCTTGAGTTTCTCAACAATCAACTTACCACGTTCATAGGCAAAGTCCTTGTGAACGATAAAGCTGAGGGCATCGACGGTATCGCCATTGAGAAGGATATCCATTTTAACCAATTTAGAAGGACGGTATTCAGACAACTCGTAATCAAAGCTTGCATAGCCACGAGTAGAGGATTTCAATTTATCAAAGAAATCAAAGACAATTTCCGCTAGTGGGATTTGATAGATGACATTAACCCGATTTTCATCGATGTAGTCCATGGTCACAAAGTCCCCACGTTTGCGTTGGGCCAATTCCATCACAGCACCGACAAACTCTTGTGGCACCATGATTTGTGCTTTGACATACGGTTCTTCGATCGAAGCGATCTTGGTTGGATCTGGAAACTCAGAAGGGTTTGAGACATCCAGTGCTTCTCCATCTGTCAAATTGACCTTGTAGATAACAGACGGTGCTGTCATGATCAAGTCAATGTTGAACTCACGCTCCAAGCGCTCCTGGATAACGTCCATATGAAGGAGACCCAAGAAACCACAACGGAAACCAAAACCAAGGGCTTGAGAAGTTTCTGGTTCAAATTGAAGACTAGCGTCATTCAATTGCAATTTTTCCAAAGCTTCCCGAAGATCATTGTATTTGTTAGATTCGATTGGGTAAAGACCGGCAAAGACCATTGGGTTCATTTGCTTGTATCCATGTAGGGGCTCACTTGCCGGATTAGTCGCTAGAGTCACCGTATCCCCGACACGGGTATCCGCAACAGTCTTGATAGAGGCCGCAATATAGCCAACATCTCCCGTCGCAAGGAAATCACGGCCGACTGCTTTAGGAGTAAAGATCCCAACTTCTGTGACATCAAAGGTCTTGCCATTGCTCATGAGCTGGATCTTATCGCCTGGTTTAACCATTCCATTGACCACTCGGACCTGAAGGATTACCCCACGATAGGCGTCATAGACGGAGTCAAAGATCAAGGCTTGAAGCGGCGCTTCAACATCACCAGTCGGAGCTGGAACTTTCTCAACGATCTGCTCCAAAATCTCTTCAATCCCGATACCAGCCTTGGCAGAGGCTAGGACAGCCTCACTAGCATCCAGACCGATGACATCTTCTACTTCTGTGCGCACACGTTCTGGATCTGCAGCTGGCAAGTCGATTTTATTGATAACTGGCAGGATTTCCAAATCATTGTCCAGCGCTAAGTAGACATTGGCTAGGGTCTGGGCTTCAATCCCTTGAGCGGCATCCACCACGAGAATGGCACCCTCACAGGCAGCAAGTGAACGCGAAACCTCATAGGTAAAGTCCACGTGTCCTGGTGTGTCAATCAAGTGGAAGATATAGGTTTCCCCATCTTTAGCCGTGTAGTTTAACTCGATGGCATTAAGCTTAATGGTAATCCCACGTTCCCGTTCCAGGTCCATACTATCTAAGAGTTGGGCTTGCATCTCCCTACTAGACACGGTTTCGGTTTTTTCTAAAATTCGATCGGCCAAGGTTGACTTTCCATGGTCAATATGGGCGATGATCGAGAAGTTCCGAATCTTCTCTTGTCGTTTTTTTAATTCTTCAAAATTTGGCATAATCATCTTCCTAGTAAATTTAATCGTACTCTTCATTATAACAAAAAAGATAGGCCTTTGCCTATCTTAATTCATTATTTTCAAAAATCGCTTCTGCGTTTTATCTCCCTCATAACCTATTCGTTCGTAAAAGACATGAGCTTCTTTTCGATGAGAGGCAGAATTTAAACGGATAAAAGCATAATGCTTGCTTTTGGCAAGATCTTCAACTCGCTCCATCAATTGGCGACCAATCCCACGTCCTTGAGCAGATGGAAAAACCGCTAGACCCAAAATATTTAAACCAGCATCACTATAGAGGCTTTCATAGACTTCCGCTTCGACATAACCAAGAATATTTCCTGTTTGGTCCTCTTCATAAACAAAGCAAAAATGACCCGAATCTGGCGAATTAAATTTATCGATCTGAGCTGCCACTTTCTCAAGGGTCGAATCATACCCCAATGCTTGGTGACATAAATCTCTAATTTGACCTGCATCTTTGACTTGAACAGTACGAATCATAGCTCCACCTCCATGAACTCCTTGCATTTATCTTAGACCTTTTTCCTCAAAAAGTAAAGGAATACCCGATGAAATTTTAAGCGAAAATCCGATTTAGATCAAATTCATCTTTTTTCACATTTCTCAGGGATTTCTATTTACTTTTTCGATTTAATTCATTATAATAGTAAGGGTAAATACAAGGAGGTGAGTACGTTGGCCAGAGGTCGTGGAAAAGCAAGCCCTCAAGACAAAGAGGCATTACGGATTATATCGGAAAAAATCAGAGAATTACTGAAAGAACAAGGAAAAAAGCAGATCGAATTATCTCGTATTACTGGAATCCCTGCAAGTACCCTGACTGGATATGTAAAAGGAACTTCTCTTCCCGTTCCTGAAAATTTAGAGAAGATTGCAGCCTTTTTCCAAGTAGCAGTTGCTGATATTGACCCACGATTACGCAATGATTTTGTAGTCATTGATTCAGAGATTGAACGATTGTATAAACAGCTCGATGAAGGAAATCAAGAAAATCTTCTTTCTTACGGAAAGAGTCTCTTGACCCATCAGAAAGAAAGACAGAAAATTGAAAAGCAATACCACTCTTATTCTGTCTATGATTCTTTTGCAGCTTATCAAAATCAGAAACAAGCGGATATCGTCTGGTTTGATCAAAAGATTTCTTACGATTTGGCTTTTTGGATTCATACGGATTCCCTCGAGCCTAAATACGAAAAAGGGGCTGTTGTGTTAATCAAGCAAACCTATTATGATCAGGCAGGGGCTATTTATGCCATTGATTTTGATGGACAAACTTTGATCAAACGTGTCTTTCGTGAGGCCAACGGTATTCGACTGGTTTCCCTCAATAAGAAATATAGTGATCAAATCATTCCACTAGATGAGGAACCTGGTGTGATTGGAAAAGTGATTGATGGCTTTGTGCCTCTTGATTTGGAGGAAATCAAATGATTAAATTAATTGCGATTGACTTGGATGGAACTCTTTTGCATGAGGATAAGACTCTCTCTAAAGGCAATATTGAAGCTCTTCACCGGGCCCATGAAGCCGGCTATGACATTGTGATCTGTACTGGTCGCCCCTTAGCGGGGGTCCGTCCTATCTTTGAAGAGATTGGTCTTCCAGATGGTAACTACTATATGATTATCAATAACGGGTGTACAACCTTGTCGACTAAGAATTGGGAAATCATTGGCAAGGAAGAGTTGAGCCTTGAGGATATGCACCGCTTGCATGTTTTGACGGAAGATACAGATGTCCAGCTAACCTTATTTGACATGGATCACTACTTAGTAGTCGCACCTGAAGCCAGTGAACTTGTCACGATGGATGCGGGTATTGTTAATAGTAAACCGACACCTGTCTCTGAAGAGGATCTGCCCAACCTTGTTCCTATTTTTCAAGCCATGTATGTAGGAGATCCTTCTGCTATCGATGACTTCCAAGCTCAGAACGAGGCTGCATTAGAGGCCGATTTTAACACTGTTCGTTCACAGGATATCCTGTTTGAAATCCTGCCAAAAGGCGCGAGCAAGGCTTCTGCTCTTCAAGCATTAAGCCAAACATTAGGCTACAGGAGAGACCAGGTCATGGCTCTTGGAGATGCCAATAATGACCTTGAAATGCTACGTTTTGCTGGTTACAGCGTCGCTATGGGAAATGGCAATGCTGCTGTCAAGGAAATCGCAGACTTCATCACCCTGACCAATGATGAGGATGGCGTGGCCCATGCTATTCACAAATTAATTGAAACTGAAAAAGGAGAATGATCATGAAATACCAAAATTTGTTGGACCGATTTATTACCTATGTAAAGGTTAACACACGTTCAGACGAAAATTCTACAACCACTCCAAGTACCCAATCACAAGTTGATTTTGCAACAAACGTCTTAATCCCTGAGATGAAACGCGTGGGTCTTCAAAACGTCTACTATTTACCAAACGGCTATGCTATTGGAACACTTCCAGCCAATGATCCAAGCTTTACACGCAAGATTGGATTTATCTCTCACATGGATACCGCTGACTTCAATGCCGAAAATGTCAATCCACAAATTGTTGAGAATTATGATGGCGGTGTCATTACCCTTGGTGACTCTGGTTTCACACTCGATCCAGCTGATTTTGCTCATTTGAACAACTACAAGGGACAAACCTTGATCACAACGGATGGTACTACTCTTCTGGGTGCAGACGATAAGTCAGGTATCGCTGAAATCATGACAGCTATTGAATACCTGACAGCTCATCCTGAAATCAAACATGGAGAAATCCGTGTCGGCTTTGGTCCAGATGAAGAAATCGGAGTCGGTGCAGATCAATTTGATGCAGAGGATTTTGATGTAGACTTTGCCTATACTGTTGATGGTGGTCCTCTCGGAGAGCTTCAATACGAAACCTTCTCAGCAGCTGGGGCTGAAATCACCTTCAAAGGACGCAATGTCCACCCAGGTACAGCCAAAGGTCAAATGATCAACGCTCTTCAATTGGCCATTGATTTCCATAACAAACTCCCTGAAGGAGCACGTCCAGAATTAACCGAAGGCTATGAAGGCTTCTACCACTTGATGAACATCGATGGAACTGTCGAGGAAGCAAGTGCTAGCTATATCATTCGGGACTTTGAAACAGAAAGCTTTGAGAAACGCAAAGACCTTATGAAATCTATTGCCGATCAGATGAATGCGGAGCTCGGTAGCGAACGCGTTCTCCTCACCCTCAAAGATCAGTATTACAACATGAAGCAAGTGATTGAAAAAGATATGACACCAATCACCCTTGCTAAGGAAGTCATGGAAGATCTTGGAATCACTCCAATCATTGAACCGATCCGCGGTGGTACAGATGGCTCTAAAATTTCCTTTATGGGGATTCCAACACCTAATATCTTTGCCGGTGGCGAAAACATGCATGGTCGCTTTGAATACGTAAGTCTCCAAACCATGGAACGCGCAGTTGATACCATTATCGGTATTGTGACCAAAAAATAAGAAACAAAAAAGGATTCGGATTATACATCCAAATCCTTTAAATATCATTGAGAATGTACCGAAACTTTCCGCTGTGAGAAAAGTGCTAGAAACACACTTGTTTCTAGCACTCGGGAGTTTTGAGACCTCAGGCTCAAAACTAAGTCATGGAACTTCTTCGAAGTTCGCTGACGTCCGTACTCACCTAAGGAAAGTTTTAAAATATAATTTTATTTTCAATCTAAGGATTCGGATTGATTGTCCGGATCCTTTATTGTAGATTAGAAAGCTTGACAATATCTTTGACCTGATCAATGGTCTGAATCAGGTGAAGGCTTGTCTCATTAATAGGAAGATAATAGACTTTATCTGCCAAAGATTCTGTAAAAGGACGATTCGTGAGTAAGATCACCTGTTGTCCTTTTTCTTTCAGCTCTTTCACTTGCTTTCTCACCTTTTGGTAAAAACGCTCATCACCGATTTCTAGATCATCCACCAAGACACAAGCAGCGTCCAAACCTAACGATTCATTGGTTCCATTTTGGGTCAGATAATAGGCTGCTCCCTCTTTGACCTCATATAAACCAGCTGATGGTTCAACTGGAAGAAAGGCTGGTTTGATTTCAGCTTCTACTACTTTTTCCATTTCTACAAGGTTGGCTAGAACCTGCAAATAAATCGGTGCTAATTTACTTAAATCCAAGAGTTCCTCAAACTCAAAACCACGTTTCAAAGCCTCTAAGATATAGAAGAGCCGATGGGGCATATGACGAGCAATTTTCTGGATTAATTCATCATCGCTCATTTCCTCAGGAAGGATGGTCAGCAAGTTCTTGTCTTTAATGGTTTCTAGGGCTTGTTGATAAGCTTCATCGATTCTCTTCCCAAATCCATAAACTGCCCCATAAGAGTGAATTTGGGTATTGAGGCGGGCATTTTTAGCAGCATCAGAAAAAATCGGGATCTTAAAGAAGATATAGTCCAAACTTGGTTCGTAAACAGCCTTTAGATCCTTTAATAAGGGGTGAGGCAAATGCTCGAGAGAGCGCCCTAATTGTAACTGAACTCCTTGCTCAAACAAGGAATAGCCCAAGCCCATAGAGGCCATCGAGATACTGTCTGAAGCAAATGGGTTAACTTCTAGGATATAAAAAGCATAGCTCGTCGGATCAAGAGCAAACTTGATCGAAATGGCTCCTGTCAGCTTCAAATAGCGACTGATGTGGATCGCTGCTTCACGAAGATTTTGAAACTCTCGGTCAGTCAGGGTGACAGCTGGCATAAATTGATAAGAGTCACTAGAGTGGATCCCGACAGGATCAATGCTTTCAATAGAGGCCGCCAGGTAGTGATTGTCTTCGCGATCCCGCATGACGACAAAATCCAATTCCTTAAAGCCATAGGTCGAAAACTCTAGCAAACACTGCTGACTTGGAGAGACTGAAAGTCCCGTTTCCACTGCTTCGCACAGGTCATCTAGATTATGAGCAATCTTTCGTCCCTGCCCTTGCTTACTCGCTACCGGCCAGATCATAATGGGAAATTGAATGCCTTCAGAAAACTCGATGGCTTCTCGAACAGAACCGATCAGGGCGGAAGCGGGTACCTGATAGCCCAACTCTTGAAAAAGGCGTCGTTGGTCCGCCTGCTGATAAAAGGTCCGGTAGCGTTGAAGACTCGGACCGACAATCATGATCGATGCTTCTTTGAAAAATCCAGTTTCTTCCAATCGGAACAAGAGATTTAAAATCTGTTTATCCGCAAAAGCTAGGAGCAAGCGAGATCCAGTACAAGAAAGAAGAGTCGTCCTAAGAGCATCCAGCTTGAGCTTGCTGACCACAACCTGTTCTCCAGCTTCTTGTGTGATAGTATTTTCTTCGCCCAGATAAAGGACAAGAGCATTCCCGTCCTTGGCATTGAGTTTTTGGGCTTCATTTACCGCAGCCAAGAGGCTAATATCCTGATAAGAATCTCCACATAGGAGAAGCAATTTCTGGTTTTGTTTCATTATTCCTTCTCCCTTCTACTTTCGTGAATTTTGGCATCAATCAACTCTAAAAATTCATCGTAAAAATAGAGATTTTCCCTTGGCCCTGGACTAGCATCCACTTGGAATTGAACCCCTAAAATCGGTTGGTAACGATGGCGAAAAGCTTCGATACTATGGTCATTGACGTTTTCATGCGTGACCAATAAATCATGGGGTAGGCTATCGCGTGCGATGCTATACAAGTGATTTTGACTCGTTATCTCGATTTTTCCTGTCGCAATTTCACGAACAGGAATATTTAATCCGAAGTGTCCAACTTCCATAGGAGCTAGCTCCGCTCCATAAGCTTGAGCCAGTACCTGTGCTCCCAAGCCCATGCCCCAGATCGGAATCTGACCATTGAGCTTTTTGATCAAGCGACAGAGTTTTTTCACCTGATGGGGATCGCCAGGCCCACTAGATAAAATAACGCCATCGGGCTGCTGTTCCATCAGTTCATCATAAGAGATATCATAGGGATAGACCGTGACATTACAGTCCCTTTGACTCAGCTGGCGCAAGACAGAGTGCTTGACCCCTAGATCGATCAAGGCAATACTCTTTCCAAAACCTGGTACAGCATAGGCCGTTTTTGTCGAGACTTGACGCACTTGGTCTTTGGGAAGCACTGTCGCTCGCAACTGATCCAGGATATGCTCGATCGAATCCCCCTTGTTAATGACAGTCGCCTTCATCCGTCCATACTTGCGGACAATTTTTGCCACCTGTCTCGTATCAATCCCTACAATACCAGGGATTTTTTTTCGCTTCAAGAATTCATCCAAGGTCATCTGTTGTCGCCAATTACTCGGCATCTCCACCAGATGCTGAACGACTACTGCCAAACATGTCGGCGTAATCGATTCAGAATCATCCCGATTGATCCCTATTGCGCCAATAACTGGAAAGGTAAAGGAGAGGATCTGGCCACTAAAAGCCTGATCCGTAATCAATTCTTGATGGCCTGTCATGGCAGTCGTAAAGACCAATTCACCAGTCACATATAAGTCTGCACCAAAGGCTTCTCCTTCAAATACAGTCCCATCCTCTAGGACCAATAATCGTTTCATCGAACCCCTCCCTTCTTTTTACACTAATCCAATTTTATCATAGTTCCTCAAAAAAAGGAAAGTCAGATTCCATGTAGCTGTCTACTCTGTCCTCTTCCTTTCCTTTCAATGAATTGTCAGTTATCTTATTTTGCACCGCGACCTTTAAGGACGGCTTCAATGATGGCCATACGGACAAAGACACCGTTGGTCATTTGTTCTACGATGCGTGATTTAGGAGCTTCTACCAAGTGGTCCGCAATTTCAACGTCACGGTTGACTGGTGCTGGGTGCATCAAGATCGCTGTATCTTTCATACGGTCATAACGTTCTTGAGTCAAACCATGAAGACGGTGGTAGTTTTCTTTAGAGAAGAGTGATTCGTAATCATGACGTTCGTGTTGCACACGCAAGAACATCATCACATCTACTTCTTCAATGACTTCATCGATAGTGACGAAGGTTCCATAGTCTTCAAATTCCGCACTTCTCCATTCGTCTGGACCTGCAAAGTAGAGGGTTGCTCCCAAACGTTTCAAGATTTGCATATTTGATTTTGCCACACGTGAGTGATCCAAGTCCCCAGCGATACAAACTTTCAAGCCATCAAAGTGACCGAATTCTTGGTAGATGGTCATCAAATCAAGCAAGCTTTGGCTTGGGTGTTGACCTGAACCGTCCCCACCGTTGACGATAGAGGCTGTGATCGTTGGGCTTTCAACCAATTCTTTGTAGTAGTCCACTTCAGGGTGACGGATGACGCAGACATCTACACCAAGAGCTGACATGGTCAAGATGGTATCGTAAAGTGTTTCCCCTTTGTTCACAGAACTTGTCTTCACATCAAAGTCAAGGAGATCACATCCCAATTTCAACTCTGCCACTTCAAAGGCTTTGTGGGTACGAGTTGAAGGTTCAAAGAAAAGGTTTGAGATGATGTGTTGGTCTTCGTAGGTTGCTTTAGCTCCGTTTTTGAACTCAATCCCACGTTTGATCAATGCCATTACTTCTTCATTGGTAAGAGTTTCCATTGAGACAAGGTTTTTAAGAGCGATTTGATTTTCAGACATGTTGATTCTCCTTTTATAATGTGAATGCAAATAGTTTACAATTTGTTTAAGCTTCTTTGATGAGGACGCGGTCTTGACCGTCTAGCTCCACCATCTCGACAATGATTTCCTCTGACTTACTTGTCGGGATATTTTTCCCAACAAAGTCCGGACGAATCGGCAACTCCCGATGCCCACGGTCGACGAGAACCGCAAGACTCACTCGAGCAGGACGACCGTGACTGACCAGATTGTCAATGGCAGCGCGAATCGTGCGACCTGTATAGAGGACATCATCGATCAAAATGACTTCTCTATGAGCGATATCAACTGGTAAGACCGTCGTATCCTCAGTCGCCTTCATGTCATCTCGGAAAGGCTTGGTATCTAGTTCTGCTACAGGGACATCGATTTGTTCCAGCTGAGAGAGGCGTTCTTGGATCCGGCGAGCGATGTAAACACCACGCGTCTTGATCCCCACCAGCACAATCTGGCTCAAATCTTTGTTTCGTTCAATGATTTCGTAGGTGATCCGGGTAATGGCCCGTTTCATCGTCAAATCATCAACGACTTCTTTGGTTTTCATTCAGTCCTCCTTAGTTGTAAAAGAAAAACCTCCTTTTTCAAGGAGGTTCAGCAAATGGATGGTCTAAGAGGATAGAGTCTCGCTCTATGGTCCTAGCCATTGTTTTTCACAGTCTCCTTGCCTGCCTCACGGGACAGGATTAAAGGATTTATTTAATTGAGATAACTATATCACAGTTTCAAACGACATGCAAGAAAAAACTCAACATTTTTCAAAAAAATTTAAAAATATTTCTTTTCGTCCGAATAACGTTCGGCTTTTACTCAGAAACAGCCGATTTTCGCTTGATATTTTTGATCCCATAGAGCACATAGCCAGCCAAGAGATAGGCGATAAAAATGATCACCACCCATTTGCCAACAAAGGCCCAGCCGTATTTATTAACATTGATAAAGAAATAGGCAAAGGGACTATCTTTTGCACCTGGAATTGGCCACTTCAAGACCAATCCATTGAGAAGGGCAAAGAGCATGTAAGCCAGGGGAATCGAGGTCCAAAGGAAGGGATCGAGCTTACGGTATTGCTTGGCTTTATCAATCACTAGAGTATCAAAGAAGAACATCAAAGGAACGATGTAATGACAGAGGAAGTTTTCCAAACGATAAAACTTCTCTGGTGTCGCAATAGGCGCCAACATAAAGTGGTAGATGACACAGGTGATCATAATGGACATGGTAACTGCGCCTTTCATACGAAGGTAGCCCTGAGTCTGGGTCGAACGACCTCGAACCATGCGCCAAACCATGTCTCCCATAAAGAACATGACCAACATGTTAGATAA
Organism: Streptococcus parasanguinis; assembly: GCF_032163505.1. Lineage (NCBI taxonomy): Bacteria > Bacillati > Bacillota > Bacilli > Lactobacillales > Streptococcaceae > Streptococcus > Streptococcus parasanguinis. The sequence goes on from NZ_CP134147.1 coordinate 1,137,703, forward strand.
AATGGTGTAATAGAGCATCATGCCAAAGCCACCATGCTTGGTCAGTTGCAGATAAACACCGAGTACACTTAAGATAAACAATAGAAAACGATAGCTAAATAATAGTTTGAATTTCATAGTATCCTCCTGAAAGAAAAGGGGCTAGGCCCTTCTTTTTATCTTTAGATTTTCTTCACAAATTCTGATTTGAGTTTCATTGCACCAAAGCCATCAATCTTACAATCGATGTTGTGGTCTCCTTCCACGATACGGATATTTTTCACGCGCGTACCTTGTTTCAAATCTTTCGGTGCACCCTTCACTTTCAAATCTTTGATCAAGGTCACTGTATCGCCATCAGCCAATTTGTTTCCGTTGGCATCAATCGCTACGACACCCTCTTCTTCTTCGACCTCAGCTGGGTTCCATTCATACGCACACTCTGGGCACACCAAGAGCGCTCCATCTTCATAGACGTATTCAGAGTTACATTTTGGACAGTTTGGTAAGTTATTCATTTTTATCTCCTTATTCAAATTAACTTTCATAGTATACCATGAAAGCGAAAATTTGACAAATCCTGCTCGACTGTAGCATTTTCATAAAAAAAGGAGGCGACTTGGCCTCCCTACTTAGATGATATTTTTCAATCTTCCTGCAATTCTTGAATATCTCGAATCACGCGCACGCCTGCTTGATTCTTCTCGCGCAGTTCAGCATCAGAGTATGGGAAGGTATTGATCAAGACACTCTCCATCCCGATACTTTGGGCAACAGCGACATCTGTCGTAAAGTCATTCCCCACCATGACCGTTTTCTCAGAGTTCAACTGGTGTTCTTTCATCACTTCCAAGAGAAACTCTGGCTGAGGTTTGCGAATACCTGCATCAGATGACAAGTAAATGGCATGGAAAAGCTCTCTCAAACCAACCAAATCAATCTCCGGATTGGTAAAATCTGCTTGGGCATTGGATAAGAGAAAGATTCGGCAACCTGCAGCTTTCATATCCTCTAATACTTCTTTCGTATGAGGATAAAGCTCCAACCGCTTGCGAGAAAGGACACGGAAAGTCCGCGAAATCAAACGTCCCCACTCTTTGAGGTGGACAACACTATTCCCGCTTGGATGGCCTTCTAAATACAATTGCACAAAGATAACCGTCAGATCAATCTCAGGGTAGGCAACTTGTTTTTCCTTAGCCAAGTCTTCTTCTGCTTGTTGCACCAACTCTCTATAACGCAGTCGCAAGCCTTCTCCTGTGTAGCTTGCCCCGTAGGATTGGTAGATCTGAGCCATGGTATCCCATAAAATGGGACTCGACTCATCCGTTTCGATGTCGACCAAGGTTCCATAAAAATCAAAAATATAGTTTTTAAATGCGTACTTGTGCGGATTCATCTCTCACTCCCGTAACAAACATCGTAAAGGTTGCCTTGCAGACATTGGCCCCGTCTTGATTGGTAATATCGACATCCACAACTCGAGTCGTCCGTCCACTGTGGACACATTCGCCATGGATCGTGAGGACATCCCCCAGACGCCCTGCTTTTAAGTAATTGATCGAGGATTGCAAGGTCACCCCATCGACCCCTTGAGAAACCACGACTAAACCACTGATCTGATCACACAGGGTAAAGAGATAGCCTCCATGCGCATTTCCATAATAATTGAGCGAGGATTCCACGACCTTGGTTGTCACCACTACATGGCCATCTCTCATCTTTTCGATTTCATAATTTTCAAATGCAGCAATTGCATCAAAGTGAAAATCTTTCATATACTTGCCACCTTTTCTAGCATCTTTTCAACTCCTCTATCATACTACAATTAAGAAGCAGATACAAGCAAAGGGGCAATTCCTTAGAAGCAGAAAAGGAGACTCCAACTAAGTAAGAAGACGATACTAGGCACAATATATTTTCTTGGGTGCTTCCAACATTCTCTCTTTAAATTCCATTTTCTTAAAGGGAAATAGATTTCAATCAGTAAGTGCAAAACAGCTTCCACTACTGCTAGAATCATCACTCCTAGTAAAAATAGGATCCCCAAGTCAGGCATGACCACCATTTTTAATAACAGAGCAACAAATAGATTCACAGATAGGAAATAGGTCAGCAATACACGGTAATACATCAGGTAGAAGAACAGACTCTTAGGAAGAGACTTAACATGATCAATCAAATCTTTATCAGCGGAAATGAGAGTGGTTAATGGCGTATTGACAGAAGCAATCGTTAACAGGATGATGATTTTTAAAGGAGCCTCATAATCCTGTATCAGAATGAGAAGGAGGAAGATGAGAGTAAAGACAAAATTGATGGAAAAATAGCGCTCTTGAAATAAGGAAATCCAAAAATAATTGCCACTTTTTCTCTTTGCGACAAGCAACTGATCATTTTTTGAAATCGCGATTAAGTCCTCATTTTTAAAAATAAAGATAGTAACGAAGGCTGAAAGTAAGATCATATAGGACACTTGTTGAATCCATAAAGAAGATGCTGTAAGAACAGTCGTTACAAAAATGAGCACTCCTCCTAGAAGACTTGGCCTGGTATTGAACTGGATAAAGATATAAAACACACTCAATACCACCAGTAAAGAAAGGAGGACCAGCTTAAAGGATTGTAGCAGGTCTAACCTGACTCCTAAAAAGAGGATCAATAACAGCACGCGCTCTAGTAAATTGAGAAGAAAGGTTACCGTCAGAAAAGACCCTTTAAAACGATTGAGAGACAAAGGAAGCTGGTAGTAGGCCTGGACCCTGTCCATCGAAAAGTAGGAATACAGCAATTGAAAGGTTGATAGAGCAGTAACAATAGCCGTACTGATCAACAAGACTTGAAAGCTCGTAGAAAATTTTGCCCCAACAAGATAGTAATAAAGAGCAAAGGCTAAGGAAGTCAAGAACAAGAAGAGCCGATTTTTGGATACCACATCTCTAAAAATTGCTAGTAGCATGTTCTACCCCCTCTGACGATTGACGTCATGAAACCAATCTTCTAAATTCGATTCAATCGCGTCTAGGTGACCATCTTCAATATAATAAGCTGTATCACAGACCCGAACGATACTCTCTGCGATATGCGAACTCATCAGAATAGAGCCTTCTTCTTTATACTGCAATAGCAAACCATATAGAAATTCTGTCGCATCAAAATCAAGGCCATCAAATGGTTCGTCCAAAATAAGGAGGGTAGGTTTGAGATAAAAAGCTGTGATCAAGAAGACTTTCTTCTTATTTCCCGTTGACAAACTACCAATGTCTGTGTTGAGAAACTCTTCAAAATGAAAGCCTGAGATCAGGTCCTGCAATAACGTTTCATCTCTCTTTCGATGATACAAACGACAGACAAAATTAAAATAATGAACAAAATCCCAGTTTAAAAAACTATTGTTTTCAGTAAAAACTGTATAGGTACGGCTCTTATAGAAATTCGTATGAAAAGAGGTCGCCTTGTCTTCTATGGTAACAGTCTCAACTGCATACTGCCGATGATCAAAGACACTACTTAAAGCTTTTAGCAAGGTTGTCTTCCCAGCTCCATTTCGACCAATCAACCCCACTACAGAATGATTGGGTACAAGCAAATTCGTGTCTTTTATAACGGGCTTGTCTTTTTTATACCAAACGTTTAGCCCCCTTATGTTTAAACACTCACTCTTCATCGACGCACTCCTTTATAAAGGTAAGAAGCCCCAACTAAAAGCAACAGCAAAGCGTATAACCATTCCTTTTGAAAGGCAAAGACTAAGGCACCGATCAAGAAGCAAATTCCTATTAGAATTCTAAATTGTAATTTCATATCTTGCCTTCTTTCTATTCACAGTATGAAAGATTACAATTGTATTTTATGCTTATACTATAGTACTTTTTCTGAGCAGATTCAAGCACGAATGAAATATTCTTTCTTCTTTTACCTTTCAAGCAAAAAAAGCTAGATCCCTCTAGCCCTTTGCTTAAAATCTTAATTTTTCCCAATCATCGTCTGTTCGTTTACGATAATAGTACTCGGACAAATCTGGGTCTTCCATCACTTCCAGCAGAGGAAGCATATCGTAGGATAAATCCAACTTTTCTAATTGATCCTTCTCAACCCAATAAACTTCTCCTTCTTCAGACGATCTTAGCTGGCCTGTAAATTCTGTCGCTTTGTAGCAAAAGACGATGTAGCGGCCGCCCTCATCTTGTGGCCAGTCTTTGACTGCGACCAGTTTTGGATTTGTAATTGTAAGTCCTGTCTCTTCGTAGATTTCACGAATGACGGATTCTACAAGGCTTTCTCCTTCTTCGATATGGCCACCTGGAAAAGCATAGCCAGCCCAGTGAGTCTTTTCAGGTGAGCGGTATTGGAGGACTACTTTCCCATTTTCAAGATCTTCGACCATGCAAAGATTGCACAGTATAGTAGGCGTTGTACGTGACATATATTTCCTTTCTATCATGTAATTCATTCATCAAAATAAACTTTTTTCTTTATCTCCTTATTCATCACAAAGGGATTCACCAACTCATGGTATTCATCAAAAATATCCAAAAGAAAGCCTCTCTCAAAGACAATGGTCTTCTTTTTTATCGAATTTTCCGACCTTATTTCTCTTATTTTTCCTCAATTTTATTATGAATAAGATCAAGGCCGCTAGAATGAAGAAGATCGCATAGGTCACGATAGGAAACCAGATGTATTTCAGATTCAAGGTGTAAAGTGCTGGAATATAATCTCCCATACGTCGTCCTTTGATCCCAAACCCAATATGCACAACAGACGTAATTGCATTCACGTACAAAAAGACGGTTGCGAAAAATTCAATGGAAGCTCGGTCTTCTTTCTGCACTCGAAAGACATTAAAATATAATCCATTCAGCAATAAATATAGATTCATAAATAAGGGAAATAGATAATTAAAATCACGGTAAGTCCTTGGGATTAGATGATTGTCAAAAAGAAAGACACCTAGGGTAGCTCCCATTGACAAAAACATGATAAAATCCAAAAGCATACCAATACCTGAATGCTTTTCAAGCCACAGGTTTAAGCGAACTAACCAGCTTCTTTTACTCTTTATTTTATTTTGATGGTTGACCTTCTTTACAGTATTTTTCTTCTGCTTCATTAACCTCATTTCCTAACGTTAAGGATTTACTCAGAGTTTTTTCATTTCTGCTGCTACCTTTTGGAGATGGTGTTCCCGCATGCTAGCGGTGTTCACATCCCGGCCGACTTCTCCCAAGATACAGACGCGCTTGGTTTTGATCCCACAGTGGTTCAAGACGGCATTCTTCAAAACAGAGATACCATAACTATCCGGAATGTTGAGAGGACCTGAAAAGATCTTGTACCACCAAGTAGGCGCCATGGAGGTCGCATATATACTAGCTGTTTTCCCTTTGAGCAACTTCTTGAATTGCTTGCCTCTGAGGTAATTCCAGATAAAGCTGCCCTGATCATTAGCCGAGTAAGCAATCCCAGGTGTGAAGACCCGATCAATCCAACCTTTCATGAGGCTCGGCATACTGCTCCACCAGATGGGATAGACAAAGATCAGGTGGTCCGCCCACTGGATCCATTCTTGAGAACGAAGGATAAAGGAATCTTCCTCCATCCGCTTTCGGTAACCATAGCGAAGGACCGGATCAAAGTCCTCTTCATTGAGACTGATCACTTGGAGCTCGTGGCGATTTGAGTCAATAGTTTCGACAATGGTTTGAAAAATAGCCTGACAGTAACTTTCCTTATCCGGGTGTCCATTGATGACTAAAATTTTCATACTTCCCCTCCGCTTAATCCAAAGCCTTGACTTCCAACATCCTATCGCGGATTTGCGCTGCCAGCTCGAAATCAAGCACTTCGACTGCTTCTTGCATTTGACCTTGCAGTTTCTTGACTAGTTCCTTGCGCTCTTGGCGGTTGAGACTGGTAATATCCACTTCCTTGTCCTCTTCCTTGGCCACCGCCTTGGTAACAGAGATCAGGTCACGGATTTCCTTCTTGATGGTTTGTGGAACAATGCCATGTTCTTCATTATAAGCCATCTGGATTTTCCGACGGCGAGCTGTTTCATCAATGGCTTTTTGCATAGACTGGGTCATGGTGTCCGCATACATGATGACGTGACCCTCACTATTACGGGCAGCACGACCGATGGTCTGGATAAGCCCACGTTCATTACGGAGGAAGCCTTCCTTATCCGCATCGAGAATAGCAACCAGACTGACTTCAGGTACGTCAATCCCTTCACGAAGGAGGTTGATACCGACCAAGACATCAAAAACGCCCAAACGCAAATCACGGATGATTTCTGTCCGCTCCAAGGTCTTAATGTCCGAGTGCATGTATTTGACCTTGACCCCCATTTCCTTGAAGTAATCGGTCAAGTCTTCCGCCATCTTCTTGGTCAGGGTGGTAACAAACGTCCGCTCTCCCCGTTCTACACGCACATTGATTTCACCCAAGAGATCGTCCATTTGACCCATGGTCGGACGCACTTCCACCTCAGGATCGAGTAGACCTGTCGGACGAATGATCTGCTCGATGACAGTATCCGTTTGTTCCATCTCATAATCACCCGGTGTCGCAGATACATAAACAATCTGGTGGACATGGCTTTCAAACTCCTCACGACGCAGTGGCCGGTTATCTAAGGCTGACGGCAAACGGAAACCATAGTTGACTAGCATTTCCTTGCGCGAGCGGTCTCCATTGTACATGCCCTTGATCTGTCCCATGGTCATGTGACTTTCATCGATCATAATGAGGAAATCTTCTGGGAAGAAGTCAAGAAGGGTGTAAGGAGGCTCTCCTTCACTCCGGCCATCCATGTGACGAGAGTAGTTTTCAACCCCATTGGTGTAGCCCATCTCCCGCAGCATTTCAATATCATACTCGGTCCGTTGTTTTAGACGCTGAGCTTCCAAGAGCTTGCCTTCTTTTTCAAAAACCTTTAACTGCTCTTCAAGTTCCGCTTGAATCTTGGCAATAGCTACTTCCATATGGTCGTCATTGGTCACGAAGTGAGTGGCTGGGAAAATAGCCAAGTGGTCCACATCTCCCAGAACTTGTCCCGTCAGAGCTTCAATCTCACGAATCCGCTCAATCTCGTCCCCGAAAAACTCCACCCGGAAGGCATGTTCATCACGCGAAGCTGGGAAAATCTCCACCACGTCCCCACGAACACGGAATTTCCCCCGTTGAAAGTCAATGTCATTGCGCTCAAACTGGATGTCCACCAGGTCATTGAGCAGTTTATCACGAGAAATCTCCAGACCCGGGCGTAAGCTGACCACGCTATCGGCATATTCCTTAGGCGAACCCAAACCATAGATACAAGAGACAGAGGCCACAACAATCACATCGTTACGCTCCAACAAAGCTGATGTTGCGGAGTGACGAAGCTTGTCAATCTCATCATTGACAGAGCTATCTTTTTCGATATAAGTATCGCTCGATGGCACATAGGCTTCTGGCTGGTAGTAATCATAGTATGAGACGAAGTACTCAACCGCATTCTCTGGAAAGAATTCCTTGAACTCTCCATAGAGCTGGCCCGCTAGCGTTTTATTGTGGGCGATAACCAGGGTCGGTTTATTGACTTGGGCAATAACCTGGCTCATAGTATAGGTCTTCCCCGTACCAGTCGCTCCCATCAGGATTTGCGCCTTCTCGCCACCCTCGATGTTATCCACCAACTGTTCAATGGCCTGCGGTTGATCCCCAGACGGTTGGTATTTGGATACTAGTTTAAATTTGTTATCAGTTACTCGATTAATCATCTCTTTGTCCTCACATATATAGACCTTATTTTACCATAAATCACTAGAATTCTCTGAGATGAGGAATGAAAGGGAAAACAACATATTACAAAATAATTAATTGGACACGCATTAGAGTGAAAACTAAACAAGACTCTCGCAATTACTTCGAAAGTCTTGTCTTTTATTCTAAAACAATGCAATACGTAATAAACTTCAGTGTCCATGATATACAAAATTAGCAAGGTTTGCTCATCGGTATCATTTTTACGAAATCAATTTACTACTTAACTTCTTGATTCCTTATCAAAAGGTAAAGAGTGGCTCCAAGTGAAAACACCAATTCCATAGCATAAACACATAGTTGCAAATAGGAAGCTCTCCCTAGTATTGTATCCGCAATAATATTGTAAAATAGATAACTAGTCATTGGTTCCACTACTCTTTCTATGAAAGGTTGTACCAAAATAGGAAATAGCAGCAAAATAGCTAAACTCCCCATTGGACTTTTGAAAAAATAACTTAAGAAGTAAGAAATCAAAAAATATTGGATGGAGCCAATCAAATAGAAACTGAAAAGTTCTAAACTGACACCATTTTCGCTACTAAAAAAATGAAACCATATAAGTAGTACAATGAAATTTAAGGTTGATTGGAGTACTACATCACATAATTCTACGAACAGGATCCGAATTGAACTTAAGATCCTTTTTCCACTTACCAAATAAACCAGTTTTGTTTCGTGTGATTGTAACTCAACAAATGCATTAACACACCCAATACCAACAGAGAGCATTGACGCAAAAACAAGAGCTTGCTTTATAGATAATTGTACAACAGTATCATTGATTGAAACTGGTAAAACACCTAAGAGACACACAAAACCTATCAAAAGTGACTGTATAGCTATCTGGTACTTTACGGGTTTTAAACTATATTTTTTGACGATAAGACTAAAAAATATTCTTGCCATTCTTCCTCCTCATTCGAATCATTTCTACAAGCATTATGAATACCAAGAACAAGATTCCTTCTACTACTAAAAGTGTAAATCCATATAATTGGCTCGTTTGAATCCCTTCAATTCGGCCAAAAGCAAATGACTTTGCTCCAATCAAAGGCAAGAGATTTTCTATTTTAGAAGAAATTCCTCTTAGAATACCTGATAAAGTGATTACCAATAACAAAACGTCTGCAATTAATGAAGTCATTGATTTTTTCGTTACTATTACGAAAAGTAAAGCTAATAAAGTAAGAACGATTGCAAATATCATAACTCTTACCGTGACATCTAAGAACAATGTAAATTCTAAATAATTCTTTAAAGTTGAATCTAGAAAAATGAGTAAGATAATAGCATTTACTATAGATAATACTAAAGTAGAAAGTATCGATAAAACAACCGAACTTGCAATAAACCCAGTAAGACGAACTTTCCAGTTTGGGATCAATAACTGAGTAAAATTATCATCACCAAATTGGTAATGGGTTGAATAAACAAGTGAAACTAAGATTGGTAAGAAAATAACACTTGCTTGGTAGGGTGAGGATAAGAGAGCATCTCTGACTGTATAGACTGGATTCGATGATAGCATAGATGGATCAAGGTTAACAGCCTGTCCATTTCCTTCTACTAAAGCATTTATCACCTGGATATTTTGAATTGAAAAAAATATGCTGACTCCCAAAATAAGAAAAAAAGTGAATTTAAAAGTAGCTAAACTACAATATTTATAGAGGTCACTAAAAAAGGAACGTTTCAACATATTATTCACCTTCTTTCCCTTCGAGCGCCTTAAAATATGCTTCCTCAAAAGATCCAAACTGTTTCAAAATATCTTTTGTAGGAGCATCAATAACAATTTTCCCATTAGAAATACCAACTAGATGATCTACAGTTAATTCTAACTCACTCATATAATGACTGGTCATTAAGACAGTTTTACCTTCATTGACAAAAGACTGCAAAAAATTGCGTACCCAGCGTATACCCTCTGGATCTAGTCCATTGATTGGTTCATCTAAAATTAAGATATCAGGATTTGCTAATAAGGCTGTTGCTAACCCAAGACGTTGCTTCATTCCTAACGAATAATCTTTTACTTTTTTATTTTTAGCTTCACTTAACCCCACCAACTCTAAACATTCGTTGCACCTATTTCTGTCAACGCCACAAGCCAAGCCAATCCACCGAAGATGCTGAAATCCTGTTCTTGTCGGATAAGGTTGGCAACTATCGAGGAATGATCCAACAATACCAAAAGGATTATCTCCCAATTGAGAGTATTTTTTGCCATTGATCAACGCCATTCCCATTTGACTATTTTCTAAACCAAGTAAAATTCTAATTAAAGTTGATTTTCCAGATCCATTCGGTCCAATCAATCCAGTAATCTCACCTTTCTTGGCTTTGAAAGACACGTTTTGAAGGACAATTTTACTATTATATTCCTTATGTAGCTTTTGAATTGTTATCATTCATTCTTTTTCCCTTCTGATTTTTAGTTAAATTCCACCTTCACTTGAAGCAAGTATAACAGGAGAAAATCAGGAAATTCTCAGAATAATTATTTTTTTCATTTTCAACAAATTACATTCTATATTTGCTATAATATGCTCATATAATTGGAGGAACTATGAAGTATAAAATTTTAGCCATTGACGATGATGAAAAAATCTTACGATTAATAGCGAATACATTAAAAGCGAACAACTTTCACGTGGAAACTCGTAAAAATATAGAGGAGATCAATATATGTGACTTTACTGGATTCGATCTAATTTTACTTGACGTCATGATGCCTATTTCTGGTTTAGAAATCTGTCGTTCCATTCGTTCACAAATTACTACTCCAATTCTATTTCTAACCGCTAAAGATTTTGAAGAAGATTTACTAAAAGGAATACAAGCCGGAGCCGATGATTACATCACAAAACCATTCAGCATAAAGGAATTGATTGCAAGAATTCAAATGCATCTTCGTAGGGAAGAAAGATCTCACAACGCCTCTAAAGAAGAGATGGATTCAAATATAACTTTTTATCGAGATAGTCAAGAAGTTTATTATCAATCGAAGAGAATTTCATTAACCAAGCGAGAGTTTGATTTACTTTATCTTTTAGCAAAAAATGAGAACCGAATATTTAGCATAGAAGAACTTTACAATTACCTCTATCCTGTAGACTCTGATGCACAACTACGATCCATTACTGAATACATCTATCAAATCAGACAAAAATTTAAGATTCATCAAATTGATCCAATCAAAACAGTATGGGGAGGAGGATACAAATGGAAAAAGAATTGACAATCAAGCAACTCATTAAGCGTACCTACCTTAAAATCATTTGGCAATTTCTTCTATGTCTGATACTTTTTTACATAGTTCCAGCTCTTCTATCTTCTGTGTCTGGAATTAATGAGAAAAATGCCAATCACTTTGCTTTATTTTTTAGCGTCAGTTCTTGGATTTATCTTTGCATCATTTTAATTTTTATCATTGTAATAAATATTAGACGGTTATTAACCAAGATTCAAACAGAAATGAACATGGTTTATCATAGTGGTCTATATTTCACAAAAAATGAACATCACCATTTGCAGATTAAAGAATTCATTGAAACAAACGATCTGATCGAAAAAATGCAATCTGAAATAAAAAATAGAATTCAAAATGAAAAAGATCAAAAAAAAGAACTCATGTTTCAAGTATCTAGCGCTGCACATGATCTTCGTAGCCCTCTAACTGTCATCAGAGGAAATGCCGAATTCTTACAATCCACCGAGCAAACACCTCAAACAATGGAATGTCTAAAAGATCTGGAGCAAGCAAGTATTCAATTAAATGATTATTTTAACCACTTCATCCAATACTCCAAAACTTTTTATGACCATGATATTCAACTTGAAAACATATCAATTCAACAAGTAACTCATCAATTGAAGGAACAGATCACTCCTTTACTCCCGAGAAATACACAATTTGTTTTTTCAAATACAGTAACTCCATCAACACAAATTGCCATTCATTCCAATTTATTTTTTCGAGCAATCACAAATATTATTAATAATGCAATACAACATCAAAAAGATAATGATGCAAAGATCCAGCTAACAATGTCACAAGAAAAAAATCGATTAGTTCTAACCATATGGAATAATCAATCTACTTTTTCAAAAAATGTATTACAACATGCTGGAAATCTTTTCTATAAAGAGGACCAAGCAAGAACACCCTCTCAAGAAAGTCACTTTGGACTTGGTTTATCTTTCGTGAAACGCGTCATGAAACTTCATAATGGAACTATGCATTTAGAAAATACTCATAATGGTGCACAAGTCAAGCTAATCATTCCCATTATTATATAGAAAAAGCCGAACTCATCAATATGTGTTCGACTCAGAAAGCAGACAAACGTCATTTTTGGTGTTTGTCTTTTTCATATATGACTTTCAGACATTACACAGAGGTTAGTCATCAAACTTTTCTTTCCTCTCACCTAAGCGATAGACAATCACTAGGGATACAAGAAGAACCAAAGTAGTGATAATCGATCCTTCTGCACCAAATGCCCCTCCGGTCAACCAATCAGGACCAGATCCCATGCTAAAGCTAAAAATCGAGGCATCTGCGCCCGTACCACTGACTTGAAAACCAAGGAGATTTCCTTGTACATAGTTCCAAGTGCCGTGTTGGGCGACCACTAGCCAGATACTATCCGTATAGATAAAAAGCAGACCAGCCAGCACTCCATCGAGGATGATATTCAGAACGGATAAGAAGGTCACTCCTGCATTTCCCATATGCAGAATGCCAAAGAGACTACTAGAAATCGCGATCGCTAAAGGCAGATTAGTTCTTGCAGCAATCCGAGTCAGAAGCCAACCTCGCGTCGCTACTTCTTCCGTCCCCCCTTGCAGAAGCCAAAATGGAAATAATCCTAGGATAAAAAGCAAGGGCTCTAAACTGAGCTCATTTAACACAAAAGACCCGATGCCACTTACTTGGTAGACAAGCGCGATCACTCCCATTTGAATAAGTGAAATCACGATCCCCCAGACTAGATACTTGAGCCAATTTCTTTTTACAAAGCCTAAGCTTGATAAAGTATTCTTCTCTATGACCTTCACCCAAAAAATAAAGAGAAATAGTATGATTACAAAACTGAAAAGCTCATAATAGAGAAGATAATGGTAGAAAAATTCTTGAATACTTGCTGTCCCATTTCCTGGTGAAAAGAACTCCGCCAGAAAACCTATCACTAAGGAAAATGGTCCCACCAATTCACTACTAAGCCATAGTCCCCCTTCTATAAAGAAGGAGGCTAAAAATACATAGAATAGTGTAGAAATAAGAACTGGCATAGATGTGTTTGTTTTTATATCCTGAATGATCTTTCCTTTCTTCATGATCAACCTCCATTTATCTAATAGGTCCATTGTAGCAAAGAAAATCAAGAGCTGCAATATCGTTTCATGTCAGAAAACCTAACATGACAACTCGATTTTTCTTGCAAAGTAAAGTCTTTTCTGATATAATAGCTTCTGTAGAAAAACATAAGACCATTCATACTCGTTTTGGTATGAATGATTTGTTTTTTTAAGGCCATCCTTTGGTCAATGTGCTCATGGGTCAAATACCCAAAGAGAAAAGAATTAAAAGGAGACAGAAATGAAGAAAAAATTACTAGCATGTTTGCTGTTCTTATTTCCATTCGTTGCATTCGCTGGTCATGCTCATGCTGAAACGATCAAGGTCGTTTTCGACACAGCTTATGCACCATTTGAATTTAAGGATTCAGATCAAACCTATAAAGGAATTGACGTAGAGATCTTGGACAAGGTCGCTGAAATCAATGGCTGGGATTTGGACAAATCCTTCCCAGGATTTGATGCAGCGGTCAATGCAGTTCAAGCTGGTCAAGCAGATGCCATCATGGCCGGTATGACCAAAACAACAGAACGTGAAAAAGTCTTCACCATGTCTGATACTTACTACGATACAAAAGTTGTCATCGCGACTACGAAAGCCGATAAAATCACGAAGTACAGCCAATTAAAAGGGAAGACAGTCGGTGTTAAAAACGGAACTGCAGCCCAACGCTTCCTCGATAAAAACAAGGACAAGTACGGCTACAAGATCAAGACTTTTGATACCGGTGATCTCATGTATAACAGTTTATCAGCTGGTGCAGTGGATGCAGTCATGGATGACCAACCTGTTATTCAATACGCCATCCAAAAGGGTCAGGACCTAGCTATCAATATGGACGGGGAAGCAGTCGGTGGCTTTGCCTTTGGTGTTAAAAAAGGTGGCAATCATGAAAAGTTGATCACTGAATTTAACAAGGCTCTCGCTCAAATGAAAGCTGATGGAACACTTGATGAGATCATCAAGAAATGGACAGGTGAAAGCCAATCATCAAGTAACAGTGCCGTTCCAGAAACAACTACTCCTGCTGGTCAAAAAGCAACTCCTAAAAAATCAAAATATGTAATTTCAAGTGACTCATCTTTTGCACCATTTGTCTTCCAAAATGGAAAAAACAAATACACAGGGATCGATATGGACTTGATCAAGGCTATTGCCAAAGACCAAGGATTTACCATCGAGATTAATAATCCTGGATTTGACGCAGCGGTAAGTGATGTCCAATCCGGCCATGCGCAAGGAATGATTGCAGGGATGACCGTAACAGATGCTCGGAAAGAAACATTTGATTTTTCTGAACCATACTACACAGCCAATTCTATTCTAGCTGTTCAAGAAAGCAGCAAGATTGATTCATATGATGACCTAAAAGGAAAGACAGTCGGTGTTAAAAACGGTACTTCCTCACAAAACTTCCTTGAAGAAAACCAAAAGAAATATGGTTACAAGATCAAAACGTTCTCTGACGGAGCTTCTATGTACGATAGTTTGAATTCTGGTTCTGTCGCAGCGATCATGGATGACGAACCTGTTATCAAATACGCTATTAAACAAGGACGTAAATTCAAAACACCTATCGAAGGAACTCCAAGTGGTCAACTAGCATTTGCCGTTAAGAAGGGTGAAAATCCTGAATTGATCGAAATGTTCAATAACGGTCTTGCAAACTTGAAGAAAAGCGGTCAATACCAAAAGATTCTCGATAAATACCTTAAAGCAGATAGCAAATCAAGTACTTCAAGTACAACAGCAGATGAAACAACGATCTGGGGCTTACTTCAAAACAACTACAAACAATTGTTAAGTGGTTTGGGTGTGACTCTTGCCCTTGCACTTCTCTCCTTCGCCATTGCTATGGTGATCGGTGTTATCTTTGGGATGTTTAGTGTTAGCCCTTATAAATGGCTCCGCTGGACAGCAGAAATCTTTGTCGATGTTATTCGTGGGATCCCACTCATGATCCTTGCAGCCTTCATCTTCTGGGGAATTCCAAACTTGATTGAAACTGTCACAGGTCATCAATCCCCAATCAACGACTTTGTCGCAGGTACCATCGCCCTCTCCCTCAATGCTGCTGCTTATATCGCAGAAATTGTCCGTGGGGGGATTCAAGCAGTTCCGATTGGACAGATGGAAGCCAGCCGAAGCCTTGGAATCTCTTATGGCAAGACCATGCGTAAGATCATCTTGCCACAAGCAACCAAACTCATGCTTCCAAACTTTGTGAACCAATTCGTCATTGCCCTGAAAGATACGACGATCGTTTCTGCGATCGGATTGGTCGAACTCTTCCAAACTGGTAAGATCATCATTGCTCGAAACTACCAAAGTTTCAAGATGTATGCGATCCTTGCCGTTTTCTACCTCGTGATTATCACCTTGCTAACACGATTTGCAAAAAAATTAGAAAAGAAGGTTAACTAATGGCTAAATTAAAAATTGATGTCCATGACCTCCACAAATACTATGGTGAAAATGAGGTCCTAAAAGGAATTTCAACAAAATTCTATGAAGGAGATGTGGTTTGTATTATCGGACCATCCGGTTCAGGTAAATCGACCTTCCTTCGTAGTCTCAATCTCCTCGAAGAAGTTACAAAAGGTCAAATTACAGTTAATGGATATGATCTAACCGATCCAAAAACTAATGTTGATCTAGTCCGTGAAAATATCGGGATGGTTTTCCAACACTTCAACCTCTTCCCTCACATGAGCGTCCTTGAAAATATTATGTTTGCGCCAGTAGAGCACAAACTGATGACCCGTGAAGAAGCTCAAAAAGTCGGGATGGAATTGTTGGAAAAAGTTGGACTCGCAGATAAAGCCGATGCCAATCCGAACAGCCTTTCCGGTGGTCAAAAACAACGTGTGGCTATCGCACGTGGACTTGCCATGAATCCAGATATTATGCTCTTTGACGAACCTACTTCTGCCCTTGACCCTGAGATGGTAGGAGATGTATTGAACGTTATGAAAGAGTTGGCAGAGCAAGGCATGACCATGATCATCGTTACCCATGAGATGGGATTTGCCCGCCAAGTAGCCAACCGCGTCATCTTCACCGCAGACGGTGAATTCCTCGAAGACGGTAAACCAGACCAAATCTTCGATAACCCACAACACCCACGTTTAAAAGAATTCTTGGATAAGGTTCTAAACGTTTAAAAAAATAGTGGTTTTTGAAACATCTAGCAATTTTGCTAGATGTTTTTTAGACCTAAAAAAGCATTTTCAAACCTGAAAATGCTTAGAATGTGGACTAACTATTTTAAAATAAAATAAGTAAAGCGTTTCTAAAAAGGAACAACAATGATTTTCAATTTTTAAAATGAATCAAGAAAATATTGAAACTTTCCGCTGTGAGAAAAGTGCTAGAAACAAATCAGTTTCTAGCACTCGGGAGTTTTGAAACTTTAGGTTCAAAACTAAGTCATGGAACTTCGTAGAAGTTCGCTGACGTCCGTACTCACTTAAGGAAAGTTTTGAATATGTCTTTATCTTCAATCTAAGCATTTTCAAATCTGAAAATGCTTTTCATTCTAACTAACCTGTTGCTGAGCTGTCTGCATCTTGTAGTACACACCTTGCGCTTGCATTAGCTCTTCATGAGTGCCATGCTCAACAATATCGCCATCCACCATGACAAGAATCATATCAGCATTTTGAATGGTCGATAAGCGGTGAGCAATGATAAAGCTGGTCCGTCCCTTCATGAGCTGATTAAAGGCATCTTGAATCAAGACCTCAGTCCGAGTATCGATGGAGGATGTCGCCTCATCCAAGATTAAAATCTTAGGAACTGAAAGGAAAACCCGCGCAATCGTTAAGAGTTGGCGTTGTCCTTGAGACAAAGACTCTCCAGCATCTGAAAGATAGGTATCGTACCCTTGTGGCAACTGCCGAATGAAGAAATCTGCATTGGCTGCTTTGGCTGCTTCTATGACTTCTTCTCTAGTTGCATCTGGACGAGAAAAGGCGATATTTTCATGAATGGTCCCGACCTTAAGCCAAGTTTCTTGCAGGACCATACCAAACTGTTGGCGGTAAGAAGCACGGGTGTAGTCCGTAATTGGCACCCCATCAATCGTGATCTCTCCAGAATTAACAGGGTAGAAACGCATGAGCAAATTAATCAAGGTCGATTTTCCTGCTCCAGTAGGCCCTACAATGGCCACTTTACTGGCGGCTGGAACCTGAATAGTTAGATCTTTAATCAAAGTCCGCCCCAAATCATAGCCAAATGTGACGTGTTCAAAACCAATCGCGCCTTTAACATCCTGACTTTCCAGAACCAGTTGCCCTGTCTCTTCGACCTCAGCTTGATCCAAGACGCTATACAAGCGCTCTGCGCAGGCAAGGGCACTTTGGAGTTCTGACAATACAGAGGAGATATCATTAAAGGGCTTGGTGTATTGGTTGACATAATTGAGGAAGGTCACCAATTGACCAACAGTAAAGTGAGATCCCGAAATAATACGTACAGCACCAAATCCAGCCACTACTGCATAAATCAAGGCATTCACAAAGCGAGTGGCAGGGTTGACAGTTGAGGAATAAAAGACAGCGGATTGGGAATAATTGGCATAGCTTTCATTCGTCCCTTTAAAAGCCTTACGGAATTGATCCTGAGCATTAAAGGACTGGATCAAACTTTCCTGGGTCAAAGACTCTTCGATCAACTGGGTTTGAAGACCACGCGCCTTGGTCTGCTTTTGGAAAAGCGTATAAGAACGCTTGGCAATAAAACGAGCAATCAAGAGAGATAAAGGGGTCAAGACCAGAACCGCCACCATCATAAAGAAATCCAATTCCGCCATCGTCACGATAGTGACAAGAATGGTTAAGAGGCCAACAAAGAACTGGTTAAAGACCATCAGAAGACCACTATTGAGTTGCTCTACATCGGTCGTGAGGCGACTGACGAAGTCCCCGCTCCCTTGTTTATCTAGATAAGACAAGGGCAAGCGGTGTACTTTTTCCATCACTTCTGCTCTTAGGCTTTGGCTAAAACGATAGACCAATTGATTGTATAACAAGGGATTGATCCATTGGATCAAGGTATTGGCCACAATGACCAGAACCATTTGGATCAAAACAGGCCTTAAGACTTTCATCCCTTGAGGATTAATGACCAAGTCAACCGCATGTCCAATCAGGATCGGTAACCAGACTGTTAAGGCCACTTGAGCGATGGTTCCGAGACTAGCTAGAATCAGGAGCCCGGGATGGTGAGCAAAATCTCTAAACAGACGTTTTACATAACTAGAACGTTTTTGACTCATGCTTCCTCCCTCCCGTGTTGTGAATAATGAATTTCTTGATAAATCTCATTGGTAGACAAGAGGAAATCGTGATTTCCCAGTCCAACTTGATGTCCCTTGTTCAAGACCAAAATCTGATCAGCAGACTTGAGACTATTGGTTCGTTGAGATACTAGGATCAAACTCGTATCACTCAATTCTTCTTTAATCGATTTTAAGAGACGTGCTTCCGTCAAATAATCCAAGGCAGAGGTCGAATCATCCAAAATCAAGAAAGGAGCCTTCTTCAAAAGGGCACGCGCAATGGTCAAACGCTGACGTTGCCCACCTGAGAAATTTCGACCAAAGGCTTCCACTTGCTCATCGAGTTGTCCTTCTTTTTCACGGACAAAATCAGCCGCCTGAGCTGTTTCTAGGGCCCACCACAAATCATTATCCGATAGATTTTCTTCCATCCCTAGTAAGAGATTCGAGCGGATAGTCCCTCTAAAGAGCTCTGCCTTCTGTGGGACAAGAGCTACCCACTCCCGCCACTCCTTAAGAGTTTTAGGAGAGTGACCTTGATGAAAGAGGGCTAATTTTCCCTGACTCACGGCATACAAATGACTCAATAACTGAACCAGGGTGGACTTCCCAGATCCTGTACCACCGATAATTCCCAACATCTGTCCATGATCCAGATCAAAGGAAATATCTTCTAAGGCTGGGCTTGAAGCCGTTGGATAAGTGAAAAAAACTTTCTGGGCGCTAATCGCTTCTTGCTCTCTTGCAGTTTCTACTGGCAAAGCTTCCAAGAGGTCTTCTTCCTTCAAATCGAAAATCTCTTGCACACGCTTGGCTGAAATATAGCTGACATTTAAAGACGTGACCAGCATCGCGAGTTTGATCAATTCTGTTAAAATTTGTAATAAATAATTGACCAAAGCGACCAACATCCCTTGGGTTAAAAGACCAGCAGAGATATTCAATTGTCCTTGCCAAATGACACAAACCAAGGTCGTATTGACCACAAGGAAGGTCAAGGGACTGACCAAACTAGACCAGATACCAGCGCGAATTTGCCAGATCTTGTAGTCCTGATTGACCTCTCTAAAGTCCTCTAATTCACTAGACTGTTGTCCAAAGGCCCGAATCACCCGCATCCCTTGAAATTGCTGACGCGTCACTGTGACCATTCGGTCTGTGATTTTCCGGATCTTGGCAAAAAGAGGATTGACAATCCGAGACATGATCACAATAATCAAGGTTAAAATCGCCACCATCCCCAAGAACCAAAGGGTTAGTTTAGGACTGATGGTGAAAGCCATGATGATAGAACCAAAGACAATAATCGGTGCTCTCAAAAAGAGGCGCAAGAATTGGTTGATCCCAACCTGAATTTGATAGGTATCAGAAGTGAGACGGGTTACCAAACTAGAAGTCCCGATCCTATCGCGCTTGTCCTTTGGAAGTGATAAGATCTTCTCATACAAATCCTTGGTCATCTCGCGGGTAAAGCCGACAGCTGCTTTAGAAGAAAAATACTGGGCCGTAATAGCTACGACGACACCAAAGCTCGCAAATAAAAACAAAACACCGACCGTCATCACCACTGCGCTCGTTTCCTTTTTCGGAATGACCTGATCGACTAAGTGGGCGATGATTAAGGGGACACACAATTCAAAAATAGCTTCTAAAAGCTTAAACACGGGCCCTAGAAAAGTTTCCCATAGATAGCCCTTAAAATACTTCAATAATGATTTCATACAACTCGATTCTTTTTAAATAGGATATACCTATTTTACCACAATTATAACTGACAAAAAAACTCTCCCTGCCAAGCAGAGAGTATGAGAACGTAGACAAACTGCTCTTTTATACAAATTAATTAACTTCTATAAAGATAAAATAATTTTATTTGTTAGAGCTATTCAATCATCTACTGAAACTTTCCGCTGTGAGAAAAGTGCTAGAAACACTATTGTTTCTAGCACTCGGAATTATTGAGACCTTAGGCTCAATAATTAGTCATGGAACTTCATAGAAGTTCGCTGACGTCCGTCCTCGCCTAAGGAAAGTTTCTAAGATGACTTTGTCTTCAATCTTACTATTCCTACATAGCATAGAAGGATTGTTCAGTTTTTCTGCTATTTAAATCTTGTTAGACTCAAGAACCCTATAAGTTTTATTCAGTCTTTGTCACATCGCTTAAGGTCTTGCCCATTCTCCCTAAACCAATCAGTAAGAGAGGGAAAGATAGGAATGTTATAAGGCCCAGCACAAGAAAGACTGCTACAAATCCACAAGTATCGATCAACCAACCAGTCAGTGGGAAAATGACAATCATAGATAGACTAAACATCATGGAATTGATACTCAGCATGGTTGCTCGCACACTGGAAGGCAGATAAGCTTGTAAATCATTGTAGTAGATGGGTTGATAAACGGCATAAAGGACATTGGTCAAGAGATAGACACTCAGATAGGCAAATGGAGTCTTTAAACCTACCAAAAGCAAGGTCAACCCTGTCAGTGCAACCAGAATCGGAAAGACTTGATTACTATTCCATTTTTTCCCGATTTGACTAGCCAAATAAACCGCCAGGAGATTGAATCCACTACCAATTAACATGATGAGCGAAACTTGCCAACTAGCCAAGTCGCTGATTTTCTGTTGGTAGTAATAATAAAACATACACATGATGGTCCCTACCAACTGATAGGTGAGCATCCAGTAAAACAAGACTGGTTTATCCTGCCATTCTTGTTTCACTACCTCCAATATCCGCTTTAAGGTCAAGTGACATCGTTCATCACTCTTGCTCTCTGGCTCCTTCATGAGAAAAATCAAAAGAATAGAAATCAAGGATAGCCCGATAGCAATATAATAGGTCCAAGCCAATGCTCCGTGAATAAAGAAGCCTGCCACCACTGTTCCTAAAGTTCGGGTGACTTCGGCCACACCAGACAAAAAGCTAGAAATCTGAAGATAACGGTCCTTTTGGCCCGCTTCCACCGCTGAATCAAATAAGAAAGCCGTACTGGTCCCCGAGTCAAAATTATAAGACCAAGCATTGATTATCATAGCAATGGCATAGATCCAAAAATTCCCCTGACCAAATAAAATCAAGATAGAAGATCCAATACTGGACAAGCGAGCCAAATAGAGATTGGTCTTGTAGCTAAAGCGATCGGCCAACATACCAGATGGGATCTCACATAAAAGGCTCGTCCCATGAAAGATACTCTCTAATAAACCAATCTGAAGCAAAGAAAGACCATTTTGAATAAAAAAGAGAATCCAAAAACTGGTGATTCCAAAATAAGATGTAAATTCCAAACCTGCTAGGAGTGAAATATTGCGTTTGTAAGTTCTTTTAAACATTGTTTTTCCTCTTTCAATAGATTATATGAGTGTTTCTAAAAGACTTACTTAGAGTTGCCTACATTTTCTCCACCTCTTTCATTCTTTCTTGATTCAGTTCTTGACGCAATTGGGTCACTTGATTAGACAAGGATACCAACAATTCGGTTTGCAACTTTTGAATTTCCAGTAAATCCGTCTGGTCTTGTTGCACCATATGGTCAATTTTCGTATGCAGTAAGCGAATTTCCCGTTCAGACTCCATATTGACGTTAAAGTCATTTCGCGCTTGCAGGCGATCATAATCTGCTGCCCTGTTTTGGCTCATCATGATCAAAGGAGCTTGAATCGCCGCAATCGTAGAAAGTGCTAGATTCAGCAAGATGAAAGGATAAGGGTCAAAATTCCAGCCAAAGGGATGCAAGACATTGATCAACATCCAGATAGCCATCATCATGATGAAGCTAATAATAAAGGTCCAAGAACCACCGAAGCGCGCAACCGAATCCGCCACACGCTGACCGAAGGTATAGCTGGCTGTCAAGCGGTCTTCAACGTTAAAGGGACGCTCGCTTTCGGGCATGACAGCTGTTACCTGCTGTTTAATCGCATCATTTTTATCATTGGCACGATCAATAATCTGACCTAGATAATCCATACAATATTGGCTCAAATTTTTATAGGTGATAAAATCATCCATTTGACTTTCCGGGTAGGATGACTTGAGCATCTGTTGAATGGAATGGTCTAGATCCGCAATCAAAGATCCTTGGCCTTCTTCGTATTCTTTCCCATCGATGATGTCTTTTTTCAGCATTGAAATTCCTTTCATAGTTTTTTGAAGCAGATAAAAGTGAAAAACGCCTAATGGCGTTTTTACGTCTATTAAGGTTTGATACGATGCAACATACGTGGGAACGGAATGGCTTCACGAATGTGTTTTGTACCAGCCGCGAAAGTGACCATCCGTTCAATCCCAATACCAAATCCACCGTGTGGAACTGTACCGTATTTACGAAGGTCAAGGTAGAATTCATACTCTGTACGATCCATGCCAAGAGATTCCATCTTCGCAACAAGGGCGTCGTAGTCTTCCTCACGCATAGATCCACCGATGATTTCTCCGTAGCCTTCTGGTGCGAGCAAGTCTGCACAAAGCACGCGATCTGGGTTCCCAGGAACTGGCTTCATGTAGAAGGCCTTGATATCTGATGGGTAGTTGATCACAAAGGTTGGTAGACCAAAGTGATTTGAAATCCATGTTTCATGTGGTGAACCGAAGTCATCTCCATGTTCCAAATGCTCATAATCCGCATCTTCATCATTTTCATGCTCTTGCAAGAGATCAATGGCTTCATCATAAGTGATCCGTTTGAATGGTTCCGCAATATAGCGTTTCAAGAGCTCAGTATCACGCTCCAATGTTTCCAAGGCTTGAGGAGCACGATCCAAAACACCTTGAAGAAGGGCTTTTACATAAGCTTCTTGCAAATCAAGTGACTCATCGTGTGTCAAGTAAGAGTACTCCGCATCCATCATCCAGAACTCAGTCAAGTGACGACGAGTTTTTGATTTTTCAGCACGGAATACCGGACCAAAGTCAAAGACGCGACCAAGGGCCATAGCACCTGCTTCCAGATAAAGCTGACCGGATTGGCTCAAGTAAGCTGGAGTACCGAAGTAATCTGTTTCAAACAATTCAGTTGAATCTTCCGCCGCATTTCCTGAAAGAATTGGGCTGTCAAATTTTATGAAGCCATTCTTATCAAAGAACTCATAAGTTGCATAGATAATGGCATTACGGATTTGCATGACAGCGACTTGTTTGCGTGAACGCAACCACAAGTGGCGGTTGTCCATCAAGAAGTCTGTTCCGTGTTCTTTTGGAGTGATTGGGTAGTCTTGTGATTCACCAATGACTTCGATGTCTGTAATATCCAACTCGTAACCAAATTTAGAACGCTCGTCTTCTTTGACAATACCAGTCACAAACACTGATGTTTCTTGGCTCAAGCGTTTGATGGTGTCAAATTTTTCAAGCCCCACTTCTTCGCCGAATTTTTCGATAAAGTTTGGTTTGAAAGCTACACCTTGGAAAAAGGCAGTCCCGTCACGCAATTGCAAAAAAGCAATTTTTCCTTTACCTGATTTGTTGGCCACCCAAGCACCAATGGTCACTTCTTGACCAACATAGTCTTTTACTTCGATGATAGTAATCCGTTTTGTCATCATTCATCTTCCTTTTCTCGTTAAACTTGTCCGAAGACATTATCTTCTTAATTGTATCATAAAAAGGCTTTCAGTGCTAGGCTCTACCTGTGAAAACCAGATTTTTTTTAAAGAAAAAGATCCTCAGCTCATTACTAAGGATCTTGTATTTTTATTTTTCCATAAAGGCCTTGAGGCGGCGAACAGCTTCTTTCAGGGTATCCAAATCTGTCGCATAAGACAAGCGAACATTTTCAGGGGCACCAAAGCCAGCTCCCGTTACTAAAGCAACCTCTGCTTCTTCTAAAATTGCTGTAGTAAATTCCGTCACATCTGTATACCCCTTCATCTCCATGGCCTTCTTGACATTTGGGAAAAGATAGAAGGCTCCTTGAGGTTTGATGGCTTCAAAACCAGGTACTTCATTCAACAAAGGATAAATAGTATTCAAGCGCTCTTCAAAAGCTTGGCGCATGATCTCAATAGAAGATTGATCTCCTGTGAGGGCTTCGATTGCGGCATATTGGGAAACGGTCGTTAAGTTGGAAGTTGTTTGGCTGATCACCTTGGCCATAGCTCCGATAATCTCAGGATCTCCTACAGCAAAACCAACCCGCCAACCAGTCATAGCATAGGTTTTAGAAACTCCGTTAATCACGATAGTTTGCTTGCGAATCGCTTCTGATAAGCTAGAAATTGGCGTAAAGGTGTTGCCATTATAGACCAATCGACCATAGATATCGTCTGCCAAAATCAAGATATCATGCTCGACAGCCCAGTTTCCGATTGCTTCGAGTTCTTCTTTACTGTAGATCATCCCTGTTGGATTGGATGGCGAATTCAGCAAGACAACCTTGGTCTTGTCTGTCCGTGCTGCTTCCAGTTGCTCTACCGTTGCCTTGAAGTGATTTTCTTCTGTTGTTTGGAAAGTAACAGGTGTGCCTTCTACCATCTTAATCTGGTCTACATAAGAAACCCAGCATGGGGTTGGAATAATGACTTCATCTCCTGGATTGATGACAGAAGTAAAGAAGGCATAGAGGATAAACTTAGCACCAGTACCGACCACAACCTCATTTCGGTTCACTGCATAGCCATAAAACTCTTTCATATAGTCGCTAATGGCATCCTTCAATTCTGGAAGTCCAGATGCGACCGTATAAAAGCTAGCGCGACCATCCTCAATGGATGCGACTGCTGCTTCTTGAATATTTTTTGGAGTCGCAAAGTCAGGTTGACCCAGGGTCAAACTTAAGATATCACGACCTTCTGCCGCCAAAGCTTTGGCACGCGCATTTGCAGCCAAGGTCACACTTTCTTCCATTTCCAAAACACGATTTGATAATTTCATATTTCCTCCTCAAATCTTAAAAAACACCGGTGACTTTCCCAGTCTTGAAATCCACCACATAATAAGAGCTCCCAGCCTTGACTTCCCAGATCGGTTTGCCTTTAAAGCGTCCAAAAGTGACACGATCAATCGTGTCCTGACTCTTTTCTTTGACGACGGAAGCTGCCTCTTTGGAACTAACTCCTTCTTTCAAAGGGTAGGTATAGACTGCATCATCCGCCTGCGCCACCAAAACCGCTAGATCTTGCCCCTCTTGGTCCTTGCCAATGAAGGAAAGATACGCTTCTTTGCCATGAAAGAAACTTTCCGTCTCAATGGTCGCAATCGAAGAGTGAGACAGAGCTATTTTTCTTGCTTGCGCCATTTGATCCTGCAAGCGATCTGAAGTTTTTTCAGCAAGAAATAGCCAAGAAAAAAGGACCGTCAACACTAAGATACAGATTCCTATTATATGTTGCCATATGATAAAAAGATTATTTTTCTGTTTCACTCCCTCATTATACACCAAAGCCACCTAGAATTCTATAGATTTTCAAGAAAGAATTGTTACTAATATTTCATACCTGTTACAATGTTTTAGTATAAAATTGTTTGATAAACAAAGTAAAATTAACACCTTTGCTATCATTTGTTCATAGTTTAATAAATTTGTCACAATTTTGTAACTAATTTGAAAATAAAATTAAACGACAGAAATACTATTTATTGATAAAATATAGATATGGAAAATTTAAAGAGATTATTCAAAGAAGCAAACGTAGATTTAAAAACCATGATCGTCTTCCACAAGGCAGAACGATTGATCCGTGCGTCTGAGGCTCATATCTTTAAAAAGCACCAGTTGACACCAACTCAATTCTCTGTACTTGAAACCTTGTACAGCAAAGGCGATCTTCGCATTCAAGATCTGATTGATAGCATTCTTGCGACCTCTGGAAATATGACTGTGGTTATTCGCAATATGGTCCGTGATGGTTGGATTACACGCGAAACCGATCCAGAAGACCGCCGTGCTTATCTTGTATCTATTACAGATGCCGGTCGTAAAAAGATCGAAGAAGCTCTTCCAGATCATATCAAAAATATTCAACGCTTGATGCAAGTCTTTAATAGCGGCGAGCAAGCTGAGTTGACAGAACTCTTGAAGAAATTCAAACATATCGCCTAAGCCTACTGCTCAAGACGATTCTGACTCCAAAATCCTCTATTTTGGAGTTTTCATCGTACATTCTCTTTATCTAACAGATCAAAAAAATATTCCTGACGCTTCTCAGGAATATTTTTATTTATTCTTTCACAAAGACCCATTCTTTCTCTTGCGATAAGTCCTCACGATAAGAGAAACCTGCTACTTCTAATGATTTCAGATTTTCTAGGTGGGTGATTTCTTCCTTCATCATAGCTGTCACCATGGCCCCACGTGCTTTCTTTGAAATCGTTGAGTGAATCTTTAGTGTCCCACCACGATTCTCCATGAATTTGATCCGAATCATTCGCTCACGAATAGCTTTTGAGAAGACCTGTTCAAACTCAGAGGACAAGAGAGATAAGATCTGTTCTTCACCCTCTACTGCCTGATCATAGTCCTCTTTCCAAAGTGCCTTTAGAGATTTTCCAGCTGGTTTTAGCTTCATCATAAAATCCAAGCGATGGGGAGCAATCCCTTCATAGGCAGGTAGTACACCGTATAAAGCAGTCGTGATCAACAAATGCTCTTGCAGATAAGCCTGCTCTTTTTCGGATAAGTCTTGACGCTCGATACTACGATACATAAGGCCATCAAACAGTTCCAAAGCAGGATAGGTTTTAGCACTCCCAGCTAACAGAGCCTCAATTCTTTCCTTTTCTACTAGGGCTCTTTCCTCTGAGATACCGTAAAAGGAAGCTAATTCTTCTAGGGAGAATGCCTTCAAAGCTTGGAGGATGGTTTTTGTCTTCTCTGACAAGGGTTGGGGCTCGACGATACGAGCCTGTTCGTTCAGTTCTTTGGCGGATGGAATTAATAGTTTCATAGGTCTATTGTACCATATTTTTCAAATTTTCTTGACAGGAGTTTTTATTAATGTTATTATCTAGTTATGAAAACTAGATTAAAGAAAGGTGAAGATTTAGTGTCCACTTTTTCCTATCCAACGTGGGAGCAACTGCCTGAGCTAGACCTCTATCTCGATCAGGTCCTACTTTATGTCAATAAAACCTGTGCACCTGTTCTCTCTTCTTCAGACAAGGGCTTGACGGCTGCCATGATCAACAATTACGTAAAACATGGCTATGTCGAAAAACCAGATAAGAAGAAATACCAGCGTAGACAGGTGGCTCGCTTGATCGCTATTAAAACCTTAAAAACGGTCTTTTCTATTCAGGAGATCGCTTCTACCTTAAATTTCTTGCAGGACCAGGCGAGTTCAGATCTTCTCTATAATAGCTTTGTCGCTTATCTCAATGAGCAAAAAGAGCCGATCGCTCCCATCATTCGCTCTGCCTGTCAGACAGTTCAACTTTATCTTGAAACCCTTTCTTATATTCAACCAGCAACAACGGAGGAAGAAACTGATGAATTACACCATGAAACTAAGTAAAAAATTATCCTTTGGAGAAGAGATCGCCAATAGCGTAACCCATGCTGTTGGCGCCCTCCTCATGTTGATCCTGCTTCCGATTTCAGCAGTCTATAGCTTTGAGCAACACGGTCTTCTCAGTGCTTTTGGGACTTCTATCTTTGTGATCAGTCTCTTTTTGATGTTTCTGTCTTCGACCGTCTACCATGCTATGTCTTACGATTCACCTCAAAAGTATGTGCTTCGTATTATCGACCATTCCATGATCTACATTGCGATCGCAGGTAGTTACACACCAGTCGTCCTTACCTTGATGAACAACTGGATGGGCTACAGCATTATCTTGATCCAATGGGGGACCACCATCTTTGGTATTCTTTACAAAATCTTTGCCAAAAAAGTCAATGAAAAGTTCAGTCTCGCTCTTTACTTGATCATGGGCTGGTTGGTCATCTTTATTATTCCCCAAATCGTTAGCCAAACCAATCCGATCTTCTGGGGGCTCATGCTCATGGGCGGCCTGTGCTACACGGTTGGAGCTGGCTTTTATGCTAAGAAAAAACCATACTTCCACATGATTTGGCACCTCTTCATCCTGGCAGCTTCTTCTCTTCAGTATTTAGCCATCGTTTACTTTATGTAATACGCTCACCACTCTTATGAGTGGTTTTTTTGTGATTTTTTCTGTACAATAGAAAAAAACTGTATGGGGACAGTCAGGATGAAGACGAGCAAATACCAAAAAATTATTCATGTTCTAAAAAAAGCCATTCAAGATGGAGAACTGGAAACTGGACAGAAAATTCCTTCTGTTCGTCAGTTAGCCAGTCAATTTTCTTGTAGTAAGGACACGGTGCAACGGGCCTTGCTGGACTTGACTTACCAGCACTTCCTCTATGCTAAGCCTCAAAGTGGCTACTATGTTTTGGAGCAAGAACCTAATCGACATGAAGATCTTCCACTAAAATTAGAGAAAGACCGCAACCAGGCTTTCGAGGACTTCCGGACCTGTATCAATGAAACCTTGATTGGACGGGAGAATTATCTCTTTAATAACTTTTCGGATCAAGCAGGCTTACTCGAAGTACGCCAATCAATTCAAGGCTTATTAAAGGAAGAAGGTATTTATACGACTGCAGATCAGATTGTTTTGACTGCTGGTACCCAGCAGGCGCTCAATATCCTCAGCCAGATTGACTTTCCCAATAAAAAATCTCAGATCTTGATCGAGCAACCGACTTATCATCGGATGAATCAACTCTTAGATTCGCAGCAACTTTCCTACCGTACCATTCAACGTAATTTAACGGGGATTGATCTCGAGGAACTTGAAGAGATTTTCAAAAGTGGCCATATCAAATTCTTCTACACGATCCCCCGTTTTCACTATCCGCTCGGTCATAGCTATTCGACCAAGCAGAAAGAAGCGATCTTGCAACTAGCTGACCAATATGATGTCTACCTTGTTGAGGACGACTACCTTGGAGATCTTGATGGCAGCAATGCCCCTTCTTTTCATTATTTGGATCAAAAGGACCGGGTCATCTATATCAAATCTTTTTCGACCAATCTCTTTTCTGCTCTTCGCATCACTTCCATGATCCTTCCCCAAGACCTTCTTAAGCCGGTCTTGACCTATAAGACAATTCTGGACTATGATAGCAATCTAATCATGCAAAAGGCCTTGAGTCTCTACATTGATAACGGTATGTATCTGACCAATAAAAAGCGACTTCTAGCCAGAAAAAAAGAGGAAGAAGAAAGATTGAAGACCTTGATGGATCAGTCTTCTCTTCTCCCTCATCTGACCCTGACCCACGATGGGATCCTTCTAGAACTCAGCCAAGTTCAATCCCTTGCTGCCTTAAAACACAGTGGACTCCCGCTTGATTTCTTTGAAGCAGCCTACATCGCTTCTTGTCCTTATCAACTCGCTAAGATCAAATCTGCAGATGTGGCCAATGTTCTACCAAAACTTACAACTTTTTTTGAAAGAGAAACCCTCGTATAAACTATACGAGGGTCTTTCTTATTTCTTTAATTGCTCATAAAGAAGTTTGGCATTTTGAAGACCGATTCGATAATCGAGACGAATCAGGCGAATCGCTTCCATCTCTGGTTCTTTGAGGTACTTCTCTCTTTGTTCCTTAGAAATACTACCTGATTTTAGAAGATAGTGGGTGAATTGATTTCTGACTTTATTGAGCTCAACTTGAAGAGTGAAATAGAGTCCAAATAAGACAATCACAACTCCCATCAGGATCAGATCGTTTGACATGGTGTATGCTCCCTTTTTCAGTTCTTTTCTATATTTTACAGCTTTCAAGATAGAAAAACAAGAGGCTGGGACAAAAGTCCTAGCCTTTCAATTGTTTTTGGATTGTCGAGCAAGACGCAGTGGTTGAGTGGGCTCTACTACGCTGATTTCATCAGCTTTTACAGCCCTACTCAACTGTGCGGAGGTGGGACGACGAAATCGAATTCTAACGAATTACCGATTTCTGTCCCACTCTCCTTGTTTGTCCTTATTTCATCATACCGGCCTGGAGGTCATACATTTTCTTATACGTTCCTCCTAGAGCAATGAGTTGATCGTGATTGCCCGATTCGATGATTTTTCCTTTATCGAGAACATAGATGCAATCGGCATCTTGGATGGTAGAAAGGCGATGGGCAATGGCAATGGTTGTCCGCCCTTGGCGCATCTTCTTCAGAGAATTTTGGATCATCTCTTCCGTCTCTTGGTCGATATTGGCAGTGGCCTCATCCAAAATGAGGATCTTAGGCTGGGCAGCAATGGTCCGGGCAAAAGCCAGAAGCTGACGCTGACCAGTCGATAAGGTAGAACCCCGCTCTGTTACCGGATGATCATAGCCACCAGGTAGACTCTCAATAAAGTCTGCTACATCCACAAATGCAGCTGCTTGTCGGATTTCCTCATCTGTCAGTTCTTCATGATACATTCGGATATTAGAAGCAATGGTTCCATGATAGAGGAAGGGTTCCTGCAACACTAGACCAATGGACTTGCGCAAGGCTTCCTGGCTGTAGTCCTTGATATCCTGTCCATCAATCAAGATCTGGCCACGATCAAATTCATAAAAGCGCATGAAGAGATTGATAATAGAGGATTTACCAGAACCAGTATGGCCAACAAAAGCGATGGTTTGTCCGTTTTTGACCTCAAAGGAGATCTCTTTTAGGACATCCCGTTTGCCATCATAAGAAAAAGATACATGCTCAAAACGAATATCCCCCCGCTCAATTTCTTTCAGGCTACCAGCTTGCTTGGGCTCATAGTCGTCTCGATCCATCATTTCAAAGACACGACCTGCAGAAATGGTTGAGGTCTGCAAGGTAGCAAAGTTCTGCGTAACATCAATCAAGGGTTGGAAAAGCTGGCTAACATACTGGATAAAGGCATAGATAAGACCGGCTGTAAAGCCAGAGTTACGCCAATTTAAGCCGAAAAAGGTTAGAATAACCGCATAAGCCAGGACCTGTAACAGGGTCATAGCTGGCCTCAAAAAGAGGGAATTGACATCTACAGATCGGTTGGCATAGTCCAAATGTTCCCCATTAATCTGTTCGAATTCATCCGTCAAGCGCTTTTCTTGACGAAAGGCCTGCACGATCCGCATTCCTTCAATGGATTCCGATAATTTCACATTGATATCTGATAATTTTTGTCGGGTCATCTTGACCAAGCGATTGGATAACTTGCGATAGAGACGGATGGAAAACCAAATGATGGGAAGAAAAGGCAGGATCCAAATGGTCAAATGCCAGTCCAAGCTAAACATGGTTACCAGGGTGACTAGAAAGAGTAAAAAGGATGAAACCAGGCTTGAAAAGACCGTAGAAAACATATCTGCGACTGCCTGGGTATCATTGGTCACTCGAGAAACAATCGAACCTGCTGCTGTCTGGTCATAAAAGGACATACCCAGCCTTTGAAGATTTTGGAAAATATCTAGACGAATGTCTCTTACGATAGAATTGGATACACGCGCAAAGGTTAACTGACTCAGATAAGTTGCCAGCACGCGCCCAATGAATAACCCATAGTAGAGAATCAAAAACTGAAAAGCTGTCAGAACTGGTGAGCCTGCTTCTGTTGGATCCACTAGGTGGTCAATATACCAGCGAGCTGCAAGAGGGATCGCCGTCAATAACAGACTAGTTAGAAAGGTAAAGGCTAAGGCTAGGGCTGTTAACCATTTATAACACCACATGTAAGTCAAGAGCCGCTTCATAACATGAGCTTCAGATGTTTTCATTCAGCTTTCCCTCCATTTCTTCTGATAATTGTTGGGCTTGGTAGGTTTCATAGTACCAACCTTTTTGAGCCATTAATTCCTCGTGATTTCCTCGCTCCTTGATCTGTCCATTCTCCATTACTAGAATCAAATCCGCATGAACGATCGCTGATAGGCGGTGGGCTGTTATAATCGTTGTTTTCCCCTTGCGTTCCTGCTTCATATTTTCAATGATTTGGTGCTCCGTTTTAGCATCTACTGCAGACAAGGAATCATCCAGAATCAAGATCTCAGGATTCATGACCAAAGCACGACTCATGGCAATTCGTTGCTTTTGCCCGCCAGAAAGAGAGACTCCTCTCTCTCCCAGCACTGTCTCCATCTGGTCTGGCATGGCCAGAATATCCTCATAGACCCCACAAGTTCTCAGAGCCTTTATCACCTCTTCTTCCTGGATCCGTGGATCTGAAAAAGCGACATTCTCGCGAATGGTCATGGCAAAGAGGATCTGATCTTGAGGGACGTAGCCGATCAAGCTTCGAAGATCTTCTAAACGATAGTCTTTGATAGAGATTCCATTGAGCAAGATATCTCCCTGCTCCAAGTCATGCTCTCTAAGCAAGAGACGCAACAAGGTGGTCTTTCCAGATCCAGTTGGTCCTACAATTCCAAGGGTTTGCCCTTTTTCTAAATGAAAGGCAACCTTTTCAAGGACAGGCTCTTTCTCATAGGCGAATTCTTCAATGTCATATTCCAGATCGCCGTTTTGGATTTCTCTGACTGGTTGACTCGGATCTTGAATATCCGGTGTTTCTGCTAAAAGTGTCTCAATCCGATCATAGGAGACGCTAGCCCGCTGACTAATATTAAACAAGAAGCCCATGGCTTGAAGGGGCCAGACGAGCATATTGAGATAGGTAATAAAGGTTACAATTTGTCCAACCGTCAGGCTCCCTTCCTGAACAAATAGCCCCCCGAAGTAGAGCGTCAAAACATAGGAGAGACCTACAAAAAGAAGAGTGGTCGGATCAAACAAAGCATTGTAACCGGCGGAAGTCATATTTTTTCGAAAGACCATTTGATTGGTTTTTTCAAAAGCCTGAATCTCATCTGCCTGAAAGCCAAAGGATTTGGTCACCTTGACTCCTGATACTGATTCCTGAACAAAGTTGTTCAGCTCTGAGAAGCCTTCTTGGGCCTCTTTGAAGGCTTTGTGGTTTTTGCGGCCAATAGCTGAAGTCACTACCACCATAACCGGTAGGGGCAAAATAGCCAAGAGGGTTAAGCGCCAATCAATCATGAAAAACATGCTGACTAGAGTCACCAAGGCCGTCACGGAAGCATCCACTGCAGACATAACGCCGCCACCAGCAAACATGGTTACCGCATTGATATCATTAGTAGCATGGGCCATGAGATTCCCTGTCCGATAACGCTGATAAAAAGACGGAGACATGAGCGTAAATTGCTTAAACAAACGGTAACGCAAGATCCGAGCCAACTTATTAGCCGTCCCAAAAATATAGCGTCTCCAGACAAAACGAAGACCATACATGGCTAGAGCTGCGAGGACCAAAAGGGCGATATCCACAACTAACTGCCCCAGTGTCAGCCTTCTTTTATCGATCAAATCGATCACAAGTCCCATGATTCTTGGAGGAATGAGGTTTAAAAAACTAACCAAGATCAAGGACCCTATCCCGATCAAGTATCGCTTCTTCTCTAAATTAAAAAACCAAGATAATTTCCTCAACAGATTCATCTTATTTCCCCTTTTTGGTGAGTTGCCAGCTACTATCCACCAGAGCAAACAAGTCCTCATCAGCAATTGTTCCATCTAAGGGGATACTCACCCAATATTTTTTATTCATATGAAAAGCTGGATAAATCCCTTTCTGCTGGATGAAATGGGCTACTTGATCAGACTTAACATTCAAAACTTCTATTTTCCCAGACTTGCCAGCATCCAGTTTTTTCCAATCAATGGTCATAAAGACACCATACCACTTGAGGGTGTCTCGGTGGCGAATAGCGCCGGATTCCGGAGATCTTTCCCACAAATACTCAATCGTTCCCTGATAGTGCAGGGAGATATAGGCCATGAGACGCTTGGCTTGAGGATAGAGAAATTCTTCTACCTCAAAACAAGCTTGGCGGATACTTGCAAGACTTTCCTGACAAGCTTCTCTGACTTGGCCAACGAAATTTCCTTGTAGCTGTTCCAGATGGATCTGGATATACTCGTCCCCTGTATCCTGATCATAGACCTGAAAAGAAATCTTCCGGTCGCAGACCTGGACATTTAAGAGAAAAGTGTCCGATAAGACGGGACACTGGTACTCATAGCCTGCCCCTTTCTTCTCAAATCCGTAAGCCAATCCCTTTTCTGGCTGAAAGGTGTACCGGTCAAAATAATGCTCTAAAAACATTTCCTCTCCCTTATTCATTTTTACACTAGAAGAGGCTGGAAACAACGTCCCCAACCTTGATAACGGATCTTCAAAACTACTTCAAGCAGTGATCGTTTCTTTTTTAAAACACGATGCGCGTGCCATGCAGTTGACAAACGCCCAATTGCTCCAAAAAGAGCTGACGATTGTCAAGGGTCAAACCTCCACCTGGCAGGATCTGAATCTTTCCCTTAGCCGCATCTAATAAACGATGATAGTGGGCAAAACGTTGCTCTAGTGGGTCACCTGGACTTCCGGCTCGTGTTAAAATGCGGGCTACACCCTGATCAGAAAGCCACTCAATCGCTTCTAGCTGATCTGTATGAGCTAACTCATCAAAGGCCATATGAAAGACAACCTCTGCCTCTCCACAGGCTGCTAGTAAAAGCTGCATGATCCTCTGGTCCAACTTTCGATCGCTCGTCAGCGCTCCCAGCACAAAACAAGTAACCCCTATTTCTTTCGCAGCACGAATATCCGTCAGCATAGCTTCGACTTCCAGATCAGTATAGACAAAATCGCCACCTCGGGGTCGGATAATGACACATAGATCCACGGACTTCTCTCTTGTCAGTTTGATTGCTTCATTGATCACACCTATACTAGGTGTGGTCCCTCCTACTGCCAGGTTATCGCACAGTTCAATGCGACCTGCCCCAGCAGCAATCGCCTTATCAATATAAGTTAAATTCTCTGCACAAAATTCAAAGACAAGCATGACAACTCCAATTACAAAGACTTAAAACAAGGATATACTAACGGTTACCTTAGCATTGCCATTTTCCACTCTCGCTTTTGAGATGCTATAGCCTGCTTGAGGGATATCAAGGGTGATTTGATCACCATTCACTGTGAAGCCGCCTCCATTTTGATTGGATTGATCCTTCAAATAGTTGAGAACCAAGAATTTTGGAATGGGCATTTTCCCTAATTTAGCACCGGTCACGGTCAAATTCATGACATTGTTTTCAACTTGACCGGTCATGGTTAAATCTAGATAGCTATCGATTGGCCCTAATGATACAGGAACTTTGACATGAAGGTCATTGCCATCCATTCCTAATGCCATCTTTTGATAGTCAGAATTGTCAAGGGCGGATCCAGCACTTGTTTTTACGACCTGACTCAATTGCACTGAATTGAGACTTAGCTCAGTTGAGAGCCCTTCCGTGCTCACAGAGGCGTTTGAAACAGCATTTTGAGCCAACTCAATCAAAGAACTCCCTGCCTGCACATTTCTCAGTTGCTCCCCTTCAGGGATAGATCCAGGAACCAACAAGATCACTAATAACATAAATAAAACGATCACCATGCCAATTAGGCGTCTCATCCACTTAAACATCTGCTCCTCCAATACGTGAAAAGTTGTATTCTTATTGTACCCTAAATCTAAAGAAATTGCGACTAAGAGGGGCCTTTAGAAAGCAAAAGAGAGCGTGGGACAGAAATCGGTAATTCGTTAGAATTCGATTTCGTCGTCCCACCTCCGCACAGTTGAGTAGGGCTGTAAAAGCTGATGAAATCAGCGTAGTAGAGCCCACTCAACCACTGCGTCTTACTCGACAATCCAAAAACAATTGAGAGGCTAGGACTTTTGTCCCAACCTCTCTCTGTGCATTATTTCGATTTAATATAGTTAACACCATCTGCTTTTGGCGCAACTGCTTGTCCAAAGAAGGCTGCCAAGACAACCATGGTCAAAACGTAAGGCGCAATTTGCAAGTAGATGGATGGGATCCCTTTAAGCAAAGGCAATTGATTCCCGATAACAGCCAAACTTTGAGAAGCTCCAAAGAAGAGACTAGCAAGCATGGCCCCGATTGGGTTCCATTTCCCGAAAATCATAGCCGCAAGGGCGATAAATCCAGGACCTACAATAGTCGTCACCGCGAAGTTAACAGAAACTGACTGAGCGTAAATGGCTCCTCCGATTCCTGCTAGGGCACCAGAGATCATCACTCCTAAGTATCGCATTCTATATACATTGATTCCCAATGTATCTGCTGCTTGTGGGTGTTCACCAACTGAACGAAGACGCAATCCAAATTTCGTCTTGAACATGATAAACCAAGCAAAGAATGAAAAGAGAATCGCAACCCAACCAATGATGCTGGCATTGTTGAAGAAAATATCTCCAATGACCGGAATTTTAGATAAGACCGGAATCGATGTTTTTCCAAAGGCAACTTTGATATTATCAGTTTGCCCCTTGTTGTACATTGCTTTGACAAGGAAGACCGCCAATGGTGGTGCCATCAAGTTCAATACCGTACCTGAGACGATATGGTCAGCACGGAAATGAATGGTTGCCACCGCGTGGATCAAGGAGAAGAGTACTCCAATCCCTGCAGCAACGATCAAGGACAACCATGGTGTTAAACTTCCTAACGTAGGCTCAAAAGTCAAGTTAAAGATAATACCTGAGAAGGCTCCCATAACCATGATTCCTTCCAGACCAACGTTAACAACCCCAGCGTGTTCTGAGTATGCTCCTCCGATACTTGTGAAGATCAGCGGCGCTGCATACACAATCATAGAGGAAACAAGAATACTTAAAATCGTTACAATACTCATTAGTTTGCTCCTCCTTTTTTAGCTGAACGCATCGAGATCATCTTTTCAATAATGTAGTGGGCACATACGAAGAAGATAATAGATGCTGTCACAATTTGAACGACTTCTTCAGGGATTGCAGCTGGTTTCATACCAACTCCCCCAATTTGAAGTGCACCAAACAAGAAGGCAGCAAATGGAATACCAATTGGTGAATTCATCGCAAGAAGGGCTACGGCCATTCCGTTAAATCCAACACTCATCGAGCTGGTTTGAACGTAGACATTTGAGTAAATCCCCAGACCTTCTGCTACCCCACCGATACCAGCAAGAGCACCAGAAATGATCATAGAAAGGATAATGGTCCGTTTTGCAGACATCCCAGCGTATTCTGCCGCATTCGCATTGAGACCAACGGCACGGATTTCAAAACCAAGTGTTGTTTTCTTCATCAAGAACCAGATGACCACCACTGCGATGATGGCAAAGAAGATCCCGATGTTCATTTGTGATTTGTCTGTCAAATTACGCAACCACTCCGTTTGGTAGACAGCGTTGGCTCCCACATCAATGGTTGAGTCCTTGTTTTTCATCAAGGAAGCTGGGAAGCTATGAATCAAGGCATTCCCACCATAGAGAACAATGTAGTTCATCATAATGGTGATAATGACCTCACTGGTTCCGAGATAGGCACGAAGGAAACCAGGAATCGCTCCAATAAATCCACCTGCAATAGCCGCAATCAAAACGGTCATCGGAATCATCAGTAAGCGAGGCATATTTGGGAAGGAGAGGGCAAACCAAGTCGCCATGATCCATCCTGCAAAAGCCTGACCAGGAAGTCCAACGTTAAAGAAGCCGGCCCGGCTAGCTACTGAAAATCCAAGAGCAACCAAAATCAGTGGCCCCATGGCACGGGAAATATTTCCCCAACTCTTAATCGAACCAAAGGCTTTTTTAAACAGCAATTCATATCCCCAAAGGGCATCATAGCTGAAGGCCCACATAATAATGGCACCCAAGACCAATCCTAAAAGGACAGACACCAATGGAACGGCAATTTGTTTTAAATTCTTATTCATTTGATGCTCCCTCCTTTACTTGGCCTCCTGCCATGAGGATTCCAAGTTCTTGCTTATTCGTTGTTTCAGGGGTTACGATCCCTTGGATCTTCCCATCATGAATAACCGCAATACGGTCAGAAACATTCAAAATTTCATCTAATTCAAAGCTGACAACCAGAACGGCTTTTCCATTATCCCGTTCTTGGATCAAACGTTTGTGGATATATTCAATCGCTCCAACGTCCAATCCACGAGTTGGCTGGCTGACGATTAAGAGATCTGGATCGCGATCGATTTCGCGAGCGATAATAGCTTTTTGCTGGTTCCCTCCAGAGAGAGCCTTAGCAGGTACCACTTCACTGGCTGCACGAACGTCAAACTCTTCCATCAACTTCTTGGCATAAGAGGTAATATTTGGATAATTCAAAATACCATTCTTGCTAAGAGGTTCTTTATAGTAGGTTTGAAGGGCAATGTTTTCAGAGATCATCATATCAAGGACTAATCCATCACGATGACGGTCTTCAGGGACGTGCCCTACCTTCATTTCTGTGATTTGACGTGGGCGAAGTCCTACAACTTCCTTGCCTTTAATCTTGATTGAACCGGATTTTACCTTCCGTAGTCCTGTAATGGCTTGGATCAACTCAGACTGACCATTTCCGTCAATCCCTGCAATCCCGACGACCTCACCAGCACGAAGTTCCAGTGAAAGTTTCTTAACAGCTGGGACACCCCGGTTTTCGTTTACAACCAAGTTTTCGATCGACAAGACGACTTCTTTCGGTTGAGAAGGACCTTTCTCCGTTTTAAAGGAAACAGAACGACCGACCATCATTTCGGCCAAGTCTTGGTTGGTAGCTCCACCAATCTCGACTGTCTCAATTGATTTCCCACGACGGATAACCGTTACCCGGTCTGAAACAGCACGAATTTCATCCAACTTGTGCGTAATCAAGATAATGGATTTTCCTTCATTTGCCAAGTTCTTCATGATTGTCATCAATTCTTCGATTTCAGCTGGTGTCAACACCGCAGTTGGTTCATCGAAGATTAGGATGTCGGCTCCACGATAAAGCGTCTTTAAAATTTCCACACGTTGCTGCGCACCGACGGAAATATCCTCAACTTTAGCATTTGGATCCACTGCTAAGCCATATTTTTTAGACAAATCAAGGATATCTTGACTGGCTTTCTTAAGATCCAAAATACCATGTTTAGTGGTTTCAGACCCAAGGATAATATTTTCAGCAACAGTGAAGGCTTCAACCAACATAAAGTGTTGGTGCACCATTCCAATTCCTAAAGAGGCTGCTTTTGAAGGTGAGTCTAAGTTAACAGTTTTTCCATTTACCACGATGTCTCCGCTAGTTGGTTCCAACAAACCAGCCAGCATATTCATCAGGGTAGATTTCCCTGCACCATTTTCTCCAAGAAGTGCATGGATTTCACCTTTGCGCAACTGAAGATTAATCTTGTCATTTGCTACAAAGTCACCAAATTTTTTGGTAATCTCACGCATTTCGATGACATATTCATGTGTCATGGGGTGTTTCCTTTCAAATCTATTTTTATTTCAATAAAATCTACTAGGGTTGCTAATAGATTTTACTGAGACAAAAATGTCTCAATTTATTAAAAGGAACGGCCCTTGAAGGTCGGGCCGATCCAATCAAATATTATTTTTCAGGAACTTTAAGAGACCCGTCAAGGATTTTAGCTTTAGCGTCTTCTACAGCTTTTTTAGCATCTGCAGAAAGGTTGTCAGTTGTCAAATCAACTCCACCATCTTTCAAGCTATAAGTAATCACTTTACCGCCAGGGAATTTACCGTCAGCAGTTTTCTTAGCCAAGTCTTTTACAGATTCTCCGACTTTCTTCAAGCTTGAAGCCAATACAAAGTTAGATTTTTTACCATCTTTAGAAGTGTATTCACCTTCAGCTTTTTGGTCACGGTCAACACCAAGAACCCAAACTTTTTCGTCTTCATTTTTCTTCTCGTTCAAGTCTTTAGCTTCAGAGAAGACACCTGCACCAGTACCACCAGCTACTTGGTAGATAACGTCTGCACCTGCAGCGTATTGTGCAGCGGCAATTGTTTTACCTTTCGCAGAGTCACCGAATGAACCAGCGTAGTCTACTTGAACTTTGATAGATGGGTCAACAGATTTAACACCAGCTTCAAATCCAGCGCGGAAACGAGTGATAACTTCACTTTCCATACCACCTACAAAACCAACTTGTTTAGTTTTTGTAGTTTTCGCAGCAGCAATACCAGCAAGGTAACCAGCTTCGTTATCGGCATAAACAGCAGATGCTACGTTCTTTTGTCCTTCAATACGGTCATCGATGATGACATAGTTCACATCTTCGTTGTCTTTTGCAGCTTTTTTAACAGAGTCGCTCAAGGCAAAACCAACACCAAAGATCAATTTGTAGTCGTTAGAAACAGCTTCATCAAGGTTTGTCGCATATTGAGATTCATCTGTTGATTGGAAGTAGTCAAATCCGTTCCCTTTAGAAAGACCGTTTTCTTTACCCCAAGCTTGCAAACCTTCCCAAGCAGATTGGTTGAATGATTTG
Organism: Streptococcus parasanguinis; assembly: GCF_032163505.1. Classification (NCBI taxonomy): domain Bacteria; kingdom Bacillati; phylum Bacillota; class Bacilli; order Lactobacillales; family Streptococcaceae; genus Streptococcus; species Streptococcus parasanguinis. The sequence goes on from NZ_CP134147.1 coordinate 1,178,491, forward strand.
TCATCCACACCACCAGTATCGGTAATGATAGCAGCTTTCAAATCTGTTTTAGATTCTGAGTTTGCGCTATCTTTTTTAGACGCACGATTTCCACATGCTGCAAGTCCGATAGCAGCGACAGTTACTAGACCAAGGCCTAGCCATTGTTTCTTGTTCATTACTGAACCTCCTAAATTATTGTGCAACATTGTTGCGAAGTATTGAAAGGGTCAAAAGACCGCCTCACAGACCTATTAAGTCAGGTCTGTAAAGGAATATGGAAGTAATTCCTTGACCGTCATCACGACCGTCGATTTATCTTTAGATACTAAGGTTACAGGAAGGTCTGGTTCAAAAAATTCAGCCATGACCTGGCGACAAGCACCACATGGAGAGATGGGCTTTTCTGTTTGCCCGTAGATAATAAGCTCTTTGAAATCGCGAGCTCCTTCAGAAACAGCTTTAAAAATGGCTGTCCGTTCTCCACAGTTGGTTAATCCAAAACTGGCATTTTCGATATTGACACCTGTATAGATTTCTCCATCCTTCGTTAGCAGTACAGCTCCAATTGGGAAATGAGAGTAAGGCACATAGGCTTGTTTACTCACTTCAACTGCTAAGTCAATCAACTCAGTAGTCGCCATGAGCCACCTTTCCTTCCATGATGGCTACACCAGAAGAAGTCCCGATACGGGTCGCACCAGCTTCGATAAAAGCAAGAGCATCTTCATAAGAGCGAGCACCACCAGAAGCTTTGACACCCATGTCGGGTCCAACAGTTTGACGCATTAAGGCCACATCTTCTACCGTTGCTCCTCCAGTTGAAAAGCCAGTTGAAGTCTTCACAAAGTCTGCGCCAGCTGACTTAGCAATTTGGCAAGCAACGATCTTTTCATCATCTGTTAAAAGACAAGTCTCAATGATGACTTTGACCAGCTTATCACCGCTTGCTTCGACTACAGCTTGGATATCTTCCTCAACTAGTGCTAAATTCTTAGACTTAAGAGCCCCGATATTAATGACCATGTCAATCTCATCGGCACCGTTTTGAATCGCATTTTTTGTTTCACACGCTTTGACAAATGGTGTATTTGCTCCTAAAGGAAAACCAATGACGGTACAAACTTTAACGTCTGAATCGCGCAAACCCTCAGTCGCAAAATTCACCCATGTCGGGTTCACACAGACACTCGCAAAATCATAAGCCTTGGCTTCTTCGATCAGCTTTTCGATCTGTTCTTGTTGCGCATCTGGTTTTAAAAGAGTGTGATCGATATATTTATTTAACTTCATACAATCTCCTGAGCTGCTTAAGATATTATTTCAATAATTTCTTTAACGCTTTCAGCCCTTTCTAGTATTTTAACATTTTTTTTGAATTCTGTAACGCCTTCTTGTGAATTTTTTTCATTCATGAAAATACGGGCAATGCGTTCCCCTTTTTTGACGCGCTCTCCCACTTTTTTGTCAAACACAATTCCTGTTTCGTAATCGAGGGGATCCGATTTGACAGCACGGCCAGCACCCAATCGCATTGCAAACAAGCCAAACTCCATGGCAGGTAAAGCAGCAATGACGCCATCTTGGTCCGCTGTTACTTCAAGGACCTGAGACACTTTGACGGGACGATGCAAATCCTCTAAGTCTCCACCTTGAGCTGCGACCATTTCTTCAAACTTCGCTAAGGCTTGACCATTGGTCAAGTGTTCATGGATGGCCTCGATCGATTGATCTACATTGGCCAATTTCAACATGATTTGCGCTAATTCACAAATAAACTCTGTCACATCAGCGCGCCCCTGTCCTTTCAGAATATCAAAGGCTTCCAAAATCTCTAAACGATTGCCAATGCTAGTTCCCAAAGGTTGGCTCAGATCTGTAATGACAGCGATGGTTTTCCGACCCACTGCATTTCCAAGATCCACCATGGTACGGGCTAAGCGACGAGCATCCTCAATATTCTTCATAAAGGCACCTTCTCCAACGGTGACATCGAGAAGGATGGCATCTGCTCCAGCAGCAATTTTCTTACTCATGACGGAGCTAGCAATCAAAGGAATGGTATCCACTGTCGCCGTCACGTCCCGAAGAGCATACAAGAGTTTATCTGCTTTCACAAGTTGATCAGATTGACCAATAACCGATAAGCCGATCTCCTGCACCTGCTGGATAAATTCCTCTTGAGTCCGCTCAATTTGGAATCCTTTAATGGATTCCAACTTATCGATGGTTCCACCTGTGTGGCCTAAGCCACGACCGCTCATTTTAGCAACCGGCACACCAAAACTTGCAACCAAAGGCACCAAGACCAAGGTCACCTTGTCTCCGACACCACCAGTCGAGTGTTTGTCCACCTTGATCCCTGGAATAGCTGACAGATCAAACTGTTGCCCCGTTTGGACCATCTTCATGGTCATATGAGAGATTTCTTCTGTCGTCATCCCTTTAAAATAAACAGCCATAGCAAAAGCGGACATTTGGTAATCTGGAACCGTTCCAGCCACATAGCCCTCAATCAGCCATTCAATTTCTTCCTTGTTTAAGGCAAGACCATCTCTTTTTTTCTGAATGATATCTACTGCTCTCATGATTCTTTCTCGCTTCTTAAAATATAATAGCCTTTGTCTTTTTTTACGGTCTCACAATTGCCAAACGTCTCTTCCATCTTGGCCTTAGCGCTCGGAGCTCCTTGTTTTTTCTGAATGACAATGGTCAAATCTCCACCTGGTTTCAAATGTTCAAAACTACCAGTGATCACTTGGTGAACCACTTTCTTACCAGCTCGGATCGGCGGATTACTGATCACATGGTCAAAAAACCCTTCTACTGCTTCATAGACATCCGAAGAAAAGATCTGAGCTTCCACGCCATTTCGGCTGGCATTTTTCTTAGCCAAGTCCAGTGCCCGCTCATTGACATCGACCATGGTCACTGCAACTCCCTGAGCTTTAGCGAGAGAGAGGCCGATTGGTCCATAGCCACAGCCAACATCAAGGACACTTTCTCCTTCTTGAAAATCCAGGGTTGATAAGAGCACCTGACTTCCATAGTCAATCATTTTTTTACTAAAGACGCCGGCGTCCGTATAGAAATTCATCTTTTGCCCCAATAAAACAACAGCCAGATCATGAATATCATGGGCTGCATCTGGGTTTACATCGAAATACATTTTACTCATAAGGTTATTTTATCATAATTCACTCCTTTTTTAAATCGTTTACATGACCTCTAAAAATTGGTATACTAAAGACTACAATAGGAGTGACATATGGACAAAGAATTTCTACATTTTGAAAAAATTAATCGGGAAACGTGGCAAAATTTGCACCGCAAAACCACCCCACCTCTCTCTCAAACAGAGCTCAATTCTATTAAAAGTTTTAACGACCGCATCAACCTCCAGGATGTACGTGACGTCTACCTGCCTTTGACAAACCTGATTGGAATCTACAAGCGTTCCAAAGAAGATTTGGCCTTCTCAAAAGGTATTTTTCTCCAAAAAACGAGTGAACGCCAACCCTTTATCATTGGGGTTTCAGGGAGCGTTGCGGTTGGAAAATCCACCACTAGCCGTCTCCTTCAAATCCTGCTGTCACGAACCTTTGAAGGCTCGACAGTAGAATTGGTGACAACGGATGGCTTTCTCTATCCAAATGCTATCTTAAAAGAACAAGAGATCCTCAATCGAAAAGGATTTCCGGAAAGCTATGATATGGAATTGCTCCTTGATTTTCTCAATCAAATTAAAAACAACAAGAGCGTAGAAATCCCTGTCTATTCCCACGAAATATACGATATTGTTCCAGATGAGAAGCAAACCATTTTACCAGCTGATTTTGTCATTGTCGAAGGGATCAATGTCTTTCAAAATCCACAAAATGACAGTCTCTATATGACCGATTTCTTTGATTTTTCGATCTATGTGGATGCTGCAGTGGATGATATCGAATCTTGGTATATCGATCGCTTCCAAAAACTCCTTACATTAGCTCAGAATGATCCCAATAACTACTACTATCGATTTACAGAGCAACCCCTAGAAGAAGTTTTAAGCATAGCCCATCAGGTCTGGGAATCCATTAATTTAGTCAACTTGCAACATTACATCCAACCAACCAGAAACCGGGCTGATCTGATTCTCCATAAAGCAACCAACCATGAAATCGACGAAATTTATCTCAAACGTTAGATAAAATGGCCTGTTAACGGTACTTTTTTAAGGAAAAGCTATTTTAGGCTTGTCAAATCTTAACTTTTCATATATAATGAGATAGTTAGATTATCAATGGAGGTGAATAACTTGGCAAACATTAAATCAGCTATCAAACGCGCTGAATTGAACGTTAAACAAAACGAAAAAAACTCAGCTCAAAAATCAGCTATGCGTACTGCAATCAAAGCTTTTGAAGCAAACCCATCTGAAGAACTTTACCGCGCTGCTAGCTCAGCTATCGATAAAGCAGAAACTAAAGGTTTGATCCACAAGAACAAAGCTAGCCGTGATAAAGCACGTCTTGCAGCTAAACTTGGTTAATCAAGAACAGCATAAAAATCAAGCTCTCCGGAGCTTTTTTTGTGCCTATTTTTTGAGAGGTGCTTATGAAAATTGTTATTATCGGCTATTCTGGATCTGGAAAGTCTACTTTGGCTGAAAACTTAGCCCGCCACTACTGCATTCCCAAGCTACATATGGACACCCTTCAATTTCAACCCGGTTGGATAGACAGTGACCGGGATTGGATGGAAGGTGAGATGAGACAGTTTCTCAGCGATCATAAAGACTGGGTCATTGATGGTAATTACTCTTGGTGCTGCTATGAGGAGAGAATGGAGCAAGCCGACCAGATTATCTTTCTCAACTTCTCTCGTTGGAACTGCCTCTTTAGAGCCTGGAAACGATACCGCCGTTATAAAGGCCAGGTCCGTGAGAGTATGGCGGCAGGTTGCCCCGAACGCTTTGACTGGGAATTCATCCGTTGGATCCTTTGGGACGGACGAACAAAAAGTGCCAGAGAAAGGTATCAAAACATCCACTCCACCTACCCCGAAAAATTTATCTCTCTCAAGAACCAAAAAGAGCTGGATGAGTTTCTAAAAAACATACAATAAAAAGGTTGGGATATCTATCCCAACCTTTTCTTATTTATCAACGTAATCGCCACCGGTAAAGCCATAGTATTCTTCCAGACTCAAGCCTGAATCTGCGATATCTTGTGCTTCTTTTCCGATATAGCGGAGATGCCAGCTTTCTGGCATGTAGCCTGTCACTTTTTCTTTTCCTTCTTGGTAACGAACCACAAAGCCATATTTAGCGGCGTTCTTGAGCAACCACTTACTTGGTCCAGGTTCTGTCACCAGATTACCACTGGTATCGATCAAATCAAAGGTCAAACCTGTCTGGTGTTCACTATAACCCGGTCTTGCAGAATAACGATCGGCGGCTTCCTGACCATCTTGATTGACATAGTTTTGATAGAGACCAACTTGGGTGTCGTAGCTACGAAAACCACTATATTGGTCACTGATTGGATATCCTTCTGCCTGCATGGCTGCGATCAATTCATGAAGGGCTGAAACAGCTTCAGGATCTTCACCTGGGTTAAAGTCAGGCGACAAGGGATAATGTTTGTTGGCGATCATGACCTCACCATATTTCCCTTTGACACTATAGTAAGAACCATTATAGCTCACACCAGAGTCCACTTTCACATCTGACTTACCAGCTTTTGACGACTCTTCTTTTCCTGTCTCTTTTGACGTATCCTTTGCAGAAGACGTTTCTTTGGAAGACTTGGTTTGCGTTTGTTTAGTTTCTTCTTTTGCAGAAGATTTAGAACTAGTGGATTGAGATTGGGAGCAAGCTGTCAGGGTTAACAAGGCAACTGTCACCAAAGTTAATTTGGAAAATCTTGCTTTCATGGGAATCTCCTATGATTCTTTTGTTACGACAATATCCGTAATCACATAACTTGCACCTACTTTTTTCAAAGTGTAGGTCTTGTACTTGCGGTTTTGTGAATCTGGATGGCTATCTGTATAATGCACGGTAAAGTCTTCATAAGTCTTGATCGTTACCACACCATTTTCTTCAGTGACACTTTGAATGTCCAAAGCTCCTGGAGTATAGTAGTCAATTTTAGCCTTTCGAACACCATCACCAGTTGTGAACTCAACCATATCCTTGTAGGCTTGACTTTGTGTGTCATAGTATTTAGAGTAGGTGTTGTTTCGATTTGAAACTGAGCTAAAGACAGCGTCGCGGTACTCTTTCAAGAACTCTTCCGCCAAGGTCCGATTTTGTTCTTCTTTGGCTGCTTGCGCTTTCTTAGCATCTTGTGCACTCTTGATGCGTTTTAGGGTATCTTTGGCTAGTTTAAGTTCGATCGGATCGTTCTCACCCTCTTCAATCGTCACCTTAGCCTTCTCAGTTGTATAGGTTTCCCCATTCATGTTGAAGACAGCATGTACTTCAATTTCTTGATAAGGGATGCTATCTACTTCAAAGGTCGTGCTGGTTCCGACTTCTTTGCCGTTGACTACAACCTTCACATCCGTTGGGTTTTCAACCTCATCAGGGAACTCAACTTCTAAATTGCGTTTTTCAGAATTCAACTGCAATTCTAAGTTGTTCTTAGTTGCTTTTTTAGGATTGAGATGGATCTTAGAAGTGACATTTCCGACCTCTGTTTTAGCAGTCAATTCCATTTCTTTTGTATTGTAATGGAAAGAACCAAGATCTGTCACTGCATCTTTTTTCAAGGTTACCGTTTTATTGGCAGCCACTTTGAGTTTGGCTTGGTCCAAATTGGTCTTGACCTTGACTTGTACTGGATAGCTGGCTACACGGTATTCTTGGAAGATCCCAAATTTCTTGTCTGCTTTTTCCAAACCAAAGATCTTGTTTCCAGATTTATCCGTATAGCTGCCTTCTCCACCATTATCGATGATCTTGTTCAACTCTGTGCCGATATCGACTCCTTGATCTTCCATGCTGGTGATAAAGCTTTCGGCTTCATCCTTTGTCCATTTATCGTTATCGGTTGAAAGTAGGTCTGCTGCTTCGCGATAATCCTTGGTGTCCACTGCCTTAATAAATTTATCTGCTGTCACTTCGACACGTGTTGTAGACTGGAAGTAAAAGAAGGCTGCTACCAAAGCGATCACAAGGACTGCAATAGCAGAAATAATCCCAATTTTCTTCTCGGAAAGTTTCTTTCCACCCTTCGTTTTCGGGGCCTTTTGTTTTTTCTGAACTGGACCTGCTTCTGTGACATTTGGACCAGCAAAGACCTGCGTTTGCTCAGCAGCAAGTGGAGCCGTATACTCTTGAGTCGGCTGTTGAGGCACATATTCCTGTGTTACATCTGTTGAATCTGGGTTCGCAAATTCTGCTTCAGGCACAGGTCCTACAAAAAACTCGAAGTTTTGACTTTTAGCTGCGGTAAATTCTTCTGCACTCGGCTTGCGGCCATAGGTTTCTTCAAAATGTTGCAACCAAGCCTGACGAGCTGCTAGAAGTGGATCAACATTCTTCACTTCTTCAACTGGTTCAACCACTGGTTTCTCAACAGGAGCTACTTCCTCTGCTGGGGCATTTCCTGCGATAGACTGAATTTGTTTCAAATCAAATCCACAAGCTTTCCCAGCCATAAACTCTTCTGGTGACGGTTTGCGACCAATCACTTTTTCAAATAATTCAACCCATTTCTTTTGCATGGATCTCTTCTCCCTCATTATAAAATAGGGAAAGTGGGTTCCCCCACCTTCCGTTTTGTGATATTGTTAGAATCCAAAGTTAGAGAAATTTGGAGCACTTGGAATAAATCCAATAGCTACTTGTTCTAAAATACGAGCATTCACATAAATGACAAAGATAGCAATGAGAAGCAAGACAACAGATGATGCTACTAGAAGCAAGAATTTATCTGCTTTAAAGCTTGTCTTGTTCAATCCTTGATGAACGACATAGCATGTTCCAACAAAGAACAAGAAGAAAATAAGGAAGTTTACAAAGCCATAAAATTCATAAACTTTTACAAGACCTACTAAGAAAGCAAGAAGGGCAAGTGGCAAAGTGTAAACAGACAAACGTCCAAACTCTTCAAATGAACGACCGTAACTGTATTCCTTATCTTGAAGAACCACACGACGAACAAAGAATCCAGCTACTTGGAAGGCGTAAACGCTAAAGAATAGGGAAATCAATGTCAACATAAAGGCACGGAAATCCATTCCATAACCGCCTGTAAATCCACTAGCTGTGAAGAAAGTTGATAGGGTCAAGACAAAGGCAGTTAAGACATACTGTAAAATTCCGTTAAGAGCTTTTGGATTTTCTACAGCTGTTGGACGTTTCAAAGCTGAAAGGAACCAATTCCAGTAACCACCAACGGCTACACCAAATTGACTTGGTTGGGCAGGATAAGGTTGTCCTGGTTGACCTTGGTAAGGAGCTTGTTGATAAGCTGCTTGAGTAGGTTGTTGGTAGGCTTGTTGTGGAGCTTGTTGGAAAGCAGGTCCATTCGTTGGAGCAGCTTGAGGGGCAGGCTCTTGAACTGGAGCTGCGACTGGTTCTTCTGTAGGAGCAGTTGGCGCTGCTGGTGCTGCTGGCGCTGCAACAAACTCTGGAGCTTGAGGAGCTGCTGGCGCTGCAACAAACTCTGGGGCTTGTGGAGCTGCTACTGGTTCTTCAACAGGGGCAGTTGGCGCTGCGACAAATTCTGGAGCTTGTGGGGTTTCTGGAACCACTACTTCTTCTTGAAATTCTCCTGCAGCCAGTGCTTGAGCAATTTCTTCTGCACTAGCAGAACGACCATTTACGGCTTCGAAATAATCCAGCCAATCTTGTTTTGACATAATGAATCTCCTTAACTATTGTTTATACTAGGGTATTATACAAAATTTCTGAACCATTTTCAATGAAAGACTGGAAAATCCCTGTAATATCTTTTGAAAAACATACAAATTCTACTCATTTTTAGAAATTAGTAAAGAAAACGAGGCTGGGCAAAAACTGTCCAGCCTTTGATGTTTAATAGGAATAAGTGCAAGACGCAGTGGTTGATTGGCATCTTTGTTCGCCTTTTAAGCTCCAAAGATGACCTAATGAGGGAAACAAAGTTTCCTTTATCCACAACCTTCAACAGTCTCCCAGACTGTTGAAGCTATGCGGAGGTGGGAAGATTGAAAAGGTTTGGGGAACCTTTTCAACTTTTTTTATCTTACGGAGTTCTTTCCCACTCCCGTTTCTTAGGATTCAAATGCATCCATGCCACCTTGGACGTTGGTCACATCGTAGCCTTGCTCTTCCAAAAATTGGCAAGCACGTGCTGAGCGTCGACCAGACTTGCAGATGACATAATAGGGATGTTCCTTCTCTAATTCCTGGTAGCGATTTGCTAACTCAGATAAGGGGAGAAGATGAACCCCATCTAAGTGAAGGGCATCATACTCTTCCTGCTCGCGTACATCAAGAGCCAATATGTCTCCTTTTTGATAAGCTTGGTAAAAGTTTGAAAATGGAATTTCTTTCATGATTTCTCCTGTAAGGTATGTTATGGAAGGGTTAGAATTTCATAGCTAAAGCCAATTGACTCTAAAAATCGGAACAAGTCTTGGGTTTTAATAAAGATCGTCTTTTCATTGGTATTGGGATGAAAGGTCATGATCTCCTCTGACACAATGTCTTTATCGAAATAGACACGAATATCTTTTTCTTCATTGTTCAATAAACCAAATGGAGAAACCGTACCTGGCGGTAATTGCATTTTTTCAGCTAAAGAATCTGCTGAAGCCATGCGGATCCGGTTGGCTTCCACTTGCTCTTTGAAATCATCCATATCCAATGGCTTCTGGTCATCCATGATGAGCAGATAGTATTGGGTTTTCTTCTTGTTGGTCAAAAACATGGACTTGGTCCGCACACCTTCTAAGCCTTCAATGTAAGAATCGGCCTGCTCAGTTGTGAATGCAGGTGGGTGTTCCACCACATCAAATGAAATGCCGAGTTCTTCCAATTTGTCTTTAACTTGTTGGTATGCATCCATCTTCGATCTCCTTTATTTTTGAATGATCTCTTGTACTAATGATTGCAATTCTGGCACCACCTCTGCCTCAAACCAAGGATTCTTAGCCATCCAGATTTGATTGCGAGGGGAAGGATGAACTAGTGGAAAATAGGTTGGTAAATAGTTCTTAAAATGCTGAACCCGTTCGGTTACCTTGCCACTCACCTTTTCATGAAGGTAGTAAGCTTGGGCATATTGTCCAATCAAGAGGGTCAACTCAATATCCGGACACTCCTTGAGAAGTTGAGGATGCCACTTTTCTGCAAAACCTTTGCGAGGGGGAAGGTCACCAGATTTCCCATGCCCTGGGAAATAAAAGTCCATGGGAATGACTGCAAACAAACCAGAATTGTAAAAGGTGTCTTCGTCAACTCCTAACCATTCGCGCAGTCGGTCACCACTCTTATCCTTCCAATAGAGTCCCGCTTCCTGAGTCTTGAGACCAGGAGCTTGTCCGATAATATTGATACGAGCAGTTTTTGGAGCTGCAAAGAGTGGCTCAATCCCTCTATCCGTATAAGCTTTATTTTGAGGGTCTGCCATAATGGCTTGTTTAATAGTTTCAATCCTTGACATAAGTCCTCCTTCTATGGAAAAACTCAGCCAGAAAACCTGGCCGAGTAGTGGATTATTTGATTAATTCGTAGATGGCTTCTGCGTAAATAGCTGCTGCACGATAGAGATCTTCAACATCTGCGAACTCATTAGCTTGGTGCATAGTATTGACATAGTCTGGGAACATAGCACCAAAGGCAACCCCACGTTTCAAGAGACGACCAAAGGTACCACCACCGATCACTTGTTCATGTCCTTTGAGGCCAGTTTGTTTTTCGTAAACACGCAAGAGGGTGGATACCAATTCATCATCCATCGGAACATAGTGAGGTGTGTGACCGTGGGCTGACAAGCTTACTGTAGCCACTCCTTCGATCTTTTCAAGGGTGGACTTGATGGTTTCAGGATCTGTACCTTGAGGGTACCGGATATTGAGGGCAATAGTATTGTCTGCTTGGCTGTCATCAAAATGGAAGACACCTGCATTCATGCTCAATGGTCCCATTTTGGCATCTGTATGGGCAATTCCTAATTTTTCACCAGCAAAATCTTCGTGAAGAAGTGAAGCTGTCACATGAAGGTAAGCCTTAGCAGCACCACCAAAATCAAATTGGTTCAACAAGAGAGCCAAGTAGGTCGCACCATTGATCCCATCTTCAGGAGTTGATCCGTGAGCAGATTTCCCGATAATCGTAACGGTATAGGTTTCTTCGTCAACAGTTGAGATTTCATACTGAAGCTGGTGTTCCTTGGCAAAAGCATCCAAGAGGCCAGCAAGATCTGGTAGTTGTCCAGAAACGACTGCAGTCGCTGACTCTGGTACCATGTTTTCACGAAGGCCACCTGTAAAGCTATGAAGATGGGCACTTCCTGTGTTATCATTTCCAAAATGAAGGTACTCAGTGATGTTTCCTTTTTCTCCATTGATGATTGGGAATTCCGCATCTGGTGAGAAGCCAAAATCTGGCTCGGGAAGTCCGACATGTTTGAAATAGTAATCCATGTCGCCCCAGCCCGATTCTTCATCCGTACCGACAACAAAGCGCACGCGCTTAGAAACAGGGAGTCCTAAGTCTTTAATGATCTTCAAACCATAGTAGCAGGCCATTGTAGGCCCTTTATCATCAGACGAACCACGCGCATAGAGCTTGCCATCAATAATTTCTGGTTTATATGGATCCGTCTTCCAGCCACTACCTGCAGGCACGACGTCCATATGGGCAAAGATTCCAAGCTCTTCTTTTCCTTCACCAAAAGTAAAGTGACCGGCATAATTGTCGACATTCTTGGTTTCATAGCCATCACGTTTGGCAATTTCCAAGAATTTTTCAAGAGCTTTTACAGGACCAGGTCCAAAAGGATGCTCCGCATCTGCCTTGCTGTCATCGCGTTCAGAATTGATTTTCAAGAGGCTATATAGGTCAGCCATCATCTCATCGCGACGTTTTTCTACTTCTGCTTTAAAGTCAACTGTTGTCATGAATTCCTCCTCGATCTTCTATTTGCTAATTGACTTAGCGTTTGTCAATGATTTCGTCCACTGGTAAGCGGTAGCTTGGCTCTACTTTTTCAGCCGCATAGCCAACCGTAATCAAAACTTCTGGACGGAAACGCTCTTCGATGTCCAATACTTCATTGATTTTCGATTTATCAAATCCCAAAATAATATTGGTTCCAATGCCTTGGTCTGTCAAAGCAAGTACCAAGTTCATGGCCACAAGACCAGCATTCAAAGCCAAGTAATCACTTGTTTGTTGGGCATCATAGCGTGCAAATTCAGCAGGAAGATTTTGCATAAAGTATTGCAACTGCTCATCTGTGAAGTTTTTCACCCCACCGACACGCGCAATCTTGCGAGCCCGTTTTTGCAAATCAGTATCTGTAAAGAGGGCGATGGTCACAGGTGCTTCCATGACTTGATCGTAGTTTGCACCATAGGCTAATTTTGCCAATTCAGCATTTTTTTGACGAACGACCACAAATTTCCAAGGCTGGCTATTGTGGGCACTAGGGGCCAAGGTTGCGATCTCAATGGCAGTCCGTACATCCTTTGGATCGACCGGTTGGTCAGTGAAATGCTTGATCGCATGGCGTTTTTTATTGAGCTCTAGAAATTTCATAAGCTTCTTCCTTTTCTATTTCTGTTACCTCTATTTTAACACAAAATGAAAGAGCTTGCAGGGTTTTACAGCCTAAGATTGTGAAAAAAGAAGCGGACATTTTGAACATCCGCCTCTTTTGGGATAGGTTGAATACACAAGAGATCTACCTATGATTCATTGAAAAAATTGAAATAGGCAGCTACTTCTTTGGCATAACCGTATTTCTCAATTAAGCCAGTTAGGAGCTCGATGTTATGACCCCGATAGTTATCCTCGCGTCTCAATTCTTCGTACATCTCAATAAAGGGAAGGCCCTTGTCCTTAGCATCTTGGAGCTCTGCTTCATAGTCATAGGCAACCTTACGAAATTGCAGGTTGGTCACCCCATCTTCTTCGACATCGATCAGAGCATATTGAGCTCTGTGGTTTTGAATTGGTTCCCAGTCAAAATAAGGCATGCCAATAGTTCCTGGATTAAGAATCTGTTGGCCCTGACTGCCATAGCGAAGCAACTGCTTGTGGACATGACCGTAGATCGCCAGATCCGTCTGGTCATCCAGCAGTTGGTCAAAGTTCTCCGTCGCATTAGCTGGACGCAAGTCTCCACCATAATTCTTTTCTGGCAAATTGTGGGTCAGTGAGAAGCGAATACCGTTGACCTCCTTTTTCTCTACCAAAGGAAGGGAGCGAAGCCAATCGATCCGCTTAGGATCTAGTCCTTCCATGAGGTACTGAGTGAGACGAAGAAGCTGGATCTCCTGCGGATCCTCAAGTCCGTACACGCCATCCAAGGCCTCTAGGACACAATCGTCCCAATTTCCACGAACAGCCGCTGTAATCGGAATCGCATCCAGCAACTCAAAAAGGTCCTCTCTTCCAGGCCCCGGTAGCAAAATGTCCCCCAAAAGCCAGTATTCCGTTGCGCCTAGAGCACGCGCATCCGCAATCACTGCCTCCAGGGCTGTCGTATCTCCGTGGATATCAGATAAAATAGCGATTCGATGGTTCATTTTAAACTCCTTATGATTGGTATGATTCAGAATCCTCCGCAACTTCCATCAAGAGACTTGCTTCTTCTTGCTTTCCTTGATGGAGCTTAGCTTGCACCGCTTCAGCCACTGCTCGTGGGATGCCAACTGTGACGATCTCATCTACAGTAGCTTCTTTGATTTTGGTCAGTGACTTGAAGTGTTTCATCAGCAACTGCTTGCGTTTTGGTCCCAAGCCTTCGATCCCATCCAGCTGGGAGGAAAAGGAATTCTTGGATCGGAGCTGGCGGTGGAAGGTGATGGCGAAACGGTGGACTTCATCCTGAATTCGTTGGAGGAGGAAAAATTCCTGCGAGGTCCGAGAGAGTTCGATGACTTGGAGAGGATCGCCAAAGAGCAATTCATGGGTCTGGTGCTTGTCATTCTTTTGCAGGCCTGCAATGGGAATATCCAGCCCCAACTCCTCTTGAATGACTTGCTTAGCGATATTAACCTGGCCCTGACCCCCATCGATGACGATCAGATCTGGTGGCGTCAGGCCATCCCGCATGACCCGGCTGTAGCGTCTGCGAATGACCTCCCGCATGCTGGCATAGTCGTCTGGCCCGACGACGGTCTTGATCTTGTACTTGCGGTAGTCCTTTTTGCTTGGCTTCCCATTGACAAAGACCACCATGGCTGAGACCGGACTGGTCCCCATGATGTTGGAGTTGTCAAAAGATTCAATACGCACAGGAGTTGGGATTTGCAGGAGTTTTCCAAGATTTTCAATAGCACCTTGGGTCTTTTCCATGGATTTTTCAAGGAGATTAAACTTCTGCTCCAGACTGACACGCGCATTCTTGATGGCCAGATTGACCAACTGCTTCTTCTCCCCACGCTGGGGCTTGAGAACCTTGGTATCCACTAGGGCCTTGACCGCTTCCTCATCGATATCTTGAGGGATCAGGATTTCATTAGGGATCAGGTGAGATTTCTCCTGGTAAAACTGCCCCACATAGGTCAAGAAATCCTCGTCCGGATCATTGTAGTAAGGAAAAAGGTTGACGTCGCGCTCGATCAGCTTGCCCTGACGGACAAAGAAGACCTGCACACACATCCAGCCCTTGTCCACGTAGTAGCCAAAGACATCCCGGTTCTGCAAATCCTTAGCCATGACCCGCTGTTTGGTCCGCAGGGTCCCAATAGCTTGGATCAGATCCCGATACTCGGCTGCCCGCTCGAATTCCATGTTTTGCGCAGCGGAATTCATCTTGAGCTTGAGCTCATCGATAATCTTATCATCCTGCCCCTTGAGGAAATCAGAAACCTCCTGGGCCATGCCCTTGAAATAGGCCTCGTCCTTGTGGCAAACCGTGTGGGCCATACATTGCCCCAGATGATAGTAAAAGCAGACCTTGGAAGGCGGATTGGTACACTTGCGGAAAGGGAAAATCCGATCCAAAAGCCGCTTGATCTCATTGGCCGCTCCTACGTCTGGATAAGGACCAAAATAGAGACCACCATCCTTTTTGACCTGGCGCGTGATGATAAGACGGGGATAGCGCTCATTGGTAATCTTGATGAAGGGATAGGACTTATCATCCTTGAGCATGATATTGTATTTGGGCTTGTTCTCCTTGATGAGGTTGATCTCAAGAAGCAAGGCCTCAATATTAGACTCAGTGACGATAAATTCAAAATCCACAATCTCAGATACCAGCGCTTCCGTCTTGGTATCGTGGCTCCCTCTGAAATAGGACCGCACCCGGTTGCGAAGATTCTTGGCCTTCCCCACATAGATGATGGTTCCGTTCTTATCTTTGTGAATGTAACAGCCCGGACTCGTCGGCAAGAGCTCGAGCTTGGATTTAATCAAGTTATTCATACTCTCTATTATAGCAAAAAAAGAGGGAGCTAGTCCCTCTGTATTATATCTGTATTTTTTATATTCATCTTCACCAAGTTAAAAAAATGTTTAAAAGATAGATCAGACATCCAATCTCAATCCTTTAGCTTAACTTGACCTTTTTCATAGCAAAAAAGAGGGGTCTCAAAGGATCCCCCTTTACTAGCAATCGATAAACTTTATCCTTTGAGATTAGCCATCTGGAAGATCGGAATCACATAAGGAACAATAGACATCAGGATAGTGAATAACACGAAGAACCAGAACCAGAAGGAAGCGAGGGCACGCTGGAAAACTCCCGGTTGAGGTTTATTGACCTGAATATAAGCCTTGATAGCTGGCCATTTAGTCGCAATAACCACTATCATGACAATGGAACCAATAGCTAAAACACCAATTTGGAGCCAATTCGCTAGTCCCTCGTCCACATGATAGGCCACATAATGCAAGCCTTGGGAAATCACAAAGTTATTGAAAATGTGATAGAAAATAGCCCACCAGATATTGTATTCAAAGGCAATGTAGCCGAAACCTAGACCAATGATACTTGCGAAAAAGAGCTGGTCAAAATTGGCATGGAAGAGACCAAACAAGATAGCCGTCATGACAATGGCAAAGACCTTGCCATACCGTTCCAAGCCACGCAAGCCAGCTCCACGGAAGAAGAATTCCTCTGTGATTGGACCAAAAAAGCCAGCATACAAGAGCATGGTCCATGATCGCTCAATCGTATCACCTAGATCTGGTGTTGGAGAATGAAGGCCAATGGTCTCAAACATCCGCTCAATCACTTGTGTCATCACAGATGAAAAGACTTGAGAAAAGCCAAGAAAGGCGAGAAGAATAAAGAAGACTGAAAGAGTCATCTTACGTCCCTTGTGCTTGAGATCATATTTATAAAGGGCCTTCTTGCGATAGGCATTAAAGAGAAAGAGTCCAATGGAAATAGAGATAAGATAGGGAATACCAGCCCAAACATTCAGGGCATTGAGTTTCTCCGTTACTTGACTTGGATCTTTTCTGAGAGAGCCTGCAATGGTCAATCCAAGGAGGACTTCCCACAGGACGGTTACCAAGGTCATTACCAAGAGATAAATGGCAAGTGTCCCGGAATACCTTCCTATATCTTTTTTAGGGTCTAATAATCGGTTGTATTGGTTCATTTCTTCCTCCTAGAAAATAGATAAAAACTTGCACACATTCCTTCGTATAAGACAAAGAAAATCAAAAAGGCATGCATAAAGTAGTCTTCTGGTAATGCAAGAATAATCGAATCCACGCGCGGATCAAAGAGCCAAGTACTGTCCCCAGCAAATAAGACCTGATGAAAGAGCGTAAAGAATTGATCAAAGCCAATCATAACAGCTATCACTGCAAGCACCACTGGTAAAACCATCATCCAAAAGAAGAGACTACGGTACAAGGTAAGGTAGCCTTTTTTGACAACTGTCCGCATAAACTGGATAAAACCAGGGAGTGTGACCACGAAAACGACCGTCACTAAGTGAAATAGGTACTTGACGGCCTCAAAATGGTGCAGTCCATTTTTTGAAGAGGGGAATTGAGGCATCTTCAACACCCATTGAAAAGGATTGGTCAAGTAGTTCATCAAGACATTAAAATTCTTCATGATGACAGAAGCCGAAAAACCAGTCCGGCTTTGAATCCCCAACCAATGAATCTCCATGGGATAGAGGGCCCAAGCGAGAGCAATGGTGAGAAGGATTGCAGCTGACAAGATAAAGAAAAATAGGTTAATTGATTTCAAACTTTTAAGCATCAAAATCCCACTCCGCTAGACTGGCAACAACATGTGTCGGTGAGATTGGTAAGGTTGGCACTTCTTCTGGTTTGGTAAAACCTGTCGTCACCAAAAGGGTTGGAATCCCATTGTCAATACCTGCACGAATATCTGTTAGGTAGTTGTCGCCAACCATAACCACTTCTTCTCTTTCAAGACCCAAGTGTTCAATGGCCTTATCCATAATGATGGCCTTTGGTTTTCCAATGATCACAGGCTCGACCCGTGTCGCAGCCTCTACAAGCGCAATCAGGGATCCTGCTCCTGGCATCAAGCCACGCTCTGTTGGAATGTTCAGGTCCGGATTGGTCCCGATGAAGTGCGCTCCCTTTTGAATCGCCAAGGTCGCAATAGCAAACTTTTCATAATCCACTTGCCAATCGAGGCCAATCACCACATAATCAGGTGCTTCTTCATCGATGATATAGCCAGCTTCTTCAATAGCATCTTTGAGCCCCGCTTCTCCGATCACATAGACCTTTTTGCCCAAATTTTGGTCATTCATGTAGTCAATGGTCGCAAGGGTAGCTGTATAGATAGTCGAAACTGGGGTTTCAATATTGAAATGAGTCGCTAGCATATCCCGGACAGTCTCTGGTGTGCGGGTTGTATTGTTGGTCACAAAGAGATAGGGAATCTCACGCGCCTGCAGTTCATGAACAAAAGCTTCTCCTGCAGGAATTCGTGATTTTCCTTTGTAAATAGTGCCATCCAAATCAATCAAATAGCCCTTATAGTGCATTTATTCTTCCTTTTCTGTTTCCGTTTCGTCATGTAACTTCTCTGCATCGACTCGTCCACCAGAACCATATAAGAGCAATGCTCCAGCATAGAGGACAAATTGTAACACCAAACCTGTAAAATTAATCCCTTGACTTCCCGATTGGGTGAACAAGAAGGATGCTACCATGAGGATCACAATGGTCAATAACAAGCCTATCACGGTTGCCTGATCCACACTGATTTGATAAACCGTGCGTTTGGTGCTCCGATTTTTCCCGTCAGACTTAGTTTCTGGTTGCAAATTCTCCACAAAATCCGTCACTAAGGTCGCAGCGAGGCTGACTGTTGTGCTAAAGAGCACGCCTTGGGACAAGCGGTGATAGAAATTGGACCAGAAGGATCCTGATTGGCTAGTAATCCCAATCGAGAAGATCATGACCGGTAAAAGAAAGGCCAAGGTGAAATGGATCCAGACCCGATACCAGCGTACATCTTCTCTTAAAAAGCGATTAAAACTCTCTAAATTCAAGCGATAGCGGAAAAATTTATAAATTTCCTCTACTAGGATGATGCCCAAAGCACAAAGAGTCAAGAGCCAATCTCCCAACATGTACAAAGGGTTCTTTTGACGCTTGGCATAGGCCACAACCCGTTTTTGATAGCTTTCAAGTTCCTGTTTTTTATTTTTTAATCTTCTACTTTCCATAATTCCAACCCTTTTCTTCTACTTCTTCCCACTCAATTTCAGCTTGGGCATTGATCTGACCATCTGAAGTAATTTGGTGCTGAGTTTTCAAGCCCTCTTGTTCATATTGAGAGGTGATGAGACCTCCTGCCAGCACTTCTTTGACATATTTCAGATGAACTTTTTTAGGGACATGATGGGTCAAGAAGTCTGCTCCCATCACCTCAAAAACCCAGTCCAAGTACTTGCTATTGTTGACATGTCCGTTCATATCCAAGTCGTAAAACCGAACTCGGTATTCTTGTTCGACGCCGCCTTCTAATTCTTTGAAACGGGGACCGCGGAGCATGGTTTTTGAAAATTCAGAGTCAAAGGCATCCGTGATTTCACTCATAACAGGATGAACCTTGCGTGTATCACGATCCATCAAGACAAAGGTCGCGACCATCTCAATGATAGTATTTCCTGCTTCATCCTTGATATTAAAGGCCCGGTAGCAGAAAAGTCGATTGTGACTCTTGGCATAGGTTTCAATAGTGATTTTCTCATCAAAAACAGGGAGACGCTCGATCTTCATATTGTAATCCGTGATAATCCAGACTAGATTGTAATTCTCTAGAATGTACATATCACTCATGCCCAGCTCAATCGATTGCATGCCTGATACCTGCAAAGACAGCAAGATCAATTGCGGAATTTTTATAAATCCATTGACATCGCTCATATCAAAAGGAATTTTCATACTGTATTCAAATATTTTTGCCATCTTCTACTCCAAAATAAACTTCTCTGCTACAGTGTCTCCTAAAAAGAGACCTTGCTTGGTCATGCGAACAATATCCTTGTCAGGCACCAAGAGTCCCTGCTGGGTCAATTCCTCAACCACTGAACCATATTGTTGGTCAAAATTCACACCAAACTTTTCTTCGAAACGCTTCTTGGAAACGCCTGTTTTCTTACGGAGTCCTAGAAACATCTCTTCCTCCATCATTTCTGTCTGACTCAAGCGCTCTTCTTGGACACGCGCATTTCCCTCTTCAATCGCCTGCATATAGTGACGGATAGGCCCATGATTCTTATAGCGAATACCATTGACATAGCCGGATGCACCAGCTCCTAAGCCATAATACTCCGCATTATCCCAATACATGAGATTATGACGACTTTCAAAACCAGGCTTGGAGAAATTGGAAATTTCGTAATGCTCAAAGCCCGCTCGCTCTAACTCCTGAATGATGTATTCAAACATCTCCGCTTCCAGCTCCTCCTTTGGTAGAGGAAGCTTGCCCCGTCTCATCCGATTCATAAAGACTGTGTGATTCTCCAGAATCAAGCTATAGAGGCTCATGTGGGGAATATCGAGAGCAAGAGCCTTAGCGACATTTTCCTGGACCTGTTCCATAGTTTGCGTCGGAAGCGCATAGATGAGGTCGATCGAAATATTGTCAAAACCAGCCAGCTTCAGACGATCGATATTGTCATAGATATCCTGCTCTTGATGGCTCCGACCAATCTTTTTGAGCAAGCGATTATCAAAGGTCTGTACCCCCAATGAAACCCGATTGACCGGTGAATCCTTCAAGACAGCAATCTTATCCGGATCCAAATCACCAGGATTAGCCTCGATGGTCAACTCCTCCATCTGAGAAAGATCAAGCGACTTAGTTAGCTCCTTGAGCAGATAGGCTAGCTGATCCGCAGTTAAGGCTGTCGGTGTTCCACCCCCGATATAGAGAGTCCGTAAATTTGTGATTTCTTCCCGACGAAATTCTTGGATCAAATGATCCAAATAAGCATCGACCGGTTGGTTCTTAATAAAGACCTTCGAAAAATCACAATAAAAACAAATCTGGGTACAAAATGGGATGTGGACATAAGCGGACGTTGGTTTTGTATGCATACTTTTAATTATACCATAAATTCCCCCCTAAGTCCGAGAAGAAAAGGGTGGATGAAGCAAGGTTTTCCTTGACAAGAAGGAATGAAAGGAATAAAATAAAGCTAATCACATTCGGAGGTAAGGAGATATGAACAACTAAGTTTCGTTAAATAAGATACTTTATTTAGTGGACTGCTTGTTCTATCTCTTTTTGTGTGCTCTCTCGCCTCTTCTCCAACTATTTGTTGGCTTAATAAGGTCTTTTTCTGTTTGGGTCCACTTGAATACAGCTCTACTAAATAGGTAGAGCTGTTTTTTTGTCCCAGTAGAAAGGAATCTTATGCTAAAACTATCCCACCTCACCATCCGCCATACAAAAGATTTACGCGATCTGGTTCGTGATCTGTCCCTAACCATTCATGAAGGAGAAAAAGTTGCCATTATTGGCGAAGAAGGAAATGGAAAGTCTTCTTTGCTTCATGTCCTCATGTCCCCAAAATCCCTACCAGATTATCTGACAATAGAAGGCGAAATAACCACTTTCTTTCACTCCTATGCCTATATTCCCCAGTCTTTGCCGGAAGCCTTGAAGGGAAAAAGCTTGGAAGAATATTTTTTTGGAGAAGACGAGCTAGACTATGCCACCCTCTACAGACTGGCTGATCAATTGCATTTTGATAGCGACCGCTTTGCAAGCGACCAAGCTATTGGAAGTCTATCTGGAGGAGAAGCCCTCAAAGTCCAACTACTTCACGAACTTTGTCGTCCTCATGAATTACTATTTTTAGATGAACCTTCAAACGATCTGGATTTGGAAACCCTAGACTGGCTCCAGCAGATGATCCAAACGAGCCCCCAAACCATTCTATTTATTTCCCACCATGAGGACTTTTTGACTCAGACGGCGGATACGATCATCCACCTCAGACAGATCAAACACCGCAAGGAGGCTGAAACCATTGTAGAGCACCTAAGCTATCAAGACTACAGTAGCCAAAGGGAGCAACAATTCAAGCAGCAGTCCCAGCAAGCTGCCAACGATCAACGAACCTACAAGAAAACAATGGAGAAGCATCGCCGCGTCCGTCAGCAAGTCGAAACTTCCTTACGAAACACCAAGGATAGCACTGCCGGACGTCTCCTAGCAAAGAAAATGAAGTCCCTCCTCTCACAAGAAAAGCGCTACGAGCGGGAATTCCAATCCATGACTTCCCAACCCTATGATGAGGAAGTCATCAATCTGCATTTTCCTCCCCTCACTCCCTTGTCTCCTCAAAAACGAGTCCTTCTCTTAGATCAGGAAGAGCTCACAATTGGTGATCGGGTCCTGGTCAAGGACCTCTCCCTTACTCTTCAAGGGCAGGACAAGATAGGAATTATCGGTTCCAACGGTGTGGGGAAATCCACTTTCCTAAAAATGATATGGGAAAGTCTACAGAAGAATGAAAGTATCCGCACTGCCTATATGCCTCAAGATTACACTGAACGCCTCCCTTTGACTCAGACACCCGTTCAATTCCTACAGCATTCAGGCGATCGCGAAGAAATCAACACTATTCAATTGCATTTAGCCTCCCTCAACTTTACCTATTCTGAAATGCACCATCCGATCTATGAACTTTCTGGTGGCCAGCAAGGAAAACTCTATCTCCTTCAACTAGTGCTCACAAGTCCCCAATTTCTACTCTTGGACGAGCCTACTCGCAATTTTTCCCCCACTTCCCAACCAGAAATTCGACGCCTATTCGCAGACTACCCAGGCGGACTAGTCACGGTCTCTCACGACCGGACCTTCCTCAAAGAAGTCTGCAAAAGAATCTATCGTCTGACCGAAAATGGTTTGGTAGAAATAGAGTCGCTCTAACGTAAAAAAGATTGGCCAAAACCAATCTTTTAAATTGAAAATGAAGTCCTCTTAGAAACTTTCCTTAGGTGAGAACGGACGTCAGCGAACTTCATAGAAGTTCCATGACTTAGTTTTGAATCTAAGGCTTCAAAACTCCCGAGTGCTTGAAACAATCCTGTTTCATGCACTTTTCTCACGGCGGAAAGTTTCAATAGAGGATTGGATAATTCTTGATTTGTTAGCTTTGTATGAAAGAACAGTTTGTCAATGTTCTCCAAACTTGGTTTTGACCAATTATTTTATCTAATTTTGTTCTGCCTCTTGTCCCATTTCTTGGGTGCGTTTGTAGGCTGCTTCCACTCCAGCAATGATGTCGCCCCGTAAGCCGACTTGTTCTAAGCGGTTGACTCCTGCGATGGTAGACCCACCTGGGCTACAAACTGCATCTCGCAAGCGGGCTGGGTGCTCGCCTGTCTCTAGGACCATTTGACTAGTTCCTTGGAAGGTCTGTGCAGCCATCTGCAAGGCTTGCTCTCGTGTAAGTCCTAATCCTACTCCTGCATCTGTCATGGCTTCAATCATCTGATAGACAAAGGCTGGCCCACAGCCTGCGACAGCCGTTGCAGGATCCATCAATTTTTCTTCAATTTCGTAGAGGGCCCCTGCTCCTGATAAGAGCTGGTTGACTTTGGCTACTTGCTGGTCTGTCACTGCTTGGGAGCGGGCCAGACTGATAACACCTTGACCAATGGCCACAGGCGTATTGGGCATGATGCGAATGAGACCCACCTGGTCGTTCTGGATCACGTCAGCCATCTTTTCTAGTTCCAGGCCTGCAGCCATGGAAACCAGTAAGAGATTAGAGCGTTGGTCCAAGATGCCTTGATACTCTTCTAAGAGAGGGCAAATCTGATAGGGTTTGACCCCTAAAAAGATTACTTCAGCCTCTTGAAAGACTTGTTCAAGATCAGACGCCGTTCCCCCATACTGGCTGATAAACTCTTGCACCTTTTGAGGAGAACGATTGACCAAGAGCAGGTCTTGCGCGTCCACTTCTTTTGCGACTGCTTTGGCTAGACTAGCACCCATGTTTCCAAGACCGATAAATGCTACTTTCATGACTTACCTCACTTGACCATTTCCACTGACGATATACTTGTAACTGGTCATTTCCCGGAGTCCCATCGGTCCACGCGCATGGAGTTTTTGGGTTGAGATCCCCATTTCACAACCTAGTCCAAATTGACCCCCATCTGTAAAGCGTGTAGAAGCATTGACATAAACGGCTGCAGAATCTACCTGCTTGGTGAAGTAAGCAGCAGTCTCAGGATTTTCAGTCACAATGGCATCTGAGTGATGGGTACTATGCGCTTCAATGTGGTCCACCGCTTCCGCGACTCCATCAACGACCTTAACAGCTAAAATATAATCTAAAAATTCGGTATCAAAATCCTGTTTCTGCGCTGCTGTCCCAGAAATGATAGCCTGTGCTTGCTCATCTAGACGCAATTCAACCGATCTTTCCCGTGCATCCACTAAACGCTCTTTAACCAAAGGCAAGAAATCAGACGCGATCGCTCGATCGACCAAGAGGACCTCCATGGCATTGCAGACGGATGGACGGCTTGTCTTAGCATTTTCAATAATGGCGAGGGCTTTCTGGAAGTCAGCCTCCTTGTCCACATAGACATGGACGATCCCAGTTCCTGTCTCGATCACGGGGACAATGGCATTTTCAACCACCGCTTGGATCAATCCAGCACCACCACGTGGAATGAGCAAATCTAGATAGCCCTTAGCCTTCATCATAGCAAGGCTAGAAGCTCGACTCGTATCTTGGATCAGTTGAAGAAGATCTGGATGGAGTCCGCCTTCTTCCAATCCAGCCTTGAGGGCTGTCACGATCGCTTGAGCAGAATGAAAGGCGTCCTTTCCAGTACGAAGGACCACTGCATTTCCACTCTTGATGGCAAGCGCTGCAGCATCTGACGTTACATTTGGACGGCTTTCATAAATGATGCCAATAACACCCATGGCGACTCGAACTTTCTGGATTTCAAGGCCATTTTCCAAGACTTCAGTATCCAGCACTTCCCCAATCGGATCTGGCAGGTCTATTAAAGCACGAATTCCTTGTGCCATACCGGCAATCCGCTCTTGATCAAGAAAGAGGCGATCCAGCATGACTTCAGAAATCTTGCCGCGTGCTGCTTCCATATCGATTTGATTGGCTACTAAAATGGCTTCCGTCGCTTTCAAAAGCTGGCTAGCCATGGCCTCCAAAGCCTGATTTTTAAGAGCTGTACTGGCTGTATTGATGCTTTTCTTAGCTGATCTCGCTAAGGCTAATTGTTCTTGTGTTGTTCCCATACGTTGTCCTCTAGAATTCTGTAAAGAGTAAGTCAATTTCAGGAGTTACCGAGATCCAGTCATCCCGGTGGATGAGGATTCCCTTGGCTTTTTTAGATTGGAGTAGATCGCGCACAGCTGATTGGCCGAGACGGACCTTGCCTTTTCCTAGTAATTGACCAGTCTCTTGATGATAGACGCTGACGATATCATGATAAGAAAAATCTCCTTCTGCCTTGGTCACACCAGAAATCAATAGACTCTTTCCATGATCCAACAGGGCTTCCGCTGCTCCAGCATCCACCCAAACGGCTCCTTTACTTTCTGCATAAAAGGCTAGCCATTGTTTCTGGGTTTTTAAGCCCTTATCCTCTGCAAGGAAGTAACTGCCATCCGCTTGCTCTTCTGCTGCTTCGATCAAGGCATCAGACTTGAGAGACGAGCAAATATAGACAGGAACCCCTGACTCGGTCGCAAGGGTCGCTGCCTTGAGTTTGGTCAACATACCGCCAGTTCCATTGCTACTGCCAGCACCACCAGCCATCTCGATCATCTCGCGAGAAATGTATTCGATTCGATCCAAGCGCTTAGCTGTTGGATCCTGAGAAGGATTGGCTGTATAGAGACCATCGACATCCGTTAAAAGCACCAAAAGATCCGCTTGAACCATGGCTGCAACCTGCGCACTCAAGGTATCATTGTCACCTACTTTTAACTCGGCAATCGAGACCGTATCGTTTTCATTGATAATCGGAATGGCCCCACGATTGAGCAAGACAGAAAGGGCCTGGTGGGCATTCTTATAGCGGCGTTGATCCGCAAAGTCATCCTGGGTCAACAAAATCTGCGCAGAAACAATGTTGCGTAAGAGCAGGTTGGCTGTATATTCTTCCATCAGTAAGCCTTGCCCAACTGCCGCAGAGGCTTGCTTGTCTGCCACCTTAGTCGGCCGTTTCTTAAAACCAAGGGCGCCAAACCCAGCAGCAACCGCCCCTGATGAGACCAAGATCAACTCATGGCCCGATTCGTGTAAGAGAGCCAACTGCTGGGTAATGACCTTGACCTTCTGTCTGGAGAGACTCCCATCGGGATTGGTCAAAGACGAGGTCCCTACTTTAAAGACGATTCGTTTTGCTTTCATCTCTATTTTTCTTTCTAATACTATTTATTTCGTATGTAATGAAAGTGACTGAATCTCCATTCAGCCATCTTCACTATCCTTTTCGAAGGTCTTCCAGCGTTTTCTCAAAGATCGCTGGCACTTCTGCCGTAAATTCCAAGGTCTCTCCTGTACGAGGATGGGTAAAGCCGAGTGTCCGCGCATGCAGAAACTGTCCTTGTCCTTTGAGTGTCTTCTTAGGACCATAAGCAGGATCTCCAGCTACTGGATGGCCGATATAGGCCATGTGCACCCGAATTTGGTGGGTGCGACCGGTCTCCAGTTGCAACTCTACCAAGGTGTAATTTCCAAAGCGCTCCAAGACTTGAAAACGGGTCACTGCAGGTTTTCCTTTCGCCGTCACTGCTTGTTTTTTCCGGTCCTTTTCACTGCGACCAATTGGTGCTTCGATCATGCCCCGATCGTTCGGAAGGTTGCCATGGACAATGGCCCAATACTTCCGGAGAGATTTTTTGTCTTTGAGTTCCTCTGCTAAGGCGACGTGGGCTTGGTCATTTTTTGCGACCATCAAGAGGCCTGACGTGTCTTTGTCAATCCGGTGGACGATCCCTGGACGCAATTCTCCATTGATCCCTGAAAGGTCCTTGACATGGTATAAGAGCGCATTGACCAAGGTCCCGCTGGTATGACCCGCACTGGGGTGAACAACCATACCCTGTGGCTTATTGACCACCACAACATCCTGGTCCTCATAGACGATGTCTAAGGGCAGATCTTCTGCTTCATAGCTGACCTCTTCCACTTCTGGGACTTCATACTGGATGATATCTCCTTCTTTGACCGTATACTTAGCTTTTTTCACGGTTCCATTGACCAGAACTTTTCCTTCTTTGATCTGCTCATTGGCCACAGCTCGTGACAAGGGAGTCAAATCCGCCAAAGCCTTATCCAGTCGCGCACCGGCTACTTCGATTTTAATTTCCATGCGTTTCCTCTTTCAACATCAGGATCAGGAGCAAGAAAACTCCAACTGTCAAATAACTATCTGCTACATTAAAAATGGCAAAATTCATAAAATCCAGGTGGAACATATCGACTACAAAGCCCTGACGCAGGCGATCGATAAAATTCCCCAATCCACCCGCAATCACCAAGGTCAAGCCTGTCACCATCCAAAGCGATCCCTTGAGGTGCTTATAGAGATAGTAAAAGGCCCCCACCATCACGACTAGCGTGATGAGGGTAAAGAACCATTGCTGATTTTCAAGAAGCGAAAAAGCTGCACCTGTGTTTTGAAGATAAGTCAGACTGACCACATGGGGAATAAAAGACTTGACGACACCCAGTGGAATGTTCTTCACCACATACCATTTGACCAGCTGATCCAGTAGGACCAAAAGGACGATCGCTACTGGGACCATTGTTTTTCTCTTCATTTCTTACCTCTTTTGATCAAAATATTCTACCATGACCTCGACAAACTTCTCTGCTACAGGAGAGAGATCCATCTCTTCGCGTTTGACATAGACCATTTTATTGTCTAAGTTGTCTTCCAAAGGAATCACGGTAATGCCATTCACGGACTGGCTATCCAAAAAGCCAGATCCCGTCGCATAAGCATCCGTCCGCTCCAAGATTCCATTCAAGGTAGCCCGGTCGGTCACATTGAACATTTGTGAGCTCGAGCTGGTATCGACAAAGTTCTCTGAATAATAGAGGTACTCATCTTTTTCTTGGGTAAAACGAACAGTTGGCAACTGAGCTAGATCTTCCATAACCAGTTTTTTCTTCTTAGCCAAAGGATGTCCTTTGCGAAGATAAATATGAGTCTGAAAAGGAATCAAATCCACTACTTCAAGCCCTAATTTATCGACCCGTTGCATAATCCCCTTGGTATTTTGACGATTGAGATAAATAATCCCCAACTCACTATGCCCTTGAGCCACTTCGTCCAAAATTTGAACCGTCGTTGATTCAAAGATGCGGAAGTTTTTATTTTCCGGATAGCGGATCGAGAATTCCGTCATCAAAGGTGGCAAGAAGTCATAGTGTTGACTAGAAATAGAGAATTCTTTCTTCTCTTCTTCAGGACTGGCATATTGATTTTGAAACACATCAAACCCTTTGACCACGTCCTGCGCTTTTTCATAAAATTCCATTCCCCGACGGGTCAAAAAAGTCCCAGAACTGGTCCGACGAAAAATCTTGAAGCCCAGTTCTTTTTCCAGATCTCTGACGGAGATGGACAAGCTAGGCTGACTCACATACATTTTTTCAGCAGCCTCACGAAAAGTACCACTATTGGCAATCGCCACTACATATCGTAATTGTTGTATATTCATTCTATTTTCCTTATTACAGTATCGATCTATTATACCATAAATTAGGGGCTGAAAGAAGAGATCCGTTTAAGAGACCTTCATCAAGTGAAAATAAAAAAACTGGAACTAAAACAGTTCCAGTTGATACTTATTCAATCACTTGGCTTTCGGCTACTTTCTTGTACCAATGAGCCGATTTCTTCGGATAGCGCTCTTGGGTTTCAAAGTCTACATAGAAGAGACCATAGCGTTTTTCGTAACCATTAGACCAAGAGAAGACGTCCATGAGAGACCAGATGAAGTAACCTTTGACATTAGCACCATCTGCAATCGCATCAGACAAGACCTCTAAGTGTTGTTTCACATAATCAATCCGTCCATCGTCATAAACCGTATTATCCACAAACTCATCTTTGTAGCCCAATCCGTTTTCAGTGATGTAGATTTTCTTATAGTTTGGATAATCTGCTTTTACGCGCATAATTTGGTCATACAAACCTTGCGGATAGATAATCCAGTCCCAATCCGTCCGAGGCACATAGTCAGGAGCTACACGACGACCAACACCTTTAATTTGGTACTTAGAGCTTCCTTTTTCCCCTTTACCGTTATGGATGATTTCTGTTTCGCCGTCAAAAGCTTCCATCCAGTCACTCATGTAGTAGTTAATTCCAAGGAAGTCGTTCAAATCTTTTGCTGCTTCAAGCGCTGCAAAGTCTTCGTCACGAAGATCCAAGCTACCACCATTGACAGATAAGATGTGATGAACACCTTCCATGGTTGCATCTGAATAGTGTCCAAGGTAAGTAGCATCCAAGATAAATTTGTTGTGGATGATATCTTCCAACTCAGCCGCCCGAACGTCTGCTGGATTTTCTGGATCCAAAGGATACTTAGTAGGAAGGGCATGGACCACTCCGATTTCACCTGCATAACCTTTGTCTTTGTACAATTTCACAGCACGTGCATGAGAAACCATCATATTGTGGTGAGATTGGAAGACTTTAGCAAGGTCATATTGAATACCTGGTGGGAATTTTCCGACTAAGTACTGACCATCTCCGATAGGTCCGATTTCATTAAAGGTTGTCCAGTAGTTGACTTCTGGAAACTCTTCAAAACAGAAGGCGGCATAATCTACAAAGTGTTCGATATTTTCACGATTCAAGAAGTCTCCATTTGAGTGAAGAGCTTCAGGAGTATCAAAGTGGTGAAGAGTTACGAATGGTTCTACATGACGTTTATGACATTCTGCAAATAAGTTATGGTAGAACTCCACCCCTTTTGGATTCACTTCACCATATCCAGTTGGGAAAATACGCGACCAGGCAATGGAAATCCGAATACCATTGACACCGTATTCTTCAGCTAATTGAAGATCTACTGGATATTTGTGGTAGAAATCACTAGCCGGTTCAGCCGTGTACCAATAGTTGTCAGCCAGGTATTTGTCCCATGCAACAGGTCCTTTCCCATCTGTATGAGTAGCTCCTTCTGCTTGATAGGCAGCTGTAGCGCCACCAAAAATAAAATCTTTAGGAAGTGTTTTTGTCATTTTTTCACCTTTTTCTTGATTGGATCAAAGGAAAAGTGAGTGGAGAGGAGTTAGTGAGCCATCCATCTCCATCTCACTTATTCGTTCTTATTCTTCAAACTGCGCTTGAACAAATGCTAGGGCACCTTGTCCATCACGTGTCAATTTAATGTATTGAGCTCCTTCAGTCTTAGCCAATTTGATTCCAAGTTTATCTGTTTCAGCCTTCATATCTTCATAGTTTGAAGCTACTTGAGGAGCAAGAATAACAAGGTCAAATTCTGGCAACATTTCACGGTGAGCACCGTAACCACCAGCAGCAGCCTTCACAGGAACATTGTATTCTGCAGCAGCTTTATTCAAAGCATTGGCAAGGAGTCCACTGGTACCACCACCGGCACAGAGAACCAAGACGTTTGTTTCTTTTGTGATATTGTTTTGAACTGGTTCGTTTTCAACACCAGCTTTTTCAAGAATCGCATCTGCTTTAGCTGTATTGAAGTTTGCTGCTACTTTTTCTTTCAAGCTGTCGTTTGCTTTACCAGAACGTTCTTCTTCGAGAATTTGTTCATCATAAACTTTCACGAATGGATAATAAATGATTACGTCCACTACCACTAGAAGAGCAGCAAGGATGAAGGAAAGAACTTGGAAGTTTGTACCAAGGACAATTCCGAGAGGACCAGGTGTTACCCATGGAAGGTTAGCGGAGAATGAGTTCATTCCCAAGGTATCAACAAAGAATTTGAAGATCCAGACGTTTGCGATTGGCGCAAAGATAAATGGAATGAAGAAGGTTGGATTCAATACGATTGGAGCCCCGAAGAGAATTGGTTCGTTTACACCGAAGAATGTAGGAACAACAGATGCACGTCCAATCGCACGGTTTCGTTCAGACTTACACAACCACATGAAGAGGAATGGAACAATCAAGGTTGCACCAGTACCACCCATGGTAACGATAAACATTTGAGTCCCAGAAGTGATGACTTTATCAGCATGTTGTCCGGCTTGAAGCAAGTGCAAGTTGTTATCGATATTTGCATATGTGATCGCCGCAATCGCTGGTTCTACGATTGAAGGGCCATGGATACCTACAAACCAGAAGAAGGCATAGGCACCAAAAATAAGGGTAATTCCAAGATAACCATCTGCCGCAGAGAACAATGGAGCTAGAAGTGTTCCAATTGATTCCGCAACTGTTACACCGATAGCACCTTTAACAATCAATTCAAATGCATACAAGAGAACTATTGAAACTGTAAATGGAATCAAGTCTTTAAAAACTTGTGAAATATTCGGTGGAACCTCGTCTGGCATGCGAATCGTCACATTGTTTTTCACACAGACCTTATAAACATTAACTGTAACAAAGGCTGCAATAAAGGCTGTCAACAGACCTTTTGTACCCATGAAGGCTGTAAGAATGCCACCATCTTTACCAGGTTCTGCTGCCATGAGTAGGAAACCAACCATAGTAGCCAGCATGGTAGAAAGGTAGTTAATTTGATTGGTTGCTGGCAGATCCCGGTTCATAGAATCGGTCAACGCTTTAGCAGTTGTTCCTCCAACAAAGAAGGCTAAGATCCCCATTGAGTAGTTGTATGGGGTCATCAAGAAGCTTTCCATGTCTTTTGACCAGTGGAAGCCCCAAGCATTTGGCACGTAAGCAATCAAGATGAAGATAGATGAGAAGAGGATCACAGGCATCCCTGCAATAAAGCCGTCCCGAATCGCTCGCAAATATTTGTTTCGAGAAATCTTTTCAAAGAAAGGTTTCCCTTTTTCAATTAGTTCAATCAGTTTATTCATTATTTTGCTCCTCTTTTATACAGTTCAATCAGATGGTGAATCACGTCTTTTAATAAGATCGTTGTCATGAGATGGTCTTGACCATGCATCATAGTGATGCTATAAGGGATTTCTTCTCCTGCAGCTTCTTGCGCTAGCATAGTCGTTTGAGATTTGTGAGCCTCAGCAATACAGGACCCTGCTTCTTCTACCAAAGATTCTGCTTTCGCAAAATCACCATTTTCAGCAGCTTTTAATGCTTCCATTAATTTTGATCGAGCGTCACCGGCATAAGCGACAATTTCAAACCCAAGTAATTGGACTTCTTCTTTATTCATGTTGGTTCCTCCTTATGATAACCTTATTAAAAATTTTATAATAGACGTTGAATATGCAAGGCTAAATAGACTTTTTCATTAGGAGATATCTTAGCTCCAGTCTGTTCAGCGATGGTTTGGTAGATCTGATGACTAATCTCATAAGCCTTTGGATAACTTAGCTGGATCAGTTGTTCCATCTCGCTCAATCCTTCAGGATCCTCTCTTCCCTTATCTAGGGAGTCAAGGAAATAATTAAGATGAATCATAAAGCGATCATAGAAATGACTGTTCTCTTCTTTTCGTTTCAATCCATTTTGAGCTAGTTTTTCTTCTACAGCTTTCAAAATCGCTTGGCGATCTTGGACATCAGGATCCTGCTCATGAATGACTTCCCCTTGTGCATTGATGAAGTGATAGGCGATACGATTCACTTCGTCATCAGGAAATTGATCCAAGAGCCGCTCTCGAAAGATTTCAATCGCTTCCTTTGCGATTTTATAGGGGATCGGATGCATAGCAGACGCATCAGGTAGATCACTGTGTTTGTATCTTCCCTGTTGAACCGCCTGGTAAGAACAAAAGATGTGATCTGTTAGTGTCACATAGATATATTCTTGAACAGGATAGGCATATTTCTTAGACAAGGTATCAATCACTTCATAAGTGGTTGTAATGAAATCAAGAGGAACATCCTTTAGAAGGGCCATAAAGTTTTCTCTTGATTCATCCGTGTTTAAACGAAATACTTTTTCGACCTTATCATCAGCTACTAGATCATTTTTCTTTTTCCCAAAAGCAATCCCACTCCCAACAACAATTAACTCTTGTTGAAGCTCATTTTGAACCAAAGCAACATTATTGTTCATTGGATGGATAATACGATACATGAGGCTCTCCTTTGTAAAATTTGTTAAAAGCAAATAAAAATGACCACGAAGCAACTGAAAAAACTAGCCTATGCTAATCATTCAATCTACTTGTGGTCACGCCTAATCTAACTTAGTAACGCTCACTGCTATTTAACTTATGAACTTATTCTATCATAAGTTTTTTATTTTGTAAACCCTTACAGCGAAAATTTTTAAACATTTTTTATAAAAAAGAAACAAGTCCTTGAAATAATGAAGAACATTGGAAGGAATTTCTTCCTTCCAATGTTCTAAATGTTGCTTTAGGAGGCAATAACAATTTGTTTCTTACACGCGTTCTGTCCAAGGTGTTGCCACTTTAGCCAAGACTGCGTTCAATTCTTCAATATTTTGACGACCTTCTGTACGAAGCCATTCACGAGCAGCTGCTTCTCCATCTTTGATGTAAGCTTCTACTGAACCTGCCCATGTCGCACGTCCACAAAGAACACCGTTGAAGTTAGCACCTGATGCATGAGCAAATTCCAAAGTTTCTTGGAAGAGTTTTGCGGATACACCCGCACTGAGGTAGATGTATGGAAGGTTGGTTGCTTCTTCTTGTTCTTTAAAGAAGGCAGCAGCTTCTTCACGACTATAGACAACTTCACCTTCTCCAAAACCTTCCACGTAGTTGACATTGACAGGAACTTCTACTTTCAATACATCGATATTGAAACGAGGATCTGAGAAGACTTTCATAGCTTCAATGACTTTACGAGGTTTCACTTTTGCATATTCAGCAGAGGTTGCATCTGCAATTCCTTCATCATAAGCCAAGATTTCAAGGAAGAATGGAATGTCTTCTGCCACACATTCTGAACCGATGCGTTCGATATAAGCTTGTTTTTCTTGGTTGAGTTCATCTGCACTGTCTACATCATAGTAGAGCAAGAACTTCACAGCATCTGCGCCTTGTTCTTTGATGCGTTTTGCTGACCAAAGGTTGAGGCAGTCAGGCAAGCGTTTGGTGCTAGAAGTATCGTAGCCTGTCTTTTCGTATGCGAGCAAGAGTCCTGCATCTTTGTCCAAGGCTTTTGTAGCAGGTAGACCATATTCTGGGTCCAATAACATAGATGAAGCATATTTTGTCAATTCATCAGCTACAAGGACTTTTAATTCTTCCATTTGTGCTACAGTTGGCTCAGTGTCTTGGTATTTGGCCATCAAGCGTTTCAAAGCTCCACGTTGGTCGAAGGCCAAAGCTGAAATGACACCGTCTTTTGTACTAAGACGTTCCAAATAGTTGCGTTTTTGTTCTGTTAATACCATTTTATACCTCTTTTACGATTAATTGTTGATACAAGGCATCATAGTGCCCCATGTTGACATGTCCTGTTTGCGCTTCTTGCGCATTTAACATTCCAAGAACATTTGCTTTCTTAAGCAAGTCTGCGTCACTCTCATGATGATAGAGACCAGATGCAATCCCTGCAACAGTCGAATCACCAGATCCGACTGGATTGACGACATCGATCTTAGGAATATCTACCTTATAGAAGACATCCCCATGCTTAGCGAAAGCGCCATTTGCACCAAGGGAGACAATCACCCATTCGATGCCATCAAAGAGAGAATCCTGAAGAACTTCTTTTAAGTCTTCCACA
Organism: Streptococcus parasanguinis; assembly: GCF_032163505.1. NCBI lineage: Bacteria > Bacillati > Bacillota > Bacilli > Lactobacillales > Streptococcaceae > Streptococcus > Streptococcus parasanguinis. Next base: position 1,212,952 of record NZ_CP134147.1, read on the forward strand.
TTCTTACTCACTTCTTTTCCTAACAACTGTGATAATTCTTCATTGTTTGGTTTAATGACCGTAGGCTTGACAGCTGCTTGAATGGCAGCTTCTAAAGAAGCTCCCGAGCAATCGAGTACGACTGGTTTCCCAGCTTCCCTTGCAATCTTGACAAGGCTAGCATAGTAGTCCACTGGTAAACCAGCAGGAAGACTTCCAGAGATGGCAACAACCTCTACTTGTTCAACCAAGTGACGATAATGGTCTAGAAAGTCTTTCCCTTCTTTCTCAGAAATGGTTGGACCTTTTTCTAAGATTTCTGTTTGCTTGCCTTCGTGAAGGATGGCGATACAATTACGTGTATCTCCAGCAATTTCAAAGAAACGTTCCTCTATCCCTTCTCCTAAATGATCGAGAATGAATTGCCCTGTTCGACCACCAAGTAGGCCAGTCGCTGCCACTGGATCCTTTATCTCAGAAAGTACACGAGTAACGTTAAGACCTTTCCCACCAGCTGTCTTACTCACCTCAGCCACACGATTGACTGTATCCAACTGGAGTACATCCAAAGGATAAGAAATATCAATCGAAGGGTTCATCGTGACCGTTAATATCATACGTCACCTCTTAGTCGTGGTATTCACCACGGTCCCATTTTTCAAGGAATTCTGTAAAGAAATCAGCATCCGCTTGATGAGCATTATGTGTTTCCACATGTTGGATCTTAGCGATCAATTTTTTATTTTCTTCAGTTGGTTTGTATTCAGCGTGGATAAATGCTTCAATGATATCGCACATGAGCAATTCACCAGTAATTTTACCACCAAATCCGATGACATTCGCGTTCAATTCTTCTTTTGCATAGAGAGCAGTTGTCATATCGCGTACCAAGGCAGAACGGATACCAGGTACTTTGTTAACAGCATTGTTAATCCCAACACCAGTACCACAGATACAAACACCAAGATCTGCTTGGCCACTTGCTACAGCTTCACCGACTTTTTTACCAAAGATTGGATAGTGGGTACGTGTATGGTCATAAGTCCCAAAGTCGAGTACTTCATATCCTTTTGATTTCAAAAAATCAGAAACAGCCATTTTTTCATTTGTCACAATGTGATCACAACCAATTGCAATTCTCATTTGAATTCTCCTCTCATTAGCACATCTTATTCAACATATCGACACGGATTTGGTGACGGCCACCATCGTATTTACCATTGACGAAGCCTTTGGCAATGTTCTTGGCTAATTCATCCCCAACAATTTCAGCACCCATGGTAATCATACGAGAATTGTTGTGGCCACGTGTCATATAAGCAGATCGTTCATCTGAAACTTCTGCTGCTACCATTCCTTTGATTTTAGTTGCAACCATAAATGGACCAGCACCGTAAGCATCAATCACGATTCCAAGATTTTGATCGTTTTTGTTCACTTCGCTAGCAACTGCAAGTGTCACATCTACAAAATCTTGACCTTCAGCAGTTACATCCACAACATCAAAGTTTTCTTTTACAAGAAACTCTTTCACGAGATCTTTTAATCTTAATCCTGCAGCATCTGCACCAATTACAATAGACATGTCCTGTCCTCCTTTTGTTCGTTTCAGCAAATATCCCTGTTGTTAATTTTTCACAAAGGAACATTTTCTTACTTTTGATATTATATTACACCTATTTTGAACGAAAGTCAACATTAAATTGTTTATTTTCGAACATTTTTTTAAAATAAAAACACCATATCCACAACAGATATGGTGTCAGTTTTCAAACTACATATGACGATTATTTTGCATTTGCAGCATATTCTTCGTTACGTTTGATCATTTGTTTTCTGTACCAAGCGAAGATTCCGATATAGAATGCCAAGAAGACAACTACACCAAGGATAGCTTTGATATCACCAGTTGTTGCGTTACCGATTGTCCAACCGAGCAATTTTTCAACTGGTCCTTCAAGAGTTGAGTGAGTGATCAATTGAGTAGAAGCTACCCCTTTAGGGAAGGCATCAACACTCTTAGCCAATTGAGTTGCAAATGGTGCAATCAATGTTCCTGAAAGAAGGAAGAGTGGCAAGAGAAGGCTTCCGAAGATGATCATACGGATCAATTTACCGCGTGTTACAACCAACAAGGCTGGAGTCACACCCATAGCGATGATACCTGCAAGTGGCAAGATACCATTTCCGACTTTAGAAAGAAGCACTGCTTCGATCAACATGATTGGTGCAAGTACGTTGGCACAAGCCCAAATTTCAGCACGACCAGCGATAAATGGCCAGTCCAAACCGATGTTGAATTTACGTCCTTGAAGACGTTTAGTAGCAACGTTTGTAATACCTTGTGACAATGGTTCTACCGCTGCGATGAACCAAGAACCGATCAATGAGAACAATTCCAAGCAGACACCGGCAGTCAAACCAAGGCTCAACCAACCTTTAATAACCAATTCCCATTTGTCAGCATCTTGCACGCCAGCAACTGGATGTGGAGTACCCATGATACCGATGACGATACCAAGAAGGAAACCGATAAAGAATTTAGATCCCCAGAAACCGATCTTCTTGTTCAATTTAGCAGCGTCGAAGTCGTATTTATCAAGACCAGGGAAGAATTTGTCAAAGATTTTATCCAAGACCATGATGATTGGGTTCATCATGTAGTTCATGTGAGTTGAAGTCATAGGTGATGAACTTGGAGCATTCAAAAGATCATCAAATGTTGGTTTCATCAAGTCTGAGTTGATGATTTTCATAATCCCTACAAGGACAACTGCAAGAGTTGCCAAGAAGAGTGATAAACCTTGGCTCACACCGTTGTTGTCTGCATACCATTTGATCAAAAGACCAGTGATAGACAAGTGCCAGATATCGAAGATATCGACGTCAAGTGTATCTGTTTTCTTGATCGCAAGCATGATAACGTTGACAATCAACATAATCAACAAGAAGTAAAGTGTCCAGGCAGACCCCCAAGTGATGGTCGCAAGAGGTGCCCAACCAACGTCAGTGATATTCAATTGAATACCTGTGTTCTCAACGAATTTTGCAAGAGACGCTGAGAAAGCTCCATTCAACATACCGATGATAGCACCGATACCAGTAAGGGCGATGGCAAGTTTAATACCACCTTCAAGGGCTTTAGAGAATTTCACTCCAAACAAGAGAGCCAATAAAGTCAAGACGATCAACATGATGATCGGAGCACCCATGTCTAGGATGGGTTTGAAAAATTTATTGGCAAAATCAATAATGCCATTCATAATAAATCCTCCCGATTTATAATTTGTTATATTAGACTTTAATCGTTCCCAATTTTATCATTGGATAACGCTTACAAACTGTTTTAAAAAAATATTAACTTAATCCATGTTCTTTAATGGCAGCTTCGATGTTATCAAAGACTGGCGCACTCATCGCTGGAATACGGAATAAAATTGGTCCTGCTTCTACCACTGGAATACCAGGATCAAATCCCAAATCAGTTGCAGCAATTGGAGTAAAGATATCATAACCTGAAATCAAATCTTCATTGACATCTTTGACCATGACAGCGTCACAACGCACATCATAACCACGGTTTGACAACTCTTCTTCCAACGCATTCTTAATTTGGTGGCTAGAGTTAACACCTGCACCACAGGCAGCTAAAATTTTAATCATTTGGATGTCCTCCATTATAAATATTTACGAATGTTTTAGGAAATAGTTTCCGTAATGTATTGATAAAGCTTATCTTCACTATCTAATTTTGATAGAGCTTCGAGATTTCCATTGGATGTAAAGAAATCCATCAGCTGGGCCAAAATATTGGTTTGGCTAGAGCTTGAATTGTTGATAATGAAGAATAAAAGTGAAACTTGGACTTCCTTATCTGGAGCAATCATATTATGGAAGGTTACGGGTTGATCCAAACGAACCACGACCACATTCTCAGTGAGATTATGGACAATGTCTGTGTGCGGGATCGCCACATTTGGTAAGTCCTTACCAAGAAATTCCATGTCTAATCCAGTCGGGAAAGACTTTTCACGCTCAATCAAAGCGGAACGATAGGTTGGTGTCACAATCTGTCGCTCTTCCAATAAGCTTGCTACCTGCTCAAAGAGATCTGTTTGATCCTTGGCATGTAGGCAAAATACAAGATCTTTGTTAAAGAGTTGATTTAATCCCATTGTTGCCACCTCCTTATCTAACTATTTATTTATAGCTTCAGTATATCACTATATTGATTGATTGTCAATCATTTTTTGTCTAAATTTGTTTAATTTTGTTTGTATATCTCTCTAAAGCGCTTCCTAACCGTCATTTTCTAACATCCTTAAAAAAGTAAAAAGTGGTCTCTTTTTTGAGACCACTTGATCTTAAATGATTTTCGTATACAAGGCGTATTTGTCTTTGATTTTCTTTGGAATACTATCATCGGTAATAATGGCATTTAGATCTTCCACACGATAGAAACTGTAGAAGGAATAACTATCAAACTTGCTGTTATCAGCTACCACATATTTCTCTATCGCATTGTTCAGAATAATGGCATTGCCATTTCCTTCTTCTTCATTAGCAGTAGATACACTATGGCCATCGATTCCATTCACCCCGATGAAGGCCTTAGAAACCTTGATTTCTTTCAAAAGTTTATTGGCAAATTGACCGACAAAGGTTTGTGTCTTTACCCTGTAGCGACCACCAACTAAGATCAAGTCATAATTCGGGAAATCCTTGAGCTTCTCAAAAATGGGGAGGGAATTGGTGACGATGCTAATTTCTTTCCCTTCCAAATAATCTCCGATAAAGTCTGTTGTTGTACCAGAGCCAATAAAGACGGTATCCCCATTTTCGATCAAGTCTGCACATTTTTTGGCAATGCTTCGTTTCTCATCAATATTGATCAGATTTTTTTCACTGTGAGAAGCTTCTAATAAGCTATCTTTGACTTTTTTGTGGGCCCCACCATGTACACGAACTAAAAGACCTTGTTTTTCAAGATCAATCAGATCTCGACGAATGGTCATATCTGTCACCCCAAAAAGTTCCTTGAGCTCTTTGACCGATACCACACTTTTTCGATCCAGTTCCTGAAGAATTTCAACATGTCTGCTATCTTTCATGGTACTACTTCCATTCCTACTATATTTGTCTCTATTATACTACATTTTTCAAAAAACACAAATTCAAACATTATATTAACAAGAGTAAACATGATATTTTTAAATAAATAAAAGAAAAAAAGCCTTCCGTTAATCCGGAAAGCTTTGATTTATGCTATTTCTAGCTTCCTCACCTTTGGATCAAGGCTCGGGATAAAAAGGTTCACTGAACCTTTTTATTTTGCGATTGGGTAAACAGAAACTTGTTTTTTATCGCGACCTTTACGTTCGAAGCGTACTACGCCTTCAACTTTTGCGAACAAAGTATCGTCTCCACCACGTCCAACGTTCACACCTGGGTAGATGTGAGTACCGCGTTGACGGTAAAGGATAGATCCACCTGTTACAGTTTGTCCATCAGCTGCTTTAGCTCCAAGACGTTTTGCTTGTGAATCACGTCCGTTTGATGTAGAACCTCCACCTTTTTTGTGGGCGAAAAGTTGCAAGTTAGCAAGATTCAATTTCAACATAATTGTTTTCCTCCATGTTAGTTTTCTGTGATAACTCTTGTTTGGACGAACTCTGAAGAGTTCTCCGATAAGTTTGCCATCCCTAAGAAAAATGATTCAAAGAATAGTTGGGTCATTTCTCTTTGATGTGGTGGAATATCTGTCGGGATTGTGACCCGAAGGAAGCCACCTTCTTCTTCGTTTAATTCTAGATCCGGTTCGTAGCCTGCAAACTTCTCAACAGAGTTGACAAAGTTAATGGCTAGAGTCGAAACCGATGCACACACGACATCAAAGCCGTATTCACCGCTTCCAGCGTGCCCAGTGATTTCTGCACTCCTCAGCTCGCCATCTTCGGCTCGTTCAAAGACTGCTTGTATCATGTGTTCTCCTAAAAATTAAGCGTTGATAGCGTTGATGACAACTTTAGTGTAAGGTTGACGGTGACCTTGTTTACGGTGGCTACCTTTTTTAGGTTTGTACTTGTAAGTAACAACTTTCTTTTGTTTTCCTTGTTTTTCAACAGTTCCAACAACAGTAGCTCCTGAAACAAGTGGAGTTCCGACAACAGTGTTTTCACCACCAACAAGAACAACTTCGTTAAATGTAACTTCTTGACCAGCTTCAACGTTCAATTTTTCAACGTAGACTGCTTGACCAACTTCAACTTTAACTTGTTTTCCGCCAGTTTTAATGATTGCGTATGTGCTCATTATGCACCTCCTATGTATTTTTGGGTTTCCCCGTATTTTTGTGAAGACTCGCCTAGCATCGTGGGACGAACCACTTACTCTCATGGAAATGAGCGACGATGTTCGAGCGGTTGCACAGGCATGTGCATAGTCAACTCTCTTAGTATATCACTTCTATCAGACAAAGACAAGTATTTTTGCGCTTTGAAAGCGAATTTTCTTTGAAAAATCTATTTTTTGTATCTTGTAGTTTAAGATCGCATTCAAAACCGGCTTTCATCTACTTATCCTTAAATTTAAAGTCATTGAAACTCATTTTTGCTTTTGAAGAATCGTTCATGCTCTTCATTTTTTCTTCTTGTTCCTTGGTGATTTTGATAGGAATGGCTGCAGCCGTATTGGGTTTCAATACACCAGATTCGCTCACTTCATAGTCAACTGTGACATCTTTGAATAGTGGCTCCCCATCATATTCCAAATTCAGAACAAAGGATCCATCACGATCGATGGTTGTGGTGGTACGATTCACGATAAAGAACAAGGCGAAGCGATTTTCCTCATTTCCAAAGGTATAGCCTGGGAAAAAGACAAATAATTTTCCAGGTTCTCCAAGCGTTGGATGTTCCTTGATAAATTTCTCAGATGCTTCCAAGACTTCGTTGTCCTGATCTTTGTACTGGTCGGCTCTGACAAATGTGAGCGGTTCTTTTTTACTACTGGTTGACTGGCTGGTCTTTTCTTCTTTTTTCGGGCCAGTAAATGATACTTTGACACAGCCTGTCAACAGAAGCAAACTTGTCATTAATACGATAATTTTTTTCATCTTGTCTCCTTTAAGTTGGTTAGAAAAAGAGGCTGGATACGCCCAGTCTCTCCTATAGCAAATCCTCAATCAGGTCATCAACCTCGTCTTTTTCTACTTTTGGTGTGATCTCTGTTACGATGATGCCTGCTACCGCACGCTCAACCAAATCTTCCACATCCATCCGTTGCTCATACTGCTCCGCATTTTTGAGTTTTGGATTCGTCTTTGGACGGTCTGGCGCAAAGATGGTACAACAGTCTTCGAATGGCTGGATAGAAATTTCAAAGGTATCAATGGCTTGGGCAATATCGATGATTTCCAATTTGTCCATGGTCACTACCGGACGAATAACCGGCGTATTAGTCACTGCATTGATGGCCTGCATACTCTCTAAGGTTTGGCTAGCCACTTGTCCCAAGCTTTCACCATTGATAATCACCAAACCACCGCGAACCTCGCGAATGCGGTCTGTAATGCGCATCATAAAGCGACGAGTCAGGGTCATTAGGTAAGCTTCTGGCGCTTTAGCCTTGATTTCCTCTTGGATCTCTGTGAAGGGAACCTCGATAAATTGGATATTGCCGCCAAACTTAGTCAACTTCCGTGTTAAATCATGGGCTTTTTTAAGAGCTCCTGGGCTGGTATAAGGTGGGCTAGCAAAGTGGACCGCCTCGATATCCACTCCACGCTTCAAGGCTAGGTAACCAGCTACTGGAGAGTCGATCCCACCAGAAAGCATGAGCATGCCCTTGCCAGATGTACCAACAGGAAGGCCACCAGCTCCCTTAATGGTTTCATAAGAAATATAGGCTGCTTCTTCTCGAATTTCAACTTGCAAGTTGATATCTGGTTTTTTCATCTGAGCTTGGATGGTTGGGATCGCTTCAAAGACCGCACCTCCCAAGGTTTGGTTGAGCTCGCGACTATCGAGTTCAAAGGTATGGTCACTGCGTTTACTTGAGATTTTAAAGGTCAAGCCGTCCTTGTAAATCTCCTTCATAATCTCTTGCACAGCCGCTTTTAAGGCCGGAACAGATTTTTCAATCTTGTATACGGGTGAAAAATTTTGGATTCCAAAAACCTGCTTGAGGGATTCTGCTACTGGCTCATAATCCGTCCCGTGCAGATAAGCATGCGCTCGATCACGGTCGGCTGTCACTTTGACAGCTGGATAGATAGATAAAACATCTTGGATATTATTGCGAAGTTTATTGATAAAACGCATACGGTTCTTTCCTTTAGTAGAAAGCTCTCCATAGCGAATCATAATTTCTGAATAGGTTAAGGTCATGTTGATTTCCTTCTAAAATTAACGTACTTTTCGTGTTTGCTCGTAAATCAGTTTGAACTTGGTCAAGAATTGCTCGACTTGGCTCATGTCATTTTCAATATCGAGACTGAGGCGAACTGCTGTCTGTGCGATACTCTTGTCCACTCCCATGGCAATCAAGGTTCCAGCTGGCTTACCTGCTTTGGACGAACAGGCACTAGTGGTCGAGATGTAAATATCAAACTCTTCAAAGGCATGGACCACTACTTCTCCACGAACTCCCTTGATCCCGAAAGTCAAGATGTGAGGCGCAAAGTGATCCTCACCAGAAAAGATAGTGACATCTGGATAGTTGGACAATTCTTTGCGGATGACTTCTTTCATCTGCTGGGTCTTGCTGGCAAAAGCTTCTTGGTTTTCCATGGCTAAGCGTAGGGCTTTTGCTGTTGCTGCAATGCCTGCCACATTCTCAGTTGTCGAGCGCATTTCTTTTTCTTGACCACCTCCGGTTAAGAGAGGGGTGATCTTTTTGCCTTCTTTGATGTAGACAAAGCCGACTCCGCGAAGTCCATGGAATTTGTGACTAGAGAAGGTCGCAAAGTCCACGCGCTCTGGTAGATAAACTTCTGTTGCTACCTTTGCCAAAGCTTGAACCGCATCGACATGAAAACTAATAGTTGGACGATCTTCTAGGAGAGCCGCGATGTCATGGATGGGCTGGATGGAGCCAATCTCATTGTTGACGGCCATGACAGAAACCAAAGTCGTATCTGGACGGAGAAGACTAGCCAAGGCATCCACCTTGACAAAGCCACGCGCATCCACTGGAGCATAATCCACTTCGAATCCCTGCGTCTTTAACCAAGCAGCCGATTCCTTGATAGCGGGATGCTCGATGTCAGAGACAATGATATGCTTGCCATAAGGAGCTTTCTCAAAGGCGACACCCTTTAGGATCCAGTTGTCCCCTTCTGTTCCACCAGACGTGAAGTAAATTTCCTCAGCTTTCTTGCCAATTAGCTCCGCAATTTGTTTCCGAGAAGCTTCCAAAATACGAGTAGCTTGACTACCTAGATTGTGCAAACTAGAAGGGTTGCCCCAGATCCGAGTCGCTACTTCTGTATAGGTCGCAAGGGCCTCTGGATAGGGTTTGGTCGTTGCTGAATTGTCAAAATAGATCATGTCCTACGCATCCATCACTTTCTTTTTACGTAACTTCTATTTTATCATTTCTAACCGCTTGGGACAAGGATTTGATAAAGAGAGATGCGGCAAAATCACTCTATAAAATTCAGTTCTTTTTAGACATTTTTCAGAAAATGACTTATAATAGGAAAGTGTTAAAAAACAATTTTTGATAGAAAGAGAATGAACATGTCACAATATTCAAGAAGTAACAAAAACCAAAAACCTGAGGAAAAAGCAGATACAAGGCCATCTCGTGGTGAGAAAGTCAAACAAGGTTTGTCCGTATTTCAAACCGTTGTAGCTACGATTGCCAGTCTCCTAGGGATTATCGTCACTTCCTTTACCATCATGAGCCTGCTCAATAAAGATAATCAAAAGACAGAAGACAAACCCTCTAGTAGCACCAGCGTCGTCGTGGTTCATGATAAGGGATCTGACTCAAGCGCTACCAATACAGATACTAACACCAATACGCAAACCGATTCAAGCAATACAGAAACAAGTTCACAAAAAGAAACCGATAGCTCATCTGCTACTGAATCTAGCTCGTCTGCCGCACAAGACCAAGGTTCCACAGCAACAGACAGTGGCGCAGATACAGCATCATCTAGAACCAACTAAAAAATCAGTAAGGACAACCTTACTGATTTTTTTTTGGCTTTCGATGCCAGCTTTTTCTGATTTATATAGAAAGCATCTATCTCATTGTCGTACTCCCACTTGAGCTTTGAACGCTCTTCCTAGATTTGATCCAATTACTCAAGTAATCTCCCCCCTATATCAATGTCGGATCCTATATACATCTCATCTAGATTCAATGTATTGTCCTCATTAATTGGGATATCTACTCCCCAACCCGATTCTTCAATATGATTTATACGTCCATAAACATTCATATAATATTCGGGAGTTGTAAGCCCACCATCACTCCATTGTGTCTGATCCCAATCAATCTGAACGGATTCAACTTTTGAATTTTGTGCTTTGACTAAATCAATAACCTTCTGTTCGTGTTCTTTTAGGTAGTCCAGTTGTTCTTTTTTTATGTCTCCTTCTGGTTTTTGTACGACTTTCTTTGAAGATGGGGTCGTTATCTTCTGTTCGGGTCTTTTGGTCAGGGTCATGATTTTTCCTCCAAGAAAAACCAGTCCTAGGATCGGTAACAAAATAATCAAAAATAGTTCCATTTGTCTCTTCATTCAATTCTCTCCAATCTACACACTTTTAATTGATCTATCAACTTATTTATTCGAAAATTCTTCCGCCTATCCTTAAGGATTGGCCCAAATACATCATTTTTAAATTAATTTTTCCATCTTCCACGACTACATCAACTCGCCAACTCGATTCAGGATTTTGATTAAATCCACCAAAAATGAGAATCATTTCGTCACCGCCTTGAGGTGTTCCATTCCCTGCTACTCCCCACTGAGTTTCATCCCAATATATTTGGACAGATTCGACTTTTGGATTTTGGGCTTTCACAAAATCGACGATTTCTTTTTCATGTTCTTTGAGGTAAGCGAGCTGCTTTTGTTTAATGGCTTTTTTGTCTTCTTTGATTGATGAAGAAACATTCGTTTTATCTTGCTTGGTATCTTCCTTCTGTTTCATGGTACATCCAGCTATACATAGCACCACCGCAATTGATACACCTATCATCATGATTTTTCGACTTTTCATAAGTCCTCCTACCATTTTGTACAGATTTTTCTTTAAAATGTCCACCTATCATTTCTGGATCTATTATGAACTCATAGCTCAAGTATTTTTGGAATTCTTTCCTCTTAATAGGTAGAATGATCTGTTGATTTTATTAAGGAAAATTCGAACCAGAGATTGAATCAATTGAACTTGGATTCTCAACATTTGGTTTTGGGACAATAAAAAATGAATAACCATTGAATTCCTTATCATTTGCCCCATAGACCTTTAAACGAATGTCAAACCCAGATTCCGTAAAAGCACCACTATCTCCTACTTTCACACTATCCCAGTCATACTTGACTCGAACAACTTCTGGATCATTCAACTTTATGTAGTTAGTAATTTCGGACTCGTGTTTTTTTAAAAAGTCGACTTGCCTTTGAGTAACAGTTGCTGTATCTTCTTTGGTGGAGGAAGAAACATTCGTTTTTTCTTGCTTCATCTCTTCTTTAGATTTTACAGTGCAACCTGTGATGATGAGCAATGTGACACATAAAGCAAGTAAATTGAAAATCATTTTTTCTTGTCTCTTCATAAATCCTCCTTACAGGCTTTGAATCTTCCAGTTCTTACTCAATATAATTACCCTTAATACTAATATGATAGCCCATACTGAAAGTCATCTTTTGATCAGAACCAAATACGACATCCACCCTCCATCCTGAATCTTCAAGTTGATTGACGGTACCAAAAATTTCTATGACCTCATCTCCACCTTGTGGGGTCCCATTTCCACCATCAATCCATTGCGTTTCATCCCAATAAATCTGAACAGATTCAACCTTTGAACTCTTTGATTTCACAAAATCGACGATTTCTTGCTCATGTTCCTTGAGAAAAGAGAGCTGTTTTTGTTTAATGACTCCTCTGTCTTTCTTTGTGGTTGAAGAGGTGACAGTCTGCGCTTGTCTGCTCTTTTCACGTTCTTGCTTCACACATCCTACTAGACATCCAAGTGTTGAAATGAAAGCAAGTGCGATCATCAGATTGTTTATTTGTTTTCTCATAATTTTATTTCGTTTAAAAATGATTCCTCTATTGCATCTCTCATTGTCTAACGGACGGATCATTTCTTTTCTACCCGATATAAACTATCAGAACCAATTGAATCTATTTTAGGCATTTTATTTTCGTCTAACGTAAAATTCAGGCTAAAATTTGTTAGATCACTTCCATTGGCATAACCATAAACTAATAGTATTTCGTCACCTCCCTGAGGTGTTCCATTACCTCCTACAACTGTTTTAATACTGTCCCAGTCATAAGACACCTGATGAATATTGGCATTATGTGCTTTCACATAGGCCGTCATTTCTTGCTCGTGTTCTTTCAGATAGGCGAGCTGTTTTTGTTTAATGTCTTCTTTGGTTGATGAAGAAGCGATGTGATCCATTGGTTTCGTCTGTTCTTTTGGATTTCCAACACACCCTCCAAGGCTTAAAATTCCAGCAATGGCAACAACTGTTACCATGATTTGTCTTGTTTGTAATTTCATAGCTTTTCCTTGTCCCAATTACTCAAATACTTCTCCTCCAACACCAAAAGCATTGCTTAACATCATTGTTTTTAGATCAGGCATTTCATTATGAATCTCAATTGTGACATTCCAACCAGAATTTTCAATATGATTAAAGCCACCATACAACTCGATGATTTCGCCACCTCCTTGAGGGGTTCCGTTGCCTGCTTCGCCCCATCGAATATCACTCCAATTAACCTGAACAGATTCTATTTTAGAATTTTTTGACTTTACAAAATCAATAATTTCTTTTTCATGTTCTTTCAAATAGGCAATTTGTTTTTGCTTCGTCGCTTCTTTATCTTCCTTGGTTGTCGAAGGGGCTGCAATGGGTGCTTGTTTTGTTTGCTCTTTTGATTTTATGGTACATCCTCCTATACTTGCAAGGAGAGCTAATGTAGAGATTAATATAAATATCGTTCGTTTTTCCATGGGGTAACTTTCTCTAACACAGTTCATTTTCAATACGTATTGTACTTGTTTAGGAAATCGGCTTTCCGCCAATCGTAGGTTCATGGAGCATAAACATTTCTCGCATGTTAATTGATTGATCATCATTAATTGGAATATCCACTCCCCATCCTGAGTTCTCAATATGATTAATGCGACCAAAAACATTCATATAATATTCGGGAGTTGTAAGCCCACCATCACTCATCTGAGTTTCATCCCAATCAATCTGAACGGATTCGACTTTTGGATTTTGAGCTTTCACAAAATCGCCGATTTCTTTTTCATGTTTTTTCAAATAGGCTACTTGTTCTTTTTTTATCTCTTCTTCTGATTTTTGAATGACTTTCTTTGAAGAAGCGGTTGTTATCTTCTGCTCCGGTCTTTTGGTCAGTGTCATGATTTTTCCTCCTAGAAAAACAATTCCTAGGATCGGTAACAGAATAATCAAAAATAGTTCCAGTCGTCTCTTCATCTCTTCTTCTCCAAACTATGATAGTCTGCCAAAAATAACTACACTTCGAATCAATCTATCAACTTAATCACTCGAAAATTTCTTGACCTATGCTTAAGTTTTGCCCAAGTGACATCGTCTTTAAATTAATCTTTCCATCTTCCACAACCAAATCAACTCGCCAACCAGATTCAGGATTTTGATTAAATCCGCCAAAAATGAGAATCATCTCGTCACCACCTTGTGGCGTCCCATTTCCTGCTACTCCCCACTGAGTTTGATCCCAATCAATCTGAACGGATTCGACTTTCGGATTTTGGGCTTTTACAAAATCGATGATTTCTTGCTCGTGTTCCTTGAGAAAAGCGATTTGTTCTTTTTTTATTTCTTCTTCTGATTTCTGTACGACTTTCTTTGAAGATGAGGCCGTTATCTTCTGTTCAGGTCTTTTGGTTAGATGCATGATCTTTCCTCCAAGAAAAACCAGTCCTAGTATCGGTAACAAAATGATCAAAAATAGTTCCATTTGTCTCTTCATTCAATTCTCTCCAATCGTTCCTTTCATGACTGAATAGGCCAGTCACTTTCCTTACTATTATAGCATCTTTCATTTGAATCTCAATCTAACTCACTAGTTAGAGACTTTATGCAACAATCATAAAAGAACTTGCGAGGTTCTGCTAGATTATAGGTAATCCTTTTTTACAAATATCAACCTAGGTGATGCTAAATATTCAAATGTTGCATTTTTGTAGAGTATCTAAAAATAAAATGAAACTTTCCGCTGTGAGAAAAGTGCTAGAAACACCATTGTTTCTAGCACTCGGTAGTTTTGGAACCTTAGGTCCAAAACTAAGTCATGGAACTTCTTCGAAGTTCGCTGACATCCGTACTCACTTAAGGAAAGTTTCTAAGAAGAATTCATCTTCAAACAAAAAGGAACCCGGAGGTTCCTTTTGTGTTATTTACGATACATCTTGACCTGGAGGTAAAGATCGTTATAGACTCCAAGTAATTTCTTGCCTAATTGTTGATAGACTTCCAAATGGTCCAGCGTTTCATCGCTTGGATAGAAGGCTTGGTCATCTTGGATTTCTTTTGGCAACATGGCTTTGGCTTTTTTATTTGGCGTTGAGTAGCCGACATAAAGAGCATTTTTCAAAGCATTTTTAGGACGAAGCATGAAGTTAATAAAGGCATATGCTGCTTCTTTATTTTTCACGGTTTTTGGAATGACAATGTTATCAAACCAAAGGTTGCTGGCTTCAGTTGGGACGACATAGCGAAGATCCTTATTGGCTTCGAGCATTTGGCTGGCTTCTCCTGAGAAGGTAACCCCAATAGCCGCATTGTTTTGGATCATATAGCCTTTCATCTCATCAGCAACCAAAGCTTTGATGTTTGGCGTCAAGGTGTAGAGTTTATCTACTGCCTCTTGTAATTTCTTTGGATCCTTTTCATTGAGGCTATAGCCCAAGGTATTGAGACCAATTCCCATGACCTCACGCGCACCATCGTACATCATGATGTCATTTCTGTACTCTTCACGCCAGAGATCTGACCAATGTTCAGGAGCATTTTTAACCATCTTGGTATTGTAGACGATCCCCAAGGTACCCCAGAAATAAGGGACTGAATATTGGTTGCCTGGATCAAACGATTGGTTCAAGAGTTTTGGATCGATATTTTCCATCCCTTTAATCTTGGATTGGTCCAACTTTTCAACCAGATGTTCATCCATCATCTTGGCAATCATGTATTCACTAGGAATCGCAATATCGTAGGTAGTTCCCCCTTGCTTGATCTTAGTGTACATGGCTTCGTTGGAATCAAAGGTATCATATTGCACCTGAATTCCTGTTTCTTTGGTAAATTCCTTGAGCAAGTCTGGATCGATATAATCTCCCCAGTTGTAAATGACCAGCTTGTCACTATTCTTGGTATTCATGCTCGCTTCGATCTGGTGGCTAATTCCCCAGAGGACCAGAATGACAAGGACAATCCCAGTTAGGAATGAATAAAGTTTTTTCATGCTGTTTCCTCCTTTTCACGGGTAATAAAGTAATAACCGATGACCAAGAGCACACTAAAGAGAAAGACAAGGGCGGACAAGGCATTGATACTGAGGGAAATCCCTTGTCGCGCACGGGAGTAGATCTCTACAGATAAGGTTGTAAAGCCATTTCCGGTTACAAAGAAAGTCACGGCAAAGTCATCAAGCGAATAGGTAAAAGCCATAAAGTAGCCCGCAATAATGGCTGGTGTCAGATACGGCAACATGATCTCTTTGAGCATTTGCACTTGGGTAGCTCCCAAGTCATAGGCAGCATTGACCATATCCCGGTTCATTTCCTTGAGACGTGGCAAGACCATCAAGACCACAATGGGAATCGAGAAGGCTACGTGGCTAGCCAGAACAGATAGGAAACCTAGCTGGTACTTGACCGTCGTAAAGAGAATCAAGAAGCTGGCCCCGATCATAACGTCTGGCGCTACCATGAGAATGTTGTTAATGGAGAGCAAAGGTCCTTCTAACTTTTTCTTGGATTGGTAAATATAAATGGCTCCAAAGGTTCCAATCACTGTCGCAATCAAGGCTGACAAGAAGGCCAAGAGGAAGGTCTCTGATAAGATCAGCATCAGGCGACTATCTGCGAACAATTCATTGAAATGCTCAAGCGTGAAGCCCGTGAAGGCATTCATATCTCCCCCTTTATTGAAGGCATAAAAGATCAAATAGAAGATGGGAAGATAGAGGATCAGAAAGACGAAGCCTAGATAGAAATGGGATACTTTTTTCATCGTTCTCTCCTTTCTCTAGTTGCCCACATGGTAAGGAGCATAGCAAGGATCAGAACAACTCCGATGGTAGAACCCATTCCCCAGTTTTGTGTTGTCAGGAAGTGCTGTTCAATCGCAGTCCCTAAGGTAATGACTCGGTTTCCACCGATCATCCGTGTCAACATGAAGAGACTCAGACTAGGAATAAAGACAGACTGCACACCTGAGCGGACTCCATTCATGGACAAGGGGAAGACCACATGACGGAAGGTATCCCAACGATTGGCTCCCAAATCATAGCTGGCATTAATCAAGTTTGGATCTAAGTCATCTAAGACATTAAAGATCGGCAAAATCATAAAAGGCAACTCGATGTAGCTGGCTACAAAGATAAAGGAGAAATCGGTAAAGAGGATCTGCTGGGGAGCGACTCCGAGAAAGCTTAAAAAGCTATTAATGGAGCCGTTTTGCCCAAAGATTCCGATAAAGGCATAGGCCTTGAGCAAGAGATTGACCCAGGTTGGCAAGACGATCAACATCAACCACAACTGCCGGTGTTTAAGCAGCGTCAAAAAGTAAGCAGTCGGGTAGGAGATCAAGAGCGTCACCAGGGTGACGATTCCGGCATAAAGGACCGAATTAAAGCTCATCTTTAAATAGGTCAAATTTTGCGAAGTGAAGAACTCTTTGTAGTTTTCAAGTGAAAACTGCCCTTCAACGTTAAAAAACGATTGAAAGATGATCATGACTACAGGTGCCAAGACAAAGAGAAAAATCCACAAGAAATAGGGGAGGATAAATAGATTAGAGGTTGTTTTCTTCATCTCTTTCCTCCTCAATGGCATTAATCAAACCAGCTTCTTGCTCTTCCACTTCAACGTACTCTTCGATCCGCGCATCGAATTCTTCTTCGGTTTCGTTGAGACGCATAACGTGGATATCTTCTGGTTCAAAGTCTAGCCCAATGACTTCTCCCACGATAGCCTTCCGAGTGGAGTGAATCATCCACTCATTTCCCAAATCATCATAAGCGATGATCTCGTAATGCACACCACGGAAGAGCTGGGTGTCCACCTTCACTTGGAGCTTGCCTTCTTCAGGAAGAGTGATTTGCAAGTCTTCAGGACGAATGACGACTTCAACTGGTTCATTTGGACGCATTCCCCCATCGACCGCTTCAAAGCGTTTGCCATTAAACTCCACCAAGTAGTCCTCGATCATACGCCCATCTAGAATGTTGGACTCCCCGATAAAGGTAGCTACAAAGTGGTTGATCGGTTCATCATAGATATCTACTGGTGTACCAGATTGGACGATCTCTCCTTCATTCATGACAAAGATCCAGTCACTCATGGCAAGGGCTTCTTCTTGGTCGTGGGTAACAAAAACAAAGGTAATCCCCAAACGTTGTTGCAATTCCCGCAACTCATACTGCATGTCTGTCCGAAGTTTCAAGTCAAGTGCAGACAAGGGCTCATCTAAAAGGACCACTCGTGGTTCATTGATAATAGCCCGTGCAATAGCTACCCGTTGGCGTTGACCACCAGATAATTTTTGGATCGAACGTTTTTCAAATCCAGCTAACTGGACCATTTTCAAGACTTCTGAAACCCGACGTTCAATCTCAGCCTTGTCCACCTTTTTCAAACGAAGGGGAAAAGCCACATTTTCAAAGACCGTCATATGTGGAAACAGGGCATAGGACTGAAAGACGGTGTGGACGTCCCGTTTGTTGGTAGGGACATCATTGATCCGTTCCCCATCAAGATAGACATCTCCAGTCGTCGCATCCAAAAGACCTGCAATGATATTAAGGATGGTCGATTTTCCTGATCCAGATGCACCAAGCAGGGTATAGAACTTCCCTTCTTCCAATTCAAAATTGATATCCTTTAGGACAACGGTTCCGCTATCTTCAAAGACCTTTGAAACATTTTTAAACTCAATAATTGGTTTTTTCAATTCACATAAATTCCTTCTTTACTGCGATTACCAAACTGCTTTTCATACGAAAATGCAGCGGCTGACAGGAAGACCTGTCAGACCACCAATACCTCTCGGGGACTTACTAGACTGCCCCACCTATTTACGGTATCGATAGGCACTCACCCCCTCTCCGACTGATGCTATCGATGGTTCACTATCAATTGTTCTTCACTACTAAAGTTCTTAGTCTTGGCCGATAATGCGAACTTCTGCTTCTAAACGGACGCCTGAGTGAGCTTCTACTGCCTCAATGACATGGGCGATCAGGTCTTCGTAGTCCTTAGCTGTTCCATTGTCGACATTGACCATAAAGCCGGCATGCTTTTCAGAAACTTCCACACCACCGATTCGATAGCCTTTCAGACCTGCTTCACTGATCAATTGACCTGCAAAATGACCGACAGGACGCTTAAAGACAGATCCACAAGAAGGGTATTCAAGGGGTTGTTTCAACTGACGAAGATGGGTCAACCGATCCATCTCCTGCTTGATCACCTCGTGATTGCCTGGTGACAAAGCAAATTTGGCAGAGATGACGACAGCACCTGTCTCTTGAATCTTAGAATGACGGTAGCCAAAAGCTAGTTCACTCGCTGACAGAGTTTCGATCTCTCCGTCTTTGGTCAAGACCTTACAGGATACTAGGACATGAGCGATTTCTCCCCCATAGGCTCCCGCATTCATAAAGACAGCACCACCGACACTGCCTGGAATGCCACTAGCAAACTCGAAGCCTTTCAAACTATGGTGCAAGGCCACATGAGTGGTGTCGATGAGTTTAGCTCCTGCCTCTGCTTCGATCACATAGCCGTCCACACTGATGTCACGCAAGCGATCAAACATAATGACAAATCCCGGAATGCCCCCATCACGGACAATGATATTGGACGCATTGCCCAGGACCATCCATGGGATTTGCTCTTGGTTGGCAAATTGGACGATGCGTTTTAATTCGTATTGGTTGCGAGGGAAGGCTAAAAATTCAGCATTCCCACCGACCTTTGTGAAGGTATAATGTTTTAAAGGTTCTTGAAAACGGATATCAATCCCTTCAAGAATTTGATTCATTTTTTCATTCATCTTTCTGTCTGTTCTCTCTCTATAAAAATACAAACTATTATACCAAATTTTTGACTATTTTTCGACCCTAAAAAACAAAAGAAGACCTATAATATTCAGGCCTTCCTTTTACCATTTATTATGCAATTTTACGTGCGATGGTACGATTCTTTTGTCCATCCAGAGCTGATTTGACCGAAATCCAAGCACCACCAAGAGTAAAGACAGCTAGCAAGCCTAGATTCAAGTAAAATTTATCTGGGACGTCCCCTGAAAATGTCGCTTCATTGAGAAGCGTCCAGGACATATCAAATGGCAAATCCAGTTCACTCATAAGCGCCAAAGTATAATCTAATTGGTTGACCAAAAAGACGGTCAAGACCATCAAAATAGCTGAAACTACCACACCTTTTTTAGTCAATTTCTTACCAAGGATCTCATAACCTTTGATGGTACAAAAACCAAGGGCTGCCCCTGCTAAAACAGACACATAGCCAAGACGCGCTACCAAGAGGGCAACGGCTCCACCGATGATCACACCGATCACAGCCCCTACAATCCCTAAAAGGAAGTTTTCTTCCCGAGCTTCATAAGCTTCAACTGTATCTTGCACTTCGGCTTGGTAAGCTCTAAAGGTTTCATCGTCGATTAAAAAGATCGCATCTCCAATTTGATACAGACCGATTGGTCCTTCCTCACCCGTTTGCGCATTCACTTGCACAAATTGGTGGTTGAGCAAGAAATCAACAATATCTTGGATAGCTGTCCATAAGGTTTCGACAGCCTTCCCTTTGGTCATTCCACCTTTGACGACGATCGAGGTCAAGTAACCATCAGAAGAGATAGCATTAATGGCTTTTGATTGTTCTTTTAATTCATTCCAAAGAATTTCACTATCTTCGATCAAGTCTCCTTCGGAACCTTGTTTCACACTGAGTGAAATGGTAAATACATTCTTGGTTTGAGCGCCTTCAATGACCAACAAGAAGCCTTCACGCTCTCCATACATCACACGGGCTTCGCCATCAAATTGCAGTCCAAGATCGGTAGCAATACTATATAAATATTCTGGTTTCATGTTTCCCCCTAGATTTTCGGGAAAGCTTGAGCTTTTCCCCATACAGTTTCCATTCTACCATAGGAGAAGCAAAAAGGACATATACAAAAGTATACATCCTTTTTTCAATTGTGTTACATTCAGTCTTATTTCTCGACACGAACGCCAAATGTGTCGATTTTAAGTTGGAAAATCTGACCATCTAGCCCAAGTGCTGCGAGAGCTGCTACAAAGGATGCGACATGCTCTGGTGCCAAAAGGTTCATGATCGTTGGGCCTGCTCCTGAAAGATAGGTGGCATAAGCATCGTGTTGATGCGCAACTTCTTTTACCTGAGGGAATTCTTTGACCAAGGATTGACGATAGCGCTCGTGGAAATGATCTAACTCAATGGAGCGACCAGCCGTCTCCAAATCTCCCTTGAGAAGAGCCGCGATGGCCACATTGGCTACACTACTAGCTGCAACAGCTTCCTTATAAGACCATTCTTTCGGTAGGACATTGCGGCTATCGCTGGTCTTCAATTGGTAGCTCGGTACAAAGGCCACAAGGTCACAGCTTGGGAAGTCAGCCGTGACATATTGGACATCCTCACCGATATAGCTCGCAATGACCATATTCCCAAAGATAGCTGGAGCTACATTATCCGGATGCCCTTCGATCTCGGTCGCGATGCGTAATTTCTCAGCATCTGATAGCTGGAGGTTGGCTAATTGGTTGGCCAATTCAATCCCTGCTACAATGACCGAGCTAGAAGATCCAAGACCACGCGCCAAAGGCACTTCACTAGTCATCTTGATCCGATGGGGTTGCATATCAGTTGAGATAGAAAGAGCTGTTGAGAGCAAAAGGTTTTTCTCATCTGTCGGAATCCCTGCTCCAAGATCATGCTCAATGAACCAAGCATCAGCTGGTTCAAGGACTTCAATGGTCAAATAGCGAGTCACGGCAATCCCAACCGAATCAAATCCTGGCCCTACATTGGCACTGGTTGCTGGAACAATAATTTTCATGCTTATTCTCCCAAGACTTTAAAGGTATTCAAGAGTTCGAAATTCGCCTCTGAATCCAATTTTTCAACCAAGTTCTTGAATTGAGTTTGGTTAACTTGGTGAGTAATGATGACAACACTTGCATAGTGACCATCTGAGTCTTCTTGAAGGATTTGCTTGAAGGAAGCTCCTTCTGCATTAAAGATTTCCGCAAGACGCAAGATTTGACCAGTCGCATCTGGTGCTTTGATTGAGAAGTAATAATTGTTCTTCACGTCTTCTGGCTTAGCCAATTGAAGAGGGCGACTGTATTCATTGAAGGCTTTACCGATTGTTCCTTCTTTTAGTCGACGGACAATGCGAACGAGGTCGGCTACGACACTTGTCGCAGTTGGTTTTTGACCAGCACCTGGTCCGTAGTACATAGACTCACCAATACCGATGGATTCCACATAGACCGCATTCATGACATCATTCACTCCTGCGAGTGGATGTTGTTTTGGAAGGAAGGTTGGTGTCACTTCTGCTGCGATCCCTGACTCTGTTTCAACGATAGATCCGACCAGCTTAATGACATATCCAAGGCTTTGAGCAACCGATACATCTTGAGGAGTGATCTGGCTAATTCCTTTGTGACCTACTTGGTCAAATTGGATATTCATCCCAAAAGCGAACTGGCTCAAGATCACCATCTTGTATGCAGCATCGATTCCTTCAACGTCGTTGGTTGGATCACTTTCAGCGTAACCAAGACGTTGCGCTTCTGCTAAAGCATCCTCATAAGTCCAGCCTTCTTCGACCATTTTGGTCATCATGAAGTTAGATGTTCCATTGACCACCCCGAGCACTTTGGTCACCTTGTCGGAAGCAAGGGAATTCACCAAGGTCCGAAGGATTGGGATCCCACCAGCTACGGCAGCTTCATAATAAAGAGCCACTTGGTGTTTTTTAGCAATCTCTAGCAACTCGCTTCCATGAACGGCAAGAAGGTCTTTGTTAGCAGAAACCACGTGCTTCCCTGCTTCAAGAGCACGGGTGATAAAGGTCTTAGCTGGCTCAATACGACCCATCAATTCAACCACGATGGCAATGTCCTTGTCTTCAATGATCTCATCGACATTGGTCACAAAGTTGTAGTCATGACCAGCAGCTTGTAATTTTTCCTTCTCAGCATCATCTCGAACCAAGACCTTGGCGATCTCGATTTCATCTTGAGCTGCCTGGGTGATTTTTTCATGGTTTTCTTTTAATAAAAATGGTACGCCACTTGCAACAGTACCAAATCCTAGTAAGGCAATCTTAACAGACATCCTATTGACTCCTTGAATTTTCTATAGTAGCTCCATTATAACAAAAACTTGAGCGTTTGACAGCCAATTGCCTTAAAAATTCTGAATTTTCATGACAGGATCTGCCTGTAGCAAGTTCTGGAAAAGAACCTAGAATTTGTGGTACAATAAAGAAAATAATGAAAACGGTGACACTATGAGTAAACGAAGAGTACCTAAAAAAATCAAAGCCCTACTTGGAATCAATGCCCTCCTACTGGTCTGTATCTTTATTTGTAGCTTTCTTCTGATCAAGCGGATCACTCAGCCGAATGAGGGGAATACCAGTGGCACTGCCATGACGCGTTCTCTCGAAGAAGGTAGCTCCTCTATCGAGTGGACTCGGGTGAAAAAGCCGGTCAAACTGCCCATCCTCATGTACCACTCCGTGCACAATATGGCCGAGTCTGAAGCTGCCAATGCTAATTTGATCGTTGATCCAGAAACCTTTGAAAGCCAACTAAAGGCCCTAAAAAAAGCGGGTTACTACACCCTGACACCTGGGGAAGCCTATCGCATCCTCGTCAAGAACGAAGTACCCAAAGGAAAGAAATTTGTCTGGCTGACCTTTGATGATGGCGTCGAAGATTTCTATACTATCGTCTATCCGCTTCTTAAGAAGTACAAGATGACCGCCACCAATAATATCATCACGGACTTTACCCAAAAGGAAAAAGAAAATGTCCTGACCTTTGACCAAATCAAAGAGATGAAAAGTGCTGGCTTGACCTTTGAAAGCCATACGGTCAATCATCCAGACCTAGCCAATTCCAGTCTTGAGACCCAAAAGAATGAGCTAGTTGCTTCTAAACGCCTGCTAGATAAGGTGCTGGATCAAAATACCAGCGTTATCGTCTACCCATCCGGTCGCTACAGCCAGGTCACGATCGACCAAGCCAAGAAAGCTGACTACAAACTAGGCCTCACCACTAAAAATGGACTAGCCAGCTCCGCTGATGGACTCTATTCCCTCAAACGAGTCCGGATCCTTCCAACCACTACAGGAGAGGATCTCCTAGCCATGATCCAAGAATAAAGAAAGAGAGTGGGACAGAAATCGGTAATTCGTTAGAATTCGATTTCGTCGTCCCACCTCCGCACAGTTGAGTAGGGCTGTAAAAGCTGATGAAATCAGCGTAGTAGAGCCCACTCAACCACTGCGTCTTGCTCGACAATCCAAAAATAATTGAGAGGCTAGGACTTTTGTCCCAGCCTCTTTTGTTAGAGTTACTTATAAAAAATTTTTTATCGTTGATTCATAAACTGTAATAGGATTCAAAAATTTTTAAAAGAGCTTCAACATTGATTTGCTATAGTCTTTGACTTTCTTTTATAAATGCTCAAAACAATTGCAAATGACAACAACTGCCAAAGAATAATTCTCACTATCTGCAAGCTATCTGATTCAGAATTTGAGACAACATGAACCAGATTTGAAGCAAGATTGTTGAAAAGATGATCTCCTAGTCCTAGCCACAAGGAACCTGTCATTTTGTATAGTAAGGACCATTTAATGCTCATCATTCCCGCTAGGATAACATAGCCAATCCCCATGGTAATAAGATTTAAGAGTGACGATTCTCCTTGAAGATAATCTCTGAAAGGCATTGCCAAGTGCCATATTCCAAATAGGAAGGCTATAAAGAATAGACTCTTACGGTAAGAAATCCCTTCAAGAATTTTGGTGAAAAGGCCACGAAAAACTCCTTCTTCCATCCACACGTTTATCAGGTTAAATAAGACACTTAACAAGATAAACAAGATGCCTGCTTGTGATCCTTTTTCATCAGTTAAAGAGAAACCACTCGCATAAAATGATAAGTGAACATTGTCATGAAGAAACAAGAGAACAATACACTCAACTGTATATGCAAAGATGGAGCACACTAAACCAAAGAGTAGGCCATTTCCTATACCTCTTATTATTCCATTAGGTGTAAAACCAATATCTATCCATCTTAATTTGCTAATTGAAAGAATTCCCCACAATAAAAGTATTCCAAAAAGCTTGTGTAGAAAATTCTACGATAAAAAGGTTTCATCTGTCCTCATATAGAAGTATTCGAATAGCCTTGCTACTGAGCAGATAACAAATATAATTGAACAACTTAAAATAGGTTTCTTTATTAGTTGATTTAGCATATCTTTCTTTCAAATAAGTCTTTTATAAAAGTTAATTTCAATATTTCACTCAGTCCAATTCCTTCTCTAGTTCTTTTAGAAAGGTGATTAAAAATTGATGGCGACTTTCTGCCATTTGTTTGGCAGTCTCCGTGTTCATTTCATCTTTTAAGAGGAGCAACTTGTCGTGGAAATGTTGGACGGTATCAGTAAGGGGTCTCCCTTTGTGGCCACCATAGGAAAAAGTTCGCGCAATTCCTACAGCTCCTATCGCATCGAGCCGGTCTGCATCCTGGACAATCTTGCCTTCTAAGGTTTCTGGATGTTTACCGCGATTTTTGCTGAAAGAAACAGCATTGATTACCCGACAAATCTGCTCGATTTGGTTTTTAGGAGTACCGATCTCTTCTAGAAACTTACGAGCATTCGCATGATTCTCTGTTTGAAACAATTTATCATCATCAGCATCGTGAAGAAGAGCTGACAAGCCCACTATCTCCAGATCACATGGCCCTTCTGCTTGTGCGATTCTCATAGCATTAGTATAGACGCGGAGGGTATGCTCTACATCATGGCCATCCGCTCGATCAGCAAATAAGGTTTTCACATACTGCTTAGCAGCAAGAATTCGTTCTTCCATCATCGTTCTTGTCCTTTGAATAATCTATGTATAGTTCTATCTATTCATTTGGGCTAGTTATGGAGAGGGGCAGTTTACTTTAAAACCACCTATCGGTGGTTCTTACTTCTTCTTTTGTGGGAAGAGAGGAAGGCCTAGGGTCGCGATTTTCTCAGCGGGAATCTTCATGCCATCCTTGATCCATTTGGAGATGACAGAGACAATGGCTGAGCTCCAGAAGGAATTGAGGTAGCTGCCAGCGCCATTTGATGAGCTGCCATTTCGTTTTTCTAAAAAGTCATAGACTGCCTTGGTCAAGAGCCGTTCAAAATTGTAATCAATGGCCAGGCTGATAATCTTAGCTTCTTTCTTAACTTCCTTAAAAAGATAGACCCAGACTTGGTAGAGATCTGTCTTGAGGTTGTAGCCATCTAAAGACTTGGTAATTTTTGCGATACTAGATTGAAAGATAGACTCAAGAATCTCTTCTTTTGATCCATAATTGCGGTAAAAGGCCGCGCGAGAGACCCCAGCACGCTGAACCAGCTCAGAGATGGTGATCTTTTTCAGATCTTTTTTCTCCAATAGTTGCAGGAGAGAGATTTCGATGGATTCTCGTGTAATCGCATTGTTTTCTTGGTTAAATCGTTTGAGATTTTCCAAGGATTTCTCGGATATTTTTCTTTCTGCCATAACATTTACTTTCTATCTGTCTCACCTGATGTTATCTGCTTGGATAGCATGGTACTTCATGATATAATTGTAAAAGAAGACAAACTACTTGTCAATGTACATTTTTATACAATTATGAGGTATGAACTGATGAAATGGAAAATTATTGCGGATTCAGGCTGTGACTACCGCTCTTTGGACAACCTGGCACCAGATACGGAGTTTGTCAGTGTCCCACTGACCATCCAAGTGGGAGAAACTATCTACACAGATGATGTCCAACTCAATATCGATCAGATGATGGAGGAGATGTATGCGACTGCGACTGCATCTAAGTCTGCCTGCCCAAGTCCGGATGATTACATGAAGTCTTTTGAAGGGGCGGATAATATCTTCGTTGTTACCATCACAGGGACCCTTTCTGGTAGTTACAATAGTGCCGAGGTGGCCAAGAAAATTTATCTGGAAGAGCATCCGAATACCAATATTCACGTCATTAATAGCTTGTCAGCTGGGGGCGAGGTGGACCTAATCGTTCGCAAGCTCAACCAGTTGGTCGCTGAAGGTCTCGATTTTGATCAAGTGGTTGATGTGATCACTACTTATCAGTCTAAAACCAAGTTGCTCTTTGTTTTGGCTAAGGTCGATAATCTGGTCAAAAATGGGCGTCTCAGCAAATTGATCGGGACTGTTGTCGGACTCCTCAATATCCGGATGGTCGGAGAAGCTAGTAAGACGGGTACCCTTGAGTTGCTTCAAAAAGCACGGGGACAAAAGAAAGCTATCAAGGCTGCTTTTGATGAACTAATCAAGGCGGGTTATAAGGGCGGACATATTACCATCGCCCACCGCAACAATGAAAAATTTATCGAGCAATTCTCTGAATTGGTTCGTGAGAAATTCGCCCATGCAATGATCGAAGTCCTCCCTACTTCTGGACTTTGTAGTTTCTATGCTGAAGAAGGCGGACTCCTTATGGGATATGAGATTTAAGTTACCACTAAAAAGGAGGCTGGGACAAAAGTCCTAGCCTCTTTATTGTTTTTGGATTGTCGATCAAGACGCAGTGGTTGAGTGGGCTCTACTACGCTGATTTCATCAGCTTTTACAGCCCTACTCAACTGTGCGGAGGTGAGACGACGAAATCGAATTCTAACGAATGACCGATTTCTGTCCCACTCTCTCTTTTTATTCTCCGATCTCTTGGTAGAGAGTGCGGATTTTTTTGCGGTAGATGGTAGAACTGATTGCTACTCCGACTAGCAGCAGGACACTATAAAGGATCACAGCCAGCAGAGTGCTGACGGAATGGTAAGTCCAAATGAAGCTGACAATAATCAAGAGAAACATCACAAAGAGAAAGACAATCAAGAGAATGGACTGAAGGGCTGCATTCCCACGATGACGAGTCATTAACTCCGTGATATTGGTCCAATTGGTGCTAAAATTTTGAAAATCTTTGACATAGTCTATAATGCAGAACGGAATGGTGGTCACAATCCAGATCAGCAACATGGCAAGGATGGCCAAGGGATGCACGCCAAAATAGAGACAAACGCCAAGCAAAAGAAGGTCCGGAAGGATGGATTGCACCAAATAGAGCAACCAAAACTTCATAAAGAGATAGCGCTTGAAATCAATAGGGAGCGATCTCAAGTACTCAAAGTTTTCACGCTCCAGCGAAATACCGATACTGGTCAAACCTCCAAAACTATTGAAAACACCGATCAAGAAGGCAACAAGGGCCAGTGGCACCAGATACTGGGGTGTCAAGTAAGGACTGAGGCCGCCTATATTCTTCGATGCTCCTGCTGCTCCACTGAGGAGAAAAATATATGGCAGAATGCTCATCATCAAGAGAACTTGCACCATAAGGGTTCCATCGCTCAAGAGTCTGCAATGATACTGAATGACAAATCGTCTAAAAGAGTCTTTCTGACCCACATGGATCGCTCTCACGCGCTCTTTGACGGTTTGGTTGGTCGAAACCGCAAGGGCTGCATCATAAAACTGCGGGATCACAAGTTTACGAACCAGGCCGATCAAGACCAATAGCACCGCGATCCAGCCCAAAACGCCAAGGATCGCTCCTCCCTCAAAAGGATGGAGGATAAACTGATGAAAGGCAACAAAAGGCGGAAAAAGAATGGGAATATCCGCTCCACCTGACATCTCTACCCGGTGAGTTTGGACTAGATTTAGATAAAGATAAGCGCCTAGACTGAGGAGGGAGCCGATTCCGACCATGATGTTGGAGACCAGGGTCGTGTGTTTTTTGAAAAAGAGGGTCTTAGTGATCAGATGGGATAGGATGATCGTCGCTAAAAAGAGAACGCCTAAGAGAATTAAGGCACAAAAGAGGCCTAGCAGGATCCCTAACGGATTGAAGCCGCCTGCTTGGACAGGCAGGATCAGAAAATAGCTGACCAAGGGAAGGATAGCCATGAGAAGGGTCAGGATGACCGAGATACTCTTTCCAGCAATGACTTCCGCATCTGAGAAGGCATATGGCCGGTAAAACTGGAGGTCCTTGCTTTCATAAAAGACATTGTAAAAGCTCATAAAGCCTTGGGAAATGGTCATCAAGGAAAAGAGGGCCACCATATTGACAAAGAAGGCTGGTTGGTTCACAAAATCATAGATACTAAAGAGCAAGCCAAATATGAGGAAATAGACCAATCCTAAAAAGAGGTAGTTGAGCACCGATTTACGGGCAACATTGAGTTTGACGTCCGGTTTTTTGGCCTGTTTGGCACGTAATTTTGCGATCTGAGCGGGCTGACTGGCATAGATGATATTAACATTGACCAGCTGCCGGATGATCTTAAGACGCATGATTGCCACCTTCTTCCTTCCGACCCGCTAGACTGAGATAGATACTTTCCAGACTTTGTTCGGGATGTTGGCCCTTCAATTCCTCGATCGTCCCATAGAAAATGAGATTACCTTTTTTAAGAATGGCGATTTTATCACAGAGTTGTTCGGCCACTTCTAAGACGTGGGTAGAGAAAATAACCGTCTTGCCACGATCCGCATGCTGGCGCATCATTTGTTTTAAATCGTAAGAAGCTTGTGGATCCAAACCGGTCATCGGTTCGTCCAAGACCCAGATATCTGGATCGGACAAGAGGGCTGCAATGACGAAGACCTTCTGGCGCATCCCATGTGAAAAGGATTCAATCACTTCATAGCGGTGGCTCTGAAAATCAAAGATCGTAAGAAGCTCTTCCAAGCGTTGATCACAGTCTTTCTGACTCATATCATAAGAGGTCGCAACCAACTCCCAGAATTCATTGGCTGTGAGACGCAAGAAAAGATCTGGCGAATCTGCCACATAACCAATCTTCTTTTTGATTGCCAGTCGATGGCTATAGAGGTCCAGACCATCCACTTCAATGGATCCAGTGGTTGGGGTGATGACACTGACCAGGCTCTTAATCGTCGTTGACTTTCCAGCTCCGTTATGGCCAATCAGGCCGACAATTTGCCCATCTTCGATGGTCAGATCCAAGTGGTTAAGGGCAATGTGCCCATCGTAATCTTTGGTAACTCCGTGAAATGTAATCATGTTAACTCCCTAATTGATCCTCATTGGGACCGTTTTTTCTTATTCTGTTGATAAGCGATCATCGAAATGGTAGAGCAATTCTAGTAAATAGTTTGGAATGGTCTCCAAGAAGTCTTCTTTGTAGACCCGCTCTCCTCGCTTATGCAATTCTTTGCCCCAAGGGCCTAGATTGACCGCTGGAACCTGAATTTGGGCAATTTTTTCCAGATCCAGATCATAGACCTGGGCTGGTGTGGCTAGGCTATCTAGGACGACTTGATAAGAAGCCACATCCTTTTCCAAGGCACAATAACTGGTGTCGTTAATCCCCATAAAGTATTCTTCGACTTTTAAGAGGTAACCTCTTGTGTCCAGATACTCGCGGTAATCAGTGATGAGGGACACAATATTGAAATCGGTATTGTCTAAAAAGCGGCAATTCATGGAAGGATAATATGGGGGCGCAAAACCGATGACCACCATAGGATCCTTATCTCCGAGAAACTCAAGGAGTCGCTGGATTTGCTGAATCGCAAGGCTTTGGTAGCTGGTCCCATTACGAAAATCTTGCTCCGCTTTTTTATTAGAAGCTTCTCTAAAGTCTTGGTAACCCTCTAAGTCTTGGCAACGTTCCTCTAGTTCTTGATAGGTGATGACTCTTGGCCTTGCAATAATATGTTCTTGGCCAGCCTGATCCTGCAAGTGCTCATACTTCTTGTAAAAGGCGTCCAAGGCCTCCTGACTAAGCTCATAGATACGTTGCAAGAGCTCTTGGGGTGTTTTCTTCAAATGCAACACACTGAAATAACCAGCCGCATAGAGCACAGTCGATACATCATACTGCTCCTTCAAATCTCTGAGATAGGACCAAGAAGGAAGGGGAGACGTTTCTCCCAAGGCCTGATCTGCCAGATCGGGATGAAGATCTAGCTGGCTTGCGATGGCTACTAAGAGGGACAAGGCATTGATCCCTTTAAGGGGCTCCTTCATATGGGACAAGACGCCTTGCGCCACAACGACTGGCATGAGTTTGCCGACTGTGCCAATGTGAAGGACCTTTTCTTTTCCTACCTCTGATTCAAAGGGTTCTGAATCCACTGCTAATACATAATTCAGATCAAACTTCTCCTGCAAATCTGTGAGGAGGCCCAAAGCTCCACGCATCCCACGTGAATAGGATTCCTCATCTCCAACAGAGAGATAGAGCAGATTGACCTGACCTTCCACGGGATCTGCCGCATAGGCTTCCAGAACCCCCAATTGAAGGGCCAATGCTGCTTTCATATCGCAAGACCCTCTGCCAAATTTCCATTCCCCAGAAGCTAAATCTTCCTGCATATCAGGTCGACTGTCCAGTCTTTTCAAAGCTTCTGCTACTTTATCAGAATCGAGCGCGATCTCTGCCAAATTTCCATAGTCTTCTAGATCAACTGTATCATGGTGGTGGAAAAGGATAACTGTTTTTTTCTTTCCCTTATCAACCAGGGCCCAATTGACCGACCGATGCAAGTGATCCTGTGGCACCTGATAGCGCCCAAAATGGTCCGGGTGTTCCTTGAAATAGGGGATTTGTCCAATCCGTTGATCCAGGTAGGCTTCGATTCCTTGCTCGGTCTCAGTATTGGTGAAGCTTGGAATCGCCAAGGCTTCGGAAAAAATCGTTTCGATGCTCTCTCTATTGGTGGTTTTCACTTTCTCTCCATCCTTCTTTTCTACTATTCATCTTTGTGAGCTTTGCCAAGTGACAAAAGGCTGGTGAGCATGAGTCCTAGGAAGCCAAAGAGAGTCCAAGAGCTTGTTGCTTGACCTGTTTTTGGAAGGCTTGGTTGGCTTGTCACTTCTATCTTATCTTTATCAGCTCTTTGAGCCAATTCTTGTGCAGTTTCTTCTTTTTGTTCCTTACGGAAGTCCATCGGATCTCGACCGTGGCTTGGTTTTTGAGGAATTTCAGAAATAGCTGGATTGGTTGGCGTCATTGGATTACTTGGAACAATTGGTTTTTCCGCTTGATCTACTGGACTTGGGTCTTGTTCAGGATCTACTTTTGGTTGAATGGTTGCAATTGGCAAGATCCGATCTGCCAATGACGCATAGTCTGTATCTTTTTCACTTGGTTGATAACGGAACAAGAGAGATCGACTGTCTTCTACGATTGGAATCGTTGCAGAAATAGAATCTGTCTTGAAGGTCACTTCATAAGGATCTGCAAAATAGATGTAATCTGGATCATAGGTGTGCAAACTCAAAACCAGTCGATGGCCTTTTTTCACTGTATAGAGATTTGGTTGCAGATACATGGTGTAATCATGATATTCGTTTTCTTTCAGATCAATAGAATGACTAGAACTTGCTGAGTCATAGCGAGATGCTGGATTGGCCAGATTCATCCAACCACGCGCAATCACCACACTCTTAACCTTGTGGGTCTTGTAACGTTTGAGAGGCAAGGTTTCAAGGTTGCTACCATTCCAGTAGCCTGTCTCATCGATGGTTTCTTTTTCCAATGTGCGCGTGCTATAACCGTCTTTGTCATAGGTGATTTCTTCTTTGACCACATCAAAGTCTTCGTCTGAAACATCCATCAGGGTCGCACTGACATGAGCATGGTTTTTGTCTCCCTTGACAAAAGCAGCGCTAAAATGCACAGGAATATGGCCTTTGATGGTGACATCTTGGTCGACGGTGGCTGCATAGGAAGCTGCCACTTCGGAAGAATGGAAGGCTGCATCTTGGTTACGTGTAGTCCAGTTATTTCCTGTACCATAGTAATCGCCAGTTACTGTCACATCCTCCCGTTTAGAGTAGATTCGAGCGGAGATGGCATTGTTGGTATCCCATTTATCAAAACGACGCCATTTACTTGGATCTAGATTGTCCTGAGCTGTTACTTGTGGAAGGTTTTCAATCCCATTTTCAATACCGTAGAGGTAATGGCTATACCAGAGATTCATCAGGTCATTAAAGGCTTGGCCTGCGACTTCTGTCCCTGACCAACGAGTAGATGGATAGATGTGATTGCCCTGGTGGAGCAAGACCTTGGCATCGATCCCCGCCTTTTTATAGGCTTCTAACATGAGTTCAAAATGTTTGGGTTTGACATTGTCATCATTGAGCCCTTGGATAATGAGAGGGGCCGCTTTCAGATTGGCTGCATTGAGCGTGTAGTCGCGTTTAGCATATTCTTCGTTGTAATTATGACCATCCTTGTGTTGGAGCTCATTGAGCTTGGTGATATAGGCTGCATAGTAATCCTTGACCTTGTCCCAATCTTCCTTGTCAAGGATACGACCAGAGGTATAGACAGATAACCAGGAAAGGTCATTGGAAGCTCCTGTATCAAGGGGAGAGCCTTGGCTGTTGAAATGGTCATACCAACTAGCAATCCCTGCGGCTGGCACAATGGTCTTGAGCCCTTCAACCCCAGTGGACGCTACACCAAATGTCGTCGTACCTGCCCAAGACAAGCCTGTCATAGCGACATTGCCGTTGGACCAGTCTGCCTTAACTTCCTGGTTGCTAGTCTTATCAGAGTAGGCTTTGCGTTTGCCGTTGAGCCACTCCACGATATTCTTGTATGCGGCCACTTCAAGATCAGAGCCGGTCGTATTGATCCCGTCTGATCCTTTTGAGCCCAAACCACTACTGGTCACCACTGCATAACCACGAACTAAGAAATAATTGTACCAGTTGAGATTTTCGTAATCATAATGCGTATAATCTTCAGAGCTTTCACGTGGATTGACGTAGTACCAATCCTTTGGATCAGTTGCTTTGGCTACTTCTTCTGTCGTAACAGACTTGGTTGCTTGGCGTTTGGCAGGTTTTTCATAGAGCTTGGCCATATCGAAGTTTCCACCTTCTTTGAGGCCAATTGCCTCTAAGGTACGCTCTTCTGTTGTTCCTGTTACATAAGGACTAGCTTCAAAAATGGTCGCAGCTTTATAGTCCCCATTGACAGCAGCTTTTGGCACCTGCACGAAGGTCTTGACCAAGTCAGGCTTGCCATCTCCATCCGTATCATAATCAGTTTCCACATAGACAATATAGCGGACGATGTCACTCTTGTCATAGGAGTAATGCTCCGGATCGTCCCCTGGCGTAAATGGGAAAATAGGTTGTGCTTTGCCATTCAAAAAGAGAGGTGTCTTCTTGTCAGCTCGGTAAGCGGCACGGAGCTGTTTGGCTACATCAACCATCGAAGTGAGATTAGTGACTGGAGCAGAGCCCTCCACTCCTTCCTTGACCATCCCTAGGCTCTTGGCAAAAGCTAATCGGTCTTTATCAGTAGATCCGACTTGATTTTCCTTGGTAGAAGCCCAGTTCAATAGTTGATTGACTGCCTCCGTCACAGTGACTTCTTTTTCACGATCCTGATCGGTTACAGTTGCACCAGTAATTTCAGCCAAGTCTCCTTGGGTTACTTTTGGAGCTGTGCTCACCTCTTGACTGCCAACGGTAGGCGTCGCAGGCGCAGGGCTTGGCTGATTGGCTAGAGTGGACTCAACAGTTGGGGCGCTCACTACCGCTGGACTTGACGCAGGTTCTTCATGTAGCTCAGTCGTCGGAGTAGTTGTCGGAGCGGTTGGCGAAGTGGTTGGTCTGTTAGTTTCTGAAACCTCTTCCACTTTTTCAGGATGTACGGTTTCTTTAGTGTCTCCTTGTGTTGAGGTCACTGTTTCAGTAACTTCAGGACTTACCGTAGAAGGAGTAACCGTCTCCTCAGTAGTTGTGCTGCTTACTTGGTCTGCTTGCACATGCTGGGCGAGTACAGCAGGACTAATCAGTAAACCTGCAACGAGTAGAGAAACAAGAGTTGTTTTTTTCATAAAATGGTCTCCTTTCACCATTTTCAAAGTCAGTCCTAGCGGAGCCTGACTCTATTATGTTATATTCTCACTTCATTTCTTTCATGTATGCGATTTCTTTTCTAGAAAGGGCTTGCTTCCAGCGCAAAAATTTGTCGCATCCAACTATTTTTGGTAAAATAGGAACATTCACATGAAAGAAGAAATAAAAATGGAAAATCAAACCTTAATGCAATATTTTGAGTGGTATTTGCCCGCTGATGGGAACCACTGGACGCGTCTTGCTGAAGATGCGCAACACTTAGCAGACTTGGGTATTCGTAAAGTCTGGATGCCACCTGCCTTTAAAGCTACATCTAACAATGACGTTGGGTACGGAGTCTATGACCTCTTTGATTTGGGCGAGTTCGATCAAAAAGGAACGGTTCGTACCAAATACGGTTTCAAAGACGATTATCTTCAAGCCA
The DNA here is from genome assembly GCF_032163505.1 of Streptococcus parasanguinis. NCBI lineage: Bacteria > Bacillati > Bacillota > Bacilli > Lactobacillales > Streptococcaceae > Streptococcus > Streptococcus parasanguinis. Next base: position 1,248,049 of record NZ_CP134147.1, read on the forward strand.
TTCAAGCCCTCAAAGATGCAGGGATTCAACCAATGGCCGATGTCGTTCTTAACCACAAAGCTGCTGCAGATGGTTTAGAAGAATTCGAGGTCGTTGAGGTCGATCCGATGGATCGAAACAAGATCCTTACCGAACCTTTCACCATTCAAGGATGGACCAAATTCACCTTTGATGGCCGAAATGGCGCCTATAATGACTTCCACTGGCATTGGTACCATTTCACCGGTACGGACTACGATGCTTCACGTAATAAAAGTGGGATCTACCAAATCCAAGGGGACAACAAAGGTTGGGCCCATGGAGATCTGGTTGACAAGGAAAACGGAAACTACGATTACCTCATGTACGCCGATATCGATTTCAAACATCCCGAGGTTGTAGAAAATCTCGACCAATGGGCTGAATGGTTTATCGAAACAACAGGGGTTGAGGGATTCCGTCTGGATGCAGTCAAACACATTGACTCCTTCTTTATGAAGAATTTCATCCACAATATCACCAAAAAATATGGTGAAGATTTCTACGTCTTTGGTGAATTTTGGAATGGGGACACAGAAACCAACGATGAGTACTTGGAAAGCATTGACTACTTATACGACTTGATCGATGTGGCCCTCCACCAAAATCTCTTCCGAGCTAGTCAAGAAGGTGAAAATTTCGACCTTCGAACTATTTTTGACGGAACACTAGCACTCAATCATCCTGAACAGGCCGTAACCTTTGTGGACAACCATGATACCCAACGAGGGCAAGCCTTGGAATCTACCATCCAAGAATGGTTTAAGCCTGCAGCCTATGCCTTGATCTTACTTCGTGAAGCTGGTTTGCCTTGTGTCTTCTATGGAGACTACTACGGTATCGAGGGCCAATTTGCGCAAGAAAGTTTCCAAGGGGTCCTCGATCGACTCTTATGGGTTCGTAAAGATCTGGCCTATGGGGAAGAAACGGACTACTTCGATGATCCTAATTGCATCGGTTGGACACGTTCAGGTTCAGAAGAATCAGCACCAATCGCCTGCTTGATTTCCAATAACCAAGCTGCTACAAAAGTCATGGAGATCGGCTCATCCTACGCAGGCCTCACCTACTATGATGTACTAGAAAATTGTAGCGAAACCGTCCAAGTCCAAGAAGACGGTACTGCTGAATTCCCAGTGGCAGAACGTTCCGTCAGTGTCTGGGTAGCCCAAGATACAGAGGGGCAATAACCTTTATATGTAATTTTCTCCTAGGATCTACACCTTCCTAGGAGAATTTTTTCCTGTAAAAATTTTATAGGAAATACAGCTTCATTTTAGCACTATAAGAAAGCGCTGTCAATGGGTATCGCGTCTATTTGAAAGAAATAAAGAGCATCAAAAAAACTCGTTTTCCGGTTTGGAAAACGAGTCTTCTTTTTAGCTCAATTCTGCAATGATTTCTTTCAATTGGGCTTTCGTATGAACTCCAGCCACTTGTTTGACAACTTGTCCATCTTTTTTAAAGAGAAGAGTTGGAATCGACATGATACCGAATTGACGCGCTGTATTTGGATTTTCATCGACATCCATCTTACAGATTTTCAAATCATCTTCATGTACTTCTTCTGCCAACTGATCCAAGATTGGAGCTTGCATGCGGCATGGACCGCACCAAGTTGCCCAAAAGTCAATCAAGACAAGGCCTTGGCTGGTTTCTTGTTCAAAAGTTGCATCTGTGATTATGTGTGCCATATTTCCTCCTTTTTCAGTAGTGACTACTGATTCTGCATTTCTACTTTTATTTTACACTAAAAGATGCCATTTTAGAAATATTTGCTACGGGGAGTCCTTAGGCATCTTCTCTCTTTTTGCGCCAAAAGATGAGGCTAGAAGCTGTTAGGCTAATCACCCCTAAGAGACCCAGAGAATGGTCTTTGCTCCCTGTTTGAGGAAGCGTATGATCTGCTTTCTCTCCTCCCACTACAAGAGTTGCAGCTTGAGGATCTTCTGCCAATCCTTGTGAAACAAATTGAGGTCCATAAGATACAGCTAGTGTATGAAGAGAGTGCTCTTGTCTTGCTGATCCTATTTGCATCTGCTCTGCTTTTTCAGGAAGAGTTTGGCTTGGTTGGACAAAGGATTCTGGGCTTGGAAGCCTATATTCTTCCTTGTAGTGCACTTCTGGAGCGACTAGAGCAGCACCTTCAACTTCTGGTAAATTCGCATAGTCTGTATCTGTTGCACTTGGTACATAAGCTGCCTTTTGGGCGCGGGTCTTTTCAACAATTGGAATCGCCGCCTGGATAGAATCTGTCTTAAAGGTCACTTCATATGGATGCTCCACCGTTAAATCAGATGGGTCATAGGTGTTGAAAACAAGTGCTAACTTGTGACCTTTCTTAACCGTATAGAGATTTGGTTGGAGATAGACCGTATAATCGTGGTATTCTCCCACTTTTGGCTCGATGCTAGCTCGTGAGCTTGCTGAATCGTAGCCAGACTCAGGGTTCGCAAGGTTGATCCAGCCTTTCGCAATCACCTTGTACTTGGTCTTGATGGTTTCGTATTCGGCAACAGATAGGTTGCTTAAATTGCTTCCCATCCAGAAAGCGTCTGCCGTTTTATCTTGCTTGACGCTACCATTTCCTACCACGTCAAAGTCCTCATCTGCCACATCTACCAAGAGGGCGTTGATTTGGAAATTCTTTCCTTGACCCTTGGCAAGAGCTGCCTTGAAATGAACAGGGATGTGGCCCTTGATCGTAGTGTCCTCAGTAACATCAGAAACGAAGGTCAGATTGGCCTTAGAGGAGGCTTTGCTGACAGTTTCATTACGGTTAGCGATCTCAACACCTGCAGCCGCATAATCACTAGAAATGGTTTCTTCTAGACGTTTCGAGCTTGCATTCAAGAAGAGACGTTGACTGCTCTTCCAGTTATCATAGCTGGTCCACTTGCTTGGATCATAGTTGTTTTGAGCTAGGACCGCTGGCAAGCTTTCGACGTGATTGTCCACTCCGTAGAGGTAATGGGTCAGCCAGGTATTGAGCAGGTCATAAAAGTCCTGACCATTGGCGGTGATGCCGTATCCCCGTGACATAGCCGCTGGATAGACGTGATCTCCTTGGTGGAGATAGAGCTTGACATCTTGGCCTGCTTTCTTGAGGGCATCGTACATGAGTTCAAAGTGTTTGGTCTTGACATTGTCATCATTCAAGCCATGGACGATCAGGGCGCTGGTCTTGAGATTTTCCGGATGAAGGGTATAATCCCGCTCCTTCCAGACATCACTGTAGTTACGATCATGGGCGTACTGGTCCTTGTTCAATTGGTTGATGTAGTTGGAATAGTTTTGCCAAATCCCTGCCCAGTCGTCTTGGTCCAGCATCCGCGTGCTAACGTAGAGGGATAGCCATGAAAGATCACTATAAGGCGCATTGCCAAACTGGGTTCCTTGGCTATTGAAATAATCATACCAAGAGGCAATCCCTGCTGCTGGAACGATGGTCTTTAGGCCTTCTACGCCTGTCGCTGCCACACCAAAGGTCGTGGTTCCAGCCCAGGAGAGACCGGTCATAGCGACATTGCCTGTTGCCCAGTCTGCCTTGATTTCAACATTGCTAGTCTTATCGGTGTAGGCCTTGCGTTTGCCATTGACCCACTCGATGATATTCTTGAAGGCATTGATTTCGAGATCAGAACCTGTGGTGTTAAATCCTTCTGATCCCTTGGTACCAAGTCCCGCACTCGAGATAAAGGCATAGCCTCTGACCAAGAAATAGTCGTACCAGTTCAGATCTTCGTAGTCATAGATATACTCGTAGGGACTGTAGTAATACCAATCCGATGCCTTGGCTTTTTTGGCTGCTTCTACTGTTGTTTCACTGCTTACTGGCTGTCTCTTTGCAGGTTGGCTGTGCAGTTTCTTCATGTCATAGCTACCGTCCGTTGGAAGCCCCAAACTTTCGAGGGTCACGTAGTTTTCATCAAGCGTCCCCGCTACGTAAGGGCGCGCTTCCAGAATAGTGGCTGCCTTAAAATCACCTTGCGCTACTGCTTTTGGTAGTTGAACAATGGCTTTGACTAAGTCAGGCTTGCCATCTGCGTCGGTGTCGTAGTCCGTTTCGACATAGACAGGGAAGCGTACAATTTGGCTGTCTTCATATTTGTAGTCTTGGTCTGCTTTTTCTCCCGTCGTATAAGGGAAAATCGGCTGGGCACGACCATTTAAAAAGAGCGGGCTTTTCTTTTCAGCCCGGTAGGCATCGTAGAGTTTCTTAGCTGTTTCATACATCTTGGCCAATTCTGGCTGACTAACCTTACGAGTCAAATCTTCTGATTTTTCAATCAAGCCTAAACTCTTGGCAAAGCGTTCGCGATCTGCTTGGCTTTGGCCCAATTGGCTAGGATCTGTTGCTGCCCATTGAAGCAAGCCATTAACAGCATCTTGGACCGTCAACTCTTTAGGGGCCTGATCAGCTGCAAGGGTGCTACCTGTAACCTTTGCTAAATCATTACTTGTTGCCGGAGCTTCTGAACTGGGAGCAGATTGAGGTGCAGCTTCCCTGTTGGTTGTTGCTGGACTTGCTACTGGGACCGTAGGCTCACTTTGTCTTGTGTGTTCTTCTGTAGCAGGGGCTACTTGATTTGCAACTGCCGTCCGATCCAGCGATGCCTCACTCAAGCTCGCTCCTTCTTCACTAGAGCTAGTACTTGTGTCACGTGCTGTCGGTGTTGCTTCAGTAGATGGAGCATGGACCACTTCTGTCGATGGAGCTAACTCTTCTGTCTGCTCATCTGCTGCTGCTACTTGATGCAAGACCATCGGTGCGATCAATAAACTTGATGCGACAATGGAAACCATTGTTTTCTTTTTCATGTCAGTCTCCTAACTTTTTGTAATCAACACTCCCATTATACTATGTAAGCGTTTTAAGATCAAACAGATATTCATCTGATCCACAAAAAAACCGAGGCATCAGCCTCGGTTATCGATCCTTATTTAACGTGTTTCTTAAGATCTTCTTGTGCTTTTTTATTTGACTCTGCTTGTTCTTTTTGCCATTTTTCAAGGGCTTTGTTGTAATCAGCACTTGTCACAGCTTTGTCTTGGAGTTTCATTCCTTTGTAGATCACGTGGTCTTTTCCTTTACCACCAGTCCATGCAAATGGAGCTGAGAATGGTTCGATACGTGTCAAGAATGGACGTCCAGTTGATGAAGAAGTTGGCATAACAAGGGCGCTATCAGTCAACCAAGCTTGCGCAGCCGCATATTTTTCATAGCGTTTGTTGACGTCTTGTGTTTCTGCACCAGCATCTTTGATCATCTTTTCAAAGTCGTACAGACCAACTTTTTTAGCTGCTTCATTGTTTTCACTTGGGTCAAATCCAAGGAAAGTCTTAGTATTTTCACCAGATGAAGCTTTCAAGATATCCATGTAAGTTGATGGGTCTTGGTAGTCAGGGCTCCATCCAACATTATCAGAGAGATCCCAGTCTTCGCCAGCCGCATTTGGTGCAAAGAGGGTCACATTTTGAAGGTCTTCTTTCGAAAGCATTTGGATATCGATGACGACATTTTCTTTACCAAGCGCTTCTTCAACTGATTGTTTGAAAGATTGCACCCGTTGAACTCTTGATGGAGTGGTTTGGTCCACAGGCATATCGATGTGAATTGGGAATTTCACACCATCTGCTTCCAAGGCAGTCTTCGCTTTTGCAAACTCTTCCTTCGCTTTCTTCGCATCGAAGAGACCGTTTTGACCATCATCTAGTTTAGTAGATTTCCACTCATCTCCATAGGTATCCAATTGTGTTTTCACCATTTCACCAAAGGTCTTACCATTAGCTTGGACAAATGTTGGTGGAATGTAGAGGTTACGGATGATCTTGCTTGCTCCGTCTTTTCCGTTCAATTGAGCAGCATAAACTTCACGGTTGAAGGCAAAGCTGATCGCTTGACGGAAGTCCTTGTTCAAGAGGGCTTTCTTAGTAGATTGTTTTTCTTCATCGGTCTTTTTAGCTGTGTGTTTGTAAGATTGACGGTCTATGTTGGTACCAATGACATAAGAAGCAGCATCTTGAGGAGTGTAGGTGATTTCATCTTTAAATTCTTTGGCTTGCTCTGAGTAACCAGATCCAGTTGGGAAGAGTTTTGCCAAGCTAAGAGCATTTTCACCGAATGATTTCGCCAGTTTACTTTGGTCTTGTCCATCGTAGAATTCCAATTTTACATCTGAGACGTAGACCTTGTCTTTATCCCAGTAGTTTTCATTCTTGGTCATTTCGATAGAAGATTTTGAAGTAAAGCTCTTCAAGATGTAAGGACCATTGTAAAGAAGGGAGCTGGTGTCACTTGCTTGAGCGAATTTATCCCCTTTTGATTTCACGAATTTTTCGTTGACAGGGAAAGTGATCCCAAGAGTCAATTTAGAGTTCCAGTAAGATTCTGGTTGGTTCAAAGTGATTTGAAGGGTATGATCATCAACTGCTTTTACTCCTACAGCTGAGAAATCTTTATTTTTACCACTGACGTAGTCATTCAAGCCTTTGATAGAATCTTGGATGATGTAGAGCATTTCTGATTTGTTATCAGCCGCATATTTGATCCCTGTGACGAAATCTTTAGCTGTTACATCCGCATACTCTTCGCCTTCTGAATCATACCATTTAGCATCGTCACGAAGTTTATAAGTATAAGTCAAGCCATCTTGCGAAACTGTCCAATCTTTTGCAAGAGATGGAATCAAGTTACCGTATTTGTCATTTTCAAACAAGCCATCAATCAAGTTTCCTGTGATATCGTGGGTTGCTGCTTTACCAGATGTGATATAGTTCAAGTTTTCAGGCTCCGTCTCATAGACATATGAGAATTTTTGGCCGTTGCTTGAGCTAGATGATTTAGAACCACCAGAACAAGCCGCTAGGATACCTGCTGAAAGGAGAGCAACTCCCGCAAGTGCAATGACATTTCTTTTTTTCATGTAAAACTCCTTAAGAAATTTTAAGTTTATTTTAAGATTATACCACAAAGATTTTCAGAAGAAAAGAATTTTCAGAAAATTTTAGTTTATAAAAAAACTACTCCGGAGAGTAGTTATCAATTTAACTTTAAGACTTATTTGAGACTTTCCTTAGGTGAGTACGGACGTTAGGTGAAATTATCCAGTGGATGATTTCAGCAATCCAGGAAGTTCCATGACTTATCCAAGATACAAAGGGTGTCTGCGGATAAAGTCAAAATAGGAAGTTTGACGAAGAATCTTTCGATTCTAGGAGAACTTATCTTTTTGACACAATCCGCAACCCGTGTTCAATTAGTTTTGAACCTAAAGTTTCAAAACTCCCGAGTGCTTGAAATGATTCTATTTCAAGCACTTTTCTCACAGCAGAAAGTCTCAGTTTTGATTTGAAAAACTATAAGGACTAGATATTTTATAAAAAAATTTCTTATGTTATTTTCTAAGAAAAAACATTGTTTTCTTTCTAAAAATAGTTCACAAAAGTAGATCCAATTTTTAATCTACTAAGTCGCTCTTGAGGTAGGCATCGACCATGCGCTCTGTTGCGACTACAGAATCCAAGTGGGTCCGCTCATATGAGTGGCTAGATTCGATTCCTGCCCCGAGAAGAGCGTGTTTGACTTCTGCTCCTGCGCTCATAGCTGCAGAGGCATCTGATCCATAGAAAGGATAGATATCCAACTTACAAGGGATTTCTTGGGCTTTTGCCAAGGCTACCAAATGCTGACGGAATTCGTAATGATATGGTCCAGAAGCGTCTTTGACACAGATGGATACCGTGTATTCATCCGTCGCTTGATCATCTCCCATAGCTCCCATGTCCACTGCCAAGTATTCGACTACTTCAGCTGGAATACTAGAATTAGCACCATGCCCCACTTCTTCAAAGACTGAAAAGGCAAAGGTGGTCGTTACTGGCAATTGGATCTGTTCTTCCTTGTACACGCGCAAAAGATTCAAGAGAATCGCCGCACTCACCTTGTCATCTAAGTGACGAGATTTGATAAAGCCGGTATCTGTCACAATGGTCCGGGGATCAAAGCTGACAAAATCACCCACTTCAATGCCAAGGGCACGGGTTTCTTTTTCATTGGTTACTTTTTCATCCAGACGGACTTCCATATTGTCCTGGGTCCGCTCGACAGTCCCTGCATCCTTGTAGACATGGCAAGAAGTCTGATGGACCAAAATCGTCCCAGAATGGGTCTTTCCGGTATTGGCTACATGGACCGTACAATTTTCCCCTTCAATCATATTCCATGGAAAACCACCGATACGGTCCAACTTGAGACGGCCATCTGGTTTCACCGCGCGGACAATAGCCCCCAAGGTATCCACATGGGCTGTGACATAGCGTTGTTTGTCTGTGATCACACCAGGCACGGTTACATTCACGCCGCCCTTAGCAGTCCGAGTTACTTCGTACCCAAAGCCTTCAATGGTTTTGACCAAGTAGTCCGCGATCTCACATGTATAACCGGTCGGGGAAGGAATGGCTGTCAATTCCTGTAAATAAGTCACTGTCTGATTCATAATGCCTCCAAATGTGTTTTTCTTTATTCTAGCATGAAATAGGTGGAATAGCTAGAGGAGAGAGGGTTATAGGGTGAGGTTTTTCAACTCTTCCCGCACTTGCATTAAGAGAAGGCCTAGCTTGTTCTTCCCAGAGCCATCTCCCCCATCAGCCCAGTAAGCGTCGTTCTGCGTATGTTCAATGATGATGGCGTCTCCTGTCGAGAGCAATTCTTTTGCGATTTCTGGATGTTGGCTAAATTTCATTCGCAGAGCCTGGAGCATCACTTTATCTTTGATCTCTTCCCAATCTGATCTCAAGGGATTTTGACAATTGCGTCCCTCCAAAGCAGCATCCATTGGAGATGCTATCTGACGAATTTTCTCTTGAATTTCAGGCACTAAAAACTTTTGTGCTTAAAAATAATGCTCTGATGTTGGCCAGATTCTGCTACCGTCTGAAAAAGGGTAGGGAGCAAAATTGGACATAAAACCATACTCATCATGTACTTTATAAAATTTAATTTCTTTCACCTTTATCCTCGATTCCAAAATCTCCCAATGATTTTTGATTTTCTTTTAATAACTGTGTCACATAATCAGGCTCTACCTTGAGGAATAGTTTCAAGGTATCATGAATTCGCCAATAATTTTCTTCAGGTTTGTCCATAATAGTTGAAAGGAAGTGTTTGAGGTAGGGGATGTATTCAGAAAAGCCATTATCTTCAACTAGATAGTAAAAATATGAAAGATCATAATAACCTTTTTCCGCCTGCTCTATAATTTTGCAGACATAAGGGAATATGTCTTGCCTTGCTGTATCGCCATCACCTCTATCTGACTGATTGGCCCAATAGCTAGTAAGAGCATCTAATATAATTCGATTTGTATCATCATAACTATATAGCCGATGAGGAATATAGCCTTCCAATTTCCCTTCAACAAACATCTGAGTCAGAATATTAAAGCCTTCCTTTATTCCCCAAATAGTCAACAATCGAGAGGATTTATAGCGCAAAAAATCATCATCACTATCTAATAAAGAAGTCAATTTTTCAATTGTTTCTTCCGGAATATCTTCCAAGTCTACTTCTTCGAGTAGATCTGTATAATCCACATCGTTTGGAACTGTGTAAAATAAATCTTCTAATTCTTTATTGTTCATCGCTTTTCCATTATTTGGGGAATTACTTCAACGTCAATCCTCTATCATTAGCGGAAAAATATCGTCCCCTCTGTACATTTTATCTTCCATTTCTTTCCACTCAATCACTAGTTTATACAGTTCATCAGTTGAAATAAAACATGGCGCACCTAATATTTCTTCCTCAAATTGGAAGTAAACTTCTGTTATTTCTTTTCCAATTTCGATTCCCAACATATTACCATCAAAAGCATACTCTTCCATCTTCCCAGTAATTACACTCTCCAAAGCTTCTCGAACATGCAGATAAAAATTATGAACCTCAGAATTTAAAAAGTCTGACAGCGTTTGAAATTTTTGATCTATAAATTTCAAAACTAACAATATATCATTTTCTTCATTTCCAAAAACCACAACTGAATATATTCTCTTCATTAATCTTACCTCTAAATTCATTTTATTCCCTTGGAAATGCTGAGATAATTTTTCCATCAGATTCTCTTATATACATTCCAATCTTTAATCCATTACTACTTTTTCCAATGTACTTATTGCCCTGAGCTAAAACTTTATTAGAATATGCCTCATTAATGGTATTGGAATTCTGTCAATATTTTGGACACATTTTCGGAGCGATTCATTTAGTCCACTTAAAGTAAAAACAGGAATTTGTCTACAACTAATAGTATATAAACAAATTCCTTACAAGTTATTTCAATGGTGACACATAATCATCTGGAAGTTAGCCTTCAGATTCAATCCACTGTTTCTCAGCAATTGGAATTAATCTTTCAAGTTCTTCATGAGTAAATAACTCTCTAGTTTCAGGTAAATCAATTAATGATGTGGGACTCTCTTCTATGAATCGTTTCTCACTAGCTTTCTTTTCTTCTTCTGTCGGTGGCCAACAATCGTTCTGCGCTTTAAAATCAATTTCATGTGCCGACCTCTTGCCTAATAAGTATTCGTTAAAATCAGAAGGATTAATTTCAAAGATACGACGAACTGAAGCTACTCCAAACTCTCCAAAAGTGTAGTATTTTCCTTCATGTGTTCGAAAATCATATCCCTTCGGTGACTCAATCTTATCAAAGGCATCAAATTCTTCCCATGTTATTTTAGTTAAACTCGTTCTAGTCGCCTCCTAATTTTCTAATTGTAAATTCTCCCCACGGAACTTCATCAATGATTGCTTCTGGCATATTTCCTGGGAAGGTTTGTCCTCCTGGTTTCCAAAAATCTTCAAAAGCAGATGCTTCATTTCCGCTTGGAATTCTTGTATGAGATTGATGAAATGCTTCTAATTTTAAAATTTGATGCATTTACTATGATTCCAAGTTTTCTATTTGATTTAAAAGCTCCCATAATCTATTATTGTAGGCTTCAATTTCTTCATTAATTTTTAGTCGTTCCAAATAATCATTCTTCCAAACAAAAAAGTCTGATAGACCTCCTCTTGGAGGATAAAGGATATCTTTAATTTCTCTTATTGTAGGGAGTGAGTCACCATTTTCCAATGCACATTCTAATCCTTGTAGAAATGAAATTTGTACATGAATTGTCCCATCATTGTATTGATTTAATAGTGGTAATATTAATTTGATATTATCTAATAATTCTTTTCGTTTCATTTCTTTCCTCACTAATTTAATGGTTTTGAGCTAATAACCTCTACACCTTCTATTTTCCACGGAGTTTCAATAAAAATTTGTTCATATTCCAAACCACCTTGATAGATGCCTCCTTGACTCGCAACAGGTCCTCTGTATATTGTTGTGCCAGCTGGTATTTTTATTTCGTAAACTGTATTTAAAGGAGAGCTGCCAGTGTAGTTTCCTGAACGATCTGTCCAAATTGGTTTTACTGCCGTATTTATTCTAACTTCTATCTCAGAATGTGGGGCTGATTCTGTAAACCATTGCCCTAGCGGATTGCTTTGGTCGCCAGTTCGGTATAATATTTTAGGAGACTTCAAAACTTCAACATCATACCGTCCCCCATAAAAATTAACATTAGGCTGACCTCTTAAATCATTTAGTGGACCAGGATTTGTATATGAATTATATTCATAAGTTTGCAAATCGGGATATTTAGATCGAATATTATTTACTACTGGTCCCTCAACATCTAAATTCTTAGGTGCAGGCTGAGGCTTGACTACCGGCTGAAGCCTCGTGGTTGAAAAGTCTTTAAACCCTGAACTCTCCCTCGCAAGCCTGCTTTCTTCTATATTTCGTAAAATATGTTCACGCTCATAAGGTCTCGTGGTTTCTGTTATAGTTTTACCATTGATATCTACCTTATGGTTCACCTCAGGAATTACTGGTTTCCTATTGAAGACAGGAATCTTCCCTTTTACCTTACTATATACATCCAAGAACGTTGTATAGGGTTTATTGTAGTACTGATTATATCCAACATAAGTGGTTACCTTAAGGTAGCTCCTTAAAACTTTGTCCTATTTTTAATTTTCTACTATGTAAACTTGAAAACTCTTGACCTTACTGCCAACAACATGCTTTTCAACATCGCATTCCCACCAAGGAAGAATATCTTCTTCCAAAATTTCTAAAAATAAGTCTTTAGATGATAAGTCATCTTTTAAGAAGCTATCATAATTTTCAAGAATAAAGTTGTATTCTTCAGCTTTTATCCATGATAAGTCTGTCAGCCAATCTGTAATAGATGACCAATTATTGGCATCAGGAAGTCCGACATTTTTTTCAAGAAAACGAAATAGTTCTTCTTTGTTTTGGATCTGCTTCCCATCAAAATTTGCTACAAAGCCACTGAAAGGCAATCGATCTTGCATTTCAAGTTTCGTAATGTAATGAATTCTATTTTTCAGGATTTCAAACCTCTATTCTATTTTTTTAAAATGTTTTATAATGGTCTTCTGTTTTGAGTAAAATCTATTTTTGAATATCGATTTGAAAAAATAGGTTGATTCAAACTAAACTTGCTGGTTGCTGAGGAGGCCACATAACCTCCTACGATGTTCCCGATAAAGTTTGCGGTTTGAACATCTTCTTCGCTTCCACCTAGGAGTTTGGTCCCATGATAGACAACCTGACCACCTGTATAGAGATTTATTTCTCTTAGAATACAATATAATTATACAAAGTCTAATTGAATAGTTTGATTGCTCTCCATTTTTTTAGCTGTATTAATAATATTTTCTATTTCTCTTTGAGTTATCGGAAGATTCTCATGAGGAGGCTCCCATTGTGTCATACTATCTTTATAAACAACAAATTTTTTATTGATCAGCAATTCTCCTTGTGCTTTTAAGAGGAAACCATTCTCTAAATCAAAAGTAATTGTTGATCTTGTTCCTGTAATTTTCATTTCTACCTCTCGAATATAATTTTTTCTACCCCTGTTTTAGGATCTATTGTTGTAACCTTAGTAACATTTGGATTGGCCTTCAATCTTGGTAGTTCGATGTTTTCCCAAATATTTCCTGGTCGTAGTTCGCTACCAACTACAGCTCTTATTTCACCAGATACTTGCTCTGCGTAAACATTCGAAGCTTCCTCCCAAGCTGTTACACTTGAAGGAGTATTAAAATCCCATTCAGGCATTACAATGTTCGTATCATCAATCGTAGATTCTAATGTAACTCCTCCTTTATTTTTTGCTATTTTTTTCGCAACATCCATTCCTCCAATGCCATCTGTTCGTCCTGACCAGAAAAAAGCCGTATCTGGATCAGTTTTCAATCTACCTCTTATTAACTCAACATCAAAGTCAGTTTGAGTAAAATCTATTTTTGAATATCTATTTGAAAAAACAGGAATTACTGGTTTCCTATTGAAGACAGGAATCTTCCCTTTTACCTTACTATATACATCCAAGAACGTTGTATAGGGTTTATTGTAGTACTGATTATATCCAACATAAGATGTATACAAGGTAATTGCTAGTTGGAGGCTATCAGTAAAACCTCTCACCTTCTTGATATTTTTTGCACGATTGATTTCTTCCTGTGTAGCAGGTTTACCTGTAAAAGGATCAATACCTTCTTCAATTATATAATAATCATATTTAGTTTGAAAAGCAGGATCTCGCCAACTGAGCATTTTTTGACTATCTAAAAAGAAATAACGGTCTAGTAGGTAATGATAATTAGCTCGCTCTGTTTCAGATTTAAATAGTTGTGCATATGGATTCACATGAGCCATGGAGATCAATGTTTTAAGTTCAGGGTAGGCCTCTTCTAACGCTTCTTGATCCATTGCATCGATACGTTTCTTAAATTTGGAGTCCACCTTGGCTAATTCTGAAGGTGATAACCCTAAATGATCATCCTTAACTTCATTATATCTCTTCCATAACAATTTGAGATCATTCATATCCCACTTGGAGAGAACCACATCACCCTGCCCCATAGTCGTAAATCTTTTATAGGCTTGAATCACCCCTCCATACTCTTCCTCCAGTTCTGCATGTGACATTTTTGAGAGTTTGTCTTCTAACGTTTCAACCTTCGGATTCTTCACTTTGTTTAGGATTGCTTGATGTTTTTGCCATCCTAAAGAGATTGTTTGCTTCCATGATAGATCAGCTCCATTACTTGGGGGCAAGTAGGTTCCACTGGCAGCATCTCCTGTCGCTAGCAGTTCTTTTGTTTAAATTAACACGCCTACAGAATCATCCTAATATCAAATTTTTTTGAGAAATACATGGACAAACCTCTTCTAAATTAATAAACTGACTTCATCATATGCTATAATTTAGTTATATTTTACAAAAATGAAAGTTTCTAACTAATGCCCCTATTTGCTCATTAATGTAACTGGGCTGTTATGTCATTATCAGTTTTATGTTATAGCTTTATCAAGGAGTTTCGTCTATGTTTCAATACCTTAAGCCTTTGCGCTGGTATCTTTTCTTTAATTTTCTCTTTAGTGGCCTGTCCAATATTTGTACGGCTCTTCTTCCATACTTTACACAAGAGTTAATTCGTGGCCACTATCAAATAGCTTTGTCAGGTTATTGCATCGCAGTTATAGGTTACCTGACTTGCAACTACATCCAAATGCGACTTGACTGGAAACAGGCCATTCTCTTTTCGACAAATCTAAAGAACGATTGGTTTCAATCTCTTTTAGGACTTGCCCACCATGATTTCAAGCAGAAAACAGTCGCAGAATACATTTCTTATCAATCTAATGATCTTGACTCACTGGAAAAAGATTATCTACCTCCACTGATGAGTTTTTTTAAGCAGATTCTACGAATTTTGATTTATACCATCATTATTACCAGAACGATCAATCCTATAGTGGCACTGATCCTACTGATTTCAACAGCCATCAGTATTCAAATTCCAAAGATCGTTGGTCAATTGACTGCGAAGCGTAGACAAACCTATCTTGAAAAGCAAGGTGATTATTATCGGACCTTGGAGGATCTATTCCGAGGACATCACCTAGTTAACAAACTTACTCTACCTCATTTTATAGAGCAACAAAGAAGTTCTCTCAAAAACTTGCAGGATAAGTATCTTGGGTATGGTTTGACTAAAATTACAGGTATTCTCTTGACGGGTATTTCTTTTGAATTCATTAGCCTTATTCTCTTTTCCTATCTAGCTTACTCTCTATATCATCATCAAATTGGTATCCCTGAGGTGGTTGCAAGTTTTGGTTATATTACAGCCTTCTCAGAACCAATTCAAGAAATCCTTTACGATCTGCAAATGTTGGAGTCGGTAAAACCTGTAATTAAAAGCTTTCAAACTATTGTTAAGCATCCATCTTCAATTCAGTCACCACAGCCTTCCTTTGAAACGATCACATTGAAGAATCTTTCTAAACAACTTGGGGAATCAACATTGAAGATTTCTTTTGCCACCATTCACAAAGGAGATAAGATTGCCCTCATAGGAGAGAACGGATCAGGTAAGAGTAGCCTGCTCAATATTTTAAATGGTACGGATGAGGATTTCCAAGGCGAGATCTTGCTGAATGATCTTCCTCTAAATCAGCTTTGGGGAAGATTTGGCCTGATCTTGCAACAAGAGCATAGCTTCATCTCTAGTTATGAAAATAATGTTACGCTATTCAATACTTTCCCCGCAGAGTTTAAGGATGCGGAATTCGAAGCAACACCTCCTCAATCCCTGTCAGGTGGTCAACAACAACGTATGTACCTCAATCGAGAAAAAAACCGCCAGAGTCCATTAGTTATTATGGATGAACCTTTTTCAGCCTTGGATGCTCATCAGTTCGAGGCAGAATTGAAAAAAGTACTAGACTTACCGTGTGCTGTCATCATTACTTTACACCGACAGAATGAAGCACTGAAGAACTTTGACCAGGTCTGGGAAATTAGATCTGGAGAACTAATCATTCAAAAAAATGAGTAGACTTGCTTTCTCACGAAGATTTGTTTTACCATGATCAATACATCATCAGGCACAGATAGATTGAGGTCATCTTAACCTCAAAAAGAGAGTGGGACAGAAATCGGTAATTCGTTAGAAATCGATTTCGTCGTCCTACCTCCGCACAGTTGAGTAGGGCTGTAAAAGCTGATGAAATCAGCGTAGTAGAGCCCACTCAACCACTGCGTCTTGCTCGACAATCCAAAAACAATTGAGAGGCTAGGACTTTTGTCCCAGCCTCTTTTTTATATTTAATTGTATTTCTTCCAACCCCTTCTATTACATCTTTAATTTCAAAAGGGATGAATCGTTTGATCAGTGCATAAGTAAACTGGATTGATCTTCTCAATACTTCCTACTCGTCAGTGGACTTCTTAACTGTAATCACTCAACTAAAGATTTTATTCATACAAATGCAAATCATGATTTGCACTCTCTAAAAAGATATCACTCATTTAAATACTCTTTTCCTTAAATCCTATTCTACAAAATATGCCCATGAATTCATACTAAAACAAAAAGAGAGCAGCAAACTGAGCTGCTCTCCATTTTGTTTATTTTTCTACCATTCCGCCTTTGATAAGACTGTCTTTCGTTACTGAATAACTAACTGTTTTGTCATCTAGGGGATTAAATCCTGGGACGATTTCTTTTAATTTATTAAAATCGATTTTTGTGTAATCAATGGTATTGCGGATATAAAAGATTCCGTCTTTGTATTCTGATGTTAGTTCAAATCCATGTCCCATCAGATCTTTGAATTTTTCTTGGCTCTTAGCGACGGCTTCTTTCATGGTTTCAAGAGGGTTCTCACCAGGCACTTTTGAGACGTCGTAATCATCAACTTTTTCTTGTAATAACAAGGTATCTCCCTTGTAATACAATGTAATAGTTGACTTACCTGCTTCATCACTCGTTTCGAGAACGGTTTTTTGTGCACCTGCTAGTGCATCTTCTTTTTTGCTTTCATCAGTTGATGACTCTTTTGTCTTCTCTTTAGCGGATGATTTGCTTGTTGCTTTACTAGTTGCTTTAGTAGACGATGGACTAGTAGATTTTGTAGTCTCTTTTTGTGCGCAACCAGCTAAAAGAAGACCCGCTGTCAAGAAGACGGCTAACATTTTTGTGGTTTTATTCATTTTGAATACCTCACTTTTTATGATGGTTAAGGAAATGACTGACGTTTGAAACGAGTCATTTAGCAAGATCAACTGTCGTTTTAAATGTTATTAGAAAAGTCTCAAAAATGATGTCCGCAGTCCCTCCTTATCGATCATTGTAGCCATCTGGGTGGCTGGAATGCCAAGCCCAGGCTGTTTGGATGATGGTTTCGATATTGTCAAATTTGGGTTGCCAGCCGAGGATGGCACGCGCCTTCTCAGAGGATGCGATCAGGGTATCTGGATCTCCTGGTCTGCGATCGGCCAGCTCAAGTGGGATCGGATGACCCGTCACCTTGCGGGCCGCTTCAACGATTTGAAGATTAGAGAATCCTGTCGATGAGCCCAGATTAAAGGCGGTAGAAGGGTTGCCATTACGCAGATACTCCACTGCTAAAAGATGGGCATCTGCCAAGTCAAATGGATGGACGTAGTCCCGAACATTGGTCCCATCTGGTGTCTTGTAGTCATCTCCAAAAATAGAGATCTTCTCGCGTTTGCCTTGGGCTACTTGTAAGACGATCGGCAAGAGATGGGTCTCTGGTCCATGGTCTTCTCCGATGGATCCATCTGGCTTAGCACCCGCAACATTAAAGTAACGAAGGGGCACGTACTTGATCCCGTAGGCTTGATCGGCCCAGCGCATAATGGTTTCCATCATGAGCTTGCTTTCGCCATAAGGATTGATTGGTTTTTGTGGAGTGGTTTCAAGAATCGGAATTTCTTCTGGAATGCCGTAGGTGGCAGCAGTTGAAGAAAAGACGATGTAGTGCACTCCACATTCATGCATGACTTCCAAGAGCTTGACCATGCCAGCTGTATTGTTATCAAAATATTTCAATGGATCGGCCATGGATTCAGCGACCAGTGAGTAGGCAGCAAAGTGGATGACCGCATCGATATCTGCATGTTCCTTAAAAACAGTGCGCATAAAGTCTTGATCCGCCAGGTCTCCTTGGTAAAAGACGGCATCTGGATGCACCGCTGCACGGTGGCCTGTGACCAGGCTATCGACCACGACGACTTTTTCCTGTCCTTCATTGACCAAACGGTCCACCATGTGGGAACCGATATAGCCAGCTCCTCCGAGTACGAGTATTGCCATTTGTTTTCCTTTCGCTTCTTGTCTTCTCTCTTATTGTACCAAATTTCTGCCACTTCTCCACACTTAAAGTGTCGCAACAAAGCGTCTAAAGGCAGCTTGTCCTTCTGCTGTTCTCTTGTAGACACCAGCATCTTCGAGCACACGCGCAAAGATCTGGCCAACTGATTCACGGACAAGGGCTTCTGCCTCTGCTTCGTCTGTGATGGCTGGGTGAGTGGCTTTCAAATCATCTGCCCAAGGCTGGTGGTAGGTCGCCACAGTATTCTCACGTCCAATCAAATAGTCTTGAACCTGCTTGAGCTCTTCCTTGAGGCGAGGTGGCAAAATGGCCAAGCCCATGACTTCGATCAGGCCGATATTTTCTTTTTTGATGTGTTGCACATCCGCATGTGGGTGATAAATGCCATCTGGATGCTCTGGTGAGGTTTGGTTGTCACGGAGCACCAAGTCCAATTCATAATGCCCATCACGAATCCGTGCAATGGGGGTAATGGTATGGTGGGGCTGACCGTCGGATGCTGCTAAGACTTGAACGGCTGGATCCGAGTAGCCTCGCCAGGCTGTGAGGATATGGTCTGCCAGGTCAATCAATTGCGCCTTGTTGTCCGATTGCAAGCGGAGAACCGACATGGGCCAATTGACAATTCCTACCGATACAGCCTCAAATCCCTCAACGCTAAAGCTTTCCTCAACAGGAGCTAGCTCCATAGGGAAGGTATGGCGTCCGCCTTGGTAATGGTCATGAGTCAGGATGGATCCCCCTACAATGGGCAGGTCTGCATTGGACCCTGCAAAATAGCCTGGGAAAGTCTCGACAATGGTCAAGAGTCGCTCAAAGGTCTTGCGACTAATGGCCATAGGAACATGCTGGCTATCGAGGAAAATGCAGTGTTCATTGAAGTAGGCATAAGGGGAATACTGAAAGCCCCAGTCATGACCGTCCATGTCAAAACGGATAATCCGATGATTGGCCCGGGCTGGATGGTCTAGGCGACCTTGATAGCCTTCATTTTCAAAGCACAATTGGCAGGCTGGATAATGACTGGCTTTGGCAAGCTTGGCCGCTGCAATGTCTTTAGGATCTTTTTCAGGTTTTGACAGATTGATGGTGATTTCAAGAGAACCGTAGGGAGTTTGTGTCTCAAAGGCAATATTTTGCGCAATGGCTTTGACCTTGATGTAATCATTGCGCTTAGAGAGGGCATAGAAATCCGCAATCGCGTCTTCCTTGGACTGACGGTAGGTCTCCCAAAAGCGATGGTTGACTTGACTAGGACTAGGGGTGATCCAATCCATCAACTCCGCACCCAAACTGTCTTTTGCGGCCATACTATCCTGGATCTTGCTATTTGCAACAGCGATCTCTACCAGCTGATCTTTGAGTGCGATCAACTCTTCTTTTTGAGCTGGGGCGTCTAGCCCTTCTTCTCCAATGCGACTCATGATGCGATTTTTTAGATAAATCCGATCCATCTCTTCGTAGTCACTCGCCGCAATGACGGCTGTGACAAATGCATCTAATACCAGTTCTGTCATCCTATCTCCTTTTTAATCAAGTACCCGTGTCCCCGCCGCAACCTCTGCAATGTAGAAGCTTGGCGCATAGCCAACGACTTCCTCATAGCGTTTGCCGACAACTTCTTTAAATGCTTCAACCTTATCTTTGTTGACAAGGGCGATGGCGCAACCACCAAAGCCTGCTCCCGTCATACGAGCACCAAGCACTCCTTCTTGTTCCCAGGCTGTATGCACCAAGGTATCCAATTCTAGACCTGTCACTTCGTAGTCATGTTCCAAGGATACGTGGGAAGCATTCATGAGACGGCCAAAGCCTTCCAAATCCCCTGCTTCAAGGGCCTTACGAGCTTGGAGGGTCCGTTGGTTTTCAAGTACAGCATGACGAGCCCGTTTGATGCGATTTTCATCCTTGATCAAGTAGCTGTAGGCATCAAAAGACCAGAGATCCAATTCTCCTAAGGTTTGGATATCCAATTTTTCTTGGAGTTCAGAAACGGCGGTTTCGCATTCTGAACGACGTTCATTGTATTTTGAATCCGCTAATTCCCGGCGTTTGTTGGTATTCATGATGACTACGACATTGTCTTTGAGGTCCAGCGGTACCAAATCATACTCTAGGGTGTTGGTATCGAGATAAATAGCTCGTTGGTCAGCTCCCATACCGATGGCAAATTGGTCCATGATCCCAGAGTTGACTCCGATGAAGTGATTTTCAGTTTGTTTCCCGATCTTGACCAGATCTAGACGATCTAAGTGAAGATCATATAGTTTCTCAGCGATGACGCCAATCAAGAGCTCAAGCGATGCTGAAGAAGAAAGACCGGATCCATTTGGAATATTGCCGTAGACATAGACATCCATACCGCTATCAATGACATGACCAGCTTCTTGCAAGAAGTGGAGCACGCCTTTTGGATAGTTGGTCCAGTTGTGCTCTTTTTCAAAGTGGAGATTTTCAAGCGGAACTTCAATGATCCCCTTGTCTTCAAAGTTTCCTGAGAAGAAACGCAAGACCTTATCCTCACGCTTTCTTGCAGCCCCGTAGGTACCAAGTGTAATGGCTGCTGGGAAGACATGCCCACCATTATAGTCCGTGTGTTCACCGATCAGATTAATCCGTCCTGGTGAAAAGAAAGTGTGGTCAGCCTTTCCCCCAAAGACAGCCTGGAATTTTGCTTGTAAATCTTGAGATGTGATTGTTGTCGTCATGAGAAACTCCTTTAGTTTTGTAAACGTTTTTATACTTGTATTATATCTGATCGCAAGTAAAACTTCAAGTGTTTTTAGTAAAATTTTATTAATTTTTTATTTTATGCCCAGAAAGGCGATAACAAAGGGTTTTCCTCCGATTACAACTTCTATTCCATCATTGCCATCTCGAGTTAATTTTAGTAAACTTTTACCAAAAAATCTCAATTGGGAAATCACCCAATTGAGATTCTGAATCCTTTAGTGTTTCTTTCTTGGATAGACAAAAGATCCAAGGAAAGTTAAGAGGCTGATGCCCATGAGGGAGAGGAGGTTCCCTGTTTGACCGGTTTTTGGCAATACCGATGATGCAGGACTTGCTGAAACACTTGCAGGAGCCTGATCAGTGGCTTGTTTCACAGCGATCGGAATAACTTGTGGACGATCAAGAGTGCTAGCTTTTTCTTGCTTGCTAACAAGGACCTGAGTTCCTGTGTTACCAACCTCTACTGGTTGTGTCTGATGGGTTGGTTCTTGGACTGGTGAAGTTGGATCTTGGCCTGGTGAAGTTGGATCTTGGACTTCTGGTGTTGGCAATGGAGCAGGTGCTGGATAGAAAAGACCATGACCAATGCGGTAGGCATACTCTGTTTCCGACATTTTTCCGTCTACAATTTTTGGAATATCAACCGGTAAGGTACCTAGATGTTCCTTGCCATTGAAGATGACTTCCACTCCTGCAGGAATATTAGGACCAAATGCATTGTCTGGTTTGAGGGATTCCGTTGGATCCATTCCCTTATTTCCATAGACTGCTAAAATGGCTTTGGCTGCGGGATAGTTGGCTACATCATAAGGTTTAGAGATAGAAAGGACAGCTGCCTTCTTATGGTTGGTATTGGCATAATTGACGATTTCTGTTGGAATCTTGGTCCGCCAGAAATCTTTATCCAGTTGCCCTTCATAACCGATCTCTGAAATCACTACGATATGGGTGGCTTTTTCAAGGTCTTCTTTTAGACTATCAAGGGTGGATTCCTTAGTGAAGTTCTTGGCCACAAAGGAGGTATCTTTTGGAAGCACTCCATCCGCGATTAAGCGACGCATGCCCAAATTTAGTCCTGGGACTTCATTTTCAAAAGCTCCGAGTAGTAAGACATGGTCCCCTGTTTGCACCTTAAATGGCAAGGTATTGTCTTCATTTTTTACAACCGTCACCGCTGCTGCTGCAATCTTGCGTTCCAAGTCACGGTTGAGGCTAGATCCGACTGCTTCCTCTGCTTTTTCAGCTGTCCGAGCACTTGGATCAAAATTCAGGACCCCACGTTTTTCTTTGAGGGTCAGGATCCGACGAACCGACTCATTTAAGCGTTCTTCTGAGATGTCACCGGTTTGGACCGCATCTACCACTGCATTGACGATGGTATCAATCTTGGTCAAATCGGCTTTGCTGCGAAGGGTCGTTGGCATCAAGACCAGATCAACTCCGGCTTTGATGGCCATCTTCACGGCTTCCACCTCACCGAAGTTCTTAGCAATAGCATCCATTCCCATGGCATCGGAGACAATCACGCCCTTATAGCCGTATTTCTTCCGTACCAAGCCCGTTAAAATATCATCTGAAAGTGTCGCTGGAACATAGATTTTCTCACCCGTTTCTTTTGACACGACCTGATCTTTTTCAATCTGCGGGTATTGGATATGAGCCGTCATCAAGAGGTCGACCCCTTCATCCATAGCTTTTTTGAATGGAAGGAGTTCCAATTTTTCAAGCTCAGCAAGAGATTTATCCACCAATGGCAAACCCGTATGGGAATCGACCGCTGTATCTCCATGACCTGGGAAATGCTTGGCTGCCACAGCTACATTGTAGTCCTGAATGCCCTTCATCATCGGAATACCCAAGTAGGCAACCCGATTTGGGTCAGATGAGAAGGAACGAAGCCCAATCACAGGATTTTGAGGATTGTTATTAGTATCTAGAACTGGAGCGAAGTCCACATTCAAGCCTAGCGCAGAAAGCTCTCGACCGATGATTTGACCGGCTTCTTTCGCTAGTTTGGGATCATTGGTAGCCCCAATGGCCATATTACCAGGAAGGGCTGTACCCGTACCCAAGCGGTAGACGATCCCCCCTTCTTGGTCGATGGCTAACAATAGCGGAATCTTCCCGTTATTGGCCTTGTTTTCGATCGCTGCCTTTTGCATATCTTGCGTCAGAGCCAGAGTTTGCTTGGTTTCTTTGACGTTTTCAGCAAAAAGAATGACGCCTCCAAAATCATATTTATCAATCGCATCTGCTACTTCAGCATTGACCTTGGTGAGATCCTGTGGCGACTCCTGATTGGCCTCCTGCCACTTACGGAAGTCCGGCATGATCATTTGAGTCACTTTTTGCTTGAGTGGCATGTTTTCAATCAGTTTTTCCACTTCAGGAGATGCCGTCTCTGTTGAAGTTACCGTTGGAGAAGCAGCAGGGACAGCTGCACGATCTGTTGAAGTCGGCGTTTCGGACACTTCTCCCTGATTTTCTGTGGTGCTTTCTGGCGTTGGAGAAGCCACCACCTCTTCTACTGTTGCTGCCGGTTCATTAGCTTGATCCGACGCTTGAGCTGTGTCTGCTTTTGCTGTTTGAACGGATAATAGAGCAAAAGCCGTTAATAGGGCCGCAGATGGATAAATGATTTTTTTCATAAAGCGACCTCCTTTCTTTCAATAGATATTGTACCATTGTTTTATAGTTTTGTAAACGGTTACAATATCTAAAATAAAAAAATAGGATAAGCATTTTTTTACTTATCCTTTAGTTCGTTCATATTTTTTTAAAACACCATTTCTTGACCATTTTCTGTCACTTGGTAAGTGCCCTCAGCAAGATCAATTCGGGCTACTGCTGTGACAGTTTGGTCTTTATTTTGGCGCGTGATGACAATGGTATGATCATCTGGTGTTTCCACCTCAATGCTTCCTTCTAGATCAAAAGCTTTCGAGTTATTCCGGAAGCTAAAGAGTTTGAGAAGGGATTGCACGACTGGACGCTCTACTTCTTTAGCGATTTCTTCATTGCTGTAGTAATGACGGTTGATATTGCGGCCTTCTTTGGTGTTTTCTAAGAGTTCCAAATCATTCTTCCCAGCTAGGAATCCAACATAATAAACCTGTGGAATACCTGGTGCAAAGGCTTGAATTAAACGGGCTAGGAAGTACTTACGATCATCATCTCCAAGCGCTGAATAGTAAGTCGAATTGATTTGGTAGATATCCAAGTTGTTGTACTCTGCTGTTGAATATTTGCGTTTAACATTTGCTCCTACCTTATAAAGTTCATTTGAAGCATAGTCAATCTCTTCATCCGTCAAGATATCCTTGACATCGACCACCCCAATCCCATCATGGGTATCGAGCGTCGTGAATTGCTTCATCGGACTCATCTTCAACCACTTGGCAAGACGCTCCACTTTTGAACTATAGAGGGTATAGAGGGTTACCATTGGAAGTGCGAAGTCATAGACATAATAGTCGTGATCGGCAATCTTAAATTGGATGGAATAGTGCTCATGAATCTCTGGAAGAAGCTCAGCACCGTAGCCTGCCGCCATATCGCGCACCTTATCCAACAAATCCCAAATGTCTGGCTCCACGAAGAAATCATTGGTGTCCAATTTCTTCACCGCATAGGCAAAGGCGTCCAAACGAATGAGGTCACAGCCATTGCTCGCCAGGTGTTCGATGGTCTTGCGAATAAAGTCCATGGTCACGTCCTTGGTCACGTCTAGGTCAATCTGCTCTTCCCCGAAAGTATTCCAGAGATGCTCAGTCGTCCCATCCGCAAAAGTGATGGCTTGCTTGGGAGCTCGGTCTTTGCGCTTATAAATCAAATCTATATCTGCTTGAGTAGGACGATTCTCCGGCCAGAACTTATCCCAGTTGAGAAAGAGATCCTTGTAGGCACTTTGGTCGTGCTTTTCTTGGTAGTCCTTGTAGTATTTAGATTGACGAGAAATGTGATTGATCATAAAGTCAAACATAAGATAGTACTTGTCGCCCAAGCGTTTGACATCTTCCCAATCTCCAAAGGCTGGATCCACTTGGTCATAGTCCACAGGCGCAAAGCCACGGTCACCAGTTGAAGGGAAAAATGGCAAGAGGTGAACCCCACCTACTGCATCCCCAAAGTGCTTCTCCAGATTTTCATAGAGATCCTTCAGGTTATTTCCCAAGCTATCTGAGTAAGTAATTAACATGGTTTTGTTTTGAATTGGCATAATGGCTTCCTTTTCTTTTTTTTTTGAAAGCCAAGTCTTAGGAGACCTGGCTTTCTTGAGTTTATAAACTTTAAGAATTGCTTCTTAGGATACGATTGAAATCAGCAAGCTGAATCGTCCCTTTGTATCTTATTTCACTGCGCCGTTGCTCATTCCTGCGATGATATGGCGTTGGAAGAAGAGATAGACAATGGTGATACTGATAATGCCGACAACGTAGGAAGCAAAGCTTGGTCCGTAGTCGTTGAAATATTGGCCTGCATAGTTGTATTGGAACAAAGGTAAGGTCCACATTTTGGAATCCCGGTTCAAGACAAGGAGTGGCAACATGAAGTCATTCCAGAACCAAAGAGCATTGATGATCATGGTTGTCGCATGCATGGGTTTCATCATTGGGAAGATGATGCGGAAATAGGTTGTAAACTTATTAGCCCCATCGATCTCTGCTGCTTCATCCAAACTTTCTGGGATAGAGATTTTGATATAGCCGACATAGAGGAAGAGGGTCTGTGGAATCGCATAGGTCAAGTAGAGCAAGATCAAACCAAAGGTGTTAGCCAAACCGAGTTTACTCATCATAACCGTAATCGGAATCATGATAACTTGGAAAGGTACGAAAATCCCAAGAATCAAGAGAGTGTACATGATAGTAAAGGCTTTTCTCTTACTCATATTGCGTGCGATGGAGTAGGCTGCCATGGGGATAAAGATCATTACTGCAAGTAAAGACAAGACAGTGATGACGACAGAGTTCCAATAATAGCCTCCGATTCCATCAGCCAAAAGTCGGCTAAAGTTGTCCCATGTGAAATTCGTCGGGAATCCAAAGAAATTATCTACAATATCTTTGGTAGGTTTGAAGGAACTAAAGAGGGTGGCAAGGAGCGGCACTAAAATCAGAACCGATCCTAGAATCAATAGAATGTATTTGCCAATCAAGGCTTTTCTTTCATCTTGTTTCATCGTGCTTCTCCTCTTAAATTTCAAATTTCTTAGATACTCTCAATTGGATGATCGAAATCACTACAATCAAGAAGAACAAGATTACGGCAATGGCATTGGCATAACCGAATTGGTTGTTTTTAAAGGCGTAATTATAAACCAAGAGCCCAAGGGAGGTTGTGGCATTGTTTGGACCCCCACCAGTCATGGCAAAGACTTGGTCAAAGGCGGTAAGCCCACCTTTTAGGGCTAGGATAAAGACCATAGAGACACTTGGTAGCAAGTAAGGCAATTCAACATTCCAGAAGACTTGCTTGCTAGTCGCACCATCGATTCTTGCTGCTTCTGTAATTTCAGATGGGATAGATTGCAGACCAGCTAGGAAGATAATGATGGGCATAGCTACTCCTTGCCAAAGAAGGACAAAGACAGCCGCGAAGATCGCTCCCCACTTAGTCCCTAAAAGACTGGTTTGAAGAAACTCGATATGAAGGGCATTCCCAATTGCTGGAAGACCGTAGTTGAAGACTTGTTTGAAAATCAGAGCCACTGTCAAACCAGACAAAACTGCTGGGAAGAAGAACCAAGCACGGAAGAAGGTTTGGCCTTTGATCTTAGAGTTCAAGACACGCGCAATGAAGATCCCAAGGGCAATCTCACCAACTACCATAGCAATCGTGATGATTGCAGTAAAGCCAATAGCATTCATGAATTTTGGATCCATAAAGAGGAGCTTAAAGTTGTTCAAGCCGACAAACTTGTAGTTATAGGTCAAACCTGTCCAGTTGGTAAAACTGTAAAAGGCTCCTTGGAACATTGGCACATAGAAGAAAATTGCTTGTAATAAGAGGGGAATGACCACAAAAGCCCATGCCCAATATTTTTGTAATACTTTTTTCATTGTCTCTCTACTCCTAATCCACATCCGCTTTCATCGGGTTAAAGAAGGCATTCAAATCATTGACCATTCCTTGTTTATCACCTGTCAAGACATAGTAAATCGTCAAGGTATGGAAGTCTGCTTCACTGGTCCAGTATTGTTGCAACCACACCAAGTGACGATCCGTAAAGGCATATTTGGTCATCCCAGCAAGCGGTGAATCCTCTCCTGCTTGTTTGACCCCTTCGATCGCTGTTGGAGATCCGTCCACATCATAGTACTTTTGCATGACTTCTGGACGGGTCATGTATTCCACAAAGGCATTGGCTTCTTTTGGATGTTTGGTAGTAGCTGAGATAGACCATGCTAAGTCTCCCGCACCAACGGTTAAGCTTTGTCCTTTTTCTTTCCCTGGAATCATGAAAGTCCCAATCTTAAATTTCGGTTTTTGTTCATTGATCGCGGTGATAGCCCAAGATCCATTTGGTGTCATGAGGACATCCCCACGCGCGAAGGCTCCGATAACGTCTGTATAACCTGCACCTTCCCAGTTCTTTTGCTTCGAACCTTTAATGCGAAGGATATCCATGACCTTGATGTCATCTTTCATAATCGGATCAGACAATTTAATGGAATTTGGCTTAGAATAACGAAGGTATTGGTTGGCTTCTTTTCCTCCACCTGCTGCTGTCGCAAAGGCCAATTGATTGTAACCATTGAGGGTCCAAGCTTCTGCTCCTGCAATCCCAAATGGGGTTTGTCCTTTGGCAACGATGTCTTTTACCAACTGTTCAAATTCGTCCCAAGTTTCAGGAACCTTCAAGCCCAATTCTTCGAATTTATCTTTGTTGTAGTAGATTCCGTAAGCATTGGCTGTGAAAGGAACGTTGTAGACTTTTCCATTTACGGCATATTTTTCAGCGTAGCCGTTTTTCACGCGTTTGAGATAGTCTTTATTGCTTAAATCTTCGAAGACACCCGCTTTTGCCCATTCTTGCAATTCGATGGACTGTGGGTAAATATTGACTACATCTGGCACATCTCCTGCGAGAACACGTGTTTTCAATACTTCACCAGCATTTGGTACATTGACAACTTTGACCTTAACCTTTGGATTTTCCTTTTCAAAATCACGCGCGATTTCTTCCAAGGTTTTGGTCATTTCTTTTTTCTGGTTGAAATACTCGATGGTCACTGTGCCATCCGCAGATTTTCCATCGTTGGAGCAAGCACCGAGCCCAAACAAGGCTAGGCCTGTAGTCGCAAGAAGTCCGATTTTTTTATACCATTTCATTTGGCTGTCTCCTTTTATTTTTTGACAAAAACATATTGTTTAGTGAGGAAATCTCCCTGAGGAAGAATGACGGTTAAGCCAGCATACATGAGCTCAGCTCCTGAATAGACTTGGTCCGTCCCTTTTAAGCTATAGAGCGCATCTTCTTCCAATCCTTTGAGTTTCAGGGTCGGCTCGATCTCCTCAACCGTTGATAAGACTCGTACATAAGTTACAACTGTGCGGTCTTGATAAGTAAACTGGACGGCTGCTTGATTGCTACCATGGCTTGGATTGATCAAGCGGTAGTGTTTTCCGAATTGAACAAGTGGTCGAATCGTTTTGTAATGAGCGACTTGAGCTGCGATCTTATCCAACTCTTCTTGCGGAAGACTGGTTAGATCCAATTCATAGCCCAGATTTCCCATCATAGCTACATGACCTCGCGTTTCAAGCGGTGTCATCCTTCCCATCTGGTGATTTGGAACCGCTGATACATGAGCCCCCATAGAAATGGTAGGATAGAGGTAGCTAGAACCATACTGGATCGGAAGTCTGGCAATGGCATCCGTATTGTCACTTGCCCAGACCTGAGGGAAGTAACGGATCATACCGAGGTCATTGCGACCACCACCTCCGGAGCAGGACTCAAAGAGGATGTTCTCGTATTTCTCTGTTAAGTATGAAACCACTTCATAGAGACCCAAGATATACGCATGGGATTGCATCTTGGTTTCAAGGTAGTTTTTACCATTTCCAAGTTTGGTGATATTCCGATTCATATCCCATTTGATATAGTCGATCTCATGCTTTCCAAGTAAGTCATCCAAGACCTGCTTGATATAAGCAATCACTTCTCTATTTGAGAAATCAAGTACTAGTTGATTCCGTGAATAGGTGTGTTCGTAACCTGGGACTTGAATAGCCCAGTCTGGATGAGCACGGTAGAGGTCGCTATCAACAGAAATCATTTCTGGCTCCACCCAAAGGCCAAATTGAAGTCCCTTGTCATGGATGCCTTGGATCAATTCTGCTAGGCTTCCTCCTAATTTTTCTTCATTGACAGTCCAGTCACCAAGGGCCCGATTGTCATCATAACGATTGCCAAACCAGCCATCATCAAGAACAAAGAGTTCGATCCCCACTTTTTGAGCCTCATCCGCTAGCTCCAATAATTTGTCTTTCTTAAAATCAAAGTAGGTTGCTTCCCAGTTGTTGATCAGAATTGGACGTTCTTTATGAGCAAACTGGCTAGGAATGATATGATCTTGGACAAATGCTTGACTCTCTTGACTGAGACCAGTCAATCCCTTATGGGAGTAGCTAATCATGGCTACCGGTGTATCAAAGCTCTGATTCGGTGCCAACTCCCAGGCAAAGTTTTCTGGATTGATTCCCAATCCAACCCGAACTTCATTGAGTTGATTTTTTTGAACAAATCCTTCAAAATTTCCACTGTAGAGCAGTTGGAAGGCAAGGGCAGAGCCGGCATCTTCGGTCACTTCATGGTCAGCAAGGATGAGGGCTGGGGTCTGGGCGTGTCCAGAAGCACCACGGTTGGAGCTAATAGAGAAGATTCCTTGTTCCACTTGCTGACGGCGGACTGTTTTTTCTCTCGCATAGGCCCCTTGAAGGGTGATGACATCGTAGTCACCAGCTGGGACATCGGCCAACACACTAAGAGCCTTATGGATCACGACGGTTTCATCACTGCAGTTTTCAATCTTTGAAAAGCTAGTGATGGTTGCCCGATCCTCGTAAGCCGTGTAATAAAGGGTCAAACGAAGAGCCGCTTGATTATCTTCAAAGACCAGGGCTAAGGTTTCAGCACTATCTACTGTATGTGGATTGGGAAGACCAGTTGCCTCGACACTGCCAGAGTAGATATTGGCTCCGACATAGAGGAAATCCGTCACCTCTGTGGCACCATGCTGGATTTGAATAGACGGCTTTCGAAAATCTCCAAGCCCGTGCTGTCCTAAGATCTGACGCTGGGTATCCAAGCTGAAGGTTCGATGGTCAGGTGTTGGATTTCCTGAGAAAGCATGATCCTTCTCATGCACGGTATTGGAAAAATGATAAGACGGGATCGGACGCCCCAGATGCTTAAGCATCAGGTAGCCATCTCGATTTTCAAGGATCAGGCTCAGTCCCTTACTTTCTACATAGAACAAATTCTGTTCAATACGAATTGCCATATCTTCCTCCATTGGACCCGAAAAAATATCACTATGTATTTTTATTTTCAGTTCCAATAACTTTCTTTTTTAGCATGTCTTTATTTTACTTGATGTAAACGCTTTCGGAAATAGAATTTTGTTGGACATATATGGTAAAATGTTAGGTAGGAGGTTTACCTATGTTAGTCTTTTCAGAATACCAAACCGACACCATTGATCTAGCCCTTGATTTTTACGGCTACGAAGATTGCCCCAAGAACTACGAATTCGGACCTAGCGTCCGTGACAATTTTGTTCTGCATTTTATCACCAAGGGAAAAGGTGTCTTTCACATCAATAAAAATGAAATCCATTTAGAAGCCGGGGATCTCTTCCTTCTCCCTAAAAATATGGTGACCTACTACCAGGCAGACGCAGAAGATCCTTGGTCCTACTACTGGATTGGGATTAGCGGCACCAAGGTGAGTGATTTCATGCGCTTTTCAACCTTACATGCCAAAGGCTTTCTAAAGAAAGATGAGGTGGACACAGAGCGGATCGGGCTGTTTATGGAGCAGCTTGTCCACAAGGCAGAGGACTCTAAGATGACCTCGCACTACCAACTCCACCTTCTCTCTCAGATCTATGAACTGCTATTTCTTATCAGTGAAGTGGCACCCGATATCCATCGGAGCCACCCATCTCCAACCTATCAACTCTACCTGACCTGCAAGCATGTGATTGAGACGTATTACGCAAAAGAGCATCTCAGTATTCAAGAGATCGCTGATGACCTCAATGTCCATCGCTCCTATCTGACAACTGTTTTTAAGGAGTTTCACCAGATCTCTCCCAAAGAATTCCTGCACTCGGTCCGCATGCAACGTGCCCAGCAGTTACTGACCAATACAGACGAAAGCATCAAGATTGTTGCTTACTCGGTTGGCTTTTCAGATCCCCTTTATTTTTCAAAGGCTTTTAAGGCCTATAGTCACCTGACTCCTAGCCAATATCGCAGCAAACATAAAATTTAGTAAAAATTTATTTCTTTTTACTAGCATTTAGAGTATACTGGAACTAGTAAGCAATAAAGGATGAACTATGGCAACGATTAAAGACATTGCAGAAAAAGCAGGCGTTTCTCAGGCAACGGTCTCTCGCGTCCTCAACCAGGATGCGACCTTATCGGTTGGTGAAGACACTCGCAGTCGGATTCTTCGCATCGCTGAGGACCTGCATTACCAAAAGAAAAGCCGCAAAACAGCGCCTCAACCAGTCGAAGATTCTCATAAAATCGTCATCTTTGAATGGTACACGCGCGAAGAAGAATTAGAGGACCTCTACTACTATGCCATTCGGATGGGCTTGGAGAAACAAGCCCAGGAATTAGGCTATGAGATCTTTCGTATCTTCAACAAAGACGATTGGTCTTTGATTCAGGAAGCAGACGGCATTATTGCTCTTGGAAAATTCAGTCCCAAGACCATTCAAGATCTAGAAAGCTACGGCAAACCCCTGATCTTTGTCGATAGCAATACCCTCTATCTGGGGCATTCTTGCGTGACGACAGATTTAGAAGATTCTGTTATCACCGCTCTCGAGCATTTCCTTGAGCATCATCACAAGGAGATCGGACTCTTGGTTGGTCAAGAAGAGACCGCAGATGCGACACCGCTTCAGATGGATCCTCGTCAACGAGTCTTTCAACAGTTTCTCACGGGAAAAGGGCTTTATGAGGAGCGCTTTGTCGCTGTCGGTCAGTTCTCAACTGAGTCAGGCTATCAGATGATGGAGCAGCTGATTCAATCACTGGGCGACGACTTACCAACTGCCTTTTTCATGGCCAGTGATGCCATAGCTGTCGGGGCCCTTCGGTCCCTCCAGGAGCACCAAATCGCTGTGCCTGATCGTGTCAGTCTCATTTCCTTCAATGATACCTCGATTGCTAAGTATGTCTTTCCGGCCCTCTCTACAGTGACCGTCTACACAGAGGAAATGGGCAAGCAAGCCATTCAGATGTTGCGGCAGACCTTTCAAGGGAGTCAACCAAGTGTTCCCTGCATGGTCAAATTAGCCACCAAACTGACGATTCGAGACAGCAGTCGCTAGGAGGTCTTAGTCTTATGAAAACACACGAAATCCTCTTTCAAACTCTTTCTCAGGCAGATGATTATGTTAACGGGGAACAGTTGGCAAAAGAATTAGGCGTTTCCCGCACCTCCATCTGGAAGGCCATTCAGCGCCTGGAAAAAGATGGGGTCGTCATCGAATCCCTAAAAAAGAAGGGCTATAGACTGGTCTCAGGCGATATTCTTCTTCCTGAAGTCATCGCAAGCAATACCCAGTTGACCGTGTCCTTGAATGAAGAATGCAGCTCCACCCAATTGGACGCAAAATTAGGCATGGAAGCCCATAAAGAGGGTAATGCTCTCTACCTGGCCAAGTCCCAATCTGCCGGAAAGGGCCGCTTTGGTCGCGACTACTACTCTCCCGATCAAGGCGGCATCTATATGTCTCTTCATCTCAAGCCCCAACTCCCACCTGCGGAGC
The DNA here is from genome assembly GCF_032163505.1 of Streptococcus parasanguinis. Classification (NCBI taxonomy): domain Bacteria; kingdom Bacillati; phylum Bacillota; class Bacilli; order Lactobacillales; family Streptococcaceae; genus Streptococcus; species Streptococcus parasanguinis. The sequence continues at coordinate 1,281,119 of NZ_CP134147.1, forward strand.
TCCCCCCTTATACCCTCATGGTCGCAGGAGCCATCTATAAGGCTATTAAAAATCTGACCCTGATCGATGTCGATATCAAATGGGTCAATGATATTTACTATCGCCATAAAAAAATTGGGGGAATCCTAACCGAAGCTATCACATCCATCGAGACTGGCCTTGTCACGGATGTCATTATCGGAGTCGGTCTCAATTTGGCTATCTCTACTTTTCCAGATGAGCTAGAAAGCAAGGCTGGTTCCTTATTTGAAGGCCCTTGTCCCATCACCCGAAATGACCTCATCAGCGAGATTTGGAGAGAATTTCTTCATACGGATATCGATGAACTGGTCTACCTCTACAAAGAGCGCTCCCTGGTCTTAGGACGAACTGTCACCTTTGAGCAGAACCAGCAGACCTATCAGGGCCTCGCCAAAGACATTTCCGATACCGGCCAACTCTTGGTCCAGTTAGAAAATCAAGAAGAAATCTGGCTCAACAGTGGAGAAATCTCATTGACGAAATGGTGAAAATAAGTATAGAAAAAGCCACCCGAGGGTGGTTTTTTTGATCTATTTTGAAAGCTCCTTCTACCCAAAAACTACGGAACTTCATTCTTTTTAAGATATCCATAACTAGTTACGGCTTTAACTCTTGCTCCATTTTTTTACAAAGCGATTTAATTCTGTTTGCACTTTTTCTAGGAGCTCTGTTTGCTGAGAATCACTGACCCCAACTCGGTTAGTGGTCCCATCTTTCTCCGTATGGAAATAACTAGCATGTAGTAATACCCACTCTTTATCTAATGAAAAGGCTGCATCTATTTTTTCACCCTCAATGATCGTTGAAGAGGTAATCCAGATTTTATTATCATCTGGACTAGGTACTCGTACCATCCATTTCAAATCCCCATCCATTTCCAGATGGTCTATGCCACCCGCACGTCTGATCTCTGCGTCTGAAGGAATCCCATAGCCAGCTTCTCTAATGGCATTGGCATTACGATGATCAAGTATTCTTGCCAGCAATTCAATTTTATTTTTAGATGAAAAATTTGGAGCTGGTTGTTTATCCGGAACAAAGAGAAGCCAAGCTACTAACACAGTCATTCCTAACAATAGAAAGATCAATCCCTTTTTTAGCACAGACATCCTCCTTTCCTCACGTCTTTTCTAGCTCCGCTTCAATGTATGTCTAGTATAGCACAAACCACCGCGAGGGTGGTTCGTTATTATCATAATTAAAACACACCAAAAGTTATATTTTTTTAACTTTTGGTGTGTTGATATATTAAGGCTCATTATTGATAACAGAACCACCACTATCGAATGTATAAGAAACACCGTCTATAATTAAAGTTTTATTCGATGCAAATGCACCACCATCATTTGGATCTGCATAACGTCTAAATCCGTTTAAATCAAGCCAGCCTGTTTTCAATTCGCAAGTAATTGGATCAAAATTATAAAGTTTCCCATCTATAGTATAAGTATAACCACAATATGCCCCTTCTGATGTAAGGTAATACTTCTTCCCATCTATGTCTTGCCAACCTAACAGTCGTTCTCCACTTTCTGGGTCATAATAATACCATTTTTTAACATCAATTTGTCGGGATATCCAACCTGTTTTCATATCGGCATTAACTGGATCGAAATAATATTCTTTTCCACCTATATTATTGAATCCTTTTAATGCATGATTATGAACAGAATAGTCTGCAAAGTAATACCATTTACCATCTATCTGTTGCCACCCCTTTAATGCGGCTCCACTTACTGGATCGTAATAAGACCAATTTGTACCATTAAGACCTGGTGTAGATATCCAACCTGTTTTCATATCACCATTAACAGGATCAAAATAATATTTTTTTTCATCAATAATCTGCTTACCTCTAGCTATCCAATATGAATACAAGTAATACCATTTACCATCTATCTGTTGCCACCCCTTTAATCGGGCTCCACTCACTGGATCAAAATAAGACCAGTCTTTGAATAGGCTACCATTAGTCTCCCTATGCTCCTCTAAATACCAGCCGGTTATCATATAACCTCTTTCATCAAATCTATAAACATTTTTGTCAATATAAGCTAATGTATCTTTATAATAAGATCCATTATTTGTTGAATACCACCAGCCAATATTATCTTGATGCCAATCAGCCTTAACTTGAGATGCTAGAGCTAAAAGAAATATTACTAATACACCACCTAACAAAAGCTTAGTTATTTTTTTCATTTTTTTCCTCCTTATATCACCAGATGTATACGCTTTCATTGTAGCATCTTTATTACTTTAAATCAAATAATGTGTGGATAGAGTGAGGTCGTAATCACCAAATAAAATATAAAGTCTGTCACTGTACGTTTTTAAATAAAATAAGAGAAAATGTCATCTGGAAGAGAACTCAAAAGCTAGTTTTAAAAATAACGTTCCCTACGTACTTAGAAATTATCAAAAGTTTAGCAACTAGTTTTATCAAAGACTAGCTATAAGTAAGGATCTAAATGAAGCTTCTTAACTACCAAATAACTCACTCTGATTGTATAATGTAATTCTTTTTCATAGTTAAAAACACCTCAAAAGTTAGAAAAAATTGACTTTTGAGGTGTTGACCAGTTAAGGCGCATTATTGATAAGAATGCTATTGTAATCGAATGTGTATGAAATACCATCTATAACTAAAGTTTTATTTGTTGCAAGTGCCCCACCATCGTTAGGATCTGCATAATATTTGTTTCCCAACGCCTCAATCCAGCCTATCTTCAATTCATAAGTATCTGGATCAAAATAATACATTTTTCCATCTATTCTTTGATGCCGTTTCAATGCCCCATTCCAACCAAAGTAATACATTTTCCCATCTATTTCTTGCCAACCTTCTACTTTGGCTCCACTTACAGGGTCGAAATACAACTTTTCTGTCCCATAATTGTATTGTTTAGATACCCATCCTGTTTGCATATCACAATTAATCGGGTCGAAATAATAATCTTTTCCATCTATACTCCAGAAACCAGTTACTGCATGATAATATTGAGGAAAGTAATACCATTTACCATCTATGTTTTGCCAACCTTCTACTTTGGCTCCACTTTCAGGGTCGAAATAATTCCAAATTGTATTTGAATTTTGTTGTTCGGATAGCCAACCCGTTTTCATATCACCATTAACAGGATCAAAATAATAATATTTCCCATCTATGTCTTGATTACCCATAAGTGCCCCGTCTTTAGTAAGGTAATACCACTTTCCATCTATATTTTGCCAGCCCAGTTTTTTATCACCATTTACTGGATCAAAATAAGACCAGTTTTTGATAATCCCATAATTACTATCATTACGCTCCCATATTAGCTGCCAGCCGGTCATCATATAACCTCTGTCATCAAATTTATACCACTTCTCGTTAATCTTAGCTTCCGTGTTTTTATAATAAGAACCATCGTTTAGTGAATACCACCAACCAACATTATCTTGATGCCAATCAGCCTTAACTTGAGATACTGGAGTTAAAAACAATATTACTAATGCACCACCTAGCAAAAACTTAGTTGTTTTTTTCATTTTCATTTCCTCCTTATGTTTTTTGTATACGCTTTCATTGTAGCATGTTTATTTCTCTAAATCAAATAATGTGTGAATATAAGGAGAGCTACTATCAATGAATTTAAGGACAAACTAAAAAAATTCTCACATTTTTTTATAACAACAGAGGCACTTACTCCTCTACTTATTTTCTTCCAAAACATTGCCAATGTCCATTTAATGTCAAATACAATCTGACTTATCTATCAATTGTTTATTTATCGATTGCGAAATTCCCTAAAACTAGTAATTTGAAAAATAATAAAATTTTAAAAATCTTAAATTAAGTCTTGAATATTCATCATAACAAACTCTCAACTTTTCGGAAATCGTTTCTTTTTTTAGAAAAATATAATTTCATTATTTATCATTCAATAATTTTTGATCCCTTCATACTCTACCAAACACCATCCCCCTATTATCCCCCCACTTGTGGTATGATGGTAGAGTATGTTTAGGTGCTAGCAACCCTGCTCGAGCACCTCCCTGCTAAAAGGAGAACGAATATGAAAATCGCATGGAATGAAATTAAATACCAACCCAAGAAGTTTATCCTGATTGAACTCCTCATTACCATCCTCATGTTTATGGTGGTGTTCTTATCCGGCCTGACAAATGGACTGGGCCGTTCAGTATCCGCCCAAATCGAGAACTATGGGTCGCTGCACTACATCCTTTCGACGGATTCAGAAGGGATTATCCCTTTTTCAACTATTACGGCGAAAGATTTAGATGAGATTAACAAGATAGAAGGGATGGACTATTCTGGCTTGTCGATCCAGCGGGCAACCGTCTCAAAATCAGAGGATTCCAACACCCTGGATATCACCTATTTCGCGACCGATCATAACGAAAAAGAGATCCTCAATCCAATCATGGAAGATACTGACATCAAGATCTCCGACTTAAAGAAAAACGAGATCATTCTGGACCATTCTTTCAAAGAGGATGAGGGAATCCAAATCGGCGATCAAGTGATCGACAAAACTTCTAAGCAAAAACTCAAGGTCGTGGCCTTCGCGAAAAATGCCAAATACGGCTACAGCGAGATTGGTTTTATCAGCTCGGATACCTACACAGGCATGCGACAAAAAACAGATCCAAGCTATCAATGGCAAGCCCAAACCCTTGTGACCAAGAAAAGCATCCCTTCTAGCGATCTAGCCAGCAACTTGATGGTGGCGGATAAGAAGCAAGTAATCGATAAAATCCCTGGCTACAAGGCTCAAAACCTGACGCTACGGATGATCACGTGGGTGCTCTTACTCGCTTCTTCTGCTATCCTTGGGGTTTTCTTCTATATCCTCACCTTGCAGAAGTTGAAACAGTTCGGCGTCTTGAAGGCCATTGGCATGTCCATGAGCCAGATTACCTATGTCCAACTATCCCAGCTCACCATTATCTCCCTCATCGGAGTGTTGCTGGGACTTGGCTTGGCAACTATGATGGCGCCATTTTTACCCAATAGCGTCCCTTCCTTTATGACCCTGAAAGACAACCTCACCATCTCGGTTAGCTTTATCCTGACCTCTATCTTGTGTGGTGCCTTGTCCCTTGTCAAAATCAAAAAAGTAGATCCAATCGAAGTCATTGGTGGAAATGGAGAATAAGATGGCCATTATTGCATTAGAAAATATCAGAAAATCCTACGCCGATGGTAGCCAGATGCACCATGTCCTCAACCAGCTTAATTTAAGCGTCGAACGCAACGAATTTGTCGCCATCTTGGGTCCATCAGGATCTGGTAAATCCACACTCTTAGCCATCGCTGGCTTGCTTTTATCAGCGGACGAGGGGCGGATTCGCATCGCCGGCCAAGACTTGACTGGACTCAACCAAGGCCAGTGGACGAAAAAACGGCTGGAATTACTCGGCTTTATCTTTCAGGATCACCAGCTCCTTTCCTATATGAAAATCGGTGACCAGTTAGAACTGGTGGCCAAATTAAAAGGGGAGAAGGACAAGAAAAAACGCCAAGAGGAAGTCAAAGCCTTGCTGGCAGATCTTGGCATCGAAACTTGTTACCACCAATATCCGAATCAGATGTCCGGTGGACAAAAGCAACGGGCAGCCATCGCTCGCGCCTTCATCGGAAATCCGCAGGTCATTTTGGCCGATGAACCAACGGCTAGCCTAGATCCGGATCGGGGACAAGAAATCGCCCAGTTGATCCAAAAAGAAGTCAAATCTAAAAACAAGAGCGCTATCATGGTGACCCATGACCGTTCCATCCTGACCTATGTGGATACCATTTATGAATTAAAACATGGCCAATTGCTTAAGGTAGAAAAGGTTGATTAAATACAAGAGAGTGGGACAGAAATCGGTAATTCGTTAGAATTCGATTTCGTCGTCCCACCTCCGCACAGTTGAGTAGGGCTGTAAAAGCTGATGAAATCAGCGTAGTAGAGCCCACTCAACCACTGCGTCTTGCTCAACAATCCAAAAATAATTGAGAGGCTAGGACTTTTGTCCCAGCCTCTTTTTATTCTTATGGATCTTTGGGCAGTTCCATACGGAAGCGTAGGCCCATAGCCGTTTTATCAAATTGGTAGGCCAGTTCTTCATGGTCTAACAAGTGTTGGACCACAAAGAGTCCCAGACCACCTTCCTTCTTCTGGCGGCTAGCGGTCATTGGCATCTCAACGATCTCTACCATTTCCTGGCTGGTATTTTCAATCGCCAAGTGCGTCCCTTCCTCTTCGAGACGGAGCTGGATCTCACCACCGGTATCCGAATGTTTGACGGCATTACTGATAACATTTGAGAGAACCAATTTTAGAATCGCTGGGTTCATATAGACTGGTTTGACTGGGATCTGATTGTCAATCATGAGCGAGCGAGATTGAGCCAAGACCTTGTACTGGTCGAGGATCTGCTCTACGACCTGATCCAACTGGATCCATTCCTTGTCTCCGGCCAATTCTTGGACAGAGGACAGGGACAGGATTTCTAGGACGATCTGGTTCATCTCATCGACGATATCGAGGGAGACCGACAGATAGCGGTCCCGGTCCTTGTAGCGGCCGATCTTATCCCGCATATTTTCTAGGATAATCTTCAAGCTGGCCAGAGGCGTCTTGAGCTCATGCGAGGCTCCCCGTAGGAATTCGACCTTCATCTGCTCCAACTTCAGATTTTCTTGTTTTTGCTGCTCTAGATTGTCAATCACCTCTAGGAGATGGTGATAGAGGTCGTTGATCTGTTGCTTGAGAACGCCGATCTCATCCTGCGAGTGAATGGGAAGACTGGCTGTCCGATCCAAGCGCTTCATCCGCTTGGTCATCTGCTTGATCTCAAGGATCGGAGCAGAAATCAGGCGGGCATAGAGATAGGAGGCAATCACTGACAGAACAAAGGAAGCAAGAAGACTATAGGGAAGAAAGCCCAGACTGATGTCCCGCGCTTCCTTTTGCGAATCGACGGTTGCTAAGAATTGCAAGGTCAAGTCTTTTCCCTCTTTGGTCTGGATCTTTCGCTCCTCAATGACCAGGGAATTGTTCTGACTGTTAGGGTTCAGGAGCAGGTCATCCTTGACCTCTAGGGCATTCTGTTTTTCCTTGCCCTTGATCGAGACCTTGATATCGTTGGTCTTGGAATAAAGGTCAATGACCGACTCAATGGTTCCTTCTTCCTGGCCTTGGAAACTCTTGGCCAGGGCCTGGGATTTCTTCAAAATCGTCTGGCGCTGGGACTCGATATAGGTCGAGGGGAAAATAAAGTAAACCGAAGCGTGTAGAAGGATGACTAAGCCACTAAATAGGGCAAAGGTGATCAGAAAGATCTTTGCAAAGATACTTCGTTTGGTCATGGTCTCTCCAATTTATAGCCGACATTGCGTACCGTTACGATACAGTCCAGCTCTAGTTTTTTTCGTAGTTCCTTGATATAGACATCGATCACCCGATCAAAAGGAATCTCCTCTGTCTCCTTCCAGACGGCATCGAGGATCTGAGAGCGGGTCCGGGCCTTGCCTTCATGCTGGAGCAAGTATTCCAAGATTTCCAACTCCTTGGCATTCATGGAGATGGCTTGCCCAGCTAGGCTGGCTGTATAGCTCTCAAAATCCACCCGTGCCTCTCCATAGGTGAAGACCCGGGAAGGCTGGAGCTTTTTAAAAATAGCTTCGATGCGGACCTTCAAGAGGGACAAGGAGAAGGGTTTTTCCAGATAGCCATCCGCCAACTCTCCAAAAGCCGTCAACTTATAGTCCTCGTCATGGAAGGCCGTCAGCATGAGGACAGGGACTGAGCTGGTCTTCCGGATGGTCTTGAGCACTTCCAAGCCATTGAGGATAGGGAGCTGGATATCCAGCAAGACCAGATCTGGCGCTTCTCTGTGAAAGAGGTCCAGGGCCTCCTGCCCATCGCCTGCTTCAAAGACCTCATAGCCACATTCCATGAGATAGTCGCTCATCCCTTCGCGAATCAGGACTTCATCTTCTACGATTAGTATCTTCATACACTTTCCTTTATCTAAGAACTTCTTCTACCTCCTATTATACCCTATTTCTATTTTAGGAAACAATCTCTTATTCGACATCCACCAAGAGTTCCTTTGGTTTCTTATGCAAGAGCCATTGTGAAGAAAGGATGGATACCAGGATCAAGAGCAACCCACCGACCAAGACAATCACCAACAATTGGCTCGGTTGGATATCCATATGGATATCAGTCAGGGTCTTACTGAAGCTTTCTGCCTCAGCTCCTCCACCAAGGTTGGCTGCAGAGGATTCTTGAGCCATTTGTTTAGCAATGCCACTGGTTACGTTCTTAAGCACCGTATCTCCGACTCCTTTGGCAAGAAGACCTGCGACTCCATAGGAGAGGAGGAAGGCTGGGATGGAAATCATGATTAATTCTGCCACGAATTGCCCCGCAATCTGCACCTTGGAGAGTCCTAGAGCCAGCAAGATACCAACTTCTCTGCGACGGGCATTGAGCCACAAGACGAGGAGAAGGGTGAGAAGCAAGCTAGCAAAGATGAGGCTACCGATAAACAAGTAGTTCGCCACTTGGAACATACTGCTGATCGATTTTTGCAAGGCTGGGTAGTTAGAAGAGCTCTTGACTAGGTCATAGTAATTCCATGGGATATCCAAGGCTTTGATTTTTTCGATTAATTTATCGAGGTCTTGATCCCCTTTGGCAAAGAAGGTCGCATCCTCATAAGTAGCTGTTTGAACAGTATTGCCATAGAGCTTGGCAGCTGTATCTAGGTCAGAAATGAGGGTATCTTCATACAATTCTTGGGCGTAAGTTAGAGGAGCTTGGTTCTTCCCTGAGAACAGACCTTTAATGGTTACTTCGACAGTTTCATTAGCCCCTTTTTCATTGTCAGCATCATAGAGATTGGACTTGAGGCGCACCTTATCGCCCACCTTGAGACCATTCTTTTTCGCCAAATCTTCGTGCATGAGGATTTGGTTTTTGTCCTTATCCGTCAGGTGCTCTCCTTGGACCAGCTTGTAGGCTCCAGAGACAAACTTATCTTCTTTAGAAGAGTCATTGACCCCTGTCACCATCAAGGTATTCTTAAAGTGCTTGGCCCGCTCTGGAGATTGATTTTGCAGGGTTTCTTCAGTCTCAATAATCTCGTGGTCTAGGATATCTGCGATGGCATTGATCCGCTTGATGGAGGAGGTGATCCCCTCTACCTGGCTGATTTTTTCGATATCTTCTCCTCTGATATTCCCAGCTCCCCGAGGGGTTCCTGGATTGGTCCTGCGGTTGATCTGCATGGAGAAGCTATTGGTGATGGATCCCAGGCTTTCCGATGAAGCTTTTTGGGTCGCTCCTTTCATAGAGAGTCCGATCAAGCTCAAGGTCCCCATGAGGAGAATGATGGCAAAGAGCAAGAGAGACTTGGGCCATTTACGTGTGATATAAGCAAAAGCATTTCGCAACATAGCATTCCCTCCTTACTTGCTCTTCTCAACGAGGCTACGGCGACTCAATTCCAAGACCACATCGGAGGCCTCTGCCACTTCCTTACTGTGGGTGACGACAATGACACATTTTTGGCGTTCCTTGGCCAACTTCTTCAAAATGGCAATAATGTCACCGGCTGTCTGTTCATCTAAGTTTCCTGTCGGCTCATCTGCCAAGATGACAGGTGCTTCTGAAACGAGCGCACGCGCAATGGCCACCCGCTGTTGTTGTCCTCCAGATAATTGCAGGACATTGCGTTTGATTTGCGTTTCGTCCAATCCCAATTCCAAGAGAATCTCTTTCCCAGCCTGTTTGTTAACCAGACGGACATTTTCCAGTGGCGTCAAATAATCGATTAGATTGTAATTCTGGAAGACCAGGGAGACATGGTGCTTGCGGTGGTAGCTAGACCCTTTGGTCTGGATGTCCTCCCCATCAAAGAGAACCTGTCCCTTCTTGGGATTGTCCAGACCAGCCAAGAGGGATAGGAGGGTTGATTTCCCTGCTCCAGACTGACCGATAATGCTGTAAAAAGTCCCATTTTTGAACTGATAGTTCACGTCTGAGAAGATCTCTTCTTGGTAGCTTTGGTAACTATAGGATACATGTTTGAGTTCTAGCATATATGTCATTTCTCCTTAACTCATTTTTGTTAATATTTCTTTTGGGGTCTTGCGCCAGATCATGCTGGTCGTTACACCGAGCGACAGAAGGATCAAGCACAAGAGGCTAGCATAGGCGATTCCTAAGGAAAGGCCTTGAGGGATTTGATGAAGCAAGTCTAGAGTCTGCTGTTGACCGGTCTGTCCGACAAATTGCTCTAAGAAACGATGGCTGATCATCCGCCCGATGAGAAAGGCCGGGATCAGTGCTAGTAAGGATACCAGCACCACTTCTAAGAGGAACTGTCCAAAAATCCGGCCCTTGCTCTTCCCAATGGATAAGAGGACGCCGATTTCATGGATCCGCTCCCGTGTCCAGAGACTGAGTAAGAGAGATAGGGCACCGGCTCCCGTCACCAGAAGGACGATCATCATGATCCGTACCAGGCCTTCTAAGGTCTGAGAGGATTCTTTCATCTGGTCAAAGGCTTTGCGATCTTCGACCACGCGCAGAGACTGCCAATCCAGATCCAAGCTTTTGACTTGCTTCAAGATGGCATCGATTTTCTCAGGATCTTTGACCCCAAAGGTGACCTGGGTCACTTCTTGCTGACTGAGCCCTAAGAGCTTAGCCGCATCCTCATAAGGGAGGTAGACTTGGTTTTCACTCAGATCAGAGGTCATCCCTGTGAATTTTTCCTGTTTCTTACCCGAAAAGATCCCAACGATTTTAAAGGTTTGCTCTTTGGCAGGAGTCTCTCCCATCTGAAAGCTAGATAAGGTCAAGGAATCTCCGACCTTTAGCTTGTTCTTCTTAGCCAACTCTTGGTGGATCAAGATCTGGCCGCGAGCCTTGTCGGATAAGTGCTTGCCTTGCACCAGTTGGAAACTGTTACTCCGGAAATCTAGGTGCTGGTCTGTCTTCTGGGTAAAGACAGCGCCTAGCGCTTGCTTGGCTTCCTGCCCCAAATCGTCTCGCTCCACCGACTGCTGTCCCGTCACCGCTTCTTTATCAAGAATGCGAACGGGACTTTCATATTGAGGAACCATAGATCCAACTCCAGCTAGCTGCTGCACCTTTTCAGCTTCTTTCAGAGCAAAGGGAGTAGCCCCCTGCTTACTGGTCAGGGCAAAGCTGGTCCCAGCCGACTGTTTGATATGGTCCTCCAGCCTTCCTCCTACTTGCATCAGTGAAAAACAGAAATACAAGCAAGAGAGGATCAAGAGGAGAATCAGAAAGAGGACCAGATTCCTCGTTCTTTTTCGAGAAATATAGGCGATTGCCTGTTGTAAGAGCATGAACTCACCCTCCATTTCAAAGCCCACAGCAATGCAATATGGGCGCTTTCATCATTTGATATAGTTATTATAGAAAAGAAATGTGAAATGTTTATGAAATAGAAAAAATTTCCTAGAAAAATCTAGGAAAACTGAACAGTCGTTTAGAGTCACTTTATCTATAGCCATAGAAAAAAACCTTTGAAAAAGGATTCCTTTTCAAAGGTTTTATTTTCTTTTCTTGTTAATTTCTTTTTCAATGGCACTAGCAATCTTCTCCACCATATAGGCCGTCTGGAGATTGCGCAAGATCAAGAGGGCCCAAAAACATGCAAAGAGCATTTGACCCGCCATGGTCGCTTCATTGAAAAAATAAGTCTCCATAGCAGTAAAGACTGCTATCACTGCAAATTGTTTTCTATTCATAAAATTATTTTACCATGATTCAGTAAAAAATTCATGTCTTAATCGTCTTGCAGGGTGATTTTATCGGATAAAAAGTGAAATTCCTCAGGGATGACACTTTCCTCTTCTTCTACCACTTCCGCTTTTTGCCCACGCGCCTTAGCCGAAAACTCTGCCCGAATTTGGGTCCATTCTTCCATCGAAACCGCTAAAATCTCTGGTGAGAAGCCAGCAGCATTGCTGAGGATATTGCCAAACATGGTATTGAGGTTGTCCCGCTTCATGGTCTGTTCAGCATTAAAAGCAGACTCAAAGGCTAAAATAGCGTGATTTTCATTGGCAGCGACCGGCTGAGATCCGATTAAGAGGGCCTTATCCGCACCCGCCAAGCTTTCGATGATTTCTCCCCAAGCGTTCTGAAGACGGATCAAGTTGGTCCGTGCCAACTCTGGGTTTTCAACCGCCTCTTGTAAAATGGCATTGACCTTGTTTCGATCTGCACGGTAGCCCTTGCTCGACTTGGTTGGACGAGTTACCGCTGGTTTTGAAGCAGGAAGACTGCTACCTGATTGCGCTAACTGTTGCTTGAGTTGAGCGACTTCCTTCTTCAAGTCTTCCAGCTGAGCTAGCACATTGGAAGGAACCTCCACAGCTGCTGAGTTAGAAACTTGGCCCGTGCTTTCAGCCAATTTAATGGTCATCATTTCAGTGTAAATGCGCGGTTGCAGACTATTTTTGATATCCGCTAGACTGGTCGTCGCCTGGTCAATCAGGTCAAAAAGACGGGCTTGATCGGCTTCCAGATTGGCCGCAAACAAGTCACTATTGTGGGTATTTTCTCCACCTGTCTGGACAATCAAGAGATCTCTCAGGTATTGAAGTAAGTCCGTGACGAAACGGGCCATATTCTTCCCATTATCAAAGATAATCGCCAGCTGATCCAGCGCCGCTGTCGCATCATGAGCCAGGATGGCAGCCACGTACTGATCGAGCGCAGCTAGACTGATGGAGCCTGTAATCTCTTCTGCGATTGCTGTCGTCAACTCACTACCCGCAGTCAGACTCAGGGCTTGGTCCAAAATGGACAAGGCATCTCGCATCCCACCTTCAGCGCGCCGAGCAATGATCTGCACAGCATCCGCTTCATAGGCAATGCCTTCTGTAGCTAAGATACTTTCCAAATGATGACCGATATCCGGCAGTTTGATGGCTTTGAATTCAAAGCGTTGCACCCGAGACAGAATGGTGGCTGGAATTTTGTGTAACTCCGTTGTTGCAAGGATAAAGACCACGTTTTCCGTTGGCTCTTCTAAGGTCTTCAACAAGGCATTAAAGGCCCCTGTCGAAAGCATATGGACCTCATCGATAATGTAGACCTTGTGCTTGGCTAGACTCGGAGCATAGGTGGATTTGTCGCGAATATCTCGAATCTCATCAACCCCATTGTTGGAGGCCGCATCGATCTCGATGACATCTTCTAGGCTCCCATTGGTAATGGATTCACAGATATAGCACTCGTTACAAGGCTCCCCATTGACTTGATTAGGACAGTTCATAGCCTTAGCAAAGATCTTGGCCACACTGGTTTTCCCAGTACCACGAGGACCAGAAAAGAGATAGGCATGGCTGATCTTCTCCTGCTCGACAGCCTGTCTCAATGTCCGTGCCACTACTTGCTGGCCGACCAATTGGCCAAAGGTCTGGCTCCGGTATTTCCGATATAAAGCTTGATACATTAGTTCTTAACCCCAAACATCTTAAAGTCCCAGTTTGTCTTATCGATCAAGAGAGCGACAAACTTTTCTAAATACTCCTGATCCAGCTGATCGTAGTCAGAGACACACTCCGAATCCAGGTCTAAAACTCCAAGGAGCTGACCGTCCTTGACCATAGGCACCACAATCTCACTCATAGCCCGACTATCACAGGAAATATAGTTGGCATGCTGGCGCACATCATCGACAATGATGGTTTCCTGCTTTTGAGCTGCTTCTCCACAGACACCCTTTCCAAGATCGATATGGACACAAGAAACACCTCCCTGAAAAGGTCCCAAGATCAATTCTGTTTGGTCATACAAATAAAAACCTGCAAAGACCGAACGAGGCAGGGCTTGATTTAAAAGAGCACTGGCATTGGACAGATTAGCCAAGGCATTGCTTTCTCCTGTTAAGAGAGCGTCTAATTGAGCCAGCAAGAGCTGGTATTGTGATTCTTTTTCCGAATGTTTCATACCTTCCATTATACCAAATCTTTGCCCAAAAATTAAGCTTCAAACAGCGAAAGAAAAAAGAGTGGGACAGAAATCGGTAATTCCTTAGAATTCGATTTCGTCGTCCCACTCAACCACTGCGTCTTGCTCGACAATCCAAAAATAATTGAGAGGCTAGGATTTTGTCCCAGCCTCTGGAATATAGATAAACTAATTTTTAGTAAAATAACTTAAGCGATTCTGCAAAGAGATAAAACTGAGGTCTCATTAATTTAAATTGATCAAGAATATACTAAACTTTCCGCTGTGAGAAAAGTGCCTGAAGCTTAACTGCTTCAGGCACACGGAATTATTGAGACCTTAGGCTCAATAATTAGTCATGGAACTTCTTCGAAGAAGTTCGCTGACGTCCGTACTCACCTAAGGAAAGTTTTTTATGATACCTTTATCTATTCATGTCGCCGATTGAAGTGAAAGACTTCAAAATATTGAATGGCACGGTAGATTAAAAAGATAGTCAAGATGATGGAGACCAGCCAGATGGTCTTGAGCCCATAATACTGGATCAAGTAGGTTGAAAAAATGGCCCCAAAGACGAAACTCCCAATCAAGCAGGTCATAAAGATGGCTTCCCAAAGAAATTTCTTCTCCTTTTCTCTAACAAAATTCCCATAAGCCACCATGGTTTTCTTGAGATTTCCCGTCATAAAGGAATGATTATAAGCGTAGCCATCCACTTCTCCAAAAGAGGTCGCTACGATTCCCAAACTCAAGCCAAAAAAAGGCACGATGAAGACATTTTTTACCGATGCTGGTAAAAATCCCGTCACCAAGGTTGTGAGGATAAAGGGCACTAAGGTACTGAGGCGCCAGACTGAATTGTCAATCAACCGCCGCAAAACCGTCATCAAAAAGATTCCCAGCATAAAGGCCAACATGGTCGCTAACTTTACTTCTACATCTGAGATCTGCTGGCCAATCAAACCAACCGATAGAAAGACCACATTTCCCGTCTGGCCTGCCGCCAAGGTCCCACCCCGACAGATAAAGGTATAGGCATCTGAAAAACCAGCACACATGGTCAATAAACAAGCGAACGCCTTGGTCCGCGAATGAAACTCCCTTTTCATTTCCATTCTCCCTAGGAAAAAGAGGGAGTGGTACAGAATGTTAAAAAACATTTCTCATACCACCCCCGAAACATTGATTGAGAACTCTTTCGAGCTTTTAGGCGAATGAAGAGTCTCACCAACTACTGCGACATTCAATTATTCCAACTAATGTGAAAAGATTGGAGAGCGATTGCCCTCTTTCTCCCTATTTTATTTTCCCTCACGCGCTTCGTTGAGGATTTTTTCAATCTTGGTTGTGATCAAATCAATCGCAACTGTGTTGGTCACGCCCTCAGGAATGATCACGTCCGCATAACGCTTGGTTGGCTCGATGAACTGGTGGTACATCGGTTTTACCACACCAAGGTATTGCTCAATGACACTATCGAGACTCCGGCCACGCTCCTCCATATCGCGCTTGATCCGGCGAATAATCCGCACATCATCATCCGTATCCACAAAGATCTTGATATCCATCAAGTCCCGAAGACGCTTGTCTTCAAGAACTAAGATTCCTTCCACGATGAAAACATCTTGTGGTTCCTGACGATAGGTCTTGCTGCTGCGTGTATGCTCTGCATAGTCATAAGTTGGGATATCCACCGGACGACCCTCCAAGAGTTCATTGATCTGCGCAATCATCAAATCCGTATCAAAGGCAAAAGGATGGTCATAGTTGGTCTTGATCCGCTCCTCAAAGGTCAAATGACTTTGGTCCTTGTAATAAGAATCATGCTCAATCATGGCAATCTTTTCATTCGGAAAATTAGCCAAAATGGCACGAGACACACTGGTCTTTCCTCCACCAGAGCCACCAGTAACACCAATAATAATAGGTCTATTTTGCATTTTCTACTCCATTACCTCTAGTCGTCTGAGAAGAAATAGACATCTCAGACACATCTTATCCATTTTACCATATTTTTGCCTAGACATGAATAGTTTTTCAGTCAGAAATTTGGAAACAAAAAGGACCTTCCGGTCCTTTGATTATCTAGATAAACTTGTTCTTTAGAAAAAAAGCCAGGTGATCTTGCAAAGAAATAAAAATGAGTTCTAATTTTTTAAATGAATCAAGAATATACTGAAACTTTCCGCCGTGAGAAAAGTGCTAGAAACAGTGATGTTTCTAGCACTCGGGAGTTTTGGAACCTTAGGTCCAAAACTAAGTCATGGAACTTCTTCGAAGTTCGCTGACGTCCGTACTCACCTAAGGAAAGTTTCTAAGATGACTTTGTCTTCAATCTAAAAGGACCTTGCGGTCCTTTCATTATTTCACTTTTTCTAATTTTGCGGCAAATTCATTACCACCACGTAAGACAAGTATATTTTTTCCACCGTTGACAGGTACGAAACAATAATTTGAATTAGCTTGTATATAGACTTCCTTAGCGCTCTTCACTTGATAGCCTTCTGATTTCACCGCTTCTTGAATGACTTCAAATGTGTGTTCAATTTCTTCTTTAGAAGTCGTGTCTCCATCATACTTTTCTGAATCAGCTAGAGAATAGAATGCGTAAGCCTTGCTATCGTAATACTTATCACTAATAATTCCATGATCTGAAATCTGAACAGTTGTATTATCTCCTTCTGTCACATTCTTCCATTTTCCAACCATGGCCTTAGGTGTTTCAACCTTGTGATAAACCAAATTTTCTTCAAAGTTTCCTTCGTATGATTTATAAGTTTTCAAGTCGAATAAATCATTTCTTAAAATAATATTGCTTCCGTCTTTTTGGAGCAAGTTATAGCGTGTGTTCCCACCAGACTTAATAACAACTATTTCTGTCGTCTTCAGGTTAAATTTCTTATCGACATCCGCAAGTGAATGCAAGTCCGTCGCATTTAACAAAGAAAGTGCTGTATTAAATTCTTTTTTCGCTTCATTGCCTTTGAGAACCTTTTTGATGGTCTCGCCACCATTGACTTTTTGTTTCTTTCCACTTAGTTCATAAGTGACCGGACTAGAATCCGTATTTCTCAACCAAACCCCATCTAGACTTGGTCCACCTGAAAAGAAAAAGAACCAAGCAAGAGCAATTACTGCGACAAGTCCCGCAACTGCGACCCCAATCTTTGTTTGTTTATTGAAAGAAAATGTCAATTTTTTCGGTCTTGGAACAGGTTGCAAGGTTTTCGCCGATGGTTGTGGTTGTACAAAAGCCGTCGACTCTTGTGAAAGAGGTGCACTAGGTGCAACAGGCGCTTCCTGAGAAGGAGCCTGCGCTTCAGTTGCTGGAGCTGGTGCTTCTTTTCGCTCTACAACAAACTCCCCTTTTTCACGCGCTTCTTGAAATTCTTGCATACTTGGCTTGCGACCATTGACCGCTTCAAAGTATTCAACCCAATCTTTTTGATTCATCATATCCCCCTTATTGATTCATTAAAAAAACTAATCATATTATACCACAAATCAATGGTTAATTTTTTGATTTTCAGAAAATAAAAGAAAAAGCCCAAGCAGTTTTCCACTTGGACTTTCTTTATTATTTCAAAACTTTTTGTGTTTTCGCGTAATTGGCTTCTACAGCTTCTTTTTCAGCTTTCCACCAGTCTTGGTTGTCTGTGTACCACTTGATGGTGTCTTCCAAACCTGCTTCGAAGTTTGTGAATTGTGGTTCCCAACCTAATTCTTCACGCAATTTGGTTGAATCGATGGCGTAACGCAAATCATGACCAGCACGGTCTGTTACACGGTCGTAGGCGTCTTTTGGTTGACCCATTTTTTCAAGGATCAATTCAAGCACTTCCTTGTTGTTCTTTTCACCGTCAGCACCGATCAAGTAAGTTTCACCGATACGGCCTTTAGTGAGGATAGCCCAAACACCAGTTGAGTGGTCGTTGGTGTGGATCCAGTCACGGACGTTCTTGCCTTCACCATAAAGTTTTGGTTTAATCCCTGACAAGATGTTGGTGATTTGACGTGGGATGAATTTTTCGATGTGTTGGTATGGCCCGTAGTTGTTTGAACAGTTCGAAATCGTTGCCTTGACACCAAATGAACGTACCCAAGCTTTCACAATCAAGTCTGAAGCAGCCTTGGTTGATGAATAAGGTGATGATGGGTTGTATTTGGTTTCAGCAGTGAATTTTTCACCAGGACCTTCCCCATGTCCCGGAAGATCTTCGCACAATGGAAGGTCTCCATACACTTCGTCTGTTGACACGTGGTGGAAACGAATGTCGTATTTACGAGCAGCTTCCAAGAGTGTGTAAGTTCCAACAAAGTTTGTGTAGATAAACGGAGATGGGTCTTTGAGGGAGTTGTCATTGTGGCTTTCAGCCGCATAGTGAACAATAGCATCAGCCTTAGCAGCCAATTTGTCAACTAATTCAGCATCAGCGATGTCTCCCACCACCAACTCAACACGATCTCCAAGGATTTCTTCGATATTGGCACGGTTACCAGCATAAGTAAGTTTGTCCAAAACTGTCACATGGACATCTGGATGGTTGTTGTAGACATAGTGTACGAAGTTTGAACCGATGAAACCAGCGCCACCGGTTACGATGATATGTTTATATTCTGACATTTTTTCTCCAAATAATTTTTAGTTTTGATTGTTCCTTAAATCAATCTTTTTTTAGCTTTCCTTAGGTGAGTACGGACGTCAGCGAACTTCTTCTAAGTTCCATGACTAAGTTTTGAGCCTAGTGTCTCAAAACTTCCGAGCACCTGAAACAAAAGTAGTTCAGGTGCTTTTCTCACAGCGGAAACCTAAGTACATAGCTCGCTTCGCTCGTTTATAGCAAAGCTAAAAACTATATAATGATGTTCTTGATTGTTTTAAGATTTATATTCTACAAATCTTCTGCTTTTAGGGGTTTGACATCTTTGAGCAATGGGTGATTCTTGTCAGCTTCTGAGACTTCTGCTTCTGCCAAGTTTTCCCATTGGATGTCTAGGCTTGGGTCTGCATAGTTGACAAACGCATATTTTGGTTTAAGTTCCAGTGCCCAGTAATCATTGACTAAGTAAGTATAGGCAACTTTGTCTGTCAAAACTTGGAACCCATTGGCTACACCACGAGGGACGAAGATGCCTTTTGAAGCATCGATCACGGTTTGGTAGGTGTTTCCAAAGCTATCGCCTTCACGAAGGTCTACCCAAGTTCCAAGAACCTTGCCTTCATCTGCTACAGAGATGTACTTGTCCCAAGGCTCTGCATGCAAGCCACGCAAAACATTCTTACGAGAGAATGAAATATTGTTTTGCAACTTACCTTCTGCAAAGAAGCTTTCAGGAAATCCAAGGGGAAGCATTTTCTCTTTTTGGAAGTTTTCTTTAAACCAACCACGGTTATCCCCGCGCACTGGAATATCAAACTCCATCAAGCCTGGGATGGCTTCAATTTTGCGGGTTGCTAATTCTTTATCAAAAAATTGTTCCGTCATTAAGCTTCTCCAATCAAACGGAGCAAATATTGTCCGTATTCGTTTTTCTTCAATGATTGCGCTAATTCATGGACTTGTTCTTTGGTGATATAGCCCATGCGATAGGCGATTTCTTCAAGGTTAGCCACTTGGACATTTTGCAAGCGTTGAACAGTCTCGATATATTGAGATGCTTGCAAGAGGCTTTCGTGAGTTCCCGTATCCAACCAAGCAAAGCCACGGCCCATGAGCTCAACAGAGAGATCTCCACGCTCCAAATAAGCCTTGTTAACATCGGTGATTTCTAGCTCGCCACGAGGACTTGGTTTGATGTTTTTGGCAATCTCTACCACATCATTGTCATAGAAGTAAAGTCCTGTCACCGCAAAGTTCGATTTTGGATGTTCTGGTTTTTCTTCGATAGAGATAGCATTCATATCCGCGTCAAACTCTACCACACCAAAGCGTTCTGGATCTTTGACTTGGTAACCAAAGACAGTCGCCCCTTTTTCTTTGGCTTCTGCCCGTTGCAACATCTTGGTTAAGCCGTTTCCATGGAAGATATTGTCCCCAAGGATGAGAGCAACATGATCGTCACCGATAAAGTCTTCCCCGATGATGAAGGCTTGCGCCAAACCATCTGGACTTGGTTGCTCTGCATAAGAGAGAGAAATTCCTAGTTCAGAACCATCTCCAAGAAGCTCTTCAAAACGAGGAAGGTCTTGAGGTGTTGAGATGATCAGGATATCTTTTATCCCAGCCAACATAAGCGTTGACAGCGGATAGTAGATCATTGGTTTGTCATAAATGGGCATCAATTGTTTAGAAGCCGCACGTGTCAATGGATACAAGCGAGTTCCTGATCCCCCTGCTAAAATAATACCTTTCATAATGTTAGGCCTTTCTACGTAGTCATTACCCTTATTTTATCATGTTTATATAAAAAAGTCACCTTGCATTTGTGTTACAAGGTGATGACAGGTTGTGAGAAAAAGTCTCGTTAACGATCTTCATTATAGTGATTCAAATAGGACGCTCGGACTAAATCTCCTTGATATACTTTTATTCACTGATCACTGCTTCTCTTCTGAACCATCCGAATATCTTACCCTTACTCTTGATTTTGTCGTTCCTCTCCTAGAATCCATAAAGCTCTGAAATTCCTCATCTTCATTATGATAGACCCCTATCTTAATTTTATTCGCATCTTTATCATAAGCTAATACATGTTTCTTGCAAGTCCCGTCAACAAATGTGAGTTTCACCTCAGCTCCCCATGCTTCTGAAGGAATGGAGCTATAGGATGGATTTATAATCTCAATCTCCTCAATACCCTCGTAAGAATTCTTCAAGGTCTTTACAAGGCTGACTTCATACTCTCTATTGCGTTGCTTTTCCTCTAATTTTTTATTCACATAAAACAAAGAAATCCCAATTGCAAAAAGGAAAGCCAAAGCGATGACACTCATCATCCTTTTGTTTTTCTTTTTAAACTTGATTTTTACCATAAGATGATTTTCCTCGCTAACTAAGTGTTGCCTCTGAATTGAATCTGATGAATTGTTCTTCATCTTTTCATTCTCAAATACAATGATACCAATCAAAAAGAGAGCTTGTCCTGATGCTCTCCTTTTCTGATCCTTATCCCAAAGCGACATCTAGGATCATCATAATGACAAAGCCAACCATGAGACCGAGGGTCGCAACGTCTGTATTGCCGTTGGTCTGGGAATCTGGGATCAACTCTTCAACTACCACGAAGATCATCGCACCTGCCGCAAATCCCATCATGATGTCCAGTAACTTGCGACTAATATGCTTGAAGAAAAAGACGATGGCTGACCCTACAATGGTACAGCCCCATGTAAACAATCCTGCGAGAAAGGCCTGCATGACCACGGATTGCGATTGAAACCAATTCATAACAACTCCCATTTTCTTGATGATTCACTTCTTCTATTCTACTATTTTTAGCCAAATTACGGAAGATCTTTCGAAAAAAAGAGAGTGGGACAGAAATCGGTAATTCGTTAAAATTCGATTTCGTCGTCCCACCTCCGCACAGTTGAGTAGGGCTGTAAAAGCTGATGAATTCAGCGTAGTAGAGCCCACTCAACCACTGCGTCTTGCTCGACAATCCAAAGACAATTGAGAGGCTAGGACTTTTGTCCCAGCCTACTTCTTCACATATTGTTCAACTGGATAATCTTCTGGATCCAAGCGCAGGTTTCCTCCTACCACTAGTTGGGCTAGATGCCAACCAATGAGGGGACCTGTTGTGAGGCCAGACGAACCAAGTCCACTAGCGACATAGAGGCCTGCTCGATCAGGAAGGGCTCCCCAAAATGGTGAAAAATCACTGGTGTAGGCACGAGTTCCTACGCGCTCCCCGATAACTTTCGCTTGAGCGAGTTCTGGATAATAGGTCAAGGCCTCTTCTTCCATCTGATTTAGAAGAACTTGATCCACTGTCAGGTCAAAGCCCATCTCATTTTCATGGGTGGCTCCCATACTGATCTTTCCATTTTGGAATGGAATGATATCCAGCTCTCCTTCAGGCATGACCACAGGATAATCAGCAGTATCTAGGTCTAGCTGATAATCCCGCAGTTGCCCCTTTTGCGGACGGACATCAACTTGGTAGCCAAGTGGCTCAAGGATTTGCCCCAACCAGGCTCCTGTTGCTAGGATAACTTGGTCATAGCTTTCTCCTGCAATCTGATAGCCATCATCTGAGACTGAGAGAGCAACCTCTTTCTTGATCACTCTTGCCCCACTTACCTGAAGAAGGGTTTCTGTTAGAAGGGCTCCCTCCACATGAGCACCACCTGATGCATAGACCAGCTTCTCAAAACCTTGCAGTCCTGGGAATTGCTGGGCCACTTCTACCTTGGTCAAGATCGCCAAGTCTCCAATCAAGGGAGATTCTTCCCTACGACTCAGCGCCAACTGATAGAGTTCGTCTAATTTTTCTTCCTTTTTCTTGAGGAGATAGACGCCGGTCTGCTGGTAAAAATCTGTTTTAATTCCGTCCTTGGCCAGATCTTCTACCAATTCTTGGTAAAAATCTGCTCCCAGACGAGCCAGGCGATACCAGGCCTTGTTTCGCCGTTTGGAAAACCAAGGGCTAATAATGCCTGCTGCCGCCTTAGTCGCTTGGCCGACTCCATGGTCATAGACGGTCACATCCACTTGTGCTTCTTTGGATAAATAATAGGCTGCAGTGGACCCTACGATCCCTGCACCGATAATGGCAACTTTCATCATGCCCCCTTAGATATGATAAAAAGGATTGGTACTGGCTTGACTGCCAATCACTTCAATCTCCCACACTTCTTCAGCTTTCCACTGATTGAGCTTTTCTACTAGTTTCGAGACAAAGAGAACTTCGATATGGTGCCCTGGATCCAAGGCCAAGAGGCCATCGCTCAGCATGTCCTGAGCCGTATGGTAGTAGATATCTCCTGTGATATAGACCTCTGCCCCCATAGCAAGAGCATCCTTGTAAAAGGACTGACCACTTCCTCCACAGATGGCGACGCGCTCAATGACCCGATCCAAATCCGCCTGGTCATAACTGACTATGCGCAAAGCATCTAAGCCAAAGGTTTCTTTAACCTTGCTAGCCAACTGTCCAAAGGTTTGAGTAGCTACCCGACCGATGCGACCAATTCCGAGCCCTTCTCCCGTCATACTGAGGGGCTCTGTATCTTCAATGTCCAAGAGCTGGCAGAACCAATCGTTGAGACCATCTGGGACAATGTCAATATTGGTATGGCTGACGTAGACTGCGATATCATGCTTGATCAAATCGATATAAATCTGATTTTGGGCCCGATCAGCTACCAAATCCTTGATGGGACGGAAAATAGGCGCGTGCTTGACGATGATCAAGTCCACCCCATGAGCGATAGCTTCCGCCACCGTCTGCTCGCGGATATCTAAGGCCACCATGACCTTCTTGATGTCTTTTTGCAAAGTGCCGACCTGTAAGCCACGAACATCTCCCTCCATGGAAAGTTCCTGAGGGCAGTAGGCTTCATAGCGTTTGATGACTTCACTTGCTAACATGTAGAACCTCCTTGATGTGAGCAATGCGCTCTTCTAACGATGCTCTAGCAGATTGATTTTCAGCTGGAACCTGCTCCAAGGCAAAGGCTAATTTCTCCATTTCCTTGGACCACTTTTGGATAAAGGCTGGAGCTTGTTCCCGCATCAAATAGGGACCAAAACGCAGTTCCTTGGCTGTCAACTCTTGAGAACCGTGTTCCACCACAAGGATCTCATAGAACTTCTCATTTTCTTCCAAGATAGCTTCATCGACAATGCGAAAATCATGGTTTACCAACCAAGCCCGCAGTTCATCTTCCCGATTATTGGGTTGGAGGACCAAGCGAGAGACACCTGCTAATTTCTCAAGACCTGCGGCTAGGATATCTGCAATCAAGCGTCCTCCCATGCCTGCAATGGTGATACAGGAAATGCCGTCTGCTGGTTCAAAGGCAGCCAAGCCATTGGCCAGGCGGACCTCAATCTTGTCTTCTAAACCATTATCGGCGACATTTTGCAGGGCAGACTGATAGGGTCCCTCTACCACTTCACCAGCAATTGCAGCCTCAATCTTGCCTACCTGTAAAAGGGCGATTGGGAGATAAGCATGATCACTCCCCACATCCAACAGACGCGCCCCAGCTGGGACGAAGCTGGCCACCAAGTCCAAGCGATTTGATAATTTTGTAAATTCCATGTGCTACTTTCTAAACTTTTATTCCACCCTTTAGTATACCATGTTTGCACCATTAAAAAAAGGCGCAACGGCGCCTTTTCATTATGCATCAATTTCCTTATATTCTACTTCCAAACCACGTTTCACAGCGGGGCGATTGGCAATTTTCTCTGTCCAAGCCTGTAGATGCTTGTATTCCTTCACATCTAGGAAAACCCCTGCACGGTCCCAGATCTTGTCTTGAGCTAGACGGCCATACCAAGACCAGATGGCAATATCTGCAATGGTATAGTCATCCCCTGCGATATAAGGTTTGGTGGCCAGTTCCTTGTCCAGCAGGTCCAATTGACGTTTGGCTTCCATGGCAAAGCGATTGATAGCATACTCGATTTTCTCCGGCGCATAGTGGAAGAAATGACCAAAGCCTCCCCCTAAAAATGGTGCCGCACCCGTCTGCCAGAAGAGCCAGTTGAGTACTTCTGTCCGTTTAGCCAGATCAGTCGGGATTAATTTGCCAAATTTCTCCGCTAGATACAGGAGGATATTGGCCGATTCAAAGACCCGAATGGCTTGAGCGCCTGATTGATCCAACATGGCTGGAATTTTCGAGTTTGGATTGATGGCTACAAAGTCACTACCAAACTGATCTCCCTCACCAATCTTGATCCGATAAGCGTCATAGCCTGCATCCACTCCCAGCTCTTTCAATTCCTCCAGCATAATGGTAGTCTTGATCCCATTTGGAGTTGGAAGGGTATAGAGTTGGAAAGGCTGGTCGCCTTTTGGAAGGGTTTGTTCAAAGCGGGCACCTGCTGTTGGTTGGTTCAAGCCACCCCAAGCTCCTCCCATCTGGTTCGGTGCTTCCCATACTTCTGGTAATTGATAGTCTGACATCTTTCTTCTCCTTTATTTCGCTACTCCTAGCATATCAAATATTGGGCTCCCTTTCAAAGATCTGCTACGCGAAGGCTACTTGACTTTTTTTGTCAAAATGATAGTATAGAAAAAATACAATTTTAAGGAGAAAACCATGTCCACGATCGATTTTCATAGTTTGGCAAAGACAGAACTTCACTGTCACTTAGACGGTTCCTTGTCGCTTCCAATCATTCGCCAGCTGGCAGCTATGGCCAATATTGACCTACCTGCTAGCGATGAGGAGCTCAAGCACCATGTCACTGCGCCTGCCCACTGTGAGAATCTTTTGGACTATTTGGAGGCATTTGACTACATTCGGCCCCTCCTTCAAACTAAGGAAGCCTTGACGCTTGCTGCTTACGATGTGGCCAAGCAAGCTGCTCTCGAAAATGTCGTCTACATCGAAGTTCGTTTTGCACCAGAATTGTCCATGGACCAAGGGCTCACCGTCCCAGAAACTATCGATGCAGTCTGCGATGGTCTACGCCAAGCCCAGGAGGAATTTGGCATTGTTGCAAAAGCCTTGGTCTGTGGAATGCGCCAGTCCGATCAAGAAGTCACCTCTCGCATTCTTGCAGAAGCCAACCAAGTTAGTTATCAGGATTTTGTTGGTTTTGACTTTGCCGGGGATGAGCACAACTACTCTCCAGAAGATATTCGACCTCTAATTGAGCAAGTCAAGAGTTACCATCGTCCTATGACGCTTCATGCAGGTGAGTGTCATTGCCCACACTTTGTTGCCCAATCGATTGCATTTGGCATCAAACGCAATGGCCACGTGACGGCTCTATCTCATGAACCAGCCTTACTCCAATCCTTTATTGAAAATGGGGTCACTGGTGAACTCTGCTTGACCAGCAACCTACAAACAAAAGCAGCACCGACTATAGAAGATTTCCCTTATTTGAAAATGAAGGCGGCCGGAGCTCGGATCAGTATCAATACCGATAACCGGACTGTATCTGATACCGACCTCACCAAGGAATACGCCCTCTATCATCAGCATTTTCAAACCAAGGAAACTGACTTTTACCAACACAATATCGATGCCATCCAGGCTTCCTTTGCTAGTGAGGAGGAAAAACAAGAACTCCTTACCAAACTAGCAAAAGCCTACGCGGACTATCTATAAATGAAAAAACTAGCGCCTGATGAAAGGGCTAGTTTTCTGTTTTATTTCGATACGGATTCATACACGGCCATATCCTGTGGAGTCAATAAGCCAGTATAAAAGCCATCAACATTGATCGCAGCATACTTAGTTAGGCTCTCATAGGTTTGAATGGTATGAACATAGACCCGTTTTCCAAGTTTATGTACCTGTTCGACAAACTTAGGAGTTAAGCGAGAATCGTCGATAGGGACGGTCACCGCCTCGATTTCCTTGTGCTTGGCGATAAAATCCAGCACTTCTTCTCCACTATCTGGTGAGGCGTAGAGCGTATAGATCACGTGCTTAAAAGGATAAATAGATTCGATTTCTCCGAACATCTCTTGATGATAAATTTGTGGAATCACACGATCCAATAGTTCTTTGTCTCGCTTGTTTGCTTCTGAAACAAGTTCTTTAAATTGTGTAATCCTATCTTCCTTAGGGATTTCCATCGATTTGGTATCTGTCACCAACACCATATCTCGATTAATTATCATTTGATCAAACACATCCCCTATTAACATGGTCGTAAAGCGACTTGGTGTTTCTTGGGAACCATAACCCTGAAATTTCTTCCATTCCTTAGAAGAAGGTGCGACATCATCTTTGTTTCCAAAATGGTGCCAATCATGAACTGCAGCTAATTTCTTGTCACTAGTCAAATTAAAATCCATTTCAAACAAGCGATGGCCGAGATTGTAATTTTGCCGTAAAGCCTCTAAGGAATTGGTATACTTCGTATTGTACTCCTTCTCCCGGACCGTCCCTCCAGCGTGGGCTATTAGTCTTGGAGAAACCCTTAGCCAATCTTTCTTATTAACCTTGGTGTACTGCACGAAACCATATTGGTTAGACAGCTGGCCATTGGTCAAACGTTCAAGTGTTTCCTTATCCACATAGGTTTTCTTCCAGAAAGTTGTCTCTTGATGGGCTTTAAAGCGATAATGATTTTTATCAAATACCTTTGTTTTTGCGTTCCACTGGATGTCAATGATTACATTGGCATCTTTTTTACGAAATCCTGTCTTCGTTTTGGTATAGCCAGCCTCTAGTAGAGTCTCTTCTACTGGGTACAGGCCCGAAGTTAATAGGTTGGTCCGTACGTAGTAAAAGCTGATCATGCCAAACAATAAAAACAATCCGACCACTAACATAGTCGGATAGAGCAATCTAAATCGTCTGCGTCTGTTTTTTTCTCCCCATTTCAATTGATCAATCGTCTCCTCTTAATCCTTCCACAAATCCATGGCCTTCAAGAAATCGTCTGAAACGGTCACATTGCGTGGGTTGGCTTGCTCGCGTTCTTGTAGTTTCGCCTCTACTTGGGCCAGGCTGTTGATGCCTTCACTGCGCCAGTTGCGTAAAATAGCTTGGATATATTTCCAGTGAGGCTTACCGTTAAAGACGGCTTCTCGTAAGGCTGCCTTGATCACATCTGGATCTGTCTGATCCTCGCGCACAGTCTTGGTCAAGTCTTCAATCTCAAAAGGCGTCAAGAGTCGTCCCAGTTCTTGTTGGAAGGTTTCCACCAAGTCCTTGATGACATTTCCCTTAGCAGGCGCGCTCTGTGTCTTCCCTTGTGTCTGGGCTTCTAAAATCTCATCCAAGCGCTCCAGGGCAATGGTCGCATCAAAGATGGCTTCAATCTCGCCATTGAGCTCAATGGTCCGGTACTGAAGGAGTCCCTTGGTGGTCAAATTGGACATAATCCGATTGACTTCTGTCACCGTTTTTCCTAGATGACTAGCAATCTGATTGGGAGTTAAGGCCTCTTGGCCGGTCGTATTTTGAAGGAAGAAAAACTGCCAAACCAAATAGTCATCTGCTTGGTCAAACAATTCATGATAATGAAAAAGCAAGGCACTTGGAAGAACCAAGTTGCCATACTTAAATGCTTGTGAATATGTCATAATTCCCCTTTATAGGTAACCATAAAATGAAATATCTTTTTCCAATTCTTCCAAGCGGTAGGGTGTTTCTTGATAAACCGCATAGTTGATCCAATTACTAAAGAAGGTCGTCGCAGCTAGATTCCAACGAATGCGAGGCTCTGTATTAGCGTCATCCCCATCAAAGTAATTCTTGGGAACGTCCGGATCCAAACCTGCCTTGACATCTCGGTGGTATTCTTTTGCCAGCGTATCGCGATCATATTCCAGATGGCCAAAGCTATAGACCTCACGCATATCTGGACTAGCGATGATGGAAAGCCCAACTTCATTTCCTTGCGCGATCACTTGAAGATTGCTCTTTTCAAGGACTTCCTTCAAAGGAATATCTGTATAGCGGGAATGAGGGGCAAGGAAGCGATCGTCAAAGCCTCTCATGAGCAGACTATCGGGACGCACCACTGCTTGGTCATAGATACCCGATAGCTTGTCACAGAGCTCTACTTTTTGAATCCCGTAACGGTGGTACAGTCCAGCCTGGGCTCCCCAACAAAGGTGCAAGGTAGAAAAGACATGCCGTTTAGACCATTCAAAGACCTGGGTTAATTCTTCCCAGTAGTCTACTTCTTCAAAGTCCATCTTTTCGACAGGCGCTCCTGTCACAATCAAGCCGTCATAGTAATTATCCTTGATATCCTCAAAGGTCTTGTAGAAGCTCTCCAAATGCTCAGCCGCTGTATTCTTGGATTCATGGCTCGCCATGTAGAGGAAATCAACATTGATCTGCAAGGGCGTGTTGGCAAGGAGCCGTAAGAGCTGGGTTTCTGTCGCAACCTTGGTCGGCATCAGATTAAGAATGAGAACATTCATCGGCCGAATATCCTGGTGAGTCGCCCGAACATCATCCATGACAAAAATATTTTCTGAACGAAGGATATCGACTGCTGGTAATTTTTTATCTAGAGTAATTGGCATAAAAAGCTCCCATCTTACAAGTTCTTAACTAACATTATATGATAGGAGCTTATAGTTTTCAATTATGGTTTTTCTGTAGCCAGTTATAGTATTAGACTATATCAGTAATGCATCAAGACTTTGTAGTCGTAATCGCCGATCGCTTCGCGGCCTTTAAGATCATCGAGCTCGATCAAGAAGGCACAACCTGCAACTACTCCACCGAGTTTTTCGATCATTTCGATGGTTGCTTTCACCGTACCACCTGTTGCCAAGAGGTCATCGACGATGAGAACGCGTTGACCTGGTTTGATAGCATCGGCGTGCATGGTCAAGGTATCCACACCGTATTCTTTTTCGTAGTCAGCAGAGATGACTTCACGTGGCAATTTACCAGGCTTACGAACAGGCGCAAATCCAATTCCCAACTCAAAAGCGACCGGACATCCAACGATGAACCCACGCGCTTCAGGACCAACGATCATGTCGATTTTCTTATCCGTCGCGTATTGAACGATTTCACGAATCGCATAACTATAAGCATTGCCATCTGCCATCAAAGGGCTGATATCACGGAAGGTAATACCTTCTTGTGGATAGTTTTCAATGCTTGCAATGTAATCTTTTAAATTCATGGTTAACTTTCTTTCATAAAAAATTTTTTACATTCCATTATACCATGAATTCTACTAACTTGCATCATTTTTGCCAAATCATTTTCCCATACCTGCAGTAACAGCAAAATGAGGCTGGGACAAAAGTCCTAGCCTCTCAATTGTCTTTGGATTGTCGAGCAAGACGCAGTTGTTGAGTGGGCTCTACTACGCTGATTTCATCAGCTTTTACAGCCCTACTCAACTGTGCGGAGGTGGGACGACGAAATCGAATTCTAACGAATTACCGATTTCTGTCCCACTTTCATAATAATTGTTAGAAGAACCTTTTACTGTCCTTCTATTAATTTGTTGTACTCGATTTTCATATCCCCCAAGTTTTTCAGGGAATAACGGGAGCTTCCGTTTTTAAACCAAGTACCCAGGATATATTGCTCGGCGACCTTCTTACTTTGGTTTTTCAACCAAGTGCGGTCTTTGCCATAGGTGGCAAGTTGCTCAAGGAGTTGTTGGCCCTCGTAGGTAGTATCTTCTTTAGAAAGGTAGACCTCTTTCTGGAAAAACAACTTTTTGGATGAGTTGTATTTAAATATAAAACCAAGTGTCACACCTTTTTCCAATTGAAGATCATACATATAGGTCCAGTTGGGCGTTCCCCTAAACATCATCACGGACAGTTCTTCGTTAGCATCGACAATTCCTTTAGAATAGGGGTAGGTCTGAAAATCCTCGTTTTCTTTCCAAATACCATCGTTCCCTATCGTTTCTGTATAGGGCTTAAACATCACATAGCGCATCAGCCCACCATTTTCAGAGTAAGCGATCTCCTCCATAGGATTTTTGAGGCTTAGATAGATTTCAAACCAATAAAGAGCAAAAAGTAGGATGGGAATTAGGCAGAGAGTAATTTTTAGACGTTTTTTCATGAGGCCTGTTCTGTCAGATAGTCATAGATTTCGCGAACGGTTCCAAGGGCCATTAATTCCTGCTCTTTCACCGTTTGTTTGAGATTTTGGTAGATGGTGCTTTCTGCGATTTCCCGTTTTTCTGCTGCTTTATTGACCTTCATGATGCCATTTTCAATGGTCACAAAGCCCAATTCTTGGAAGATCTGGATCATTTTAACCAAGAGGATCTGCTCGATCTTGAGATAGGTAGCTAGGTCTTTCAGTTTGTAGCGGACATCGAACTCTGGGTATTGGTAGATGGTTTTATAGAGCTTGGCATACTGGTCCCTGCTACCGTAGCCTGTCAGATAGTAGGCTTTAGCAATTTCATTTTTGAAATACACAGCTTGGAAATCATGCTCTTGAAAGATGTGACGCAGTTGCTCTATATCCTCAGGGATATTTCCAACCACTACAGCAGTTGCTCCTGCTAGATCAGGCAGTTCTTTGGTAAAATCAAGTACAGGAACACCTGCGGGGAGGCTGGCATTTTTGGAGCGGATATTAAAGAGCTGGACGCCGTCCACACGCGCATCGACCAGCATGAGCTGAAGGGTTGTTTGGCCATTCCATTGGTTGACAGATAATTGAACGGCTAGCTCTAAGTCTTGCGCCTGGGCAAACTCTGTTTCTAAGCTTCCCAAGCCAAAGGCAACCACCTCAAAGGTCGCATCTTCTTGAGAAATTTTGAGTTTCAAGTGAGTATTGCCAGCTCCCATCGAGCGCGCCCCTTCTACCTTGAAATTACGGACCAAAAAGACAGGCTTTTTATTGTCCATGCCAAAAGGACTCAAGCGTTCAAAGCTTTTCAGAGTCTCAAGCGTTAGTTCAGTTAAATGCAGTTCCTCGTCGATGGCTAAGCTGGACTTGCTACTGAGATCAATCTCTTGCTCTCGAATATAATCCGTAAGGGCCTGAGACAAGGCAGGGAGTTGGTCCACCTCGAGCGTCATCCCTGCTGCACCGGCATGTCCTCCAAAGGCGACAAAGAGCGACCGGTGAGGATCAAGAGCCTCAAAGATATTGACCGACTCAGGACTGCGAGTGCTCCCCTTAGCCCGTCCATCCTCGATGCTTAAAACAACGACCGGCTGATGGAGCTCTTCTAATAGACGGCCGGCGACAATGCCTAGCACTCCCGGATTCCAACCTTCTTTGGCTAAGACCTGGGCGGACAAGCTCGGGTCAACCATGGTTTTAGCTTCGTCGTAGATTGCTTGGACGATCTCTTTGCGTTCTTCATTCTTCTGATGAATCATGAGGGCAATCTCATGCGCCTCTTCATCGTCAAAACCAGTCAGTAGCTCGATGGCTGGATTAGGGTCATCCAGACGCCCAAGGGCATTGAGACGAGGAGCAATCTGAAAGCCAACCGTTTCTTCATTGACATCCTCAGGACGAATCCCAGCGATCTCCAAGAGCTCCTGCAAGCCCATCCGCTGGGTATGTTGGAGAACACCCAGGCCATATTTGACTAGGATCCGATTCTCATCTGTCAGACTCACCATGTCAGCAATGGTCCCAATCGCGACCAAATCTAAGAGATCAACCAGTACTTCCTCTAGGAGGGCACAAGCCAACTTAAAGGCTACACCACAGCCTGCTAAATAATGGAAGGGATAAGCCGCATCTGGATGTTCTGGATGAATGATCGCATAAGCATCTGGCAAAACCTCTGGCATGGAGTGGTGGTCCGTCACAATGACATCCACTCCCATTGCCTGGGCCATGGCTATGGCTTGATTGCCCGCCACGCCATTGTCCACCGTGACAATCAAAGAAATACCTTGCTGCTCGATAAAGTACTTGTAAACACTCTCATTGGGACCATAGCCATCTGTGAAGCGGTTGGGAAGGTAAACTTGCACCTCTGCTCCCATCTGCTCCAAGGTTTCTTTCATAATGGAGGCCGAAGTCATCCCGTCCGCGTCATAGTCCCCATAGATCAGGATCTGCTCGTAATCTTCGATAGCCTGTCTGATACGCTCCACTGCCTTGTCCATATCATGGAGCAAATAAGGGTCGTGTAGCTTCTCCAGCTTGGGTTCTAAAAAGTCTTCTAAATCCTCTTTGGTCTGAATGCCACGCTCATACAGCAAGGTTGCTACGGACGCTTCCAGGCCTGCTTTTTTGGCAAGGGCTAAAAAGGCCTCATCTGCACTTGGCGAAGCTAACTGCCAATCGTATTTTGAAGTGATCATCTAGCTTTTGGTCTCCTCTTTTTCTTATCTGAATATTATAACATGAAAGGCTAAAATGGCGGGAAATAAAAGGTCGACTTATACAAAAACCAAAATCAACATTTTTCGTTATTTTTGTTGCATTTAACTTGACTTATCATACTAAAAGAATATAATAATGATGATAATAATCTTTTAAATATGCAATGGGATGATTATTCTGTTAAAATTTGCAACGTTTATTATCACTTTAACATTATGACGCTTGTCATTTCCCTTGTTTTTCTATCTAAACAAACGTAGTTAGAGGGTTTGAGCTGATTTTGTCGGTGGGTTTGTTTTCTTTTAATGCATAAAGAGGAGCATATAATTCATCGATCTATCCTAAACTGAGGCAGCTGGTTTCATGGAGTAGAAATTAGAAGCCTTTCTATTTTGGGATATATCACTATGTAGAAAAGCCTCGGAAAGGGCAGGCAGAAGAAAGGAAATGAGGCCAATTGAAATCTCTTTATAAAAAGATAGTTGCATTTGTAGCTATCATCGGCGTGGTAGCCTTGGGCTTGTCTGTGATCAAACCCGTAAGCGCGGCCACTGTTTCACCAACCGTCACCAACTTAAAGGCCCAAGCAAGTGGACAAAAAGTTATCTTTTCATTTGACTGGGATTTAACTGGTAAATCAGTTAAAGACGGTGATACATTTACCATTGATGCTCCAGAGGGTGTCAATATCACTGAAATCGCAACACAATCACTCCAAGCTAATGGAGCTGAAGTCGCAACCATTTCGATGACAAACAAAAAGATTACTTTTACCTTTAAAAAAGCAATCGAGTCAATGAACGAAAATGTCAAAGGTGGATTCTCATACAAAGCAGAATGGGATAGCACTCCAGGAAATCCTGGAAACAAGACCGCCACTTCTAAAGTCGGTTCAGAATCTGTCATCATTACACGTCCTGACGGTCCTGGCGTATTTGAATCAGTCTTAAATAAATACAACCTTACAGGTGACTATGTAGCTAAGCAATTCAAATTAGACGCATCTGAAAACTATGCATGGATGAATGTTGGTGATGACTACTATCTGACAAAATGGTTCATCCGTATCAACGGGGATGGTAAGAAACAAGCCATCACAAACCCTGTTGTATCGGATAAAATCCAAGCTCCAGCTGTAGATTACTCAAAAATCACTTTTGCTCCTGCTGCAAACCACGCTGCAAATGAATTCTTTGTGGGAACTTACTTGAAACCATCCTTTACATTAAGAAAAGGTGGACAAGTGGTGGCTTCTGGTTGGGACTTCTGGAAACATGTGAAATTCGATGCGGACGGCAATGGATTTACCGTGAATTTATCAGATGTCAGTGATGTCTTTAAAACAGCATCTAGCGATGAATTGATCGTTGAATACCAAACATTAATTCCTAAGACAACCATTCGCGTTGACAACAATGCTACATTGACAGCTGATGAAATTACAACACCTCAAACTGACCCAGCATTCTGGAACAACACTGAATTGAAATTCTGGGTGAGCGGTGATAAAACTGTCACTGTTCAAAAAGAATGGGTTGGAGACGAAGAAGCTGACCGTAAAGATATCACGGTTCAATTGTATGCGGACGGGAAAGCCTTGGATGGGTTAACACAAACCCTTACAAAAGCTTCTGGCTGGAAAGCAGCATTTACGAATTTGCCAGGTATCAAAGACGGTAAGAAGATTGAGTACTCAGTAGTGGAAACTAACACTCCAGAAGGTTACACTTCTAAAGTTGAGAAAATTGATGATGACAACGTGATTAAAGTGGTCAACACTTCAAATAAACCAACTACAACAACCACTACGACTACTACAACCACGACTCAAGAGCCTACTACTACAACTACTACTACTCAAGAGCCTACTACCACAACTACTACGACTCAAGAGCCTACTACCACAACAACTACGACTCAAGAGCCTACAACTACAACAACTACGACTCAAGAGCCTACAACTACAACAACTACGACTCAAGAGCCTACAACTACAACAACTACGACTCAAGAGCCTACAACCACAACCACTACGACTCAAGAGCCTTCAACCACAACCACTACGACTCAAGAGCCTTCAACCACAACCACTACGACTCAAGAGCCTACAACCACAACCACTACGACTCAAGAGCCTTCAACCACAACCACTACGACTCAAGAGCCTTCAACCACAACCACTACGACTCAAGAGCCTACAACCACAACCACTACGACTCAAGAGCCTACTACTACAACTACTACGACTCAAGAGCCTTCAACCACAACTACTACGACTCAAGAGCCTACAACTACGGTAACAACTACTGATGAACCTAAGACGACTTCAACTACAACTGATGAGCCTAAGACCACAGTAACGACTACCGATGAACCTTCGACTACTTCAACTACTTCTGAAGAGCCTAAGACTACTGTACCTACTACACCTGAGACTCCTGATACAACACCAGAAGAACCAGGAAACCACAATAGTAGTGAGGAAGGCACAACGTCAACAACAACAACTACTACTGCAGAGCCTAAGACTACACCCGAAAAACCAAATAAACCTGATCATTCTGGTACCACAACGACACCAAGTGCGCCAGGTTCAAATGGTGGAAACAATGGGGGAGGTCGCAAAACGCTTCTTCCAAATACAGGTGAAGTTGTTGCATCTGGACTTGTCTTCTCAGGAATTCTTGTCTTAGCAGGTGCTGTTGGAATCAAACGGAAATTGACTGATAACTAATCGTATCATTAGGAACAGTCCTTACTTCTATCAACCCCCTAACGAAGAAACTTCTACTCTCATTCGTAGAAGTTGAAACAAATAAGAGAGAACCGAAAGGTTCTCTTTTTTATCCCGTTTTTCTTTAATAGATAACAAAAACAGCTCAGGGACCTTCATCCTGAGCTGTCGTTTTTTCTATTTTACCTTTTTTACTGATCCAATTTCACAACCTGTCCATCCTTAACGTTGAATTTATAAGTGATGGATTCATGATCTTTATTCTTGAAATCCAGGTAATAGAAATCATAATCACCATCTGGAAGATCACTGGCATCCAACTTTTTAGCAGCAGCTTTTAAATCCTTTTCCTGGATGGCTTGGTCATCTTCTACTGAGATCATCATACGAACCATCCCCTTTTGAATAAGGGTGGCGTACGGAATCTGGTAATAACCCGCGAAATCATTCTTTCCTTCTTGCCTATTTTGAGCCGCCAGTTCTTCCAACTCTTCTGCAGACTCCTTTTGATAAGAAGAATCAACATTGGAGATAAAATGAAAATAAGAGAGAGTCAGGCCTAAATCCTGCTTTTTAAGCTTATCCAGTAGTTGGGCCTCTTTTTTCTGTACTATCTTCTGCTCTGTAAAAACTTCTTTATAACTTGGAGTGGTTTGTCCATAGGGATCAGACCAGTCATTTTGTAAGAAAGCATGCACCTCAAGAGGTACGGTTTGACCGTCATAGGTTTTCTCCGAATAAGTAAAATCGACATTATAACCTGGAATTTCTAAAGCCTGCCAGGAAAGACGATTAATTTTAACATTTCCATGAAGACCAACCTTAGCAAGCTCACTGCTGACAACTTCCTTCGCTTTTTTATAATCACTCGGTTTCATGATCTTACAACTGGAAAGAAACAGGCAACAAAGAATAAGTGGAATTCCTGCGAATAGTTTGAAATAGTTTGGCTTCATAGCCTGACCTCCTTGTTAAATCCGACCTAATCGATTAATTTTTTACATCATATGGGAACATTTTTTTAATATCTTCTTTCATCTTTTTATTAGGAATTTTCTCTAAATCCATATATTTGAAGAATTCTTCATCATTTTGAACGATATGAACCTTCCCATCTTTAGTATACTCATCTGGTATGGTCAGATTACCGAAGGACTGACCAAAATCTCTAGAGACCACGTAGTTCTGTACTTCATATAAGCGTCTCAGCAATGAGAACTCTGTAGTATCCTTACTTTGATTTAATTCCTTTTTAAAATATTGGAAAAATTCTTTTTTGTTATTCGCAAGATGTTCTTGCCCATCTTTTGAAAGCTCTGCTGGTATCTTATGATACTGTAGGACATCATACCATCCACCTGAACGCTGCTCTGGAACTTTATAAAGCAGTTCCAAAAATGAAATATCAAAGTTGAGATCTTCTGGTCCGAGAAAGTATAGATAGGCATTCTCCCCTTTTGTCGATTCTTCACCCCATTTTACAGTAGTTGGATTATTCCCTTTGCTTAAAATAGAATATACTTTCGGATAGAGTGTTTTCAATGGGATGTCCTTAGTATAATCACTACGATCTGTAAATAACAAACGTGAATGTTGGAGCTGCAATTGTCCTCCTTCAAAATTGTATTCAAATGGATGTAAGTCTTTGTCGCTTTCTCGATTTTCTTTTTGAACTTGTTCATAACCTTTGCCTGATGAGGTTTTCCAAGCGAACTTTCCATCCTTAACATTCATTAACCCTATACGAGATTGATACTCTGTTTGTACATAGATATTTCCAGGTTCTACAATATATTTGTCTTTCTTATCGACAAGAATATCAATCGGAATGTATGTTTCTCCATCATCTGTATCCAACAACATAGAAGAAACTTTAACAGATAAGGGGATATAATTCTTATCCATATCTCGTACTATCTTAAAAACATCATATGTTTTCTTCACTAAGCGCTTGTCCTTGGTATCATAGACATCAATGAGCCAGTACTCTCCCTTTTGTGCTTTATTTGTAGTTAGGTAAGGAACTTGATTACCACGAATATAATATTGAAAATAGAGACGTGGGTCAGATTTTAATTTGTAACTTTCTTGTGCAATGTACCGTTCACTATTTCCACCATTTATAAACCATTCTACTTTAACTTTTGAATTATACGAATATGCTTCCAGCGCCTCATCCACTTCCTCTTTATTATCCCATTGAATGGCTACTGCTTTCCCACCTGCAATAAATTGGGAGTCAACTATGTTTGGACGAGGTTTCCAAGTTACAAATTGTGATATATCACGCTTATGAATTTCATACCGGATGAACCAGCCTCCTGCCAAGGTAACGAGTAATACAAATATCCAAAACTTGATTGATTTAAAAACCTTCTTCATTCTCTCATTTCTACTTTCTGTCCGCATTTTATTACCTTATTTGTTTGTCAGTTTTCTTTAAAGGTTTTCCGATTTTTCCAACCACATATGAATAAATTTTTTAATAATTCATTGATAACTGAAGCTTCTGATAATTTCTTAAACTAACTAACTTTTACAATAAGCTGACTAAAGGTTAGGATTCTTCTTTATTTTTGAAAGACCCATTTTGTATCACCATAAACAACCGTAAATGGTCCATCCCCATCTGTTAAATAGTTAATTTTATATATACCAGATTCTCCTGCTTCAAGGACTGTTGGCTGTTTATAATTTAAAGTGTTATTCAACATATAAGCAGATTTCCCCTGGCCATCATATAGGTCTACATTTGTATAATCTGGAGTATTTGCAACGGTTAGATGAGTTGGATTTGAAATGGTAAACTGAACAATGATTTTGTGTTGATTTTTATTTTTATCAACAAATTCTTGATCGTCTTGGATATCTAGGTTCGGTTCTTCACGTACACTATCCAACGTTACGACTATTCCATTTCCGAAAACGACTGGCTCTCCAATTGCATATTTTTTGACTGGATTTTGTGGGTTAAAATCTTTTAGCTTTTCACTTACCTTTCCTTCATCAGTGACCCTATCAGTAATGATGGGCCAAAAGATACTATTATCATTTCCACCTCCAGATTGATTAGCTTTCTGCATTTGTTGAGGAATTTGTAACAAGAGTGCCAAATTTTTAGTATCAATTTGGACTTGACCTTGGTTGGTCACCTCCATTTCGATCGTCATTTCCGTACTACCAATCATATCACCTGTTGAAAAACTCGCATTAAAATTTTCCTTAACTAAATGTTGTAAGATGGTAGAAAGCATTATATAAGAAAGATGGTCTCCTCGGTTGTCTTTTTCAGCATAGTTTTCGTGTAGTTCATCTAACCAAGCATACATGGTCTCATTTGGATTCTTGGGATCAGCACTCAATCTGTACCCTTTTCCTCTTGGTAATTGCCTTGGGCTATAGGCTGGTGTTTGAATTTTTAGGACTACCTTATTCCCCTTAACTGCATATCCCTTTAATTCGTAACTCCTTTCAGTGGGTAGAGCATTGGTCATTAATTTTAAATACATGGGACCATAGATTTTGAGCGGATATTTTTCTCCTAGATACTCAAAATAAGTATTTGAATCAAAGGTCCTATTACTTTCTTCTATTTTAGGAACAATATAGTCCTTCCAGATCCGGTTATACATTTCTTCCTGACTCATTACTCCACTAGCCTTGACTACTGTGTCCATTTCATCTTGGTCAATGTAAATTGCTTCAACTACTTGCAAAGCTTTTTGAACTTTTCCCTCTTCATCGAGAGGAGCTTCATTTTGTTGCAGACTATATTTAGAAATCCCGTCACTCGGAGCTGATCTCATATATGAAGGATCATGATCAAATGTTCTGTATTTATTACCACTCTTAGCATTCCAATCAAATGATGCAGCTGGTCCTGTCTTATCAAAATGAATGTTTTTTCGATCGATTTTCTTCTGTACTTCTTTATTCGAAGAACCTTGTTTTTCTACAGTTCCTTGTTTGCAGGCACTCAAACATACTGGTATAAGTACCGAACATAAGACAAGGCCCCATTTTATTTTCTTCTTCATTCCATCTCCTCCTGATCTCTTCCTCATTTTACCATCAAACTCCCCTTTTGTCAGTCAAATAGATAAGAGGCTGGGACAAAAGTCCTAGCCTCTCAATTATTTTTGGATTGTCAAGCAAGACGCAGTGGTTGAGTGGGCTCTACTACGCTGATTTCATCAGCTTTTACAGCCCTACTCAACTGTGCGGAGGTGGGACGACGAAATCGAATTCTAACGAATTACCGATTTCTGTCCCACTCTCTTTATTTCATATATATCATCCCTGTACAGGCTTGCTCTGAAAGTTCAACAAAGCCTAGTGACTGGTAAAAGGCTAGATTCTTCTCGCTACGTTCTGTGACGAGGAGCCGTTGATAGACATTTGGGAAGGTCGCTAAAGCCTCTGTTAAGAGTTTCCTTCCAATGCCTTGGCGCTGGTGATCTGGTCGTACCAAAAGGTCCTGTACCAAAAGGACAGAGTGGCCATCTCCTACCAAGCGAATGTAGGCGACGAGCTCTTTCTCATCATAGACGGCCAACTGCCAGAGACTGGCTTTGACGGCTTCTTCTAACATAGCTGGGTTCTTGGTATAATTGGTCCATCCAACCGAGCTGTAGAGTGCGAGTAGGTCTTCCATCGCTGGAATTTCTTTTTTATAATGTAACATCTTAACTCCTTTTTAAGGTATAGTGCTGGAAGAAGGCGATATCTCGGTAAGGGGACTCTTGACAAACGGCCAGCTCCATCTCAAGCATAGACTCTCGCCAGCCTTCTTGGCCTTTGAAGCGGTTGTCCTGCAAGGCATAAAAGACTCGAATTCCTTGGTAATCCTTGACTTCAAGGGCTAAGTCTTCTACTGCTGCACCGAGATCATAGGCCTGAGCCAAGCCCATGGAGTGAGTTTCCAAGTCCTGACCTGCTAAGAGATCAAGCGCCTTTTGAGTATCATTTTCAAAGACGACTGTCTGCAGAACGCGGCCAACCTCATTATGCTTGACGATAGAGAGCAGGCCTCCTGGTTTCAAGAGACGAGTGAATGCCTTTAGAATCACCTTGCGATCCTCTACATACTCCAAGACATTGTGGCAGAGAATGACATCAAAGCTAGCATCTTCAAGACTTGCTAACTGGTCCAGACTTCCGACGAGTTGCTGGTAAGGATGGTCCTGGGCCCGCAAAGCCACCATTTCCTCATTAGGTTCCACAGCAAGGACCTCATTGTTTTGTGCCAGGTGGTTGGCTACAAAGCCAAAACCACTCCCGAAATCAAGCACCCGTTTTCCCTTGATGTCCTGTAATTGGGCAAAAAGGATATCATAATAGATCTGTCCCCAGGGTTGCCGGAGGTTCTCTAAATAGGCTTGAATATTTGCGGCCATCGATCTCCTCCTATTTGAAATTGAACATCTTGCTCGCTAGCTTGTCCGAGATTCGTGGGAAAAGGGTATAGAGCTTGTGGGTCAGGTTCAAAAGCCAAGGAAGATTGAGCTCACGTTTTGGTTTTCCAAAGTTCTTCACAATCTTCTTGGCTACAAAGTCCGGTTCCAAAATGTAGCGATCCACAGCTTTCACATAGCTTCCGTCTGGGTCTGCCTGATCAAAGAAAGTGGTCCGAATGGGGCCTGGATTGACCGTCGTCACATGGACACCAAAGGGCATCAGTTCCAAGCGCAGGGCATTGGAGAAACCAATGGCCGCAAACTTGGTGGCCGAATAAAGGCTGGATTTGGCAGTTGCGACGAGACCCGCCATGCTGACGATGTTGACGATGTGCCCCTTGCCTGCTTCCTTCATGTGCGCACCCATCAAGCGTGAGAGCTGCATGAGGGCAAAGGTATTGACTTCAAACATGGCATGAATTTGCTCATTGGTAATCTGGTCAAACTCTTCAAAAATCCCATAGCCTGCGTTGTTGACCAAGATATCAATCTGTCCATAGCGCTGATAGAGCTCTTCTACCAAATCTTGGACGGCTGAGGAATCAGTGATATCGATCCCGATGCATTCAGCTTGAGGATGACTAGCATAGAGTTGTTCCAGTTTTTCTTGATTTCTACCTAGGAGAATCAGCCGATCTTCAGGGAGGAGCTTGACCATTTCTTGGGCCAAGCCTCCACTTGCTCCTGTTATGAGAATGGTGCGCATCTTAGATCTCCACTTCTTCCAAATCTTTGACGACATAGACATTTTCAAAAATGCTGGACGCATCCTTGCGCAATTGGCTGATGTCTTTTGATAAGAAGCGAGCACTGATGTGGTTCAAAAGAAGGCGCTTGGCTCCAGCTTCACGCGCCACTTCTGCTGCCTGCATATTGGTCGAGTGACCGTGTTTCTTAGCAATCTTCTCATCGCCCTTGCCATAGGTAGACTCATGGACGAGGACATCCGCATTGACTCCAAGGCGGACGCTGGCATCAGTCTTTCTGGTATCTCCAAGGATCGTGATAATCTTACCAGGCCGAGGGGCTGAAATATAATCCGCTGCAATGATCTTAGTCCCATCTTCCAGGGTGACATCTTGTCCATTTTTGACCTGGCCAAAGAGCGGACCAAATGGAACGCCCACTGCCTTCAGCTTGTCTGCGTCGAGCGTCCCTTCCAAGTCCTTCTGCATGATCCGGTAACCCACACAGAAAATGGTGTGGTCCAAAGCTTCCGCATAAACCGTGAATTTATCGGTTTCTAAAATCTTACCTAGAGAATGTTCATCGAATTCATGAAAATGGATGCGGTAAGGTAGCCGAGAGCCTGATACGCGAAGACTAGTCATCACAAAGGATTTGATTCCTACTGGTCCATAGATATCTAGATCCGTCTGCTCTTCAT
This sequence comes from Streptococcus parasanguinis, assembly GCF_032163505.1. NCBI lineage: Bacteria > Bacillati > Bacillota > Bacilli > Lactobacillales > Streptococcaceae > Streptococcus > Streptococcus parasanguinis. The sequence goes on from NZ_CP134147.1 coordinate 1,323,606, forward strand.
TGGCCTGAAAGGCCCGACTAGAGAGGAAACCTGGCAAACCAAAAATATGGTCTCCGTGTAGGTGAGTGATAAAGATCTTGCTAACCTTTCGCGGACGAATAGTCGTTTCTAAAATTTGATTCTGTGTCGCTTCGCCACAATCAAAGAGCCAGACTTCATTGATCTCGTCCAGCAATTTGAGCGCTAGGCTCGATACATTACGGGCTTTTGAGGGTTGCCCAGCTCCCGTTCCTAAAAATTGAATGTCCATTGTCTACTTTCTATCTATATAAATCATGGCCGTCCGGTTCTCTGAACGGAAAGAAAGGTCGCCTGGGTAGGCTTGCGCTAGCTCGAGAAGCTCTTCTTGGTTATATCCTGACAGTTTCAAGCGTCCATCTTCCAAGGTCATCAAATCAGTCAGGGCTGAGAGGGCTTCTGTTTTAGTGACCACTTCTGGTTCAGCCTCTTGCAAGCAGATCTTATCATCTTTTTCAAAGACCAAACAATGTGGAAAGATCTCTGCAATTTCGAATAAAATGGCAGGGTTGATATCCTCTGCTGGATCTTCAGCAAAGACACAGGCTAGCTCTTCATTTGCGTAGGCCAAGCCATAAGATTTACCTGATAAATTGAGGCGGATAAATGGCTTTCGTTCATCAAAGCTTTGCTGAACTGTGAATAAGTCAAATACCCGACTCAAGTCCAAGAAATAATCCATGGCCTCCTTGGGGCTCTTCTTTTGATAGAGCTCTGCGAAATAGGCGTTGATCACACTTGGGGGAGGCGTAATCACACGGAGACGCAATTCCTCAGGGATTGTGCTTAAAAGATTGGTCAGGTAGACCCGATCGAGGCTGGTATAGCCTCCATATTTTATTGCTAAATCAACGTAATCCGTCATAAAATTCTTCCAACTTCCACTTATTTTTCTCTGCGATATAGCCTTGAATGACCTCGACATCCTCTTCAAATTCGCGCTGGTCAATGATCGCAACTGTTTCTAGATCATGTGTCCGATAAGATTTTGAAAAAGGAACGCGAATGGTAAAGGGAACAAAGAGTTCACTCAGTTTTTCTAGAAGCAAAGCCTGGAGATCCTCACGGGCTGTCTCAGAGCGCGCTGAAATCAAGCTAAAAGGTGTCTGGGTTGGAGTAAAGTCTGCTACTTTATCTGCTTTGTTGTAAAGAGTCAAACGAGGGATCTCCAACATATCCAGGTCCTTCATGATCGAAAGCACCGTCTTTTCATGCTCTTCATGATTGGGATCAGACGCATCGATGACATGGACCAGAAGGTCCACATTCTTACTTTCTTCCAAGGTTGACTTAAAGCTCGAAACCAACTCTGTTGGTAGATCTTGGATAAAGCCAACCGTATCGGTCAGCGTCACTTGCAGATTGCCTGTTAGGTGGATGCTCTTGGTTGTGGCGTCTAAGGTCGCAAAGAGTTCATCGGCTTCATACTGGCTCTTACTGGTCAGCTGATTCATAATGGTCGACTTTCCTGCATTAGTATAGCCGATCAAACCAATCTTGAAAACAGGTGATTCCAAACGTTTTTCACGAAGGGTTTCCCGGTTCTTTTCAACTGCCTTGAGCTGGCGCTCGATATCGGTGATTTGATTGCGAACGCTCCGGCGGTTCAACTCCAACTGACTTTCCCCTGGTCCACGAGAACCAATTCCCCCAGCCTGACGGCTGAGCATGATTCCTTGACCGACAAGGCGTGGCAAGAGGTATTTGAGCTGGGCCAAGTGTACCTGCAACTTGCCTTCATGACTCCTAGCCCGCATGGCAAAGATATCTAAAATCAACTGCATCCGGTCAATGACCTTAACCCCAAGGATTTCTTCTAAGTTAACATTTTGACGGGGGGTCAGGCGGTTATTGACCACCACGGTCGTAATCTCATCTGCTTCGACCATTTGAGCGATTTCTTCTAGTTTTCCTGAGCCGACAAAGGTCTTGGTATCGTATTTCTCCCGCTTTTGTGTGTAGGAGCCCCGGACATCCCCACCAGCTGTTTTAGCCAGGCTCGCCAACTCCTCCATTGACATATCAAAATTGTTCATGCCTTGAAGTTCCACACCGACCAAAAGGATGCGTTCTTGTTTTTTTTCTGTTTCAATCATGCTGTAAAAACTCCTTTACATCTGCAAGAACCTGCTCCTTGAAGTGGGGGGCAGAAATGGCGTAAAATTTTACTTCCATTCGATTTCGAAACCAAGTCAGCTGGCGTTTGGCAAAACGACGCGTATTGCGCTTGAGGATCTCACTGGCTTCCTCAAGGCTCTGCTCTCCCTTAAAGTAAGGAAAGAGTTCCTTGTAGCCAATCCCTTTAGCTGCCTGAACCTCCGGATGGTCATCATAGAGCCACCGAGCTTCATCCAGCAAGCCCTCCTCTAGCATGCGATCAACCCTGCGATTGATGCGATCATAGATCAAGGATCGATCATCATCTAGACAAATGAGATAGGGTTCATAATCGGTCTCTTCGTTTGCGAGGTCCTGCCCAAAATGAGCAATTTCAAGAGCCCGCATGGCCCGACGGCGATTGAGCTGAGGAATCACAAGTCCTTGCTCCGCTACCCTTTGGTACAAGTCTTCATCCGACAACAAGTCCAATTGGGCGCGATAGGACAGAATCTCTTCATGAGGAACTTCACCACCTAGATGATAACCTTCGAGCAAACTTTGGATGTAAAGGCCTGTCCCACCTGCAATGATAGGAAGCTTACCTCGGGCTGTGATCTCTTCAATGGCAGTCTTGGCTTCTCTTACAAAATCAAAAGCCGAGTAAGACTCGGTCACCTCCCGCACATCAATCAAATGATGGGGAGCTGCAGCTTGCTCTTCTGGTGTCGCCTTGGCTGTTCCAATATCCAGCTTGCGATAGACTTGTTGACTATCGCCACTAATGATTTCACCATTGAGAGCTTGTGCTAAATCGATCGCAAGAGCTGTCTTTCCAACAGCGGTCGGTCCCACAATCACAATTATCTTGGTTTTCATCGTTTTTCCTTGCAAAATTCACGTTTTTTCGTTACCATATATTATAACATAAATATTTAAAGTTCAGAAAAGGAGAAATTCTCATGGCTAAAGGATTTGGTAAAGGTTTTGTTACTGGTGTTGCTGGTACAGTTGCTGCTGTCGCAGGTGCAGTTTACACATTCAAGAAAAAAGTAATCGAACCAGAAGAACAAAAAGCAGCTTTCATCGAAGAAAACCGCAAAAAAGCAGCACGTCGCCGTGTCTCACACTAATCATTCAAAAAGCTCCGGGCAACCGGGGCTTTTTTTGTATCTGTTAGTTGCTTTTACATTTTAATAAGTCAGTCGAAATATCCAATGAATTAGTCAAGTAATCCCACAATTCTCTATGTCATCATTTACATATTTTTCTTTCCGCAGTGACAAAAGTACCTGAAACAGGAGCTGTTTCAGGTACTCGGAATTATTGAGACCCTAGGCTCAATAATTAGCTATGGAACTTCGTAGAAGTTCGCTAGCGTCCGCCGTCACCTAAGGAAAGATAAAATATAAAGAATGAATTCACCGTTCTTTGATCATCTTCGTTGCGATCTCCAAGAGTTCGACTCCCATCTGAAAATGCTCGTCTAATAAATCATAGACGACATCTTCGGACAAGACACCACATGGTAGATCTTCTGGAAAGTCAGCCTGATTGGACAAGTCTAAATCATCAAAATAGGCCTGACTACTATAATAATCGCGCAGTTGGATATAGCTTTCTTGATGCTCTCTTAGCTGATCCACTGCTTTTTTGGTTTCTTCCAAAGTTTTGGCATAGTCATTCAAATAACCTTCCATTCTTTGGATCCGTTCGATGTTTTCCTGTGCAATTGCCATGATTTACTCCACTTTCACCACTTCTAGATGGGGGCCACCTAGAAGCACCAGGTATTTTTCTACTTGCTCTTTGCCATAAGAACGACGAAGAGCTTCTGCATAGAGATCGAGCTGATCCCGGTAACGTACGACCAATTGGCTAGGAACCTTGTAGTGATCTGTCTTGTAGTCAAAGAGCAGGATCCGATCTTCTAGCACCAAGTAACCATCCAAGATCCCCCGCACGACGAAGTCCTCTCCACTGGCTGGATCTTTCTTCAGCATGGCAAAGGGAGCTTCGCGACGGACTCGTGGGGCTTCTTTTTGAAGCAAGGCCCCCAAAGGTGTCTCATAGAAAGCAAGGATGGCCTCTAGCTTGATGCGGGCTTTGACCGCTGGCTCTGCTTGAACTTGCTCCAAGGCTTGACGCAGTGTATCCAACGTGATTTCTTCTTCAAGCGGCATGCGCTGCATGAGTTCATGGACAGCACTACCGACTTGGGCTCCTGTCACGGCTTTTTCTTGACCAAAAGTTGGAAGCTCAAAGTCAGGCGTCACAGTCTTTGCATCCATAATCTGGACGCCATTGGCATCCATGACTGGCTCGTAGAATTTCTTGATCTGACTAGGGGTACGGACACTTGGCAAATGAATGGCCGGAGCATAGAGCTGATTGATCCGATCAACATTTTCCAAGATATCCAAGGCCCGACGAATATCCTCGGACTGACGGACATCCTTGAGCTGATCCAGGCGGGAATCCTTCTCCTTCTCTAGCGGTTCCAGCTGGTCTGGTGTCAGGTCTTCGTCTGTCACAAAACGCGTGTCATAGGCCAGAGTATTCTTGGTAAACACATCTTGAATGGCAAAGAGCCAGTCCTGATAAGAGGTCCATTCTTTTCGTTTTTCCGGATCCAATTTGCCATTACGACTGGTCCCCCAATCGGTATCGCGCAGTTTGTCCTCACGGCCTTTTCCAACCAGATAGAGCTTGAGCTCGGCCCGTGTCATAGCGACATAAAGAAGACGCATCTGCTCAGAAATTGTAGCCAATTTTGTTTCTTCCACGTTCCGTTGGTAGCAAGGCGTTTCGATCTGCAGGCGAATGGATTTTGGAGCAGCTGGATTTTCTGTCTCAACCGGCAGGTTCGCAACATATTTAAAGCCAATCCCTTTTTGGCGACTGAGGATAATCGGTCCTGATTGATCCTTACGGTTAAAGGTCTTGTCCATATTGAGAAGAAAGACATACTTGAATTCCAGCCCCTTACTCTTATGGACGGTCATGAGCTGGACGGCATCTTTGGGTGCTGCAAGAGGGACGCTGGCCAAATCGTGTTCATTTTCGATCACCTTGTCGATCATGGCAATGAAGCGCGACAAGCCCTTAAAGCTGGCTTTTTCATAATCATTGGCCCGAAGCGTCAAGGCATAGAGGTTGGCCTGGCGCTGGGCCCCATTTGGAAGGGCCCCGACATAGTCATAGTAATAACGATCCTCATAGATTTTCCACAGCAAATCATAGAGCGAAGAGGTCTTGGCAGTAGCGCGCCAAGTAGATAAAACCTGGAGGAAGTTCTCGATTTTAGCTGAGAGCTTGGCATCAATCAGATTTGCATGCTTTGCAGTCTTCTCAAGGGCTAACTGGACCTTGTGGTAGAAGGGCAGTTGCTTTTGCTCTGGAAGGGTCTGCAAGGAAATCCGTGCCAATTCATCTTCATCAAAATCAAACATGGGGGATTTCATGAGAGCAACCAAGGGATAATCATGCAAGGGATTGTTAATGGTCCGCAAGGTATCCAACATGACCATCACTTCCAGTGACTCAAGATAATGCGCCTGTCCGCTATCTGCCACAATCGGGATCTGGTATTGGTCAAAAGCTTCCAGTATCGCATCATTTCGCGTTCGAGTCGCCGTTAAAAGCGTGATCTCTTTAAAGGGCACTTTTTCTACCCGATGGAGACGTAAAATTTCTTTGATGACTAGGAGAATTTCTCCCTTGGAAATCGTCTCGACTCCAAGGGAAGCTTCCTCGTCTTCGGTCTTTTCTTCCTGGTCTTGGCTGCCATCATAGAGCAAAAATTCTGCCCGATGTTGTGGCAAGGCCATCCGCTGCTTGTCGCTTCCTGCGACCAGATAGTGGGTTTGATTGTAGTCAATCTCGCCCACCTCTTCGTCCATCAAATGGCGAAAGACATCATTGGTCGCATCCAATACCTCCACATGACTACGGAAATTTTCCTTGAGGAGGATCAACCGCCCTTTCGCCCCTTCTTCTTGGTAGGCTTTAAATTTATCATTAAAAATCTGTGGATCTGCCTGACGGAAGCGGTAAATCGATTGCTTGATATCACCCACCATAAAGCGATTGTGGCCATTTGACAGCAAGTCCAACATCCGCTCTTGGGTGTGGTTGGTATCCTGGTACTCATCGACCATGACCTCATGATAGCGCTCTTGAAAGGCTTGTCTCACCTCTGGGAATTGCTCTAAAATTTGAATTGCAAAATGACTGATATCCCCAAATTCATAAGCTTTTTCTTGGATTTTTCGCTCCAGATAAGCGCGAGCAAAGTCTCTAATAAAGTCCCGCAGCAAGGAGAGCATGGGGCCTTCTTCTTGGTGGAAGGTTTGTTGAAATTCCAGCTGATAGAGCTGATTTTCCAAGTCTCTGAGGCGGTTGATATGTATGGTTTTATCCTGGTTATAAGCCGTAACTAGCTCTTTCAGCTCTTCCTTACGGGCTCTGTTGGTCAAGGCTCCCCCATTTGAACCCCGGCTAATCGCGACGACCGCCTTTAGGACAGAGGTCAATTGCTCTTTATTGGTGCGACCTGTCAGGCTTCCAATCTGATCGAGCACCTCTTCTACAGCTTCCAAATATTTGGCCTTACCAAATGCTTGGCCTTCATTGGACAAATGAAAGGCAAAAAAGCTTTCTGCCTCATAAAGGGCCTGCTGGATGCTCTCCATCAGATCGCCTTCCACCTGGTCAAAATCGGTCTCCTCATAGCCTTTTATGAAATGCTCCTCCAGCCATTTCTCCGGATCACTGGTCGACTGAAGAAAGTCATAGATCTGGTAGACCTGTTCTTTAAACAAGGTCAAATTTTTGCGCTGCCCCGTGAAATTCTTGACCATCTGCACAAAGGCTTCTTGGTTTTCCCCCTGGTAATAGCGGTCAAAAACAGCCTGAAAGACTTCATTTTGTAAGAGGCGTTGCTCACTAGCGTTTTGAAAAATGCGAAACTGGGGTGCCAACCCAAGCAAATAGCCATAGCGCGTTAGGACCTTTTGGGTAAAAGAGTCCATGGTTCCGATATCGCTGGTGGCGACATCTGCGATTTGACGGGCCAGGTGTTGCTTGAGCTCTGGGTCATCGCTCGCTTGCAGGGCTTTTCCAAGTTCACTTTCCAAACGCTCCTTAAGCTCCCCTGCTGCCTTGACCGTAAAGGTTGAGATAAAGAGCTCCTTAATCGAAATGCCACGCTGCATCTGATCCAGTATCCGCTGCACCATGACAAAGGTCTTTCCTGATCCAGCAGAGGCCGACACCAGGATATTGGTCCCCGAACTATAGATGGCATCGATCTGTTCTGGCGTCCGCTTTTGCTCTTTGGTAGAAGCTGCCTCTTGGACCTGGAGGGCCTTGATTTCTTCTCTTGTCAAAAATGCTTGTTTGATCATTTGTTCAAGACCTCCTTCATCTTCTCGATCCAAGCGGCTTTCACCTTTTCACCGCGTATTCCTTTTTGGTCTAGTTTGGTCAAGAACCGTGCCTGACCTAGGTGACGATCCGCTTCAAATCCTGTGATGGATTTAAACTGCTCCACGAATGGTGCGATATTGCGCCCATTTTCACTATAGGGATTGATGGCAAATTGCCCCTTGAGGATCCCTTCTGCTGCTGTTTTATAGAGATAAGCGTTGTACAAGAGGAGCAAGTCCAGCTCTTCCTTACTCAGCATCATGGCCTTGTTCTTATCATAGGCCTCGCCCAGATAAGGCGCCTGATCCGCCATAAAGAGTCCCTTGTACTGTTGACTTTTCATAGTTTGGTTGATGGCGTCCTCGACTGTCTTGGTCTTTCTCAGATCTACTAGGGGATCTCCCATTTCCAAATACATGGCTCCGAAAATCCCTTGCTCCGCTTGGTATTCCTTCAGATCCTGAATGGCAGAAAGATAGGTTGGCAATTGAGAATTCAGGCCATTAAAGAACTTGTCATAGTGGAATTGCGTCAGACTGGACTTGTAGTCAACGACTCCGAGGGCTCCGTGATCTCTCAATTGATCAATGCGATCCACCTTGCCTCGTAACTGTAAGAGCCTGCCATCGGACAATGGATAAGAGGTGTGGGTGCTTCCACCAAAGAGGGTCTCCTCACCAATGGTCTCGATGCCATTTTGCTGGGCGAGGACACGCCCCGTTGTTTTAGCGGTATCAAGAAGCAAGTTGCGAATAAACTCGGTCTCTCCATTTTCTCCATACAATTGCTGGAACTCTGCTTCTTGGCTGGTTTCTCGAATCGCCTCGCTTAAGCGCTGATCAAAAGCTTGATCGGAGCTATCTTTTAAGACCCTTTCAAAGATCCGATGCAAGAAATTCCCATGACTGCGGGCGTCTGGCCGGATCGTCTCATCCTCTTGTAAGCCCAAGACATAGCGCAGATAAAAAGCATACTGGTGCTTGTAGTATTCATTCAAGGCAGAAGCAGATAAGGTCAAGGCTTTGCCCTCTGGGTAGAGCGCTTGAAGCGTATCCGACTGGAGCTGGCGACTCTTCAATTCCGTTGAAATCTGAGGAATCTGAATGCCTTCCGCTTGCAATTTCTTTCGCAAGACCCGCACGGCCACACCCCAAAAGCTGGCTTCTTCAGCAGACAGCTCACTCGTGATCTCCTCTTGATGGAGTTCGATCACGCGCGCTAAGAGGGCTCGGTAGGTCCCGATGTCATCACTCGAAGCTTGCGCTTGTTTGGTCGTCCACTCGATGGCAATGGGCTCCTTGGCCAATTCTAGAAGGTAAGGAGAGACACTATCTTCCGTTTCATTGACCAAGCTAGGGGCCGATAGGACCAGTTGGTTGGTGGCTGCATTGAGTAGCGAAACCGCCACAAAGCGATTCTTCTTGAGATTTTCGCTGGTCACCACCTGGAGCTCTGCTCCTTCTTGGGTGGCCTCATTCAGCTGTTGTCGTTCTTCTTCACTGAGTAGAGAGGTGTTCTGAGCAATCTTTGGAAAACGCTCCTGGGTCAGCCCGATCGCGTAGACATAAGGGGCTGTCAAGGGTTCAATCAAGTCATAGGACTGAACCATCACCACATCGACCGTAGCAGGAATTGTCCGGTATTGTGACAATTGCATCCCCGATAAGAGGAGAGCTAGAAAGTCATCTACGGTCAGCTCTTGGTCCTCAAAGACCACATTCAACTCCTCTAAGACATGAAGGAAGGCCTTCCAGACCTGGTCATAGCGCTCCTGCTCCTCCAAGGCTAGATCCTTGATCAAAGCTTGGAGATTCTGAGAAAGTTGAGCCTCTTGCAGAAACTCTGTAAAGGCGGTTAAGAGATGGGTAACCTTTTGTTTGCGCTGTGAAAAGAAGAGGGCTAGAGGTTCGACGACGCGTTCCCGGAGAGTATTGAGCTTTTCCAAATTAAACTTGCCCTGACGATTGCTAGTAAAAGGCTTGTGAAATTTTGTAGCACCCTTTACTTCCGCAAAGCCAAGGTATTGCTCAAAAGCATCAACTTCTGCTTGCGTCAGATCACTATACAGACCCGTTTTTAACAAGTTGATGACATCTTCTGTCTGGTAATTGAACTGCTTGATCCGACCTAATGATTCAATGACCTGAATCAAGGGATGGTGGACCATAGCTTCACTTCGTCCCAAGTAAAAGGGAATCTGATACTGGTCAAAAATGGTCTTGAGTTGCAGTTGATAAGCTTCTACATCGCCTAACAAGACCCGAATATCCCGATAGCGTGCCCCATCATGAAGACGCTGACGGATCGATTTAGCGACAAATTCCAACTCTTCCTTTTGCGTATTGGTTTGCCAGAGTTGAACCGCTGTTCGGTCGTGCTCCTTGAGCTCATTTTCAACTTGTGAAAAATCGTAGCGCGCTTCTAGCATGCGGGTAATGCGACTAAAGGAGTCTTCAATCGCTTGCCCACAATACTGAGGCTGTACCTCAAAAGTCTTAGCCAGCTGAAGGAGAAAGTCAACACTAGCCTGGTAAAGATTGCCCTCTCTAAAGCTTGCTCGATAGGCTTTTTCACTGGCATAGACCCCGATGACAATCTCCACTCCTTTTCGATGAAGGAGACTAATCAAAGCCTCTTCTTCTGCAGAAAAACGCGTGAAGCCATCGACAACGATCGCCACATCCTGTAATTGCTCTTCCAGCTGCCCTTCTTCGACCTGATTGAGGAAAAAGGCCATCTTGGACTGGGATTCATACTGGTGCTGGACCAGCATCTCAGAGACCGCTTCAAAAATCGCCAAGAGGTCCTCTCTTTTTTCAGCTTCCTCGAGCAACTCCAAATCGGTAAAATCCATCTGGGCTGTCTGTAATTCATGATAGAGCTGGACCAGTTGCTGGATAAACTGAGGATCCTTACGCAGGGCCCCATAAACTTTGAGATCCTGCTCCTTCATCTGGGAAAGAGCTTTAAAAAATAGCATGCCGAGACCGATATCATCCAAGGGTTGCTCCTCAAAGACCTGGTTCAGGATGAAATAACGGGCCATTTGGGCAAAGCGCGTGACGGTAATGGCAAAAGAAGCCTGACCTTCTAAATAGGACAAAACCTTGGCTTCTTTTTCAAAGGAAAGAGAGTTGGGCGCAATGTAAAACACACGCTTGCCCTGTTCTACTAACCCTACGGCTTCTTGTGTCAGGACCTGGGTCAAGGGGGTCCGAACATCCGTATAGAGTAATTTCATCCGATCCGTTCTCCTTTTGGCATTTTCTTGAGAGCTTGTTATCTTCTTATTATATCATTTTCACAGGAGGGACTAAAGCAAGAAGTCATGCTCCTCTTGGCCCCATTTTAGGAGATTTGTGCTACAATAAAAGTTGAAGAGACAGAAAGGATACCACCTATGACCAGCATTTATGATTTTTCTTTAGAAAACCAACAAGGAGAGGAGATTCCCCTTTCTCACTACCAAGGTAAGGTCCTCATCGTGGTCAATACAGCAACAGGCTGTGGCTTGACCCCGCAATACCAAGGAGTGCAAGATCTCTACCTGCGCTACCAGGAAAAGGGGCTGGAAATCCTAGACATTCCCTGCAACCAATTCATGGGGCAGGCACCAGGAACTGCAGATGAAATCAATAGCTTCTGTAGCCTCAACTACCAGACCACCTTCCCACGATTCGCTAAAGCCAAGGTTAATGGTAAAGAAGCCCTTCCTCTTTATGACTGGCTCAAAAACCAAGTAGCCGGGCCACTAGGCAAACGCATCGAATGGAACTTTGCAAAATTTGTCATCGACCGACAAGGCCAAGTCGCCCAACGCTTCTCCTCCAAAACAGAGCCAGCTGCCATGGAAGACTTGATCCAAGAATTACTTGAGAAATAAGCAAAAAGCCTGAGCCAACGCTCAAGCTTTTTTTATTATTAATCAATTTCAAGTCCACCGGTGTAGAGGCGGTAATAGGTGCCACGTTCTGCCATCAAGGAAGCATGGTTGCCTCGTTCGATGATACGTCCGTGGTCCATCACCATGATCACATCGGAATTGACAATTGTCGATAGACGGTGGGCAATGACAAAGACTGTCCGGCCTTCCATCAAGCGGTCCATCCCTTCTTGCACCATCTTCTCTGTCCGTGAGTCAATAGAAGACGTCGCTTCGTCCAGAATCAAAACAGGCGCATTGGCTAGGGCTGCACGGGCAATGGCGATCAATTGTCGTTGACCATTAGATAGGCCAGCCCCATCATCCGTCAAGACTGTTTCATAGCCCTGATCCAAGTGCTTGACAAAGGAATCCACATTGGCAATTCGAGCTGCTTCAAGGATTTCTTCCCGTGTTGCATCAGCACGACCGTAAGCGATGTTTTCCGCAATCGTACCAGTGAATAAGTGGGTATCTTGAAGAACGATTCCGAGGGAACGACGAAGAGAATCTTTCTCAATCAATTTAATATCGATTCCATCATAGGTGATCATTCCTGACTGGATGTCATAGAAGCGGTTGATCAAGTTGGTGATGGTTGTCTTTCCTGCACCAGTCGCTCCGACAAAGGCCACTTTTTGACCTTTATCCGCGTACAAGTTGATGCCATGAAGGATTTGTTTCTTCCCATCATAAGAGAAATCAACATCATCAAAGACCACATTTCCAACCATCTTAACAAGCTGGTAATCCCCATTTGGACGTGGGTGTTTCCAAGCCCATTTGTTGGTTTTCTGATCAGTTTCGACCATTTCTCCATCGACCAGTTCATAATTGACCAGCGTCACTTTTCCTTGGTCGACTTCTTCTTCTTCATCCAAGAGATCAAAGACACGATCTCCACCAGCCAAGGCCATGAGGACAAAGTTCAATTGTTGAGAGACCTGGGCAATCGGACCTGTAAAGGAACGGTTCAATTGCAGAAAGGCCATAAGACCACCAATGGTTAAACCACCGACGCCGTTTAGCGCAAAGAGTCCCCCGATCAAGGCTGTCAGAACAAAGGAAACATTTCCCAAGTTCCCAAGAATTGGCATGAGAACATTGGCATAGCGGTTGGCCTGGTACGAAGACTCAAAGAGTTGGTCATTGATCCGATCAAAATCCTCAATGCTTTCTCTTTCATGCACAAAGGCCTTGACCACTTTTTGACCAGACATCATTTCTTCAATAAAGCCGTTCTCAATCCCCAAGTTCTTTTGTTGGGCGCCAAAGTAACGACCTGACTTGCCAGAAACATCCTTGATGATAAAGACCATGACGATAACCATGAAGAGAACAATCAAGAACAAGAGTGGACTAACCGTCAGCATGGTAATCGTTACCCCAAGGATGGTAATCGCTGAGGATAAGAGTTGAGGAATGGATTGTTCAATCGCTTGGCGAAGAGCATCAATATCATTGGTATAGATAGACATGATGTCCCCGTGTTGGTGGGTATCAAAGTAACGTACCGGCAGTTTTTGCATGCGGGCAAACAACTGATTTCGAAGACTTCTAAGTGAATCTTGTGAAACAGTCGCCATAATCAAGGTAAATCCATAGTTGGCAAGTACCCCGATCAAACAGATCAAACCAACCCGTGTCAAGAAGGACAAGAGCGGTCCAAAATCATGGCTATTGCTTGTCAGCATAGGCTCCACATAGACATCGACCAAGGACTGAATCGAAGCTGTCACATTAACCGTCGCAAGAGACGATAGAATGATTAAGATAAAGGAAACAATCAAGGATACCTTGTAGTTTTTCCAAAGGAAGTCGAGCAGGCGAAGGATAGAGCCTAGATTTGCTTTTTTCTTAGTTTTCATCTGCTTCTCCTTTCCCTTGTGTTTGCATTTCATATACTTCTTGGTAGATGGCATTGGTCGCAAGCAATTCCTCGTGACGACCGATGGCATCGATTTGGCCATCATTCATCACGATGATGCGATCTGCATCTTGAATAGAGGAAATCCGTTGACCAATGATGATTTTGGTAGTCTCTTTCAAGCTGGTTGCCAATCCTTGACGGATCAAACTATCTGTCTTGGTATCGACCGCCGAAGTCGAATCATCCAAGATCAAGATCTTCGGATTCATGAGAAGGGCACGCGCGATACAGAGACGCTGGCGTTGGCCACCTGAGACATTGGATCCCCCACGCTCAATCATAGTGTCATAGCCCTCTTTGAAATCTTGAATAAATTCATCGGCTTGCGCAATCTTACAAGCTGCGATGATCTCTTCATCCGTCGCATCCTTATTTCCCCAGCGCATATTTTCTTTAATCGTACCAGAGAAAAGGACATTGGTCTGAAGAACCATGGCCACTTGCTTACGAAGGGAATCCAGATCGTATTCTTTGACATCGTGGCCCGCTACTGTCACCCGACCAGACTCGACATCATAGAGACGAGGAATCAACTGAACCAAGCTTGATTTCCCTGATCCTGTTCCTCCCAAGATCCCAATCACTTCCCCTGAACGAATGGAAAGATTAATGCCTTGCAAGACATGGGTCTTATCCCCATTTTCATCGGTATAGGCAAAAGTCACATCCTCAAAGTTGATGGATCCATCTGCGACTTCTTTAATTCCATTTTCCGGAGAGACAATGGTCGCTTTGGTCGTCAAGACTTCATTGATCCGCTCGACTGAGGCCATGGAAATTGACAACATGACAAAAATCATCATAAACATCATCAGCGACATGAGAATGGTCATGGTGTAGCTAAACATGGAGGTCAAATTCCCAGTAGACAGTTGGCCACCAACGATCAGATGAGCCCCGATCCAAGAAATCAAAAGGAAAGAAGCATACATGGAAAGCATCATAGCTGGGCTACTCAAGACAACGACACGGATAGCCTTCATAAACATGTTATAAATCAAACGCGAAGCCTTCTTGAATTTAACCGTTTCATCTGCTTCCTTAACGTAAGACTTCACCACCCGCATATTGGTGATATTTTCTTGAATGCTGTTGTTGAGATTGTCATAAGCTTCAAATACTTCTGTGAAGAGTGGATAAACAATCTTCATGATGATGCTTAAGACAGCTGCCAAAAAGATGGTCACATAGACAAAGATCATGGCCATTTCTGGATTGATCAAGAAACAAGCCACAATGGCAAAGATCAAATTGAGCGGTGCCCGTACACAGATCCGGATCACCATTTGATAGGCATTTTGCACATTGGTCACGTCCGTCATCATCCGAGTGACTAACCCACCTGATGAGAACTGATCAATATTCTCAAATGAGAAGGTTTGAACCTTTTTGAAAATGGCCCGACGAAGGTTTTTAGCAAAACCAGCCGATGCATAGGCGCCATAACGGGCAGACTGCATCCCACAAAAGAGGGAGCAAAAGGCACAGACCAGCATGAGCCCACCGTAAAACAAAATATTGTTCATGTTTCTTTGTTGAACACCTTGGTCCAAAAGACTCGCCATGACAAAGGGAATCGAAATCTCAAACATGACTTCAAAGACCATGAACAAGGAAGCCAAAATCGATGGCTTCTTGAATTCTTTGATCTCGGAAATTAAGGATCGAATCATTATTACCTCCATAGTTTTTCATACTTTTTTCTGCAGTAGAAGCAAAGCTTTTTTCCACTGAAAAATAGGTCAAAACACACAAAATTCCCTGAGGGAAAGACCCTAGGGATTACGCATTTTTTATAGTCTTCATTGTAACCTAAATTGCAAAAAAATGCAAGATTTTTAGACAGCATCCGTTTTTCTGTTTATCCAGTACAAAAGAGGCTGGGACAAAAGTCCTAGCCTCTCAATTGTTTTTGGATTGTCGAGCAAGACGCAGTGGCTGAGTGGGCTATACTACGCTGATTTTATCAGCTTTTACAGCCCTACTCAACTGTGCGGAGGTGGGACGACGAAATCGAATTCTAACGAATGACCGATTTCTGTCCCACTCTCTTTTCTATTTATTCTGCTAAGAGCACTTCTTTGATGGTTTGTTTTTGGAGTTTTCTGTTGGATAGATAAAAGAGGCTTTCATAAACCACCGCAAAACCAAGCAAGGTCCAAAAGCACACATTCCCATCAAAGTGATGCTCAATCTTTTCAGGAACCGTATCTTTGATCACACCGATCAAAATCTCCATGATACCGTATTGGTAAACCGTCCCAAGAACAAATCCTAGATAAGCCCAGAAACGATAGGGAGCGAGAATATGACTTTGGCATTCACGATCGGTGTAGCCAAAAGCCTTCATAAGAGCCAAGGTTTCGCGGCTTTCTGAGACCACAATCCCCAATGACAAAAAGAGAATCGAGAAAGAGAGGATTAAGCCAATCATGATCATCATGGTTTGGATGATATCATCTGTGTAATCCCTGAGGCCAAAGGACAATTGAACCATGGCCGCAAAACACATGGAGCCAAAGACCACAAAAAACAAGATCGATTTTCTCCCCCAAATCAGTGATGAGGACAGCTCTTTTAAGAAGCCATTCTCTTTCTTAGGAACCCTCTTTCTCCTTTTGACCTTGATAGGACTTGGGGACTTTTTCAATAATCGAAGAGCCGGGGTTTGGAGTTGTCTTCTAGCATAACCAATCGCGAGAACCATAAAGAAGGTCGTTGGTAGCATTACCAAAGCAAGCAAGAGCTGCCAGTGAAAATGAATGGTGATTTCTGGCAGAATCCCCTTCTCATTTCGAAAGTCATAAAAATGACCCATCATAAGAAAAGAAGCGAAATAGCCAAGAAGCGCTCCAGCTCCAAAACTAAGTCCAAAGGCCCAAAATCGTTTAGCCAACTGGCCATTGCTGTATCCCAAAGCCTTTAATATCCCTAATTGTTCCTTGTGGTCATCGACAAATTGTTTGATATAAAAACACATGAGAAGGATCGACGTCAAGGACAAGACGACCCCACTGACCATGGCCACCATCCAAGAAAGCGATACCTGGGCATCATAGTAGGTCTGAATCATGGGATTGGTTTTAGAAATCTCCAACTGCTCGATATCCAGGTAAAAATTCAAGAAGAGATTGGCCACAAAGACCGCACAGGCCCCAATGATACTGACGACAACTAATTTTCGAATATCTTTTACTGAAAACATGGCTTACCATCCAATCTCATAAGCAGTCTGAGGTTGATCATTGGTCACAACTTGGGTAATCTTGCCACTATTGACACGAATGATGGTTCTGGCCATATCCGCAATATTTTGGTTGTGCGTCACCATGATGAGGGTAAAGCCCAGCTTTTCCTTCAGTTCCCAGATATAGTCGAGAATCTTGCGCCCTGTTTCTTCATCGAGGGCACCCGTCGGCTCATCCAAGAAGAGAATCTCTGGCTTTTTGGCCAAGGCCCGAGCAATGGAGACTCTCTGCTGTTCCCCACCCGACAATTCACTCGGATACTTGTCCAGCTTATCGCCAAGCCCCAAATCCTCGATGATCTGCAAAAAATCATGATTGTTTGCCAGGTCAGCACCCATTTTTACATTTTGTCTGACCGTTAGATTAGGCAATAGATAATACTGCTGGAAAATAAAGGCAATCTTCTCCCGTCTAAAGGCCGTCAATTGAGCATCCGTGAGTTGCGATAAATCTTGTCCTTGAATGAGGATATGCCCCTCGTCTACCTTTTCTAATCCTGACAGCACATTTAAGAGAGTTGATTTCCCTGATCCAGAAGGACCGAGGATAACCACATCATCCTGGTCTTGAATCTGCAAGTCAATCCCCTTTAAAACCTTGGTTTGGCCGTAGCTTTTGTGCACATTTTTTAGTTGAATCATTTCTTTCCTACCATTTCTTTGATGAGAGATTGACAAACCTCTGTCAGTAATCCAATCACTTCTTCCATGCCGAACTGATAAATGCCAGAAGCAACCATTGAAGCCATCCCGTGCGAGTAGATAAATAGATGCTGGTACAAGCGACTAGCCTCCTCTACAGTCAAAGGATAGTCTGCGACAATCGAATCCAGAATCAATTGGTAACTATGATCCTTCATGGGAAGAAAATCTTGAAAGCGACGAATCGGCTCTTTGCTAGGATTTTGGAAAAGCAATTGAAAGAGTTGGGGTTCTTTTGAGGCGAAGAGGATATAAGCAACCCCGACAGATCGGAAAGGCTTTTCATCTTCTAAGGCCTTGCGAATATACTCCACCACCACCATCTCCGCAGCACCAATAACCTCTGCCTGTAACTTAGCCATATTGGCAAATTGCCCAAAAATGACTCTCGGTGTGGCTCCCAGTTTCTCCGCTAATGCTCGAGCAGTTAAACTAGCCATTCCCTCTTCTCTCACCAATTGTAAAGCTGCCCCAATGATAGCCTCTTTACTAAATTTAACCTTGGGTGGCATAAGACTCCTTTCACGCAACATTCGTTGCGCAACACTTGTTGCATAAAGAATACCATAAAAAAGAAAGACTTGTCAAGAAAAATCTGAAAACTACCAAACAAAAAACCAGCCCACTGATAGGAGTGGAATCTGGTTTACTAACAAGATTCTAAGGCAAATCATTCCCTGCAGCCAAGTAGATTTGGTACCATTCCTTGCGCGTTAGGGTGACTGTTGCTGCTTTCCCTGCTTCAAGGACATGCAGGGGTTTGGTTGTTCCAATGACGGCCTGCATCTTACCTGGGTAGCGAAGGACCCAAGCGAGAGCGATAGCTGTCGGTGTGACTTGGTATTTTTTCGCCAAGTCATTAAGGACATGATTGAGGGCCGCAAACTCTTCTTTGCCGACAAAATTCCCCTTGAAATAGCCATGCTGGAGGACAGACCAGGCCTGAATCACCGTATCAGTTAAGCGGCAATACTCAAAGACACTGCCATCTCGCACGGCTGCTTTAGGCCCTTCCATATTGACATGAAAACCAGCCTCAAAGCTCGGTGTAAAGGCGGCACTCAACTGCAACTGGTTGACCTTGAGAGGTTGTTTGACAGCTGTCTTAAGCAATTCCATCATCATGGGGTTTTGATTGGATACCCCAAAATGACGGACCTTGCCCGCTTGCTCCAAGTGATCAAAAGCTTCCGCCACTTCTTCCGGCTCCACGAGGGCATCCGGTCGGTGAAGGAGGAGGTTATCCAAGCGTTCAATCTGCATACGCTCGAGGATGCCATCAACTGAGTCCAAAATATAGTCCTTAGAAAAATCAAAATAGGTAAAGCCGTTTTTGCGAATCCCACACTTGGACTGGATCCACATCTGGTCCCGAAGATCCGGACGGCGCTTGAGAACCTCGCCCAGCAGGACCTCACACTGGCCATCGCCATAGATATCTGCCAGATCAAAAGTGTTGATCCCAATCGATAAGGCTGCCTCCACCAAGGCCTCCACCTCGTCTTCACTCATCTGACTGATCCGCATCATCCCAAGGACAATCGTGGACAGACGCTCATTTTCAGCAAACTCAATATAGTTCATGTCCGCCTCCTTTTCTGTAGTTCTATTGTAGTGAAAAGGCTTGCAAAAGTCAATGTGAAATCAAAAAGCCCTCAGCTGTAACTGAGAGCTTACTGGTTGAAGTGGAATTTCTTATTCTTCCTCGTCATCCAACTCCACTTCTCCATGAATTCGGATATACTCTTCACGCTTTCGATCCAATTCTTCCCAGAGTGGCTCATCAACAGCTTTCATTACTTCTATCTCTTTCAAGCTAATGTCAACCGCTTCATTGTAGGTCAAATGCAACAAATCTGCATGTTTTGTTTTAAATTCTTCAATACTCAGCCATGTTTCCTTGTCATCTTCGCTGATGTGACCGTCAATTGCAGTTGCCACTTCAATCGCCAGGATATAGAGAGCTCGCTTATCAACAGTTAGAATATCCTTATGAGTCGTGATGATTCGTAGATAGTCTCCTTTTTCTCGTCCATCGCTTTCATAGGAATCTTCAAAATTTAAATTTATATTTTCACGCTTAAAAGTCGCCCAAGGATCGTTGCCTACTCTAAAATCAGCCATACCCCAACGCTCATCATTTGAAGAAAATTTATCCAAACTAACACTAAAATAGAAGTCATCATCACGTGCATAAGAAAACTCAACCTGCACTCCCTTACGTTCCTTGAACCACATTTTCCAAGGATATTCCATACAGGCTTGATAGATGTTAGTTTCGTAGTTACCTTTAAGATACAGTTTCACTCGTCGTCCTCGTCATCCAACTCCACTTCTCCATGGATTCGGATGTATTCTTCATTTCTGCGGTCATCTTCTGCCCAAACCGGGTCTCTCACATCATCCATAAATGGAATTTCCTCCAGACTCAGCTTATTAGCCTGTTCATAACTCATCGAAAGAATAGCTTCATGCCGGTTTTTAAATTGCTCCACACTTAACCAGCTCTCTTTGTCATCTTCGCTGATTTGACCCTCAATGGCAGTCGCAATTTCTATCGCCATAATATAGAAAGCACGTTTATCAACGGTTAGGAGTTCAAGGTGCTTAGTAGCGATTCTTAAACATTCACCTTTCTCACGAAAGTCCGACATCATAGCATCTTCGTAGTCTAGCTCTATATCTTCATATTTATGGGATAAAAAATCATATTTTATCCCTTCCTTAATCTGAACATTACTCCATCTATTATCATGCATCCACTTATTTAATTTTAAGTGGATAGAAAGTTTCTCGATTGGTAAATCTAGATACCCTGCATACGACAAGTCAGGTTCTATTCCATCTTTTTCCCCAAACCACATTCTCTTTGCTAGTTTTAAGTAATCAAACGGGATTTCTTTTGTATAGTCACCTTTAATATAAATTCTCAATCTTCTTCCTCATCGTCATAAACACGTTCGCCATGGATTTTGATGTATTCCTCACGTTTTCGATCTAATTCTTCCCAGATGGGATCATCAATAGCATCAATCGTCTGAATTTCCTCCAGACTCATTTCATTCGCTTCATCAAAAGTTAGAGATAAGATATCTTGGTGCTTTTCCTTGAATTCCTCGACTGTTAGCCATGTTTTCTTATCATCTTCACTAATTTTCCCATCAATCGCAGTCGCAATTTCGAGTGCCATTATATACAAAGCTCGTTTATCAACTGTTAATACATCTAGATAATTCGAAGCGATTCTTAGATATTTTCCCTTTTCTCTACCGTCACTTTCATAACTTCCTGCATAATCCAAATCAATATTTTCATATATTTGGGAATTAATTGCACTGCCACCTTTAACCTTGACCTCTTTCCAACGAGAGCCACTTGCTCCCCACTTATCTAACCGTAAAGATAGATAGAAGTCATCTTGTAGCATCTCATCATCTCCGACATGTGAGAAACTTATTTTTTGACCTTTCCGTTCCTTGAACCACATTTTCCATGCAAGTTCTCTGTATCCAAAAGGCACTTTTCTATTATAATCACCTTTGATATAAATTCTCAATCTTCTTCCTCGTCGTCATAAACACGTTCACCATGGATTTTGATGTATTCCTCACGAAGTCGTTCTTCTTCATCCCACAAAGGATCTTCTACAGGTTTCAAACTTTTCAGTTCCTCCACACTGATTTCAGTTGCTTGATCGTAGGTTAGGGATAATATATCCTTGTGCAACTCCTTAAAAGTCTCTACATCTATCCAAGTCTGTTTGCCGTCCGAACTAATTTTTCCATCAATTGCACCAGCAACCTCGACTGCCATAATATACATCGCACGTTTATCAACTGTTAAAACATCTGTATGAGAAGTTGCGATACGTAAATAATCCCCACGTTCTCTCCACTCTGTAATGAAAGTTTTTTCAAATTCAAGGGATATATTTTCATATTTATAGGAATTCCACGGATTGTTTAAATCATAAGAGGGGATACTATCCCATCTTGAGTCACAAAAACGCCATTTATCAAAGCTTACTACAAAGTAAAAATCGTCTTGCAACATCTCATTATCACCAACGTTTGAGTATGTAATAGGATGACCCTGCCATTCCTTAAACCACATTTTCCAGAGCAACTCTCTTGTCGTAAAGGTTATTTTTTTCTTAAAATCACTTTTGATATAGAGTCTCATTCGTCTTCCTCGTCGTCATAAACACGTTCGCCATGGATTTTGATGTATTCTTCTCGAAGCCGCTCCTCCTCTTCCCATAGAGGATCTCTTACCGGTACCATTGTCTTTAATTCTTCCAAACTGACTTCAACAGCTTCATCATAAGTCAGTGAAAGAACATCCTTGTGATATTCCTTAAATTCTTCTACACTTAGCCAACTTTGCTTGCCGTCTTCGCTAATTTGACCATCAATGGCAGATGCTACTTCAGTTGCCATAATGTATAAAGCACGTTTGTCAACCGTCAAAATATCTACATGAGTTGAGGCAATTCGAAGAAACTCCCCCTTTTCGCGGTCATCGGAAATAAAAGCATGTTCAAATTCAAGTTCAATATCTTCATATTGCAAGGACAACCAAGGATTGCTCGGAATTATAAAAGGAGCCTTATCCCATCTTTCGTCAACTGAAGCCCATTTGCGCAACTCTGCTCCGAAATAAAAATCATCTTGCAGCATCTCATCATCACCAACGTTGGAGTAACTTATTTTCTTGCCATTTCGTTCTTTAAACCACATCTTCCAAACAAGTTCTCTTGTCGTAAAGGTTATTTTTTTCTTAAAATCACTTTTGATGTATAGTCTCATAAATCTGAAATATCGCCTCCATGTGCTAGTATATATTCTTTTCGACGATTGGCTTCTTCCTCCCAAAGAGGGTCGTCTACCACATCCATCGTTTGAATTTCAGTCAAACTTAGTTCATTTGCTTCTTCAAAAGTTAGAGATAGAATAACCTCGCGCTTTTTCCTAAACTCCTCGACTGTTAGCCATGTCTTCTTATTATCCTCGCTAATTTGCCCATCAATCACCTTTGCAATCTCAAGCGCCATAATGTACATGGCTCGTTTATCAACTGTTAAAACTTCCAGATGCTTGGTTAAAATGCGGAGATAGTTCCCTTTTTCATTGAAGTCTGTAGCGAATGCATCTTCAAACTCTAGGTCAATACATTCGTCAAGATGTGAAAAGAGTCTTCGTACTCCTTCCTTTAGGGGGATATTAGACCATCTCTTATCGGCAGTGCCTTTCCTCAGGGATAAATTTAAGGAAAAATCGTCTTGCAATGCATCATTGTCCCCAGCATTTGAGTAAGAAATTTGCTCATCTTCTGGAAACCACATTTTACCAGCTAGTTCCAAATAGCCATAAGGTACTCTTTTTGTATAATCGCCTTTGATATAGAGTCTCATTCGTCCTTTTCTCTATTCTCTTTATTCCCCTCCATCATATCATAATTTAATAAAAAATACATGTTAGCCTGTAGGAATATCGTTTTAAATAGCCCACTGATAAATTTCAATGCATGCTAAAAGCCCCCAGCTGTAACTGAGGGCTTATCTAATTAGCGATAGCTAAGAGCACGTTTGATGGTCTTCCATGGTCCGAGGTCATCGGTCTGAAGGATCAGGCTCGCATAGATACGGGCAATGAGAACTGTTCCCACGATGGTAAAGAGAACCGCAATTCCTAAAGAACCCCAAGATTCAAGACCAGTCGCATAGCCATTGATGGTACGGAAAGGCATAAAGAAGGTTGAGAAGAAAGGAATGTAGGAACCGATCTTCAATAAGAAGACGTCACCGGCACTTCCCAAGGTGGTTACCCCAAGGAAGCTAAAGATAACTAACATCATCAGTGGCGAAATCGCTTTTCCTGAATCTTCTGGTCGTGCAACTGTGGAACCTAAGAAGGCAGAGAGCACCACATACATAAAGATCCCAAGGATAATGAAGAAGACGGTATTGAGCGAGATTGCTTCTGCTAGGTGTTGGGTAATTGGAGAGTTTGGAGCGAGAAAATCCTTGACAACAGGGATATCTGCTCTAAAGATCCAAACCGCTACTAAACCAATCACATAGACAAAAATATGGGTAAAGATCACTCCGAAGAGTCCGAGCATGCGTGCGAAGAAATAGTCGGTTGCTTTGATACTAGAGAAAACCACTTCCATGATCTTGGTTCCCTTTTCACTGGCCACTTCTTGGGCTGTGATACTAGAGTAGAAGATCAAAATCATATAAAGCAACATTCCCAAACCACCTGCAACCATGGTTTGCACCATTTTCAAGCCTTCTTTTTTCTCGTCAATTTTTTCTTTCAGAGAAACCTGTTGAGACAAGGCTGTCAGTTGCTCTTTGCTTAGATTAGCACGGGCCATATTGATCCCCTGTTGGACTTGGCTTAATTTCGCAGCGACAAGGGTTTTCAAATCTGTTTTCATGGCTTGGTCGCCCACATAAGTGGCTTCTAGCTGGCCATCTTTTTCATCGACCGTTAGGTAAGCAGCTGCTTTCTCATCCTTGATGGCTTTTTTAGCTGCAGCTTCATCCTTGTAGTCCAAGGTCAAGCCATCAGTTCCTTTGAGACTTTCTTTGACAGCTGGAACTTCTGTCACCAAGGCCACTTGGTTTTTGGCATCTGTAGAAGAACCTGTCAGATAACCGATTCCAATGCTCAATCCTAAAAAGAGGAAGGGACCGAAGACCATGAAGAGGAAACTCCATGATTTCACTTGTCTGATATAGGTTTCTTTCATTACGACAAACATCTGTTTCATACTTCTACTCCTGATTCAAGTTTAAAGATCTCATCAATAGTTGGGGCTTGGTGGTCAAAGGTTGCTAGGTAGTGGCCATTGGTCAAGCGGTCAAATAATTCTGGACCAGCTGATGCATCATCCAAGATCAACTTCCACGTCCCTTGCTTGGTCATGCTGACCTTGGTCACGTGTGGCAGGGCTTCTAGCTCTTCTTTGCTAAAGTCGTTTGAGACAAAGAGGCGAGTCTTGCCATAGCTATTCCGGACCTCTTGGACAGGCCCTGAAAGGACAACCGAACCATCACGGATCATTAGAATATCATCACACAACTCTTCAACATTGGTCATGACGTGGTCAGAAAAGATAATGGTTGCCCCACGCTCTTTTTCTTCAAAGATGACCTGCTTGAGCACTTCTGTATTGACCGGATCCAAGCCACTAAAGGGTTCATCTAATATGATCAATTTAGGCTCATGGATCAAGGTGATGATCAGTTGCACCTTCTGTTGGTTCCCTTTTGAGAGACTCTTGATTTTATCGGTCAATTTTCCTTTTACTTGGAGTTTTTCCATCCAGGTCGGTAATTTTTCCTTGACCTCAGCAGTGCTCATTCCTTTTAAGGCAGCCAAATAGCGGACCTGCTCAAAAATCGTGAGTTTTGGCATAAGACTACGTTCTTCTGGCAAATAGCCAATTTCCTTGTAGGTTTCTTGGGTGATCGCTTTGCCACCTAGGCGAATCTCGCCACTGTAGTCCAAAAAGCGCAAGATACTGTGGAAAATAGTTGTTTTCCCGGCCCCATTTTTCCCAACTAAGCCAAGGATATGCCCTTGTTGAGCTGTCAGATCTACTCCGAAGAGAACCTGCTTATTCCCAAAGCTTTTTTCTAAATTTCTAATTTCTAACATGGATGACTCCTCTACTCTTTATAATAACGTTTGGTAATCTTGTACTGAGAGACCAAGATATAGACATAAATCAGTGATACCACTACTAATGCTAACAAGATATCTGTATGGAAAGCAATGCCAACTAAGAATATCGCAATTAAGGAAATCGGCAAGATATAATTGCTTAACTTAATGATAATTTCATAGTTTTCCTCGTAGCTAATCTGCTTTTCTGCTTCATCCATCATACTCATCATAAATTCACGCACTTCCTTGGCATTGGCATTGCGGGGAATCGGTTTTCCATAAATCAGATGGAAGGTCTTGCGAAAGAAGATATCCGATAGGAAAAATAGGGCAATCAAGACAAGAAAGAGATAGAGCATGGTAAAGTCTCCAAAGATAAAAGCCAAGTGCCCTGTGGAAGGTCTATCCATATACACCCATTGACTATAAAAGATGATGACTAAAAAGTATGGCAAGATCATGACTCCTTTAAAAATGGTCGCTAACCCAAACAGTTTTTCCTTCTGGATGTCATAGTGATAGGCTTCCTCTTCGTCTTCTATCTGGAGCATTTTTTGATGGACTTTTCTCGCGCTTATTAGTAAGGCTATCGTGACCATAAACACGATAAGAAACAAAAGTATTGAATCCCAAAGGAGTCCTTCTTTACTAAAGAAGGATTGGATTTCAAGGGGTTTTTCGGATCCGAACATGCCTGTCAAAAAACCAATGACTCCTCCAATCAAGCCGGAAACTGTAATGATTCCGACATTTCTCCAAAACCGGTAACGAGCGGATCGTTCTTGTTGTTGCTTTTTCATATTATTCTTCTCCCTCTACTAGACTAAAGACATTCTCCACTGGTTCATTGAAGATCTGGGCAATGGTCATGGCGATAATGACAGAAGGTGTATACTCACCACGTTCCAAGAGACTGATGGACTGGCGCGAGACCCCTGCTAGCTTGGCTAGCTCGGATTGGTTGAGTCCATCACGCGCCCTCAGCTCTTTCAATCGATTTTTTAAAATCATGGCTTTCGCCTCCTATAGCTGAACATCTTGAATATCTTCGATGCGAACTAATTTGGTTTCTCTTTGTTGTTTATTATTCACACGAGTCAGTTTGACCCAATCTTCATCAATATCCAAAATTTCATACTCGGCTCCAAAACCATCTACAGTAACAGTGACCGTTTGGCCTTTCAATTCTTCTAGAAGTCTAGACATGTCTTGATTTCCTTTCACTTGTTTTTCTAATCGTCTAATGCGTTTGTTCAACCTTTTTATCTTCTTTTCTGAGCTTGCATAAATGATAACCAGAAAAGGGATAAATAGAATCCATATGGCTCCCATAAGAAAACCTCTCCTTCTTTCAACTAAAAACATTGTAACACTTCTTTTTCTTTTTGACAAGTATTTTTGTCAAAAAAATAAAAATATTTGTCAAAAATAGCAGGATGGTTGACATAGATATTTTGAGGTAAGAAATAAAAGGCCCGCATTTGCGCACCTTTTGACGATCCTTTTCTCCCTGCTATGAATCTGAAAAGATTTCAATAGTAAGAAATATAACTTTGGTTACTACAAGATAATCTTACACGTGTTTAATCTCGATGAAGTCTAAACTAGTAGGACTGGGCTAGCTCAGATCATTTTCATCATCCTTGTTCCCTGCATCTTCCACAAGCCACAGCAAAGTAATGATCAACTCATCAGCTTAAAAAACTTATCCACCACTCATATCTAGGAGGTTTTCATGTCAACCATTATCATTGCCATCATTTTATTTGGGCTCGCCTTTCTAGGATTTCGCCATTATCTCAAGGGAAAAGGATCCTGCGGAGACTGCGAGTGTTC
Source organism: Streptococcus parasanguinis (assembly GCF_032163505.1). Lineage (NCBI taxonomy): Bacteria > Bacillati > Bacillota > Bacilli > Lactobacillales > Streptococcaceae > Streptococcus > Streptococcus parasanguinis. Next base: position 1,350,467 of record NZ_CP134147.1, read on the forward strand.
CTGTCCCATCAAAGACGAGATGCATCAATCGCATCGGCATTAGTAAAGAATGGGTGTGTACCAGAAATCAGAAAAGCAAAAAACCATTGGTCAATTGAACCAATGGTTTTTATTTACTCATTACTCTTGAATCGCATTCATATCCAATTGATGAGGTGGCTTTATTTCCTGTACCTTATTAAAATCACGGTATCCAAACTCAAAATGGTCCTCATTAGTAATACTTTGGTCTTTTTTAGAATCCTTTATTTTCGTATAAATAACAATTCTTGCTTCGCTTGGAGTCACTTCAACTTTAGTTTCTGACTTTTCCTTCTTAGCGACAAGCTCGATTTCTAGTTTGATTGATTGAATATCATTATTTTCATTTGAGTACAACTTACTTTCAATCATCGTCTGGATTAACTCATTGAATAAAGGAATATTCTTTTTAGCATCACCTTTATATTTTAGATATAGATAACCATTATCTTCAGTCATACTAAATTTATCCTTATAAGCCTCGTAGAGTTTCAGATAAACATCACTTCTACCAATCTCAGGTTCTTTGTAATCAGTTGCTTTTTTCCATTTCCATTTCCAAGGTCCCTTTTGAAAAAGATCCTGTGAATACTCTCCCAAGTATACCGTCCCTCTCCCAGGTGAATAAACGACATATTCACTTGGAACTACAAATGGTTTTCCAATTCTAAGTTCATTTTCTTTGACTTTTTCAGGATCCTCCTCGTCATTCTTTCCTGTAGCGTATATTTCACGCAATGTCAGAGTATCAAATTGAATTTTACCTTCACGATACACAATTTCATTGCGGGATTGGTCTGCTGGCTTAGAAATAGAACCCGCAATATACTTTCTATAGAATCCACTAGAATATTCTGTACTCTTTGCTTCTCGCAAACTCTGGATATATTGGTCTACTACAGAGCTTGCTTCTCCCTCATTTGTTTTTGACGGCCCCTGTTGTGGATGCTTACTTGCTACAGCTCTTGCTTGCTCTTCCTTTAGACTTGAAGTTGTTTTCTGTTGACAGGCAACAAGGGGCAAGCAAAGAGCTATCGCACATATCATCAGAAATTTTTTTCTTTTATTTTGCATGATTATGATCCTTTTTCATTGTTTAAATCGAAATGTTCAGTATTTTGTTCAAAATCTTCAGGTTCTTCTACCCTCACACCAGTGTTTTGGTTAGAATAGGTGATCTTACTCGTTAAATCCATGGTTTTCTTTGCAGTTTCGCCATGAGAGGTATATGTGATTGATAAGGGTTTAAAACTATCCTTAGAAACTGAAAGAGCAACCTTGAAATATCCTTTTACCTTTGTGTCGGCAAACCCATAAAAAGCTGTAGTTCCTCCTAGGAAAATTGGTCTACTGATACTAATCATATTTTTTACATCATCTGTTTGATAATAAAGTACATAAGCATCCTTTTTTTCCGTAACCGTCATTTTCTTTTTATTCTTTTGATAGTATCGAATTGCATCTTGGAAGATTCCTATACCTGCATCATATTCACGAATACTATATCCAGTCCTCCATATTGAATCACCTGCTTTTTTATAAAAGGGAACCGAAGATTGCCAATATATTTCTTGTGTACCCTCTGCTGAAGTATAAATTCCACGGACATAATCCGGCCTCAATTCAAATGAACCATCAAAGCTTGTCTTAACAGTGGCATTTTTCTCCTCTCCCTCTTCCGGCTCATTTACAACCTTTACTACTTCATCTTCCATATGGATTTTGCCATTTTTCAAGTGTTCAAAAGCTTCCAGCCCCTTGTCAATGATTTGTTCTTGACTTAGTTCCTTTGAATCTTCTTTCTTTCGACTTGCCTCCTGACATCCGATTAGGCTAGCCACTGCTAACAAACCAACAAGTGATAGGATAGGTTTTCTCATATTTAGCATCCCCATTCTCCTTCCTTTTTTCAGTAAATCTACTAAATGTTTATTCTTCTATTATAAACCATCCTATAACATTTGTAAATCTTTTCACAAACTTGTAAGAAGATTGTAATTTTTAAAATACAAA